>NZ_MTSB01000016.1 GCF_002093745.1 Pseudomonas graminis
TTGCATTGATCTTGTGGGAGCGAGCTTGCTCGCGAAGGCGGACTGGCGGGCGCGTCAGATTTCCTGTGGTTTGTCAGGCCTCTTCGTGAGCAAGCTCACTCCCACATGGGCGTTGTCGATCATGCGGTAGCGACCGGGGCGGCGATCCGCATTGCTCGCGAGTGCTGCCGCTCAAAGCTTGCATTGATCTTGTGGGAGCGAGCTTGCTCGCGAAGGCGGACTGGCGGGCGCGTCAGATTTCCTGTGGTTTGTCAGGCCTCTTCGTGAGCAAGCTCACTCCCACATGGGCGTTGTCGATCATGCGGTAGCGACCGGGGCGGCGATCCGCATTGCTCGAGAGTGCAGCCGCTCAAAGCTTGCATTGATCCTGTGGGAGTGAGCTTGCTCGCGAAGGCGGACTGGCGGGCGCGTCAGATTTCCTGTGGTTTGGCAGGCCTCTTCGTGAGCAAGCTCACTCCCACATGGGCGTTGTTGATCATGCGGTAGCGACCGGGGCGGCGATCCGCACTGCTCGCGAGTGCTGCCGCTCAAAGCTTGCATTGATCTTGTGGGAGCGAGCTTGCTCGCGAAGGCGGACTGGCGGGCGCGTCAGATTTCCTGTGGTTTGTCAGGCCTCTTCGTGAGCAAGCTCACTCCCACATGGGCGTTGTCGATCATGCGGTAGCGACCGGGGCGGCGATCCGCATTGCTCGCGAGTGCTGCCGCTCAAAGTTTGCATTGATCCTGTGGGAGTGAGCTTGCTCGCGAAGGCGGACTGGCGGGCGCGTTAGATTTCCTGTGGTTTGTCAGGCCTCTTCGTGAGCAAGCTCACTCCCACATGGGCGTTGTCGATCATGCGGTAGCGACCGGGGCGGCGTTCCGCATTGCTCGCGAGTGCTGCCGCTCAAAGCTTGCATTGATCCTGTGGGAGTGAGCTTGCTCGCGAAGGCGGACTGGCGGGCGCGTTAGATTTTCTGCGGTTTGTCAGGCCTCTTCGTGAGCAAGCTCACTCCCACATGGGCGTTGTCGATCATGCGGTAGCGACCGGGGCGGCGATCCGCATTGCTCGCGAGTGCTGCCGCTCAAAGTTTGCATTGATCCTGTGGGAGTGAGCTTGCTCGCGAAGGCGGACTGGCGGGCGCGTCAGATTTTCTGCGGTTTGTCAGGCCTCTTCGTGAGCAAGCTCACTCCCACATGGGCGTCGTTGATCATGCTGTAGCGACCGGGGCGGATGTCCGCATTGCTCGCGAGTGCTGCCGCTCAAAGCTTGCATTGATCTTGTGGGAGTGAGCTTGCTCGCGAAGGCGGACTGGCGGGCGCGTCAGATTTCCTGCGGTTTGGCAGGCCTCTTCGTGAGCAAGCTCACTCCCACATGGGCGTTGTTGATCATGCGGTAGCGACCGGGCCGGCGTTCCGCACTGCTCGCGAGTGCTGCCGCTCAAAGCTTGCATTGATCTTGTGGGAGTGAGCTTGCTCGCGAAGGCGGACTGGCGGGCGCGTCAGATTTCCTGCGGTTTGGCAGGCCTCTTCGTGAGCAAGCTCACTCCCACATGGGCGTTGTTGATCATGCGGTAGCGACCGGGGCGGCGATCCGCACTGCTCGCGAGTGCTGCCGCTCAAAGCTTGCATTGATCTTGTGGGAGCGAGCTTGCTCGCGAAGGCGGACTGGTGGGCGAGTTAGATTTTCTGTGGTTTGGCAGGCCTCTTCGTGAGCAAGCTCACTCCCACATGGGCGACCGGGCGGCGATCTCGTATTTGAGACAGTCTCAAAACTCCAGCCCCAACGCCCCAAACACCTCATCCACCCCCCAAAACACCCGATCCACTTCAGGCAATGGCGGGCGCTTAAGGATCAGGACGGGCAGGCCTCGTTCGCGTGCGACGTCCAGTTTGGGTTCGGTGGAGCTGCTGCCGCTGTTTTTACTGATCAGGACGTCGATATTGCGTTGTTCGAACAACTGACGCTCATCTTCCAGCATAAACGGGCCGCGTGCGCCGATCACTTCGCAGCGGTCGTTGCCGGGGTAGCTGTCCAGGGCGCGAAGGGTCCAGAACTGGTGTTCCGGGATTTCATGCACATGCTGCAAAGGCTCGCGCCCCAGCGTGAACAGCGGCCGCTTGAAAGGGGCCAGCGCCGTGACCAGCGCTGACCAGTCGGCCACTTCACGCCAGTCATCACCTGGACCGGCCTGCCAGGCCGCGCGCCGCAAGGCCCAGCAGGGGATACCCGTCATCTGCGCCGCAAGCGCCGCATTGTGGCTGATCTGTGCGGCATAAGGATGGGTCGCGTCCAGCAGCAGGTCGACACCCTGTTCACGCATGTACTGCGCCATGCCTTCTGCGCCGCCATAGCCACCGACTTTCAACTGACAGGCCAGATCGGCAGGCACCCGGCCCACGCCCGCCAAGCTGTAGATGTGTTCAGGCCCGAGCCTGCGTGCAATCGCCAGCGCTTCGGTAATGCCGCCCAGCAGCAGAATTCGTTTCATGGGATCTCTTTCTGTAGGTCAACGCCCGCCTGACCGACGACTCCGCCCTGGCGATCAATCGCGAACACTTCGACCCGAACGTTTGCAGGCACCACGCTGCGGGCGAACTCCAGTGCATGACGACAGACTTCGTCACCCAGTGGCACCCCGGCCGCAGCGCTCATCGCCAATGCTTGCTGACTGGTATTGGCGTGCAGGATCTGTTGTTGCAAGGCCTCGTCCGCGCCCACCTGCGCCGCCCAACGCGCCAATTGAGGCAGGTCGATGCTGGAATGGCGACTGTGCAGGTCCATATGGCCGGCCGCCAGTTTGCTGATCTTGCCGAAGCCGCCGCACAGGCTCAACTTATCCACAGGGACTTTACGCAGGTGCTTGAGCACCGCGCCGACAAAGTCGCCCATTTCGATCAGGGCGATATCCGGGATGTTGTAGACGCGACGCATGGTGTCTTCACTGGCATTGCCGGTACATGCGGCGATATGCCGGTAGCCATTGGTGGTGGCGACGTCGATGCCCTGATGGATCGAAGCAATGTACGCCGCGCAGGAAAACGGCCGGACGATTCCGCTGGTGCCGAGAATCGACAGCCCGCCGAGAATGCCGAGGCGCGGGTTCATGGTCTTGAGCGCCAGCGCTTCGCCGCCCTCGACGCCAATCGTGACCTCGAACCCGCCGCTGTAGCCGTGTTCTTCTGCCAGCCGCAGCAAATGCTCGCTCATCATGCGGCGGGGCACCGGGTTGATGGCCGGTTCGCCGACCGCCAGTACCAGGCCGGGACGGGTCACGCTGCCGACGCCCGCGCCCGCCACGAAGCGCACACCGGGGGCCGTTTCCAGCCTGACGCGGGCAAACACCAGCGCACCATGCGTGACGTCGGGATCGTCGCCCGCATCCTTGAGCGTCCCGGCCTCGGCGGCGTTATCCACCAGGCGGCAAAATTCCAGACGCATCTGCACCTGCCTGCCCTTGGGCAACACAATGTCCACCGCATCGCTGACCTGCCCGCTGAGCAATAATCTGGCTGCCGCCAGGCTGGTCGCGGTCGCGCAACTGCCGGTGGTCAGGCCGCTGCGCAGCGGGGCAGGTTGCTCGGCGGTTTCTTCGCGCATCAGGGTTTGACTACGTCCAGCAAGGTGATCGGCAGGGCCTGACGCCAGGTGTCGAATTCGCCAAGAGGCTGCGCTTGCGCGACGTGGATGCGCGTCAGCTCGCCGCCATGCCGCTCACGCCAGGCCATCAACGCGGCTTCGCTTTGCAGGGTCACGGCGTTGGCGACCAGTCGACCGCCGGAGCGCAGTTGCTCCCAACAGGTTTCCAGTACGCCGATACGCGTTACCCCGCCGCCGATGAAAATGGCATCCGGGCGTTCCAGACCACTCAACGCCTGAGGCGCACTGCCGCGCACCAATTGCAGGCCGGGTACACCCAGCGCATCGCGGTTGAACTCGATCAGTTGCTGACGGCCTTCATCGGCTTCGATGGCCATGGCCCGGCACGTCGGGTGAGCGCGCATCCACTCGATGCCGATAGAGCCGCAGCCCGCGCCGACATCCCACAGCAGTTCGCCCGGCACCGGCGCCAGGCGGGCGAGGGTGATGGCCCGAACGTCGCGTTTGGTCAGTTGCCCGTCATGCTCGAAGGCGCTGTCCGGCAAACCGGCCAGCGTACTCAGACGAATGGCGCCGGCATCGGCGCGACAATCGATGGCGACCACGTTCAGAGCCGCGATGTCAGGATTGCCCCATTCGCTGGCCAGCCCTTCGACGCGCCGTTCCGCTTCACCGCCCAGATGCTCCAGCACGGTCATGCGGCTCGGGCCGAAGCCTCGATCACGCAGCAGGCCGGCGATGATGGCCGGGCTGCTGCCGTCGTTGCTCAGGACCAGCAGGCGCACGCCATGATGAAAATGCGCGTTCAGGGCGGCTACCGGCCGGGCGACTACCGACAACGTGACGACTTCCTGGAGCGGCCAGCCCAGACGGGCCGCAGCCAGTGAATAAGAGGAGGGCGCTGGCAGAATACGCATTTCGTCGACAGCGACCACGCGGGTCAGGCTGGCACCGACGCCGAACAGCATGGGGTCGCCACTGGCCAGCACGCAAATCTCGGCACCGCGCTGCTCCAGCACCGGATTCAGCGAGAACGGGCTTGGCCACGCACGCCGTTCGGCGCGAATGCACGGCGGCAGCAACGCCAGCTGGCGCGGGCCGCCGAACACCTGATCCGCGTGCAGCAGAGCGTGCCGGGCGTTCTTGCCCAGGCCTTTGTAACCGTCTTCTCCGATTCCCACGACTGTCAGCCACGGCGACATGCACTTACCTCAATCCGAACTTCCGACAGAGCGCCTTTTCATGCCTGCGGACAAAGCAGGCATAATACCGCGCCCAATGGGGTACAAGTGCGCTAATCCATTTCCGTTTCCAGCCAGTTCACTATCGGGTGATCCATTGAACGAGCAGCAGTCCGCTCGCACATCGTCTGTCACGCTACGCCCCTCGGCCTGTCCGGGGTTGCTGCGTATCGTCCCGGCGCTGGACGGCGGGATCTGCCGGATCAAGCTGGCGGGTGGCGTCATGACCAGCGCCCAGGCACTGGCGGTGGCCGCCGCGGCGCAGACGTATGCGCACGGCGTGATCGAAGCCACCAACCGCGCGAATCTGCAGATTCGCGGCATCGGCGCAGCGCATGACCCGCTGATCAAAACCTTGATGGCCGCAGGACTCGGCCCGGCCAATCCGGCCAGTGACGATGTGCGCAATCTCATGCTCAGCCCCACCGCCGGGCTGGACCCGAGCATGCTGTTCGATGCCCGGCCACTGGCGGCGCAGATTCTGGACGCACTGGAGAGTCATCCGCGTTTCCACGAACTGTCGCCCAAGTTCGCGCTCTCGCTGGATGCCGGTGAAGCGCTGGTCATGCTGGAACATCCGCACGATGTCTGGCTGTCAGCGATGACACTGGACGGCGACGTGCTGCTGGCGTTCGGGCTGGCGGGCTGTCCGGCCCATGATCGACCGCTGGCCGCTGTACCGCTGGCTGCCGGTCAGGCGCTGGTTGTTGCGCTGCTTGAGCTGTTTCTCGATCTGGCCCGCCCCGAGCACACCCGTATGCGGCATTTGCTGGCCGAGGTGTCGACGGACGAGCTGTTGCGTCAGCTTTCGGCCCGGCTGAACGGCGCGTTGCGGGTTGAACAGGCCGTCACCAATTGGCAGCGTCCGCCCGTGCAGGGCAATCGCCATGTGGGTGTCTATCCACAACGGCAGCCCGGCAAGGTCGCGATCGGGGCGGTGGTGCCATTGGGGCGTCTTGACGCGACAATGTTGGCCACCGTTGCGCAACTAGCGGCCGATCAGGGCGACGGCACGTTGCGCCTGACGCCCTGGCAAAGTCTGCTGCTGCCCAATGTGGCGGTTGAGCGAGCGGCGACGGTGATGAGCGCGTTGCAGGCAGCGGGGCTGATCTGCTCGATCACCTCGCCGCTGGCGCAGATCGTGGCGTGTACCGGTTCTGCCGGTTGTGCCAAGGGGCTGGCCGACACCAAGGCCGACGCCCTGCAACTGGCCTCCGGGCTGGCGGCCAGTCAGGCCGTGCATCTGAGCGGTTGCAGGCGTTCCTGTGCCGCTGCCCATGTCGCGCCGGTGACCTTGCTGGCCGTTGCGCCCGGCCGTTACGACCTTTATTTTCGCGACGCAGCCCAGCCCGGTTTCGGTGTGCTGCGCGCGCGTGACCTTACTATTGAAGCAGTCGGTGCGCAGTTGAACGCCGACTCACGGAGCAGCATTGCATGATTGATTACATCCGCGATGGTCAGGAGATATATCGCAATTCCTTCTCGATCATTCGCGCCGAAGCGCGCCTGGACACGATTCCTGCCGACCTGGAAAAACTCGCCGTACGTGTGATTCACGCGTGCGGGATGGTCGAGGTCATCGAGGACCTGCGCTATTCGCCGGGTGCCGGTACAGCCGGGCGCAATGCGCTGGCCGCCGGTGCGCCGATCCTGTGCGATGCGCGCATGGTTTCCGAAGGCATCACCCGTACCCGCCTGCCGGCCAATAACCCGATCATCTGCACATTGCACGATGAAGGCGTGCGTGAAATGGCGCTGGAACGGGGCAACACGCGCTCCGCCGTCGCGCTGGAGCTGTGGCGTCCGTATCTGGAAGGCAGCGTGGTGGTCATCGGCAACGCGCCGACAGCGCTGTTCTATCTGTTGGAAATGCTCGATGCGGGGGCGCCCAAGCCTGCGCTGATTCTCGGTTTTCCGGTCGGCTTTGTCGGCGCAGCCGAGTCCAAGGCGATGCTTGCTGCCGACAGCCGTGGCGTGCCATTTGTGATCATGCAGGGTCGTCGCGGCGGCAGCGCCATGGCCGTGGCCGCAGTCAACGCACTGGCCACGGAGATCGAATGATGCAGGCACGCGGTCGATTGATTGGCCTGGGTGTCGGCCCCGGCGACCCGGAGCTGATTACCGTCAAAGCCCTGCGCTTGCTGCGCGAGTCGCCAGTGGTGGCGTATTTTGTGGCCAAGGGCAAAAAGGGTAACGCGTTCGGCATCATCGAAGCGCATCTGCAGGATCTTCAGACCCTGATGCCGCTGGTCTACCCGGTGACCACCGAAGCGTTGCCGGCGCCGCTGTCCTACGAGAAAGTCATCAGTGACTTCTACGACGAGTCCAGCCTTCAGGTGGCGGCGCATCTGGACGCCGGTCGTGATGTGGCGGTGATCTGCGAAGGCGACCCGTTCTTCTACGGCTCTTACATGTACCTGCACGACCGCCTGGCCGATCGCTACGAGGCCGAAGTGATTCCGGGTGTGTGTTCAATGCTCGGTGGCGCTTCTGTATTGGGTGCGCCGCTGGTGTACCGCAACCAGAGCCTGTCGGTGCTGTCGGGGGTGCTGTCCCACGACGACCTGAAACGCAAACTGGCCGATGCCGATGCGGCGGTGATCATGAAACTGGGGCGCAACTTCCATAAAGTGCGTGAAGTGCTGACCGAGCTGGGCATGGCCGGACGTGCGCTGTATGTCGAGCGCGCGACCATGATCAATCAAAAGATCGTGCCGCTGGATCAGGTCGATCCGATGTCTTCGCCGTATTTCTCGCTGATTATCGTCCCGGGTGACAGGTGGCAAGGCTGATGATTCTCGACACTCCCGCCATCGTCATTCTCGGAAACGGCAGCCTCGCCACGGCAAAGCGCATTCAACAGCTGTTTCCCGGTGCGCTGATTCAGGGGCTGGCCGAGCGTGTGCAAGGTGCCGACAGCACCTACAGCGAGTTCGGCACCACGTTGCGTCAGTTGTATCGGCAAAACACACCGATCATTGCCCTGTGTGCTGCGGGGATCGTGATCCGCACGCTGGCTCCGTTGCTGCTGGAAAAGGGCGCCGAGCCGCCGGTGCTGGCCGTGGCCGAAGACGGCAGCGCCGTGGTGCCGCTGCTGGGCGGTCTGGGCGGGGTCAATGTCATGGCGCGCAGCATTGCGAGCGGGCTTGGCGTTGCTCCGGCGATCACCACCAGCGGCGAGCTGCGCTTCGGCACGTGTCTGCTCAACCCTCCCAGCGGCTATGCGTTGGGCGATCTGGAACTGGGCAAACGCTTTGTCTCCGATCTGCTCGCCGGTGAGCCGGTGCGCATCGAAGGCGAGGCGCCGTGGCTCGCCCGGGCGCAACTGCCTGAAGACCCGCAAGCCGAACTGGCGATTCATGTCGGCTCTGCTTTGCGTGAACCTTCCGCCAATGAATTGCTGATCTATCCGCGTTGCGTGCTGGTGGCCGTCACTGAAATGACCGAGGAAACGGCAGCTCGGGTTCGTTCGGCCCTGCATGAGTCGCGCATTGCCGAACAATCCCTGGCCTGCCTGTTGGCCAGTGAAGACCAGATGGCCAATGTGTATTTGCATCAGGCCGCCGATGAGCTGGGCGTGCCTGTGCGCTTCCAGCCTGCCGCATCGGCCAGCCAGATGGCTACAGCTGCCGTGCCGCAACTATTGCCGCCGATCAGCGTCGGCGATGACATGGCCATTGCCATTGCCGCTCTGCCACTGGACGTGCAACGCATCGGTCGTGGGCGTGGCCGGCTGGCGGTGATCGGGTTAGGCCCCGGCGCGGCAGACCTGATGGTGCCTGCGGTCAAGGCCGAACTGGCGCGCGCCAATGACGTGCTGGGCTATGAAACTTACGTGCGCATGGCCGGGCCGTTTCGTGCCGATCAGGTGCTGCACTGCACCGACAATCGCGAAGAAATGCTGCGTGCCCGACATGCCTTCGAACTGGCCGCACAAGGGCGTTCGGTGGTCGTGGTGTCGTCCGGTGATCCGGGCGTCTTCGCCATGGCCTCGGCGGTGCTTGAAGCGCTGCATGAGTCCGACAACCCACACTGGCATGCCGTCGAGCTGGAGATTCTGCCGGGCGTTTCGGCGTCTCTGGCTACCGCCGCTCAGGCCGGTGCGCCGCTGGGTCATGATTTCTGTGTGCTGTCGCTGTCCGACAACCTCAAGCCGTGGGACATCATCGAAAAACGTCTCGACCTTGCCTGTCAGGCAGACCTGGCCCTTGCGTTCTACAACCCTATTTCCCGCTCCCGGCCCTGGCAATTGGGGCGTGCGCTGGAGATCGTCCGCCAGCACCGTCTTCCCGAAACGCCGGTCACTCTGGGCCGTGACATTGGCCGTCCGGGCCAGACATTGCGTGTCATCACGCTGGGCGAGTTGACCCCTGATCAGGTGGATATGCGAACGATGGTGCTGATCGGCTCCTCCCTGACCTGCACCTTTCCTCGCAACAAGGGTGGCAACTGGGTCTACACGCCGCGCTGGTACGGTAACAAGCCTACAACCTGAGCCGATGGCAGGTCAGAGCGACCTGCCGGGTTTGTGGGAAAGTGCTGAAGTTCTGGCGTGATGCTGACCTTGTGAGCCGGGTTTCCGGCTCACATGCCTGAGCGAAACGGTTATCTTCGCGCTGGCAGGCACGTAGTTCATTTCCCGATCCATTCTCGGAAACCTCCTTTCGTCCCGCGCCGCCGTGATGGAATCACCGCGCAGCGCTCTGCACTCCTCAGTAGAAACGTCAGACTGATGTCACGCAGTTGCCACGGCCAGGTCGTGGGCGTGCCGAAAAACAGCCTGATTTATTTCGCTAGTCTCGTGCTGTCCATCAGGACTCATGAATTAAAGGACTAATGAAATGAAACAGGAAATGCCTATGAACGCTATCGACACCCTTGATTACATCGCTGCTTGCGAGCTGGCTGAATACCCTGCGCCGTTGGCGGCATTTATGGCGAGCCGAAATGACGGATCGCGTCTGGTGGGCGGTTTGACTGACGCCGCCGAAGACGATGCGGTTGCCAAAGGCGCCTTGGTAGAAGGCAGTCTGGTCGCGTTTGCCGAGGGCGTGTCGCGCCAGAGCAAGGAGGACGTCATGGACTCCTTCCTGTTTGCCACGCTGGTGGCCAATAAGCAGTTCAGCCCTGATGCCCAAGGGGCTGAGTGGTACAACAAATTCAACGAAGTGCTTTCGAAAGTCGGCTGGCTGTCCACCCAGTGGAACTACGCCCGATATCGCGGCACCCAACAGCGTTTCACGATGGATGAAGTCGGCCTTGAAATTCTCGGCTCGGCCGTTACCGCGGCGGCGTTGCCTGGGCCAGCGTCGCTGCTGATGCTCAAAGTCGCCAGGGACGCCATCGAAGCCCTGAAAGCCAAGCAAGAGCCGCTGCGTATTTTCGAGCGGCAGACCAAGACCCACAGCGGCGGCAGTTTCCGTATTGCTTCCTGCGTCGAATCGGAAGACAAGACCTTGAACCTGGCAATGGCCGCCGTCAGCTTCAAGACCGGCAGTGACGTCACCAATGTCTTGTTCTGGGAATGGCAGGACACCGAAGTCGAGACCTGGAAGGGCGAGGACAATCTGGTGCTCAACACCGGTCTGTATTCCCTTCACCGGGAGCTGATTCGTCAGCGGCTGAGTGACACTGCCAAAGGCGCGATCGAGGAGTTTGAAATCTGATCGGTTTGTTCGCGGAGGCAATGATTGCCTCCGCTTTCGGGATAAAAGGAATTTCCCATGAAACAGGAATTGAATACCGCCGTCGTCAATGCGGGCTGCCTGCTGTTTTTTTCAGCACCGCAAGACGCCAGCTCGTACAGCGATGTCATGGACGCTTTGTTGTATGTGCAGTTGGCCGCTTCAAGAAAACACCTGAAATTTTCCGAGTGCGACAAGTGGAGTGAAACCTGGCTCGCTGCCGCCTTGCGCTTTGGCTGGGTACACAAAGCCAGTGAACATATCAGTGAGCCCTTGCCCGTCGAGCCTGTCGAGACCGTCTGGAGTTGCCTCGGTCGCGTACTTGCCGACGCGGTATCAACTGAGGCGATGAGCCGCATCCGTTCATTCATGAGTCAGGCGGGTGCCCAGCCGTCCAACAGCCAGGCGCTTCGCCTGCTGTCCGATAACGTACTGCAAAGCACATCGCACGGGGCGGAGCAAACGCAGACAACGCTCACCTTGCAAGTCGGTCTGGTTGACTCGCGGTTTAACCTGACCCTGGCGCAGCTTCACCTCGTCACCGGGCAGTCGTTGACCCCGGATTTCCTGTTTGAGCCCATCGAACCTGAAAGCCTGAAGGGCAATATCAGCCTGACGTTCTACTCGATGCAGTTGATGCCCCAGACGTACGCCCAGTATCGCGACCTGATTGATCAGGCGTTGTCGAACAGACGTCCTGCGCTGATCGAGCCGCTCCGGGGCAGCATTTGATGAGCACCCTTGAAGAAAGCCTGTTATCAGGCAAAAACCTGGTGTCCTTCGCCCATAACATCGCGCCGGGACTGCGGCAGGATATTCTGGACTGCCTGCTTTACGCTCAGCTCAAGGCTGATGAATCGGTGCCTCACCGGGACGACTGGCGCACGCGACAGGGGGCCTATCAGCGATCACTGGAGAAAAACGGAGCGAATCGCTACGCGGATGTGCGAGACCAGAGGGTGAAGATTCACCATCTCAGAGACCTTCGCAAATTGCAGCTTCCCGTTAACCGCTCTCCTGAACTTCACCAGCTCTACGGTCGTTCGCTCGACAAACTGATGACCAGCGAGCATGCCCAGGCGTTTTTCAGTTCATGGTTCACGTCCGGGCGCTCCGAGCATTTTCAGGTCGTGCCTTGCGCGATGCATAGCGAGGATGAAGCAACGATTGTGTTGTGCGCTCTACAGATGACAACAACGGCGCTCAGGCCGGCCCTTTATTTCTGGCAGATACTTGGCGGGGAAATGATGGTGCAGGCAGCAGCGGCCGGCTTTCGGTTCAGCTCAAAAGCTTTTGATCCTTATCGTCAGGCCGTTCAAGACACGCTCTCTGCTCATGCAGCGCGTGAAATCCTGCGCCTGTAACGCCGCGTGACAATCCCATGGAAGGGAGTAACACCATGAATGAAAACGCCGACAATGCTGCTTACCTGGGGGATATTCCCAGCCTGGTGACGTTCTTGCCGGGGCTATCGAGTCCGGACCAATCGGATATTCAAAGCGCGCTGCTGGACGCGCAACTGTTCGCAAGCAGGCAATTTGATTTCAAGACGCAGTGGAACAGCTGGATGCATTATTACCGCAACCGGCTCAAAGCCCGTGGTGTGCAGGAAAAAGGCGTGGTTTTGGGGGATTCGCTGGTAGTGAGCAATGTGGAGGACCTGATGCAGGCCACGTTCAACATCACCAGTGGCCCCGGTCGCGAACGCCTCGGCGCGATGGTGCAGCGCGGGTTTCAGGCGATGGCGGTGCATCAGGCTGCCGAGTCTTACTTCAAGCACGGCTTCGATCAAGGCCGCCTGGGCAGCTTTCAGATCGTGCCCTGCGAAAAGTACGACGCGACGCGAACCCTGATGCTGCTCTGCAGCCTGCACCTGAGTGTCGATGAGTATTCGGGAGGCGGTCGGAGGTTGCTGTTCCATTTCAAGGGCGGCATCTACACCTTTGACAGCCGCGCGTATGAGAGGCACCGGGAGGACGTGACACGCTATCTGGGCGGGAAGGCCCAGAGCCTGATCAGGTCGGCTTGCATCTGAGTCTGCTTACGGCAGCAGGTAGCCCCGGATGCCGGTGAATATGATCTGCGCGGCCAACGCACAGACGAACAACCCCATCAGACGGCTGACGATCTGCAGGCCCTGATCACCCAGAATGCGTTCGATGCGGTTGGAGAGGTAAAGCACCACTCCAACCGTCAGGCTGGCCAGGGTGATACTCAGAATAGCGGTGAGCTTGTCGTCCCAGTGGGGCTGGCTCACGCCCATGACCAGCAACGCACCGATGGTGCCGGGGCCTACAGTCAAAGGGATGGTCAACGGAACAATGGTCACATCCTGCTGAACATTATCGGTCTGCACGGCCGATTTGCCCTGAGCCATGCCCAGCGCTGAAATGAACAGCACACTGCCGGCGCCAATTCTGAATGCATCGACCGTGATCCCGAACACATCGAAAATCACTCTCCCGAACAGGTAGAGCAACACGCTGGAGACCAGTGTGGCGAGTGCCACTTTCCAGGCCAGGCGTCGCTGTTCCTTGCGCGAGTGGCCTCGGGTCAGGCTGATGAAGCAGGAAAGGACGAAAAACGGACTGTAAAGCACGAGCATTTTCAGATAAACGCTGAACAACACGTGAAGCATGGCTTCGACTCACAGCAGCTGGTGGATGGCGTCGCCAGTCTATCAGGCCCTCGTGCGGCTTTCCCGTGGCTGTCAGTTCTGCTGATACAACTCGCCCGCCGACGTCAGGCCGCGAGCCTTCTCACGGTGCGCCACCCAGTGTTCCACCAGTTCGCGCAACTGGGACAACTCGATGGGCTTGGCCATGTGACCGTCCATCCCGGCCTGACGGGCGCGATCCTTGTGCTCGGCGAGGATATGCGCAGTCAGTGCAACGACCGGTGTGCGTACTCGCTGATTGCCGACTTCCCACGCACGCAATTGCTCGGTGGCCGAGAACCCGTCCAGTATCGGCATTTCACAGTCCATCAGCACCAGATCGTAGCGCTGTGCTTTCATGGCGCGCAGAGCCTCTTCGCCGTTGCTGGCGGTGTCGGGATTCAGGTTTAGCTTGCCGAGCATGCCACGGATCACTTTGGTCGAAATGCTGTTGTCTTCGGCCACCAGAATACGGAAGTCGCTGGGCACGCTCGCCGGGATGTTCGGCACCGTGTTTGCCTTTGATGAAACGACGCCTTTGTTCAACTGGGTCAGTTCATCGGCCAGCGTGGTCTTGAGCGTATAACCCGCCACCGGTTTGGCCAGAATGCGCTTGATGCCTGAATTGCGCGCGATGATCTTGCTCGGTGCATTGCTGATGCCCGTCAGCATGATCAGCAGAATGTCGTGGTTCAGGCTTGGGTCTTCCTTGATCTTGGCGGCCAGTTGCATGCCGGTCATTCCGGGCATGTTCTGATCGAGCAGGACCACATCGAAATAATCACGCAGATGCGCCTTGGTTCTGAGCAGCGCCAGCGCTTCCTTGCCGGACGCCACGGCGCTGACGTTCAGGCCCCACGCACTGCATTGCTGGACAAGCACCTTGCGACAGGTGTCGTTGTCATCGACGACCAGCACGCGAGCATCTTTCAACGGGCTGTCCAGGTCGATGGTCGGCTGTTCCAGCAGTTTTGCGTCCATCGGCAGCGTCAGCCAGAGCATGTTGCCCTTGGTTCCACTGCTCTGAATGCCGAATTCACCGTCCATCAGCACGATCAGCTGGCGGGCAATGACCAGCCCCAGATGGCCGCCCAGCCTGCTGCTGGCCATGAAATTCCTGCTGTGCAGCTCGGCGTGCAGCAACTCGTCCCGCTCTTCATCGGAAAGCGATTCACCGCTGTCCTGGACCGATATGCGCAAGCGGGAGCCGCCGGACTTCGACGTCTCCAGCGCGACGGCGAGCAGAATCTCGCCTTCGTCGGTGTTCTTCAGGGCGTTCTCCAGCAGGCTCAACAGCGTCTGGCGCAGTCGCGTCGGGTCGCCATTGATGACGCGGGGCACCTGCGGCTGGATCAGGCTGATCAGCTCTACCTGCTGCTTTTCGGCCTTGGCGCGGAAAATACTCAGGCAGTCCTCGACCAGCGCGCCGATGTCGAATTGCACATCATCGAGTTCGATCTGCCCGGATTCCAGCTTGGTGATGTCCAGAATCTCGTTGATCAGCGTCAGCAGTTCATTACCGGCGCTGTGGATGGTCTGCACATAATCGCGCTGCTTGACTGACAGCGGGGTGCCGAGCAGGAGTTCGGTCATGCCCAGCACGCCGTTCATGGGCGTGCGAATCTCGTGGCTGATCTTGGCCAGAAACTCTGCCTTGGCGTTGATTTCGGCGGTGCTGGCTGCCTGATCCCGGCTGATGCTGAAACGGTCTTCGGTAATGCTGCGGTGGCGTTCGCCAAGCGCCAGGCTCATCAGCAGGCCGCTGATACAGAAGACGCTGAGCAGTGCGAGTATCAGCCATTGTGGTGGCACCAGACTCAGCCACAGCAGGCCAGGCAGGACCACCATGTAACCGATATTGAAGGTGATCATCCCGAAGACGAACAGCCGCGCGGAGCGATAGCCTTTCTGCCAGTGCCACATGGACACGGCGAGAATGCTCAGCGTCGTGACGGACACCAGCGCGAAGGTCAGGATATTGATGGGCAGCGTGCTGTCGATCAGTACCATCAGGGCGCCCAGGCCCATGAGTACGGCGATGCCCAGCAACAGGCGATCCAGCTTGCGCGCCCTGCGATGAATGAAGAAGCAATAGGTGTAGATCAGGCCGGCGACGGCGGCCAGCAACAGCGCCAGATGCGAGCTTGGCGTCTGTGCGATGTGCCAGGGGTCAATCGGACGAAGCAGGTTCAACAGCAGCAGGGCGCTGAGCCCGAGCAGGGTTTCGCAGGCTGCCAGCCACAGGTTGCTGCGTGAGCGCGTATGCCCGAAACGCGTCAGGTTCTGCACGATCAGCATCGCGAGGGCGCCGAAAAGCAGGCCGAACAGGAACGGTTCGGTTTCGTCGGCAGCGCTTTGGATGGCTGGCTCAAGGGTAATGCTGGGGCGCATTTTCTGGGCTGACACAAGCCTCAGATAGATGTCCAGCGACGCCGCGCTTTGCGGAATCGGCAGCAGGAAATCGTTGGAAGGCAGGCGCTGATCTTCCAGAGGAACGTCGTTACCGGTGCGCAGGTGATCGATCAGTCGATCGCCGTCCATGACGTACATGTCTGCGCTGGCAAGGTCGGGGGCGAAGATGCGCAGCAGTTGCTCATGCTGGGTCGGTTGCAGGTGGTAATGCAGCCATACCGCGCCGCTGCGGTCGGCAGCCGTCACGCGTTCCAGTTCGATGGGGCTGAACTGGTTCTGATAGCGCGCCGAACGGATTTCATCCAGCGTCAGGTGGGCCTTTTCGTCAAGCAGCGTCGACCAGCCAGCGCCATGTTCGGCCTGAGCCGAAAGCACGAACAGCAGGGTCAGCAGTCCGACCGTTGAGGCTACGGCAATCCTGAGCCAGCGCACTATGAAATCCCTTCGTGAATGAATGCCAGGTAACTTGCGTAACGGCAGGTCAACCGGCCAGCGCCTTTGATCGGGCGCTGGCCCGGTTGCTTATTCCTGGTCTTCGCCACGCTCGCGGGCGATGGCACGGTAGCCAATGTCATTGCGATAAAAACAACCTTCCCAATCGACTTTCGATGCCAGCGCGTAGGCATTCTTCTGCGCGCTGCCGACACTGTCACCCAGTGCTGTGGCACACAGTACACGACCGCCACTGGTCACGACACGATCGTCCTGCAAAGCGGTGCCTGCGTGGAAAATCTTGCCTTCCAGTTGCGCAGCAGCCTCAAGCCCCTCGATGACCGCACCTTTGGCGTAATCGCCAGGATAACCACCTGCCGCCAGAACGATGCCCAGGCTTGGACGCGGGTCCCATTGTGCTTCGACCTTGTCCAGCGCCTGCGCCAGAGCGGCTTCGACCAGCAGCACCAGGCTGGATTGCAGGCGCAACATGACCGGCTGGGTTTCCGGATCGCCAAAGCGGCAGTTGAACTCGATGACTTTCGGGTTGCCAGCCTTGTCGATCATCAGACCAGCATAGAGGAAACCGGTGTAAACGTTACCTTCTTCAGCCATACCCCTGACGGTCGGCCAGATAACCAGGTCCATGACACGTTGATGCACCTCGGCGGTCACTACCGGGGCAGGGGAGTAAGCCCCCATGCCACCGGTGTTCGGGCCACTGTCGCCATCGCCGACGCGCTTGTGGTCCTGGCTGGTGGCCATCGGCAGCACATTCTTGCCATCGACCATGACGATGAAGCTGGCTTCTTCGCCATCCAGAAACTCTTCGATCACCACACGCGAACCGGCATCGCCGAAAGCATTGCCGGCCAGCATGTCACGGACCGCGTCTTCGGCTTCGGCCAGGGTCATGGCGACGATGACGCCCTTGCCAGCGGCGAGGCCATCGGCCTTGATGACGATCGGAGCGCCTTTCTCACGCAGGTACGCCAATGCTGGCTCGATGTCGGTGAAGTTCTGATAATCGGCCGTCGGGATCTTGTGGCGCGCCAGAAAATCCTTGGTGAAGGCCTTGGACCCTTCAAGTTGTGCAGCGCCTGCGGTCGGACCGAAGCAGTCCAGGCCGCGGCTGCGGAACAGGTCGACAACGCCTGCTACCAGCGGGACTTCAGGGCCGACGATGGTCAGCGAAACGTTCTTTTCCGCGAAATCCGCCAGTTGTTCCAGCGCCAGAACATCGATGGCCACGTTCTCGCACTTGGCCTCGATGGCCGTGCCCGCATTGCCGGGGGCGACGAACACCTTCTGAACGCGTGGGTCCTGAGCGACTTTCCAGGCCAGGGCGTGTTCACGACCGCCGCTGCCAATGATCAAAACATTCATTTCAAAAACCTCGATGACGCTGATTCTGGAGTACGCGGAACGTCTGAAAAACCAGGTCCGCAGTACGAGGCCGCACTGGCGCAGCAGACGCGTGCGACAGTGCGGCCGTTTTTCTGATTAGTGGCGGAAGTGGCGCATGCCGGTGAACACCATCGCAATACCCGCTTCATCTGCCGCTGCAATCACTTCGTTGTCGCGCATCGAGCCACCGGGCTGAATGACGGCGGTGATGCCGACCTTGGCTGCGTTGTCGATACCGTCGCGGAACGGGAAGAAGGCATCAGAGGCCATGACCGCGCCCTGAACTTGCAGACCGGCATGCTCGGCCTTGATGGCGGCGATACGGGCCGAGTTCACACGGCTCATCTGGCCTGCGCCGACGCCGATGGTCTGGCGGTTGCGGGCATAGACGATGGCGTTGGACTTAACGTACTTGGCGACTTTCCAGGCGAAGATCAGGTCGTGCATTTCGTGTTCGGTCGGCGCACGCTGCGTCACGACCTTGAGGTCTGCCGAGGTGATCATGCCGATGTCACGGCTCTGTACCAGCAGGCCGCCATTGACGCGCTTGTAGTCCCAGGCCGGCAGGCGCTCGCTCCACTGGCCGCTGGTCAGCAGGCGTACGTTGGCCTTGCTGGCCACGATGGTGCGGGCTTCGGCGCTGACGCTTGGGGCGATGATCACTTCGACGAACTGACGCTCGACGATGGCCTTGGCCGTCGCTGCGTCCAGTTCGCGGTTAAAGGCGATAATGCCGCCAAATGCCGACTCCGAGTCAGTGGCGTAGGCCAGTTCATAAGCCTGGCGAATGCCGCCTTCTTCGTCCGGGCAAACGGCAACGCCGCACGGGTTGGCGTGCTTGACGATCACACAGGCGGGTTTGACGAAGCTCTTGACGCATTCCAGCGCGGCATCGGTATCGGCCACGTTGTTGAACGACAGTTCTTTGCCCTGCAACTGGGTCGCGGTGGCGATACCGACTTCGGCAGGTTTGGCTTCAACGTAGAACGCCGCGCTTTGATGCGGGTTCTCGCCGTAGCGCATTTCCTGAGCCTTGACGAACTGGGTGTTGAAGGTGCGCGGGAACTGGCTGCGGCCTTCGGTGCTGAGGGTGTCAGCGGTCTGGTCGACGCCGCCCAGGTAGTTGGCGATCATGCCGTCGTAGGCGGCGGTGTGCTCAAAGGCCTTGAGCATCAGGTCGAAACGCTGTGCGTACGTCAGGCCACCTGCCTTGAGGCTTTCCAGCACCTGACCGTAATCGCCGGCGTTGACCACGATTGCCACGTCCTTGTGGTTCTTCGCCGCAGACCGGACCATGGTCGGGCCACCGATGTCGATGTTCTCGATGGCGGTGGGCAGGTCGCAGCCTGGTTTGGAGACTGTGGCTTCAAACGGGTACAGATTGACTGCAACCAGATCGATCGGCTTGATGCCGTGTTCGTTCATGATCGCGTCGTCGGTACCGCGACGGCCCAGAATACCGCCGTGGATCATGGGGTGCAGGGTCTTGACCCGACCGTCCATCATTTCAGCGAAGCCGGTGTAATCGGCCACTTCGACTGCCGCAACACCGTTGTCCTTCAGCAGCTTGAACGTACCGCCAGTGGAAAGGATCTCGACGCCCAGCGCTTCAAGCTCGCGGGCAAACTCAAGGATTCCGGTCTTGTCGGATACGCTGATCAGGGCGCGGCGGATCGGCAGGCGGGTAATCTGGTCGGTCATTTCGATTTCCATCAAAAGCAAAAGAAGTCAGCAAAAAAAAGCGACCGAGGTGCAAGGTCGCCTTTTCTGTTTTGAATGCTTTAAAGCAGATCGTACTGTTTGAGTTTCTTGCGCAACGTGCCTCGGTTCAGGCCCAGCAGCTCGGAGGCTTTTGTCTGGTTGCCCTTGACGTAGTTCATCACGCTTTCAAGAAGCGGAGCCTCGACTTCCGACAACACCAGGTTGTAGACGTCAGTGACCGATGCGCCTTCGAGGTGGGCGAAATAATTGTGCAGCGCCTTCTCGACACTTCCGCGCAGGGTCTGACCCTCTTCGCTCGGCGTGTTGAGGTGCTGTTTCAAATTGACATTGTCGCTCACGGGTGTTGTTCCACTCACTAAAGTCTCGGTCATCAACGTCATGCGGCCACCTCTTTATCATTCTGGTTATCCGGGCCCTTGCAGCCTTGGCTGAAGAACTCCCGAACGTTGGCGCACTGTGCATCTGTATCGTCCAAACGGTTGAAAAGGGCGCGAAACTCTCTGGCGCCCGGCAGCGTTGCGAGGTACCAGCCGACATGTTTGCGTGCAATGCGCACACCCATCACGTCGCCATAGAACGCGTGAAGCGCTGCCAGATGCTCAAGCAGAATGCGTTCCACTTCACTTAACTGCGGGGCCGGGAGTGTTTCTCCGGTGCGCAGAAAATGTTCTACCTCGCGAAAAATCCAGGGACGCCCCTGAGCGGCCCTGCCAATCAGTAATCCGTCTGCGCCGGTGGCGTGCAGTACGCGCCGGGCCTTTTCCGGTGAATCGATGTCGCCGTTGGCGAAGACCGGAATCGACACTGCCTGCTTGATCGCGGCAATGGTGTCGTACTCGGCTTCGCCGGTATAAAGGTCGGCACGGGTTCGTCCATGTACCGCCAGCGCCTGAATGCCGGCCTGCTCGGCGATTTTCGCCACTGTCAGGCCATTGCGGTTGTCGCGATCCCAGCCAGTGCGGATCTTCAGCGTGACGGGCACATCGACCGCAGCCACGACGGCCTGCAGAATGTCATTGACCAGTTGTTCATCTTTCAACAGCGCCGAACCCGCTGCCTTGTTGCAGACCTTCTTGGCCGGGCAACCCATGTTGATGTCGATGATCTGGGCACCCAGTTCGACATTGGCACGTGCTGCATCCGCCAGCATCTGCGGATCCCCGCCGGCGATCTGCACCGAGCGGGGCTCGGGATCGCCTTCGTGGATCATGCGCAGACGCGATTTGCGGCTGTTCCACAGGCTCATGTCACTGGTGACCATTTCCGACACCACCAGACCGGCACCGAGTTGTCGGCACAGCTGACGGAAAGGCTGGTCGGTGACGCCCGCCATCGGGGCGAGAATCAAGCCGTTATGCACTGTATATGGGCCGATGCGTACTGCCGACATAGCCTTACCTGTTGTGGAGGCCAAATCATCCGCAGGCCGTGTAAAAAACCGTTTCACCCGGTCTGCAACGGCCCGTCCAGCCAGCCGCTTGCGCCACCCTCAGATCGAACCGAGAGTTTGAAAAAGGGTTGGCATGATACCCGCTCTCGATGACTGGATAAAGGCTGAATTGGATAAAATCTGAACAGTTCTTTTAGGGGCGCCTGCCGCGCAATTACAGTGCGTCTGGCATAAAAACGTCGGCGATCATGCCGGGTTCTTGAGCGCAGAAAGCCTTTTCCAGTTTAGACGCAGTCCGTCTTTTCGGTATAAAGCCGTCATTCCGGCGAACGGAAGTTCAGGCTGTAATTCACCGCTTTGGCACCCGGATCGAGGATGTCCAGCGCAATGTGGATAGGCGTCTGGGGTGGCATCTCTTCTTTGCCGGCCATTTCTCCGCTCAGGTATTCGCTGGGTTTGAACCGACGACTGGCAATTAACTGACCGCCGGTATCGGAAAAGCGCAGCTCGAGCAGGGGGAATGGCTGGGAAAACGAGGCGCGGTTGTAGATGATAGCGTCCACCACCAGAGCGCCCTGAAACTCAGGGTGGCTGCGCACCACCAGGTTGCTGCTCTTGAGCTGGGAAATGTCGACTTTCGACGGCACTTTGCAGCCGATCTGCGGGCAGATCTGCTGGAACCACGGTCGATACTGATCCTGGCGCGCCAGTTGATCGAAGTGATACCAGACGTATTGACCCGCCAGGCCCGCCAGCGCCAGCATAATCAGCAAACCCCACGCAAAACGGCGGCCCCAGCGTGGTTTGGGACGCTGCCAGTCCAGTTGCAAGGGATCGTCGGTCAGGTCCAGAAGTGTCTGGTCGCGAACTGCCGGTTCGTTGCGTCCGCGTTTGCTGCGCGGATCAGGCTCGGGTTCATGGTCGTCGACATGGTCATCGTCTTCATCATCCACCGCCGACCAGCGCTCGGCTTTTTCGACGGGCAGGGTCTTGCGCTGGACGATCACCGGCATTCCCGGCTCGTCGTCATCCAGGTCCTTGTCGAGTGTCAGAGACGGCTCGGTCCGGTCGCGTTCTGATGACGGCGAGGGTTCCGGTTCTTCGATTGAGTCAGTGTCCGGAATGACTTCCGCGTGCAGCTCGGGCAGGTGCTCGACATCGTCGTTGTGCAGGGTGTCGACCCAGGCGGCTTCTTCAGACTGACGCGTGTCACGCTTTGCGCTCAGGCTCACCTCGTCATTGTCGGCCGCGCTGGCCGGACGTCCAAACGTATCGGGTCGGCGGGTCTCGCGTTGTTCGAGACGCGCCAGCTCTTCGTCCAGGTTCAGGTTGTCCAGGTCCAGTTCGCTGACCTGCCAGGGATCGTCTTCCTCGGCCGGTTTGGCTGGTTCAGGCGTGGCCTCCGGGGACGGCACGGGCACGAGTGCCTGCAGAGGTTCCGGGCGGCGTTGCTCGGGCACGACCGGCACCGTGGCCAGCGGCGCTTTTTCGGAGTCGTCGATAGCGCGCTGCTCCAGCAATTGCCGGGCAGCGTTGAACACCTGCAGGCAGGCTCCGCAACGCACCACGCCACGGGCCACGCTCAGTTGAGCGTGACTGACTCTAAAACTGGTTTGGCAGTGCGGGCACTGCGTGACGAAGCTGTCGGTCATGCGGCTGTCCGGTTGAAGCGGCGGTTAACGGCGGCGACCCGTGATGCGTACCCAGCCATCTCGGTTTGCGATCGGGTCCAGATCAAAGCTGTCAGCATAGGCCGCAGCGACTTCTTCACCTTGTTCGGCAAGGATGCCTGACAAGGCCAGGCGACCCCCGGATTTGATCAGCGCTGCCAGTTGCGGAGCAAGAGACACCAGCGGGCCAGCCAGAATGTTGGCGACCAGCACATCAGCCTGCTGGTGGGGCAGATTTTCGGGCAGGTACAACGGGAAACGTTCGGCGGCGATATTGTTGCGTCCGGCATTGTCGCGCGAGGCTTCCAGCGCCTGCACGTCGATGTCGGTGCCGACGGCCTGCTCGGCGCCCAACAGCAGCGCGGCGATGGCCAGAATGCCCGAGCCACAGCCGAAATCCAGTACGTTGCAGCCTTTGAGGTCCTGGCCGTCCAGCCATTCAAGGCACAGGGCGGTGGTCGGGTGGGTCCCGGTGCCGAACGCCAGGCCCGGGTCGAGCAGCAGGTTCACGGCATCCGGTTGTGGCGCTGCGTGCCAGCTCGGCACGATCCAAAGGCGCTGACCGAAACACATGGGCTGGAAGTTGTCCATCCAGCTGCGTTCCCAGTCCTGGTCTTCGATGACTTCGGCACTGTGTTCAGGCAGTTCTGCGCCGGTCAGCAGGCTCAGGTGCGCCAGCGCCAGTTCGGCGTTGGTGTCGGCCTCGAACAGTGCGAGCAGGTGAGTGTGTGCCCACAGCGGCGTGGTGTTGAGTTCCGGTTCGAAAATCGGCTGGTCTTCAGCGTCCATGAACGTCACGGACACGGCGCCGACTTCAAGAAGCGCATCTTCGTAGGTTTCGGCTTGTTCTGGGCTGATGGCGAGGCGGACTTGCAGCCAAGGCATGGCGGATTACCTTCGATCTGGAAATGAGTGCGGCTGATTGGGCCGATGTGGCCGCAGGAAGCGGGCAAGTTTACTGCTATGCGCTGCAAACAACAAAGCCGCATCTCTGCGGCTTTGTCGTTCTGAAACACACTGGCTTATTGATTGGCCAGTTTGTGCTCCAGGTAGTGGATGTTGACGCCGCCTTCGCAGAAGCCTTCATCACGGGTCAGGTCACGGTGCAGCGGGATGTTTGTCTTGATCCCGTCGACCACGATTTCATCCAGGGCATTGCGCATGCGTGCCATGGCTTCTTCGCGGGTCGCGCCCCAAGTGATGACCTTGCCGATCAGCGAGTCGTAGTTCGATGGCACTTTGTAACCGCTGTACAGGTGCGAATCGACGCGAACGCCATTGCCGCCCGGTGCATGGAAATGCTTGACCAGGCCTGGGCTCGGAACGAAGGTTTTCGGGTCTTCGGCGTTGATCCGGCATTCCAGCGCATGCCCGGTGATGACAACGTCATCCTGGGTGTACGACAGTTTGTTGCCAGCGGCGATGCTGAGCATCTCCTTGACGATGTCGATACCGGTGACCATTTCGGAAACCGGATGCTCCACCTGAACACGGGTGTTCATTTCGATGAAGTAGAAGCGACCGTTCTCGTACAGGAACTCGAACGTCCCCGCACCGCGATAGCCGATATCGATACACGCCTTGACGCAGGCGGCAAGCACGTCAGCGCGTGCCTGCTCGTCGATGAACGGTGCCGGTGCCTCTTCCAGAACCTTCTGGTGACGGCGCTGCAACGAGCAGTCGCGGTCGCCCAGATGAATCGCCTGGCCCTGGCCGTCGGAAATGACCTGAACTTCCACGTGACGCGGGTTGGTCAGGTATTTTTCCAGGTAGACCATCGGGTTGCTGAACCAGGCTGCCGCTTCGGCGCGGGTCTGGGACGCCGCTTCGATCAGGTCTTCTTCGCGATGAACCACACGCATGCCGCGACCACCACCGCCGCCGGCGGCCTTGATGATCACCGGATAGCCTACTTCGCGACCGATGCGCAGAGCGGTTTCTTCGTCTTCCGGCAGCGGGCCGTCGGAACCCGGAACGGTGGGCACGTTGGCCAGTTTCATGGCGTCCTTGGCAGACACCTTGTCGCCCATCAGGCGGATGGTGTCTGCTTTCGGGCCGATAAAGGCGAAGCCGGATTTTTCGACCTGTTCGGCGAAATCGGCGTTTTCCGCGAGGAAACCGTAGCCAGGGTGGATGGCCGTGGCGCCGGTCACTTCAGCCGCCGAGATAATCGCCGGAATGTTCAGGTATGACAGGTTGGCCGGTGCCGGGCCGATGCAGACGGTTTCGTCCGCCAGGCCCAGGTGCATCAACTCGCGATCTGCCGTGGAGTGTACAGCGACGGTCTTGATGCCCAGTTCTTTACAGGCACGCAAGATGCGCAAGGCAATTTCGCCGCGGTTGGCGATCAGAACTTTTTCCAACATCGCAGGCTCTCCCCGGGTCAAACGATTGTGAACAGCGGCTGGTCGAACTCAACCGGCTGACCGTTTTCTACCAGGATGGACTCGATCACACCACTGGCTTCTGCCGTGATGTGGTTCATCATTTTCATCGCTTCAACGATGCAGATGGTGTCGCCTTTCTTGACGGTCTGGCCGACTTTGACGAACGCAGGCGAGGTTGGCGCCGGGGTCAGGTAGAACGTGCCCACCATTGGCGACTTGACGACAAAACCGTTCAGCGCAGGCGCAGACGGTGCTTCTGCAGCCGGAGCGGCCGGTGCAGCGGCGGGTGCTGGCGCGGCTGCAGGCGCGGCGACCGGGGCAGGCGCGTAGTAAGGCTGCGCCGGCGTCTTGCTGTGGCGGCTGATCCGCACGGATTCTTCGCCTTCACGAATTTCTAATTCGTCGATGCCGGACTCTTCCAGCAATTCGATCAGTTTCTTGACTTTGCGAATATCCATTAATCAACTCCCAAGGTTCTGTAAGGGCTTTTTGGCGGCCTGTTCAAGCCCTGTGGCCAGCTTCAGGCTGGACTCATCAGGGCTTGGCGCTAACGGCCAATTGTTCCAGGGCGGCTTCCAGGGCCAGTCGGTATCCGCTGGCGCCAAGGCCGCAGATCACTCCTACAGCGACGTCTGAAAAGTAGGAGTGATGGCGGAAAGGTTCGCGTTTATGCACGTTTGATAAATGCACTTCGATGAATGGGATGCTCACTCCCATCAGCGCGTCACGTATTGCAACGCTTGTGTGCGTAAAAGCGGCCGGATTGATCAAAATAAAGTCCACACCCTCGCCACGGGCGGCGTGAATGCGGTCGATCAATTCATATTCGGCGTTGCTTTGCAGGTACATCAGGTGGTGACCGGCATCACGAGCGCGCTGCTCCAGGTCCTGATTGATCTGAGGCAGAGTGATCGTGCCGTAGACCCCGGGTTCCCGAGTGCCCAGCAGGTTCAGGTTCGGCCCGTGAAGGACCAGGATAGTCGCCATTGCGTGTTCCTTTTATTGTCTGCGAGCGGTTTACGCCCGGCGACTATGCCGGAAGGGCAATGGGCTGTCCAGTTAACAACAGTAGCCAGCACGATGAGCGATATTCGCGCAAAGTTTGTGACCCGTCGTTTAGTTTTGGTCATTTGCCCTGTTCAGACGCTCGATCAGCCCTGCGGCGTCGATTTCGCCGACGACTCGCACATTTGCCCGTTCTTCGCCGTTTTTAGCGAAAAACAGCAGTGCCGGAGGGCCGAACAGCTTGTAGCGATCGAGCAAGGCGCGTTGCTCTGCGGTGCTGTCGGTCATGTCGAAACGTATCAGGCTGTAGCCCGCCAGCCGGGCGACAACGCCCGGGTCCGGCAGCACTTCGTGTTCGATGACCTTACAGCTGATGCACCAGTCTGCGTACCAGTCGAGCAACAACGGCTTGCCTGCGCTTTGCGCTTCCTGCATCACCCGGTCCAGCTCGGCAGACGTGGTGATCGTCTGCCATTGTGATGAAGCCGGTGCGACGGTGCCGTGACTGGCCGTGGCGTACTCGCGGCCCAAAGGGCGCACAGGGTCGGTCTGCCCGGACAGCGCGCCATACCAGCAGGCCAGTGCATAGACCAGCAGCGCCAGGCCAAGCAGTTGAGCCAGTTTTTGCCGCGTGGTCTTTTCCGTGAACTCCAGTGCGCCGAGAAACAAGGCGACGCCCGCTGACAGCAGACCGACCAGCAACAGGGTGATTTGCCCCGGAAGCACGCGGCTCAGCAGCCCGATTGCCAGCCCGAGCAGCAGCACGCCAATTGCATTTTTCACCGTCACCAGCCAAGGGCCGCTTTTCGGCAGCCAGGTGGCCCCGCCCGTTGCGATCAACAGCAGCGGTGCGCCCATCCCCAGCCCGAGGGCGAACAGTTTCAAGCCGCCACCAATGGCATCGCCGCTTGCGCTGATGTAAAGCAGCGCACCGGCCAGCGGGGCCGATACGCAGGGGGAGACCAGCAGGCTGGAAACCACGCCCAGCACTGCCGCGCCCCACAGTGATCCGCCTTCGGTCTTGCCTGCGATGCGGTCCAGGCGAGAGCTGATCGACTGCGGCAGGCGCAGCTCGAAGGCGCCGAACATGGCCACCGCAAAAATCACGAAGAACGCTGAGAACGGCACCAGCACCCAGGCCGATTGCAGTCGTGCCTGCAGATTCAGACCGGCTCCAAACACGCCCATCAGCGCGCCAAGCAAGGCAAAGCAGGCCGCCATCGGCAAAACGTACGCCAGTGACAGGCTCAGGCCGCGCAGGCCGCCGACCTGACCGCGCAGCACGACGCCCGACAGAATCGGCAGCATCGGCAGGACACACGGGGTGAAGGTCAGGCCTACGCCTGCCAGGAAGAACAGCGCCAGCTCTTTCCAGCTCCAGGTGGCGGAGGCGGGCGCAGAGGTCGCTACGGACGACGGGCTGGCGGCCACGTCGCCGATGGTCAGGCGCTCGGTTTCAGGTGGATAGCACAGGCCTTTGTCGGCGCAGCCCTGGTAGGTCACCGCGAGGGTGAAGGGGCGTTGCTCGCCGGGTTTGCGTGGCAGGTCGATGTCGAGAATGCCGTGATAGACCTCGACATCGCCAAAGTACTCATCGTGCTTCTGTTCGCCCTTGGGCAGTTGCGCTTCGCCCAGGCCGATGTCGACCGGTTCGGTACGGAACTGGAAGCGATGGCGATACAGGTAATAGCCATCGGTGGCGACCAGACGCAGCTTGATCGACTCCGGTGTGGTTTCGATCAGGCTCAGCTGGAACGCCTGGCGAACAGGCAGGAAGTCTTTGCTGTTATCCAGCGAGCCGCCGCCCAGGGTGGACGACGGGCGACTGTCCAGCAGGCCCGCGCCGGAAACGGGCAGGGCCAGGATCAATAACATCAGGCATAACAAGCGACGCATGGCAGTCTCGAATCTCGAAAGTCTGCGCATGATAACGGAGTGCTTCGTTGCCTGCTGAGCTCAGGTTTGTAAGGGGCAGTGTCAGGGCCGGGCGGGCTATTTGCCACCCGAGGAAAAACTGCCGCCAGCGTCCTGTTCGTAGAACTCCGGGATTTTGTTTTTATAGGTCTCAAGCCAGCGTTGCAGGCTCAGGTCGCGTTCGGCAGGCGTGGCGATTTGCGGCGTTGGTGACGCCGCCTTGCCGCTGGCCTGCAATTGCAGCCAGGTTTCGGTCTGTTTTTGCCCGGAGGGTGAAGGCGCGTCGCCCTCGGCCCAGGCATCGCTTGCGATCAGCAGCATGGCAATGCCGACAATGACGATTCTCATGGCTGTACTCCTGTTGGCTGTCGAGCAGCCTGCGCGGACACGGCTGCATTTCGTGCGGCGGATGCCAGTGGTGAGGGCAGGTTTTTTCTGAGCTTCTCGGCGCGCGCCTGGGCGTCGGTGATCTGCGCAGGCGTCAGCCCTGTCCGGGATGCCAGTTCGGCGGCTTGTGTCCAGTTGTTCTGGTAGATCAGCAGCGTGGCCAGATTGATCGCCGCCAGCGGGTCAGACTGCTTGAGCTCCAGTGCAGTCAGAAACTGGAACCGCGCCTGTTCCAGCTTGAACTGGTTGAGGTAGACCACGCCAAGATCGTTGCGGATCTTTTCATCCGTCGGTTGCAGCTTGCTCGCCGCAAGCAAGTGCTGCTGCGCCAGTGCATTATCGCCACGCGCTGCCGCCAGTTGCCCCAGCCCATGTTCGCCTTGCGCTGCCCGACACGTACCGAGCAGGCTGCGATACAGCGGCTCGGCCTCGTTGCTGCCCAGCAGCCGTAATACCCGAGCCTTGCGCAAACGCACCTCGCCGAGGCTGTCCGGCAAGCCTTCCAGGTTGGCGAGGCTGGCGTGCAGGCGCCCTTCATCGGCCATGTTCTGGGCCAGATTCAGGGCGAACTCCTGATCCGAGGTCAGCTTTGGGCACTGCACCGTCGGGTTTGAAGCCTGAGTCCAGAGCGCTCGACCATCGCTGGCACAGCCACCCAGCAGCAGGCCGAGCATTACGATTAGCGGTTTCATTGCATGGCGTCCTTTCGTGCAGCGGCGACCGGGCTTCAACTGCCCAGTGCGCGGCTTATGGCGATAAAACCCGGCCCGGCCAGCACAATCAGCAGGGCGGGAAACAGAAACACCATCATGACCACCGACATTTTTGCCGACAGTTTGGAAATGTATTCCTGCAAGCGGGTCAGGCGTCGGTCGTCGATCAATTGTTTGAGCGTCAGCAGTGATTTCAACGCGCCGCCACCCTGATGAATCAACTGATTGAGAATCACACAGGTGTCGCTCAGTTCGTCGACGGCCAGCAAAGCCGCGGTCTTGCGCAGCTCCTCACCCAGCTCCAGGCCGGAGTCGACGCGCGTCAGCACTACACGTATTTCCTCGGACAGCACCGGCAGCAGCTCTTTGCCTTCCTTGCTCAGCACCCGCAGCGCTTGCTCGACCGCCATGCCGGATTCGAACAGGATGCGCAGCAGCGGAATAAAGGTCGAGATTTCGGTCACGATCTGTTTCTGGCGACGTTTGGCTGCGGCGGCCAGGATCCGTTTGGGCAGCAGGTAGCCGATGCCCAGCGCCAGCAGCGGCGCAATGATCGGTTGCTCGACGGTCTTGAAAAATATCAGCTGGATCAGGATGACGACGCTCATCAGGCCGACGGGCACACCCACCTGGCAAGCGGCGAACAGCGAACGTTTGCTGGCGCGCCGCCAACCGATGCGGTTCAGCAGCACCTGACTTTCCGAGTCCAGGCTGATGCTGCGCTGGCCGAGGCGGGTATCGCCCAACAAGCGCAGCAAGCTGCCGACCCGGCTTTCGCGCACCAGCTCGCCCCTAAGTCGTTTGGCCACCAGCCGCTCGCTGCGACGCTGGCGGGCGATGCCGGACAACAGCAGAAAAGCTGCCGCAGCCAGCAGCAGTGCGCTCAATAGCAGCCCCATTTCAGATGCTCCTCAACATGCGCCACAGCACCACGCAGCCCAGCGCCTGAAGGGTGAATGCCAGGCTCAGCAGGAACTGCCCACTGTCGTCGTTCCACATGTGCAGCAGGTAGTTGGGGTTCACGGCCAGAAAGTAGCCGGCCATGCTGACAGGCAGCAGCGCCAGCACTACGGCCGTCATGCGGGTTTCGCCGGTCATGGCCCGCAGCTGGCGGCCGGCCTGTTCCCGTTCCCTGATCAGCTTGATCAGGTTTTCCATCAATTCGCTGGCGTTACCGCCATAGCGGTGATTGACCCGCAGGCCGATGGCGAACAGGTGAAACTCGTCGCGCTCATACAGCTCGGCAAAATCCCGTGCGGCGTCCGGCAGGCTGACGCCCAGTTGCACGTTACGCTCGATACGGCTCATGCCATCCTTGAGAGGCTGGTCCGCCGCGGTGATGCCATGTAACACCGCATCGGCCAGGGTTCTCCCGGATTTGAGGCTGCGCACGGTGTGATCGAGCAGCTGCGGCAGTTGCTGGATCATGCGACGTACCCGCACCTGATAGCGCCACGACACAAACATGCGCAACGTCAGCGGTACGCCCAGCAGCACACCCATCGCAGCGAACCCGCCACCCAGTCCATAGCCGATCAATATCAGCAGCGCGTACAGGGTCAGCGCCAGGCCCATGCGTTTGGTCGGCTGACCCAGACCGGCGCGCAGAAAGGCGCGGTCCAGATACTCCCAGCCGGGTTTTTCGGCCACTGGCTGGACCTGCCCGGCCGTCAGGCGCTGCCTGATCCGCTCGCTGGCGCCCTGATTGAGCGCCAGATAGAACATGCGAATGGACGCGATCAGCAGCAGAATGGAAATCAGGCCGAGCATCAGTGACGCATTCATGGCGCCTCCCTTGGCCGGATCAGTAGCCGGCTCGCAGCTTGTCACCCGCGGCGTGCGCGGCCTCGCGCATGAAACTCACCCCGGTGCGGCGATCCAGACGGAAAAGCGTGTTGGTGACATAGATGTCATCGCGGATGCCGACGACCTCCACCACTTCGCTGACGCAGCGGCGACCGTCAGGCAGGCGGGTCAGCTGGATGATGACGTCCAGCGCCGCGCAAATCATTTGCCGCAGGGTTTTTTCCGGGATCAGTCGCCCGGTCAGGCCGACCAGGGTTTCCAGGCGCAGCAGGGCGTCCTGGGCGTTGTTGGCGTGGACGGTGCTCATCGAACCGTCATGGCCGGTGTTCATCGCGGTCAGCACATCCAGCACCTCGACGCCCCGGATTTCGCCGAGGATGATGCGGTCCGGCCGCATCCGCAGCGAGTTGCGAATCAGGTCGCTGGCCCTTACCTCGCCATGCCCCTCGGCATTGGGCGGGCGGGTTTCCAGGCGCACGACGTGCGAATGGCTGAGTTGCAGCTCGGCAACGTCCTCGATGGTGACCAGACGCTGATTGCGGTCGATCAACTGGCTCAGCACGTTGAGCATGGTGGTCTTGCCGGTGCCGGTGCCGCCGCTGACCAGCACGTTGCAACGTTTGCCCACCGCTTCCTGAAAGAACTCGAAAATCGATTGATCGATGGTCTGCATGGCCACCAGGTCGGCACTTTTGAGCATGTCCTTGCGAAATTTCCGGATCGACAGGCACGGACCGTCCAGGGCAATGGGCGGAATGATTGCGTTGACCCGGCTGCCATCGGGCAGGCGTGCGTCGACCATGGGCGAAGACTCGTCCAGACGCCGGCCCATCGGTGCCAGAATGCGCTGCATCACGCGCTCGACGTGATGCGAATCGATAAAGCGCAGGTCTGTGTGATGCAGCACGCCGTCGCGCTCGACAAACACCTTGCTCGGCCCGTTGACCAGAATTTCGGTGACCGAACTGTCGCGTAGCAGCACTTCCAGCGGGCCGAAACCGGTCAGCTCGTCGACCAGCTCTTCAGCCAGACGCTCCATCTCGTAACGCGAAATAGCCAGCCGCAGACGAGCAACGTACTCGGCCACTTTGTCGATGACGAATTGCGCCAAGGCGGGTCTTGAGCCTTCAAGCAGGTTTTTGCCGCTTTCTTCGATGCCATCGATGATGTATCGATGCAGGACCAGTTTCAGGCCTTGCCCGCCGTCTTCCTGGCCCGAAGACCGGGACGATACGCCAAACAGTTTTTCCGCCATCATGTGTTCCCCCACAGTCGTGCGAGCCAGCCTTGATCAGGTTTTTCCGGAGCATCGGAATGACGCGCCAGGTGCTCGCCAAGGCGTCGCAACCCAGAGCACAGGGCGTCGCGCGACGCCAGTTCGAACAGCGTGATGCCTTGATTCTTGGCGTTGAGGCGCAGCTCCGGGGCCATTGGCAGTACCGACAGCACCGGCAGGCCGAACGTCTTGCCCAGGGTTTCCGAATTGGGCGCCACGGAACGCAGGTAGCGGTCCACCAACAGGCTGGCGTGTTGCATTTTCATGCCTTTTTCACGCCAGTTGGTGAGCACCGTCAGGTTTCGACGGCAACCCAGCACGCTCTGATCGGTGTACCACAGCAACTGGTCGCAATGGCTGACCAGCGAGCGCAAGGCTTCACTGTCTGGCTGGCCCACGAGGTTCACGACGACGTGCTGGAAATGCTGGCGCAGCGCACTCAGCAGCATATAAAGCTCGGCGGCGCTGGACTGATCCAGATGATCGTCGGCTTCGGTATAGGCCAGGATGCGCAGGCCGCTTTCACTGGTGGTGAACGCACTGTCGATCAGCGTGGCGTCCAGTCTGCGCAAGTGGCGCAGGGCATCACCAAAGCTGAACGAGGACTCAAGGCCGAGCATCGACAGGCTGTCGCCGCGCGGCAGACCGAGGTCGAGCAGCAACGTGCGCTGCCCGGTCTTGTGGACCACCATCGCCAGGTGCGTCGCGATCAAGGCCCCGTCGTCGCCGCTTTGCGCGCCGTAGAGCACTGAAAGACCGCTCATGTTCGGGTTGGGCGTCACGGCGGGCAGGCGCTTGCTCAGGCGTCTGACCAGCCCGGCGACCTCGCTTGATCGTGAGCCATAGGCCACGAAATCGCGGGCACCGGCGCGCATGGCGTTGAGCACCAACTGATTGTCCATGCCGTCGCCCAGCGCAACGATGGCGAGCATCGGTTTGGCTTCCAGCGCGCCTTCGATCAGGGCGCTTTGCGTCATCAGGTGTTCGCGGTCCAGGCCGACGAACACCACGCTCGCAAACGTGACGTCCACCAGCGACAGCAGATCGTCCAGACTGCCCGTTCCGGCACTGACCACCTGGCCCAGCGAACCCAGGGCGCTTTGCAGCCATTCCAGGTCGGTGTTGTTGCGGGTGATCGCCAGAAACGTCTGGCTCAGGCTCTGGCTCATCGGGATAGCCCGTCGCGGTGATCAAAGTCGCCGTTTTCCAGGAAATACAGACGCGGGAAACTCGGGTCATAGTTGCGCAAGCTTTCGCCGGGCAGTGAGGGCAGGCGGGCGTTGGCGGCGAGTGGCTGCACCAGATGCGGAGTCACGATCATGAGCAGCTCGCGCTCATCACGCTGGATTTGCGAACTGCGGAAAAACGCTCCCAGAATCGGGATGTCGCCCAGCCCGGGAAACTTGTCCACCGAGCCGCTGTTGCTTGAACTGATCAGGCCACTGACCACAAAGCTTTCGCCATCGGCCAGCGCAATGCTGGTGTCGGTCCGGCGGATATTGAGCGCGGGCACGGTGGTCCCGGAGATGGTGATACCGGCAGAAAAGTCCAGTTCACTGACCTCCGGGGCGACCTTGAGCAGGATCCGGTCACGTCCCACCACCGTCGGCGTCAGGGTCAGGCGCACACCAAACTCCTTGTATTCGATGGAGATGCCGTTGCCCTCGCCATTGGGCACAGGCACCGGGAACTCGCCACCGGCCAGGAAGCTGGCGCTCTGGCCGTTGAGCGCCACAAGGCTTGGACGGGCCAGCGTGTAGGCGTAGCCGCTGTTTTCCATCGCATTGAGCATGCCCAGCACTTTGCTGCTGCCACCGCCCCAGACGATATTGAAATTGCTGTTGTTCAGCGGGATGCTCGGCCGGGTTCCGCTTACAGTCCCAGGCGTGACATTGACGCCGGGCACCGTGCCAGGCGCGCCGAACAGAAAGTTGTTCGAGCCTTTGCCGAAGATCGACGTGCTGGCTTCCTTGAGCTTGGTGCGGCTGACTTCAATAAAGCGGATGTCGGTCTGAACCTGGCTGGGCAACTGGGCTTCTGCGGAAGGCGCAGTGAACGTTTCGACCATCGAGGCCGTGGCCAGGCCGCGCACGAAAACCATGCTCTGACGTGGCGAGCTGGAGCATGCGGTCCAGACCATCAGGCTGGTCGTCCCCTGCGAAACGCCGGTCAACAGAAAGCCATCGCTGTTGCTGACGTGTACATCGGCGATTTTCGGGTCTCCCACCGCGATGCGCGTGATCGCCACAGGAGATTGCACATGCTGTTGAATGCCTTGGTCGATCTCGATGGCGGCAGGCATCGCAGCCAGTCCGGCACAACTGCCTGAGGCCGCCCAGGCCGATGGTCCCCACAGGGCAATCACGAATAAACCCAGCAATCCGGGTTTTATAGCGGGCACGGAACAACAGCTCATCAAATGCAATCCTTGCTCAATCAGGGAGTTTGTTGCGTGATCTGGTTGCCGCGTATGACCTCGACGGTGCGAGCCGTGCGGGTGGCGGAGCTTGACGCTGGCGCACTGGCCTGGTTCAGGCTCAACTGCCTGAAACCGACCAATTGGCGGTTGGCCGAATCCAGCCGTTCGGCCACGTCATGACTGCCGGGCTCAGCGGCCCAGTAATTCTGCAGGTGACCTTCGTCGGCACTGCGCACCGCGAGACGCAAGACCCCGGTTTGTGAGGCGAGCATCAAGCGGCTCAACAAGGCCTCTGGCACGGCGACGGTCACGGTTCGTGCATTGACGCGTTGCTGTTCCTGTTTCAGGCGTTCGTCAGCGCTGATGTGTTGCACCGGTTTGCCGTCGCGATCCGTGCCAAGCAGTCCGCCAACGCTGAGAATGCGCAGCGCGGGTACCACCACCTGGCTTGAGCGGGTCAGGTTGCCGGTGTCTTCAGGCAGATAAAGCAACACGTCCACGTAGTCACCGGGGCTGAGTTGCCCGGAGGCGCCGACCACCTCGTCCACTTGCAACGCCAGCGCCCGCTCGTGAGGGCGAATCATTCGTGCCAGTGTGCCCCCGGTTTCAAAACTGCTTTCGCTGAGCCAGGTCCCGGCGCTCAGGGTTCGCCAACTGCTGCGGCCCACCACATCGTCGACAGTCGTGAAACTGCCGGGCGGCGCGACCTTGAGCCGTTCGACGGCCAGGTCGGCAGCCGTGAGGGGGGTGTAGGCAGGGATGTCGTGGGTCAGCACGACAACGTTGTGACGCAACGCGTCCTCGACGGGCGGGGTCGGGGCAGAGGCGGTGGTCGGTACGGTGGCTGGAGGCACCGAAGACTCGAGTTCGACAAGAGGTGCTTCGGCCTGCGTGCTGACAGCGAGTCCCAGATACCCGGCGATCAATGCACCCAGCAAGAACAGGACAGCGAGCACCATGGTAATTCGACTGCTCATGGCAACTTTCCCTTTGTCATTGCAGGACAACCTCAAAACGGTGCGGCAACGTCGCGACAGGGCAACGAAGGATTGCAGGATCTTTTGTATGACGTTAGCTCATCGGATTCAAAGCGCCATTATGCTTTTGTACGAAAGCGGTTTTTGTTTGTCGAGCGCGTGGTCGAGGCCTCTGGAACAGGCCTCTCAGTCGGTTATAACTTTCCGGTTAATACTTTTTTGAGGTTGTGAGTTAAGGGTTTGGGGACAATGCTGGTACTGCAAGGGGACAAGCGTGCAAGACGATTCAGAAGCGCCTCAGGGGGCGCAAGGAGACCCGAATGTTTCTTACTCAGCTGTATGTGAGTGTTTACACTCGTATTCAATCGTTCCTTAGAGACAAGGAGGCGGCCTCAGCCATTGAGTATGCAATTGTGGTTGCGATGGTAGCGCTGGTGTTGTTTGTACTTGTCACGCCCATAGGCGATGCGATCAGAACGAAATTCAATGCGATCCTTACCGGTTTGGGCGGCACTGCCGTTACCACAACACCCTCCACACCTGCCGGAGGGTAGTCTATGATCGTGATAACGAGTTCATCCTTAATGAGATAGCACCATGTCTGTCCATCCTCCCCGCCAACAGCTGCTCTTGGTTGACGACGAAGAGGACGCAAACGAAGAACTGGCAGAACTGCTCGAAGGTGAGGGGTTCTGCTGCTTCACCGCGTCTTCCGTCAAAATGGCCTTGCATCAGTTGACTGTTCATCCCGATATAGCATTGGTCATCACTGATCTGCGGATGCCGGAGGAGAGCGGCATCCAGCTGATTCGCCATCTGCGTGAACACACGTCGCGCCAGCACCTGCCCGTCATTGTCACCTCCGGTCATGCCGACATGGACGACGTCAGCGACCTGCTGCGCCTGCACGTACTCGACCTGTTCCGCAAACCCATTTACCACGTCCGCTTGCTGGAAACCCTCAACAACCTGTTCCCCGAGCCGAAGATCTTTCAGGTTCAGTGACGCTCACTCCACCACGCTGAATTCAACCCTCGCGGTCTGGCCGCTTTCGTCCAGGACGCTCAGTTGATAGCGGCCCGGTTTGTTCAGGGTCGGGGTGAAGTCCTGGCGGGTGTCGGTGTCCGCCAAGGGGGCGCCATCGATGAACCACCAGCGCCGGCCGCTGCCGCCCAGGGCCGACAGTTTCAGGCGCAGGGCCTGGCGGCTGGTGGCGGGCAGGCGCAGGTTGTCACCTTCGCGCACGCCGACGATGCTCAGCGGCGGGGCCAGGTTCAGGTTTTGTGGCGGGCAGTCCGGGTCGGCGGGTGGCAGGCGCGCTTCTCGGCGCTCTGCCTTGGGCAACCAGGGTTCAAGCGGCGCAGGCCATAAGGCGATGTCGCGTGGCTGGGCATCCGGGCAACTGGCAGCGACGCTCAACCCCTGAGTATTGACCCATATACGCTCCAGCAAACCCAGCCCGAGCGGTTGATCGGCGGCTTGCAGGGTCGGCGGTGTGGTGCCGTCCAGTGTCCAGGCGAAGCGCTGACGGCGGCAGTTCGGGTCGCTCTTGCTCATCGGTTGGCCCAGCGGCCAGCAGATCGCCGCCACGCCTACATTCAGCGGTACTGCCTGAACCGGCGCAGCAATCCCGCGCTGGCTGTCGCGATTGACCAGCACGTCATGCACCTGCAGCATCAGCGGTGCTGCCGACGCCAGGCCGAACTGCCCCGGCACCGGCGTACCGTCCGGTCTGCCGATCCATACACCCACCAGAAAGCGCGGACCCACGCCAATCGCCCAGGCGTCGCGGAAGCCGTAGCTGGTGCCGGTCTTCCAGGCCAGTTGCGGACGCTGCACCAGCTCTGCACGCGGGTCGATGTCCGGGCGCGACTGGCCGCTGAGAATGCGCCGGATAATCCATGCAGCCCCCGGCGACATCATCCGCCGTTCGCGCAGACGGTCCTGCGGTTGCAGTCGAACATCGGCGCTCCTGCCGCCCCGTGCGAAGGCGCTGTAGCCTGCCACCAGATCCTCAAGCCGACTGCCTGCACCACCCAGAATCAGCGCCAGATTCGGTTCGGCCAGGGGCGGCAAGGTCAGCGGCACGCCGCCTTTGCGCAGTTCGGCGGCAAAGCGTTTCGGGCCATAGACCTCCAACAACTGCACGGCGGGCAGATTAAGCGACATCGATAATGCTGAGCTGGCCGCCACCGGCCCGCCAAACCCGGTCGAAAAGTTACCAGGCCGATAGTCGCCATAGCGCCGCGGTACGTCCTGCATCAGTGATTCGGAATGAATCAGCCCGGCGTCCATCGCCATGCCGTACAGGAACGGCTTGAGCGTCGAGCCTGGCGAGCGCAGGGCGGTGACCATGTCCACATGACCGAAACGTTTGGCATCGTTGATGTCCACCGAGCCGACGTAAGCGCGCACCGCCATGTTGTCGGCCTCAACCACCAGAATCGCTGCCGACGTGCGCTCTGGCAGCCGTGCTCGCCAGCCCATCAGCAGGTCTTCCATGCGCCTTTGCAGCGGGGCATCCAGTGTGGTGCGGATCAGCGGCGGGCTGTTCGGTCGATTCAAGCGTCGGGCCAGCAAGGGCGCCAGGCTGGGTTCCTGTCGCGGTGCCAGCCATAGCGGCTCTTCCAGCGCTTCGTCCACACTGCCTTGCGGCCAGACCTTGAACTCGGCCAGGCGCCTCAGGACTTTGTCGCGGGCCAGTTGTGCGCGTTGCGGGTGACGGTCAGGGCGCAGACGGCTCGGCGCCTGCGGCAACACCGCCAGCAACGCGGCTTCAGCGCGGGTCAGGTTCTGTGGCGACTTGCCCAGATACGCCCAACTGGCAGCCGCAACCCCTTGCAGCGTGCCGCCAAACGGCGCGCGATTAAGGTACAGGCTGAGTATCTGGTCTTTGGATAAATGCCACTCGAGCTGCAGCGTGCGCCACAACTGGCGAAACTTGCCGGGCAAGGTTCGTGAATGCGGATCGAGCAGCCGCGCGACCTGCATCGACAGCGTGCTGCCGCCAGACACCACACGGGCTCCGCTGAGGTTTTGCCAACTGGCACGCAACAGCGCCAGCGGGTTTACGCCGGGATGGCTGTAAAACCAGCGGTCTTCATAGGTCAGCAGTGCTTCAAGGTAATACGGCGAAACCTGCGCGGGAGTGACCGGGTAGCGCCAGACGCCATCGGCATCGGCAAAGCGCCACAACGGTGTACCGTCTTCGGCCAGCACCACGCGGGCGAGGTCATCCTTGGGCAGTGGCAGCGGCCACACACGGTCAGCCAGCCAGAGGAGGGCGATCACCAGCAAAAGGCCGCCTGCCAGCCACTTGAGTTTTTGCACGAGGCGCAGAAGAAATTCAGGTTTCAACGCAAAGAGCCTTTATGATCCACGGAACCTGATACGCCTGGCGACGGCCAAAGCGAACAGATCATTTTCTTCACGACCCCAATCAGGACGTACATATGCAGGTAGAAGGCTTTTTTGAATGGCTCGGGCAGGCCATCGGCGCGGTGATTCGCTTCTTCGTCGACGGTCTGGCGTGGTTGTTCAACGGGTTTACCCATGCTGGAGGAAATTTTGTCGATGGCTTGTCCCGCACGCTGGGCATGGACACGTCGCTGATCAGCATCGTCGCACTGATCATCGGCCTGATGTTGCTTTACTCGGCTGTCCGGGCATTCATGCGCGCCTCGATCATCCTCGGGATCATCTGGCTGGCGCTGGGCCTCTGGTTACTGAGCTGGATCATTCACTGACAAGGTAACAAGCCCCGGCCCGGGCAATATTCTAGCCCTTGCATCTTCAACAGGTGTAAGACGCCCTCTCTGTAGGAGCGAACTTGTTCGCGAAGGCTTTGTTCCAGACGGTACATCTTCAGCGGATGTACTGGCGCTTTCGCGAACAAGTTCGCTCCCACAGGTACGCATTCCAATCAATCAGTTAGCGCTCACGTCCTCTCACCCCATCTGCGGCAGCCCTTGCACCTTCAGCGGATGTAAGGCGCGCTCTTTGTGGGAGCGAACTTGTTCGCGAAGGCTCTGCTCCGGACGGTACATCTTCAGCGGATGTACCGGCGCTTTCGCGAACAAGTTCGCTCCCACAGGTGTGCGTTCCAAGCAATCAGTTAGCGCTCACGTCCCGTCACCCCATCTGCGGCAGCCCTTGCACCTTCAGCGGATGTAAGGCGCCCTTTCTGTGGGAGCGAACTTGTTCGCGAAGGCTCTGTTCCGGACGGTACATCTTCAGTGGATGTACCGGCCCTTTCGCGAACAAGTTCGCTCCCACAGGTACGCATTCCAATCAATCAGTTAGCGTTCACGTCCTCTCACCCCATCTGCGGCAGCCCTTGCACCTTCAGCGGATGTAAAGCGCCCTCTTTGTGGGAGCGAACTTGTTCGCGAAGGCTTTGTTCCAAGCGGTACATGTTCAGCGGATGTACCGGCGCTTTCGCGAACAAGTTCGCTCCCACGGGTACGCACTCCAATCAATCAGTTAGCGTTCACGTCCTCTCACCCCAACCTGCGGCAGCCCTTGCACCTTCAGCGGATGTAAGACGCCCTCTTTGTGGGAGCGAACTTGTTCGCGAAGGCTCTGTTGCAGACGGTACATCTTCAGCGGATGTACTGGCGCTTTCGCGAACAAGTTCGCTCCCACAGGTATGCGTTCCAAGCAATCAGTTAGCGCTCACGTCCCGTCACCCCATCTGCGGCAGCCCTTGCACCTTCATCGGATGTAAGACGCCCTCTTTGTGGGCACGAACTTGTTCGCGAAGGCTCTGTTGCAGACGGTACATCTTCAGCGGATGTACTGGCGCTTTCGCGAACAAGTTCGCTCCCTCAGGTGTGCGTTCCAATCAATCAGTTAGCGCTCACGTCCTCTCACCCATCTGCGGCAGCCCTTGCACCTTCAGCGGATGTAAGACGCTCTCTTTGTGGGAGCGAACTTGTTCGCGAAGGCTTTGTTCCAGGCGGTACATGTTCAGCGGATGTACCGGCGCTTTCGCGAACAAGTTCGCTCCCACAGGTATGCTTTCCAATCAATCAGTTACTGATCACTTTCCCCTCACCACCATCTGCGCAGGTGCATCACCCAGGGCTTGCCAGTTCGGGCGGTACATCGATTCCACTTGCGGTGGCGGTACGCGATAGGTGCCCGGTGTGACGGCACGCGCCAGATACAGCAGGTGGACGCTTCGGCTGCCGTCGATATCCAGCGCCGCGACGTAACGATCACTGCGGTATTCCTGATGCTTGATCCCGGCGTTTTCCATCGACTCACGGAGGGTCTTCACCTCTTCACTGGCATCTTCCAGGCTGGCCGAGCTTTGTGCGAGGTTCTGGTTTTCCAGTTCCAGGCCCGCTGGCAGCAAGTCCACCACCAAGGCATCCGGTACGCGCTGCTTTGCACCGATCTCCAGATGCACCAGCACCAGTTGCCCGGTTTTAAGCGCGCCGACGTTCAACGGCGCGCCACTCAGGCTCAGGTATTCACGACGAATGCTCAGGTTTTCACCGCCCGCCACGGGTGCCTGAGTCGGATAACCCGAGACAGTCAGTTGTTGGTAGAGCGGCTCGCTACTCTGGTTATGGACGGACAGCGGGGTGGCGAGCAGCGCGCCGGCCAGCTTGAGTCCCGGCTGCTTGTTACTCAGCTCACGGGTTTCGGTGCCGCTGGCGATGCTGGCGGTCCAGTCCTTTTCCGGCTTACTCAGCAGATTGCGACCGGCAAGGAACAACGAATTGCTTTCCTGCGTGGACAGGTAGCGATTGGCGGCGACTTCATCGGCCAGGGCAAACAGGCGCTCGTCACGTTTGTCCTTGGCGAGGTCGTTTTCCTCCAGCAACGCCAGAATCAGCGCCTGATCACGTAGGGAACTGCCGTAGTCGGCCAGCCATTCGTTCTTGCGCCCGACCGCCAGGCCAGCGGTCAGGGCCAGGTCGGCGCGCGGTTTGTCGCCCATTTTCTCCAGCGCCACGGCCAGTTGCACCAGCGGCAGGCCCGAGCGCGCATCGCTGCGACGATCAAACAGGCTGCGCAGTGCCGCCAGCGGGGCCTGTTGGCTGCGCGCCAGTACCAGCCCGGCGTAAGCCTGCACGGCAAAACGCGTATGTTCGGCGTTCTGGCTGTAATTGACCTGAATCTGGCCAGCATCCTGTAAGTAACGCAGCAGGCGTTCGTTGGCCTTCTTCAGCGCATCCGGTGGCACCGCAAAGCCCTGATCGCGGGCGCGCAACAGGAAGTCGGTGACGTAAGCGGTCAGCCAGTATTCTTCATCGCTGTCTGAACCCCACAGCCCGAAGCTGCCGTTGTAACGCTGCATGCCCAGCAGGCGCTCGATACCGATCTCGACCTTGCGCTTGCGTTCGGCATCCGGCTCGCCCGTCAGGCCGAGACGCTTGAGGGTTGCCGCATCGGTGTACAGCGAGGGATACAGGCCGCTCGCGGTCTGTTCCAGACACCCGTAAGGGTAGGCCTTCAGCGCCCTAATCTGTTCGCCCAGGTTCAGCGGCGGACGGCTCGACAGCGACAGCAGTGCTTCGCGGCCGGCAGGCTCGAAGGTTTCCAGCGCACCTTCCGGCAGGTTCCAGCTCTGCTCGTTCAGGGTGGCGCGGTAATGCTTGAGCATCGCCGGGTAGGCGGGGCGCACGCCCACGGTCCATTCGCGGGTAAAGGCGGGCAGGTTTTCACCCGGCAGGTCCAGACCTTCCACCCGCACGCTGATCTTGCCCTGGCCCAGGCCGCCTTGCGCCAGCACCGGCACTTTCAGGGTAACGCGCTGACCTTGTTTGAGCTGCAGGGGTTTGCTCTGATCCCCGCCCGGAATGCTCAACTGGCCTTCCGCGCTGATGTGTACGTCCAGCTTCTGCGCGGTGCCGGAGAGGTTCGAGATGTCCAGCGCGATGCTGGTCTGGTCGCCACCGGCGAGGAAACGCGGCGTCGACAATTCGGCGATGATCGGCGCAGCGACCACCGTTTTCGCTTCGGCCATGCCATAGCGGTCGTCGGTCCAGGCCTGAGCCATGATGCGCAACTCGCCGTTGAAGTCCGGGATGTCGACGCTGACTTCGCCTTCGCCCATCTCATTCAGTATGACCGGCGCGCTTTGCAGGGCGACGATGGTGACGCTGGTGTCCGGGCGTTTGCCGCCCTTGGCCAGCGCATCGCCGCCGAACGCCATGCTCGCCAGACGCCCTTGACCGGCTTCGATCAACTGGCCGTAGATATCCAGTTGGTCAGCGCCGTATTGCTTGCGCCCGAACAGGCTGGCAAACGGATCCGGCGTGGCGTAGCGGGTGATGTTGAGAATGCCGACGTCCACTGCCGACACCAGCACATGAACCTGCTTTGGCACACTGCCGTCCGCATTCTTCGCAGCCACCTTGAGGGTGAGCGGCTGTCTGGGGCGCATCTTTTCCGGTGCGGTGACGGTCAGCGCGAGTTTGCGTTGCGCGCGGTCCAGTGGCAGGTGCAGCACGCCCACAGCACGCTTGGGCGTGACATTGGCTTTGCGCTCACCGGGACGTATGACCAGTGCGGTGACGTACAGGTCGTGACGCGCCCATTGCTTGTCGAGCGGGATTTCATATGACGTGCCTTCAGCCGGCACGTCGATTTCCTTCCACCACAGCGGGCCTTCGCTTGACTCGATCAGCAGATAGCCCTTGCCGGCAGCCGGAGGTGTGACGGTCACGGTGGCGGTGTCGCCATCGTTGTAAGCCGGTTTGTTCAAGGCCAGTTTGACCTGATCCGGCCTGACTGCGCCGCCGTCAGTGTTGTCCTGCCAGCGGTAACCGGCCCAGAAACGCAGGCTGCTGACCATGCCGGTGGAGGGATCTTCCACTTCGACGCGGTAGGGACCCCACTCGACCGGGAAGCTGACCTTGGCGGTGGAGTCCTTGGCGAGGCTGACGGTTTCTTCATTCAGGTTGAGAAATTTTTCGTTGAAGTGGTAGCTCCAGCCATCATTGGCCGAGTAGTTCCAGTAGTAGTCGCGGCGCTCGCGGATCAACCGGACCTTGACGTTCTCAGCGGCCAGCTTGTTGCCCGCGGCGTCGGCCATCACGATTTCAAACTCGGCCGGACCGTCGCCATTGGTCTGGGATTCGCCTTTGCCGGCCTCGTCGTCGTAATCGTCGCCGCCAGTACTGCTGCCAAACAGCGCGCGGACGCCGGGCAGGTGCTCGGCAGGCCAGATCGGCTGTACCAGGCGACGGGTAATCGGGCGACCGCCGGACTCCTGAAGGCTGGCTTGCAGAATCAGTTGCAGCGGAGATCTGGCTTCTGCCCATTGGGTCTGCACGGAGAGCGTCGAGTGACCTTCGGCGTCCAGGGTGACGGGTTCCAGCTCCAGGTCGTGCTTGAGGTCTGCTTCGGTGATCGAGCCGAACTGGTAACCCGGCAGCTTGGGCACCGCGTCGCGCAACGGGCGCACGTACACCTGACCGGTCAGGGTGTTGCCCGACGCAGGCGCGCCGTACAGGTAACGGCCGGTGACGTCGAACTCGGGGTTGTCAGCGGGCGCGACAGGTTCATCGCTGCCCGTGAGCTCCAGCGCCAGACGCTCGGGCAAAAAGTCTTCGACCTTGAACTCGTAAAGCTGCGGTTTGCCGTCGCCCAGGTCGAACACCAGTTGCCAGCGCCCGGTCGGAGCTTCTTCGGCAAGCTGCAAGGGATACTGATAAAAACCGCTGCTGTCGGCTTCCCAGACAAACTTGCGGCTGACCTGATCGTCAGGACGGCGCACTTCGACGGTGATCGGTTGTGGTTTGACGTTGTTGCCGTCCTTGTCACGCAGCAGGCCGTTGAGCAGCACGGTTTCGCCGGGACGGTAAAGGTCCCGCGGGCCAAAAATGAAGAATTGCAGCGGATGCGCCTGGGGGCCGGAGATGTCGAACTCGGCCAGGTCCAGCGCCGCGTTGTTAAGGCGCAGCATGCTGGTCTGTTCGTCCTTGTGCGCCAGCACCACCGCAGCCTTGGCAGGCAACGGCAATTGGGCGTGGCCGTCGCCGTCGGTCTTGCCTTGCGCGACCACCTTGCCGCTGTCGTCATACACATCGACGCTGACATTGCCCAGGGCCTTGCCGCCCTCCAGCGCCTGGGTGAAGACGTCCAGACGATTGCTGTAACGGTGTACTGACAGGCCGATGTCGCTGAGGGTGAGCAGGGTGGCCGGTTGCGAGTAGCTGTAAGTGCCCGACGCACGCATCACCGCCAGATAGACGCCCGGTTGTTGCAGTGCCTTGATGCCGGCAATCGGCAGCAGCACGGTTTCGCGGGTGTTGCGTGCCGGTTTGAGGTCGAAACGGCCGCTGTAAACCAGATCAGCCATAGGCAGCAGTTCTTCGGAGCTGTAGCTGGACAGGCTCGACGCGCCGTCCCATTGGGCGAGGAAGTTCGGCATCGAGTCTGGCTTGACCCGGAAGAACTCGACATCCACTTTGTCGACATTCAGCGCGATGACCGGCAGGCCTTCGGCCAGACGGGTCGGCAACAGGCTGCCACGGCTGGCAAAGCCGACAGTGGCTTGCAGGTCGCGGGTTTCCAGGCGGCTGATGTACTCGGCGGAGAGTTTGGCCTTGTTGACGGCCAGCAGACCGGCATCGACCGTCAGCACCAGCTTGCGTTGCGGCTCGAGGTGGCGCAGGCGCAGCTCCATGAGGTTGTCCGACAGCTCCCAGGCGCCATCGACCTTGCCGTTCTTGCTGTCCACCAGATGAAGTTTTTCGCCGAAGTTCTGCTCCGGGTCCAGCGGGACGGAAAAACTCACCGAGAGCGTGCTTGCACCGTCAACCTGGATTTCCGACACGTCGATGACGGTCAGGTCGCGCCCGGCATAGCGTTTGCTCAGCGCGGCGAGGTCGATAGCGGGTTTGGGCTTTGTATCGGGAACCGCTGCCTGAGTCGCAGATGCCCCGGCGGGTGCCGGTTTGTCCGGAGTGGAAGAATCACAGGCGCTCAGCAGCGCAAGCACGCATGCCAGAAACAATCCTTTGTTTAACATGAAGGCACTCATCGGCAACGGTAGAGAGGAAGCGACTATATAACAGTCGAGGTGACAAGTATTACTGTCAGATTGAACAGTGCGCGCCCGGGCACCTCTCGTTTCGCACCGTGCGCTCAAGGTCGGACGCAGGGCGTTGGCACGAGCGTTGTTCGCTCATACACCTCTCGTTCCGCACGCTCCGCGTGGGAATGCCTTGCGTGAAGCTCCGCGTCACAACGCTGTGTGCTCAAGGTCGGACGCAGGGCGTCCGCAATTGCATGCCTGCACCGGCGTTGTTCTCTGGGGCGGCGGCCATTATTCATACAACACGTTTCCGCGCTCTGGCTACAATGCCCGCCTTGCCGGGAGTTCTTATGTCCACGTTATTCAGTGATTGGCGTCATCGCTCAACCCATCGCCGTGTCTGGGCGCTGGCGGCGCCGATGATTCTGTCGAACATTTCCGTGCCGCTGGTGGCGCTGGTCGACAGCGCGGTGATCGGCCATTTGCCGCATGCCCATCAGTTGGGCGCGGTTGCCGTGGGTGCGACGCTGTATACCTTTCTTGCCTGGGCGATGGGCTTTCTGCGCATGGGCACGACCGGTTTTGCCGCGCAGGCGGCAGGGCGTGGGGACAGCGCGGCGTTGCGCAGGATTCTGCTACAGGGGCTGTTGCTGGCCGGTGGGCTGGCGTTGCTGCTGGGCGTGATCGCCTTGCCGTTCAGCCACCTGGCGCTGGCAATGATGCAGCCGTCTGCCGATCTGCAGCAGATGACCCTGGATTTTTTCCACACCCGGCTGTTCGGCCTGCCGGCAGCGTTGGCCAGTTATGCGCTGGTCGGCTGGTTTCTCGGGGCGCAAAACGCCAGAGCGCCGTTGGCGATTCTGCTCATCACCAATTTCGTGAACATCGTGCTCAACCTCTGGTTCGTGATGGGGCTGGACTGGGGCGTGGTCGGCTCGGCACGGGCATCGGTGCTGGCGGAATGGACCGGTGTAGTGCTCGGTCTGGTGCTGGCCCGCAAAACGTTGCGGGCCTGGCCTGGTCAGATCGTCTGGTCGGCCTTGAAGCTGTGGAACAACTGGCGACCCTTGCTGGCGGTCAATCGCGACATCTTTTTGCGCACGCTGGCGCTGCAATCGGTCATGTTCCTGATCACCGTGCAGGGCGCTCGTCTAGGGGATGCAACGGTTGCCGCCAACGCCTTGCTGCTCAACGGCCTGTTGTTGACGGCCCACGCGCTGGACGGGCTGGCACACGCGGTCGAAGCGCTCTGCGGGCACGCCATCGGTGCGCGTGATCGGGACACTTTGCGGCGCTCGCTGGTGGTGGCGGGAGGCTGGTCGCTGATTGCCAGCGTAGCGTTCGCGCTGCTGTTTCTGATCGGTGGGCACATGTTTGTCAGCCTGCAGACCGACATTCCCGAGGTTCGCGCAACCGCGATGACGTATTTGCCTTATTTGGCACTGATGCCGTTACTGGCAGTCTGGAGCTATTTGCTGGACGGGCTGTTCATCGGCGCCACGCGCGCCCGCGAAATGCGCAATGCGATGTTGCTGAGCGCAGCCGCCATCGCACCAGTCGCCTATCTGGCGTCCAGCCACGGCAATCATGCGCTGTGGCTGACATTTCTGGCGTTTACCCTGCTGCGCGGCCTGAGCCTGGGGGCGATTGCCTGGCGTCTGACGCGCACCAACGGTTGGTTTGCTCACTGAGGCTTTGGCTTCGGCTCATCCGTTGCAGAATGCCGGTGAGGGGTATGGTTGACGAACATGTCCACTTCGTCGACCACAGGCGCCAGGCTGCTCAACAACTTCGCGAATGCACCGACCAGCGTGCCGTGATTGGTGCGCGAGAAATACAGGTCGCGCACCGGTACGTCCGCAGCGCGCAGTTTGCGTGCCAGGCCGCCCGTGTTGCGCTTGGGGTTGACCAGCGAATCGGTGTTCGAGGCCAGCAGCAGGGCGGGCGGCGCGCTGACGCTGACGTGGTTGATGGGTTGCGAATCCGGCGGTGAGTCCGGGAAGAAGAACACCGGTTTCACGTCCGGATTTTCGATGGGCAGGAAGTCGTAAGGTCCGGCCAGCCCGATCCAGCCGCTGAGCATGGACGGCGACAACCCTTCACGGGCCAGCCAGCGTGGGTCGAGCGCCATCATCGCGGCATTGTAGGCGCCTGCGCTGTGGCCCATCACGTACAGGCGGTCGGGGTCGCCACCGTAGGCTCTTGCGTGTGTGTGCGCCCAGGCCAGGGCTTTGGCCGAGTCTTCCAGAAAGCTCGGGTAACGTACTTGCGGGTAGAGCCTGTAGTCGGCGATCACCACAACCATGCCACGCGCGGCCAGGGCTTCCCCGACGAAGGCGTAGTCGGTTTTCGAGCCGCTGTTCCAGCTTCCGCCATAGAAAAACACCACCACCGGGGCGTCGGCCGGTTTCGATTTCGGCGTGTACACGTCAAGCGTATTGCTCGGGTCCGGCCCATAGGCCAGCCCGTCGACGTGGTCGACAGGGCCGGTCGGGTTCAACGAGTTGAGCAGCTTCAGGGGCGAACAGCCGGACAACACCGCCAGCACGGCACCGGTCATCAGTGTCAGAAAAATCGCTCGGATCATGTGAAAGGGCTCTGGCAGGTGGTTCGGATAGTTCTGAGACCGCCACGCTGCGCCCCAGTGCCACAGAGTTACCGTACGTCATGAGCCTGCGTCCGGATCACCGGCAGGGTCGTGCGCTTTGCTGGCAACGCTGATGCGCGGGCTGCTCAGCGTCATGCTGTCATGGTCGATCTGTACGTGGCTGGCGCCGACGTCCACCGTCAGCCGACTGCCTTCGCCGAGGTGTACGGTGGGGCCGTCACCCAGTTGCAGGACTCGCTCAGCCCCGTTTATCACTGGCCAGTCGAGGCGCATCTGCACGTTATCGACAGGCTCGGGAGAGGGCGCCTCACAGGGTTCAAGTGCCCGCGGCTGCAGGCAGCCGATGATCTGTGGTGGTGTTTTGTCGTCCTCGGGAAAGCGTATCAACACCGTCATGCCGCCCCGGCATTCGAGGTTCAGGCCCGGTGCCAGGTGCAGCCAGCAACGGCGATCAGGTTTGTCCGGGTGCTGCGAGTCCCATTCGAGCCGGACCTGCACGCGACCGGAGGCATCAGGCCTGGTCGGTTCATCGGCGTTACCGACAATCCAGCCTTGTTGCAACGGCGCTACGGGAGTGCAGGGCGCAGGTGTCGGTGTGCTGAAACCGGCCTCCCACGGTATGGCCTCAAACCGGTTCAGGTAGTGTTCGGAGGTGCCGTCAGCGGCCGCAAAGCGATGCTGAACCTCGGTGATCAGCCACAGGCGATTCCAGCGTTTTTCAGGGTGCCCGGCCAGCGGCAGCAGTTGCCCGCAGGTGACAAATGGCAATGTGCTGTGTCCGGTTGCCCGCTGGCCTGTACGGCTGCCGGGCAGAGGGGACTGGTCTTCGGTGACGGCAAACCGTGTCACACCGGGCTGCCCCTCGAACTGACGCCAAGGGGCGATAGGGCTGCGCTGAAAACCGTGCAGGCCTGCGCCGAACACCAGCTCGTGACGGCGTCGGGAATGGCTGAAGTGATAGTGAATGTTTTCTTCGGCGCACAGACGCTGGACGAGTTGCAGGTCGGATTCCTGATACTGCACGCAGCTTGCGCGTTCACTGCTTTCCGTCTGCAGGTCAAAACGATAGCTGTTCTTGAGGCGGTGTTCTTCCAGTACTTGCGTGATGATTCGGGTCGCGCTCATCTGCTGAAACAGGCGCGAGTGGTAACGCAACCCGAGGCACGTCAGCCGAGGCCCCAGCCTCAAGGTGTAACACCCAGGGCCGGGTTCATAATGCTTGCGGGTCGCCCAATGGATCTGCCCGTGAACACCCTGCTGTCCGCCGAGGTTCAGGAAGGCAGGCTGGTACATGAGGCCGGTCAGGTCCAGATAGAAACCGTCGCCGAGCATATCCAGCTCAACGGTAAACGGCTGGCTGATCGCCTCGGTCATGTTGAACGACACAACGTTGAAGCGGCGTTGCAGGCGTGCAATCTCCAGGCGAAAAAGCGGCGCGCGGGCGGGGGCGGGCATGGGAAAGGTCTCTACCGGAAAACGGCCGCGGATTCTGGCTCACACGCCGGGCGAGTAGAGGCTGGCAGCGCAGAACAGGACGTTGCCTACAGAGTGTGTTGGTGGGGGATTACATCGCAGCGATATGTGACGCGGGGTGTCACGACATACATGCCCTCACGGTGGACGCGAGGAGGATTCAGCCAGATGCAGCGGTTTCAGCGCGGTTTCCCGCGCTGACCCGATGGCTGCCTGTCGTCAGGAAGACAGGTACGAAGAACGCGTCAGACCCAGACGCAGCGCGTCGAGGAAGTAGGTGCGTTCGCGCGGAGTGATCTTGGCGCTGGCGACTTTGTCCCGGTAATGGGTCATCAGTTCTTCCGGCGACAGATGCACGTAGCGCAGCATGTCTTCGATGGTGTCGTGGGTTTCGATACCCGCGTGGTAAACGCTGCCGTCCGGGTTCTGGTAAATGTTCACCGAGTCGGTATCACCGAACAGGTTGTGCATGTCGCCCAGAATTTCCTGGTAAGCGCCCACCAGGAAAATCCCCAGCAGGTAGTCTTCACCCTCGTTCAGCGAATGCACCGGCATGCTGGTCTCGATGCTTTGCTCGTCGACGTATTGCTTGATCTTGCCGTCGGAGTCGCAGGTCAGGTCCTGAAGCACGGCGCGGCGCACCGGCTCTTCATCCAGACGATGCAGCGGCAGGATCGGCAGCACCTGACCGATGGCCCAGGTGTCCGGCAGGCTCTGGAACACCGAGAAGTTGCAGATGTACTTGTCGGCCAGCTTGTCGTTGAGTTCGTCCAGCACCTGGCGATGGGAGCGTTGACGCGCTTTCAGCGAGTTGTACAAGCGGCGGCAGACAGCGAAGTAGCATTGTTCGCCCAGCGCTTTCTCTGCGAGGCTGATTTTGCCATCGGCGTACTGGGTGGCGATGTCGCTCATGTAGTGCGTCGCGCGCCAGTAGGTTTCGGTGACCATTTCAATGTCGGTCGGACCCAGCAGGTCGACCAGCCATTGCACGGTTTCCGGCAGGCTTTCCTTGTCGGCGATTTCAGGCACTTCGTCGTTGTGCTTCTCGACGTCGGTGACCTGCACCACCAGCATGGCGTGGTGAGCGGTCAGCGAACGGCCGCTTTCCGAAAAAATATGCGGGTGCGGCAGGCCCTGTGCGTCGCAGAACTCCTTGAGCATGCCGACCACGACACCGGCGTAATCGTCCATGTCGTAGTTGATCGAGCTGGCGTTGCGCGAGTGCGTGCCGTCGTAATCGACGCCCAGACCGCCGCCCACGTCGATGTAGTCTACCGGCAGGCCGAGTTTGCGCAGTTCGCCGTAATAGCGGATCGCTTCTTTGAAACCGTGCTGGTAGTCCGCCAGGTTGGCGATCTGCGAGCCCATGTGGAAGTGCAGCAGGCGAATGCCCTGATCCAGGCCGGCCTTGCGGAAACGTTCGACCACCGACAGCAATTGCGCGGCGGACAGACCGAACTTGGATTTTTCACCACCGGTATCAGCCCATTTGCTCGACGCCAGGGATGACAGACGCACGCGAAGGCCGACTTGAGGGGCGACTTTCAGCTCGGCGGCTTCTTCGATCACCAGTTCGACTTCGGACTCTTTCTCGATGACGATGAAGACGTTATGGCCCAGCTTCTGGCCCATCAGCGCCAGGCGGATGAACTCACGGTCCTTGTAACCGTTGCAGACGATGGTGCCGCCTTTGGGCGCCAAAGCCAGCACGGCCATCAGCTCAGGCTTGGAGCCGGCTTCCAGGCCAATGGAAACGTTCTGGGTGGCGATGATGTTTTCCACCACCGCTTCTTGCTGGTTGACCTTGATCGGGTACAGCGCGGTGTACTGGCTCTGGTATTCCAGGCGCGCGATGTTGCTGTCGAAGGCCCCGGTCAGTTGACGCACGCGGTCTTGCAGGATGTCCGGGAAACGCACCAGCAACGGCAGCGAAAGACCGCTCTTGCGCAGGTTATCAACCTGCTCGTAGAGATCGATGGGCGAACTGTCCGGCCCATTGGGGCGTACTTCGACGCGACCTGCTTCGTTGATCGCGAAATAACCAGCGCCCCAATGGCGAATACCATAAACGCTGCGGCTGTCCGAAACGGTCCATTGGCTGCCATCGTCTTTACGTGTGCGTCTTACGGACATCGAAGTCCCCTATAAAAAGTCGTTGCGCCAGCTTCAAGCCGGCTGGGCGCATTGTAATGAGTTGAAGTGACGATTTGATTCCCGGTTCAGCCGCCGGACTTTTTAGCCTTGAAGCCTTTCTTGACCAGCTCTGCCAGCAGTAATTCGACATGATCGCCCTGAATCTCGATCACGCCTTCCTTGAGCGATCCGCCTGTGCCACAGCGCTGCTTGAGGGCTTTGGCCAGTTCCTTGAGCGGTTCCTCGGCCAAGGGCACGCCGGTAATGGTCGTGACGGTTTTGCCTCCGCGCCCTTTGCTTTCACGACGAACGCGGGCAATGCCATCGCCTTCGGGGATAGCAGTCTGTTTGCACGTGCAGTCGGCAACGGGGCGACGACAATCAGGGCAATGACGCCCTGCGTCGGTCGAAAACACCAGGCCACCCAGGGCGGCGAGGGAAGCGGCTTTTTTAGCCACGCAAAATCCTCTTGTTGAGGACTGAAGATGGGCCGGGCCTGTAACAGCCATCGACCGCGAGGCCCCACTCTGGCAGGGGCAGCGCTACTGCAACGGCAGGGCCGTCACAGTTTGAAAAAGGTCGCGCAGTGTAACGGCAAACCGCCCGATTGCTAAGGGGCGCGCGGGCCAAATTACTGAACCGACGCTTTACCGGGCGTTCATCGCTAAGCCGTCGCGATGTGTGTCAGGTAGCGTTTCAACGCAGCCAGAGAGTCCGGACAGTACGGGTTCTGCTCAGCCTGACGCAGCACTTCAGCGACCGGCATGAAGCGCGCCTCCAGCACCTCTTCAGGCTGGAGCCTCAATGGGCCGTCCCACACCGCCGAAAACACCGCGCACCAGAGCCGGTTACCCGGTTGATCGAAGAAAAACTGTTCGTGAGCCTGCAACGGCACACCGCTCACGCCCAGTTCTTCTTCCAGCTCGCGAGCGGCGGACTCGGCATAGCTCTCATCCGCCTGCACCATGCCGCCTGCGGCCACATCCCAGTAACCGGGATAGATGGCCTTGCTCAGGGTGCGTCGATGCACGCACAGCTCGCCTGCGCTGTTGAACAGCAGAATGTAGGTGCCGCGCCCGATCAGGCCCTGGTCACGCAGTTCGGCGCGAACCATAGACCCGAGCAGTCGATCCTGCTCGTCGACCCACGCGATGTGCTCGGCGTCCGAGGCGGCGCGGTGCGCGGCCTCGTTCGGTGGGATAGGCATCAGCCCTGATTCAGCAACTGGCGAAGGTCGATCACCGCAGCGTTGGCACGTGAAATGTAGTTGGCCATGACCAGCGAGTGGTTGGCGAACATGCCGAACGGGCTGCCGTTGAGGATGACCGGGCTCCACATGGGTTCTTGCGACGCTTCCAGCTCACGAATGATCTGGCGCACGCTGACCGTTGCGTTCTTCTTGGCCAGTACATCGGCGAAGTCGACTTCGATGGCGCGCAGCAAATGCGACAGCGCCCAGGCCTGACCACGCGCTTCATAGAACACGTTGTCGATCTGCAACCACGGCGTTTCGACGATTTCTTCGTCTACCTGTGGCACTTCACCCGGCTTGACCGAAATGTTGCTCTCGGTTTTCAGCGTGCTGTTGAGTTTGACCCGACCGACGCTGGCCGACAGGCGCTGCGACAGCGAACCCAGACGAGTCCCGACGTCGCCGAGCCAGTTGTTCAGATTGTCGGCACGGGCATAGAACAGCGCGCCTTTCTGATTAGGATCGGACAACCGCGCCTGATAGCGGCTCAGGGCCTTGATGCCTTCGGCGTACTGAGATTCGCTGGAAGGGAACATCCAGGTGTCGTCTTTGACGTTGAACAGAGGCTCGGCGCGGGCCAGATCGCCGTCTTCAGCCGATTGCGACTGCGAACGGGCGAAATCCTTGCGCAACGCACGGCTCAGGTCTCGGACCTGCACCAGTACGCCGTATTCCCAGCTTGGAATGTTGTCCAGCCAGACGCCCGGCGGCAGTTTGTCGTTCAGCAGGTAACCGCCTGGCTTGTTGAGCAAGGTGCCGGCCACGCTTTTAAGCGTCTCGACCGTGGTGTAGCCGATGACCATTTGCTTGCCTTCGCGCTCGGCCGCAGCTTGTGCGTTCTGCTGTACCGGAAACAAGGCGGGTTCTCTGCTCCAGTACCAGCCGACCAGCAGCGCCACCAGCAGATAAATCAAGATCAGGGCGCCCAGCGCGCGGCTATAGAAGAGGTTACCCAGGTAACCGCGGCGTTTGACCGATGAGGTGTCAGCGGTGCGCTCACCCGCGCTGCCTGCGCGGTTTTTCCAATCCAGCATGGTAGGGTCCTTTCGATCTTGAGTGGAATGCTTCACAAGGGGTTCGACCGCAACCATACCTCAAGGTGCCCACGTATCAAGCTTCAGCTTTCACATGGAAAGCGGATCACTTGCAGCTATAGCTCCCTTCTATCAGTCAATTGATTTTGTGTAATGGCCAAGCGCCAGCAAAGTGTTGTCAAATAACTGACTTACGGCATCGTTGTGTCGTAACAGGGGTGCTAGCATAGCGCCATCAGCTGTACCGCTCAGCAAAACCACAGTAGTCCGAATATGACCGAGCCAGAAGATCCTAGCCGAGATCGCCTCAAGCATCATTTTGCACAGCGGGTCATACATCAGGCGCGCCAGATTCTTGAGACGTGGCAACGTCTGCAAAAAGCCGAGTGGTCGGTGGATGACATGGCTGAGCTCAAGGAATCGACGTTGCGTCTGCTGCGCTTTGCCGAGCGCTTCGAGCAGGCTGAGCACGTCACTCTGGCGAACGAAATCAGCCAGGTGCTGGGCGCGGTCGAGGCTAATCGCGGGCGGCTCAACAGCCACGTCATCACCGAACTCAATCGTTTGATGCAGCGTCTGTCGCGTACCGGGCTGCGGCAAGGCGACAGGCTTGAGCACACTTCTCTGCCGCCGTTGCGTAAGCCTGTCTATATAGCGCTCCAGGATCACGAACGCGCCGAGCGCCTGGCCAAACAACTCGAATTTTTCGGCCTGACCGCCTTGTCGTTGCACACGGTCGGCGATTTTCTGCACGCAATGGCACAACGGCATCCGGCGGCGATCGTCATGGATGTCGACTTCAACGGGCCGGGTCAGGGCCTGAAACTGGCCTCGCAGGCCCAAGAGGGGCTGGAGCATAAGCTGCCGCTGCTGTTTTTCAGTCTTCACGAAACGGATACGCCCACCCGTCTGGCTGCCGTGCGGGCCGGTGGTGAAGAGTTTTTGACCGGCACGCTGGAAGCCTCGAGCCTGCTGGAAAAGATTGAAGTCCTGACCTGCGTGGCCCAGTACGAGCCGTACAAGGTGCTGATCATCGATGATTCCCGTGCTCAGGCGATGCACACCGAGCGGGTACTCAATGCCGCAGGGATTGTTACGCGTGTTCTGCTCGACCCGATCAAGGCGATGGCCGAACTGGCGGAGTTCCAGCCGGACCTGATCATCCTCGACATGTACATGCCGGGCTGCACCGGCACCGAGCTGGCCAAGGTCATTCGTCACAATGATCGCTATGTCAGCGTGCCGATCATTTACCTGTCGGCGGAAGATGATCAGGATAAGCAGCTCGACGCCATGAGCGAAGGGGGCGATGACTTCCTGACCAAGCCGATCAAGGCGCGCCACCTGATTACCACGGTGCGCAACCGCGCCGCCAGAGCTCGCAACCTCAAGGCGCGCATGGTCCGCGACAGCCTGACCGGGCTTTACAATCACACGCATATCCTGCAACTGCTCGAAGATTGCAGCTTTCGTTCACGACGCGATGGCAAGCCGTTGTGCTTTGCCATGCTCGATATCGACCACTTCAAGAAGGTTAACGACAGTCACGGCCACCCGATGGGTGATCGAGTGATCAAAAGCCTCGCGCTGTTTCTCAAGCAACGCCTGCGCAAGACCGATTTCATCGGTCGTTACGGCGGTGAGGAATTTGCCGTGGTGATGCCGGACACCGATATCCACAGCGCCCACAAGGTGCTTGACGAAATCCGCCACCGTTTTGCGGAGATTCATTACCCGGCGCAGCCTGCGGACCTGTTCTGCACCTTCAGCGCCGGCGTGGTGTCCCTTGGCGTACACGAAGACAGCCTGAGCCTGGCGTCTCAAGCCGACACGGCGCTTTATCGCGCCAAGCACGCCGGCCGCAATCAGGTCCATTCAGCCCTCGCGGAGGTGCCGTATCACATGGTTCGGACGGAAATAGAAGCCTGACCCGTTCAGCCCTGGCTTTCGGTCTGCCTGTGCCGTTCCACGGACTTGCCGGGTGAAAAGGCCAGTGCCAGCTGGGTGCGGTTATGCATGTGGGTGAGGCGCAACACCTGCGAGACATAAAGTTTTACCGTGTTTTCGGTAATGCCCAGCTCGCAGGCAATCTGGTAATTGGTCAACCCGGTGCTGACCAGGCGCGCCACATCCTGCTGGCGGCGTGACAGCTTGGCCAGTGTGACGGACATCTGTGCATCGCTGTCCGGGCGGGTCTCGGTTTTTCGCTCAGGCTGCGGCTTGCTCTTGGCGCTATCCATCGTCTGATAAAGGTCGTCAATCGAGGCCGCCAGAAATTGCAGTTTCTCGTTGAGCAGGCCCAATTGATGGCGATTTCGTTGCCGCTCGTTGAGCGCTTCGGCCTGTAACTGGACGCCCTCCAGCAACTCGTCGAGATTGACCGGCTTCTGGTAGTAATCGGCGATACCGGCCCGCAACGCCTTGATGACGTCCTTTTTTTCAGCCTGCCCGGTCAGCATGATGGCTTCGAACAGATGCGTTTTGCCCCCCGTCATTTTCATGGCTTCAACCATTTCGATGCCGTTCATGCCGGGCATTTCCAGATCGCAGAGCACGATCCCGATGCTGCCGTCATGCGTGAATTGCTCGATGGCCTCAAGGCTTGAGTGACAACGCACGCACGTATAACCACTGCCCTCCAGAAACTCGCAGAGTTCTTCGACAATAAACGGTTGGTCATCGACCACGAGAACTTTCATGTCCGGGAAGTTATTCACACGCGACTCCATGCTGTTAAGGCCGGTACACCGTGACCTTTATCCATTCAGCAAACTTAGGGCGGGGCTGTCGGAATACGCGACATTACGTCAACGCACGGCATTAACCGTAGCTCTACTTTCCGACTATGTACATAGCATTGGTTTTTTCATTCGGTTAGTGGAGTGCCCAGGCCGTCAGCAACAGGCCGATCAATAAGAACGGTGAGAAAGGGTATTTGTCTGACGCTTCCGGGTTCATGCACGCGTAACGTTGCGTAAGCCGTTGCTGTATAAGAGGCCAAGCCCGTCTGCCGATAAGACGCCACGACAAGAGTGCGACGCCCGCGCCAATAAAAGTGCCCAGCAGGTAAGTGCTGTCCGATGCCAGTGCCAGTGCCGTCATCAGTTTGACGTCGCCAGCGCCCAGCCTGCCGATGAAGTAGCCGGGTAGCGTGAGCGCCAGCGCCACCAGCAGCGCCAGGCCCGCTTCAATGGCCGGTGCGCCCAGCCAGGTAGTGCCTGTGGCACTCAAATACCCGGCAGCCACGGCGATACCGCCTATGGTCAGCCCGTTGGAAATTTCCTTGCGTCGCGCATCCTGTTCAGCGCAAATTACAAACCAGATCAGCAGAGCCCCTAATCTCATCACGTAAAAAACATCCTGTTGTCCATAAAGAATCTATGCTGTGGTCATGCGGTAAATGTCAGGGTAGACGTTGCTATGAGCATCATTCCGAAACATACAATGACTCGTCATCAACGGGGGGCCGCCGCTATTGAATTCGCGGCGGTGTTTGTGATTTTCTTTTCAGTGTTCTATGGCATGGTGAGTTACAGTTTGCCGTTGCTCATGATGCAGTCATTCAATGCGGCCACCAGTGAAGCGGTGCGCCGCAGCGTGGCGTTAAGTCCGACGGCGGCCAACTACAATGACCTGTTGGTCGGCCAGGCGCAGAGTGTCGTCATGAATCAATTGTCCTGGATACCGCCTGCGCTTGGTTTCAGTGCCGATCACACCCATGTGACGTACACCGCCGGTGTGCTGACGGTGAGTATCCAGTACCCCAAGACCCGATTGACCCAAGTCCTGCCGCTGCTGAAATTGCCCGGCATCGGTGAGGTCCCGCGTCTGCCGACCTACCTGACTGCGCAAGCGAGCCTGCAACTTGCCCCCTGAAAAGAACCGGCTGAGCCGTTGGCTGGGCCGTGGCGAAGCGCCGCCCGAAAGCCAGGCGTTGTCCGTGCCAAGCGAGCCTGAGCCGATCGGTGCCGACCTTTACGTGTTGCTCGATGACGAGGGCGGGATCCAGAGCGTTAGCCCGCACCTGTCGGCGCGGCTGGGCATCGTCGCACCGGCATTTGCCACCCAGCGATTGATGCATTTGCTGTTGCCCAACAGCGCACTGGTCATTGAAGGTGTGCCGAGCGATTGGCAGGGGCACATGCTCGACCTGGATTTCAAAAGTGTCGACGCTCCTGTGTTGCATGCCCGTGGCTGGGTGCAGGCCCGTGGAAAGGGCTGGCTGTTGCAGTTGCTCGATATCAGCGACTTGATGGAAGAAGCCAGTGCCGCCCGCAGCCGCCAGCAATGCCTGCGTTTTGCCGGGCAGATGGCCGAGCGTGTGCGCGCGTGCAGCGTGGACCGTCTGACGGCGGTGGTGACCGAGCAACTGGAAGAACTGGCTCAGCTTTGGCGTATTCCCTGCGTGGCGCTGGTATTGCCGGAAATCAGTGGCGTGGGCTGGCGCGTCTACTGTCAGTACAGCGCGCACACGGCGCCGGAGCTGTGGCAGGTCGGGCAGCGATTAGGCGTCGCGCTGGATATGTTCGATGCCGATACCACGCGTCAACTAAGGTTTGGCAGCGGTATCGATCAAGGGGCGCTGCAAAGCGCCTTCGGCAACGCTGACGGATTCCTGATCCCCCACAGCCGCGACAACGTTGCCAAGGCCTGGCTGATGTTCGGCTTCTATAATCCGCATCAGCAGGCCCCGGACCTCGGGGAGCGCGAGTGGCTGAACCTGTGCTCGGCGCTGGCCGGCCCGGTGCTGTTCCGTTTGTCCGAGCAACACAATCGGCATCATGTAGAGCGTCTGGCGGTGCTTCAGGACCTGTTGGGCACCGGCTGGTGGGAGTTGATTCCCGCCCGTGACGAGATGCTGCTGGCCCCGCAACTGGCGCGCAGCCTGCGCCTCGGCAATCGGGTCGAGAGCCTGTCGCGTGCGGACTGGCTGGCGCTGATTCACCCGGCTGACCGCCAGGAGCTGTCCAGTCGTCTGGCGCAGTTGCGTGACAAAGGCACGCCGCTGTTGCTTTGCGTGCGTCTTGTGCAAAGCGATCCCGCTCAGGAAACTCTCTGGTTTCGTATTCAGGGCCAGGCGTTGATCAGCGGGCAGGTGCAGCGCGTACTCGGTTTCATGCTGGATGTCAGCGATATCAAGAATCAGGAAACCGAAGCGGCTGCGGCGCACGCCAGGCTGGACAACCTGATTGCCAGTTCGCCTGCCGTGATCTACGTGCAGCGTTATGACCATGGCAATCTGGAGCCGACTTTTTTCAGCGACAGCCTCACGCCGTTGCTGGGCTGGACATTGGCCGACTGCACCGAGGGGCAACTGGCGGAATACATCCATCCCGAAGACCGGGACATCTGGTTCGAGCGCAACCGGCAGTTGTTACGCGAGGGTGTTGTCAGCCGACGCTACCGGTTGCGCGACAAGAGTGGCAACTACCACTGGCTGCTGGACGAGGCGCGCTTGCTGCGTGACGACCTCGGCATGCCGGTGGAGGCGGTCGGTTTGTGGCTGGACGTGACCGACGCCACCCTGGCGGCCGAGCAAGTGCGCCAGAGTGAAGAGCGCTACCGCATTCTGGTCGAGGACTCTCCGGCGATGATCTGCCGCTATTCCCCGGACCTGGTGCTCAGTTTCGGCAACCGCCCGCTGGCCAACTACATGGAATGCACGCCGGAGCAACTGACCGGTATCAATCTGGGGGACTGGCTCTCGGACGAACAGCGCGAGGCGTTCATCCGGCGCATCGGCCAGTTGACCCCGGAAGCACCGCTGAGCACCGAAGAAATCTGTATCGAACTGCCCGGTCGCGAGTACGCCTGGTGGGTGTGGGCCGACCGGGGGATTTTCGATGAGCATGGCACGCTGGTCGAAGTGCAGGCGGTGGGCCGCGACAACACCGATGTGCGCCGTTCCAGGATGCAGTTGAACCAGAGCGCGAAGATGGCGACGCTTGGCGAAATGTCCACCGGGCTGGCGCATGAGATCAATCAGCCGCTCAATGTCATGCGCATGGCGGTGGTCAACGTCCTCAAGCGCCTGGGCCGGGGCGAGGTGGATATCGACTACCTCACCGAAAAGCTCAACCGTATCGATGCCCAGGTGCAGCGCGCCGCTCGAGTGGTCGACCACATGCGTGTGTTCGGTCGGCGTTCCGAAGTGGAGGAGCAACTGTTCGACCCGGCGCAGGCGGTGGAGGGCACGATCTCGATGCTCGCCGAAGGCATGAAAGGCCGGGGCGTGCAGTTGCGGGTCGGAAGCATGATCGACGCCGTGCAGGTCCGGGGGCATGTCGATCAGCTCGAACAGGTGCTGATCAACCTGGTGGTCAACGCGCGCGACGCCTTGCTGTCGCGCCGGGAAAAGGACCGGGATTTCGAGCCGTGGATCAGTGTCGACGCCGAGCGCGATGAAAACATCATCCGGCTAGTGGTCCAGGATAACGGCGGCGGTATTGACCCGCGTTTACTGGAGCGTATTTTCGAGCCGTTCTTCACCACCAAGCCGGTGGGCGTCGGCACCGGCCTGGGGTTGTCCGTCAGCTACGGCATTGTCGATCAGATGGGCGGGCAGCTCAGTGTCAGCAATGTGGACGAGGGCGCTCGCTTCAGCATCGAGCTGCCGATATTCAATGCGGTCTGAATGGCCGGTCTAGATGACCAGCGTCGCCTGACCCAGATGACAGCTCAAATTGGCGCCGACATCCGCTGGCGCCACGCCCAGCCCAAGGGACTGAAACAAGGGGTCGACCACCGACGTCAGCAGCGGCTTGAGGGTGCTTTCGACGATACCGCCCAGCGCCAGGGTCAGGCTGCTCAGCACTGACGCCGCCCCGGTGATGACATTGCCCAGCACGGTACTGGTTGCAGGCTTGTAGACATCCACCTTGACGCCCGATACCACGCCGTTCAGCACGCTGCTGGGCAGCGTGGTGGCGATACCTGGCTGGAAGTACGGGAACTGGGTGATCTCCGGCAGGCCGGGTGAGCTGAAGGTCCGGTCGGTCGCCGCCGAACCGCTCAGCGGCGATTGGCTGACGGTGTCGAAGCTGAGGCCGATGCCGCCACCGCCAAAGGGGGTGCGCGCGGTGCAACTTCCCACGGTAAGTATTTTCTGGCAGATCTGGGTGCCGATGTCGAGCACCGGGAGGGGCCGTGCAGTGACGGCTGACGGGTCGGTGCTGGCGGGGAAGGCATTGGCATCCGTGATCAGTCCGATCTTGGCGCTGAGCAACGCCGCTTCGGTGTGAACGTTGAGGGTTTTGTGGGTGTTGCTGGTGCAAGTAAAACCGGTGACATAACTGTCGGCGCTGGCCAGCGACAGGCTGAGGTCTATTTTCGGTCCGGCGCTGGACGACGTGCCTGATGTCAAAAACCTGAAGTCGGTGACCATGCAACTGGTCAGGCCCAGCGCGCAGGTGGTGGAACCCAGCACACCTGCGATGTTCAGGCTCAAGGCGTTATTGAGAATAGGCGTCAGGCTGCCAACCACCGAGGTGGTGGTGTTGACCAGCGAGGTGATAGTGCCCAGCATCGGCAGATTGATCGACACCAGCGCACGCATCTGCGCGGTCCGCACGTAGATCCGGTTGGCGCCGGTCTTGGGGTTGAGCGGGTCGATCTTGCTGGGGTCGCCGATGGCTGACAGCTGAGGCGGTTCGATTACCTGAATGCGCGTCGTCACTTGCGCCAGGCCCCCCACATTGATCTGCGTCGCGGCCGAAATGCCATTCTTGTCATTGGCCAGTTGCGCGAGTCCCTGGACCAGGTCGATCAGGCGCAGGTTGGTGTTCAAGGCTGCGATATCCGAGCTTCCCTGTATCGACAGCAACTCCCCCAGTACCACCTTGGTGGTGCCGGTGGCCAGCTTCAACGCGTTCAGGCCCGCAATGGTGGCCGTGCCGCTCAATGTGCCGCTGGGGTCAAGCACGTTGATGGCAGTCTGAATCAACTGGCTGACCGAAACGGAGGTGGCAAGCACGTCGCTGTAGCCCACCGCCGTTATATTAAGGTCGGTCTTGAGCCGGTTCAGGTAGTTCAGCAGGCTCACGTCGGTACTGGCGATGCCTTGCCAGTTGGCGACGCTGAGGTTGAGAGAGCCGCCCAAAAGACTGCCAATGACCGGGTTCAGAATGGCTGCCCGGGTGCTGTCCACCGTCAAGGCAGCGCTGCGAATGGTCAGTGCCGCCAGCGGTGCAGCGCTCGCGGCGACCGCCGTGGCGCTGAGGGTGATGTCCACCGGGGTCGGCGTGCTGTCGAACAGGGCGCCGATACCGGCTGCAATACTGCGCGGCACCGGGTGCGCGGCGACGACCTGAATGGCTTGAGTCTGAGTGGAATCGGCAACAAATACACGCTGGCTCTGAATGCCCAGGGACAGCGCGCCGCACCGGGTCACCAGTGTTCGCCCGCCGGAGTTAGGCGTAAAGCCGTTACGCGTGGCGCTCTGACTGGCGTATTCGGGTGCGGTGGCCGCGCCGCTGCAGGTGCCTCTGCGCCCGGCAGCTTCCAGCGCGGCGATGTCCGCGATTCGCTGCAGCGAGCGTTTCTCCAGATACAGCCTGCCGCTGTCCACCACCACCAGCGCACACAGCAGCGCCAGCCCGAGGGTCAGCGCCGCCGTCAGGCCGATGGCGCCGCGCTGCCGGGCGGCTGACGTCGCATAACGATTCAGGTGGGACATCAGCACTCCTTCGGCAACGCCGTCGCTCACTCACCCGTGTGAGGGGAGTGTAGTCAACGGTTCGGAAGCGCACTGGCAAGGTGCCAGATTTGAGAACGAGTGCCCGCTTGTGCAGGCACTTTTCAGTCAGTTGGCTCAGTCAGTTGGCTGACGCTATTGATCCGGTGCTGATCAGTACTGATAACGCAGCACTGCGTGGGACAGGGCGCGCACCGCAAAAATACCGAGCAGCGCGGTCATTGCCGGTACGATCAGCCACCAGACCCGCACCGACATGGCCGGCAGGGCTTGCTTGCGTTGAATGAAGGCCAGGCTGGCGGCGCAGACGCAGAACGCCAGCAGCATTCCCGCCAGGATATCCGTTGGCCAGTGGACACCCAGATAAACCCGCGACAAGGCAATCGCCAGTGCCGGAATGCCGCCCACCAGCATCCAGGTCAGGCGCAAGCGGACCGGCTGGCCGCGTCCGGCCAGCACTGCAAGCGTCATGAACAGCGCAAAAGCCGCAGAGCTGTGTCCGCTGGGCATGCTGTAAGTGGTCAGCGGGTCGACCAGAACGTCCGGACGGGCGCGGGCAAAAAATGTTTTCAGCACGCCGTTGGCGACGGCGGTGCCTAACGTGGCCGCCAGAGCGAAAGCCGCATGGCGCCATTGTCTGGCAACCGCCAGGACGATGATCAGCAAAGACGCCGCGAGCAATTGGGCCTTGAAGTCGCCGATGCTGGTCACAAACAGCACGATGTTCTGCGCCGCTTCGCTGCGGTGTTCCTGAATGAGTGTCATCAGGCCGTTGTCGAAATCTGCGAGGTAAGGCCAGCCGATGAACAGCGCGGCAACCAGCGTCAGGCTGAGCCCGGAAATCAGCTTGGTCGCGTAACGTTTCTGGCGAATGCTGCTTTGAATGCTCAGCCCGAACAGAATGGCCAGCCCGGCACCGACCACCGCCGCTTCAGGCCAGAAACCTTCCGGCAGCGGCAGGCGAATGGCCGCACCAGCTGCCCAGCCCGGCATCAGGTAGGCAATCGACCAGCCTGCGGCGGCCAGCACGCTGACGGCGATAAAGCGCGGCAGCGGCATGTCGCACATGCCGGCGATCATTGGCAGCATCGGCCGCAAAGGTCCGATAAAACGGCCTACCAGCAGGCTCGCGATACCGTAACGATGGAAGTAGTTTTCGGCGCCGGCCATCCACTCCGGGTGCGTGCGCAGGCCTGGCAGTTGACGGATGTTCTGATGAAAGCGTCGGCCAATGAAGTAAGACACTGCATCCCCGAGCAGCCCGCCCAGAAACCCCAGCAACAGCACCTCGCTCAACGGCAGAATGCCGCTACCGGCGAGGGCTGCAATGGCGAACATGATCACTGTCCCCGGCACGACGATGCCGACAATGGCGACACATTCAGTGAAGGCGACTAAAAAGATCGCCACCGCCACCCAGGAAGGGTTTGCCGTCAGCCAGCCGGTCATGCCATTGAGCAGGTCGCCCATGGGTCAGTTTCCTTGATCGAGAAGTAGGTAGTCGCGGCCTTCGACCTGGCCGCGTCTGAGAGGGTTCCGTGTGCAGAAACGGGCATAGCCCGAATCCACGAAGCGGTACATCAAGTGTTCGTCGCGTCCGCTGGGGATGCCCAGGCGGGTGGTCTGGATAATGCACTCGGGCGCCTGGCCGACATCCTCGACCAGCAGCTTGTGAGGGTCGAAACGCCTGGCGTCCCATTCGGGGACTTTCAGGCCAAGGGCCTTGCACAGCAGCGTCTGACCCGCACAGAGCCGGTGCGCCGGACGCATTGCACCGCTGGCGTCGGGGTTGTTCAGTTGCATGTGTGCCAGCGCGTTCTGGTCGCTGGTCGCGTCGGTCCAGGGGAACGCCGATTTGATCAGCACCGCATTGCCCGGCCCTTCGGCACTGAAGTTCAGCGAGTCGCCGCCGCGCGCGTAATACATATAGATGTGGCCGCCTTCGAGGAACAAGGCTTTGCGCTTTTCGGTGTAGCCCAGTGAGGCGTGGCTGCCTTTTTCGGCGCAGTAATACGCTTCGGTTTCGATGATACGGGCGGCCAGCCACAGCTCGCCCACCTTGTGGCGGATGACCTTGCCCAGCAAGTCACGCGCAAGCAGTTGTGCGTCGCGTTGGAAAAAAGCGTCAGGAAGGGCAACAGGCATAGTCAGGCGGGTACGTGGAAAAGGTGCCTGATCATAACAAGCACAACTTTAATTGCAGCTGAATGTGTCGGTATTAAAAACTTTGTTGTTTCTGAAAATGACCGAATCGTGACAAGCCGGCCAGCTTCGTTTTGTGCTTCTCGTACGGCTGTCGCTTTGCGATACCGTTGGCCACAGGGACGGTGCTGAAGTGACGGGCACCGCTGTGTGAGATAAATCTGCGCACTGATATCGACCATCCGCCTGTCTGCGCTGTCGTTCGTGCGGCACGACAGCTATAATCGACCGCTTTCCTCTTCGCCAAGACCTCTGAGACCATGACTGAGTCCGTTCTTGACTACATGACCCGCCTGGGTCGCGCCGCCCGCGAAGCCTCGCGCGTGATCGGTCGTGCCAGCACCGCGCAGAAGAATCGCGCCCTGCAAGCCACCGCTGCCGCGCTGGACGAAGCCCGCGCCGAGCTGTCTGCTGCCAATGCGCTGGACCTGGCCAATGGTCAGGCCAATGGCCTTGAGCCGGCCATGCTGGAACGTCTGGCGCTGACCCCCGCACGCATCGACAGCATGATCGTCGGGTTGCGTCAGGTCGCCGGTCTGGCAGACCCCGTCGGCGCGATCCGCGACATGAGTTATCGGCCGTCGGGTATTCAGGTCGGCAAGATGCGTGTGCCGCTGGGCGTTGTGGGAATCATCTACGAATCGCGTCCGAACGTGACTATCGATGCGGCCAGTCTGTGCTTGAAGTCGGGCAATGCGACCATCCTGCGTGGCGGTTCCGAGGCCATACATTCCAACCGTGCCATCGCGGCCTGCATCGAGCGCGGTCTGGCCGAGGCCGGGCTGCCGGCTGCCGTGGTGCAAGTGGTCGAAACCACTGACCGTGCAGCCGTGGGCGCGCTGATCACCATGCCCGAATACGTCGACGTCATCGTCCCGCGTGGCGGCAAGGGGCTGATCGAGCGCGTCAGTCGCGACGCCCGCGTGCCGGTCATCAAGCATCTGGACGGCATCTGCCACGTGTATGTCAGCGCCCATGCCGACCTGGCCAAGGCGCAGAAGATTGCCTTCAATGCCAAGACCTACCGCTACGGTATCTGCGGCGCAATGGAAACCCTGCTGGTCGATCAGACCGTCGCGGCCGATTTCCTGCCTGCGATGGCGGCACAGTTTCGCGAGAAGGGCGTCGAGTTGCGAGGCTGCGACCGCACCCGCGACCTGATCGACGTTATCCCGGCCACCGAAGAAGACTGGCACACCGAATACCTGGCGGCGATCCTGTCAATTCGCGTGGTGTCGGGGCTGGACGAAGCCATCGAGCACATCAACCACTACGGCTCGCACCACAGCGACGCCATCGTTTCCGATCACCAGAGCCAGATTCGCCGGTTCATGGCCGAGGTCGATTCCAGTTCGGTCATGGTCAATGCGCCCACGAGTTTCGCGGATGGTTTCGAATACGGATTGGGTGCCGAGATCGGCATTTCTACTGATAAGCTGCACGCCCGCGGCCCTGTGGGGCTGGAAGGGCTGACCTGCGAGAAGTACATCGTGATCGGCGATGGCCAATTGCGCGGACAAGCCTGACTTGAGCAGCCCCATGACCGCGTTGCCCAGACGTATCGGCATGCTCGGGGGCACGTTCGACCCGGTTCATATCGGCCATTTGCGCGGTGCGCTCGAAGTGGCCGAGTTGCTGGAACTCGATGAGTTGCGCCTGACGCCCAGCGCCAGGCCACCGCATCGTGACATGCCGAGCGTTACGGCTCAGGACCGTCTGGCGATGGTCCGCAGTGCGGTTGCAGGCGTGTCGCCCCTGACGGTGGATGACCGTGAACTGAAGCGGGACAAACCGTCGTACACCCTCGACACACTGGAATCGATGCGCGCTGAACTGGCGTCTCGGGACCAGTTGTTCCTGTTGCTGGGTTGGGATGCCTTTTGCGGGCTGCCGACCTGGCACCGGTGGGAAGAACTGCTGGAGCACTGCCATATCGTGGTGCTGCAACGCCCGGACGCAGACAGCGAGTCGCCGGATGCCATGCGCAATCTGCTGGCGGCACGCGCGGTCAGTGACCCCAAGGCCCTGAAAGGGCCGGGCGGACAGATTACATTCGTCTGGCAGACGCCTTTATCGGTGTCTGCCACCCAGATCCGTCAACTGCTGGCCAGCGGTAAGTCGGTACGTTTTCTGGTGCCAGACGCGGTACTGGCCTATATCGATGCGCACGGGCTTTACCGTGCGCCGAACACGGATGGGTCGCCCTGAAATTGCTTTTATCGATAAGCGTTTGGGCGGTCCCACACATACGAGCTGAATGAGTTTTATATGACAAAGCAAAAAATGAGCAGTGAAGAAGTCGTGCAGGTTGCGATTGCAGCCCTGGAAGAGGTCAAGGGTGGCGACATTCTGACCATCGACGTGCGTGACAAAACCAGCATCGCCGATTACATGCTGATCTGCACCGGTACTTCCAACCGCCAGCTGAACGCACTGGTCGACAACGTTCGCGACAAGGTCAAGGCTGCCGGCCTGAAATCCCTGAGCGAAGAAGGCAAGGGCGACAGCGACTGGGTTCTGCTGGACCTGGGTGATGTAATTGTCCATGTGATGACCGCTGCGGCGCGCCAGTTCTACGACCTGGAGCGTCTGTGGAAAGGCGCCGAGCTGAGCCGCGCTGCCAGCGCTGCACACCACACCCCAGGCCACGAATAAGGCCTTGATGTGCGTTTGCGTCTGATCGCTGTCGGTTCGCGCATGCCCAAGTGGGTGGAAGAAGGTTGGCACGAATACGCCAAACGGATGCCCTCCGAGCTTGCGCTTGAACTGGTGGAAATCCCGCTTAATACCCGTGGCAAGAACGCCGATGTCGCACGCTTTATCCGTCAGGAGGGCGAAGCGATGCTGGCGAAGGTGCAGCCGGGCGAGCGGATTGTCACCCTGGAAGTGCATGGCAAACCGTGGAGTACCGAACAGCTGGCGGTCGAACTCGATCGCTGGCGTCTCGATGCGCGTACGGTGAACCTGATGGTGGGTGGCCCCGAAGGGCTGGCGCCTGAAGTCTGTGCGCGCAGTGAGCAGCGCTGGTCGCTGTCGCCGCTGACGTTGCCGCATCCGCTGGTGCGCATTCTGATCGGCGAGCAGATGTATCGCGCCTGGACAGTTCTGTCCGGGCATCCTTATCACAAGTAGCATCGTCTTTATTGTGAACACGGCCTAAATGTCTCAACCGATCCGCCTCAAAGACCACGAAAAAGACGCACGCTTGGTGCGCGGCAGGGTCGTGTTCGGTGCTGTGGCGGTGGTGTTGCTGGTGTGCGTCCTGATTGCGCGTCTGTATTATTTGCAGGTCATCCAGTACGAGTACCACTCGACGCTGTCGGAAAACAACCGCGTTCACGTTCAGCCCATTCCGCCCAGCCGGGGGCTGATCTACGACCGCAACGGCGTTGTGGTCGCCGATAACCGGCCCAGTTTCAGTCTGACCATGACCCGTGAGCGTTCTGGTGAATGGTCCAGCGTGCTCGACACCATTGTCGACATCCTGCAGCTCACCCCTGATGACCGCATCATTTTTGAAAAACGCATGAAGCAGGGGCGACGTCCCTTCGAGCCCGTTCCGATTCTGTTTGAATTGAGCGAAGAGCAGATCGCGCTGATTGCCGTTAACCAGTTCCGCCTGCCAGGCGTCGAAGTGGTGGCGCAACTGGTCCGGCACTACCCGCAGGGGCCGCACTTTGCGCACTCGGTCGGCTACATGGGGCGGATCAACGAAAAAGAGCTCAAGAGCCTCGACCCGATCAACTACAGCGGCACCCATCATATCGGCAAGACGGGTATCGAACGCTTCTACGAGCCAGAGCTGCATGGTCAGGTCGGCTACGAAGAGGTCGAGACCAATGCCCGTGGCCGTGTGTTGCGGGTGCTCAAGCGCACTGATCCGATTCCCGGCAAGGACATCGTCCTGAGCCTGGACATCAATCTTCAGGAAGCCGCCGAAGCCGCACTGGGCGGACGCCGTGGCGCCGTGGTAGCGCTGGACCCTTCGACCGGAGAAGTGCTGGCGATGGTCAGCGCACCCAGTTTCGATCCCAACCTGTTCGTGACCGGCATCAGCTTCAAGGCGTACGCCGAGCTGCGGGATTCCATCGACCGGCCGCTGTTCAACCGCATCCTTCGTGGCCTGTACCCGCCCGGTTCGACGATCAAGCCTGCGGTGGCAATTGCCGGGCTGGACGCCGGTGTCGTGACCCCCGGTTCGCGGGTGTTTGACCCCGGTTATTACCAGTTGCCGAACTATGACCATAAATACCGTAACTGGAACCGCACCGGTGATGGCTGGGTGGACTTGGATACCGCGATCATGCGGTCAAATGACACGTATTTCTACGATCTGGCGCACAAACTTGGTATTGACCGGCTTTCGACCTACATGAACAAGTTCGGCATCGGGCAGAAAGTGTCGCTGGACATGTTCGAGGAATCGCCCGGCCTCATGCCGTCCCGTGAGTGGAAGCGCGCCACGCGCCGTCAGGCCTGGTTCCCGGGCGAGACCCTGATTCTCGGGATCGGCCAGGGCTACATGCAGGCGACCCCGTTGCAACTGGCGCAGGCGACCGCACTGGTCGCCAACAAAGGTGTGTGGAACCGTCCGCACCTGGCCAGGACCATCGAAGGCAAAGCGCCCGTTGACGAGAACCCGATGCCGAACATCGTGTTGCGGGACCCGGCCAATTGGGAACGCGTCAACCACGGCATGCAGCAAGTGATGCACGGTGCCCGCGGTACGGCGCGCAAAGCCGCCATCGGTGCGCAATACCGGATTGCCGGCAAAAGTGGTACGGCTCAGGTCGTCGCCATCAAGCAGGGCGAGAAGTACGACCGCACCAAAGTGCAAGAGCGTCACCGCGACCATGCCCTGTTTGTGGGGTTTGCGCCAGCCGACAACCCGAAAATCGTCGTGGCGGTGATGGTCGAGAACGGCGAGTCCGGTTCCGGCGTGGCTGCGCCCGTGGTGCGTCAGGTCCTGGACGCCTGGCTGCTTGATGAAAACGGCCATCTCAAGCCTGAGTACGCCGGTTCCCTGAATCTGGAGGCTGCGGCCCGTGAAGAGTAATTTCGACCGCATCCTGTCCAGCGAAGACGTGATGCGCCGCCGCGCCACGTTCCTGCAGCGCATTCATATCGACGGCCCGTTGCTGATCCTGTTGCTGACGCTGGCGGCAGGCAGTCTGTTCGTGCTGTATTCGGCCAGCGGCAAAAACTGGGACCTGCTGATCAAGCAGGCCAGTTCGTTCGGCATCGGTCTGGTCGCGATGGTGGTGATTGCCCAGCTGGAGCCCAGGTTCATGGCGCGCTGGGTGCCGGTGCTTTACGTGGTCGGCGTCCTGTTGCTGGTGGTCGTGGATGTGATGGGCCACAACGCGATGGGCGCGACCCGCTGGATCAACATTCCCGGCGTGATTCGCTTTCAGCCCTCGGAATTTCTCAAGATCATCATGCCGGCGACCATCGCCTGGTACCTGTCCAAGCGCACGCTGCCGCCGCACCTCAAGCATGTAGCGGTGAGCCTGGGGCTGATTGGTGTGCCCTTCATTCTCATCGTGCGTCAGCCCGATCTCGGGACGTCGCTGCTGATTCTGGCCTCTGGTGCCTTCGTGCTGTTCATGGCCGGTTTGCGCTGGCGCTGGATTCTCAGCGTGCTGGCCGCCGCTGTGCCCGCGGCGGTCGCCATGTGGTTCTTCTTTATGCACGACTACCAGAAGCAGCGCGTACTGACGTTTCTGGACCCGGAAAGCGACCCATTGGGCACCGGCTGGAACATCATCCAGTCCAAGGCGGCCATCGGCTCGGGCGGGGTATTCGGCAAGGGCTGGCTGCTCGGCACCCAGTCGCACCTGGATTTTCTGCCTGAAAGCCACACCGACTTCATCATCGCCGTACTGGGCGAGGAATTCGGGCTGGTGGGGATTTGCGCACTGTTGATCATCTATATGCTGCTGATCGGTCGCGGGCTGGTCATCACTGCGCAGGCCCAGACATTATTCGGAAAACTGCTGGCCGGGGCGTTGACCATGACGTTTTTTGTTTACGTTTTCGTCAACATCGGTATGGTCAGTGGCCTGATGCCAGTGGTGGGGGTGCCGTTGCCCTTCATTAGCTATGGCGGAACTTCGCTTGTGACCCTACTGTCAGCGTTTGGGGTTTTGATGTCGATCCACACACATCGTAAATGGATCGCTCAGGTTTGATTAAGGTGAACAATTCAATGCAAGCAATGCGTAACTGGGCTCGATATGCTCCGGTGGTCGGCCTGGTGGGCATCCTTGGATCAGTGCAAGAGGCACTGGCCGGTGACTATGAAGGCTCTCCCCAGGTGGCTGAGTTCGTCGGTGAAATGACCCGCGATCACGGCTTTGCCGGTGAGCAGTTGATGAGCCTGTTCCGTGAAGTCGAGCGCAAACAGGCCATTCTCGATGCGATTTCCCGCCCGGCCGAACGGGTCAAGCAGTGGAAAGACTATCGCCCGATGTTCATCACCGATACGCGCATTGCGCGGGGTGTCGACTTCTGGCGTCAGCACGAAGCCGCGCTGGCGCGGGCCGAGCAGGAATATGGCGTGCCGGCGCAGATCATCGTTTCGATCATTGGCGTGGAAACGTTCTTCGGCCGCAACACCGGCAACTACCGCGTGATTGACGCCTTGTCGACGCTTGGCTTCGATTACCCGCCACGCGCCCCGTTTTTCCGCAAGGAATTGCGCGAGTTCCTGCTGCTGGCCCGCGAGCAACAGGTTGATCCGCTGACCCTGAAAGGCTCTTACGCCGGGGCGATGGGCCTGCCACAGTTCATGCCGAGCAGTTTTCGCGCCTACGCAGTGGACTTCGACGGCGACGGCCACATCAATATCTGGACCGATCCGGACGACGCGATCGGCAGCGTTGCCAGCTACTTCAAGCAGCACGGCTGGGTGGCGGGTCAGCAGGTGGTCAGTCGTGCGACCGCACGGGGTGATCGGGTTGACGAGGGCTTGAGTCCTGCGCTTGATCCGGTAATGTCGGTTGGGGAGTTGCGAGGGTTGGGCTGGGCAAGTCATGATGCGCTGCGCGACGATATGCCGGTGACGGCGTTCCGTCTGGACGGTGACAAGGGGCCTGAATACTGGCTGGGTCTGAACAATTTTTATGCAATCACCCGTTATAACCGCAGTGTGATGTACGCCATGGCCGTGTATCAGCTGTCTGAATCGTTGGTTCAAGCTCGAGGCGTCAAGTAATGCGGGCATTGCCAATCCGTCAAACATTCAAGCTGCTGGCGTTGAGTGGCCTCGCGCTGCTGGTCGCCAGTTGCTCTTCGCCGTCGCGCACGACCGGTTCGCAGTCGCCCAAAGGCGGTGCCGTTGTGCGCTCGATGCCGGGGCTGGACATCAACCGGGCCCACAAGGACGGCGCGCCGTGGTGGGACGTGGATGTTTCGCGTATCCCCGATGCGACGCCGACCCTGCACACGGGTGCCTACAAGGCCAACCCGTATACCGTGCTGGGCAAGACCTATTTCCCGATGAGCGACTCCAAGCGTTATGTCGCGACGGGCACCGCTTCCTGGTACGGCACCAAGTTTCATGGCCAGAACACTGCCAACGGTGAGGTGTACGACCTGTACGGCATGAGTGCTGCGCACAAGACGCTGCCGCTGCCCAGCTACGTCAAAGTGACCAACCTGGACAACAACCGTACGGTGATCCTGCGCGTCAACGACCGTGGCCCGTTCTATTCGGATCGCATCATCGACCTGTCCTATGCCGCCGCCAAGAAACTCGGTTATGCCGAAACCGGCACTGCACGGGTCAAGGTTGAAGGTATCGACCCTCAGGAATGGTGGGCGCAACGTGGCCGGCCGGCACCGCTGCTGCTCAATCAGCCGCAGGTCGTGGCCCAGGCAACGCCGCCGGCACTGTCCACCTCGACCGGAATTGTCGAGCAGTACACGCCGCCGCCCCAGCAGCACGCTGCGCCGGTCGTGCCGTTGCAGGTTGACGCAAAAAAAAACGCTTCAGGACAAGCCGCTGGGCTGTTTCTCCAGGTGGGAGCCTTCGCCAACCCGGACGCTGCGGAACTCCTGAGGTCGAAACTGAGCGGGATGGTTCGAGCGCCGGTCTTCGTCAGCTCGATAGCTCGCAATCAGCAAACGCTCTATCGGGTCCGGATGGGACCGATCGACACGCCGGGTGAAGCCCAGCAACTGCAAAACAGCGTCAGGTCGGCCAATCTGGGTCAGCCAAGCGTAGTGACATCGGATCAATAAGTTTTTTGACAGTCGTTCTCCGGCAGCATGGGAGGACGAGTTGCAGTCGCAGGCGGCGCAGATTTGCCTCAGGGCAAGCGTCGCAGGTAACTGCCCACAAGGTCGTGTGTCGAACAGGCGACTTTGTCAGCCGGGGTTACAGCCTGGCGCCACGAGCCGTACCGAAGCGTTTTTCGCTTCGCCGGTCTGTTCAGTTTTGCCCGCAAGGGCATGTTTGCCCATTAGGATTCTCGAGAGACGGATGAACATCACCACCTTTGCAAAACGCTTGTGCCTGCTTGTTCCATTGATAATCACCCCGGCTGCCTGGGCTGCAGAGCAGATGACGCCTGCCGCACCGCAACTGGCGGCCAAGTCCTACGTGCTGATGGACGCCACCAGCGGCAACGTTCTGGTCGAGAACAACGGTGACCAGCGCCTCGCGCCTGCCAGCCTGACCAAGCTGATGACCGCTTACATCGCGACCCTGGAAATTCGTCGCGGCCAGATCGGCGAAAACGATCCGGTGACCATCAGTGAAAACGCCTGGCGCACAGGCGGTTCGCGGATGTTTATCAAGGTGGGCAGCCAGGTGACGGTCAGCGATCTGCTGCACGGCATCATCATCCAGTCGGGTAACGACGCCAGCGTCGCGATCTCCGAGCACATTGCCGGCAGCGAAGATGCATTTGCCGACATGATGAACAAGACGGCTGCCGATCTGGGCATGACCAACAGCCACTTCATGAACCCGACCGGTCTGCCGAACCCGGATCACTACTCGTCGGCTCATGACATGGCGATTCTGGCCCGTGCGATCATTCACGAAGACCCGGCTCACTATGCGATCTACTCGCAGAAGGAGTTCTTCTGGAACGGCATCAAACAGCCTAACCGCAACCTGCTGCTGTGGCGCGACAAGACTGTTGACGGCCTGAAGACCGGTCACACCGACGAAGCCGGCTATTGCATGGTGTCTTCGGCAGTGCGTGACGGCATGCGTCTGATCGCCGTGGTGTTTGGCACCAACAGCGAACAGGCCCGTGCGGCTGAAACCCAGAAGTTGCTGACGTACGGTTTCCGTTTCTACGAGACCCAGAACTTCTATCAGAAAGGCACCGAACTGGCTCAAGCGACGGTCTGGAAAGGCACCGAGCGTCAGGTCAAGGCCGGTCTGGCTGAAGATCTGAGCATGACCATGCCTAAAGGCGACATGAAAAAGCTGTCCGCCAGCATGACCATGAACCCGCAGCTGGTTGCGCCTATCGCCAAGGGCGACGTGATCGGCAAGGTTGAAGTCAAGAAAGACGATCAGGTGGTTCGTACCTCCAATCTGGTCGCGCTCGAAGCCGTCGAGGAAGGTGGCATTTTCCGCCGCGTGTGGGATAGCATTCGCCTGTTCTTCTACGGCTTGTTCAACTGACCTTCCAGTAACTACTGCCGACCTTCTCGCAGCCTGCTCATGATCTGAGCGGGCTGCGTGTCCGTCGTCACGGCTTGTGAGACCTTTACTGCCATGACCGATACCGACATCAAGTCGCACAAAATCGAATTTCCCTGCAATGACTACCCGATCAAAGTGATCGGCGACACCAGTGTGGGCTTCAAGGCTGCCGTGATGGAAGTCCTGAACAAGTACGCCGAGGTCGACCACGCGACGCTCGCCGAGCGTCAGAGCACCAACGGCAAATACACCACCGTCCAGTTGCACATCGTCGCGACCAGCGAAGATCAACTGCGCGATATCAATAGTGCCCTTCGCGCGACGGGTTTCGTGCATATGGTGCTCTGATGAGCGGTGCCTTGGGATTTCGTGATCTGGGTCTGATCGATTACGAAACCGTCTGGCACGCCATGCAGCGCTTCACCGACGGTCGTGGCCGGGACGCTGCTGACGAAGTCTGGCTGGTTCAGCACCCGCCGGTCTTCACTCAGGGGCAGTCCGGTAAGCCCGAGCATTTGCTGCTGCCGGGCAATATTCCTGTCGTACAGGTCGATCGTGGCGGCCAAGTGACTTATCATGGTCCGGGCCAACTGGTCGCGTACCTGATGCTCGACGTCAGACGCCTTGGCTTCGGCGTGCGCGATCTGGTCACCCGAATCGAAACCACGCTGATTGCCCTGCTGGACGATTACGGCGTGGCGGCGGCGGCCAAGGCCGACGCCCCGGGCGTCTACGTCGACGGTGCGAAGATCGCGTCGCTGGGGCTGCGCATTCGCAACGGCTGTTCGTTTCATGGTCTGGCGTTGAACGTCGACATGGACCTCGAGCCGTTCCGCCGCATCAACCCTTGCGGCTACGCCGGGCTGGCCATGACCCAACTGAGCGATCAGGCAGGGCAGATAGAATTTTCCGAGGTAAGTGTCCGACTGCGTGCGCAGCTCGTCAAACACCTCGACTACGCTGAGCAGGCGACCCTTACGGGCGGAATAAACCATTATGACTGACACCGTGCAAACCCTGATCCCGACGCTTGACGTTTCCGAGCGTGTGGCCCGTCCGAAAGTCGAAGCCGGCGTCAAGCTGCGCGGAGCGGAAAAGGTTGCGCGCATCCCGGTCAAGATCATTCCAACCGTTGATCTGCCGAAGAAGCCTGACTGGATCCGCGTGCGCATCCCGGTTTCCCCGGAAGTCGACCGTATCAAGCAACTGCTTCGCAAGCACAAGCTCCACAGCGTCTGCGAAGAAGCATCCTGCCCGAACCTGGGCGAATGCTTCTCCGGTGGCACCGCGACCTTCATGATCATGGGCGACATCTGCACCCGTCGCTGCCCGTTCTGTGACGTGGGCCACGGCCGTCCGAAGGCGCTCGACGCCGATGAGCCGAAGAGCCTTGCAATTGCGATTGCCGACCTGCGTCTCAAGTACGTGGTGATCACGTCGGTAGACCGTGATGACCTGCGTGATGGCGGTGCCCAGCACTTTGCCGACTGCATCCGCGAGATCCGCCTGCTGTCGCCGGGCGTCCAGCTTGAAACGCTGGTGCCGGATTACCGTGGCCGGATGGACGTCGCGCTGGAAATCACCGCTGCCGAGCCGCCGGATGTGTTCAACCACAACCTGGAAACCGTACCGCGTCTGTACAAGGCTGCGCGTCCGGGTTCGGACTACCAGTGGTCGCTGACCCTCCTGCAACGCTTCAAGCAGATGGTCCCGCACGTGCCGACCAAGTCCGGGCTGATGCTGGGGCTGGGCGAGACCGACGAAGAAGTCATCGAAGTCATGAAGCGCATGCGTGAGCACGACATCGACATGCTGACGCTGGGCCAGTACCTGCAGCCGTCGCGCAATCACCTGCCGGTTCAGCGCTTCGTTCACCCGGACACCTTCGCCTGGTTCGCCGAGGAAGGTTACAAGATGGGCTTCAAGAACGTCGCGTCAGGCCCTCTGGTGCGCTCGTCGTACCACGCTGACGAACAGGCCAAGATCGCCAAGTCGATGCTCTGACAGCAAGCCGCAAAACAAGAAGGGCCAGGTAGCGATACCTGGCCCTTTTTTGTTTGCGGTTGATTATCGTGCCGACGCTCCGCGTCACACGCTTCACCGCATCTTTGGTCGAGAGTGGACGCAGAGCGTCCGGAAATGCATTCCCACGCTGGAGCGTGAGGAACGATAGGCGTCCGTAAGAACGCTATCGTACCAATGCTGCGCGTTGGCACGCCGTTCGCGACGCATCTTTGGTTGAGATTGGACGCAGAGCGTCCGGAAATGCATTCCCACGCTGGAGCGTGAGGAACGATAGACGTCCGTAACATCGCTATCGTGCCAATGCTCTGCGTTGGCATGCCGTTCGCGACGCATCTTTGGTCGAGAGTGGACGCAGAGCGTCCGGAAATGCATTCCCACGCTGGAGCGTGAGGAACGATAGGCGTCCGTAAGAACGCTATCGTACCAATGCTGCGCGTTGGCACGCCGTTCGCGACGCATCTTTGGTTGAGATTGGACGCAGAGCGTCCGGAAATGCATTCCCACGCTGGAGCGTGAGGAACGATAGACGTCCGTAACATCGCTATCGTGCCAATGCTCTGCGTTGGCATGCCGTTCGCGACGCATCTTTGGTCGAGAGTGGACGCAGAGCGTCCGGAAATGCATTCCCACGCTGGAGCGTGAGGAACGATAGGCGTCCGTAAGATCGCTATCGTGCCAATGCTTTGCGTTGGCATGCCGTTCGCGACGCATCTTTGGTCGAGAGTGGACGCAGAGCGTCCGGAAATGCATTCCCACGCTGGAGCGTGAGGAAAGATAGACGCCCGTAAGAGCGCTATCGTGCCAATGCTCTGCGTTGGCATGCCGTTCTGGACGCTCTGCGTCCTCCCGATTACTGCCCGGCTGGCTTGCGCAGGTTCTCCAGCAACTCATGCGTCGGGTAACCATCGGCTGGCCAACCGAACGACTGCTGCGCACTACGGATTGCCTTGCGCGTATTGGCCCCGATAATGCCGTCGGGCGCGCCTGCGTCGTATTGACGGGCCGAGAGCAGGGTTTGCAGCTCGATACGCTCAGAGCGGCTCAGCGGCAGGTCTCCACGCGGCCAGCTGCCTACGACGTACCCGGCACCCTTGAAACGGTCGGACAGCAAACTGATCGCCAGCGCGTAGGACGTAGAGTTGTTGTACTTGAGGATGGCGCGGAAGTTATCCAGCACCAGGAACGCAGGCCCACGATAGCCCGCAGGCAACAGCAATGCCGCCTGCTGCTGGCTGGCGGCAACCGGAATCGCCGAGCCGTCGGGTTGCTTCAGGCCCAGCTGCTGCCATTCGGCAAGGCTCTTGCGGGTTGTCGAGTCGGCGAGCGAGTAATCGAACCCCGTGCCCAGCACCACTTCAAAGCCCCACGGCTGACCCCGCTGCCAGCCGGAGCTTTGCAGGTAATGCGCGGTGGAGGCGAGGGCGTCTGCCGGGGTATTCCAGATATCGCGGCGGCCATCGCCGTCAAAGTCCACGGCGTGAGTGTTGTAAGTGGTCGGGATGAACTGGGTCTGACCCATCGCACCGGCCCACGAACCGAGCATCTTGTCCGGAGTGATGTCGCCGTGCTGGATGATTTCCAGCGCGGCCAGCAACTGGCTCTGCGCGAAACCCGGGCGACGGCCTTCATAGGCCAGCGTCGCCAGCGAGCGAATGACCGATTGCGAACCCTGGAACGACCCGAAATTACTCTCCATCCCCCACACCGCGACCAGTGCCTGACGGTCCACGCCGTACTGCTGCTCGATCTTTTGCAGGTCGTCAGCGTACTGCGAAAGCATTGCCTGACCCTTGCGCACGCGAACAGCAGAAATTGCGCCGTCGAGGTATTCCCAGACCGGGCGGCTGAACTCGGGCTGGCTGCGGTCGGCCTTCACGACGCTCATGTCGGGTGTGACACCGGCAAATGCCAGGTCGAACACGTCCGCACGGATACCTGCCTTCAACGCTTGGGCGCGAAAACCGGCCTGCCATTCGCTGAAGCTGACGGCGGGTTGAATCGTGAGGGTGTCATCGACGACCAGCGCGGGCGTGGGGGCCACCGCGGGAGGGTTTGTCTGCACTTTGCTGGACTGGAGCGGCGTGGCATCGGCTGCAGTGGGTTTTTCTGCGCAGGCTACCAGGGCAATAAGGCTGGAGGCAGCGATGAGTTGGCGCAGCTGCGGGCGATGGGTAAAACGAGAAGGCATGCTTGAGTCCAAGGGTATTACCGTTAGGTGCAGACCATAACACGGCTAAGCGGTTGAAAGCGCCTCGGAGATGTTGCTCGATATCAGGCAGCCATAAAGCAGGAAGCCTCCCAGCTTTTAGACTGGAAGGCTTCGCGGCGGTAGCTGCCTTTGCCCTTGGACGGTTGTTCCTGACGACTGCGGAACAAGGGTTGGGCAATGATGGATTTGGCCTTGTTCGGCCGTTTTGGCTTGCTCATGGCGGGTACTCCTGAGGGGGGTTGTAAAGCGAGGCAAATCATCGGGCAGATTGGCGGTTATGTCTAATAGTGGTGTGCTATGGCGTTAAGCGCGCAGTTGGCTGGATGAATGAATACCTGTGGGGGCGTAACGCTGAGCGCAGGATCGATCAAAAATCGAGTTGGTGAAACAGCGCCATCATGATGAGGGCCAGGACGGCTGCTCCGATTCCCGTCGTCCAGTTTGCATCCGGGGTTTCTTTGAACCAGGAGCCTTTCAACGGGTATTTGCCCAGCGTCAGAAGTTTTACGACTGGCCATCCGACCGGGTAAAAAATGGCACGACACACGACCTCAAGCAGACCATCCACTACTGCGCACATGGGGCTTACTCCGCAGGCAACGCCAGCCTCTGTCCCGCCATCAGCAGCGCCAGTCGGCTCAGGCTGCTCCACGGCGAGCCTGCTGCCTGGCCCTTGATCTGCGCGTCGATGCGTTGTGCATCCATGAGTAGCTGGCTCCAGCGTTTCGCCGAGTGACGTTGCAGGGCTTTACTCATCAAGGGTTTGCGTTTGTCCCAGATCGGCGGCCGGGCCGAGCTGAACACCTTGTCGAGCGGCACACCCTGGCTGAACTGCTGGGACATGTTGGCCAGCGCCCGCAGTTCTCGGGTCAGCGCCCAGAGGATCACCGGTGTTTCGACGCCTTCGCCGCGCAGGCCCTCAAGCATGCGCAAGGCGTGGGCGGCTTCGCCGTTGAGCACGGCATCGGTCAGGCCGAAAACATCGAAGCGCGCACTGTCTGCTACGGCAGCCTGCACCGTCTCGACAGTGATCTGGCCTTCTTCGGCCATCAATTTGAGCTTTTCGATTTCCTGCGCGGCGGCGAGCAGGTTGCCTTCGACCCGTGCAGCAATCAGTTCGACCGCATCCTGGGTAGCGGCAAGCCCGGCCTGGGAAAGACGCTGGCGTATCCATTGCGGCAACTGACCGATGTCCACCGGCCAGATCTGCACGAACTGGGTCTGCGCACCGTCGATCAGTGCCTTGCCCCATTTGGTCTTCTGCGCGCTTCCGTCGAGCTTGGGCAGGCTGATCAGCAGCAGCGTGTCTTCAGCAGGCCTGGCGCAGTATTCCATGAGCGCCGCAGCGCCTTTGTCACCGGGCTTGCCCGAAGGCAGGCGCAGCTCCAGAAGACGGCGCTCGGCGAACAACGACATGCTGGCACCCGCCTGAAGCAAGGTGCCCCAGTCGAAGCTGGCGTCGGCGCTGAAGACCTGGCGTTCATCGAAGCCTTGCTGGCGTGTGGCGGCGCGAACAGCGTCGGCAGCCTCCTGACAGAGCAGCGGGTCGTCACCGCTGATCACGTAGACAGGCGCAAGCGCACCTTGCAGGTGTTTACCCAGTTGGGCAGGGGCGAGTTTCATGAGTCAGAAGATGTCGGGGCCAGACCACTGGCCCCGGACACTTACCTGGCCGGAACTTCGACAGGCGACTGCTGAGGCGTCTCGTCACGGATGCGTTGAGCCGCTTCCAGTGCGTCGGCTTCGGCCTTGGCGACCGCATCGGCCTTGGCCTGCAGTTCGTCAAGACGGGCAGGTGTCAGCTGTTGCAGACGGGCCATCAACTTCTGGATCAGGTCATTGCGCATTTCCTGACGTACTTGCGACGCTTCCTGATCGGAACCGGTCAGGTTGTTGCCATCGTGTACGTAGGAGCGGTCTGCGCTGACTTTGTTGTCCAGCAGTACGCGATCCCGATCACCATGCACTTCATAGGTCAGGGTGGTGGTCAGCTGGTACTCGGCCGAGCGGCCCGAACCGGAATAGCTGATGGTGCGCTGGGTTTCTGCTTCATTGGTCAGGATCAGCTTGTAAGGCGCGCCGGTGTATACCTTGACGCCGGAGCTGGTCAGCAGACGCGTCAACTGTGTCACGGTTTCGCCGTAGGCGTTGCGTGCGCTGACATCCAGCTCTTTGAGCGCAAGCTCCGCGGTGCCGGTGCCACGCAGGTGGAAGCCACAGGCACTCAACAGAACAGCCAGGCCCATCACCAGCAAATTGCGTTTGATCATCTTGATGCTCCCCTTGAATCCGTTTGGGCCGCCAGTGCGTGCCCTGGAAATATAGTCGGCGCCCGGCGTTCGCAGGGCGCCCGATCCAATCAGCTTGCGACGATGTTGACCAGCTTGCCAGGCACGACAATCACCTTGCGAATGGTCAGGCCATCAGTGAAGCGCAATACGTTCTCGTTGATGCGTGCAGCCGCCTCGACTTCTTCACGGCTGGCGCTGGCAGGCATTTCGATATGGCCGCGCAGCTTGCCGTTGACCTGGATGACCAGTTGCAGGCTGTCCTGCACCAGTGCATTGGCGTCGAACGCAGGCCAGCCCGCGTCGATGACCGGCTGATCATGGCCCAGCTGCTTCCACAACTCATGGCTGATGTGCGGCGTGATCGGTGCCAGCAACAGGGTGACCGTTTCCAGGCCTTCCTGCAGCAATGCGCGATCCTGCGGCGTGGCTTGCGGGGCTTTTTCCAGCACGTTCATCAGCGTCATCACTTGCGCGACCGCGGTGTTGAATTTCTGGTTCTGGCCAATATCCTGGCTCGCTTGCCTGATGGCCTGATGAATCGAGCGGCGAACGGCTTTCTGCTCGTCGGTCAGTGCCGCAACGTCGAGCGAGCCCGACGGACCCTGGCCGACATGCGCCTGAGCCAGACGCCATACGCGGCGCAGGAAGCGATGCGAGCCTTCGACACCCGAGTCGGACCATTCCAGGCTCATGTCAGGCGGGGAGGCGAACATCATGAACAGGCGGCACGTGTCTGCGCCGTACTGATCGATCATGGTCTGCGGGTCGATGCCGTTCTTCTTCGACTTCGACATCTTCTCGGTGCCGCCGATTTCAACCGGCAGGCCGTCGCGGGTCAGCGTGGCGCTGATCACCTTGGCCTTGGCGTCTCTTTCGAGGGTCACGTCGGCCGGGTTGATCCAGGTCTTTTTGCCGCTGGTTTCCATGCGGAAATAGGTTTCGGCGTTGACCATGCCCTGAGTCAGCAGGTTCTTGAACGGTTCGTTCGACGTCACCAGGCCTTCGTCGCGCATCAGCTTGTGGAAGAAGCGAGCGTAAAGCAGGTGAAGAATCGCGTGTTCGATACCGCCAATGTACTGATCCACCGGCAGCCAGTGATTGGCCGCGTTCGGCTCGACCAGACCACCTTCGTACTGCGGAGAGGCATAGCGCGCGTAGTACCAGGACGACTCCACAAAGGTGTCCATCGTGTCGGTTTCACGCTTGGCCGGTGCGCCGCACTTGGGGCAACTGCATTCGTAGAACTCGGGCATGCGCGCCAATGGCGAACCTGCGCCGTCGGGCACCACGTCCTCCGGGAGGACGACAGGCAACTGGTCTTCCGGGACTGGCACGTCGCCGCAGGTGTCGCAATGCACGATCGGGATCGGGCAGCCCCAATAACGCTGACGGCTGATGCCCCAGTCGCGCAGGCGGAACTGGGTGCGGGACTGGCCCAGGGTTTTCCTGACCAGCACCGCTTCAATGGCGTCGAACGCCTCCTGGAACTTCAGGCCGCTGAACTCACCGGAATTGATCAGTTCGCCATGCTCGCCGTAGGCTGGCTGCCAAGGTGCGGGTGTTTCATCACCCGCACTGGTGCGCACCACAGGCTTGATTGGCAGGCCGTACTGGGTGGCAAATTCAAAATCGCGCTCGTCGTGAGCCGGCACAGCCATCACCGCGCCGTCGCCGTAATGCATCAGCACGTAGTTGGCGACCCACACCGGCAGTTTTTCGCCAGTCAGCGGGTGTTCAACGAACAGCGAGGTCGGCTGGCCTTTCTTTTCCTGAGTGGCAACATCGGCTTCGGCAACGCTGCCGCCCTTGCACTCATCGATGAAAGCCTGCAGCGCAGGGTTGCCTTGCGCTGCCAGGGTGGCCAGCGGGTGTTCGGCGGCAACGGCGACGTAGGTCGCGCCCATCAGGGTGTCGGGGCGAGTGGTGAAGACTTTCAGTGCGCCCGCTTCGCCAATCGAAGCCTGGTCGTACGGAAACTGCACTTCCATGCCGCGCGATCTGCCGATCCAGTTGCGCTGCATGGTCTTGACCTGTTCAGGCCAGCCCGGCAGCTCGTCGAGGCTTTCCAGCAGCTCGTCGGCGTAGGCGGTGATCTTGAAGTAGTACATCGGGATTTCGCGCTTTTCGATCAGCGCGCCGGAGCGCCAGCCACGACCGTCAATGACCTGCTCGTTGGCCAGTACTGTCTGGTCGACAGGGTCCCAGTTCACGGTGCCGTTCTTGCGATAGATCACGCCTTTTTCGAACAGGCGAGTGAACAGCCATTGTTCCCAGCGGTAGTAATCAGGCTTGCAGGTGGTGATCTCACGGGACCAGTCGATTGCCAGGCCCAGGCTCTTGAGCTGGGTCTTCATGTAATCGATGTTTTCGTAGGTCCACTTGGCGGGTGCGACGTTGTTGTCGATGGCGGCGTTTTCAGCCGGCATGCCGAATGCGTCCCAGCCCAGGGGTTGCAGGACATTTTTGCCTAGCATGCGCTGATAGCGGGAGATCACGTCACCAATGGTGTAGTTGCGCACATGACCCATGTGCAGCTTGCCGCTCGGGTAAGGGAACATCGACAGGCAATAGAATGTTTCCTTGCCTGGCTGTTCACTGACTTCAAAAGACTTTTGCTCGTCCCAGAACGTTTGGGCGGCGGCTTCGATTTCACGGGGCTGATAGAGTTCGTGCATGGCTACTTTTGACTAAAGATTAGTGACCCTTGACCTCTTCATTGCTTTGCCGAGTCAGGTCGGCACCGCGTGGCGGACAATTGCAACTGTCTGTGCGGTGCGTTCGGGCTCAAGAGCGCGGAAGTGGAATTACAGGAAGCGCCGTAGCATACATGAGGGCCGTCTATCGAGGGAAACCCTGATTGCCTCTCACACGGGCAAAGCCCGTCTGACCGCTCTATCTGGCCGTTGGTCGTCGTGCCCTACCTGTTTTCGAAGCAGCGCTAAGCTCAACGACGAGGGTGATGATTATCCCCGCGGAGGTGAGCGGATGACAGAGTTGCAGCACGTTGCAAGTACATCTGAGCTGTATGAACGTTTGATCGATCGTCTCGGGCTTGCCCTTGAAACGGCAAGTACCTCGGTGCGGCTCCGAAACGAGTTGCCCGCCGAGCTTGAGCTTCAGGGCTTGAGTCGTGCCGAGTTCGCATGGATCGAAGCCTATCTCGAGAAATACACGATGGCGACACACGGGGCGATCAGCGTAGAGGACAGCTACGCGGCGTCAACAGGGCACAGCGGGTCGATCAAGGCGCCTAAAGCGACAGCCACCATTATCTGGCTGAAAGACAAGCGACGAGCGAGAGTATCGATGCGGCTGGGCCGTCACAGTTAGGCAGCACAATCCTGTTCCTGCACGCAGGCTGAGCGCCTGCCATTCCGGCATTGTTGCCCGGCTTCAAACATTCTAGGCTTCGGGCATCTCTGGAGATGTTCCGATGCCTTTGCGTTATCTGCTCAAAACCCTCTTTTTACCGCCCGGCATTCTGTTTCTGCTGCTGATCGCCGCGTGGTGGCTGCGCCGATCCCGCCCGCGTCTGGCTGCCGCCTGTTTTGCCCTCGGGCTGGGTGGTTTGTGGCTGATGAGCCTGCCTGTCGTGGTGGAGATTTCAGCTCGCCGGCTGGAGCAGATTCCACCGTTGCCGCTGGCACAATGGCCAATGTTGGCGCAGCAGGCAGATGCCATCGTGGTATTGGGCAACGGGCGTGAGCGCAACTCGCCCACTTGGGGCACCGATACGCCGACCGGCCTGGGGTTGGAGCGGCTGCGTCTGGCGGCTCGATTGGCGAAAGAGTCCGGTTTGCCGATTCTGACCACCGGTGGCTTGCATTTCGATCAGCCCCCCAGCGAGGCGGCCATCATGGCGCAGTCGCTGCAGCAAGACTTTGGCGTGACGGTGCGCTGGCAGGAAGGGCAGAGCCGCACCACGTGGGAAAACGCGACCCTGACCGCCCGGGTTCTGCAACCGCTGGGCATCAAGCGTGTGGTGCTGATCACGCAAGCCTGGCACATGCCGCGGGCGCGCTGGAGTTTCGAACAGGCGGGTTTTACCGTGGTGAGTGCGCCGGTCGGCTTCCTTGGCGTGGACAACGCGCGGCCTTTTGGCGGTTGGTTGCCCGAGAGTCGAGTGTTCACGCAAAGCGGGGTGTTGCTTAACGAAGCGGCGGGTCTGCTGGTGTACCCGTGGATCTATCGGGCCGGTCAATGACCGAAAGCCGATGCCACCTGAAAGCAGGCGACATCGGCTTTGGGCCTGTCAGTCAGACCGTCTTGGAAATCCGCGCCGCCATCAGCGCCCAGCCGAACAGCAGCAGGCAGATGATTGCCAGTGGCCAGGAGCGCCAGTGCAGATAAGGCGTGAGCTCGTGCATCGGCACGACTTCGCCATACAACACGCCGCGCTCGAACTGCGGAATCTGCACCGTGATTTTGCCGAACGGGTCGATCAGCGCCGTCACGCCATTGTTAGTGGCGCGGATCATCCAGCGGCCCGCTTCAAGGGCGCGCATCTGGGCCATCTGCAAATGCTGCAAAGGACCGATCGAGGTGCCGAACCAGGTGTCATTGCTGACCGTCAGCAGCAGGTCACTCTGCGCCGACAGGCCTGCGGCAAACTCCGGGTAGACCACTTCGTAGCAGATGAACGGCGCGATCTGGTAACCCTTGGCCTGCAACAGGGCCTGATCGTTCGGGCCTCGGGCGAAGTCCGACATCGGCAGATCAAAGAAGGAAATCAGCCCGCGCAGCAGGTCTTGCAGCGGCACGTATTCACCGAACGGAACGAGTTTCTGCTTGTAGTAGGTGCCGTCACCCTGGCCGGTGACCGTAATCCCGTTGTAGTAGCGATACTCGCCACGCCCGGTCGGTTCGCGCACCGGAACACCCGTGATCAGCGCCGCGCCACGGTCGGAGGCGAACTTGCCCATCATCGCCAGGTAGCCTTCTGCGCTTTCCTTGAGAACCGGTATGGCGGTCTCCGGCCAGACGATCAGATCGGCCTGCTGCGAGCGGAACGTCATGTCCCGGTACAGCGCCAACTGGTCGTTGAGCTTCTGCGGGTCCCATTTCATGCTTTGTTCGATGTTGCCTTGCAGCGCCGCGACTTTCAGCGGCGGGCCGGAGGGCGAGGTCCAGGCGTGATTTTTCAGGGCGAGGCCTGCGACCCACGGCGCGAGCAACAGCAGCACGCCCATGACCAGAAAGGATGGGCGTGCCCGCAAGCGGTGCAGGTTGCACAACAGTGCGGCAGTCAGGCCCAGTGCAAACGAGATCAGCCAGACGCCGCCCACCGGAGCAAGCCCGGCAAGCGGCCCGTCGAGCTGGCTGTAACCGGAATAGAGCCACGGAAACCCGGTCAGAAACCAGCCGCGAAACGCTTCCTGCCCCAGCCACAAGGCGGCAAACGCCAGTGCATCGGCAAGGGGTGCCTCATTGCGGCGCAGCCAGCGTGCCCATAGCCAGGCGGGCAGGGCGAAGAAAAGGGCGATGGCGGCGATGAACAGCAGCATCAGCAGACCTGCCAGCAGCACCGAAGCACCGCCGTAGGTGTGAATGCTCACGTAGATCCAGCTGGTACCGGCACCGTACAGCCCGAAGCCGTAGCACCAGCCGCGCGCCAGCGCCTGACGCGGGTTCAGGTCGCGCAGCCCCAGATAGAACATCGCCACCGCCACCAGCACCAACGGCCAGATGTCGAAGGGCGCCAGGGCCAGAGTCGTGAGTCCGCCAGCCACCAGGGCCAGCAGATTACCGGGCCAGCCGGGGCGGGTTATCCAGCGCATGTAGATTCCTTAACGCGACATCAGGTTGGTGCGGACGGTGATTACGGACGTGAAATCGGGCTTACCCGCAGCAAGTGAATGCGACGACTGTCAGCGCTCAGGATGCGGAAGCGATAGGCGCCGATTTCGGTGATTTCGTTGCGCTTGGGCAAATGACCGAACGCATTCATCACCAGACCGCCCACGGTGTCGAACTCGTCATCCGAAAAGCTGCTGTCGAAGAACGCGTTGAAGTTCTCGACCGGCGTCAGGGCCTTGACCAGGAAGTCGCCGCTGGGCAGTGGTTTGATGTAGCTGTCTTCCTCGACGTCGTGCTCGTCCTCGATGTCGCCCACGATCTGTTCCAGGACGTCTTCGATGGTCACCAGGCCCGCCACGCCGCCGTATTCGTCGATGACGATGGCCATGTGGTTGTGGTTGGCGCGGAACTCGCGCAGCAATACGTTGAGGCGCTTGGACTCGGGCACGAACGTGGCCGGACGCAGCAGCTTCTTGACGTCATCGCTGTCGCCGTCAGCCTTGAGGATCAGTGGCAGCAAGTCCTTGGCCAGCAGCACGCCGAGCACGTCGTCGTGGCTTTCGCCGATCACCGGGTAGCGCGAATGCGCTGCATCGATGACCGCGGGCAGGAACTCGCGGGGTGTCTGGGTCGCCTTGATGCTGATCATCTGCGAACGCGGCACCATGATGTCGCGCACTTGCAGGTCAGCCACTTGAATGGCGCCCTCGACGATGGCCAGCGCTTCGCTGTCCAGCAGTTTGTTCTGGTGGGCTTCGCGCAGCAGCTCAAGCAGCTCCTGGCGGTTTTTCGGCTCATGGACAAAGGCCTGGGTCAGTTTACCCAACCATGACTTTTGCCCGTTGCTCGATCGATCTTCGCTCATAGCCCTTACTCGTGGTCCTTGCTGGGTGTGTCTGAATGGGAGAGGTCGGCACTTTCGTCGTCAGCGTAAGGGTCGGGGTAGCCCAACTCCTCAAGCAACGTTCGTTCCAGTGCTTCCATTTCTTCGGCTTCTTCATCATCGATGTGGTCGTAACCCAACAGATGAAGGCAACCATGAATGACCATGTGCGCCCAGTGCGCGTCGATGGACTTGCCCTGTTCGGCTGCTTCACGGTTGACCACCGGAACGCAGACGACCAGATCGCCCAGTAACGGGATGTCCAGCATGTCGTCTGGAACGTCCGCCGGGAAAGACAGCACATTGGTGGCGTAATCCTTGTGCCGCCAGGTGTGATTGAGCTCACGGCCTTCGGTTTCGTCAACCAGCCGGATCGTCAGCTCGGAATCGGCACTGCGCTGGCGCAGGCCCATTTCACACCAGAGGCGGAACTGGGCTTCGCTGGGGGCGCTTGTCTCGCTGGCGACCTGCAGATCCAGCTCAAGCATCGCGGTTCTTGTCCCGTGAGTAGCTATTGTTGCCCGACGGGCCATCGCTGAGCCGGTCATCGAAGCGCTCGTAGGCTTCAACGATGCGCTGCACCAGCGGGTGGCGAACCACATCCTTGGGTTTGAAATGCGTGAAGCTGATGCCCGGCACGTCCTTGAGCACATCGATGACGTGCGTCAGACCCGACCGGGTGCCCTTGGGCAGGTCGACCTGAGTGATGTCACCGGTGATCACGGCGGTGGAGCCAAAGCCAATACGGGTCAGGAACATCTTCATCTGCTCGACGGTGGTGTTCTGACTTTCGTCGAGAATGATGAAGCTGTTATTAAGGGTGCGTCCGCGCATGTACGCCAGCGGTGCAACTTCAATGACCTGTTTCTCGATCAGCTTGGCGACGTATTCGAAACCGAGCATCTCGTACAGCGCGTCATACAGCGGGCGCAGGTACGGGTCGATCTTCTGCGCCAGGTCGCCCGGCAGGAAGCCGAGCTTCTCGCCCGCTTCGACGGCCGGACGCACCAGCAGGATGCGGCGGATTTGCTCGCGCTCCAGTGCGTCGACCGCGCAAGCCACCGCCAGGTACGTCTTGCCAGTGCCCGCAGGGCCGATACCGAAGTTGATATCGTTGCTGAGCACTTCCTTGACGTAACGCTGCTGATTCAGGCCACGCGGGCGAATCATGCCCTTTTTGGTACGCAGCGAGACGCCAACTTCAGCGGCAGGGTGGTTGTCCAGGCCGTCGACGCCTGATTCCTGAAGAAACAGGTGAACCATGTCCGGCGTCAGCTCGGTACCTTTGGTTTCCCGGTACAGGCGGCGCAGCAGATTCTCGGCAGATTGGGTGTGTGTGGTCTCGCCAATGAGTTCGAATTGATTGCCGCGATTGCGGATCTCGATGTCCAGGCGTTGTTCGATCAGGCGCAAGTGCTCGTCGAGTTGCCCGCACAGGTTGGCGAAACGGTGGGCCTCGAAAGGTTCGAGGGTGAAGCGATGAGGTTCTATGGGTGCGTTCAAGGTCGTTTAATGGCCGTCCGGCGGCAATTTGAATGTATTGAAGAATACCCTCTGGCGGTGGTTATGCGAAAGCTTTGCCTTGTTAAAGGCCGCGCCAGGAGTTCACCGTGCTCAAAGGTAGGGACCGCACAGAAACGAATTCATTCGGCGATTCGTTTCTGTGGCGGGATACCCACCTTACTGTAGCAGCGAGCCACGCAAAGAATGAGGCTGTGCGTCGTCAATGTGTACATCGGCAAACTGCCCGATCAACCGGGGGTTGTCGCAGCGAAAATTGACGATCCGGTTGTTCTCGGTACGGCCTTGCAGTTCGCCGGGGTCCTTCTTCGAGTAATCGGTCACCAGGATGCGTTGCGTGCTGCCTACCATTTGTCGGCTGATCTCGAAACCCTGCTGGTTCAGGCGATGTTGCAGGGCGGCCAGTCGCTCTTTCTTGAGTGCTTCCGGCGTATCGTCCTTCAGGTCGGCGGCTGGCGTTCCGGGACGCGGGCTGTAGATGAACGAGAACGAGAAGTCGAAACCAACGTCTTCGATCAGCTTCATGGTGTTGTCGAAATCTTTTTCGGTCTCGCCCGGGAAGCCGACGATGAAGTCCGAACTGATGCTGATGCCTGGCACGGCGGCCCTGAGTTTGCGCAGCCTGGATTTGTATTCCAGCGTGGTGTGGTTACGCTTCATGGCCGCCAGAATGCGGTCTGAGCCTGACTGCACCGGCAAATGCAGGTGTTTGACCAGCTCCGGGACGTCCGCGTGCGCCTGAATCAGGCTGTCGGAGAACTCCAGCGGGTGCGAGGTGGTGTAACGGATGCGGTCGATGCCATCGACGGCGGCAACGGCCCGGATCAGGTCAGCCAGGTCCGCGACGCGCCCGTCGTGGGTGGCGCCGCGATAACCGTTGACGTTCTGCCCCAGCAGGGTGACTTCGCGCACGCCGTACTCGGCCAGGTGAGTGACCTCGGTCAGCACGTCGTCAAACGGTCGGCTGACTTCTTCGCCACGGGTGTACGGCACCACGCAGAACGTGCAGTACTTGCTGCAGCCCTCCATGACCGACACGTAAGCGCTCGGGCCATCGACGCGAGGTTCGGGCAAATGGTCGAATTTTTCGATTTCTGGGAACGAGACGTCAACCTGTGGCAGGCGCGTGATGCGGGCCGCGTCGATCATTTCCGGCAGGCGGTGCAAGGTTTGCGGGCCGAACACGACGTCTACGTAGGGCGCCCGGTCGCGGATGGCAGCGCCTTCCTGGCTGGCCACGCAGCCGCCGACGGCAATCACCATCTCGGGGTTGGCCAGTTTCAGTTCGCGCCAGCGGCCCAGTTGGGAATACACCCGGTCCTGAGCGCGCTCGCGAATCGAGCAGGTGTTGAGCAGAATCACGTCGGCGTCTTCCGCGCGAGCGGTGACTTCCAGAGCCTGATGTTCGCCCAGCAGGTCGACCATGCGCGAGCTGTCGTACTCGTTCATCTGGCAACCGTGGGTTTCGATGTAAAGCTTCTTGGCCATGCGTGATCATCAACCGATTCAGTGAACCGAGCATTATAAGGATGAAGGGCTCCGGTTCCTAGCGTTGGCTGTCCGACGAGGCGGGCGGACATGCTATAGTCCGCGCCCCTTTTTCATCTCTGATCGTTACCCGCCCGTTATGACCAAACGCGAAGCTCCAATCTACAAGGTGATTTTTCTTAACCAGGGACAGGTGTTTGAAATGTATGCCAAGCAGATCTATCAAAGTGATCTGTGGGGCTTTCTGGAAGTGGAAGAGTTCGTCTTCGGCGAGCGCACGACTGTGGTGGTAGACCCGAGCGAGGAGAAGCTCAAGGCCCAGTTCGAAGGCGTGGTGCGCAGTTTTGTGCCGATGCACTCGATTGTGCGTATCGATGAAGTCGAGCGCATGGGCACGCCAAAGATCAGCGAGGCGCGTGGCACCAGCAATGTCATGCCGTTTCCCATGCCGATGCCGGAAAAGTAGTTGTCGAGGGTATGAGCGGCGATTGCCCTGGACGAAACCGGATCAGGGCAATGGGGAGAACGGGCTGCGACCTTCGGCGGTTTGCAGTTCGAGCAGGTATTTGCGGAAGATCTGGCCCAGCACCTGAGTGGCCACTTCCAGTTCGTCGCGCTGCATCTTCGCCGACACTTCGTCTGCGGCGTCCAGCGCTTCTTCCGAACCGTTGACCGCGGCCATCTTCAGCACGATATACGCCTGAATGTTATTGGCTTGTACACCTTCACCACGGCTGAACATCAAGCCCAGTTGATACTGCGCCTGGGCGTGGCCCTGCAACGACGCCTGTTCGAAGTAACTCAGCGCCTGCGGCAAATCGCGAGGTGCATGCTTGCCCTCGTAATAGAACTCACCCAACTCGTATTGCGCCTGCGCATCCCCGCCCTGAGCAGCCTGCTGACAGGCAGCAAGCGCCGCTGGCAGGTTCTCTGGCTGAGTATTCAGGGTGCAACGACCCATCGCCGGAATTAACAACGAGTTGCCGCCGGCATTTGCCAGCAGAGGATAGACAAGCAACAGGCAGCCCAATACAAGGGTGCGGCCGGTGCGGTTCATGGGAGTCGACTTACCTCTGAAAAAGGTGCGGGCATGCCCGACCAGCTAAATGTGCTGGCTGCGCATTATGAAATAAGCAGAGCCAACCTTACAAAGTCTTTACGGATTTTCTGCTGCACGGCCGAAAAAAGCCCTTCTTTACGGGGTCATTACCTGAAACAGAACTTCCCGTGCCGTGTATTTGCAGTTTTCGCCCTGCATTGTAGAAGCAAAATACGCACTTAACGTTCCGTTTCATTCACGGACTTCACTTGCGCCGGTTGAATGACGCCCTGCGCAAGTGAACCGGACGGTTTTATTTCAGCGCGGCAAAGGCCTTTTCGGCAGCGTCCAGTGTCAGTTTCAACTCGGCATCGCCGTGGGCGATGGAGGTGAAACCGGCCTCGAACGCGCTTGGCGCCAGGTAGACGCCGCCTTCCAGCATCAGGTGGAAGAACCGCTTGAAGCGCTCGGCATCGCTGGTCATTACGTCTTCAAACGTAACAATTTCGCTCGCTTCGCTGAAGTACAGGCCGAACATGCCGCCTGCCTGAGTCGTTACAAAGGCGATACCTGCTGCGTCAGCGCGCTGTTGCAGGCCTTCGAGCAGGCGGCGGGTGTAGTCGCTCAGTTCATCGTGGAAGCCAGGACGGCTGATCAGGCGCAAGGTGGTCAGGCCCGCAGCCATCGCCAAAGGGTTGCCCGACAGGGTGCCCGCTTGATAGACCGGGCCGAGCGGCGCGATGTGCGACATGATTTCGCGTTTGCCACCAAAGCAGCCGACCGGCATGCCGCCCCCGATGATCTTGCCGAACGTGCTCAGGTCAGGCTTCACGTCGTAGTAAGCCTGTGCGCCGCCAAGGGCTACACGAAAACCGGTCATCACTTCGTCGAAAATCAACACTACGCCATGCTCGTCGCACAGGGCGCGCAGCCCTTGCAGGTAGCCCGGCGCAGGTGGCACGCAGTTCATGTTGCCGGCCACCGGTTCGACGATGATGCACGCCACTTCCTGGCCGACTTCGGCCAGCAGGTCGCGCACGGCGTTCAGGTCATTGAACGGCACGGTCAGGGTGTGTTTCGCGAAAGCGGCCGGTACGCCGGGGGAGCTTGGCACGCCCAGCGTCAGTGCGCCGGAACCGGCCTTGACCAGCAGGCTGTCGGAATGGCCGTGGTAGCAGCCTTCGAATTTGATGATGCTGTCGCGGCCGGTAAAACCACGGGCCAGACGAATCGCGCTCATGGTGGCTTCAGTGCCCGAGCTGACCATGCGCACCATTTCCATCGAGGGCACCAGTTCGCAGACCAGATCGGCCATTTCGGTTTCCATCGCCGTCGGCGCACCGTAGGACAGCCCGTGTTCCAGCTGGCTGCGCACAGCGTCGAGCACGTCCGGGTGGCTGTGACCGAGAATCATCGGCCCCCAGGAGCCCACGTAATCCACGTAGCGCTTGTCGTCTTCGTCAGTCACGTAAGCGCCAGCAGCATGCTTGAAGAACAGCGGCGTACCGCCCACGCTCTTGAAAGCGCGAACCGGCGAATTGACGCCACCGGGGATGTGTTTTTGGGCGTTGGCGAACAGTGTTTCGGAACGGGACATGATCGGGTCTCTGCTTTGAAACGGGGAATTCGTGTCTACGCTGGGGTCAGCCGAGGCGGGCAGCTTTATAAAGGGCTGCTTTATTGAGTGGCATGAGCCAGAGAAGGCGCAGGAACGCGCACTATAACAAATGCTGCGCACATATGACGCTCGTGCCCATGCGCCGCGTCCGACCTTGAGCTTATGGTGGGACGCAAGCTTCCACGCTGGAACGTGAGGAACGAGGGGTTTCTGACAGTCAGCAGCCCTACAACAACGCCGTAAACGCTTTTGCCCGGCGGGTGACTTCCCGGGTGTTTTCGGCACCGAACAGGCCGTGGATCACGGCCAGCAGGTCGGCGCCGTGTTCGACCAGTGGCGGAGCGTTTTCCAGGGTGATGCCGCCGATCACCGCAATCGGCAAATGCACCCTGGCACGGACCTGAGCGATCAGGTCCAGCGGCACTGCCGGGGCGCCAGGCTTGGTTTGCGAGCTGAAAAATCTGCCAAACGCCACATAGGTCGCGCCGTCGGCCTTGGCCCGTTCCGCCAGTTCCAGATTGCCGTGGCAGGTCGCGCCGACAATCGCCTTGTGCCCCAGCAACGCCCGGGCATCCGGCAGCGAGCCGTCTGACTGCCCCAGATGCACCCCGACCCCCAGACGCGCCGCCAGTTCGGCGTCGTCGTTGATGATCAGTCGGGTCTTGTAGCGCTCACAGAGCTTGAGCAGCTCGGTGGCCTCGCGCAGACGGCGGGACTCGTCATGGGTCTTGTCACGGTATTGCAGCAGGGTCACGCCGCCCTCCAGTGCCGCCTCGACGTAAGACAGGAATCTGCCGGTCAGCAACTGGCTGTCGGTAATGGCGTACAGGCCACGTAGTTTCATGAATCGAGCCTCATGGCAGTGCGTTACGAACAGAAATCCAGCGGTAGGCGACGAGGCACAAATTGCCCCCGGCCCAGCTGTTCGGCATCGCGCAGTGTGCGCCAGGTGTAATCCAGTGCCGACTTCACGGCGCTGACCCGTTCTTCGCCTTGGGCAAGACGCCCGGCCAGCGCGCTGGCCAGTGTGCATCCGGAACCGTGATAACTGCCGGGCAGGCGTTCGCAGACAAAAGTGTGAGTCTGGCCGCCGCGTATGTACAGTCGATTATGGATTTGCTGCTCATCACCATGCCCGCCAGTGATAAGCAGGTATTCACAAAAAGGCAGCAGTTTTTCTGCACACTCGTCCGCGGTACCCTCAGGCAGCTCGGCAAGGATGCGTGCTTCCGGCAGGTTTGGCGTTGCAATTGCGCACAATGGCAACAGCTGTTCGCGCATGGCATAACCGACTTCGTCCTTGCCCAGTCGTCCGCCGCCGCCCGCCCGCAGCACGGGGTCGCAGACCATTGGCAGGTGCGGGTTGGCCTGCAACAGTTCGACAACGGTATCGACCATTTCCAGCGAGCCCAACATGCCCAGCTTGACGGCAGCGACAGACGAATCGTTCAGAACGGCATTGGCCTGGGCCAGCACCCATTCGCGATCCATCACGCGAAAATCACTGACATTCACGGTGTCTTGCACCGTGAGTGCAGTAATGGCCGCAGCGGCGTGGCAGCCTTGGGCGAGCAGGGCTTCTATATCAGCCTGTATACCGGCGCCACCACTAGGGTCGTGACCGGAAAGACAGAGGACAACGGGGCGGGAGCTATAGATATTCATGGTGTGCGAGCTTATCACTAAACGTTCTGGCGGGCCGCTCGTGGATACCGGGTTTTTATCACGTGAGTCAGGCGACCCGTGTCGATAACGCCCGGCAAAAACACCCTCGAGAAATTTCATGTTTGCACTGAGACGTCCGATATAGAGCTATTGCTTTGATTTTCGACGCGATGCTGTCTTTACGCTATTAACGGCTATGCTTCACTGGCAACGCTGATGAATGATGTTTCGCTGGTGTGCCGATGTCGATGTCAGTCCGTTTATACCCATGTTCAGTGGTCTGTTTGAATCATTAGCCTTGTTTCAAGGATAGAAAATTGCGGGACGTCGTCATCAATGGATGGATTGAAAGCGACGACCTACCTTGGGGCTTCAATGCGCTATCTGTTGATCATTCTGGCTTTCTGGCTACCGATGCAGAGTCACGCGGTCGAGTTTGATGAAAACACTCGTTTTCTGTCGCTGAGCCGTGCCCTCCAGGTGTTTGAAGACCCGACCGGTGATGCCACCATCGAAGACGTCAGCTCTGCAGCCGGAGCGGCGTCGTTCAAGCCTGCGCCTGCTGGCACCTTCAATGCCGGGTATTCGCGCTCCGCGTTCTGGCTGAAACTCGAGCTGTCGTATCGGCCTCTAGGCCCCGATACCCACAACGACTGGCTGCTGGAACTGGCCTATCCGCCCATGGATCACATCGACTTCTACGCCCAGGACGCCCGCGGCCATCCGAAACTGACCTGGCGGACCGGTGACATGCTGCCGTTCTCCAGCCGTCAGTTTGCCCAGAACAACTACCTCTTCCAGCTGGATCTGCCACCGGGCCAGACGCGCACGGTGTATCTGCGCATTCGCAGCGAAGGATCGGTCCAGGCGCCGCTCAACCTGTGGTCCTCTCACGCCTATCTTGAATCGCAGCCCTCGAAGATTTACGTCTTCGGCCTGATGTACGGCGTCCTGCTGGGGATGCTGGTCTACAACCTGTTCATCTATGTCAGCGTCCGCGAGCGCGATTACCTGTATTACCTGCTGTACGTGGCGTCATTCGGGCTTTACCAGATGTCGATCAACGGGGTGGCCATCGAGTACCTGTGGCCCGACAGCCCTTGGTGGGCGAATGCATGCACGCCATTTCTGATGGCGGTTGCCACGTTGTTTGCGTGCCAGTTCTCGCGCAGTTTTCTGGTGACCGCGCGGTTGGGACGCTGGCTGGACCGTCTGTTGCTGGCGGTCGTCGGCTCGGCAGTCCTGGTGATGGGCATGGCGCTGTTCCTCGGGTACGGACCGGCCTTGCGTTCGGCCACTTATCTGGTGATGGCCGGCACCTTCACGATTTATCTGGCGGGCATCGTCGCGGTGCTGAAAGGCGAGCGTGTCGGGCGTTATTTCGTGCTCGCCTGGTCGGTTTTTCTGGTCAGCGGGCTGATCTTCATGCTGATGCTGCTGGGTTACCTGCCCAACACATTCCTGACCCTCTACGCCTCGCACATCGGCACGGTGCTGGAAATGGCGTTCCTTTCCATGGCGCTGGCAGACCGTATCAACCACACCCGGCGTCAGCAGGCACAGACGTTGCTGGCTGCCGGTCAGGATCTTGAGCGGCTCAACAAGCAACTGGCCACCAGCAACCGGCTGAAAGATGAGTTCCTCGCCACGCTCACCCACGAGTTGCGCACGCCCATGAACGGTGTGATCGGGTCGCTGGAAGTGATGCAAACCCTCGACATGGACGACGAGGTCGAGATGTATCAGCAGACGGCTGCCAGCTCTGCCCGCGACATGATGTGCATGATCAACGGCATTCTGACCCTCACCGAACTCCAGGCCGGCGTGCTGTACGCCGATTGCAACACCTTCGCCCCTCTGGATCTGGTCGACCGGTTGCGTGAGCGTTTCAGCAGTGCGGCTCAGGCCAAGGGGTTGTTATTGACACTCGATGTGGACGACAAGCTGCCGCCTGGCGTTCGGGGCGATGCAGGCAAGCTTTATCAGTGCATCGAATGCCTGGTGGATAACGCTATCAAGTTCACGCGCAAGGGGCGGGTGCAGGTGCGTTTCAGTGGTCTCCCTCGGGATCTGGAGCGTATGGACCTGCGCGTCGAGGTGATGGACAGCGGTATCGGTTTCAGCCAGCTGGACGATGCCGTGCTGTATCAGCATTTCTTTCAGGTCGATGGCTCGATGACGCGTGAATACGGCGGGCTGGGTATCGGTCTGGCGATCTGCCGCAAGCTGGCCGAGCTGCAAGGCGGCGAACTGAGCCATCGTTCCGAGCCTGGGAAGGGCAGTTGCTTCACGCTGAGCATTCCGGTGCTGATGGTTGTACCGGGCGCTGTGCGCAAAACGCCGGAGTTGAAAGCTCAGTGGGGCATATAAGCCTGCTGGCGTAAGAACATACCGGTATGGCCCACAGTCAAAAACGCCGATGTTTCGGCGGCTACGGCACTTTTGCCGGTGCCGGGTGCATGATTCACTGCTCACAGGGTGCGCACGCCCACAGGCAGGAGATGGCCCATGAGCCTGACGTCATTCGCTGAAACTCACAAGGTCACCAATCAGCCGCCACCGCTGGACGGTGTGAATCTCTACCGAATCGACCTGCCGCTTCAAGAGTGGAGTAAGCGTTTCGGTGCGGGCTGGGCGCAGTCGCGGATCGACGTTTATGGCGCGCTGGCGGGCGGGCCGCTGATGGCCGCGGGGTTTCTGGCGAATCAGAACAAGCCGGTGTTCGCCAGTCACGACCGCTATGGGCACCGCATCGATCTGGTCGAGTTTCATCCGGCGTATCACCAGTTGATGAGCGCTGCCATCGAACACGGCATTCCGTCTTTGCCGTGGACCGAGCCTCAGCCTGGCGCCCATGTCGCACGCGCCGCCATGAGTTACCTGCACACGCAAGCCGAGGCTGGCAGCGGCTGTCCGCTGACCATGACTTTTGCCAGCGTTCCGGCATTGAAGCTGCAGCCGGATCTGGCCGATATCTGGCTGCCGAAGGTGCTGTCGACTCAATACGATCCGCGCAATGTGGGTATCGCGCACAAGGCTGGCGTGACCATTGGCATGGCGATGACTGAAAAACAGGGCGGCACCGACGTGCGGGCCAACACCACCCGAGCTTTCCCGACCGGCGCTGGAGGCCCTGGTCAGCCCTATGAGCTGGTGGGGCACAAGTGGTTCTGTTCCGCGCCGATGTGTGATGCGTTCCTGACCCTGGCGCAGACCGACAAAGGACTCAGCTGTTTTCTGCTGCCGCGCCATCGGCCTGACGACAGTCGCAACGAGCTCTACATTCAGCGGCTGAAAAACAAGCTTGGCAACTGGTCCAACGCCTCAAGTGAAGTGGAGTTTCGTGGCGCGCTGGCCTGGATGATCGGCGAGGAAGGGCGCGGTGTGCCCACCATCATTGAAATGGTCGCCATGACCCGCTTCGATTGCATGGTCGGCTCCAGCGCCCTGATGCGTCAGGCCTTGACGCAGGCCACGCACCATTGCGCGCACCGCGCGGTGGGAGGTCGATTGCTGGCCGAGCAACCGTTGATGCAGAACGTACTGGCTGACCTGGCGCTGGAAAGCGAAGCGGCACTGGCCCTTACGCTGCGCATGGGGCGTGCGCTGGACCGTCTGGATGACGATCCCGAAAAGCGTTTCGTCCGGCTGATCACGGCGGTAGGCAAATACTGGATCTGCAAGCGCGCTCCGGCCATGATCAACGAAGCGGCCGAGTGTCTGGGCGGTGCGGGCTATGTCGAAGACAGCATTTTGCCTCGTCTGTACCGTGAAGCGCCGGTCAATTCGACGTGGGAAGGCTCTGGCGATGTGCAATGCCTGGACGTGCTGCGCACAGCGTCCAAAGAGCCCGGCGCGCTCGACGCGTTGTTCGATGAACTGGGCGACGGGCAGGGTGATCGTCATCTGGCATCACACATCGCCAGGCTTAAAGCTGCGTTTCAGGACACCGGCGACATTCAGTACCGCGCCCGGCAACTGACCGAAGACATCGCTGTCGCCGTGCAGGCCAAGCTGTTGCTGGAGGCAGGCAACGCGGCGGTCAGCGATGGTTTTATTGCCGGTCGACTGGCGTCCGGCGGGCGGGTCTATGGCGCCTTGCCACGAGGTGTTGAGGTAGAAACATTGCTGCGAAGGGCCTCGCCACAGGTGGCATGAGCACGCGAACCCGTTACGATGCACGACTGCAAGATCAGACAGGACATGAATCGTGACCCAAGCCTTTGTTGTCGTAGACACCGCCGAGCAAGCCGTCGAGCGGCTTGCCGAGTTGCATGAGCGCGCCACCAGTGCGTTGAGTCAGGCGCTCAAACGTTATTTGAAAGACCGCGTCGAGCCCACTGCCGAAGAACGTGCGCAGTTCAACTACCCGGAGCTGCGCCTGGTCTACAAGTGCCACGGTGAAGTGCCGCTGACGACCCGCGCTTACGCCAAAGTCCAGTTGCCCGGCACTTACAGCGTTACCGTCACGCAACCCAAAGCATTCAAAAAGTACCTGCTGGAGCAACTGGGCCCGCTGATGAGCGATTTCACCGTGACGGTCGAAGTCGGCATGAGCGAGCAGAGCATTCCTTACCCTTACGTGGTCGAGCAGGGCGATGAGCTGGCGGGCACCGGCGTAACCGCTGCGGCGCTGGCGCGGGTGTTTCCGAGCACCGACCTGTCGGCCGCAACCGACGGCATCGCCGACGGCCTTTACGACTGGGCCAACGTCGATCCGTTGCCTCTGGCGCTGTTCGACGCCGCGCGGGTGGATTTCTCGCTGCGCCGTCTGGTGCATTACACCGGCAGCGACTGGCGCCATGTTCAGCCGTGGATTCTGCTGACCAACTACCACCGTTATGTTGACCAGTTCATTCTGCATGGCCTGGAAAAACTGCGCGAAGACCCGCGTTTCGTGCGCATGGTTCTGCCGGGCAACGTGGTCGTCGACAAGAGCATGGGCGTTGATGAAGCCCAGGCGATTGTTGCCAGCGTGGTCTGGCACCGCTATCAGATGCCGGCTTACCACCTGATCGCCGAAGACGGTCACGGCGTGACGCTGGTGAACATCGGCGTCGGCCCGTCCAATGCCAAGAACATCACCGACCACCTGGCGGTGCTGCGCCCGCATTGCTGGCTGATGATCGGTCACTGCGGCGGCCTGCGTCAGTCGCAGACCATTGGCGATTACGTGCTGGCTCACGCCTACATGCGTCGCGACGGGATTCTGGACCGTGTGCTGCCGCCACACATCCCGATTCCGGCCCTGGCCGAGGTGCAACTGGCGTTGCAGGAGTCTGCCGCGCAGATTACCGGCGAACGTGGCGAAGAGCTCAAGAAGCGCCTGCGCACCGGCACCGTGCTGACGTATGACGACCGTAACTGGGAATTGCGCTGGGCGCAGGAAAGGCCGTTGATCAACCTGTCCCGTGCTGTGGCGGTGGACATGGAAAGCGGCACCATCGCCGCCCAGGGTTATCGCCTGCGGGTGCCTTACGGCACGCTGCTCTGTGTTTCCGACAAGCCGTTGCACAGCGAGATCAAGTTGCCGGGGTCGGCCAACGCGTTCTATGAGCGTGCGGTCAGCCAGCACTTGAAGATCGGCATCGCCGCACTGGACCTGATGCGCACTCAGCTCAATTCGCTGCACTCGCGCAAACTGCGCAGCTTCGACGAGCCGCCATTTCGTTGATGGCCGCTCGTTAAGAGGTTGGTATTTGCAGAAAGGGCCACTAAAGTGGCCCTTTCTGTTTTCCGATTGCCCCATTCCCATGTCCCGCACTCAACGCCCTGTTTCCCGACGCGCAGCCCCCGGCTCTGCGAATACTGCACGCCGTGTCGCCAAAGCGCCGCCCGCCGAGCCGAAGCTGATCCTGTTCAACAAACCTTTCGACGTGCTGACTCAGTTCAGCGACGAAGGCGGGCGGGCCACGCTCAAGGACTTCATCGACATTCCCGGTATCTATCCCGCAGGGCGGCTGGACCGTGACAGCGAGGGCTTGCTGTTGTTGACCAACGACGGCCAGTTGCAGGCGCGTATTGCCGATCCGAAACACAAACTGGCCAAGACCTACTGGGTGCAAGTCGAGGGTGAGCCGACTGAAGCGCAACTGCAGCAGTTGCGCGACGGCGTCCAGCTCAACGACGGCCCGACCTTGCCTGCCGAAGCGCGACAGCTCGAAGAGCCGCAGCTTTGGCCACGCAACCCGCCGGTGCGCTTTCGCAAAAGCGTGCCGACCTGTTGGCTGGAACTGGTGATCAAGGAAGGCCGGAATCGACAGGTAAGGCGCATGACCGCCGCCGTCGGGCTGCCCACCTTGCGGCTGGTGCGAGTCCGGATTGGCGACTGGACGCTTGACGGGCTGGATCAGGGCCAATATCGGGAAGTCGCCGCAAAGCTGTGAATCAGCTGCGCAAGTGGGTCAGCGGCATTTCGGTGCTGGCCAGTACCTGGTTGAGCACGAAGCTCGACTTGACGCTGGTCACGCCTTCGATGCGCGTCAGATGGCCCAGCAGCAGTTTCTGATAGTGATCCATGTCCGGTACCACCACCTTCAACTGGTAATCCGCATCCATGCCGGTCACCAGGCTGCACTCAAGGACCTGCGGCAGGTTGCGAATGTGCTGCTCGAAATTCTCGAAACGCTCTGGCGTATGGCGGTCCATGCCGATCAATACGTAGGCGGTCAGGTTCAGGCCAAGTTTTTTGCGATCCAGCAGGGCAACCTGACGCACGATGTAACCGTCGTCTTCCAGCTGTTTGACCCGACGCGAGCACGGCGAAGGGGAAAGACCAATGCGTTCGGCCAATTCCTGATTGGAAATGCGTGCGTCCCGTTGCAGTTCCGCCAAAATGCTCAGGTCATATCTGTCGAGCTTGCTCACGGTGCATCCCTTTATGAGTTGAATTGCGCTGGATTATTCATCTGAAGTCAAAAATTGCGCAAGTGATGTTTTAATCGGCAATATTAGCAATCTTCCGCCACCGCCTCAGGCCTATTCTTTTAAGCGTAATCACTGCCCGGACATAGCGTCCAGCGCGACCCGCCCAATCAGGCCGGTCGCGGCCTCCCACCCGACAGGGTGTGACAGGCCCCCGGGCTGCATACTGTCCAGAAGACGGCATGAGGTGAGCCAACGTCAAAAGCGTTGCGCAGGACGACGAAATATCTCAAGGGGACCGTCTGGTCCCCTTTTCTTTGTCTGCTGATAAAGTGCGCAGAACGGCGCTACGCTTCAACAGTCTTAATAACGTCTACCCGCGTCCTAGTGAGGAAAGCATGAAATCTGGCATCTGGCAGTTGGCGGGTGTAAGTCTGTTGTGTCTGAGCATCAGTGCCCAGGCATTGGCCGACGAACGTGATGAGTCTCGGCAGAACCAGCTGTATGGCAGCCCCGCTGAAAATGGGCAACAGCGCCAGCAGCAACAACAACAGCAACAGCTTCGTCAGGAGCAGAACAACCAACAGCGCCAGATTCAGCAACAGCAGAATCAGCAGCGTCAGGTCGAGCGTCAGCAGCAACAGCAGATCAACCAGCAGCAGCTCAATCAACAGCGCCAGATCCAGCAGCAACAGCTTCAGCAGCGCAATGTCGAACGCCAGCAGCAACAGCAGATCGACCAGCAGCAGCGTGACCAGCAACGTCAGATTCAGCAGCAGCAAAATCAGCAGCGTCAGCAGTTGCGCCAGAACCAGGATAACCTGCCGATCCAGAGCGGTCCCAAAGAAGTCTGGCAAAGCCAGCCGCCGCGCCAGGGCTACTATCAGGACATCCCGCGCGGCAATAACCGCAATTGGCAGGCCGGTCGGCCCAATGATCGCTGGGAAGGTCGCCCGGACGGGCGCGGCAACGGCTGGGGGCCTGGCCCGCAATATCGCCCCGGCTATGCGATAGATCGCGTCCCGGGCGGTTACTCGCGCATTCCGTACCGAGGGCAGGACTACTTCTATTCGCAAGGCTACTGGTATCGCCCGCAAGGTCCGCGTTATGTCGTGGTGACGCCGCCTTACGGTGTGCGTGTGCGCAGCCTGCCGTCTTATTCGCAGGAGGTGTGGATCGGCAGCAGCCTGCTGTTTCTGGCTGCGGGCACGTATTACGCGTATCAGCCTGATACGCAGGATTACGTGGTGGTCAATCCGCCGCAGAACGAAGCGACGTATCAGCAGGCCCCGGCCCAACCGCAAAGCAATGGCTACGATCCGGTGGCCTACCCGGAAAATGGCCAGAGCCCGCAACAGGTCGAGCTGGATCATTACCAATGCTACCGCTGGGCCGCCGAGCAGAGCGGCTTCGATCCGGCCAATGTCACCGGTCAGCCACCGCCTGACGTCGTGGATCTGTACCGTCGCTCGATGGGCGCGTGTCTGGCAGGGCGCGGTTACAGCGTCAATTGAGGCGGGTCAGGCGTTACTGTTTTTGACGACTTCCTGAGGGTCGGCGTGTACCAGCACCTCGGCTTTCGGGAACTGCTCGTGAATGGCGTCGGCGACCTTGTCACACAGCGCGTGGGCCACTGACAGTGTCAAGGTCCCCGGCAACTCCAAGTGCAACTGCACGAACCAGTGATTACCGGAAATCCGCGTGCGCAGATCGTGCGCCCCCAGTACGCCCGGCACACTGCAGGCCAGCTCCAGCATGCGAGTGCTGACATCCGCCGGCAATTCCTCGTCCATCAGCACGGATACAGTCTCACGGGCGATTTGCAGGGCGCTCCACAGAATGTACAGCGCGATGCCCAGACCGAAGTAGGCGTCCAGCTGCTGCCAGCCGAAATACGCCAGGGTCAGCGCCACCAGAATGCTGGCGTTGAGCAGCAGGTCGGAGCGGTAGTGCAGCGAGTCGGCACGAATCGCCGCCGACCCCGTTGCCTTGATGACCCGATATTGCAGGGTGAGCAGGGCCAGCGTCAGCGCGATGGAAATCACCATCACCACCATGCCCAGCAGCGGCGCGCCCAGTGGTTCCGGATTCTGGATACGCTCGATGGCCTGCACCGCGATCAGCACGCCACTGACGGTGATGAACAGCGCCTGTGCCATGCCTGACAGGGCTTCCGCCTTGCCATGACCGTAGCGATGATCGTCATCGGCAGGGCGTAGCGCGTAATGCACCGCGAGCAGATTGAGGAACGACGCTGCGCCATCGAGCAGCGAGTCGGTCAGCCCGGCCAGCAGGCTCACCGAGCCACTCAGCCACCAGGCAACCCCTTTGGCCAGAATCAGCGTCACGGCAACCGCCAGCGAGGCCCGTGTCGCCAGACGCAGCAGTCGGGAATGTTCGGCAGTGGTGCTCATGACGCGTTTCCTTGGACCGTATGGGATCAGGCGGCCGGGATCAGACCCAGTGTGGCCAGTTGCTCCACGCTGCCTTTGTGCTGAATCAGACGCGGGTCGTTCAGCGGCAGGGACCGGCCCAGTTCGGTTTCGATAATGGCTTGCAGCTTGATGTTGTCGACACTGCCGTCAGCCTTGAGGGCTTTTTGCAGCTTCTGCGGATCGATCTGCGCATGCTCGCCAGGCCCGTAATAAATCGCACCCGTCGCGAAGTCCACCGCGAACGCGATCACACCAGGAACGATGTAGAACAACAGCGCAAACGCATCCAGCGCCGCAATGGCCGGATCAACCTTGCCATCAATCTGACCACGGCGGTCGGGATAGAAAATACTGCCGCAGGCAGAAATCTGAGTCAGCAACGTGGCGACCAGAACGCCACCGATCAAACGAGAAGGAATGCGCATGGAAAGCTCCTGAGATGAAGAAGGCAACTATACAAGGCAATGGCTGCAAGGCTAAGACTATTGAGTGACGGGAGTGGTTCTGCGGTGGAGCGTCAGGAGGTCAAGGCGACTGCGACGGCTGCGCAGCGGCTCTGAAAAAGGTAGAAGACAGCTCGGTATTGAATCAAGTCTGTGTGTGCCCAGCGATGTTTTCCGGATCAGCGGCTGGATAAGCACTTTTGGAAAGGCTGTTCGACACGTTCTGCTCATTCGTTATTGCCGGTAGGCTCTCTGCATGCGCTGGCGCCGGTGAGTCTCGCCAGTTCACCCAGTCTCCGAGCGTGGCAGGCACTCGATCATGGGTCTTTATCCACTCATGTAATCCAGGCTCGATCCACTTGATGACTTCCGATATGTCCCTATGCAGTTCATAGAGCGGTTGCCACAAAAGCGGCTCATGGTGGAAGCATCGGTTCCGCAGGTCTCGCCCCTTGTTCAGGCGCGTGCGGATGTTATCGGGTTGTCGCATGCTCTTAGGGCAGAAATAGAAAACCCGCATGAGCGGTTTTGACAGGTTGGTGATGGTTGCCCGGTTGAATAGAGACGTCCAGAAACCAAAGCTGAGCTCCGCTACTATGTTGTCAGGGGTAAGCTCGATTTTTCGATTACGAAGCTCTTCTTTGGCCTCTGAAATTTTGTTATAGAGTTTCTGGAAATGTGCATTGCCGGTGCCATTCCATTCTTCATACCAGTCATTCCGGCCATACTCCAAGGCCATTTCTTTCTGAATTCCGTTGCGCACGGCTACCTCAAGAACATGAAAAACTGAAACGAGAGACTCTGCAATTTTCATGTTGTGGACGTAAGCCTCTGCGGCTCGGTCCTTGTTTCGGTTGCCCTTCAGGTAGCGGGACATCCTTGGCGTAGAAAGCTTCGCCTCCAGCGTTTGCCAAACCATAGCGATTCACTGCTCCTGGGTGTCTAAATGGCCGGTCTTCATTCCTTGGGCCAAAACCGAAAGGGTACACGTCAATGATTTCTCGTAGAAGCTCATAGCTGTATCGGGATGCCTTTAATACAAATCATCGAGGCGCGGTAGCGGGAAAACGAAGTGCTCCCTGTTTTGGCGTCTGCTGAAATGGGTAGCAGCCTGAGGTGATCGGCTCGCTCACGAGAGGTCGGTCAGGCGCTTTCAAACCCTGTCTTGGGAGTTGACGTCGCCTCGTAGTGTGGTAGATTCACTTCGCTGCCCTGGAAGCTCCACTCCCGTGCTACAAGAAACGGTGATGAGGCCAGGTTAAGTTGTGGCCCCGCTTGCGGGGCCTCCTCGTTTATGGATTTTGGTAACGGCACGTATCGTTTTCCAAAGGCCAGCACCCAGTCCCCCGCGTTTCGATAGATGTCATTATTCAGTGGTGCGCCATTGCAGCACCGTGATGGAGTCTCGGTTCACAGCCTCCACCCGCCCAATCCCATTGTCTGCCTGAAAAAGCCGCCCTCCGCTTCACACATGCCCTTCGTATCAACGGCAAGCAGCAACGGTTGCCCGTAACGTTTCCCGACGCTAAGCGCGATCTCGGGTCTTCGGTCAGATGCACATGATGCCCCCCTTACCGACCACGATTAACATCTGGTTTACTGTGCCCAAGATAATTACAAAAACTCAGGAGTCATGTATGCAACCGATTCGTCTCGGTCTGGTGGGCTATGGCAAGATCGCCCAGGATCAGCACGTGCCCGCCATTCACGCCAATCCTGCGTTCCAGCTGGTGGCCGTCGCGACACAAGGGCAGCCCTGCGCCGGGGTGGAGAATTTCAAGTCATTGGGCGAGTTGCTTGAGAGCGGCTTAGAGGTGGATGCGATTGCGTTCTGCACGCCGCCGCAAGGCCGGTTCGCGCTGGTGCAGCAGGCGTTGGCCGCTGGCAAGCATGTGCTGGTTGAAAAGCCGCCATGCGCCACTTTGGGCGAAGCGATGGCGTTGGTGCAGCAAGCGGCGGAGCAGGGCGTCAGCGGTCTGTTCGCCTGGCATTCGCGGTACGCGCCTGGTGTCGAAGCGGCTCGCGACTGGCTGGCTACACGCACCCTGAAAAGCGTACAGATCGACTGGAAAGAAGACGTGCGCAAATGGCATCCGGGCCAGGCGTGGATCTGGCAGCCCGGTGGTCTGGGTGTCTTCGATCCGGGCATCAATGCGTTGTCGATTGCGACGCACCTGTTGCCACTGCCGCTGTTCGTAGAGTCTGCCGAACTGCGTGTGCCCGGTAACTGCCAGTCGCCGATTGCCGCGTCGATCAAAATGTCCGACACGCGTCAACTCGACATCCGTGCGGAGTTCGATTTTGATCACGGCCACGATGAACTCTGGAGTATCGAGATTCGCTGCGCCGAAGGCACGTTGCGACTGGACAACGGCGGCGCGCTGCTGAGTATCGATGGCGTGCGTCAGGCGGTGTCGGAAGAGGGCGAGTACGCAGCGGTGTATCGACACTTTCAGCAGCTGATCATCCACAACGCCAGCGACCTTGATTTGGAGCCCTTGCGACTGGTCGCGGACAGTTTTTTTGTCGGCAGTCGCGCGTCGGTTGAACCGTTCTACGATTAAACGCCTCTCAGGTATAAGCGGGAGCAGGCGCTGTGCTTGCTCTTGCTACATCAGCCTGACAAGAGGGCAGAAATTGAACATCAAACAGCTTTGGCCTTCCAGCGAACAGGAGCTGGCAGAAGTCCGTCGGTTCAACAAGACCCTCGCACGGCTGCCACGCTTCCGGATTCGCAATCGCGTGACACCGTTGGTGATTCAGGCATTGTTACGGGTTAGCCAGGTCGGTAGCGCCCTCAAACCTTCCCGGCGTGATCTGCGGATCGAGAAAAGAGTCGTCAGTACGAACAACGTACCCGTGCCGGTGCGAATCATCAAACCCCACGGCACACCCAAGGCCGTGGTGCTGGATATTCATGGTGGCGGCTGGGTCATCGGCAACGCCCAGATGAATGACGATCTTAACGTCGGCATGGCCAACGCGTGCGACGTCGCCATTGTCTCGGTTGATTACCGGCTCGCGTTATCGACCCCTGTCGAAGGCTTGATGGACGACTGTTTCTCGGCCGCTTGCTGGTTGTTGAGTGACTGTAAAGAGTTTGCCGGCCTGCCCGTTATAGTGGTCGGCGAGTCGGCGGGCGGGCACCTCGCTGCAGCCACGTTGCTCAAATTGAAAACCAGGCCCGACCTGCTCAAGCGGGTGATCGGTACAGTGCTGTATTACGGCGTCTATGACCTGACCGGAACACCCAGCGTGCGCACCGCAGGCCCTGACACGCTGGTGCTGGACGGCCCGGGCATGGTCAGCGCCATGCGCTCGCTGACCCCCGGCCTCAGTGACGAACAACGTCGTGAGCCGCCCCTGTCGCCACTTTATGGCGACCTGACCGACCTGCCGCCCGCCCTGATGTTCGTCGGCGAGATCGACCCGCTTCTGGACGACACGCTGCAAATGGCTGAACGCTGGGCACGTTCGGCAGACGTTGAGATGCACCTTCTGCCCGAGTCACCGCACGGCTTCATCCACTTTCCGACAGCTTTGGCGCGCAAGGTTCTTGCGCGCAGTCATGTGTGGATAAACGAACGGGTCGCGGCGGCGGGCTGAGGCGTTTTTTCAGCCAATCTCCGACACCCACTTAGAGACCGGATCGCCGCTGCTCAAGCCGGGCTGTACGAGGCCGTCGATCATGAAGGTCGGCGAAACGTGGATACCGTTCTGCCGAGCATATTTAGTGTGCCATTTGACGGCTTGTTCAAGGTCGGGATTGGCGAACGCTTCGGCCAGCGCCAGACCGCTGTAACGTTCGATGCGCGCAATGATGTCATTGGGCGTGGCGTCGAGATTCGGTCCGCCCGCATGGTGTTCAAACTCGAACTCTTCACGGTGCGATGCCACCGCTGTCATCACGGCCTTGGCGCTTTCCTTGCCACCCTCCAGCGTTGCAGCCGCCAGAATGCAGCGCACGATTACGCCGGAAAACATGTGCCAGGGCTGGGATTGCAGGCGGATTTTGACGGTGATCCGGTCTTCGCCGGCCTGAGCCAGCAACTCATCAAGCTTGAAGAACGCCTTGACCGAAAAAGGGCAGGTTGGCTCAAGGAAGACTTCAAACAGACGAGGCCCGTGGCCCCAGGAAAGTGCGTCTGACTGCATGGTCGTGTTTCTCCCGTTGATGGTTGCGTAAGAGGTGCGCAGAGACTGACTCGCGCTGCGCGTCGATCATGCGGTTTTGAGAGCCGATCAGGGCGTGAGTTCGATTTTCAGGCCAGTAACGTGGTCATCCACCTGATCTGCTGCACAACTTCCTGCACTTTCTCTTCGGGTACGGCCGTTTGCGCCCGGGCGAAGTTGCTCAGTGTCTTCTGTTTCTTGCCCAGCAGACGCTGCCACTTGAGCAAAAAAGCCGGGCTGCGCGCCTGCATCTGCAAGGGGCCGAAATACAGTTCTTCGGCGGTGTACGTCACCGGACCGGTACGCTCGGCGACGATGATCTCGTAGTCGAAACGGTGTTCCCGCAGCACGTCCTCGGCAACGATGCGGTAGCCATTTTCCATCAGCCACCGGCGCAGTGGTTGTTCGCCACCGTTGGGTTGCAGGATCAGACGCTCCTGACCGCTCAGCCGCGCTTTGCCGCTGTCGAGAATGTCACGGATCGTCTCGCCGCCCATGCCACAGAGACTGACCGCTGTGATCCCGTCTTCCGGTGCAATCGCCGCCAGACCATCGGCCAGACGCACGCTGATGTGCTGGTCCAGATCGTGCTCGCGCACGGTGCGCTCGGCTGCGCCAAACGGCGTCAACGCCACTTCGCCCGCCACCGCAAAGGCGATTGCACCGCGGTTCAGCAGCGCCACCGGCAAATAGCCGTGGTCCGAGCCAATGTCGGCCAGCCGCGCACCGCTTGGCACATGCGTCGCCACACGCTCAAGGCGCATGGACAATTTCTGTTCGTTCACCGGCAACCCCTTTCAGCACAAACGCCCGGCGCTGTGGCCGGATCGGGGCGCGATTCTGTCGGGCTACGCTCCGCATTTCAACTGCCTGCGACGTGCCCTGCGGCTCGACCCTTATTGGCCGCTCGCGTAGGCTTATCCTTTTCCGACTTTTGCAAAGCAGAGATCCCATGGCAAACGCAGACATCACCTTCACCCCCGATCCCGACGTGGAGTCCATCTCTTCCGACGTCGCCGACTTCAACGGCCTGATGGTCAGCACCCAGATTCCGACCCGTCCCGACGGCAGCCTGGAGCTGGGCGATATCACCGAACAAAGCGAATGCACGCTTCGAGCCTTGAAAGACGCACTGGAGCGCGCCGGTAGTTCGATGGACCGGGTCATGCACCTGACCATCTACCTGACCGACATGGCAGACCGCGCTGCCTTCAATGAAGTGTACAAACGCTTCTTCAAACAACCGTGGCCGGTCCGGGCGGCGGTGGGCGTGGCTGCGCTGGCGGTAGAGGGGATGCGTGTGGAAGTGACGGCGATGGCGGCCAAGGCCGGCTGAGTATCAAGGCTGCGCTGATGCTGCAAAAAAATATCAATAAGCCACTATTGTTGGGACGTTGACTGCCGATACAGGCGGCATCGTTTTTAACCATAGGGATTTGATACATGTCATTTCATACGCTTCGCACCTTGTCAGCGCTGGCTTTGCTCGCCTGTGTGGCCCTCACCGGCTGCGCCCACGTTCAACCTCCCGTCGCGCTGGACCAGCAATTCTGGAATGCCAAAGAGCCTACCATCGGCGTGGCGATTACCGTGGTGCCAGTGCCTGTGCTGGCATTGACCGGCAACCAGGGGCTTCTGGACCTGGCCATCAATACCGGGGTTAACAGCAATCTTCGGGGAAATGTCGAAAAGTGGCAGGTGCGCGATCTCAATACCTTGCCTGACGTCATTGTCGCCAAGCTGCAGGCCAAAGGTTACAAGGTCAAACGAATCAATGAGCCTGTGAACCTCACCGCTTACAAGGAAGTGAGTTTTCGAGAGGGCTACACCGTCCGTGACCTGACACCGCTCAAGGCGACTTATGGCGTTGATCGCTTGCTATTGGTCAACGTTCTGGTCACCGGCGCTACTCGCAGCTACTACAGCGTTGTGCCAACCAGCGTGCCGATGGCGCAGGTGGGCGGTCAAGGCATGCTGGTCGATCTGTCCGACAACAAATTGCTGTGGTTCAAGCCCTTTTCGGTCGTGCAGGCCGCTCAAGGCGAGTGGGACGAGCCCACATACGCCAACCTGACCAACGCGTTCTATCAGGCGATGGACACAAGCCGCCAGCAAATGATCAGCTCCTTCGAGCAATGAAACGCGTATTGATCACGGTTGCCGCACAGGCCCTGCTGATGCTCGCCGGTTGTGCGCAGAAGCCAGGGCCACCGGCCGGTTTCAAGACGCAAGACGCGGTGTCTTACGTCCAGGCCCACGGGGTCAAAGTGGACATGCAACTGCCCCAGGCATTTGTCGGTGCCAGCACCGTGGTGGATGCCGAAGCGGCGCAAAAGGCTGCGTCGTCCAGCCATAACCTGGTCGCGAGTTCCGGCAACGCCGCCGGGCTTGCCGGTTTGCTGGTCGCCAGCCTGATCAATACTCAGATGGGCAGCGGCAGCTTGCAACGCGATGCGGAACAAGCCGCAGCCAAAGAGTCGCTCCCGTTGGCCAACCTCCTGGCTGGCGTGCAGTTGCAGGAGCGTCTGCAACAACGCTTTCAGCAGGCCTCCTCAACTGCAGGCCTGAAACAGGGGGTGGGGAACGTCAGCGCGCGTCTGGTGATAGAGCCCAAGCTGATGCTCACGCCCGACCGCGGCAGTTTTGTGCTGATCAATCAGGTCCAGGTCCAGGACATTGCCGGTTCTGCGTTATATCGCATGCGCATCGAGGTCAACAGCCAGCCCATTCGGCGCTGTGGCAAACAGTGCATCGATGACGGCGCGCTGGATCTGGCGCAAGTCACCGCAGCCCTCGATGAGTGCATCGAAGAATCGATGCGCGTGCTGGCCGCTGACCTGATGCTGCCCGCCCCACCAGAAGCCGCCCAAGAGACTTTGCGCTATGTGCTGGATGGCAGGCGTGTGGTCGAGCGCGGCTACCAGCTGGCCAGCAACGGCCATTACTGGCGCTATCGCAACCTCTACGGCGCCGTGAAATCAGTGCCCGTGCCTTTTGAGGATGCATTGACGCAGGCGCAACTGCAGACGGTTTACGGGCGATAAAACACGCTACCTGATTCCACCACACCGCGCTCTGTATACTCCCGGAATCTCTCCGGGAGCCCCCATGATTTCGTTACCCATCGACTCCGTCCTGCCAGCCCTGCGTCAGGCCCTGACCACACGCCACGAAGCCGTGCTCGAAGCCCCTCCCGGCGCGGGCAAGACCACGCGGGTGCCGCTCGCGCTGCTGGAGGAAACCTGGCTGGCGGGGCAGACCATTCTGATGCTGGAACCGCGCCGCCTGGCTGCACGCGCTGCGGCGGAGCGGTTGGCCAGTGAGCTGGGCGAGAAGGTCGGCGAGACGGTGGGTTATCGCATTCGTCTGGAAAGCCGGGTCGGCCCGAAGACGCGCATCGAAGTCGTCACCGAAGGGATTCTGACCCGTCGCTTGCAGGACGACCCGGCGCTGGAAGGCGTCGGGCTGCTGATTTTTGATGAGTTTCACGAGCGCAGTCTGGACGCTGACCTGGCGCTGGCGTTGAGCCTTAATGGCCGCGAGCTGTTTCGAGACGATCAACCGCTGAAGATTCTGCTCATGTCGGCAACGCTGGAAGGCGAGCGGTTGGCGGCGTTGCTGGACGATGCGCCCGTGGTGCGCAGCGATGGGCGGATGTTTCCGGTGGCGATGCAGTGGGGACGTCCTTTTCAGACGGGTGAATTTGTCGAGCCACGAGTCGTGCAAACGGTGCTGGATGCGCTGGGCAGCGAGTCCGGTAGCCTGCTCGTGTTTTTGCCGGGGCAGGCCGAGATTCGACGGGTCAACCAGCAACTGGCGGAAGCGCTGGGTGAGCGCGCCGACATTCTGCTTTGCCCCTTGCACGGCGAGCTTGACCTCAGTGCCCAGCGGGCCGCCATCGAACCGGCCCCCAAAGGCACGCGCAAGGTGGTGCTGGCGACCAACATCGCGGAAACCAGCCTGACCATCGACGGCGTGCGTGTGGTGATCGATGCCGGGCTGGCGCGGGTGCCGCGTTTCGATCCAGGCAGCGGCATGACGCGTCTGGAAACCCAGCGCATCTCCCGCGCCAGCGCCACTCAGCGAGCCGGACGGGCAGGGCGGCTGGAGCCGGGCGTGTGTTACCGGCTCTGGTCCGAGGCGCAGCATGACCAACTGGCTGCCTACGGGGCAGCAGAAATTCTTCAGGCGGACCTCGCCGGGCTTGCGCTGCAACTGGCGCGCTGGGGCGTCACGCCCGCGCAACTGGTCTGGCTCGACATACCGCCCGCCGCAGCGTATGCGCAGGCGCAGGACCTGCTGGTGCGGCTTGAAGCGCTGAGCAATCAGCCGGGTCAGCCGCCTGCCCTGACGTCACACGGTCAGGCGATGGCCGAGTTGCCTGCCCATCCGCGTATCGCTCATCTACTGTTGCGGGGCCATGCATTGGGTTTGGGCGAGCTGGCGTGTGACGTGGCCGCCTTGTTGGGTGAGCGCGATATTCTGCGCGGCGGCGGGGCTGATCTGCACAGTCGCCTGACCTTGCTGGCGGGCACCGAGCGAGCCGCGCGTGGGGCGCAAGGCGGCGTGCAGCGGGCCAGGCAATTGTCGCGGCAATATCGCGGATACCTGCGCGGTGCTGCGAACAGCCCGGTCAGCGACCCGGATCACTCTCGCTGGCTCGGTGCGTTGCTGGCGCTGGCCTATCCGGATCGTGTAGCGCAACAACGTCGCCCCGGCGGTGCCGAATATCGACTGGCCAACGGTCGTGCGGCACTGTTCGCCGAGGCCGACGCACTGATGAAGCAGCCGTGGCTGGTCATTGCAGACTTGGGCAGTCGACAGGGCCAGCGCGAAGAGCGCATCTACCTCGCCGCGGAGTTCGATCCGGCGCTGTTCGACTCCGTGCTGGCCGAGCAGGTCATCACCGTGGACCAGATCGACTGGGATGAGCGCGAAGGCGTATTCCGCGCCGAGCGGCAGCGCAAAGTGGGTGAATTGATCCTCAGCCGCGAACCGCTGACCGGCCTCGACGATGCAGCCCGCAGCCACGCGCTGCTGGCGTTGGTACGTCGCAAAGGCCTGGAGTTATTGCCGTGGACGCCAGAGCTGCGCCAATGGCAGGCGCGTGTCGCGCTACTGCGTAATCTGGACATCGACAAAAACGGAACGAGCGAATGGCCCGACCTGAGTGACCCGCAACTGATGGATACACTCGAAAACTGGCTGATGCCGTACCTCGGCAAAGTCACCCGACTCAGCCATTTCAGCCAGCTCGACCTGTCATCTATCTTGCGCAACCTCCTGCCGTGGCCGATGCCGCAACAACTGGAAGCGCAGGCCCCGCAGACCATCCAGGTGCCCTCCGGCTCAAACATCCGCATCGACTACAGCGAACAGCCGCCGATCCTGTCGGTGCGGCTGCAAGAACTGTTCGGACTGTCCGATACACCACGCATCGCCAACGGGCGACAGGTGCTTAAACTGCACTTATTGTCCCCGGCGCGCCGCCCTGTGCAGGTGACGCAGGATCTGGCTAACTTCTGGCGGTCGACTTACATTGAGGTGAAGAAGGATTTGAAGGGGCGGTATCCAAAGCATTACTGGCCGGATGATCCGTTGGTGGCGGAGGCCACGGCGCGGGTGAAACCGAGGGGGACGTGAGGGTTTTCCACGCGTGCATGTTGAGCCTGCTGACCGCCTTCTCGAGGCCTCGACCAGATCGAGCACGACTCATCGTGCGGCGGCGGGCGCAACTGTCTGGATATTCTGCCGTGTGCGCGAACGAGCTTTTTGGGTGACCTCAACGTTCAATACCCAGTTCTTTTGCCCTTCGGGCATGATCGGTTCGTCGATAAATCGCACTTCGCGCATGGCGTCCATGGCTTGCTGATCGAAAGCGCTATTGCCAGAGCTTTCAACTAATGAAACGTCTGACGCAGCGCTGCCGGGGGCATAGTCGAGTTGCAGGGTAGCCGGTTTGCCCGCTGGGTCTGGATTCGTCAACTTTTCCGTTTTGCGATGCAACGCCTGAATGGCTCTGATGACGTTGCCTCTTGCGCCCTTGGCCCATATTTCGTTGTAGCGGTTCGCCTGCGTGATAGAGAGCGTCAGCCCCGTACGACGCAGTCGCTGCACGTTACCCCACGCTTCGTCGCCGGCGTAGCTGACAGCACTGAGATAAAGTGTCAGCGCACCCTCGCGATCCTGAGGGCCACCTTTGCCGTTCTCTAGAAGTCCCGCCAACTGAATGCTACTGCGTATGTTTGCAGGTGTACCGGCTGCCCGCTGGTAGAGTTGTCTGGCCTTGACGTAGTCGACCGGTTCGCCAATGCCATTCTCAGCCATGCGCCCGAGCTGGTAATACGCCGCTGGGTCTACATCGGCTGCAGACTGATAAAGCGCCCTGGCGCTGGAAAAGTTTTGCAAGACACTTTCACCGTTTTCATACAGGGTGCCCAGAATGATTTTGCAGCGAATATTACCGCGGTCGGCGTAGTCGCTAATCTCGGTAATTCCATGCGAAGTGATAGGGTTTTGATTACGTAAAGCAATGCAGCGCAGGTCCGCGAAAGCGTCATTCCGGGCGCTGCTGTTTGTGCTTTGGCAACCGATTAGCAAGGCGCTGAAGGTCAGTAAAATAAAAGCTTTTATCACGAGTCGTATCCGTATAAGCCTATTGCAGGATTCATTTTCTGTTGGCGGCGACGTGATCGTCATTCCGAAGCGCTCACACCCCGTCCAGATAACACCCCAAAAATCCGCTTCCTATACAGCCCGACGCCCAGCCCTGCCACGATCAAAACTACTGCCAACACTTTCTCCGTCGACACAGGCTCGTTGAATATCAATACCGAACCCAGCATTCCGAAAATGGGTACCAGTAACGACAGCGGTGCGACTGTCGAAACCGGATAGGTCTTGAGCAACGAATTCCATATCCAGTAAGCGAACAGGGTGTTGGGGTAGACCTGAAACAGAATCGACAGAACGGCGCTCGTGTCTATGTTATTTGCGAATGCGGCGTAGCCGACGCTTCCATTGACGGCATAGTCGAGCGCGAACAGGGGTATAGGCGAAAAGGCGCTGGACCACACCAGAAAGCCGAACACATTCTGGGTCCTGGCTTTTTTGTTGATGATGTTGGCCACACTCATGGACACCGCGCCGATCAATACCAGAAGCAGTCCGATCAAGCTCACTGAGCCATCGCTGATCACGATGACACTCAACAACCCACTGAGCGCGATCAGCATACCCAATACCTGGAAACGGGTCAGCGCTTCCTTGAACACCCAGCCGCCGAGCAGGATGGTGAAGAACGCGCTGAATTGCAGCACCAGCGAGGCGATGCCCGCCGAGAGCCCGGCCTTGATACCCAGATTGACCATGCCCCACAGACCGATACCGAACACCAGTCCGTAACCGATGAGATAACGCCACGGCACATCAGGCTTGCGGATGAAGAAAATCGCTGGCACGGCGCACAGGCTGAAGCGCAGGCCTGCCAGAATCAAGGGGTCGACGTTCGTCAGCCCCAGTTTGATCACCGAGAAGTTGAAGCCCCAGATCGCCATGACCAGCACAGCCAGCACTACATGCAGTGGTTTCATTGATAAGCCGTCTTTATGCGCTTTTATAAGTAGCAGACCTGCAAGCAGCGTCCGGAAAAGTAGTGTGTGATCGTTCGAGAGGGTGGATTGTTGCCATCCTACCCTGCTGTGTAAGGCGAACCTTGTATCTCAAGACGCTGGTGTTTTTACTCACAGTCTTCGCGTGAAAGCGTGATGGAGGTAATAAACCCTCCGGTTGAACTGGTGTATGAGTAAGTGATTTTGTTGCCCAGCTCCAGCACCAATAGATAGGCTGTTTGCTTGCACAAGCTGCCGTGGATCTGCTGAGTCAGATAGCTGTTGTAATAGGCTTTTTCGCCAGGCTTTCCGCTGTAACCACTGAGCGTGAGGTTGTAGGTGACGGTGTGATCGGCGTAAGTAATATCGTCAATTCGGGTCATTATATCCAGCGTGATGGGAAGCTGCTTCCTTTGCTGATCGATGACTGCTGACAGCGCTTCGTTTCCATCCTTAGCCCATAGAGGTGTGATGAAGCACATTGCTGCCGCACCCACGAGAGCCGCCTTAACCATACGAAAATTTTTCAATTCTATTTCCCTGTTTTAGAAAGTTGCCTGATTGCCTAAATCGGCCCTGTCAAGGCAAAGCCAGCAGCAAAAAACCGTTCGATCATCGGCAGGTTATCAGTTATCAGCAGCGTGTCATCCCTGCGCACGCGCGCGCTGAACACAGTCTATGTTCGTAGGCGAGTAAAGGGTCATTGTGAATGGATGATCAGCAGGCGTTCTTGGCGCTAAAAACGGGAGGCGAGAGCGTAAGAGAACGCCAGGGCGTGAGGCCCTGGCAAGCAGCAGGTATCACTTTTTCTTCTTGGCCGGCTTTTCTGCTTTGTCTGCCTTGTCTGATTTCTTGGCCTTTTCTGGCTTGCTATCAGCTTTTTTGGCAGATTTTTTTGGCTCGGCGTCTTTCTTCTTGTCTTTCTTTTCGGAAGACTTGGAAAGCGTTGAATCCTCTTCAGATTTTTTTGCCGGTGACGCCTTCTTGTCTTTCAGATCCTTGCTGGCTTTTGAGGCTTCGTCTTTGCTTTTCTTGTCGTCTTTAGCCACGTTGATCACCCTTTGGTGTATGCCGGTATTGGCACGTTGCCTATGGAAGTCTCCATAGGCTGATCATTAGGCGAGCGCGTCCAGAAACGGTTCAACCTGTTTTGATCATATCGCTCGCAGAAGGACGACATTCAGATCCTTGGCGACCCGCCAACTCACCGATGGCCACAGGGCTATCATTTCCACTTGGTTCAGGCATTTCCAACCAACGGATGGCTCGCCGGTAATGGAGTGACGGTAACTGTCGACTGCGCTCGCAGTACGGTGGTTTGCGGCAACCATCCGGAAGTGGAATTATCGAAGCTTGAGCAGGCTCTCAATGCTTGAGTCAATTGTCCGGATGGCCATCGCTGATCCGTCTGAGGCATCGACAGGTCAAGAGTTGACGTTCTCGCTCTTCGGGTACACAGACTGTGTATTGCGCGATGCCAGCAAGCTGCACAGCAGACCAACCATAACGAAACCCGCTCCCCACGCAGCGGACAGGCTCAAGACCTCTCCGAATAAAATGAAGGCGAACACCGTTGCAAATAGAGGGTCCGAGGTTTCAATAATTTGAACCCTGCCTGCTTCGCCTAATTTAATGGCTCGGGTTGTTAAATAGAACCCGCCAATGGTTGGAAATACCACTAGGGCAACCAGCGACAGTATGGCGGACAATGAGGGGGCCCTGAAGCCGGCGGCGAGCGCCGGCGGAAACAGGTACAGGCTGCCAAAGCCGAAAAGCCAAACCAATTGGCAGAGACCGCTACCGACATTGTTGTATTTGGCGAAGAATATAAATAATGCGTAACCCAGCCCCCCAAGCAGCGCCAGCGTGGCGCCTTTCATGGAGCCTGACATTTCACTCCCGACATTAAGCATGAGGAGAACGCCGGCAATGATGGTCAGGAAACTAACGGACTTCAGCAGCGTCAAGCGTTCGTTCAGGAAGATGGCAGAGAGGAGGATGGTAAAACCACCCGCCGCGTACGTCAGAAAAGACACCAGCGAAACGGACGCTTCTGCGAACGCTTGTGTCTCAAAGAAATACAGGCTGAATATTCCCAGGAACGCCAGAACCGCCAGCGTTGGCCATTGTTTACCAACGCGTGACAGTTCGCGCGCCTTGCCCGTCAACAGGCAATAGCCGAGCAATAAAAAGAAGGCGATGAACGCTTTGGTAAAAGCAATTTGCGATGCACCCACGCCTTGCAGCAACGTCAGTTTGGTCAGTGGACCAATCAGGCCGTTCAGCGCGGCGGCCGTCAGTGCGCAGATTGCAAAGTTATCGAAGATTTTCACCTGATTACCCCTAAAAACACCGACGGCTCGGGCTTCGCAAACGGATGAACGTTAATGAGATAGGCCAATAAACTGACTTTTCCATGTGCGCTCGTAAAAATGCCTCCCCAGAAATCATCCCACACCTTGAAGGCTTCATTTTCTCTAAGAATCACCGTCGCTTTTGCCAGGTTCCAATGCGGAATGCCTGGCAGGAGGTGGTGGGTCAGATGGTAGTTATCACCATGCATGCCGATAAACAGCTTCTCGATTCTCCCGGCATAGCGGTTCCGTGAGAAAAAACTGTGGCTTGAAAACGTCTTAGACATCATCGGAAAATGCTCAGCCAGTTCACTGTACCAACCGACAAGCGGGTAGACGATCAAGAAAGGTAAATACCACAGCAGCAGTACATCAGTGACAATGTCCAAGGCGTAGCTGGCTGATAACAGGCCCAGGTGAAAGGCGATAATGGCGAGCACCTCTCCGCGCTCTTTGGGTGTCTGCAAGGCCTTCCCCAAACGCTCTCGAACGAGATAATAGATGTAGTGAGGGGTGAGCCTTCCAAGTGCCGGGCTCAACAGGAAGCGCCAGAGGAACGAGGCTCTGGACAGGGTGTCGTACACGCCGGAATCCATCATATATTGATAGTCGGGATCGTGTTCAGCGTTACCGATATGGGGGTGGTGAGTCAGTACGTGGGATTTACGATAGCTGTCAAAAGACTGAAGTATCGTCCAGCCACACAGGACCCGACCCAGTGTGACATTGAGTACTTTCGACTTGAACAACGTACCGTGAGCCGCTTCATGCAACAGACTGGCCAGCGCGCGCTGGCGGGTCCCGATAATCAAGATCGCCATTATCCAGCCTTGCCAGCCCAAGGTTTGGCTGGCGAGAATACTCGCTGCGATCCAAGCCAGGCTTTCAAAAACAGACAGCATGCCTCGATAGTTATTTCTGGCGTACAACATCTTGATACGTCGCTTTTGATCGGAGGTTAACGCGACCTTATGGAAGTGTCCTTTCACAATAAATTCCTAGCATCCGTGAATTGCAAAGCGTGTCAGAAAAGACTGGAACGCTTCTGTAAAATTATTTAAAAGACTGAATCGTTATTGCCATATGGCGTGTGATCATTAACTATTCGTCGCCGCCTGAGTGAATCACCTTGAAGTAACCGAAGGCGCATCATGGGCGGTTGCTCTGTTGACGCGCTAAAGGGCAGCGTGCAGGGGTGAGCAACTGGCGGGAGTCATGGGATTTCAGGCACGCCAGTCGTTGGCTCTGGCGGCCCGCAGTGTGCATGCGAGAAACGTAATACGAAGGGGAGTTTTTTAGGTGTTGTGGCACCCTTGGTTTCGATGGCGCAGCGTGTGATAACGTTAAATAAATTAACCTCAGCACAAAGAAATTTAAGTGAAAATAAAAACTTATTAACATGTTGACGCTTCCATGCTGGCTCGATCTCTCCGAGGTGAAATGTAATCGACGCTTGACCCTTGTGTCAATCCTACGCAGCAAAAATAGGGGCACTTAAAAAGTTTTATTAGTTTTATTGCGTGTAAAAATAGCGCTCGGCAGCGCGTCTTTTGTATGCGCTAAGGACATGCTGATCAGCGTTGCGTCACTCGCGGTATGGCGCGGATCCCTCGGCTAGCCTGACGTCAAGTTAATATATCCACGTGCTCTGCTGTACAGTGAAATTTTTAATTGCCAAGCTCGACTTGCTGTACGACGTCATTATGATCGCCGAAATAAAGGTAATAGGTAACTTTAACTTTCTTATTTCAGATTATTATCCGGTTCCAGAGCATAAGCCCCCTCAAGGCAATACCGGCAATAAAAACCGCCCGATCACCGGCAGGTGATCGGATATCAACAAGGTGTCATCCCTGCGCACCCTCGCACTGACCCGCTTCAAGCTCGGGCTGTAAAACAGATAGTCCACTGTCCGGTCCGGCCCGTTGATGCGGCTGTCGTTGGGGAAGTGCGTCAGCCATTGGCTGCGGTCGATGCCGCTGGATTCGGCGTTGGTGGGGATCATCGGGTATTTTTCCCACAGCGCGTGCAGTTCGCTGTCGGCGGCGTAGCCTTGGCGTTGTGGTTCGGGGAGGCGTTGGTACTGGCCCAGCGGCAGCAGGTTGAAGTCGCCGCCGATTAGCCAGGGCGTGCCGCCGCCTTCCAGTTTGTCGAGTAGCTTTTCAGTGGCGGCGATCTGCTTTTGAGCGGTGCCGTCGCGCTTGGCAGAAGTCAGGCTGGTGTTGATGACGGCCAGTTCCCCACCGTCGCGCAAGGGCAGGTAGCTGACCAACAGGGCATCTTTTGGCTGGAACTGGCGGCTGATGATATTGGCGTCGGGCACCGGCAGTTGCAGGCGTTCGGCGCTGTCAATGTGGAAGCGGCTGAGGGTGGCGAGCGTTCTGCCGACGCTGCCCCAGATATGCGGGTTGGGCACGAACTCCGCTTTCCAGTAGAACGCCTGGGTGGTGCAGGGGTACAGGTCGGTCAGGCGCTCTTCGAGGAGCTTCAGCTGGTCCTGATAATCGGAGTTCTTGGCGCCGTCGTCGACGCCTTGAAGCAGCACGATGTCCGGCTGTTCATCACGGATGACCCGCGCCACTTCGTCCAGGTTGTAGGCAAGGTCTTCAGGCGTCGGGCGTTCATCCGGGCCGCTGCCGTCGGCCATGTCGTACCAGAACACGTAGCGCTTGCCCGCCAGGTACTGGATGTTCCAGGTCATGACTTTCAAGGCCTGGCCGGGCACCAGTTTTGGCGCCTGGACTGCGGGGTTGCAACTCGCCGTCAGCCACTCGTGTGCGGGCGGTCGCCAGGTCAACTGGAAGACCAGCAACAGCGCCACGGCGACCAGCAGCAGGCAGGACAGGGTCAGGCGTAACAGAACACGGGGCATCGGCTCGACTTGGCGCGCTTGGCGCTCGGTGAGGGATTCGGAGGCGAGCATACCGAATCCGCGCGCCTGCCGTCAGCCGCTGTCTGCAACTCAGGCTCTGTGCGCTGGTTCGCTGACCAGCATGAAAAGGCGAAACATCACGATGGTGGTAAACAGTTGCAGAAAGCTGCTGAGGCTGTCGAACGCCACCGACACCGGCAGGCTCTGTGGCTCTGGAAACAGGTAAAGGCTGGCACCCTCGAGCAGCCACAGCGGGATGTAGACGCTCAGCACACAGACCAGAATGCGGGTGAAATGCCCGGTGGTCATCAGCATGCTTTCGCGCATGGCCATGAACGGTGTGAGCCTGCGCATGACCAGCAAGTATTCGCTGAACGCCAGTTTGACCATTACCCAGAGGCCGGGAAGGACCAGCAGCGAGAGGCCGAACATGATCAGCAGGGTGCTCATGGCCGAAAGCACTGCAAACGTTGGCCACAGGCGTAACGCCATCGCCAGCAGGTCGCGGGTATGCACCTCTTCACCACGGCTGCGGGTGTCGAGAAACAGGATCAGGGCTGCGGTGTAGATCGGGTAGAAAAACAGCCCGATGACCAGTGTGTAGGCAGGCGAGGTCTGGGCGGGCATGGCGCTGGTCAGGGCTTGCTTGGCGAGGACTTCGAGAATCACCAGCGGCAGGCACAGCACCAGAATGCCGCCCAGGTGGCGACGGAAAAAATAGAGCGAATCCTGTATGACGTTCAACGGGTTCATGTGGGCAGATCGCAGGCTAAAAGCAGGTCGCCACTTTAGCCCATGCCCCTTGCTGAACCAAGCGCAGCGGCGGCAGGCCGGATGACTTCTTATCTTTTTCTTCATGTCATTGAAGCCCGTGGATGAGGCCCCATTCTTTGAGCAGGGTCCTGCCTGTTTCGGGCAGGAAAGATTTCCAGCGGCAATTCAGTGAGGTGGGTCATGAACAGCGAAGAGCAAACCTTGATTGATGGTCTTTTCTCGAAACTGAAGGACGCCGAAGCGGCTTCGGCCCCGCGCGACGCGGCGGCCGAGGCGCGTATCAAGGAACATCTGACCCGTCAGCCCTCTGCGCCGTATTACATGACGCAGGCGATTCTGGTGCAGGAGGCTGCGGTCAATCAGCTCAACCAGCAAGTGAAGCAGCGCGACGAGCAGATTCAGCAGTTGCAGGCCGAGCTTCAGCAGGCCAAAGGGCAATCCTCCTCAGCGCCAGCCAGCGGCGGGTTTCTGTCGAGCATCTTTGGCGGCAGCACTTCGCGCGCGCCTCAGCCTCAATCGGGTCAGCCTTCTGGTGGCGGCTGGCGCGACGGTGCCGGTTTCAACCCTGCACCTGCGCCCGCAGCGCCGCAGGGTGGTTACGCTCCGCCTGCGGCCCCGGCGGCTGGCAGCGGTTTTCTCGGCGGCGCGCTGAAGACTGCTGCCGGCGTGGCGGGTGGCGTGCTGCTGGCAGAGGGCATCAGCAGCATGTTCAGCCACCACAGCCAGCCGCAGGAGATTGTCGAAGTGATTCATGATGCGCCGCCGGTTCAGGACACCGGTTCGTTCAATGATCAGGGCAACTGGAACCAGCCTGATCAGCAGTACACGGCCGATGACAGCTTCGATAACGGTGGCGACATGTTTTCGGATGATGATTCGTTTGTCTGAGACGACGCTTCTTTTTTCGTACGCCTTAGAGCAGACACCTGTCGTTTCTCACGCACCAGCGTGGGTATGCCCTGTGTGACGTTCCGCGTCACACATCTGCGCCGCGCCACATATTCAAGATCGGACGCGGAGCGTCCAGAGCGGCATACCCACGCGGAGCATGGGTACGATAGTGTTCTTCCGGGCGCTTCTTGTTTCGTACGCCCCGGAACAGACACCTGACGTTTCGCACGCTCCAGCGTGAGTACGATAGTGTTCTCCTGGGCGCTTCTTGTGTCTCACGCTCCAGAGCTGACACCTGCCGTTCCGCGCTGGAGTGTAGTGACGATAATCTGTGCGTTGACCTCACTTCCTTCTTCAAGCTGGCATACTGGGCGCCGATTCACATTCCGGATCGCTGTAACCAGTGGGCATGTTGCCTGCCATGAGGAATTGCGGTGAAGAAGATCGCGGTGTTCGCCGATGTGCAGAACCTGTATTACACCGTGCGCCAGGCGCATGGCTGTCATTTCAATTACGCCGCGCTGTGGGCGGATATCAGCAAGCGTGGCGAGATCGTTCACGCGTTTGCGTACGCCATCGACCGTGGCGACAGCAAGCAGCAGCAGTTTCAGCAGATTCTGCGCAACCTGGGTTTCACGGTCAGGCTCAAGCCGTATATCCAGCGCAGTGACGGTTCCGCCAAAGGGGACTGGGATGTCGGCATCACCATCGATATCATGGACTTCGCCCCGCAGGTGGATGAAGTGGTGCTGGCATCGGGTGATGGCGATTTCGATATGCTGCTCGAACGCATCATCAGCAAGCATGGTGTCGAAGCGGTGGCCTATGGGGTGCCGGGGCTGACCGCCAACTCGCTGATCCGTGCCGCAAGTCGTTATGTGCCCATCGAAGGCGCATTGTTGTTGAAATGAATTTACAGGGTCAGGCCAGTGTTGGAACGTGTTGCAGTCATCGACTTTGAAACCACCGGAATCTCCCCGAACCCTGGCTGCAGGGCGACCGAGATCGCGGTGGTCATCATGGAACAGGGGCGTATCGTCGAGCGTTTTCAGAGCTTGATGAATGCCGGCGTGCGCATTCCGGCGTTCATCGAGGGGCTGACCGGCATTAGCAACAACATGATCCGTACGGCGCCCAGTGCCGAGCGGGTGATGGGCGATGTGGCGGACTTCGTCGGCTCGACGCCGCTGGTGGCGCATAACGCCTCGTTCGACCAGAAGTTCTGGGATTACGAACTGTCCCGCATCCAGCGCAAGCGCGAACAGAGCTTTGCGTGTTCGATGCTGCTGGCCCGGCGCCTGATGCCCGGCGCACCGAATCACAAGCTCGGCACCTTGACCCGCTACGCGCGCCTGCCCAATACCGGCAAGGCTCACCGGGCAATGGCCGACGCGGAAATGGCCGCCAACCTGACGGCGTACCTGACCAACGAACTGCGCAACACCCACGGCATTGCCGGAATCTCCCACCAGATGCTGTGCTCGCTGCAGAAAGTCCCGGCCGCCAAGATCGGCGAAACGCTCAAGCGTCAGCGCGGCTTCTGATCTCGTGCTTCACCAGGTAATCGGACGGCAGGCTGCGTTCGACAGCGGTGGACAGCACGATTGAAGTTTTGCTGAAGCCGAACTTCGCAATCCGGTTGATCAAGTCCTCCAGGTGCGGCATTGAATCCACTGCCGCTCGCATGATCACGCAGGGGTCGCCCGTGACCCGGTAGCACTGGATCAGCTCAGGCACCTTCCACAATTCCTTGTAGGCCTGCTGATTGCCGTGACTGCCCATGCGCAGTTCGATGATGCATTGAATCGGCAAGCCGACTTTCGACAAATCGACCTTGGCTTCGTAGCCCGTGATCACGCCGCTGGCTTCCAGTTTGGCGACCCTTTCCGCGACCGCCGGTGCTGAAAGATTGACCAGCTTTGCCAACTGCGCAAAGGAGGCCCGGCCGTTCTTCAGCAGTTCATCGAGCAGAATCCGATCGTACTTATCCAGTGTCATGGCGCACCTCATACTGCGTAACGAGTGGTTTTCAAATCAAAGGTACAAGGGCCGGACAAGCATTGATTCATAAGTCTGGTGGCGGATTAAACAGGGTTGTCTGCTTAATATTCGCTTATGGCCTTCATACAATAGGTGAACCATAACAATGATCCCAGAGCCTGACCATGCCCCCATCCGTTCGCATTTCGCCGTTGCTCATCGGTGCCTTTCTGGCGTTGTATCTGATCTGGGGGTCTACCTATCTGGTGATCCGCATTGGCGTCGAGTCATGGCCGCCGTTGATGATGGCTGGCGTGCGTTTCATGATTGCCGGGTGCCTGATGTATGGCTTTTTGCGTTTTCGGGGCGTGCCTGCGCCAACCTGGCCCGAGTGGAAAGCTGCGTTCGTGATCGGTTTCCTTCTGCTCGCGTGCGGCAACGGCGGCGTGACGCTGGCCGAGCATGCGGGTGTCGCTTCGGGCGTTGCAGCGTTGGCGGTGGCGACCATGCCGCTGTTTACCTTGCTGTTCGGCCTGTTCTGGGGCAATCGCACCACAAACCTTGAGTGGGCGGGGATTGTGCTGGGCCTGATCGGCATCGGCCTGTTGAATCTTGGTTCCAACCTGCAATCCAGCCCCTACGGTGCGGCACTGGTGATTTTTGCCGCCGCGTCCTGGGCGTTTGGCTCGGTCTTGAGCAAGCACCTGCCGCTGCCCAAAGGCCCGATGGCGAGTGCTGCCGAAATGCTGACTGCCGGGGCGACCCTGCTGATCGGCAGCGCACTCAGTGGCGAACGCCTGACGCACATGCCGACGGCGGCGGGCTGGGGCGCGCTGCTGTATCTGGTGGTGTTCGGCTCCATCGTCGCGTTCAGTGCTTATGTGTACCTGCTCAAGAATGTGCGCCCGGCGGCGGCGACCAGCTATGCCTATGTCAATCCGGCGGTGGCGGTGATGCTGGGGGTGGTGTTTGCGGGTGAGACCATTGGTGTTGAAGAGTGCATGGCGATGGTGGTGATCATCAGCGGTGTGGTGCTGATTGGCCTGCCGCAATGGCGCAGGTCGCCGCCGCGCGAAGCCGGATCTACACGCACAAGCTAACCGAGGCGGGCCGGACAGGTTAAACTGCGCGCCTTGCGTGAATTTTTCCTACGGTATCCCCATGACATTCGCCTCCCTTGGCCTGATCGAACCCTTGCTGCGCGCCCTCGAAGCGCTCGGTTACCAGACGCCGACGCCTGTACAGACGCAGGCCATTCCTCCGGTACTGGCGGGCCGCGATCTGATGGCGGCCGCCCAGACCGGCACCGGCAAGACCGCCGGTTTTGCCTTGCCGCTGCTGCAACGCCTGACGATGGAAGGGCCGAAAGTCGCGCCCAATTCGATTCGTGCGCTGGTACTGGCACCGACCCGCGAGCTGGCCGATCAGGTTCACGAAAGCATTCGTCAGTACGCCGAACACCTGCCGCTGAGCACCTATGCGGTCTACGGTGGCGTGAGCATCAACCCGCAGATGATGAAGCTGCGCAAAGGCGTCGACGTGCTGGTTGCGACGCCGGGTCGCCTGCTCGACCTGTATCGCCAGAACGCCATCAAGTTTTCCCAGTTGCAGACCCTGATTCTCGATGAAGCCGACCGCATGCTCGATCTGGGCTTTGCCGAGGAACTGCGCGGCATCTACGCCGTATTGCCCAAGCAGCGTCAGACGCTGCTGTTCTCTGCGACGTTCTCCGACGAGATTCGTCTGCTGGCCGCGCAAATGCTCAATGACCCGCTGACCATCGAAGTCAGCCCGCGCAACGTCGCGGCATCTTCGGTGAAGCAATGGGTCGTGACCGTGGACAAGAAGCGCAAGGCGGATCTGTTCATCCACCTGATGAAAAAGCACCGCTGGGGTCAGGTATTGGTGTTCGCCAAGACCCGCGTGGGCGTCGATCAACTGGTGGATCGTTTGCAGGGGCTGGGCCTGAATGCAGACGGCATTCATGGCGACAAACCGCAGGCCACCCGCCAGCGTGCGCTGGACCGCTTCAAGAGCAACGAAGTGAAAATTCTGGTGGCGACCGACGTGGCGGCCCGCGGTCTGGACATCGATGACCTGCCAACGGTGGTCAACCTGGACCTGCCGATCGTGGCCGAGGATTACATTCACCGCATCGGTCGTACTGGCCGTGCGGGCCTGACGGGAGAGGCGATTTCGCTGGTGTGTGCCGATGAGGTCGAGCTGTTGTCGGCCATTGAAGTGCTGACCCGTCAGACGCTGGAGCGCAAGGAAGAACCGGACTTCGAGCCGGAGCACCGGGTGCCGAGCACCGACGCCAGCGGCCAGATCCTCAAAAAGCCCAAGAAACCGAAAAAACCCAAGGTCTCGGGCAGCAAGCGCAATCTGGGCAAATGGGTCGACAGCGGCGAGTCCGAGCCAACGCCTGCGGTCAAGCCGGTCCGTAAGGTGCCCGTCTTCAACACCGGGCCACGCAAGAAGAAGCCTTGAGGCTGCTCCGCACCGTATAGCGAGGATTGGACGCAGAGCGTTCAGAAATACAGGGCGTTCGGGTTTCTGCCCGCAGGGCTCCTACGCCCTGCGGGCAGAATCAAAAGCGGGCTTGTGCGTAACGATAGGCGCGGAGCGTGGGGGCGATCCGGATCAGCGCGATTGCAGCCACTCAAGCATCCCCAGCCCCGCAGCGCGGCCGCTGGCGAAGCAGGCGGTCAGCAGGTAGCCGCCGGTGGGGGCTTCCCAGTCGAGCATTTCGCCGGCACAGAACACGCCGGGCAATTGCTTGAGCATCAGGCGTTCGTCCATCGTTTCAAACGTCACGCCGCCTGCGGTGCTGATGGCTTCATCAAGGGGGCGCGGTTTGATAAGCGTCAGTGGCAGGGCCTTGATGGCTTCGCTCAACAACAGCGCATCAGCAAACGTTTCACGAGGCGCCAGCTCACGCAGAAGTGCAGCCTTCGCACCGTCCAGCCCCACCTGGCTGTGCAGGTGCTTGGACATCGAGCGCGAACCGCGTGGTTTGCTCAGGGCTTTCTGAATATCTATCAGCGTTTTGCCGGGCAGCAGATCGATCTGCACGACCGCCGAGCCATTACGGTTGATCTGCTCACGAATCTGCGCCGACAGCGCATACACCAGGCTGCCTTCAACACCGGTCTCGGTCAGCACGCATTCGCCCAGGCGCAGCGCCTGGCCATGCAGGCCCATGGCGATGTTCTTCAGTGGCGCACCGGCAAATTTGCTGCGCAACAGATCACTCCAGGCCGTGACCTCGAAACCGCAGTTGGCGGCTTGCAGAGGTGCGACGCCTACCTGCTTCTTTTGCAGCCACGGCCACCAGGCCCCATCCGAACCCAGGCGAGCCCAACTGGCGCCGCCCAGCGCCAGCAAGGTGGCCGCAGGCTTGAGCGTCAGTTCGCCTTCCGCGCAGGCAATGCGCATGCCGCCATCGGCAGTCCAGCCCAGCCAGCGATGCCGGGTGTGAATGACGACACCCGCATCCCTTAACCGCTTGAGCCAGGCGCGCAGCAGCGGGGCGGCTTTCATGTCTGTAGGAAACACCCGGCCAGAACTGCCGACAAAGGTGGCGATCCCCAGTTCATGAATCCACCGACACAGTGCATCGGCGCCAAACTCCCGCAACATTGGTGCGATCATCGGTGATCGTTCTGCGTAGCGGGCCAGAAACGCAGCATACGGTTCGGAGTGGGTGATGTTCATGCCGCCAACACCCGCCAGCAGAAACTTGCGCCCTACCGAAGGCATCCCGTCATAGAGGTCGACCCGGAAGCCGGCCTGACTCAACACTTCTGCCGCCATCAGCCCCGCAGGGCCGCCTCCGATGATGGCGACGGATCGGGAAGCAGGGGAGGCGAGGTCAGTCATGGTCAGCAACGTATCGATAGCAGAAGGGTGAGGCATTCTACCCGAGGCTGTTTTCAGGTGCGCAACTCAGGTGCAGTGCAACGCAGGGTTACAAACCCATATCGTTCCAGACCTTCTGTGCGGTGTGAGGCAGAATGCCGTGACGCCTCGCCAGTGCCTGACGGTCCTTGCTGTAGCCGCCGCCGATCACGCCCATCACCGGAATGTCGCGGCCCAGACAGTGACGCAGTACCGCTTCGTCACGATTGGCCACGCCCTGGTCGGTCAGTTGCAGATAGCCGAGCGCATCGTCCTTGTGAACGTCCACTCCTGCGTCATACAGCACCAGATCCGGCTTGTAGAACGGCAGCAGGTAATTGAGCAGGTCATCGACGACGTTCAGGTACTCGGCATCGCCCATGCCCATCGGCAGCGGGATGTCCCAGTCACTCTGGGCCTTGCGTGCCGGGAAGTTCTTTTCGCAGTGCAGCGAGACCGTGATCGCTTCCTCTGTATCCGCCAGAATGCGTGCGGTGCCGTCGCCCTGATGAACGTCACAATCGAAGATCAGTATTTTATCCACACGACCGCTTTGCAGCAGGTACTGGCTGATCACGGCCAGGTCGTTGAAAATGCAGAACCCGGCCGGGTAATCGTAGTGCGCATGATGCGTGCCGCCCGCCAGATGGCAGGCCAGGCCATGTTTCAGGGCCTTTTCGGCGGTCAGCAGCGAGCCGCCCACGGCACGCACCGTTCGACGCGCCAGCGCTTCACTCCAGGGCAGGCCGAGACGCCGCTGGTCCTCGCGTGACAGGTCGCCGCTCAGGTAACGGTTTATGTAAGACGGGTCATGCGCCAGCGCCAGAATATCCGCCGGGCATATATCGGGGCGTATTAATTGAACGTCGCGGGTCAGCCCGCTGTCGACCAAGTAGTCACGTAACAAGCGGAACTTGTCCATCGGAAACCGATGGTCCGGCGGAAAGGCCGGGCTGTAGTCGTCATGGTAGATGAGCGGCAGTGACATTGTGCGTCCGTTCAAGGGGCCAAGCCCGATAGTGCCAGTAATGTGGCCGCCCGCCCAGTTCGCTGGCGGGGCCTTAGCTACTCGGGCATTTACTCATGTCTCGTTACACGGGGAAATCGATGGAACCGATACTCAAGCTGGACAGCGCCCGACTGCTGCTGCGTCAGTGGCGTGACGACGACCTGCCTGCGTTCGCCGCCATGTGTATGGATCCGCAAGTCATGCGCTATTTTCCCGAGTCCCTGAGTCGTCTTGAAAGTGCGGCCATGATTGGTCGGCTGCGAGGCCACTTCGCCGAACTGGGCTTCGGCTTCTGGGCGCTCGAGCGCAAGGACACGGGCGAGTTCATTGGCTTCACCGGGCTGCACGTGGTGGGCTTCAAGGCGCCGTTCACGCCGGCGATTGAAATCGGCTGGCGGCTGGCGCACGAGCATTGGGGTCTGGGTTTCGCCAGCGAAGCGGCCTGGACCGCGCTGGGGTGTGGCTTCGAGCGCTTGAAGCTGAAAGAAATCGTGTCGTTCACGGCCGTCAATAATGAGCCGTCGCAAAAAGTGATGCAGGCCATCGGCATGCAGCAGGATGAATCCGGAAGCTTCGATCACCCCAACCTGCCGGACGGCCATCCGCTCAAGCCGCACGTGCTGTACAGGATCAGCCAGGAACAGTGGCTCAAGACGTTGAAGCCTTGATGGGGCGGATTAAGTTGCACGCTGGATAAGCTCACCCTCTTAAAATCTGTATCATTCCATTTAAATGCTGCGGGCCTTGTGGCTCGCCACACACCACATCGGCCGCCGCTGTATTGCGGGGTCTGCCTTGATGTGCGCGAGGAGTGATAATGAGTCAAGTGCTGGATGATCTGGTTGAGCTGCTGACGCTGGAAGCCATTGAAGAAAACCTGTTTCGCGGCCGCAGTCAGGATTTAGGGTTTCGTCAGCTGTTCGGTGGTCAGGTGCTGGGCCAGTCGCTGTCCGCGGCCAGTCAGACCGTCGAGGAAACCCGGCACGTTCACTCGCTGCATGGTTATTTTCTGCGCCCCGGCGATGCGGGCCTGCCTGTGGTCTATCAGGTGGACCGCGTGCGGGATGGCGGCAGTTTCAGCACCCGTCGCGTCACCGCGATCCAGAAGGGCAAACCGATCTTCACGTGCAGCGCTTCCTTTCAGTACGACGAAGAAGGCTTTGAGCATCAGGCCACCATGCCTGAGATAGTCGGCCCGGAAAACCTGCCTTCAGAACTGGAGCTGCTGACGCGTCGCGCGCACCTGATTCCAGAGGCGGCGCACGACAAGTTTCTGCGTCCCAAACCGATTCAGTTCCGCCCGGTGACCGCCGAAGACCCGTACGACCCCAAGCCCGGTGAGCCGGTCAAATATGTGTGGTTCCGCGCGGATGGCAGTTTGCAGGACATACAGGCTCTGCACCGGTACATGCTGGCCTACGCTTCTGACTTCAACCTGCTGACCACTTCGCTGCTGCCCCACGGCAAAACCGTCTGGCAGCGTGACATGCAGGTGGCCAGCCTCGATCATTCGCTCTGGTTTCATAACGATCTGCGCGCCGATGACTGGCTGCTGTACGCAATGGACAGCCCGTGGGCAGGCAATTCCCGCGGTTTTTCGCGCGGCAGCATTTTCAATCGCGCCGGGCAACTGGTCGCATCGGTCAGTCAGGAAGGGCTGATCCGCCATCGCAAGGACTGGGCATGAGACTCGACGGCATACGGCACTGGGTTTTCGACATGGACGGCACCCTTACCGTCCCGGTTCATGATTTTCCGGCGATCAAGCGGGAACTGGGCATTCCGCAGGATCATGACATTCTTGGCCACCTTGCGGCGCTGCCTGCTGATGAGTCAGCGGCCAAGCATGCCTGGCTGCTGGAGCACGAACGTGAACTGGCGCTGGGTTCGCTGCCCGCCGAGGGCGCGGTCGAGCTGGTCCGCGAACTGGCTGCCCGTGGCTATCGGTTAGGCGTACTGACCCGTAACGCCCGGGAGCTGGCACACATCACCCTGAGCGCCATCGGCCTCGCTGACTGCTTTGCGGTCGACGACGTGCTGGGTAGAGATGAAGCAACGCCCAAACCCGATCCGGCCGGCCTGCTGAAGCTGGCCAGCGCCTGGAAGGTCGAACCGGAAAGGATGGTCATGATCGGCGATTACCTGCATGACCTGAGCTGCGGTCGGGCAGCGGGGGCGAAGACAATCCTGGTCAACCTGCCGGACAATCCCTGGCCGGAACTGACCGACTGGCATGCGGTTGATTGCACAGCGCTGCGCGGGATGCTGGGCTGATCTGAACTGACATTTGCGCGACTCAAAGTCGGACGCAGAGCGTCCAGCACCGCGTGCCCACGCGGAGCATGGGCACGATGAGTGTTTTCAAGAACACCTATCGTTCCGCACGCTCCAGCGTGGGAATGCCTTGGGTGACGCTCTGCGTCACGAATCTACGGAGCGCTGCACGTTCAGGGTCGGGCGCAGAGCGTTCAGCACGGCATACCCACGCGGAGCATGGGCACGATGAGTGTCCTCAAGAACACCTATCGTTCCGCACGCTCCAGCGTAGGAATGCCTTGGGTGACGCTCTGCGTCACGAATCTACGGAGCGCGCACGTTCAGGGTCGGACGCAGAGCGTCCAGCACGGCATGCCCAAGCGGAGTGTTCTCAAGGGCATCAAAACGGCTTGAACAACACTGCCTGACCTTCCGGTGAGGTAAACATCCCGTCACCGTTATGGCCGACTTTCGGCACGATCACCAGGCGTTGGTTAAGCCCCTCGGGATGGCGCTTCTGCAGGTAGTTGAAGTAGTTCTGTCCGCGAATCAGGCGGTAGGGGCCTTGCGCTTCGGCGGCACAGGTCTTGTCCAGCGCCGGGTGGTTTCGGTCGGTGTCCAGCTCGCCCATCAGGTAGGTGATGTCGCGCTTCACGTAATTCTTCTCGATGTCAGCCGGCTTTTCCTTGCCCGAGTAGAAGGGCATCTTGTTGAGGCCGTATTTCCAGTCGTTGAAGTTCGGGCAGCTCTGCGCGGTTACCGGTTCAGGCCGTTCCGCGTCGAAATAAGCGTAGGACGACGGGTTGGCGATCACGTAGCGCAGCTTCACCCCTTCACGTTGCAGCAGGGCGTCTTCCTTACCGCCGATCATCGCGTAGCGCTGCACCACCTGGGCACCGCCGGAGTGCCCGGCAATCACGATTTCCTTCAGGTTGGGGAACAGTTTGCTGTCGCTCAGGCGCTTGAGGATGTGGTCCAGCACCAGAAACGAACTGACCGGCTTGGGATCGGTGGAGGTTGCGCCTTCCATCCAGCTGTTCTGGCGCCAGCGCAGGATCGACTCCGGCAGGTGGTGCGCGACGATGTCTTTCTCATCCAGAAACTGCGGCGCGATCAGCAGGGTCTTGCTGCGCTCTCTGGACTGGTTGGCAGCGCGTTCGATGCTGCGCAGGTAGGTTTGCGCATTACGCAGGCGACCGTGCAGCACGATCACCACGCGTTCGATTTTCGGTTTCGGGTGTACCCACTCCTGGCTCAGCCCAAGCGTCGCCTCGGCGCCATTGATGGCCAGACGATCCGGGCTGATGGAATTGACCGCTTGATCCTCGGCGTGCGCCCCGAGGCTCACGAAGGCAGTGCTCAATAACAGGACCAGAAGCGGTTTAATCATGTGCTCAGAGACTCTTGGCGGCGAACGTGTCGCATTGATTGATTTGGCCTTGGGCAAAGCCTGTCTTGAACCAGCGCACGCGCTGTGCGGAAGTCCCGTGAGTGAAGGAGTCCGGAGCGACTCGACCACTACTTTGCTGCTGCAAGCGGTCGTCACCAATGGCGTTCGCCGCATTCAATGCTTCTTCAATATCACCCGGCTCAAGCCAGTTCAAACGATTTTGTGCGTTGTAGGCCCAAACACCTGCAAAACAGTCTGCCTGAAGCTCCTGGCGCACCAGTAAACCGTTGTTGCCTTCCATTTTCTGGCCAGCCTGACGGGCCTTGTCGACCTTTGCCGAAATGCCCAGCAGGGTCTGCACATGGTGCCCGACCTCATGCGCAATCACGTAGGCCTGGGCGAAATCACCAGCGGCGGAAAAACGCTGAGACATTTCGCGGAAGAAATCCATGTCCAGATAGACCTGCTGGTCAGCCGGGCAGTAGAACGGGCCGGTTGCCGAGGTGGCGCGTCCGCAGGCGGAGTTCACCTGACCGCTGAACAGCACCAGCGTCGGGTCCTTGTACTCGCGACCGCTCTGCGCGAACACTGCGCGCCAAGTGTCTTCGGTGTCTCCGAGAATGCTGCGTACGAATTCGGCCTGCTGGTCATTGGCTGGCGGTGCTTCACGCGTCTGTGCGCTGGGCGGCGCGCTTTGCTCGGTGCTCTGCCCGGTCAACTGGCCAAGAATCTGCATCGGGTCCTGACCGGTCAGCAGGCCGATCGCGACAATAATCACGATACCGCCGATACCCAGCCCCTTGCCGCCGATGCGCATGCCCCCGCCACCCCCACTGCTGCCGCCATCGCGAGCATCGACTACGTTGTCGCTGCGTCGGCCTTTTTTCCAGAGCATGTCGGATCCCTCTTCTTTTCTTGCAGTGAGTGTTGCTGCTGATACAGGTCTGGCCTGTGCGGCGGTCCGACCAGCGTTGTGCAGAATGCGAGAGTATAGAGGGGTGTCGGGCAGATTGGTTCTGCCCGGGTAGGGCGCCGGTTCTGTTTTCGGGCGCCTGCGGCGGTCAGGCCTGCTTCAAGGGCTGCGCTTTTTGCACATCAGCAGGGGAGGCATCGGCAAAGCGATCGACCTGGCGCAGGGATTTGAAGCCCGTCATCCACGCGCCGACCACGCCCAGCGTGCAGACGCCGCCCATGATTGCGGCGGGAATTGCGCCGATCAGCGAGGCGCTGGTGCCCGCCCGGAACTCGCCCAGCTCGTTGGAGGAGCCGATAAACAGCATGTTCACCGCATTGACCCGGCCGCGCATGTTGTCGGGCGTCGAGAACTGCACCAGCGCCGAGCGGATGAACACGCTGACCATGTCCGCGGCACCGGCGACCAGCAGCGCCAGGCACGATAGCCAGAATAAAGTGGAAAGGGCGAACACCAGATTCGCCACACCGAACAGGCCGACAGCGAGGAACATCGTCATGCCGACATTGCGCTCCAGCGGGCGCATGCTCAGGTAAATGCCGACGCCCAGCTCGCCCAGGCTCATCGACGCACGCAGCATCCCCAGCCCTTGCGGCCCGAGGTGCAGCACTTCATGGGCGTAGATCGGCAGCAGCGCCACTACGCCGCCGAGCAGCACGGCGAACAGGTCCAGTGAAATGGTGCCAAGGATGATCGGGCGCGAGCGGATAAACGCAATGCCCGCCGTGAAACGGCCCCATGCGCTTGAACCCAGCTCCATCGGCTTGCCGGCAAACGGCGTGGCGACCGGAGCCAGCAGCAGAACCCCGGCAATGAACGCCGCGACACACACCGAATAGGTCAGCTCTGCACCGCCCAGCCAGTACAGATAGCCACCGATCAGAGGGCCGCCGACGGTCGAGCAACGCATGATCACGCTGTTGGTGGCGATGGCCGACGGCAACTGGTCGCGTGGAACAATCTGCGGCAGCAGGCTTTGCAGGGCCGGGCCGGTGAAGGCGCGGGCACAGCCGTAGAGCATCAGTGCGCCATAGATCAGCCGCAGGTCTTGCAGTTTGAGCGCGGAGAAGACCAGCAGAATGACGCCACAGACCGCCTGCACACCCCAACTGATCATCAGGATCACCTTGCGGTTATAGCGGTCGATCAGATCCCCGGCGGGCATCAACAGCAGCAACATGGGGATGAACTGAGCCAGGCCCACATACGCCAGCGCCATCGGCTCGCGGGTCATGTCATAGACCTGCCAGGCGACCACCACCGCCTGAATCTGCATGGCAAACACCGCCATCAGGCGTGACAGGATAAAACTGACGAAACCGGGCTGGCTGGACAGCTTGACCGGTGCAGAGGACGCGGAAGACTCGGAGCTCAAGATCGGATCCCATCGGAACGTTTAATTCACGTGTCGGTTTATACCTCAGCGTATAGATAGGAAGCTAATAAATAATCTGACAGTTTCACGATGCATTGATCGGCTCTGTTCGAGGTGAGGAACGATCAGCTTCATGCCGCAAACTTGTCTCGGCCAGGCGGCAGGCCAAGCAAACGGCGCCACCAAATCACGGGGGCACGGTGTTCAGGCAGAGTATGTTCGCTGCGCAGCATCGGAATCACTTCGCTGGTAAGCCATTGGCGCAGTGCGCGGTTCTCGGGAACGTAGTGATGCACCAGCAGCGCATAGACCCCAGAGTCGCTGATCATCAGGCACTTTTGCCACTCGCCGTGACTGTGCAGCCATACATGACGGTGCTGGTCGCTGTCCAGTTTACGGGTCGAGCGCTCATCCAGCGCCTTGCCCATCAGCCGGGCGAGGTCCTGTAACGAAAACCAGCATTGATACCCCAACCGCACGGCACGCAGCCCGCGATGATGGCGTATGAAAATCAAGGGCTCGACGTAGTCGGTGCAGGGGATAAGTTTCGGGTCGGTCTTCATGAGGCACTCAGTCTTTGATGTTGAGTCGCCAGACGTCGTCGTCAAACAACAGGGTGGCAACTGTGCGCAGGTTGACGAACCGGCCATCAAAGAAACCGGCAGACCCGAAGGTCTCCCACACACAGTCGCCATAACAGGCACCCACGCATTGTAATGCGTGGGGCTGATTGCGGCGTACTGCCGTTTTTTTTGATGAGTCGGATCGTCAAATCCGGTCGCTGACTCAACAGCGACGGCGCGCAGGCTAGAGTGGTCATGGCTTGGGGGCAAGGCGCTAAAGCCAGGATCAGATTGGTCCTACATGTCGTGGCTGATTGTTCCTACAAATGCGGTCCAGCCACGTCCAGTAGGAGGTATAACGCTCGAAAAATTGATCAAGTTAGCGAGTTGTAAGAACTTTCCGAATTTCAAGGGTTTTAGGTGCTTCCCTCGAAAAAATCGTGCGACGTCTGGTAGGTTGCCCACGCAAGGACTGTATCAAGCGTTGTCAGGGAGACACTGAATGTTATTTTTCCACATGCTGCCTTCATGGAGTGAAATACGACAGCAGCTCGACCGCGATATGGGGCACCAGACTGGCGGTCACTTTCGAACATATCTAAACCAGCCTGCACCTTCCCGATCATTGATCATTCGCCGCTTTGACTGCGTCAGAAGAGCGTTCGTCCTCGCCGAATGGGAGGCTGGTCGCATTTTGGTACGGCGTTTCTCGGACCTCGACATCTCCAGCATCATCAAGGACTTGATCGATGTTGTGGCCCAAATGGCCATGATCGTAGTGGGCAGTGCTTTTACCGGAGGATTGATCGGCGCTGGGGCTGGTTCAGCTTTTTTCGGCGTAGGCGCTTTATTCGGTGGTGCAATGGGCGCCACGCTGGGCATGCAGGCCAGTACCTTCGTGTTGGGAGTACTCGGTTTAAAATCCATCGCGGAATACGTCGTCGATGACTTCCCTCGCATCATTGATTACTACAAGTGCGGCATCAAAACAGCATGGCAAGGCCCTCGCGAACAAGGGCTGAGCCCGTTCATGAGTGATGATCCGTACGCCCAGAACCGCGCCACTCAAGACATCGCAAAAGGGCACGTGGAAGTAGTACTGCTCTTGCTGGGGGCGATGGTTGAATACCTCACACATGGCCGAGGTGACGCACGCCTCCTCGCACAGGAAATGCGAGCCAGCGCTAAAGGTGAGCGACTGGGCCAGTGGATGCTCAAACACGAGGAAGCGCTGAAGAAGCGGCCTGATTTGCAGAGGCCGGAGCCGAGCAAGAGTGCGCTGGAGCAAGACGCTTTTGCCCCCGTACCGCAGTCTAATCATGAAGGCGAAAAGAGCCTGGAAAATGTAACAGGTGTAATCAAAGCGAGTGAAACTATTGGTCAGCCTGTAGAGGCTGTGATAAATGGACGCAAACGGCTGTTACGCGTTGACATCGAACCCAATGGTAAGCTTCAAATACAATCGGGTGGAGGAAAAGACTCCATCGTGGACTTTAGACCCGATCTTTCCAAGCCGCTGGCGCCTCAGATTGATAAAGCGTTTAAACGGTTGCCTCAGTCTGTAAGGGATCAGTTGATCCGGAATGCGGAAAAAGGTCTGAAGCGCTTGCAAGAAACAGGGAATATGTAATGACTGATAAGTACGCCGTTGCTTTGGGTTCGGGTGCCGTGCTGCCCGAAAGAGAGAATTTGATTCTTCAAGCGTGGGGCGATGTACCGGTCTCGCATTTTCAGGATGAAGACGTTTTGAATGATTGTAGCTTTCTCGATTTAAAAATAAATAAATGGGAGGTCAACAAGCAATGGAGCGCTCAACAAGAAAGTGAGCCTTGGATAAGGATGGAAATACTCAGAGGTCAGGCGCTTGAAGACTATCTACAGAACGATGGCGAAATGTTGCGTCATGCCACTCAGCATGAAGCCCTCGTCGTAGTCGAACTGGACGAGGGCGGACTGGACATTGATGATTTTTTGTTAATGCGCCTTATCTCAGTCTTTAGTGAACGTTTTAAGGTTTACCGTTTTTGCGATGGCTATCAGGAAGTCCATGAAGAAGCTCTTGCTTCCTTACCGGCACGAAACGCTGTTATGGAGCGATTGGTCGGGTGCTGGTGAGTTACCGAGTTAGCCATCTCCCGGTCAATAGTGTGGGCCGTTTGGGAAGTGTCTTAGCCGCCACTGTATTTAATGTTCTGGTGCCGGATAATGGACGAGAAAGAAATATACCTGGCATTGGACGGAACATGCCGACGCCGGGACGTCGCACGATAGTTGAGATTATCGTTCCTCACGCTCCAGCGTAGGAATGCCTTGCGTGACGCTCTGCGTCACGGATCTACGCTGCTACACATTTCAAAAAGACCGGACGCAGAGCGTCCAGAACGGCATGCGACGCGGAGCGTCGCACGATAGTCATAGTCCGTCAGCGGAGCCTCAACGCCGAACCAGCAACACCCCCGATTCCATATGGTGGGTATACGGAAACTGGTCGAACAGGGCGCAGCGTTCAACCCGGTGGGTGTCGTGCAATTGAGCGATGTTGGCGGCCAGGGTTTCCGGGTTGCAGGAGATGTACAGGATGCGCTCGAAGCGGCGGGTCAGTTCGCAGGTGTCCGGGTCCATGCCGGCGCGGGGCGGGTCGACGAAGACGCTGCCGAAATCGTAGCTTTTCAGGTCCACGCCCTGCAGGCGGCGGAACGGGCGCACCTCGTTCAGCGCCTCGGTCAGTTCCTCGGCCGACAGGCGCACCAGCGTGACGTTGTCCACGCCGTTGTCATCCAAGTTGCTCAGTGCGGCATTGACCGAGGTCTTGCTGATTTCGGTCGCCAGCACTTTACGCACGCGGGTTGCCAGCGGCAGGGTGAAGTTGCCATTGCCACAATACAGCTCCAGCAGGTCGTCTTGCCGCTGGCCCAGTGCATCGAAGGCCCAGTTGAGCATCTTGCCGTTCACGGTGCCGTTGGGCTGAGTGAACGCGCCTTCCGGCTGGCGGTAACTGAATGTGCGGCCAGCCACATCGAGCTTTTCAGTGACGTAATCGTGGCCGATGATCAGTTTCTGACCTTTGGAGCGACCGATCAGGCTGACGTCCAGCTCTTTTGCCAGCGCCTCGGCTTCAGCCTTCCATTGATCGTCCAGCGGACGGTGGTAGCAAAGGGTGATCATCGCGTCGCCGGCCAGTGTGGTCAGGAAGTCCACCTGAAACAGCTTGTGGTTCAGTGTCGGGCTGGCTTCCCAGCGTTCGCGCAGCACCGGCATCAATGCATTGATGCGCTCGCTGGCAATCGGCAGGCCCTCCAGCAGGATTGGCGTCCGGTTATCGCCCGGTGCGAACATCGCGTAATAGCGCTTCTGGTCTTCACGCCACAGACGAAACTCGGCGCGCAGCCGGTAATGCTCGCGCGGCGAGTCGAAGACCTGCGGCTCGGGCGCGTCGAACGGCGCCAGCAGTTCACGCAGGCGGACGGTTTTTTCTTCGAGCTGACGGTCGTAGCTCGCAGGATCGAAGGGAACACTCATGCGTTGAACCAGCCCAGCTTGATCACGAACAGGATCGACAGGATCACCAGCGCCGAATTCAGCTCGCGCCAGCGTCCCGACAGCAGCTTGATCGCTGTCCAGGAAATGAAGCCAAAGGCGATGCCGTTGGCGATGGAATAGGTGAACGGCATCGCCAGCGCGGTGATGACCACCGGTGCGGCGACAGTGATGTCGTCCCAGTCGATCTCGGCCATACCGGAAGCCATCAGCACGGCCACGAACAGCAGGGCCGGAGCGGTCGCGAAGGCTGGCACGCTGCTGGCCAGCGGGGCGAAAAACAGGGCCAGCAGGAACAGTACCGCAACCACGACAGCTGTCAGACCGGTACGGCCACCGGCGCTGACGCCCGCAGCCGACTCGATGTAGCTGGTGGTGGTCGACGTACCCAGCAGGGAGCCGGCCATTGCTGCCGTACTGTCGGCGATCAGCGCACGGCCCATTTTCGGCATGTGCCCGTCCTTGCCCATCAGCCCGGCGCGCTTGGCGACGCCGATCAGGGTGCCGGAGTTGTCGAAGATGTCGACGAACAGGAACGCGAAGATAATGCTGACCAGACCGACATCCAGCGCGCCCATGATGTCCAGTTGCATGAAGGTCGGTGCCAGCGACGGTGGCATCGACATGACGCCGCCGAAGGGCGTGAAGCCCAGTGCGATGGACACCAGCGTGACCGCCAGAATGCCGATCAGCACAGCGCCGCGCACTTTAAGGTGGTCCAGCGCGACGATCAGAAAGAAGCCCAGCGTGGCGAGCACCGGAGCAGGCTGTTTCAAGTCGCCCATGCCGATCATGGTGGCCGGGTTGCTGACCACGATACCGGCATTGTGCAGGGCGATCAGCGCCAGAAACAGGCCGATACCGGCAGCAATCGCCGAGCGCAGGGGCAGGGGGATGCTGTTGATGATCCACTCGCGGATGCGGAAGATCGACAGGATGAAGAACATCACCGCTGAAATGAACACCGCCCCCAGCGCCACTTGCCAGCTATGGCCCATGTGCAGGACAACGGTGTAGGTAAAGAAGGCGTTCAGGCCCATGCCCGGTGCCAGGGCAATCGGGTAGTTGGCGATCAGGCCCATCACGGTCGAGCCGATGGCCGCTGCCAGACAGGTGGCAACGAACACGGCGCCTTTGTCCATGCCGGTCTCGCCGAGGATGCTCGGGTTGACGAACAGGATGTAAGCCATCGCCAGGAAAGTCGTGACGCCCGCAAGTATCTCGGTCCGCACGTTGGTGTTGTGTGCCTTGAGTTGAAACAGCCTTTCCAGCATGTCTGGCTCTCCGTGACGCGGCGCGCGTCGTGAATGATCGACTCCAACAGCCAGGCACAGTCTGCAGGGCAGGCCGTCTGATTTGTTGCGGGTCGGAAAAAGCCGCGCATCATACCAGCAGCGTGTCGGGATGGCTGCCTGTGGATGACGGCCTTTCGACGATAAACACGCTCGTCAATTAAGCCTGAACGTTGCAAACCTCACGAAGTCCCACCCTCAAGACGCATAAAAAGTGCGCTAAGCGAACGCCTACCGTGAGGTTTCCATGAGTGCAACGACCCCGAACCCGAAGGATTTCGCGACCCATGCGATTTCTCTGACCCTCAATGGGCAGCTCCGCCAGCTTGACGTGCTGCCCTGGACCACGCTGCTTGACCTGCTGCGAGATCAGCTCGACCTGGTCGGCACCAAGAAAGGCTGCGACCACGGCCAGTGCGGCGCTTGCACCGTGTTGCGTGATGGTACGCGCATCAATGCCTGTCTGACGCTGGCGATCATGTGTGACGGCGCTGAGCTGACCACGATCGAAGGTCTGGCCGACGGCGAACAGTTGCACCCGATGCAGCAAGCTTTCATCAAGAACGACGCGTTCCAGTGCGGTTATTGCACGCCAGGGCAGATCTGCTCGGCAGTCGGGCTGGCCAACGAAGGTCGCGCCAGAAGCCGAGCCGATATTCAGGAACTGATGAGCGGTAACCTGTGCCGCTGTGGTGCCTACAGCAATATCGTGGCCGCGGTCGAAGAAGCCCTGCCACAGTTTCACAACGCAGCGCCGAAGCAGGGGGTGAACTCATGAATCCGTTTACCTACAGCAAGCCGACCGACGTCAGCGCCGCCGTCAACCTGAGCGGTCCTGCCACGCGCTTTATTGCGGGCGGCACCAACCTGCTGGACCTGATGAAGGAAAACGTTACAAAGCCCGAGCATCTCATCGATATCACCGGCCTGCCATTGCGCGATGTCAGCGAGACGGCCACTGGCGGGCTGATGATCGGTGCGCTGGTCAGCAACGCCGATCTGGCTTATCACCCGCTGATCGAGCAGCGTTATCCGTTGCTGAGCAAAGCCGTGCTGGCAGGCGCTTCGCCACAACTGCGCAACATGGCCAGTACCGGCGGCAATCTGCTGCAGCGCACCCGTTGCTACTATTTTTACGACACCGGCGTGCCCTGCAACAAGCGCGAACCGGGCACCGGCTGCCCGGCCCGTGATGGCCTGAATCGCATCCACGCCATCCTGGGTGCCAGCGATGACTGTGTAGCCACGCACCCGTCCGACATGTGCGTGGCATTGGCCGCGCTTGAGGCTGTCGTGCATGTCGAAGGGCGCGCCGGAAAGCGGACCATCGAGTTTGCAGACTTCCACCGCCTGCCGGGTGATGCGCCGCAACGCGATAACCAGTTGGCTGACGACGAACTGATCACTGCCGTCGAATTGCCGGCGTCCGGCTTCGTCAGCCATAACGCTTACCTGAAAGTCCGTGATCGCCAGTCTTATGCGTTTGCGCTGGTCTCGGTCGCGGCTGCGCTCGACATCGATAACGGCGTGGTGCGTGACGTGCGTCTGGCCTTGGGAGGTGTTGCGCACAAGCCGTGGCGTGACAAGGCGGTCGAGAACCTGCTGATCGGCAAGCCGGTCACCCGCGAAAATCTCGCTGCCGTGGCCGATGCCATGCTGGAAGATGCACAACCGCTTGCGCACAACGGTTTCAAAGTCCGACTGGCCCGCCGCGCGATCATTCGTGCTCTGGATGATGCCGCAACAGGGAGGAGCGCCCGATGAATCAGCCATTTTCGCCCATGGGCAAACCCGTTGACCGCGTTGACGGTCGTCTGAAAGTCACCGGCGGCGCACGTTACGCCGGTGAGTACCCTGAAGAGGGCCTGCTGTATGGCAGCGTGATCTCCAGCACCATCGCCAGCGGCCGCGTTGTGAGCATCGATATCAGCGAAGCGGTGAAGGTGCCGGGCGTTGTTGCCGTACTGGATCACACCAATCGTCCTTCGCTGGCCAGTTACGACGAAAATTATGAGGATGCGGATTCGGCCGACGGCTCGCCGTTCCGCCCCCTGTACAACGACAAAGTGCTGTACAGCGGTCAGCCGCTGGCGCTGGTGGTGGCCGACACGCTGGAACTGGCGCGGCATGCAGGCTCGCTGGTGCGTATCGAATACGAACAGCAGCCTCACGAGACCGATCTGCAAGCCATGCTCGACAGTGCCTACGATGCGCCTGCCGAGTTGCCACCGCCACGTGGCAACTTCGAAGGCGAACTGGCCAGTTCTGCGCTGAGTGTCGATGTGACTTACAGCACGCCCAGCGAATACCACAACCCGATGGAGCCGCACGCGTCGACCGTTTTGTATCAGGCCGACGGTAGCTTGCAGATCCATGATAAGACGCAAGGCACGCAGAACTGTCAGGACTACCTGCACAAGGTCTTCGGCCTGGAAAAGGACAAGATCCGTGTGCTGGCGGCTTTTGTGGGCGGCGCCTTCGGTTCTGGCCTGCGTCCTCAATATCAACTGCCCCTGGCGGTAATGGCGGCGTTGCACCTGAAGCGCTCAGTGCGCCTGACCCTGACCCGTCAACAGATGTTCACCTTTGGTTATCGTCCGCGCACCGTTCAGCGTCTGCGTCTGGGCGCTGCTGCCAACGGTCGCTTGCTGGCCGTGGGGCACGAAGCCATCGGTCAAACCTCGCGTTTCGAGGATTTCAGCGAGCACGTCGTGGAGTGGAGCGGCATGCTCTACAAATGTGACAACGTGCAGCTGACGTACAAACTGGTGCCGCTGGACGTGTTCACGCCGCTGGACATGCGTGCGCCGGGTGCTGCGTTGGGCATGATCGGTCTGGAATGCGCCATGGACGAACTGGCCTGCGCACTGGCCATCGACCCGGTGCGCCTGCGCCTGACCAACTACGCCGAGCGCAACGGGAACGAAGACAAACCCTATTCCAGCAAGGAATTGCGTGAGTGCTACACCCAGGGTGCCGAGCGTTTTGGCTGGGCGCGTCGCAACCCTGAGCCGCGCAGCATGCGCCAAGGCCGCCAGTTGGTGGGTTGGGGCATGGCGGGCGGCGTGTGGGAAGCCATGCAGATGAAGGCCAGCGCCAAAGCGCGTCTCGACGCGGATGGCTCGCTGGTGGTCAGCAGCGCCACGACCGACATTGGCACCGGCACGTACACCGTCATGACACAGATCGCTGCTGAATCTTCGGGTATCGATGTGGAAAACGTCACCTTTCTGCTGGGCGATTCTTCGCTGCCGACTGCACCGTTGCAAGGCGGCTCGTTTACCGTGTCTTCAGTGGGCACAGCGGTGCAGCAAGCCTGTCAGGCGTTGCAGCGTCAGGTGCTGGAAGTGGCGAAAGGACTCCACCCGCAGTTTGCCGCGGTTACGCCGGATGAAGCTCGTTTTGAATCAGGCAATCTGTACCTGGGCGATCAGGTGCTGTCGATGGCGCAGCTGGCAGCTTCTCAGGCCAGTGGCGTGATCGAGGTCCAGGTGGACGCCGAGCCGGACAAGAAGCGTGAAGCCTATGCGGCGGCGACGCACTCGGCCGTGTTTGTCGAAGTGCTGGTCGACGAGGACCTGGGCACCGTGAAGGTCAGCCGTGTGGTCAGCGCCGTGGCGGCGGGCCGGGTGGTCAATCCGAAAATGGCACGCAGTCAGATTCTGGGGGGCGTTGTGTGGGGAATGGGCATGGCATTGCACGAAGAAGCTATGCTTGATCATGACTTGGGCCGTCCGATGAACCACAGCCTGGCCGAGTACCACATTCCGGTGAACGCGGATATCGGTGACATTGATGTGCTGTTTGTCGAAGAACACGATGAAATCGTCAACGCGCTGGGTTCCAAAGGCGTCGGCGAGATCGGCATCGTGGGTGTTCCGGCAGCAATAGCCAATGCCATCTACCACGCAACGGGTAAGCGGATACGCGAGTTTCCGATTACGCTGGATAAGCTGCTGTAACAGGGGCGCCGCTCCCGTTGCGGACGATGAATCTCGTTACCACGCGCTGCGTGGTAATGCCCTTCGTGACGCTCTGCGTCACAGGATGCATGCCGACGCGAGCGTTGGTACAAGAATCAGCCGTATGCCCATGCACAGCTGGTGAGACAACCCGCCACGCGACAATAGACCACACGGCTTTGCAGGCTGAACAGGACTACTCTTTCATGGACGATTGATCTGCATCATTGCGTCAGTGCAAAAGATGAGCAATCGACCGGCGTTTTCTCCATCGATAACGCTGCATAAAAAGAAACACAGGCACTCATTACCGTGGGGGCAATCGCTGCTGGCCTGTTGCCAGCAGCAGGTTTCATCTGAGAGAGGAACACGTTATGTTCGGTTTAGAGGCTATCGATCTCGCCCGAATTCAGTTCGCATTCACCATCTCGTTTCACATCCTGTTCCCGGCCATCACCATTGGTCTGGCAAGTTATCTGGCTGTGCTCGAAGGTCTGTGGCTGAAGACCCGCGATGATGTCTACCGTGACCTGTACCACTTCTGGTCCAAGATATTTGCCGTCAACTTCGGCATGGGCGTGGTCTCCGGGCTGGTCATGGCCTATCAATTCGGCACCAACTGGAGCCGCTTCTCCGATTTTGCTGGCGCTGTGACCGGTCCGCTGCTGACCTACGAGGTGCTGACCGCGTTCTTCCTTGAAGCCGGCTTCCTCGGTGTGATGCTGTTTGGCTGGAACCGCGTGGGCCGTAACCTGCACTTCTTCTCCACGGTAATGGTTGCCATCGGCACGCTGATTTCGACGTTCTGGATTCTGTCGTCCAACAGCTGGATGCAGACCCCGCAAGGCTTCGAGATCATCGACGGTCGCGTGATCCCGACCGACTGGTTCGCGGTGGTTTTCAACCCGTCGTTCCCGTATCGCCTGACGCACATGGCGATTGCCGCCTTCGTGGCGACGGCGTTCTTTGTCGGCTCGTCGGCCGCTTGGCATCTGTTGCGCGGTCGCGACACACCGGCCGTGCGCAAGATGCTCTCGATGGCAATGTGGATGGCCCTGCTGGTCGCGCCGATTCAGGCAGTGGTCGGCGACTTCCACGGTCTGAACACGCTCAAGCATCAGCCCGCCAAAATCGCCGCCATCGAAGGTCACTGGGAAAACGTCGGCGACGAGCCGACCCCGCTGATCCTTTTCGGCATTCCTGACATGAAGGAAGAGCGCACCAAGTACGCGGTGGAAATTCCGTACCTGGGCAGCCTGATTCTGACGCACAGCCTCGACAAGCAGGTGCCGGCGCTCAAGGAATTCAAACCTGAGGACCGTCCCAATTCGCTGATCGTGTTCTGGTCGTTCCGGGTCATGGTCGCCCTCGGCATGCTGATGATCTTCACCGGTCTGTGGAGCCTCTGGCTGCGCAAACGCGGCACGCTGTATAACTCGCGTCCGTTCCTGTACCTGGCGCTGTGGATGGGGCCTTCTGGCTTGATCGCGATCCTGGCCGGCTGGTTCACCACCGAGATCGGTCGTCAGCCGTGGGTCGTGTACGGCCTGATGCGCACGGCCGATGCGTCGTCCGGCCACAGCGTGGCGCAGATGAGCATCACCCTGGTGCTGTTCGTGGTTGTGTATTTCGTGCTGTTCGGAACCGGGCTTGGCTACATGATGCGGCTGGTTCGCAAAGGGCCTAAAGCCTACGTCGAGCATGTGCCTCATGGCGGTCCCGGCCAGAAACGCACACCGGCCCGTCCGCTCTCCGCCGCTGTTGAAGGCGACGAAGATGGCGACAACTCTGACCGTCTCGGCAAGGGGAATTAAGCCATGGGTATCGATCTTCCGCTGATCTGGGCCGTTATCATCGTCTTCGGCATCATGATGTACGTGGTAATGGACGGCTTCGATCTGGGCATCGGGATTCTCTTCCCGTTCATGAAAGACAGTTCCGACCGCGACGTGATGATGAACACCGTCGCGCCGGTCTGGGACGGCAATGAAACCTGGCTGGTGCTGGGTGGCGCAGCGCTGTTCGGCGCGTTCCCGCTGGCCTATTCGGTGGTCTTGTCGGCGCTGTATCTGCCGCTGATGTTCATGCTCATGGGCTTGATCTTTCGTGGCGTGGCGTTCGAATTTCGCTTCAAGGCGACCGAGCTGAAGCGGCATTGGTGGGATAAGGCGTTCATCGGCGGTTCGCTGGCTGCGACCTTCTTCCAGGGCGTCGCATTGGGGGCGTTCATCGAGGGCATCCCCGTGGCTGATCGCCAGTTTGCGGGCGGCTCACTGGACTGGCTCGCGCCGTTCCCGATGTTCTGCGGGCTGGCCCTGATCGTTGCTTACGCGCTGCTGGGCTGCACCTGGCTGATCATGAAAACCGAAGGCCCGTTGCAGAAGGCGATGCATGACCTGGCGCGCCCTCTGGCGCTGGCAGTGCTGGCGGTCATGGCTGTCGTCAGCCTGTGGACACCGCTGGCCCACGCGGATATCGCGCATCGCTGGTTCAGCATGCCGAACCTGTTCTGGTTCATGCCGGTGCCGATTCTGGTGCTGGTGACGATGTACGGGCTGTTCAAGGCTGTGGCGCGCAATGCTCACTACACGCCGTTTCTGCTGACGCTGTTGTTGATTTTTCTGGGTTACAGCGGGCTGGGCATCAGCTTGTGGCCGAACATCATTCCGCCTTCGGTCTCGATCTGGGAGGCCGCCGCGCCGCCGCAGAGTCAGGGCTTCATGCTGGTCGGTACGCTGTTCATCATTCCGTTTATCCTGGGCTACACCTTCTGGAGCTACTACGTGTTCCGCGGCAAGGTGACGGCTGAAGACGGTTATCACTAGTCCGAACCGAGGAGAATGACGATGTCTGGTAAAAACCCTCCGCACGACCCGGATCCGGCACTGAGCAAGCCGCTCTGGCAGCGACTGGCCTGGCTGGTCGGGATCTGGGCAGGCAGCGTGTTTGCGCTGTTCATCGTCGCCAGCCTGATGCGCATGTTCATGAGCGCAGCGGGCCTGACGACTCACTGAATTCCCGTTCGTGTCTTTCAGGCACGTGTTGCGACCCTCTTGTCACTTTCCGTGGCAAGAGGGTCTTTTTTGCGCGCTACTTGCGGGCTTTCAGGATCACGAACTTTGGCGTGGAGGCGACCTGTTCGACGCCGCGGAACAGGCGTGACAGCTTGGTGTGATAACCCAGATGGCGGTTGCCGACGATGTACAGCGCGCCGCCTGTCACCAGCGCCGCGCGAGCCTGGAGGAACATGCGCCAGGCGAGGAAGTCACCCACCACCTGCTGCTGGTGGAACGGCGGATTGCACAGCACCACATCCAGTGAGTCGGGTTCCTGGCTGTCCAGCCCGTCTCCCGCGCGAATCACCGCGTCTCGCTCACCGAGGTGCGCCCGCCAGTTTTCAGCGGCCGATTGCACCGCCATGTACGACTCGTCCACCAGCGTGTACTGCGCCCCGGGGTTGTCCAGAGCGCTGGCAATGGCCAGTACGCCGTTGCCGCAGCCCAGGTCAGCAACGCGTGCTGTGCCCAGGTTTTTCGGCAGATGGGGCAATAAGGCCCGGGTGCCGATGTCCAGCCCGTCGCGGCAAAACACATTGGCATGGTTGAGCAGTTCGATGGCGGGTTCGTCCAGCCGGTAACGCGTCGGATAAGGCGAGGTCTGCACCTCTTTGGCCTGAGGTGTCACGAACAGCAGCCGGGCCTTTTTCACCGCCAGAGAGGCCTGCACCGGCCCCACGTAGTCTTCCAGCAAGTCACCGGCCGAGCGCGGCAAATGCTTGACCATCGCCGCTGCGATGACCCGCGCGCCGGGCGCCAGCTGGCCTTGCAGGCGTATCAGTTGCTCTTCCAGCAGCGCCAGTGTCTTGGGAATCCGGATGAGCACCCAGTCGAACGGACCGCTCAATGGCTCGCTGGCAGGTATCAACGGCACAGCGTCATAGGCCATGCCGTTGCGCGCCAGGTTCTTCTCCAGCCCTTGCGCCGCCAGATACGAGTCGGTGCTGCTGGAGACCGTCGCGTGGCGGGCCAGGCTCGCGGCCAGCGCGCCAAAGCTGTCGTTGAGCACCAACACACGGCTTTGAAGGCTCAATCCGGTTTCTGCAACGTGGCTGAGCAGGTATTCGTCAGCAGCGTCGAACGCCTGCAACGGCTCGTCCTGTTGCTCGGGTTGGCGAATGAGATCAAGTTCAGCGAAAGGACTGATGAGCAGGGGCATTGGCGGGAGAACTCTGTGCAATCGAAGGTATATCAGCGAGCCCGAAGACAGATGGGCTCGCTGATGCCGGAGATTTTACGTAGTTTTCCGCCAGATATCTGCCTATTGCTGCACGACTGCCGGCTTTAGTAAAAGTATCCCGCTCATGACGGCCCTGACGGCGGCAGCGGTTTTGTTGCAGACCCCCATTTTTTGAATGGCGCTGGCAATGTGGAAATGAATTGTGCGCTCCTTGAGGCAGAGAATGATTGCGATGTCGCCAGCTGTCTTGCCTTCTGCGGACCACTTGAGTACTTCAATCTCTCTGTATGTCAGGTTTTTGGCTGGCGAGGGCTGTGGGAAATTGACTTCCATGGTGATCATGTAGCCTCCTTGCAGTGTGTATCCAGACCTTGCTGTTCGTTTGTCCAGTCTAGGAACAAATCACCGGCAATCGGCAGGCTGCAAAGTCGCCCTGACGGATGGGCTGATGGCACTTGGCATTGCGCTGTGTGTCGTCAGGCTGCAACCCCTGAACAAGAGCGGTTCAGGTAATTTGCCCCGATGCCGTTCAGCCTGCATGGACGGACTTCAAGAACCAAATACTCTAAGCCAGCGGGGCGCCTTCCCGGTAAATCACCACAAACAGCCGGTGTTTATCGCGCCTGCTTTGCGGGACACTGGGTTCTGTTTCCCATCTTCAGGAGTTCAAAGCGCACCATGACCGTCAGTGATGACAAGTTCACCCGACAGACCCTGCAGCGCGTGACGCCGCTGACCGATAATCTGTTCACCTTGCGTGCTACACGTGATCCCGGTTTCCGCTTTCGCGCCGGGCAGTTTGCGCGGCTCGGCGTGACCAAGGATGACGGCACGGCCGTGTGGCGCGCGTACTCGATGGTTTCTTCTCCACACGACGAGTTTCTGGAGTTTTTCTCCATCGTGGTACCTGGTGGCGAGTTCACCAGCGAGTTGAATCGCCTGCGCGAGGGCGACAGCCTGATGGTGGAAAAACAGGCATTCGGGTACCTGACGCTGGATCGGTTTGTGGACGGTCGCGACCTTTGGCTGCTGTCGACGGGCACAGGCGTTGCTCCGTTTCTGTCGATCCTTCAGGATTTCGAGGTCTGGGAGAAGTTCGAGCGGGTAATCCTGGTGTATAGCGTTCGCGAATCCCGCGAGCTGGCTTATCAGCAACTGATCGCCGAATTGATGCAGCGAGACTACCTGGCTGAATACGCGCACAAGTTCCTGTTTCTACCGACCGTCACCCGCGAACAGCACCCTGGCGCGCTCAATGGCCGTATTACGCAGTTGATCGAAAACGGAGAGCTGGAGCGCGCCGCCGGCATCGAGCTGACCCCGGAACATTCCAGGGTGATGCTGTGCGGCAATCCGCAGATGATCGATGACACTCGGGCACTGCTCAAGCAACGCGATATGCGCCTGAGTCTTTCACGCAAGCCGGGGCAGGTGGCGGTGGAGACGTATTGGTAGCGGCTGTTACGGAAAAAGCGGCTACGGCAGATCAGACGCAACCGGGGTCCTCGATTTCAGGGCCGCTTCGCAGCCCATCGCAGCCGTCGTAACCTCCTGAAGCTCCCACGCCCTCCGGGCAGAAGCCCACAGTGTTGGGCTCAATACTCAATAATTGGGCTCAATACATGTGGGAGTGAGCTTGCTCGCGAACTGTCGGGAACCGGCAGCAAAGCCTGTGCATGCGGTAGATCAGGCACAGCCGAGGTGGTTTGTTTCAGGGCCGCTTCGCAGCCCATCGCAGCCGTCGTAACCTCCTGAAGCTCCCACGCCCTCCGGGCAGAAGCGCGCCGCGTTGGGCTCAATACTCAATAATTGTGCTCAACAAATGTGGGAGTGAGCTTGCTCGCGAACTGCCGGGAACCGGCAGCAAAGCCTGTGCATGCGGTAGATCAGGCACAGCCGAGGTGGTTTGTTTCAGGGCCGCTTCGCAGCCCATCGCAGCCGTCGTAACCTCCTGAAGCTCCCAC
>NZ_MTSB01000017.1 GCF_002093745.1 Pseudomonas graminis
AACCACCGTCTTCGCGAACAAGTTCGCTCCCACGCCCTTCGGGCAGAAGCCCGTTCTCCAAGGCATTCAGGATTAGGCAGAGCAGCGAGCCTGGAGCATGGTCTCCAGTCCTGGTTACTTCTCGCCCTTGCCGATCTTCGAGTCATCCTCCCGCCAGATCAGGCGGGAGGTGTCGTAGCCCTGCTGGCGAGCTTTGCTCAGCATGTTTTCCTTGTCTGCCTGAGACACGGTCGGCGTACGCGACAACAGCCACAGGTATTTGCGGTCCGGGTTGCCGACCACGGCGGTGCGGTAGCCTTCACTGACGTTCAGAATCCAGTAGTCGCCCTTGGCAACGCCTGGCAGCAGGCGCGAGAACCAGTTGTCGAACACGACCCACAGCTTGTCGGTTTTACCGGGGACCTGCGGCGAGGCAGTGCCGGTGGCTTCTTCCCACTCGCCTTCAATCGTGCGGCAGCGATTGGTTACCGCAATGTTGCCGTCGTCCTTGAGCGTATACAGCGCCTCGGACTGGGCGCATTTGCGCTGGAAGAACATCGGCAAGCGTGCGATCTCGTACCAGGTGCCCTGGTACTGCTTGAGGTCGACGTTGCCCACAGTCTTCGGCTCGAGGTTGTCAGCCGAATGGGCAAAACCGATGGCCAGAAAGCTGGCCATGACAAAAATTCCGAAACGTACCAATACCTTGATCATGTGTTATTTCAGACCCTGACCCGAGAACAGCACAACCTTGTCCGCTGCGTACTGCACGCTGATAAAGGTGTTCTGATCGCCCCAGGTACAGCTGGACATGCCCAGCGCACCGGAACACTCCGTCGGGCTGCCCAGCAAGGACTCGACCTGAGCCTTTGGCATGCCAGCGGACAGTTTGGAATAGTTTTCCTGGGTGATTTTGCTGCAGGCAGCCAGTAACACGCAGAAGGACAGTAACGCGACAGTGCGCAAGGACATGGATGTTGCTCCTGAACGGAAGAGGGGCGCGTCGCAGTGCAGGCCGATGCAGTCTGGCGCTGGCGCAGTACCGAAAGCTTAGAAGAGAAAAACGGGATCTGGTTCCCGCAGGGCGAAAGGATTTGTGTCGCAGATCAGAGGGTTGGCCTGCAGACGGGCGCTGGCCAGGGTTTCAGCTGTCCGTCTTGTGCGGGCATTTGTTCAGTGGCGACCCGCGCGGGTCGGGTCGCCACTGTTGCATCAGGAAGCCGTCTTACTCTTTGTGATACGCCGTTGCGCGTTCCACTTCTTCCTTGGACCCCAGATAAACCGCTACACGCTGGTGCAGGCCGTCGGGCTGGATGTCGAGGATACGCTGATGGCCATCGGTCGACGCGCCACCGGCCTGTTCGACCAGGAAGGACATCGGGTTGGCTTCGTACATCAGGCGCAGCTTGCCTGGCTTGGACGGTTCACGACTGTCGCGCGGGTACATGAACAGACCGCCACGGGTCAGGATGCGATGCACGTCGCCCACCATCGCGGCAACCCAGCGCATGTTGTAGTTCTTTTTCAGAGGGCCGTCTTCACCGGCCAGCAGCTCGTTCACATAGTGTTGGACCGGCGCTTCCCAGTGACGCTGGTTGGACATGTTGATCGCGAATTCCTGAGTGGATTCCGGGATACGGATGTCTTCATGGGTCAGCACGAAGCTGCCCATTTCGCGGTCCAGCGTGAAGCCTTTCACGCCATCGCCCAGGGTCAGTACCAGCATGGTCTGCGGGCCATAGATCGCGTAACCGGCTGCAACCTGCTCGGTGCCTGGCTGCAGAAATGCTTTCTCGTTCAGCGGTTCGTTCTGGCTCAGGTACTGGTTCGGGCAACGCAGCACCGAAAAGATAGTCCCGACCGGGGCATTGATGTCGATGTTCGACGAGCCGTCCAGTGGGTCGAAAACCAGCAGGTACGCGCCTTTCGGGTATTTGCCCGGGATCTGGTAGGCGTTGTCCATTTCTTCGGACGCCATACCGGCCAGGTGACCGCCCCATTCGTTGGCTTCGAGCAGAATCTCGTTGGAGATCACGTCGAGCTTCTTCTGCACTTCACCCTGTACGTTTTCGGTGCCCATGCTGCCCAGTACGCCGCCCAGCGCGCCCTTGGAGACCGCGTGGCTGATTTCCTTGCATGCGCGCGCCACAACTTCGATCAGGAAGCGCAGATCGGCAGGGGTGTTGTTGCTGCGGGTCTGCTCAATCAAGTAACGACTTAGTGTGACGCGGGACATGGATAGCTCCGAAAATAGGGGGTATGAAAACCCGCGCAGTTTAACGCGAGTGGCGACGTAATACTGCTATGAGACTGGCTTATGACTGTTTCAGTTCATATGTCGGGCAAACCGCGGCCGACAGGCCGCACCGTTCAACGCTTTGAAGCGCGCAGGGTACTGAATGCCATCCAGCCCAGAAACAGCACGCCGAGCAGCAGCACGGCCCACAGCCCCAGGCGTTTGAAATCAATCCCCTGAGGGGCCACCGGCATCGGCGCGGCAGCCATGTTGGCGATGGTCGCAGTGGCCGGTGTTGCGGTGCCGAGTGACGCGAGTTTTTCCGGGCTGTAATCGGGTATCAGCGTGGCCAGCGAAAGGTTCGCCGCCTTGGCTGTCGGGTTGCCGACGACCAGCGTGAAAGGCCCGTTACCGCGTGCCAGAAACACCACTTCCGTGGCTGGCACCGCGACACTCAGCTGCGGCGCTTCGCCACCCAGGCCGCCGCCCCGGTCGTCCACCACCAGCTTGAGCTGTTGAACGATGCGCCCCGGCAGTTGCAAGTGATCCTGCAGAACGTCGCTGCCGTTTTGCGACAGGCGATACAACAAACCACTGCTGATGGGTTGCCAAGGCTGTTTCGCGTCTGTCCGGCCGTAGAGGATCGCCGGTGCAAGGCTGTTGGGCTGGGCGATATCGACTTTCACGCGCCCGATCGGCAGCCCGGCCGGTAATTGCCAGACGTATTCGTTGGGGCTTTCTACCGTGCCTTTGACCGGTGGCGACCAGGTCAGCGGCGGCGTCGGTATGTCACTGCTGGCGCTCAGCAAATGCGCGGAAATCAACAACGGCGCGCTGTGCGGGGCGCGCCACAGCAGGCGCAGGTATCGGGCGCTCTGGCCGGGCAGGCCGACTTCTCGCTGTTCGACCACTTCATCGGCAAACGACAGCCGTGCGATCTGACCTTCGCCCCAGTTACGCCAGTGTTGCAGGTCGTCGCTGGCCTCGATGCTGAAATTCTGGAAGCCTTCGCGCTCGGCGCTCCAGTCGATGATCAACTGTTCAAGCGGTGCCTTGATTGCGCTGGTGTCCAGCAGCCAGCCGCGCAGTACCTCTTCACCCGCTTCGATGTCGCTTTGCGGCTGAACCTCGATCACGCTGCCGTTGCTTGACCGTTCAATGCGGATGACGGGTGCTGCGTCGCCGGATTCCTGGGTGCTGTACAGCGCAAACCATTTGACCGCTATCGGTGCGGGTTCCTGTTCGCGCGCAGGCTGTCGCGGCGTGAGTGCGTAGGCTTGCGGCTGGCCTTCGGCGTTGAACACGCGCAGGTCGCCCAAGTCAGTCTGTCGGGCATTCAGCTGGACGGCCAGCGGTAACTCGAGGCGATACCACGGGCCTTCACCGCTTAGGCTCAGCGGCGTCTGGCTGGCAAAATCTGCGGGCTTGTCCTGGGCATTGGCGGTGATCGCCGCGCACAAGGCCAGGCCAAGCACAGCGATTTTCATGGCAGGATGACTCAAGAACAGTTCCTCATGGCGTTTCAGGTGCAGCAGTCGGGGCCGGGCCGGGTGCTTCGTCGGCCTCTTTGACAGCATGTTTCGGCGGCAATGGTGCGAAATATCCCACCACGAGTAGCAGAATGCCAACACCGATGAACGAAACGATGCGCTCCATGCCGCCGCGATTGCTCAGTTCGACGAAAAACAGTTTGATCACCACCACCCCGATCAACGCTGCGCCGCCCAGCCAGATCTCTCGTTTGGCGCGCAGGTGGCCCCCGATCATCAGGGCCAGCGCCATTAACGTCCAGACAATCGACAGACCTGCCTGAACGCGCATCGACTCCAGCAGCGCTACGGTGTCCCAAGGCACATCGGCCCAGTGATGGGCCGTGCGCATGACCATGGCCGTGGTCAGTGCAAACAATGAGGCACCTGCCACCAGCAAGGTTCGCCTGCGCGCCATGTAGTCGCGCATCCACAGGCAAACGCCAGCCAGAGACAGCAGCAGGCCGATTTCCAGTGGGTTGAGCAGCGGCAGGTAAGGCAGCGGATCGGCCGCGCCGTCGCTGAAGACGTTCGCCAGCCAGAACCACACCAGCATCAGGACCGCCAGCGGCGCGGCTGCCCCTGTGTGATACGCCTCGGGGCAGGCTTCCACAGGCCACGGCCACTGCCGTTTTGAACTCATCGCCAGCAGGAACAGGCTCGGCAGGATCGCCCAGCCCAACCAGCGCCAAGCGTTGTAATGCTCGGATAACTGCAGCAGGCCGAAGCGCAATTCCAGTGCCAGCACGCTGATGATCAGCAGGCAGCCCACGGTGTGAGCGACGCGTTTTGCAAGAATGGACAGCATGTCCGACAAGTAGCGCAAGGTCAGCAGGTGCATGGCGAACACTGCTGTCCAGGCCAGCCAGCCCAGGTTATCTGCGGGATTGTTTCGCAGCTCCATTGAGATCATCAACGACACGGCGCACAAGGGCATCAATGCGCTGCACAACGTGGCGAGGTCCGGCCAGCGCAAGCGCACAGCGAGTGCTGTCCAGAGCGCCACGCTGAGCGCAATGGCTATCAAGAACACGGAAGCCAGATAAGACGCTGACACATGCAGGACCGCCGCGTCGGCCAGCGACAGCACCCACCAGAACGCGCCCCAGACGATCAGCAATTTTCGGGCGCGGACCGGGTTCATGAGGGTCAGGGAATTGAAGCGGAACACGCACCAGGCACTGACCAGCGCGGCGATGGCCAGAATCATCGGCGTCCAGTAATCGTTGGCAAATGCCTGCCCCGAGCGGTCGGCGCCGCCGCTGAACAGAATCGCGCTGGCGCCCAGTTGCAGCAGCAGGCCGAACGCCTGTGTCAGCCTGCGGTGTTGACGCAGACCCAGCCACAAAACGGCAGCGCCTTCCACGGCCCAAGCGCTGGTTGTCCACTGTGAACCAAGCCCCAGCGGGATCGCCAGCGTGGCAAACACCACGCCCAGGGCGAGACAGGTTTCCATCAGCAGTACCGTGCGACCTGAGGCTCGTCCGGCCAGCCAGCGCGCCAGCCCCATGTAGATCAGGCCCAGCGCAAGCGCGCTGAAGGCGGCACCGAACTCAAGGTGTTCAACCAGTGCGTACTGCAGACCGAACCCGACTATCGGTGTGCCAAACAGCAGTGTGCCGTCGACGTAGTCACCCTGACGTGCGGACCAGCGCAGCAGGGTTTCGCGACTGGCATTTTGTGGCGTGTCAGTGAGTTCCAGCAGTTTATGCCGAGCAAACAACAGGCCGATCACCAGATACATCAGGAAAAACAGAATCAGGAAGGGTTCGGTGCTCCAGAACAGCTCGGGCGTGTAAGCCTTCATGCCCCAGACGAAACCGATGCCGAACGTGCCAACGAACCCGATCAGGTTGAGGATGCGCCAGGCCTTGAACCAGGCGATGGCGATAATGCCTGCGTTAAGCAGGGCGAAATAACTGAACAGCGAAACATGGCTGCCTTGCCCGGTCGAGGCCAGAATCGGTGCCGCAAACCCGCCGAGGGCGCCAGCGCAGGCCAGTGCCAGCGAGTTCTGGGTCAGCGCGAGAATGGCCGAGAAGCTGGTGATGGCCACCAGCAGCGCGAAGCCCAGCGTGGGGTCGAGCAGTGCATGGAGCTTCATCGCCGCAAAGACGGTCAGGTACAGAACGCCAACGCCTGCACCTTGCAACATCAGCGCGTAAGGCCCGTTGCGCAGCCGCAGCCACCAGCCCAGCGCCAATAAGGCCAGCGCACTGACGGCAACCCCGGCATAGCGCGCCTCAATCGGCACGACCATGCCCTCGGTGGCATAGCGCAGCAGAAAAGCCAGGCCGAGAAACAGCACCACCACACCGACGCGCAACACCGTATTGCCGCCCAGCAGCCAGTTCCTGGCGCGCTCAATGGCGCTGTCCAGCAGATTAGGGGCGGAGGGCGTCGAGGGCTGAGTGGGTGGAATGACCGGCTCGGCAGATGGCGCGGCTTGCAGCACGTCGTCGGGCAGGTCCCATATCAGCTCGGGACCCTGCGTCGGCGCGTTGATAATAATGGCGTCCACTGGCAACGGCGCGCTGTCCTTTGCAGGCGGCACGCCTTGCGCAGACTGACGCTCAAGCGCACTCAGGCGCTGCTGAACGGAATCGAGGGATTTACGGGCAGTGATGAGTTGTTGCAACTGATCAGCGGATTGCCTGCCCAGCACGCGCACGCGAATACCCGCCCAGACCGCCCAGCCCATGACTGCGCCAATCAAGGCACCGGCCCACTCGTCGTAACTCAGCGAGTAGCCCAGCACTGCACCGCCCACTACCAGACAAATCCAAAGCACGCGACGACATCCTTTTCGGTGTGTGAAGGCTCATCGGGCGCAGTATATAGGGGCGGGGGGACATCGTTTGTAATGTTTTATGCAGCAGCCTGCTCGTGGCTGACGCTACAGCGAGTCAAGTGAGTGCCCTCCTTGTGAGAGTGAGCTTGCTCACGAAGACGTTGGTTCACAGGCCTTCTTTGCTGAGGCAGCGGTGCTGGCCTCTTCGCGAGCAAGCTCGCTCCCACAAGACTTGCGTGTAACGCTCAGCGGCGGAGCGCGGTAATGCCAGTCAAGTGAGTGGCATCCCTGTGGGAGTGAGCTTGCTCACGAAGACGTTGGTTCAAACGCCTTCTTTGCTGAGGCCGCAGTGCTGGCCTCTTCGCGAGCAAGCTCCCACAAGACTTGCGTATAACGCTCGGTTCTGGAACGCGGTAATGCGAGTCTTGTGAGTGCCCTCCTTGTGAGAGTGAGCTTGCTCACGAAGACGTTGGTTCACAGGCCTTCTTTGCTGAGGCAGCGGTGCTGGCCTCTTCGCGAGCAAGCTCGCTCCCACAAGACTTGCGTGTAACGCTCAGCGGCGGAGCGCGGTAATGCCAGTCAAGTGAGTGGCATCCCTGTGGGAGTGAGCTTGCTCACGAAGACGTTGGTTCAAACGCCTTCTTTGCTGAGGCAGCAGTGCTGGCCTCTTCGCGAGCAAGCTCGCTCCCACAAGACTTGCGTGTAACGCTCAGCGGCGGAGCGCGGTAATGCCAGACAAGTGAGTGGCATCCATGTGGAAGTGAGCTTGCTCACGAAGACGTTGGTTCAAACGCCTTGTTTGCTGAGGCAGCAGTGCTGGACTCTTCGCGAGCAAGCTCGCTCCCACAAGACTTGCGTGTAACGCTCGGTTCTGGAACGCGGTAACGCGAGTCGAGTGAGTGCCATCCCTGTGGGAGTGAGCTTGCTCACGAAGACGTTGGTTCAAACGCCTTGTTTGCTGAGGCAGCGGTGCTGGCCTCTTCGCGAGCAAGCTCCCACAAGACTCGCGTATAACGCTCGGCGCTGGAGCGCGGTAACGCGAGTCTTGTGAGTGCCTGAGTAGCGCCAGATCAGTCCAGCGCTTTCCAGATGTCGCCTGCGTATTCACGAATGGTCCGGTCCGAAGAGAACCAGCCCATGCGTGCGGTGTTGAGCACCGCCGAACGCCACCATTCCTTGGAGTCGTGCCAGCGTTCTTCGACCTTGGCCTGAGCCGCCCAGTACGAATCGAAGTCGGCGCAGACCAGGAAGCGGTCATACGCCAGCAGCTCATCCACCAGGCCCACATAGCGGTTCGGGTCATCAGGCGAGAACACCCCGCCACGGATCGCCTGCAGCACATCGTTCAGACGTCCCGACGCAGCCACGTCACCGTGAGCACTGAAGTCGCCTGCGCGCTTGCGTGCTTCAACCTGCTGCGACGTCATGCCGAAAATGAACATGTGTTCCAGGCCGACCTGTTCGCTCATTTCCACGTTGGCACCGTCCAGCGTGCCGATGGTCAGTGCGCCGTTGAGGCCGAACTTCATGTTACTGGTGCCCGATGCCTCCAGACCGGCCGTGGAAATCTGCTCGGAAAGGTCCGCTGCCGGGATGATGCTTTCGGCCAGGCTGACGTTGTAGTTAGGCATGAAGACGACTTTCAGCAGGCCGCGAACGGTCGGGTCGTTGTTCACGGTCCGTGCGATGTCGTTGGTCAGCTTGATGATCAGCTTGGCCGAGTGATAACTGGCGGCCGCCTTGCCCGCGAAGATCTTCACCCGCGGTACCCAGTCTGTGCCCGGTTCGGCACGAATGGCCTGATACAGCGCCACGGTGTGGAACAGGTTCAACAGTTGACGTTTGTATTCGTGAATCCGTTTGACCTGAACATCGAACATCGCCGCCGGATTGACCGCAATGCCCAGCCGTTCATGAATGATCGCTGCCAGCGCACGTTTGCTGTGCAGACGCTGATCGGCCATCTGCTTGCGGAACGACGACTTGTCGGCGAACGGCTCCAGCTCTTTCAAACGTGTTTCGGCGTTGTCCAGCACATCCTCGCCCAGCGCTTCGACCAGCATTTCGGTGAGCTTCGGGTTGGCCTGGAACAACCAGCGGCGGAACGTGATGCCGTTGGTTTTGTTGTTGATCCGGTCCGGGTAGATTTTGTGCAGTTCGGCGAACACCGTCTTGCGCATCAGCTGAGTGTGCAGCGCCGAAACGCCGTTGACGCTGTGCGACCCGAGGAACGCGAGGTTGCCCATGCGTACCCGGCGGCCGTTGTCTTCTTCGATCAGCGACACCGCGCGCAGCACATTGACGTCGTCGACACCTTTGGCGCGCAGCGTGTCGATGTGCTGTGCGTTGATCAGGTAGATGATCTGCATGTGGCGCGGCAGCATCCGCTCCATCAGGCCGACTGACCAGGTCTCCAGCGCTTCCGGCAGCAGCGTGTGGTTGGTGTAACCAAGGGTGCCAACGGTGATTTTCCAGGCGGTGTCCCATGGAATATTGTGGTTGTCGATCAACTGACGCATCAGTTCGGCAACCGCAATCGAAGGGTGCGTGTCGTTCATCTGGATCGCAGCATGATCGGCCAGGTCGGTCAGCGTGGCGTGCTGGTTCAGGTGACGACGCAGCAAGTCCTGCAACGATGCGGACACGAAGAAGTATTCCTGACGCAGGCGCAGTTCCTGGCCCGCTTCGGTCGCGTCGTTCGGGTACAGCACACGGGAAATGCTTTCCGCGCGCACGACTTCAGCCACCGCGCCAAAGTGATCGCCCGCGTTGAAGCGCTCCAGGTGCAGGTCTTCTACCGCACGGGCGCGCCACAGGCGCAAGGTGTTGACGCTCTTGCCGCGCCAGCCCACCACGGGGGTGTCATAGGCGATGGCCCGGACCGTTTCGCCCGGACGCCAGGCGTGGCGTGCCTCACCGGTTTCAGACGTCACCGTGTCGACGCTGCCGCCGAAGCCAATCGAATACACCACTTCAGGGCGCTCGAATTCCCACGGGTTGCCGAAGTCCAGCCAGTTCTCGGTCTGTTCCTGCTGCCAGCCATCGACGATGCCCTGACGAAACAAACCGTGTTCGTAACGGATGCCATAACCGTGGCCCGCGATGCCGAGGGTCGACATGCTTTCCATGAAACAGGCGGCCAGACGGCCAAGGCCGCCGTTGCCCAGCGCTGCATCCGGTTCGAGCAGGCGGATACGTTCGATGTCCACACCGAGCTCGGTCAGTGCTTCGCGGGCGACTTCCAGCAGACCGAGGTTGCTCAGGCTGTCATACAGCAGCCGGCCGATCAGGAATTCCAGGGACAAGTAGTAAACGCGCTTCTGGACCTTGCGATAAATCTGTCGCGTGTGGTCCATCCAGTGTTCGACCATGTGGTCACGGGCGGCGAGTGCAACGGCTTCAAACCAGTCATGCTCAAACGCATGGGCGGGGTCCTTGCCCACCGAGTAGGTGAGTTTGGCGAGTACGGCGGCGCGGAAAGCAGCCACATCAGCGTCACGAACAAGTGGTTCCTGAGACATCGATACAACCTCAAGTAGTCTGACGAATGGGATATGGGATTCTTAGACTGTAGGCGTGTCGTCAGTTATTTCCTGAAAATTAGAGAAATAAATCGGTTTACGACTCACGCTTCGACCCAGCTTAACGGCTCTGGTTCGCGAACTGTTCAAATTGGTAAATCACTTGCATTGATCGTTCCATCCCGATCAATGACGTGCAGCATGCTCATTCTTCGTTTCGGGTTTATGATGCCCCACGGCAGAATAATAGAAGCCTCTGAACTGGACTTATGGAGCACTTATGCAGACTTTGTACCCGCAGATCAAACCCTACGCCCGGCACGATCTGGCCGTGGAACAACCGCATGTGCTTTACGTCGATGAAAGCGGTTCGCCTGAAGGTTTGCCTGTGGTGTTCATCCACGGCGGTCCCGGTTCCGGGTGCGATGCGCACAGCCGCTGCTACTTCGACCCCAATCTCTACCGCATCATTACGTTCGATCAGCGCGGGTGCGGTCGTTCCACGCCCCATGCCAGCCTGGAAAACAATACCACCTGGAAGCTGGTAGAAGACCTCGAGCGGATTCGCGAGCACCTGGGCATTGAAAAGTGGGTGCTGTTCGGCGGTTCGTGGGGTTCAACGCTGTCGCTGGCTTACGCCCAGACGCACCCGGATCGCGTGCATGCGCTGATCCTGCGTGGCGTATTTCTGGCACGCCAGCAGGAAATCGACTGGTTTTATCAGGCCGGGGCGAGCCGTCTGTTTCCTGACTACTGGCAGGATTACGTCGCGCCGATCCCGATGGATGAGCGCGACAACCTTCTGGCTGCTTTCTATAAGCGCCTTACCGGTCCGGACCAGATCGCCCAGATGCATGCCGCCAAGGCCTGGTCCACCTGGGAGGGTCGCTGCGCCACCTTGCGCCCCAATCCGCAGGTGGTTGATCGCTTCGCCGAGCCGCACCGCGCGCTGTCCATCGCGCGCATCGAATGTCATTACTTCATGAACAACGCCTTTCTGGAAGAAAACCAGCTCATCCGCGACATGCCGAAGATTGCACACCTGCCGGCCATCATCGTTCACGGTCGATACGACGTGATCTGCCCGCTGGACAACGCGTGGGAGCTTCATCAGAACTGGCCCGGCAGCGAGTTGCAGGTGATCCGCGAGGCCGGGCATTCGGCCTCCGAGCCTGGCATCGCCGATGCGCTGGTGCGTGCGGCCGCGCAGGTTGCACAGAATCTTCTCGATCTGCCGCCCGAAGAGGCCTGACAGCCTCCTGATCCTTAAGTGTTGAGTCCGGAAATGCCTGTATGAAAGGTTTGTTGCAGCGCGTGCGAAATGCACGCGTCGAAGTGCAAAGCGAAGTCGTCGGCGCCATTGATCACGGCATACTGGTGCTGGTTGGAATAGAACCTCAAGACACCCGCGCCAGTGCCGATAAGTTGCTGCACAAGCTGCTCAATTATCGTGTGTTCAGCGATGCCGAGGGCAAGATGAACCTGTCGTTGCGTGAGGTGAACGGCGGCCTGTTGCTGGTTTCGCAATTCACGCTGGCGGCCGATACCAAAAGCGGGCTGCGGGCGGGGTTCTCGAAAGCGGCTGCTCCGGCACTGGGCGCCGAGTTGTTCGACTATTTATTGAGTCAGGCCAGAATCGCGCATCCGGTTGTAGCGTCGGGCCAATTTGGTGCGGACATGCAGGTACACCTGATAAACGACGGCCCTGTGACGTTTTTGTTTGATACATAAACGATGATTCTTTCCACACCCCCGGTTTATCGGGGGTGTGGGTGATAAATTCTTTGTGATACCTGATGCGTTGTCACGCGCGCTACTGGATAATCGCGCGTTACGGGGATCGGCACTGTTGGTCCATTTGTATGACAAAAGCGGTTCTGACGTCCGGTTGGGGAATCATTAAGCCCATTCGGAGTCGGAACAATGCTCGCCAACCCGGCATTCGATAGCTGGCCGTTGGTTTCTTCATCTGTTTTCGGCGAGGGTTGCTCGTGATTGTTAGTCCCTGTGATGCTCCAAAAACACCTGTCAAGCGGTTGCGCAATGCGCTTCTTGCTGGCTCGGCCCTTGTGTGTCTGTTCAGTGCAGGCCAGCTGTGGGCGTTCAGTCTTGATGATGTAGCGGCAAAGGCCAAAGAAATGGCCGGGCAGAAGTTCGAGGCTCCGCGGAGCAATCTGCCGAACGAACTGCGCGAAATGAAGTTCGCCGACTACCAGAAGATCCGCTTCCGTGATGACAAGGCCGAATGGGCGGGCGAAAAGACGCCGTTCAAAATATCGTTCTATCACCAGGGCATGCACTTCGACACGCCGGTCAAGATCAACGAAGTCACCGCGACCAGCGTCGACGAAATCAAGTACGACCCGAGTCGTTTCGACTTCGGCGACCTGAAGATCGACCCGAAATCCACCGAGAAGCTGGGTTATGCCGGCTTCCGTGTCCTGTATCCGATCAACAAGGATGACAAGCAGGACGAAATCATGACCATGCTGGGCGCGAGCTACTTCCGCGTGATCGGCAAGGGTCAGGTGTACGGTCTGTCCGCACGCGGCATGGCCATCGACACCGCGCTGCCATCGGGCGAAGAGTTTCCGCGCTTCAAGGAATTCTGGATCGAGAAGCCAGGCCCGGATGACAACCATCTGGTGATCTTCGCGCTGCTCGACTCGCCACGTGCTACGGGTGCGTACCAGTTGACCCTGCGTCCTGGCACCAACACCCTGGTTGACGTAAAATCGCGCATGTTCCTGCGTGACAAGGTCACCAAGCTGGGCGTTGCTCCGTTGACCAGCATGTTCCTGTTCGGCGCCAACCAGCCATCGCGTGTGCCTAACTTCCGTCGCGAACTGCATGACTCCAGCGGTCTGTCGATTCAGGCTGCCAATGGTCAGTGGCTGTGGCGCCCGTTGAACAACCCTAAACACCTGTCCGTCAGCAGCTTCTCGGTCGAGAACCCGCGTGGTTTCGGTCTGCTGCAGCGCGGTCGCGACTTCAGTCAGTACGAAGACCTCGATGACCGCTACGACAAGCGCCCAAGCGCCTGGATCGAGCCGAAGGGTGACTGGGGCAAAGGGACTGTCGATCTGGTCGAGATTCCGACTGCCGACGAAACCAACGACAACATCGTAGCGTTCTGGAAGCCTGATACGCTGGCCGCTCCAGGCGAACAGATGAGCTTCGATTACCGTCTGCACTGGACCATGCAGGAAAACTCGATTCACTCGCCGGACCTGGGCTGGGTCAAGCAGACTCAACGCTCCATCGGTGATGTGCGTCAGTCCAACCTGGTTCGTCAGCCGGATGGCAGCCTTGCGTTCCTGGTCGACTTCGTTGGCCCGGTGTTGGCCGCCTTGCCGGAAGACAAGACCATTCGCAGCCAGGTGACCACCGACGACAACGTCGAGCTGGTTGAAAACAACCTGCGTTACAACCCGGTCACCAAGGGCTATCGCCTGACCCTGCGCGTCAAGGTCAAGGATTCCAGCAAGCCGACCGAGATGAGCGCTTACCTGCTGCGTGAAATCCCTGCCGAACCGGGCAAGGAACCTGCGCTGCTCGTGGCTGATAAAGCCGACGAGAAGAAAGCCGCCTCCAAGGAAGCTGCCTCTAAAGAAGCTGCCAAGCCGGCCGCCTCTAAAGAGTCTGCCAACGACCAGGTAGAGATCGCCAAGGCCGACGCGCCGAAGCCTGAAGCCGCCAAGCCCGACGCTGCCAAACCTGAAGCCGGCAAAGCCGACGCCTCCAAGGCAGACGCCGCGAAAGGCGACACTGCCAAGGCTGACGCAGCCAAGGCCGATGGCGCCAAGGCGAAGGACGGTAAAGAGAATCAGCAGCCTGAAACCGAGGCAGCGCCCACCCATCCGGAACCGGCCAAGACGTTGCAAGTCATGACCGAGACCTGGAACTATCAGTTGCCAAGCGATGAGTAATTCTCAACTGGTGCCCGTGTCTCTGAACGAGTACCTGGCACATCTACCGATGAGCGACGCGCAGCGGGCAGAACTTGCCAGCTGCAAGACCTTCGCCGAGTTGCATGAGCGCCTTTCGGCACAGCCTGTCAACGATCCTGCCGAGGCCGCCCAGGCTTCGGTGGGGCGTCGCCTGACGCTGTCCGCAGAAGACCTGGAAGAAGCCGAGATGCTCGGCGTCGATGCCAGCGGTCGTCTGTGCCTTAAAGCCACGCCGCCGATTCGTCGGACCAAGGTGGTGCCCGAGCCGTGGCGCACCAACATTCTGGTGCGTGGCTGGCGTCGTCTGACCGGCAAGACCAACCCGCCCAAGCCGGATCATGACGATCTGCCTCGGGATTTGCCGAAGTCGCGCTGGCGCACCGTCGGTTCGATTCGCCGCTACATTCTGCTGATCCTGATGCTGGGTCAGACGATTGTGGCGGGCTGGTACATGAAAGGCATTCTGCCGTATCAGGGCTGGTCGCTGGTTTCGCTGGACGAAATCACCCGCCAGACCTTTGTGCAGACTGCGCTTCAGGTCATGCCATACGCACTTCAGACCAGCATTCTGTTGCTGTTCGGGATTCTGTTCTGCTGGGTATCGGCGGGTTTCTGGACTGCGCTGATGGGCTTTCTGGAATTGCTCACCGGTCGCGACAAGTACCGTATCTCGGGTGCCAGCGCCGGTAACGAGCCGATCGAAGCCGGTGCCCGCACCGCGCTGGTCATGCCGATCTGCAACGAAGACGTGCCGCGGGTTTTCGCCGGTCTGCGTGCTACGTTCGAATCGGTGGCGGCCACCGGCAGCCTGGACCGCTTCGACTTCTTCGTGCTCAGCGACACCAACGAGACCGATATTGCGGTGGCCGAGCAGCAGGCCTGGCTGGACGTATGCCGCGAGATCAAAGGTTTCGGCAGCATCTTCTATCGCCGTCGTCGCCGTCGCGTAAAACGTAAAAGCGGCAACCTGGATGACTTCTGCCGTCGCTGGGGGGGTGAATACCGTTACATGGTCGTGCTCGATGCCGACAGCGTCATGAGCGGTGAGTGCCTGACCAGTCTGGTTCGCTTGATGGAAGCCACGCCAGACGCCGGTATCATCCAGACCGCGCCACGTGCTTCGGGCATGGACACGCTGTATGCGCGCATGCAGCAGTTTGCTACCCGGGTTTATGGTCCGCTGTTCACGGCCGGCCTGCACTTCTGGCAGCTGGGTGAATCCCACTACTGGGGTCACAACGCGATCATCCGCATGAAGCCGTTCATCGAGCACTGCGCCTTGGCGCCGTTGCCCGGTAAAGGTGCGTTCGCCGGTGCCATTCTGTCTCACGACTTCGTCGAAGCGGCGCTGATGCGTCGTGCCGGCTGGGGCGTGTGGATTGCCTACGATCTGCCGGGCAGTTACGAAGAATTGCCGCCGAACCTGCTCGACGAACTCAAGCGTGACCGCCGCTGGTGCCACGGCAACCTGATGAACTTCAGGCTGTTCCTGGTCAAGGGCATGCACCCGGTTCACCGTGCGGTGTTCCTGACCGGTGTCATGTCGTATCTGTCGGCGCCGTTATGGTTCTTCTTCCTGGTGCTGTCCACCGCCTTGCTGGCAGTGAACACGCTGATGGAGCCGACCTACTTCCTTGAACCGCGTCAGCTGTATCCATTGTGGCCGCAGTGGCATCCGGAAAAAGCCGTCGCGCTGTTTTCGACCACCATTGTTCTGCTGTTCCTGCCTAAACTGCTCAGCGTCATTCTGATCTGGGCCAAAGGCGCGAAAGGCTTCGGCGGCAAGTTCAAGGTAACGGTTTCGATGTTGCTGGAAATGCTGTTCTCGGTGCTGCTGGCGCCGGTGCGCATGCTGTTCCACACCCGTTTCGTACTGGCTGCTTTCCTGGGCTGGGCTGCGACCTGGAACTCCCCGCAACGCGACGACGACTCCACGCCCTGGATCGAAGCGGTCAAGCGTCATGGCCCGCAAACGTTGCTGGGTGCGTGCTGGGCACTGTTGGTGTTCTGGCTGAACCCGAGCTTCCTGTGGTGGCTGGCGCCGATCGTGGTGTCGTTGATGCTGTCGATTCCGGTGTCGGTGATTTCCAGCCGTACCGGTCTGGGCCTGAAAGCGCGTGACGAGAAATTCTTCCTGATTCCTGAAGAGTTCGAGCCGCCGCAAGAGCTGATCTCTACCGATCAGTACACCCACGAGAACCGCTGGCACGCCCTGAAACAAGGCTTCATTCGGGCCGTGGTCGATCCTCGTCAAAACGCACTGGCGTGCGCCTTGGCCACCTCGCGTCACCGTCAGGCACAACCGATTGAAGTGGTGCGGATGGAGCGGGTTGATCATGCGCTCAAAGTCGGTCCGGCAAAACTCAGCAACCAGGAACGCCTGATGCTGCTGAGCGACCCGGTCGCCCTGGGCCGCCTGCACGAGCGGGTCTGGAGCGAAGGTCACGAAGAGTGGCTGGCCGCGTGGAGGGCTTCCATCGAAGCCGACCCACACGCGCCGCTGCTGCCTTTGCAGCCTGCTGTGAAAGCACCGGAGCCGGTTCTGGTCTAACAAACCGCCCGGCAACGAAAAAGCCCCTGAAGCACTGCTTCAGGGGCTTTTTATTGGGCTCGCTGCGGTGAATAACGTCGTACGAGGACGCAGAACGAGATTATCCAGCGTGGGAGCGATAATCTCAGTGACGCGGAGCATGTGTACGGTAGTTGAGATCATCGTTCCTCACGCTCCAGCGTGGGAATGCTTTGGGTGACGCTCTGCGTCACAGATGTGCGCCGCACCGCAGAATCAAGATCGGACGCGGAGCGTCCAGAACGGCGCTACCACGCTGGAGCGTGGGAGCGATAACCTCAGTGACGCGGAGCATGTGTACGGTAGTTGAGATCATCGTTCCTCACGCTCCAGCGTGGGAATGCTTTGGGTGACGCTCTGCGTCACAGATGTGCGCCGCACCGCAGAATCAAGATCGGACGCGGAGCGTCCAGAACGGCGCTACCACGCTGGAGCGTGGGAGCGATAACCTCAGTGACGCGGAGCATGTGTACGGTAGTTGAGATCATCGTTCCTCACGCTCCAGCGTGGGAATGCTTTGGGTGACGCTCCGTGTCACAGGTCCGTCAACTCACCTTGAATTTCCCCACCAACCCTTGCAGGTGAATACCCAGACGCGCCAGTTCGGCGCTGGATGCGGCGGTTTCTTCGCTGGCGGCGGCGGTCTGTTCAGAGATGTCGCGGACGCTGATGACGTTGCGGTTGATCTGCTCGGCGACCACGCTCTGTTCTTCGCTGGCAGTGGCGATCTGTTCGTTCATGTGCTGGATAGACGCCACCGTGCGGGTGATTTCTTCCAGGGCGCTCCCCGCACGGCGGCTCAGCGCTACGGTGTTGTCGGTCAGGTTGCGGCTGTTGTCCAGCGTGGTCGCGACCTGCTGGGTGCCGGTTTGCAAGGCAGCAATCAGCTCCTCGATTTCTTCGGTGGACTTCTGCGTCCGCTGCGCCAGGCTGCGCACTTCATCGGCGACCACGGCAAAACCTCGCCCGGCTTCTCCGGCGCGGGCAGCTTCGATGGCGGCGTTCAGGGCCAGCAGGTTGGTTTGCTGCGATACCGACTTGATCACATCAAGAACGCCGACGATCTTGCCGCTTTCCTGCTTGAGCTGATTCATTGACTGAGTGGAGTTGACCACCTCAAGGGCCAGTTGCTCTATCTGTGCAATGGCTTTGCCGACCACCTCGTCGCCGCTGCGCGCCTGTTTGTCCGCTTGAACCGCCGCCAGAGACGCTTCTTGCGCATTGCGCGCAACCTCTTGCACAGTGGCGGCCATTTCATTCATGGCCGTGGCCACCTGATCGGTTTCATCCTTCTGGCTATTGACCCCGGCGCAGGTCTGCCCGGTGACGGCCGAAAGCTGCTCGGCAGCACTCGCAATCTGCGACACGCCATCGCTGATACCGCCGATCAGCTCACGCAGGCCTACCGTCATGGTCTGCATGCTGCGCTGCAATTCCCCCATTTCATCGCGACGCGATGCCTTCAGGTCCTTGCTCAGATCGCCCTGAGCAATACGTGCCGCCGCCGTCAGCGTCTGTTGCAATGGCACGGTGATCTGGCGGGTCATGATCCAGGCAGCCAGCAACCCGATCAGTAACGCCAGGCCCGCAACGCTGGTCAGGGTTACCCTGGAGTTCGCTGCCTCACTGTCACGCTGGGCGGTTTGCAGGCGAGTCAGTTCGGCCACCGATTCCAGCAGTTGTTCGCCCAGGCCCTCCATCGATTCCTGATCGGCCTCGGCTTTGGTCTGAATCTGCCTGAAGGCGCTCAGCTGTTCCCGGTAACCTTGCAGTGCAAGGGTCGCCGACCTCAGGCTTTGGAGCGCTTCATTACCCTGGCTGTGAGCGATCTGTTCAATTTCCTTGAGCGCTTCTTCGATGGCGGCAATCGCAGCCATTTCGTACGTATCCTGAGTCGTGAAGGTGTAAGCCTGAACCTGATACCGAGCAATCTCAATCTGCTGCTTGAGCTGGGAGACGTTGGTGAATTCCGCCAGTCGCTCGCTGCTGTTCTGCGCCTGACTCACGCTTTTGAGGGCTTCAGCCTCGACCTTGGCGATGGCCTGCAGCGCCTGTTCGGCCTTTTGCTCCAGTTGATCGCGTGTCTGGTTGCGACTCTGTCGGTTGGCGCCAACGGCGGTGAATGTCTTTTCCATCGTATTTAAGGTCTGTAGCTGCCCTTCAAGCAGCGTAATCGTTGCCTGCTCGACACTTTGTCTGCGCAGCGACGTCAATTGGGTTTTCAGTTGCGTGAGCTTTTCGGTGACCAGCGCGGTGCTCTCTGCGGTTTTCTGTACACGGTCAGTGATGCGCTCTGCGCGCAGGTCCTTGGTGAGGCTGGTGAGTTGGGCGATGTCGGAAAGCGACTCGGAACGGTCGATCATGGTGTAGAGGCCGTGCCAGCCGGCCAGTGTGATGATCAGGGTCAATGACAACACCAGGCCGAAGCCCAGTGACAGTTTGAACCTGACGTTCATGTTCTCAAGCGCGTGATTGATCAGTCGGAACATTGGAATCTCCAGCAATGGCGAACAAAAGCAGGTCCCGAGCGAGTCTGGACATGCGTTGTGAGCGCATCGGCATGGCGATCTGTTGCGTGACCTGAGAAGGCCGTAGGAGATTTCCGAGCTGAAGGGCGCAGTGACGGGCGTCACGTTTAGCCGGTGGAGAAGGCCCGCGCCAAGGGGCGACGCGGGCTTTTTGGGGGAGGATCAGACGGTGAAACGGCTGACCAGCAACTGAAGATGGTTGCCCAGTCTTGCCAGCTCGACGCTGGACGCCGCTGTTTCTTCACTGGCGGCCGACGTTTGTTCCGAGACGTCGCGCACATTGATGATGCTGCGGTTGATCTCTTCTGCCGTGGCGCTCTGCTGTTCAGCCGCAGCCGCAATCTGCTGGTTCATGGCTTGAATGGCTGAAACGGTGCGGGTGATGTTTTCCAGCGATCCGCCGGCACGACGCGTCAGCTCCACGCTGCTGGAGCTCAGCTCGCGGCTGCTGTCCATCACGGTTGCTGCTTGCTGTGTGCCGCTTTGCAGGCGGGCGATCAGCGCTTCGATCTCTTCGGTGGATTTCTGGGTGCGTTGTGCCAGGCTGCGTACTTCGTCTGCGACCACTGCAAAACCACGACCGGCTTCCCCGGCGCGGGCGGCTTCGATGGCGGCGTTCAGGGCCAGCAGGTTGGTCTGTTCCGCAACCGACTTGATCACGTCCAGCACACTGCCGATCTGGCTGCTTTCCTGCTTCAGGGCGCCCATCGCTTCGCTGGAGTTGCCCACGGCCACGGCAAGGCGTTCGATTTGTGCAATCGCCTCGTTGACCACCCGCTCACCGTCACGGGCTTGCTGATCGGCGGCGACGGCTGCTTCCGAGGCTTCTTCGGCGTTGCGCGCCACTTCCTGAACCGTGGCGGTCATTTCATGCATGGCCGTGGCCACCTGATCGGTCTCGACCTTCTGGCTGTTGACCCCGGCACTGGTTTGCTCGGTCACGGCCGACAGTTCTTCTGCGGCACTGGCGATCTGTGTCACACCATCGCGAATGCCGCCGACCAGCTCGCGCAGGCTGACGGTCATGCGCTGGATGGTGCTTTGCAGCATCCCCAGCTCGTCCTTGCGATCGACCCGCAGGTTGCGGCTCAGGTCACCCGAGGCGACCCGCTCGACGACTTCAAGGGTTTCCTTCAGGGGCGTGGTGATCTGACGAGTGATTATCCAGGCCGCCAGGATACTCAGCACCAGTGCCAGCGCTGTCGCTGAGACAATCAACGTGAGCGACTTGTCGCTCTCGGCATCTCGGCTTTTGTTTTGTCGGGTGATCATGTCATTGCTGGTGGCCAGCATGTTCGTACCCAGCGTGGTCATTTTCTCCAATGCAGCCTTGCTGGCAGCTTGAGCATCCCGATACCGGCCCACCGCCTCGCGGTAGCCCTTCAGGCCGACAACGGCCTGTTGCAGCAAGGGCTGGTAGTCAGAAGCGATATTGCCGGCCAGTGTATTGATCCCGGCAACGGCTTCATCGATGGCCTGATTGGCGTTCTTTTCAAAATCGGGACGGCCGCTGTAGGTGTAACCACGTACCTGGAAGCGCGCCTGTTGAATCAGTTTGCTGACGCCGACGATGCCGTTGAAGGCCTGGATGTTGTCGGCCTTGAGCAACTCGGCCTCGACCTTGTTGGCCTGATCCACCGCCTTGTCGGCGTTGTCGCCCATCTGGCTGCGGCTCGCCTCGCGGGCGTCGATGGCTTTGGTCATTTCCGCAAACGACTGGCGATACTCGTTGGTCGCCTGAATCTGGCTGTCGAGCAGCTTGATGTTTTCGGCAGAGCGCAGCAGGTTTCTGGCTGTTTGAAGGGCGGCGTCCAGTGCGTCGAGGGTCGTTTTGACCACCGCGGCACTTTCTGCGTTGTACAGGTCTTCGTAGGTTTTGCGGTCGATGCGCAGTTGCAGGGTCAGCTCGTTGATTTCCGCAATGGCAGTGACGCGATCACCGCGATCAATCAACGCCTGATTACTGAACCAGCCTGTGGCCGCAATCATCAATGTCATCAGCACCACCAGGCCGAATCCGATTGTCAATTTCAGGCTGACGCTCGCATTGGCGAGGCTTTGAGATAACCCACGAGACATAACCGCTCCTTAGATGTCTGTTGTTTCACGAATTCACCTACATCGGCAGCGCATCAGCGAACTGAAGCGATTTGGTCGACGTCGAGAAAGAGCTTAGAACAGACGAGCGAGAAGGGCGGCCACCGCCGTTTCAACGCGCAGGATGCGTTCGCCCAGTTGCACGGGCTGCAATCCGGATTGGCGCAACAGGTCGACTTCGTAGGGGATCCAGCCGCCTTCGGGGCCGATGGCCAGGGTGACGGGCTGTGTGACAGCGCGCGGGCAGGCAGGAAAGTCACCGGGATGCCCGACCAGCCCCAGGGTGTCCGCCGCCATCTGCGGCAGGCGGTCTTCGACGAAAGGCTTGAAGCGTTTCTCGATCACGATTTCGGGCAGTACACAGTCGCGCGCCTGTTCCAGCCCCAGAATCAGTTGCTCGCGGATGGCCTCCGGCTCCAGAAAGGGGGTCTGCCAGAAGCTTTTTTCAACCCGGTAACTGTTCAACAGAACGACTTTCGGCACGCCCATCGTCGCGATGGTCTGGAACACCCGACGCAGCATCTTGGGCCGTGGCAGGGCCAGCAGTAGCGTCAAAGGCAGCTTTGCGGGCGGCTCGGCGGTCAGCGAAACACGCAGCTCGGCTTCATGCGGTTCGAGACGCAGCAGCTCGGCGCTGCCCAGCAGGCCGTTGATACGGCCGACACGTAAACTGTCGCCAACTTCGACCCGATGGACGTCCTGCATGTGCCTGAGTCGTCGGTCACGCAGGACGACCCGGTCGGCCGCAATGAAATCGGCCTCTTCAAGCAACAGCAGGTTCACGGCGTGGTCGCGGGTGGCTGGTCTGGCTTGTCAGCGTCTTGCGCTTGATCGTCCGGGTGATCGCCACGCTTCTTGATCATCGTGCTGCACAGCACGCCCAGCTCGAACAGCAGCCACATCGGCACGGCCAGCAGCGTCTGCGAGAAGATGTCCGGTGGCGTCAGGATCATGCCGACCACGAAGCAGCCGATGATCACGTAAGGCCGGATCTTCTTCAGGTATTTGACGTCTACGATGCCGATCCAGACCAGCAATACCACCGCCACCGGGATCTCGAAGGCCACGCCGAAGGCAAAGAACAGGGTCATCACGAAGTCGAGGTAACTGGCGATGTCCGTCATCATCGACACGCCTTCGGGCGTCACGCTGGCGAAGAAGTGGAAGATGATCGGGAACACCAGAAAGTAGGCGAAGGCCATGCCTGCATAGAACAGGATGATGCTGGAGACCAGCAGCGGGATGGCCACGCGTTTCTCATGCTTGTACAGGCCCGGCGCAATGAAGCCCCAGATCTGGTGCAGGATGACCGGCATGGAAAGGAACAGCGCGACCATCATGGTCAGCTTGAACGGCGTGATGAACGGCGACGCCACGTCGGTGGCGATCATCGTTGCGCCTTCAGGCAGATAGACCCGCAGCGGTGCCGAGACCAGCGTGTAGATCTTCTGCGTGAAGTAGAACAGGCCGGCAAAAATCAGAAAGACTGCCGCAACACAGCGCAACAGACGTGTACGCAGCTCGGTGAGGTGCGAGATCAGCGGCATTTGCTGATCGTTTTCCGGGATATCAGCGCTCATGGGGCTCGTGGTGGCAATGACGAATCGTGGGCGGGAGGCGTCGGAGGCGGCGCAGACGCATCGGCTGGCTTCGCGGCTTTATCGAGCGACAGCCCGGTCTTGGGCGCTGCGGGTTCTGCGGGGCCGATCTCGTGATGTGCGGTGGCCGCAGATTCTGTCGGTGCGGGTGGCGGACTCACCGGTTCGTAAGGGGTCTCGGTGTGCTGATTCTGAGCGAACATTTTCCGCGCTTCGTCTTCAAGCGAAACAATGTGCTCGTTGTGCAACTGCCGACGAATTTCGTCGGCACCGATTTCACGCTCAACTTCCTGTTTGATCGCATTGAAGCTGCGCTTCAAGCGACCGATCCATAAGCCTGCAGTGCGCGCCGCACCCGGCAAACGCTCGGGACCCAGTACCAGCAAGGCAACCAGGCCGACGAGCAGCAGTTCAGAGAAGCTGATACCGAACATGGGCTTAAACCTGGTCTTTGCGGAGCGGCTCGTCGACTTTGTGCGCCTGGGCGTCGATGGTGTGCGGTTGGTTCAGGGGTGAACCCTGAGGGGCGGCTTGTGCCTGTTGTGGCTGAGGCGCAGGTTGCTCTTCTGGCTTGTCATCGTCATGCATGGCTTTGCGAAAGCCTTTGATCGACTCACCGACATCGCTGCCCAGGCCTTTGAGTTTCTTGGTCCCGAAAACCAGCACTACGACTATCAGGATGACGATCCAGTGTTTCCAGTCAAAAATACCCATGAAACAGTCCTCGTAGAAGAATTCAAGCTTGAAAGGGGAGAGCGTTATTCTGCCGTGCGTGCGGCTTTTTCCGCGTGGCCGGACAAGCCGAACCGGCGATCCAGCTCGTCGAGCACGGCTTGCGGGTGCTGACCCAGCGCGGCGAGCATCACCATGCTGTGAAACCACAAGTCAGCGGTTTCGTAGATCACGTCACTGCAATCGCCACTGACAGCGGCGTCCTTGGCGGCAATGATGGTCTCGATCGACTCTTCGCCGAGCTTTTCCAGAATCTTGTTCAGGCCCTTGTGATACAGACTGGCGACATAGGAGCTGTCGGCAGCGGCGTCCTTGCGTGATTCCAGCACTTCGGCCAGGCGGGACAACGTATCAGTCATGTTCAGTGGCCTGCGTGGTAAATAGCATCAGGATCTTTCAAGACCGGGTCGACGGTCTTCCATCCTGAGTTTTCGTACACCCGGTAGAAGCAACTTTCGCGTCCGGTGTGGCACGCGATGCCACCGATCTGCTCGACCATCAGGATAATCACGTCGGCGTCACAGTCGAGGCGCAGTTCGTGCAGCTTTTGCACATGACCCGATTCTTCACCTTTACGCCAGAGTTTGCCACGCGAACGCGACCAATAGATTGCACGATTCTCGGAGGCCGTCAGGCTCAGGGCCTCGCGGTTCATCCAGGCCATCATCAGTACCCGGCCGGTCTTGTGATCCTGAGCGATTGCAGGCACCAGACCGTCGCTGTTCCAGTGAATCTCGTCCAGCCAGTCTTTCATATCTACTCCGGCAGCCGGGCTTCAGGCCCGGCGGATTGAACAGTGTGCCAGCGCCATACGCTGCTGGCTATCGGCGAACGATCAGATACAGGCCGGCGATCAGCATGATCGCCGCTGGCCAGGCCGTCAGCGTCAGCAGCTGGGTCGCCGCCTCGCTCATCACCCAGCCCTGTATCGCGCCACCCACCAGCAATGCGGCGCCGATCAGCCGCAGTATCGGCTCGTCTTTGCGGTCGTGCCAGGGGCGTGGCGGATCGGACGCATGAGGGCGTGACATGCGCTCCAGAAGGTCTCGGGTCATGCCGGCGATATGCGGCAGTTGCTCGACCTGGGATTGCAGGTTGCCCAGCAGGGTTTTCGGGCTGACCCGTTCACGCATCCAGCGCTCCAGATACGGCTGCGCGGTGCTCCACAGGTCCAGCTCCGGGTAAAGCTGGCGACCCAGACCTTCGATGTTGAGCAGGGTCTTTTGCAGCAGAACCAGTTGCGGCTGGACTTCCATGTTGAAGCGCCGGGCAGTCTGGAACAGGCGCATCAGCACCTGACCGAACGAGATGTCCTTGAGCGGCTTCTCGAAAATCGGCTCGCAGACCGTGCGGATTGCCGCTTCGAACTCATTGAGCTTGGTCTCTGCCGGCACCCAGCCCGAATCGATGTGCAGTTGCGCAACCCGGCGATAATCCCGCTTGAAGAAGGCAAACAGGTTACGGGCCAGATAATCCTGGTCTTCCGGGGTCAGGCTGCCGACGATGCCGCAGTCGATGGCAATGTATTTCGGGCTCCACGGGTTGACCGTGCTGACGAAAATATTGCCGGGGTGCATGTCGGCGTGGAAGAAGCTGTCGCGAAAGATCTGGGTGAAAAAAATCTCCACGCCGCGCTCGGCCAGCATTTTCATGTCAGTGCGCTGGTCAGCCAGCCCGGCCATGTCGGTGACCTGAAGGCCGTAGATGCGCTCCATGACCAGCACTTTCGGACGGCACCAGTCCCAATAGACCTGAGGCACGTACAGCAGGTCGGAGCCTTCGAAGTTGCGGCGCAACTGGCTGGAGTTGGCCGCCTCGCGCAGCAGGTCGAGTTCGTCGTAGATGGTTTTTTCGTAGTCCATCACCACCTGCACCGGATGCAGCAGGCGTGCATCGGCTGAAACGCGTTCGGCCATGCGGGCGAGAATGAACAGCCACGCCAGGTCCTGACCGATGACCGGCTTGAGGCCCGGACGCACGACTTTGACCACGACTTCTTCGCCGGTCTTCAGGCAGGCGGCATGCACTTGTGCCACCGAGGCCGACGCCAGCGGCGTTTCGTCGAAACGACTGAACACATCACAGATGCGCGCGCCCAGTTGCTCCTCGATCAGCTTGATCGCCACTTGCTGATCGAATGGCGGCACGCGGTCCTGCAACAGCATCAGTTCATCGGCAATGTCTTCGGGCAGCAGGTCGCGCCGGGTAGACAGCAGTTGCCCGAATTTGATGAAGATCGGCCCCAGGTCTTGCAGGGCCAGACGAAAGCGCACGCCACGGCTCAGCTCGGACTTGCGCCGGGGCAGCCAGCGCCAAGGCAGCACGAAACGCACAGCGAGCATCCACCACGGCAAGGGCAGGGCGAACAACAGGTCATCCAGGCGATAACGAATAACGACGCGTTGAATGCGAAACAGACGGCGGACGGCAAGCAGCTTCATGCGTTATCGCTGGTATTGAGGGAGTGGGCAAGGCGTGCAAAGCGCGCCTCAAGGCGTTCCAGATCCATTTTGATCTGATCAAGTTCGGCAAACCGGGCTTCGGCTTCGTGGTTGCCTACCAGTGTGCGTGACTCTTCGCTCAGGTAATCGGCCACGTTCTGGCTGAGGCTGGCCATGCTGTCGCGGGTCCAGCGCCCCTGGCTGCGCAGGTGGCTGCTGAACATCTGGCTGGCGACCGGGCCGACCCAGCGGGACAGTTCATGTTCCCAGTCCAGTTCCAGGTCCTGCAGGATGCCGACCAGCTCCAGCAATACGCCGCTGTCACCGTCGAGTTCGACGTCAGGGCCGTGCAATACGGCGGTCTTGTCCTTGCTGAGGGCCAGACGCATCAGGCTGGACGCGGGCGCACGCAGTGTGCAATCGGCGTCGGCCGCCCAGCCAGCCGCCAGCAGCAGGCCCTCGTCGCTGGGCAGAATAAAGAGTTTCAGGGACGGATCACGGCAGTCGACGGCAATGATGCGGCCGGACAGATGCGCCATGCGCGGCAACGCCGTGCTGTCCAGACGCAACACCCGATTGATGCCGTGCTCGATGCTGGCGAGCAGCCCCCGAAGCAACATCAGGGTTTGATACCGCGATGCAGCGCCACAACGCCTGATGTCATGTTGTGATAGGTCACGCGGTCGAACCCGGCGTCTACCATCATCGACTTGAGGGTTTCCTGATTGGGGTGCATGCGGATCGATTCGGCCAGATAGCGATAGCTTTCCGAGTCATTGGTGACCAGCTTGCCCATCAACGGCATGAACGCGAACGAGTAGGCGTCGTAGGCCTTGGACATGAGCTTGTTGGTCGGCTTGGAGAATTCCAGCACCAGCAGGCGACCGCCGGGCTTGAGCACGCGCAGCATGGAGCGCAGGGCGTCTTCCTTGTGCGTCACGTTGCGCAGGCCGAAGGCAATGGTCACGCAGTCGAAATGGTTGTCTGGAAACGGGAGCTTTTCGGCGTCGGCCTGGACGAACTCGACATTGCCCGACACACCCAGATCCAGCAGGCGGTCACGACCGACCTTGAGCATGGAGGCGTTGATGTCCGCCAGGACCACCTGGCCGGTCGGGCCGACCAGGCTGGAGAATTTACGGGTCAGATCGCCTGTGCCGCCGGCAATGTCCAGTACACGGTTGCCGGTACGAACACCTGACAGCTCGATAGCGAAACGCTTCCACAGACGGTGCATGCCGCCGGACAGCAGGTCGTTCATCAGGTCGTACTTGGCCGCGACCGAGTGGAAAACCTCAGCGACTTTCTCTGCCTTCTGGCTTTCCGGTACATTTTTGTAACCGAAGTGAGTAGTAGGTTCGGCATCGCTGCCTTTGCGCTGATCGTTCATATCGTTCACCGGAATAGAGTGCGGGCCATTCTAATCGCCAAGGCTGGCTTTGTCTTGACAAGGCTCACTTGCAACGCTTTTTTGGATGCAGGCGGATGTATATAGTTGCGCCGCATTTCATCCGACGATCAAGGAACCCTCCGATGGCCAAGATAACCGTTGAACGCCCGCATACGCTGGGCCTGGAAAAGGCCCGTGAGAAGGCCGGACAGCTGGTTCAGAAGCTCACTGACAAATATGGCCTGGCGCACGAATGGGTGGGCGATACCGTGATGCTGGAAGGCAAGGGCGCCAAGGGCAAGGTCGAAGTCGAAGAGGCGCTGATTCGCATCAATATCGAGCTGAGCTTCATGTTGTCGGCCATGAGTGGCCCGATCAAGACCGAAGTCGAACGAGTGCTGGATAAAGCCCTGGCGGCCTGAACCTGTCTATGATCCGTGGCTGTCTTCGCGCCTGAGCGCAAGCAGTCCTGCGCACTACGAAGGCGGTAAGCCGGCGTCACGCTTCAGCAGGCTGTCTATCTGCAGGACGCAGTCTTCAACGCTCATGCGTGACGTGTCCAGGCGAAGATCCGGGGATGCAGGCGGTTCGTACGGCGACGATATACCGGTGAAGTCAGGCAGTTCATTGGCGCGGGCGCGAGCGTAAAGACCTTTCGGGTCTCGCTGCTCGCAGGTCGCCAGAGGCGTGCTGATATAAATCTCCCTGAGGGCGTTCGGGCCGATGATCTCTCGGGCCATAGCCCTGTCCTCGCAGGACGGGGAAATAAGCGCCGCAATCACGGTCAGGCCCGCTTCATTCAGAATTTTTGCGACCTCTGCCGTACGTCGAATATTTTCCCGGCGATCCGCTGCCGAGAAGCCCAGGTTACTGTTCAACCCCCGCCTCAGTTGATCGCCATCCAGCACAACGACAGCTCGACCGGCCAGCGACAGTCTCTGCTCCAGCCCGCAGGCAATGGTGGATTTGCCCGAAGCGCTCAGGCCGGTAAACCACAGTGTTATCGCGGTGTGCCGCCGAGCCGCCTGCTCTGTTTCGCAACCGGGGGCGGAGTGGGTGCTGGCGTTCAAATGGCAGCTCCTTGCTGTCGTCTCTGAGCAGATGAGCCCATCATACTTTTGGTACCGCCCGGGTGCCATTCTCGCGTCGACGCGCAGCCCTTAGGGTGAGCATTCTAATTTTTGCGGGTAGCGTTGTGCCCATGCCTGCTGGAGGCACTGACTTCAACGTTTGAGCATGAGGTGTACCGTGGCCACTGTGAACACGAAGAAAAAGATCGAAGCGCCGCAAGGCTCCACGCTTTCCGACGCCCGACTGTATGCCCGCAAGATCTGGCTGGCCGGGTTGGGCGCCTGTTCCCGAGTCAACGAGGAAGGCGCTCAGTACCTCAAGGACTTGATCCGGACCGGCGAGCAGGCCGAGAAGGAAGTCCTCAAGACGGTCGATGAAAAACGTCTGGCCGCCAACGGCGAAATCCAGTCAATCAAGGGCGAAGTGTCAGGCGCCAGGAACCGTGTTGAAGCGCAACTGAGCGTTATCGAGGGCGCTTTCGACCGGCGTGTCGCAAAAGCCTTGAACCGCATCGGAATCCCGTCTAAACATGACGTTGACACGCTCTCTGCTAAGCTCGATGAACTGACAGCGTTGCTGGAACGTGTCGGGCCTAAAAATCTCAAACGCTCCGAGTCGAAATGGCTCGAACGTTCCGAGTCTGGACAATAAGGAGAGCAGGATGGCTGGCAAAAAGAAAATCGATAAAGATGGCAGCTCCTGGATTGGAGAGGTTGAGAAGTACTCTCGGCAGATCTGGCTGGCTGGTTTGGGCGCGTATTCCAAGATCAGCAATGACGGCAGCAAGCTTTTCGAAACGCTGGTAAAAGACGGCGAAAAAGCCGAGAAAGAAACCAAGGTCGAGGCGCAGAAGCAACTCGATGAGGTGAAAGGCGCGGGCAAGGCTGCCAAGTCCCGTGTCGGTGACGTCAAAGACCTCGCGGTCGGCAAATGGAATGAGCTGGAAGGGGCTTTTGACAAGCGTCTGAACAGCGCCATTTCACGCCTGGGCGTGCCGAGCCGCAATGAAGTCAGGGAACTGCACAGCAAGGTCGATCAACTGACCCGGCAGATCGAGCACGTGACCGGGGAGAAGGCCAGACCTGTTGCGTCGCGTGCTTCTGCCGCCAAGCCTGCTGCGGCCAAGAGTGCTGCCAAACCGGCGCCGAAGGCGGCTGCAAAACCGTTGGTCAAAGCGGCCGCCAAAACCGTCGCAAAAACGGCGGATAAGGCAGCAGGAAAAACCGCAGCAGCCAAACCGGCTGTGAAAAAAGCGGCGGCCAAGCCGGTCGATGCAGCCAACAAGGCTGCAACTGCAACCGCCAGCAAAGCCAAGGCAGTCGCCAAACCTGCCGCAGCGAAAAAGCCTGCGGCCAGAAAGCCCGCTGCCAAGCCTGCCGCCAAACCTGCGGCATCGGCAACGCCGGCAAACAGCTCGACTGCAGCTCCAGCGCCAGCGTCTGCACCGGAAACACCTGCCAGCCAGTCCTGATAACCGGCTGCAACACCAAAGCCCGACCTGCTAGCCAGGTCGGGCTTTTTGTTTGTCAGGCTTGCGCCCGCGATTGGACGCAGAGCGTCCAGAACGGCATGCCCACGCAGAGCATGGGCACGACAGGTGTGCGCCGAACGCCTCACGTTCCCGGGCACGATGACGCTCAGGTCTATCCGCTCAGATACCCCATTGCCAGCCGTTCAGCCGCCTGTCTTGAGCGGGGTAGAAGGTGCGGGGTGACGAGCATCATGATCTGGTAAACCACCACCCGCACGTTGCCGTCTCGGCCCAGTATTCGCTGGTAATCCAGTGAAAACAGCAGGTTCATGGTGATCTGTTCCACCAATTGCCCGAGCGCCTGGGTTTCACTGACCAATTGCCCCCGGGCCTTCAGGCGGGCCAGCAGCGAAGCCAGGGTCTTCTTGATCGAGTTGAGCAGGTTGCGAATGCCTCGGGCCAGTTTGGGCAGGCGTCCGGCGAGGTTGGACAGGTCCTGAAACAGAAACCGATAGTGCGACAGCCGCTCGACGATCAGGTGCAGAAACATCCAGTAGTCTTCAGCCTCGAGCCGGGCATCCGGGGGCGGGTCGAGCAGCGGCGCCAGTTCTGCCTGGAAACGCTCGAAAAGACTCAGAATCAACGGCTCCTTGCCGTGAAAGTGGTAATACAGATTACCCGGGCTGATGCCCATTTCATTGGCGATTTCCAGCGTAGAAACGTTGGGCTCGCCCTGCTGATTGAACAGCGTCAATGCACATTCGAGGATTCGGTCGCGGGTTTTCATCCGGTCTTCTTGTTCAAGTGTCAGCAAGCCTGCAAGTGTCGAACGTGCTCAGGGCGATTTCGAGTACGGGTGCGGGTGCATGACTGCGCGGTGCCGTTCCTGGCGCAGAAAACCCATGATGATCGGCGCGACGGCTTCAGCGCGGGTGATCAGGAACAAGTGCCCGTCATCGATGATGTGCAACTCGGCATTGGGGATTCGCCAGGCCAGCAACCGCATATTGACCAGCGGGATCAACGGGTCGTCGTCACCGGCCAGCACCAGTGTCGGCTGGCGAATCTTGTGCAGCCAGTGAACGCTGGTCCAGCCCATGCCCGCGAACAATTGCCAGTAATAGCCCAGCTTGCCGGACGAGCGAACCTTGGCCGCGTGATTGGCCGCCAGGTGCGGATCACGGCGAAAGGCACCGCCGTAGATTTCCGGCGCAATGCGAATCACATGGGACGGCTGGATGTAGCGGCGCGGGCTGGCCATCAACCACAGCACCCGTGGTTTGCCAGGCACCATCGCCATGCCTGCTGACGTGGCCGCCAGCACCAGCTTCTTGCAGCGCTCGGGGTAATCATGGGCGAACTGCTGGGCCAGCGCTCCGCCCCAGGAAACACCAATCGCGTTGACCTGCCCATAATTCAGGTAATCCAGCATGCGCGCGGCCAGCTTCGCCAGGCCGGGAAAGCGATACGGGCGTCTGGGTGTCGAGGAACCCCCGACGCCCGGCACATCGAACGCGATGACTTCCAGGTCCGGGTCCAGTGCTTCGACAAAGGGAAACACCAACTCCAGATTGGCCCCGATGCCGTTGAATATCAGCAACGGCGTCAGATGACCCTTGCCTGGGCGCACCGCTGTGCGAATGGTGTGCCCGTTCAGGTCGATGGAGCGAAAAACAAACGGTTGCGGCATGCGCGAAGCCCTGTTGATTAAACCGCTGGCAGGACAATCCTGCGTTTCCCGGGGTCAACCGAGGCCAGGCTCTCTGTTCATGCTCCAGAGCAGCAGCGCCTAGCGTTCGTGAACGTACGTGCCGGGCGCTGCCGAGGTTGTCGGGAACGCCTTGTTGCCCAGCGTCGTCGGCGCTTTTTTGAGTTTCCCCGAGCGCGTGGTTTGCCACGCCTGCCAGTGCAGCCACCAGGAATCAGTGTGTTTGGTGCCGTTTTCCTGCCAGACGGCCGGGTCTTCAGGCAGCTCGTCATGGGTCATGTAGCGCGACTTGGGGTTGCCCGGCGGGTTGAGAATGCTCTGGATATGGCCACTGCTCGACAACACGAACTCGGTCTTGCCACCAAAGAGTCGCGCTGATTTGTAGCAGGAGGCCCACGGCGTGATGTGATCATTGGTGCCTGCCAGGCAGAACACATCGGCAGTGACCTGCTTCAGGTCGATTGGCGTGCCGCAGACTTCCAGCGCGTTGGCGCGGGTCAGCGGGTTGTTCTTGAACATCTCGATCAGGTCGCCATGAAACGCCGCCGGAAGACGCGTGGTGTCGTTGTTCCAGAACAGGATATCGAAGACCGGTGGCTCGTTGCCCAACAGGTAATTGTTGACCCAGTAGTTCCAGATCAAGTCATTGGGGCGCATCCAGGCGAACACTTTGGCCATGTCGCGACCTTCGAGCACGCCCGCCTGGTACGAATGGCGCTTGGCGGTCTCAAGGGTCTGCTCGTCGACGAACAACGCGACTTCAGTGTCCAGGGTAGTGTCGAGCACGCTGACCAGCAGGGTCATGGCGTTGACTTTCTTTTCCCCCAGCGCGGCGTAATGGCCCAGCAGCGCGGTACAGGTAATGCCGCCCGAGCAGGCGCCCAGCATGTTGAGGTCTTTGCTGCCGGTGATCGCCAGCACTGCATCAACGGCTTCCTTGAGCGCTTCGATGTAGGTCGACAGCCCCCACTCGCGCTGAGCCTTGGTCGGGTTGCGCCAACTGATGATGAACGTCTGCACATTGCTGCGCAGGCAAAAGCGCGCCAGGCTTTTTTCCGGGCTCAGGTCGAAGACGTAGAATTTGTTGATCTGCGGCGGAATCACCAGCAGTGGACGCTCATGGACCTGTTCGGTGATGGGCTTGTACTGGATCAGCTCCAGCACCTCGTTGCGAAACACCACCGAGCCCTCGGTGGTGCCCAGGCTCTTGCCGACTTCGAACGCCTCCATGTTGACCTGGCTTGGCATGCCGCCGTTGTTCACCATGTCCCTTGCCAGGTTCGACAGCCCGTCAAGCAGGCTCTTGCCGCCAGTGTCGAAGAAGCGCTTCACCGCGGCGGGATTGGCAGCAGAATTGGTGGGTGACATGGCTTCAGTCATCAGGTTGATCACAAAATGACCACGGTTGATGTCCTGCTGCGTGAGGTTGCTGCCGCCGATCCAGTCGTGCAGCTCTTTACGCCAGGCCAGGTACGTTTGCAGGTAGCGGCGATAGAGCGGGTTCTGGCTCCAGGCCGGGTCAGAAAAACGCCGGTCTTCGGGCGTCGGCTGCAAGGCGGACGTACCGAACATCACATTTCTGAGTTCGACGCTCAGGTGCGCCACGTGCTTGATGCTGTGAAGGGGTTGCCTGAACGCCTGGCGAAGAACCATGCGAGCGGTGCTCAGTAAATCCTTGCGCCTCAGCCCGACAACCGGGTTCAGGCCCAGCGTATGCTCGGAGGCCTGGCGTTGCAGCTCATCGTCTTTCGGTTTACTCATCTACGACGCTCCATTGTCTTGAGACGAACACTGACATTCCTTGCCTGTGGCCCAGCGACACAGGCATTTAGCCGGCACTACTGCTCGTGTGACGTATTCCTTGCAGGCTGCTGTTCACATCAATCCGATGCAGGGAGCTTGCCATACCCATTGGTTACGCGAGATTGACTGAAATCACAAGCAGCGTAGCTCATGGATTGCCATGTGGTTCAAAGCATCAGCTTGATGACATGCTCCGAAGGATCGCGGGATTTCCCGGCTTTCTGCAATTCCTGAAGGTAGTCTTCCCATAGCGATTCCTGTCGCCTGGCCAACTGGTACAGGTAGTCCCAGGTGAACAATCCTGAGTCATGGCCGTCATCGAAGGTCAGTTTCAGTGCATATTGGCCAGCCGGCTCGACCTTGGTCAGGCCGACGCCCAGCTTGCCGAATTGCAGGATCGGCTTGCCGTGCCCCTGAACTTCGGCAGACGGAGAATGCACCCGCAGAAACTCCGCAGGCAGGTGGTATTCCTCACCCGATGCGTACTTCAATGTCAGGGTTCTGGAAGCTTTGTGCAGCTGAATGGCGGTAGGGAGCATTGAAAACAGCCTCAAGTTTAAGCAGCAGGCAGAAGCAAAAAAGCTGCAAGGGCGAAGAACCGCTTGCAGCTTTCAACTGACCGCTTACATCGTCAGAGAATATAACGCGAGAGGTCTTCGTTTTCTGCCAGATCGCCCAAATGACTGTTGACGTATTCGGCGTCTATTTCAATCGTCGTTGCGTCCTGGCTGATGGCGAGGTCTCCGGCGCTGAACGAAACCTCTTCCAGCAGGCGCTCGAGCAGCGTGTGCAGGCGACGGGCACCGATGTTTTCGGTCTTCTCGTTCACTTGCCAGGCAATTTCGGCGAGACGCTTGATGCCTTCGGGCTTGAACTCGATTTTCAGGCCTTCGGTCTTGAGCAACTCGCGATACTGCTCGGTCAGTGAGGCATGCGGTTCGCTGAGGATACGTTCGAAGTCTTGCGGCGACAGGGCCTTGAGTTCGACGCGAATCGGCAGGCGGCCTTGCAGCTCAGGCACCAGGTCGCTTGGCTTGCTCAGGTGGAACGCGCCGGAGGCGATGAACAGGATGTGGTCGGTCTTGACCATGCCCAGCTTGGTGTTCACGGTGCAGCCTTCGATCAGCGGCAGCAGGTCACGCTGCACGCCTTCGCGGGACACATCGACGCCGCCTGAATTGCCACGCTTGGCAACCTTGTCGATTTCGTCAATGAACACGATGCCGTGCTGCTCGACCGCTTCCAGCGCCTTGGCCTTCAGCTCTTCCTCGTTGACCAGACGCCCCGCTTCTTCCTCGCGCACCAGCTTGAGCGCTTCCTTGACCTTGAGCTTGCGGCTCTTGGTCTTGCCTTTGCCCATGTTGGCAAACAGGCTTTGCAGCTGATTGGTCATTTCTTCCATGCCGGGCGGTGCAGAAATGTCGACCCCTACGGCTTCGTTGATCTCGATTTCGATTTCCTTGTCATCCAGCTGGCCTTCCCGCAAACGCTTGCGGAACAGCTGGCGGGTATTGGAATCGTTGCTCTGTGCCGGGTCTTCGTTGAAACCCACACGAGCGGGTGGCAGCAGCGCATCGAGGATGCGGTCTTCGGCAGCATCTTCGGCGCGGTGACGAACCTTGATGATTTCCTGCTCGCGCAGGAGCTTGATCGCGGCATCAGCGAGATCACGAATGATCGACTCTACATCACGGCCTACATAGCCCACTTCGGTAAACTTGGTGGCTTCGACCTTGATGAACGGTGCGTTGGCGAGCTTGGCCAGACGGCGTGCAATTTCGGTCTTGCCGACGCCGGTCGGGCCGATCATCAGGATGTTCTTGGGGGTCACTTCGACACGCAGCTCTTCTGGCAGCTGCATGCGGCGCCAGCGATTGCGCAAGGCAATGGCGACGGCGCGTTTGGCATCGTCCTGGCCGATGATATGGCGATCAAGTTCGTGGACGATTTCGCGGGGAGTCATGGACATGGTTATTCACGGCCCTCTGGCGCGGTAAAGCCAATGGGGCCGCAACGCGTGCGGCCCGGCAGAGGCTTAGCCGGCGAGGTCCTGCTCCTCAATGGTGATGTTGTGGTTGGTGAAGACGCAGATGTCGCCTGCGATGTGCAGCGAAGTCTCGGCGATTTCGCGTGCCGACAGATCGGTCTTGAGCAGCAGGGCGCGTGCGGCCGCCTGAGCAAATGCGCCGCCGGAACCCATCGCGATCAGACCATCTTCGGGTTCTACGACATCGCCGTTACCGGTGATGATCAGCGAGGCGTCCTTGTTGGCAACCGCCAGCATGGCTTCAAGACGGCTCAGAGAGCGGTCGGTACGCCAGTCCTTGGCCAGCTCGACGGCTGCGCGGACCAGATGCCCCTGGTGTTTTTCCAGCTGGGCTTCGAAGCGCTCGAACAGCGTGAATGCATCGGCGGTGGCGCCAGCAAAGCCGGCGATCACTTCACCGTGATACAGGCGGCGCACTTTCTTGGCGTTGCCTTTCATGACGGTGTTGCCCAGGGAAACCTGGCCGTCGCCGGCCATGACAACTTTACCGTGGCGGCGCACTGAAACGATGGTGGTCAAGGGAGAGTCTCCACACTGCGGGGCGAAAATGCCCTGATGCAAACTCATATGGGGGTGTGGGTGAGTATTTCAACCTTGGGGGTGAATCGGGGGGGAATGACTGTGAGTTGATCCTGCACCAGTGAGAACGGACGGGTGCCGCTTCGCTTGTCCGCAAGCTGCCGGGTGACTTATCCACGGTCTATCGGAACGTAGGCGCGGACTTGTCCGCGAAGGGCTGCGAAGCGGCCCCGACACAGGCTGCCTCGGCTGCGTCTGATACACCAATGCGGCTGGTTTTGCTGCCGGTTCCCGGCAGATCGCGGACGAGTCCGCGCCTACGCTCTCTGGGCAGAAGCTCCGTACTCATCGAAACATCGCGATGAGCACGGAAACAGAGGTGCGTTGACTACCGGCTCTGACGTTGTTGCAACAACAGGTTACTAAATCCGCCACTCGCCAGTTGTTTCTGGGCCGTGGTCAGTTGTTCGCGGTTGCTGAACGGGCCGACCAGCACGCGGTACCAGGTTTCGTCCTTCACCGTGCCGGACTCGACGGTCGAGGTCTGGCCCAGCAGGATGATCTGCGCACGGACTTTCTCGGCGTCAGCCTGTTTGCGGAACGAGCCCGCTTGCAGGAAGAACGTCGTGACCGCCGCTGGCTTGGTGGTGGCAACAGGTGGCGCCGGTGGCGGCGTCAAGCCGCTGAGTGCGGCCTGCGCCCGCGCGGTGTCGATTTTGGCGGCCTGTTCGGGCGAAACCGGAGCTGTCGGCGCCACTGGCGGCGGGGTCTTCTCCGGAACGGCCTCGTTCGGCACGATCACTTCCGACTCCGGTAACAGCGTGTAGAAGTCGTATTTGGGTTTAACCGGCGCCGTCGGGCTGGGCGGTGTCTTGTTCGCCTCGGCGATTTTCGCAGCTTTGGCGTCCGCCTTGACCCGCTTGACGTCTTCACCGCCCGGTTCGAGCTTCATCAGAAAGACCACGAATGCGCCTACGCTCAAACCGATTACCAGCCACAGCCATCCTGGAATCGGCTTCTTCGCGGGTGCCTGATAACGGCTGGCGCCCCGCTTGGGTGCCGGTTTTTTCTTCGCAACTGCCAACTTACATACGCTCCAGAGTTTCCAGACCCAATAGATCCAGGCCTTGCTTGAGGGTGCGACCGGTCAGGGCAGCCAGGCGCAAACGGCTCTGTTGCTGATCGGGACTTTCCGCACCAAGGATCGGGCAGTTTTCGTAAAAGCTGGAAAACAGACCCGCAAGGTCATACAGGTAAGCACAAAGTACGTGCGGTGTGCCTTTTTCTGCGACGTTATTCAGTGTTTCAGTGAACTGCGCCAGGCGTGCAGCCAGTTCCTGCTCTTGCGGCGCTTCAAGGACGATTTGCCCCTTGCTGGCGTCGAAAGGCGTGCCCAGCTTGCGGAATACACCGGCCACCCGGGTGTAGGCGTACAGCAGATAAGGCGCGGTATTGCCTTCGAAACTCAGCATCTGATCGAAGTTGAAGCTGTAATCGCTGGCGCGGTGCTTGGACAGGTCGGCGTATTTCACCGCGCTGATGCCCACGGCCTTGGCGATGCTGCGCAACTCGGCCTCGGCGACGTCCGGGTTCTTTTCTTTCACCAGCGTGTAAGCGCGTTCTTCGGCTTCATCGAGCAGGTCGATGAGCTTGACCGTGCCGCCGTCTCGGGTCTTGAACGGACGGCCATCGGCACCGTTCATGGTGCCGAAACCCATGTGCTCCAGTTGCATGCCGTCGTGGACGAAACCGGCACGGCGAGCCACTTCGAAAACCTGCTGAAAGTGCAGCGCCTGACGCTGGTCGACGAAATACAGCACGCGGTCGGCTTTGAGCACCTTGCTGCGGTAGCGGATGGCGGCCAGGTCGGTGGTGGCATACAGATAACCGCCGCCTGCCTTCTGCACGATCACTGGCAGTGGCGTGTCATCGGCAGTGCGGAATTCTTCGAGGAACACGCACTGCGCGCCGTTGCTCTCGACCAGCAGGCCCGTGGCTTTCAAGTCGTTGACCACATTGGCCAGGTCATCGTTATAGGCGCTTTCGCCCATGACGTCGGCCGGCGTCAGCTTGACGTTGAGACGCTCGTAGGTCTCCTGGCAGTGCGACAGCGAGATGTCCTTGAAACGCTCCCACAGTGCCAGGCATTCGGCGTCGCCAGCCTGCAATTTGACGACCAGACCGCGCGCGCGCTCGGCAAACTCGGCGGACTCGTCAAAGCGCTGCTTGGCGGCGCGATAGAAGTTTTCGAGGTCTGACAGCTCGTCGCTGGTCGCCGGTTTTTCCTGCAGGTAGGCCAGCAGCATGCCGAACTGGGTACCCCAGTCGCCCACGTGGTTCTGACGAATGACCGTGTCACCCAGGAACGTCAGCACGTTCGCCACGCCGTCGCCAATAATGGTCGAGCGCAGATGACCCACGTGCATTTCCTTGGCCAGGTTCGGTGCCGACAGGTCGACCACCACACGCTGCGCGGCACCGGCCTTGCGGACCGACAGCTGCGGGTCAGCCAGGGCGGCGTCCAGGCGCGAAGCCAGCGCGGCGGTATTCTGGAAGAAGTTCAGAAAGCCCGGCCCGGCAATTTCGACCTTGCTGACCTGCTCGTCGGCAGGCAGCGCGGCAATCAGCTTTTCAGCCAGATCGCGGGGCTTCATGCCGGCCGGCTTGGCGAGCATCATTGCGATATTGCTGGCGAAATCGCCGTGCGTCTTGTCACGGGCGTTTTCCACCTGGATCGCCGGCGTCAGCCCTTCTGGCAAGACGCCCTCGGTGACGAGACGGGTCAGGGCTTGTTGAATCAGCTGGCGAATGGTGTCTTTCATGGTGCTCTCTTCGACCGCAAGCGCGGTGGCGCTTCAATGCGCGGGTGGAAAAACTCTGCATTATCCGTTGCCGGAGCCTGCTTGCCAACGGCGTGGCCTAATAAAGATCCACCGGGTCCACATCCAGCGACCACCGGACCTGTCGCCCGCTGGGCATTTGCTCCAGCGCCTGCAACCAGGTACTGAGCAGTTTATGCAAGGGCGCACGCGCACTGGACTGCACCAGCAACTGCGCCCGATAGCGTCCGGCGCGGCGCTCCATTGGCGCCGGGATGGGTCCCAGCAGTTCGATGCCGCCCAGTTGCATCTGTGCGACCAGTTGCTCGGCATCGCTGCAGGCCTGATCAAGAAACGCTTCGGCCTGACCGGGCTTGTGCGCCTCGGCGCGCAGCAGTGCCAGGTGCGAGAACGGTGGCAAGCCAGCCGAGCGGCGTTCGCTCAAGGCCTGTTCGGCGAAAGCGAAATAGCCCTGCTCGGTGAGCTGGATCAGCAGCGGATGATCCGCCAGGTGCGTCTGGATGATCACTCTGCCCGGTTCTTCGGCACGACCTGCGCGCCCGGCCACCTGAACAATCAACTGCGCCATGCGCTCACTGGCCCGGAAATCGCCGGAAAACAGCCCGCCGTCGGCGTCCAGAATCGACACCAGCGTCACCCTCGGAAAGTGATGCCCCTTGGCGAGCATCTGGGTGCCGACCAGAATGCACGGCTGGCCACGCTGGATGGTCGCAAACAACTGGTTCATGGCGTCCTTGCGCGAGGTGCTGTCGCGATCCACGCGTAACACGGGGAAATCCGGAAACAGAATCGCCAGCCGCTCTTCGGCGCGTTCGGTGCCCGCGCCTACCGGGCGCAGATCCACCTTGCCGCAGGAGGGGCACTGGCGTGGCACGCGCTCGACATAGCCGCAATGGTGACAACGCAGCTCGCCCGAGCGCTGATGCACGGTCATGCGAGCGTCGCAACGCTGGCAGCCGGACATCCAGCCGCAGTCGTGGCACAGCAGGGTCGGCGCAAAACCGCGACGGTTGAGAAACACCAGCACTTGCTGGCCTGCCGCCAGGGTCTGGCCGATGGCCTGTTGCATCGGCCCTGAAATGCCGCTGTCCAGCGGCCGGCTCTTGACGTCCAGGCGCATGAAGCGCGGCTGTTGCGCGCCGCCTGCGCGCTGGTTCAGGCGCAGCAGGCCGTAACGGCCGGTGTAGGCGTTGTGCAGGCTTTCCAGAGAGGGCGTGGCCGAGCCGAGCACAATCGGAATGTTTTCCTGACGGGCACGCACCAGCGCCAGATCGCGAGCGTGGTAGCGCAGACCTTCCTGCTGTTTATAGGAGCCGTCGTGTTCTTCGTCGATGATGATCAGGCCAGGATTCTTCATCGGCGTGAATAAGGCCGAGCGCGTGCCAATGATGATGTCGGCTTCGCCGTCGCGGGCGGCCAGCCAGGCATCCAGTCGCTCGCGGTCATTGACCGCCGAATGCACCAGCGCAATCCGGGCGTTGAAGCGCTGCTCGAAGCGCGCCAGGGTCTGCGGCCCCAGGTTGATCTCCGGGATCAGTACCAGCGCCTGTTTGCCGGCTTCGAGCGTTTCGCGGATCAGTTGCAGATAGACCTCGGTCTTGCCGCTGCCCGTCACGCCCGCCAGCAGAAACGCATGAAAGCTGTCGAACCCGGCGCGGATGGCCTGGTAAGCGGCGCGTTGTTCGGTGTTGAGGGGCAGCTCCGGTTGGGCCAGCCAGTGTTCATGGCGGGCGCTGGGCGCGTGACTGCGGACCTCGACATACACCAGCTCTTTGGCCAGCAGCAGGTTGAGGCTGTCTTTATTGAGCATCAGTTTGCTGAGCAACTGATGCGCCACGCCATGCGGGTGCTGGGCGAGGGTGGTCAGGGCTTCGCGTTGCTTGGGCGCGCGGGCGATGCGTGAATCTTCAACGCTGGCACCGGGGGCAACGTGCCAGAAACGCTCCTGACGGCTCTCGGCCAGTTCGCCCTGACGCAACAGCACCGGCAAGGCCCAGCTCAGCGTGTCACCCAGGCTGTGCTGATAATATTGCGACGTCCACAGGCACAGCTTGAACAGCGCAGGCGGCAACGGGGCTTCGCTGTCCAGCAGGGCAATGGCAGGTTTGAGCTTGTCGGCAGGCACTTCGCTGTGGTCGACCACTTCCACCAGGATGCCGATCATCTCCCGACGCCCGAATGGCACTCGCAGGCGCATGCCTGGCTGCAAGGCGCTGCGCGACACGCCGGCAGGGGCGCGGTAGTCGAACAGGCGGCGGAGCGGCGAGGGCAGGGCAAGGCGCAGGATGGCGTCGGGCACGCGATGTTTCCCTGTGATGTTCTGTAATAAGAAGGCGCGATCTTAGCAGACGACCGGTGTGAAGGTTCGCTTGCGTCGTTGCAATTGTCTGGTACTATCCGCAGCCTATTTCCGTGCGGTATTCAACAATAGTGTTGGGTGGCGGCACGTTAGACTGAGGAAGTACCGATGAAAGCTGATATCCATCCAGTTTACGAAGCCATTGACGCGACCTGCAGCTGCGGCAATGTCATCAAAACCCGTTCCACTCTGACCGGCCCTTTGAGCCTGGACGTGTGCAACGAGTGCCACCCGTTCTACACCGGCAAGCAGAAGACGCTTGACGTTGGCGGCCGTGTTGACAAGTTCAAGTCCCGTTTCGGTGCGTTCGGCGCAACCAAAGCGAAGCAGGACTGATAGCAAGACTGGTTGCCCTTTGGGCTTTTCCAGACTGCTTGAAAAGGCGCCCCTTGTGGGCGTCTTTTTTATGTCCGCGATTTGGCTGTCCGGCGCGCAGGCGTTCTGCCCTGCGCCTGCGTCGTTGCCGGTTGTGCAGGTGCAGCGCGTGGTCGATGGCGACACGCTGCGTCTGAGCGATGGACGCAGCGTGCGCATGATCGGCCTCAATACGCCCGAAACCGGCAAGAAAGGCCAGTCTGCCGAGCCATTTGCCGAAACCGCCAAAAAACGGCTGCAAGCGTTGGTGGATGAAAGCGGCGGGCGTGTCAGCCTGCGTGTCGGTCGGCAGGCCAAGGATCATTACGGCCGCACGCTGGCCAACGTCTATGGCCGTGACGGCAGCAATCTCGAGGCGCAGTTGCTCAGCGAAGGTTTGGGCTATCTTGTGGCCGTCGCGCCCAATGTGGCGCTGGTCGACTGCCAGCAAGGCGCCGAGCGTCAGGCGCGTCTGGGCAAGCGTGGCCTTTGGCGCGATTCGCCGGTGCAGCCCTCGGACAGGATCAATAAGAGCGGCTTTGCCGTGGTGTCTGGCAAGGTCAGGAGCGTCCAGCGCAATCGCGGTGGCCTGTGGATCGAGCTACAAGGCTCGCTGGTGCTGCGTGTCGCGCCGGGCCAGGTGTCGGGCTTCGATCACACCACGCTGGAGCGGCTCAAGGGCCGGAACGTCGAGGCACGAGGCTGGGTGGTTGATCGTTCCCGGCGGGGCGCTCTGACGCCGGGGCAGCCGCGCTGGCTCATGCCGTTGACCCATCCCGCGATGTTGAGGCTGTCCGAAGGTTAGAAACTTCCGGAAAGTCGGCCGTTCGTTGGCGGGCGGTCGCGCGTTCGGTTTTCAGGTCTCTACGCGTAAAGTCTAACGTCATACCTCTTGACAGCACTGACCGGTCAGTCTTGTTAGGACTATGCATCTTGCGTATCCTCGGCGGTCCGTCTGTCCCACAGTAAAAAAAGCGGAATCCAACACATGTCAGATTTGAAAACTGCCGCGCTCGAATACCATGCCAATCCTCGTCCGGGGAAGCTGAGCGTCGAACTCACCAAGCCGACCGCAACTGCCCGTGACCTGGCTCTGGCCTACAGCCCTGGCGTTGCTGAACCCGTGCGTGAAATTGCCCGTGACCCCGAGCTGGCTTACAAGTACACCGGCAAGGGCAACCTGGTAGCAGTTATTTCCGATGGCACCGCAATTCTCGGCCTCGGCGATCTGGGCCCATTGGCTTCCAAGCCCGTCATGGAAGGTAAAGGGGTTCTGTTCAAGCGTTTCGCCGGTATCGACGTTTTCGATATCGAAGTCGATTCCGAAAGCCCGCAGGCGTTCATCGACACCGTCAAGCGTATCTCCATCACCTTCGGTGGCATCAACCTCGAAGACATCAAGGCGCCTGAGTGCTTTGAAATCGAGAAAGCGCTGATCGAACAGTGCGACATTCCGGTTTTCCACGATGACCAGCATGGCACCGCCATCGTGACCGCTGCCGGCATGATCAACGCACTGGAAATCGTCGGCAAAAGCCTCGACACCGCCAAGATCGTCTGCCTGGGCGCTGGCGCTGCTGCCATCTCGTGCATGAAGTTGCTGGTGAGCATGGGCGCGAAGATCGAAAACATCTTCATGGTCGACCGTACTGGCGTGATCCATTCCGGCCGTACCGACCTTAACCAGTACAAGGCCGTGTTCGCACACGCCACCGAAAAGCGCTCGCTGACTGACGCGCTGGACGGTGCTGACGTATTCGTGGGCCTGTCAGGTCCTAACCTGCTGAGCGCCGAAAACCTCAAGCTGATGGCCAAGGACCCGATCGTGTTCGCCTGCTCGAACCCTGATCCGGAAATCTCCCCGGAGCTGGCTCACGCTACCCGCAGCGACGTGATCATGGCGACCGGCCGTTCGGACTACCCGAACCAGGTCAACAACGTGCTGGGCTTCCCGTTCATCTTCCGTGGTGCTCTGGACGTTCGCGCCAAGCGCATCAACGAAGAGATGAAAATCGCCGCAGCCAATGCCCTGCGTGAACTGGCCAAGCTGCCTGTTCCTCAGGAAGTCTGCGACGCTTACGGCGGCATCAAGCTGGAATTCGGTCGTGAGTACATCATCCCGAAACCAATGGACACCCGCCTGCTGGGCCTGATCGCCGACGCGGTCGCCAAGGCAGCCATCGAGAGCGGCGTGGCGACCCTGCCGTATCCGAAGCACTACCCGCTGACCAGCGTGGACGACGTGTTCAACGGCTGATCCCGCAGCAACAAAAAACCCCTGCAGCGATGCAGGGGTTTTTTTATGCCTCAGGTAACGCTGTGCCTGTTCCAAAACGGACGCAGGGCGTCCAGAACGGCATACCGACGCAGAGCGTCGGCACGATAGTTATCGAACTATCGTTTTGCACGTTCCTGCTCGGGAATGCCCTTCGTGACGCACCGCGTCACAAGCCCGCGCTATCAGAACAGGTCGATTGGCGCTGATTCATCTGCTGGCAGCGGGCTGCCGGGCGCGCTGCTGCCGCCCAGTTCGTTGACGCTCGGTGGCGTGTCTTCGCTTTTGAACAGCTCGAAGAACGCGTTAGGTGTGCTTGGCGTTGCGGCGCGACCGCTCAGTGGGTCCACTCGCAGGCTGAGGATGCCCGCCGGTTCGGCCTGCTGATGAGGTGGCTTGTCTTTGAGCGCGGCGCTCATGTAGTCCATCCAGATCGGCAGCGAAACCGTACCGCCAAATTCATGACGGCCAAGGCTTTCCGGCTGGTCAAAGCCGCTCCACACCGTGGTGACGTAATCCGCGTTGTAGCCGGAGAACCACGCATCCTTGGAGTCGTTAGTCGTACCGGTCTTGCCCGCGATGTCCGGACGGTTCATGGCCAGGGCGCGACGGCCCGTGCCGCGCTTGATCACGTCCTGCAGCATGCTGTTCAGGATGTAAGTCGTGCGGCCGTCCACAATACGCTCGGCAAAGGCCGGCGCCTGAGGTTCGGCTGGCGTACCCGGCGCGGTGGTGGCCACGCTTGGGCTGTCATGCACGGCGAAGGTCGACGTATCAGGCGCGGTCTTGACGTCGTTGGCCGGCACGCTGGGCGGATTGGCGACAAATAGCGTCTGGCCGTCACGGTTCTCGATGGTCTGGATCAGATAAGGGCTGATCTTGTAGCCGCCGTTGGCAAAAGTGGCCCAGCCCGTGGCGATTTCCATCGGGGTCAGCGTGGCCGTACCCAGTGCCAGCGACAGGTTGCGCGGCAGGTCCTGCTTGGCAAAGCCGAAGCGGGTGATGTAATCGATGGTGCTGTCGATGCCCAGTGCCTGAAGCAGGCGGATCGAAACCAGGTTGCGGGACTTGTACAGCGCTTCGCGCAGGCGGATCGGGCCAAGGAAGGTGTTGGTGTCGTTCTTCGGACGCCAGACCTTGTCCAGGTATTCGTCAACGAACACGATAGGTGCGTCGTTCACCAGGCTCGATGCGGTGTAGCCGTTATCGAGGGCGGCGCTGTAGATGAACGGCTTGAAGCTGGAACCTGGCTGACGCTTGGCCTGCATGGCCCGGTTGTAGTTGCTTTGCTCGAACGCGAAGCCGCCGACCAGCGCACGAATGGCGCCATTCTGCGGGTCAAGCGAAACCAGGGCGCTTTGCGCGACGGGAATTTGACTAAACTTCAGCGTTCCGTCTTCCTGGCGCAGCAAGCGCACGAAGTCGCCCACTTTCGCCACGTCGCCCGGTTGCTTCGGATTCGCACCCAAACTGTTGGTGTTCAGATAAGGACGCGCCCACTTCATGGTGGCCCAGTCGACGGTTTCTTCCTTCTCGCCATTGCGGGTCAGAACACGCAGCCCGGTCTTGTCGACCTGGGTCACGATGGCGGGTTCGAGGCCGTTGATCGTCCGTTGTTTGGTCAGTTCCTGTACCCAGTTGGCACGGGTCATGGCCGGGAAGCGGCTTTCAGGACCGCGATAGCCGTGGCGCTGATCGTAGTCGATCAGGCCTTGCTGGATGGCCTTGTTGGCATGCTCCTGAAGGTCGCTCGGCACGGTGGTGGTGACGCGGAAGCCCTCTGTATAGGCCTCGCTGCCGTAACGGCCGACCATTTCCGCGCGCGCCATTTCAGCGATATACGGTGCATTCACTTCCGGCGTCGGGACGTGATAGCTGGCATTGAGCGGTTCGTTGAGTGCGGCCTGATAAGCGGTCTGGTCGATCTTGCCGAGACGGTACATGCGCCCCAGGATCCAGTCGCGACGTTCTTTGGCCCGGGTCGGGTTGGCCAGTGGGTTGAAACGTGACGGTGCCTTGGGCAGACCGGCAATCATGGCCATTTGCGCAAGGCTTACATCGCGAATCGATTTGCCATAGTAGACTTGCGCCGCCGCCTCGATGCCGTAGGCCCGGTTACCCAGGTAAATCTTGTTGACGTACAGCTCGAGAATCTCGTCTTTGGTGAGTTGGCGCTCGATTTGCAAGGCCAGAAGAATCTCGGTGGTTTTCCGTGAAAAGCTTCGCTCGCTGGTCAGGAAAAAGTTTTTTGCGACCTGCATGGTGATGGTGCTGCCGCCTGACTGAATATGGCCGCTCTTCACCAGTTGGGTGGCGGCGCGCATCAGGCTGCCAGGGTCGACGCCGTAGTGGTTGGCGAAGTTGTCGTCTTCGGCCGACAACAGGGCGTTGATGAAATTGGGCGGGATTTCCGCGAAGCGAATCGGCGTGCGACGCATTTCACCGAATTCGGCGATCAGCTTGCCGTCGCTGCTGAACACGCGCAGGGGAATTTGCAGTTGAATGCTTCGCAGCGCTTCAACGGAGGGCAGGGTCGGGCTCAGGTAAAGAAACGCGCCGCTCAAGCCAAGCAACAGCGAGCAGATTACCGCGACGAGGGACCACCAGAAAAACTTCAGCAGGCGTATCAAGGCTTTTGGATTTCCAGAAAAAATAATGGGTTAAGCGCAGGCGTTTACAAATGAACACGCCTTGAAGCTTTCTTAAATGAAAAAAACGCTGGGCATTATAAGCATTTTTCGTCCCCGAGCGTGATTTGCGCTACTGTCAAGGCTGTCGACAGTGACGTTGACCCGAAATAACTCCGTAAGTGACGGAAACTCAATAGGAATCAGGTTGTGTTCGAACTCTTCAGTAAGAAGGCCAACACCCTTCTAGGGATCGATATTAGCTCCACCTCGGTAAAACTCCTGGAATTGAGTCGTTCCGGCACTCGTTACAAGGTCGAGTCTTACGCAGTCGAGCCGCTACCGGCCAACGCTGTCGTCGAAAAGAATATTGCCGAGCTCGAAGGGGTTGGCCAGGCGTTGTCTCGCGTCCTCGTCAAGGCCAAGACCAGCGTCAAGATTGTGGCGGTGGCCGTTGCCGGGTCTGCGGTGATCACCAAGACCATCGAGATGGACGCCGGTCTGTCCGACGACGACATGGAAAACCAGCTCAAGCTTGAAGCTGACCAGTACATTCCTTATCCGCTCGAAGAAGTCGCCATCGATTTTGAAGTGCAGGGCTACTCGGTTCGCAACCCCGAGCGCGTCGAGGTGCTGCTGGCGGCCTGTCGCAAGGAAAACGTCGAGGTGCGTGAAGCCGCGCTGGCGCTGGCCGGGCTGACGGCGCGGGTCGTGGATGTCGAAGCCTATGCGCTGGAGCGTTCATTCGGCCTGCTGGCCGCGCAACTGGGCAACGGTCACGACGAACTCACCGTGGCAGTGGTCGATATCGGCGCCACCATGACCACCCTGAGCGTGCTGCACCACGGCCGGATCATCTATACCCGGGAGCAACTGTTCGGCGGTCGTCAGCTGACCGACGAAATTCAGCGCCGTTACGGGCTTTCGATGGAAGAAGCAGGCCTTGCCAAGAAGCAGGGCGGGCTGCCCGACGATTACGTTAGCGAAGTGCTGGACCCGTTCAAGGACGCACTGGTGCAGCAGGTCTCCCGTTCCCTGCAATTCTTTTTTGCAGCCGGTCAATACAACTCCGTGGATCACATCATGCTGGCAGGCGGCACGGCTTCTATTTCCGGGCTGGAGCATCTGATCCAGCGGCGCATTGGTACGCCGACGATGGTTGCCAACCCGTTTGCCGACATGGCCTTGAGTTCCAAGGTCAATGCCGGTGCCCTGGCCAGCGATGCGCCTGCCTTGATGATCGCGTGCGGTCTGGCGTTGAGGAGCTTCGACTGATGGCACGGATCAACTTATTACCGTGGCGTGAAGAGCTTCGCGAAGAGCGAAAGAAGCGCTTTCTGACCGCGCTGGTCGGCGTGCTGGTGGTGTCTGTCAGCATTCTGTTTCTCATCGACCGCTACGTCAGCAGTGCCATCGAGCATCAGATGGCACGCAATGCGTTTCTGCAGACCCAGATCACGCAACTGGATATCCGCATCAAGGAAATCAGCGACCTCAAGGCGCGTCGCAAGCAACTGCTTGAGCGCATGAAGATCATCCAGGACCTGCAAGGCAACCGTCCGATCACCGGGCGTGTGTTCGACCAGCTGGCGCGCACCCTGCCCGATGGCGTCTATTACTCGCAGGTCAAGATGGCCAACAAGCTGATTGCCATCAACGGTGCAGCCGAATCCAACAACCGGGTTTCGGACCTGATGCGTAACCTTGAAGCCTCCGAATGGCTTGAGGCACCGAGCCTGACCGAGGTCAAGGCCACGACCGCCGGGGCTGTGGATCAGGCCAACGTCTTTCAGCTGACCGTGCGCCAGACCCAGCCGCCGGTTGTCGCTGCCGAAGGAGCCAAGCCATGAACATGTCCGACTGGATGGACGGGCTGCGCAAGATCGACGTGAGCGAGCTGGAGCTGAACAACACCGGTTCCTGGCCTGCCGCCGTCAAGGTGATTGCGGGCGTGCTGGTTGCCGTACTGATTTTCGCGCTCGGCTATTTCTTCTTTATTCAGGATCTGGAGACCCAGCTGGAAGGGGCTCAGACCAGTGAGGTCACGCTCAAGGAGCAGTTCTCCAACAAGGCATTCCAGGCCGCCAACCTGGAACCCTACAAGAAGCAGATGGAAGAAATGGAAAACACCTTTGGTGCGTTGTTGAGGCAATTGCCAAGCGACACCGAAGTGCCCGGCTTGCTCGAGGACATCACCCGGACCGGTCTGGGAAGCGGGCTTGAGTTCGAGGAAATCAAGCTGCTGCCCGAAGCCGTCCAGCAGTTCTACATCGAGCTGCCGATACAGATCACCGTGGTCGGTGGTTATCACGACCTGGCGACCTTTGTCAGCGGCGTCGCCAGCCTGCCGCGCATCGTCACGCTGCATGACTTCGAGATCAAGCCGGTCGATCCCAAAGCGCCGGCCAAGTTGCGCATGAGCATTCTGGCCAAGACCTACCGCTACAACGATGAAGGGCTGAAGAAATGAGGGCGGCGCGAGTGTTGTGCGTCAGTGTGGTTCTGGCAGGGCTGACCGGTTGCGGCAATGACAATGACTTTGCCGACCTGACCGAGTTCATGGATCAGGCCAGGGCACGTCCGAGCGGCACCATCGAGCCGTTGCCCAAATTCCGTCCCTATGAAGCGTTCACGTATAACGCCTCGACCCTGCGCAGCCCGTTTCAGCCGCCGGTCAAGATTGACCTGCTCAATCGCCAGAAGGGCACACGGCTGGTGGCGCCGGATGAGCATCGGGTCAAACAGTTTCTCGAAGGGTTCAACATCGAGTCGTTCGAGATGGTCGGCACGATTGGCAACGAGTCAGGCACCTTTGCCTTGTTGCGCGGCGCTGGCGGTGTACACCGCGTCAAGGTGGGGGATTACCTGGGGCGCAATAACGGCCGGGTCGTTTCTATCGGCGATGCGCAGGTGGATGTCATCGAAATAGTTCCTGATGGAGAGGGGGCCTGGCTGGAAAGGCCGCGCAGTATTTCCCTCAAAGAACGCTCATGAAGTGGGCAAGGCCAAGTATGCACAGTAGCGCTCAACGGAAATTGATCATGACCCGGATTTTCTCGATTATCGGCGTGTCGTTATGCATCGCGATGCTGTCGCCGGTTCTCCAGGCTGCCACCCTCAAGACCCTGGATGTCGCTGCCCTGCCGGGTGATCGCATCGAGCTCAAACTGTCATTTGACGCGCCAGTGCCTGCGCCGCGTGGCTATACCACCGCGCAACCGGCGCGCATCGCGCTGGACCTGCCGGGCGTGACCAGCCAGTTGGCGACCAAAAGTCGTGAGCTGGGCACTGGTAATGCACGCAGTGTGGTGGTGGTGCAGGCCCAGGATCGCACGCGGGTGATCATCAACCTGACGACGCTGGCGCCCTACAGCTCGCGGGTCGACGGCAACAATCTGTTTGTGGTCATCGGTCAGGGCGCGTCCGCCGCACAGGCTTCCCAGCCAACCACCGCGATGGGGGCGCAGCGAGTGGCCGTGCCGCCTCCCACGCCAGCTTCCGCCAAACCTTTCGTGCCTGCCGGGGCCAAGGCGATCAGGAATATCGACTTTCAGCGCGGCGAGCTGGGCGAAGGCAATGTGGTCATCGACCTGAGCAACGCCAGCATCGCCCCTGATATTCAGGAACAGGGCGGCAAGATTCGCGTCGATTTCGCCAAGACGCTGCTGCCTGATCCGCTGCGCGTGCGCCTCGACGTCAAGGACTTCGCGACGCCCGTGCAATTCGTCAGTGCTTCGACCTCCGGCGACAAGGCCAGCATTCTGATCGAGCCGTCGGGCGCTTTCGATTACTCGGCGTTCCAGACTGAAAACAAACTGACGATCAGCGTCCGCCCGTTGACCAACGAGGACCTGGACCGCCGCGCCGCCGACAAGCCGGTGTATACCGGTGAAAAACTGTCGCTGAATTTTCAGGACATCGATGTGCGTTCGGTGCTGCAGCTGATTGCCGACTTCACCAACCTCAACCTGGTGGCCAGTGACACGGTCCAGGGCGGCATTACGCTGCGCCTGCAGAATGTGCCTTGGGATCAGGCGCTGGATCTGGTGCTGAAAACCAAGGGGCTGGACAAGCGCAAGGTCGGCAACGTCCTGTTGGTCGCGCCAGCCGATGAAATCGCTGCCCGCGAACGCCAGGAACTGGAATCGCTCAAGCAGATCGCTGAACTGGCCCCTCTGCGCCGTGAGCTGCTGCAGGTCAACTACGCCAAGGCCGCTGACATCGCCAAGCTGTTCCAGTCGGTGACCAGCGCCGAATCCAAGGCTGACGAGCGTGGCTCGATCACCGTCGATGACCGGACCAACAACATCATTGCCTATCAGACCCAGGAGCGTCTCGACGAGCTGCGTCGTATCGTTTCGCAGCTGGACATCCCGGTGCGGCAGGTGATGATCGAGGCCCGAATCGTCGAAGCCAACGTGGATTACAACAAACAGCTGGGCGTGCGCTGGGGCGGCAGGACCAACCTGTCGGGCAACAGCAAATGGAGCACGGGCGGCCTGGACAACAACGGCGATGAGGCGGGCAACACCGGCAGCAATCTGGGGCCTAACATTCCGTTCGTCGACCTGGGCGCCGCGGATGCGACCACGGGTATCGGCCTGGGCTTCGTGACCAACAACACGTTGCTGGACCTTGAGCTGAGCGCGATGGAAAAAACCGGCAACGGTGAAATCGTCTCGCAGCCGAAAGTAGTCACTTCCGACAAGGAAACCGCCAAGATCCTCAAGGGCACGGAAATTCCGTACCAGGAATCCAGCTCCAGCGGCGCAACCACCGTGAGTTTCAAGGAAGCGTCCCTGTCGCTTGAGGTGACGCCGCAGATCACGCCGGACAACCGCATCATCATGGAGGTCAAGGTCACCAAGGATGAGCCGGACTACCTTAATTCGGTGCAGGGTGTGCCGCCGATCAAGAAGAACGAGGTCAACGCCAAAGTGCTGATTTCCGATGGCGAGACCATCGTCATTGGTGGTGTGTTCTCGAATACGCAAAGTAAAGTTGTCGATAAAGTGCCATTTCTTGGCGATGTACCGTATCTTGGCCGGCTTTTCAGGCGCGATGTGGTATCTGAGTCCAAATCCGAGCTGTTGGTATTTTTGACTCCGCGTATCATGAACAACCAGGCGATTTCTGTGAGTCGTTGATTTTGTGCGAAATTTAATACTTGTGGGGCCGATGGGTGCTGGCAAGAGCACCATCGGCCGCTTGCTTGCCAAAGAGTTGCGACTGCCGTTCAAGGATTCCGACAAGGAAATCGAGCTGCGCACGGGCGCCAATATCCCCTGGATCTTCGACAAGGAAGGCGAGCCGGGTTTTCGTGATCGCGAGCAGGCCATGATTGCCGAGCTGTGCGAGGCCGACGGCGTGGTTCTGGCCACCGGCGGCGGTGCGGTGATGCGCAGTGAAAATCGTCAGGCCCTGCGTGCCGGTGGGCGCGTGGTGTACCTGCATGCCTCCATCGAACAGCAGGTCGGACGTACCGCGCGTGACCGGAATCGTCCTTTGTTGCGGACTGCCGACCCGGCACGGGTGTTGAGCGAATTGCTGGCCATTCGCGACCCGCTGTATCGGGAAATTGCCGATCTGGTGATCGAAACCGATGAGCGGCCACCCCGAATGGTGGTTCTCGAGATACTCGGACGTCTTGCAGAGCTTCCTCCCCGTTAAAGCGCAGACGAAAATGCGCTATCCTCGTCGACCATAAAAACAGCGACGGTACATGGCCTGGCGTCATGACCTGCTGAGCACACAACCGTGCAACCGGTAATCAATGTGGGGACACATGCAGACACTTAAGGTCGAGCTGGGTGAGCGTAGCTACCCGATTCATATAGGCGAAGGCCTGCTGGATCAGCCGGAATTACTGGCCCCGCATATCGTCGGGCGTCAGGTGGCTATCGTCTCCAACACCACAGTGGCCCCGCTGTATCTGGAGCGTCTGACCCGGACTCTGGCCGGTTACAACGTGCTCCCGATTGTCTTGCCCGATGGCGAGGCCTTCAAGAACTGGGAAACCCTGCAGACCATTTTCGACGGTCTGCTCACGGCCCGTCATGACCGTCGCACCACTGTCATCGCCTTGGGCGGCGGCGTGATCGGTGACATGGCAGGCTTCGCTGCCGCCTGTTACCAGCGCGGCGTGAATTTCATCCAGATTCCGACCACGCTGCTGTCCCAGGTGGACTCCTCGGTGGGCGGCAAGACCGGTATCAACCACCCGCTGGGCAAGAACATGGTCGGTGCGTTTTATCAGCCGAGCGTCGTGCTGATCGACACCACCTCGCTCAACAGCCTGCCCGAGCGTGAACTGTCCGCCGGGCTGGCCGAAGTCATCAAGTACGGCCTGATCTGCGACGAGCCGTTTCTGACCTGGCTCGAAGAGCACGTAGACGCCCTGCGCGAGCTGGATCAGGCTGCCCTGACCACCGCCATCGAGCGCTCCTGCGCGGCCAAGGCGCTGGTGGTCGGTGCCGACGAGCGTGAGTCGGGTGTTCGCGCGACCTTGAACCTGGGTCACACATTCGGTCACGCCATCGAGACGCATATGGGCTATGGTGTCTGGCTGCATGGCGAGGCGGTGGCGGCCGGGACGGTCATGGCGCTGGAAATGTCCGCGCGCCTGGGCTGGATCAGCACGCAGGAACGGGATCGCGGCATTCGCCTGTTTCAGCGTGCCGGGTTGCCCGTCGTCCCTCCGCAGGACATGACGGAAGATAATTTCCTCGAACACATGGCGATCGACAAGAAAGTCATCGACGGTCGCCTGCGTCTGGTGCTGTTGCGCCGGATCGGCGAAGCGGTTATCACGGACGATTATCCAAAAGAAGTATTACAGGCCACCCTGGTTGCGGATTACCGCGCCCTGGTGGATCAGCTTAGAGGTTAACGGAAACCCCATGACTAGTTTGCATGCCGACGAGGCCTTCCTCGGTCATTATCAGTTGAGTCATGACCCCTTTGCGGCGCGGGTACCTGGCTTCAAATTCTTTCCTGCCCAGCGCAAGCCTGTGCTGGGTCAGCTTCATCATCTGGCGCGTTACAGCCAGCTGCTGCTGGCGGTCACCGGGCCTCAGGGCAGCGGCAAGACCCTGCTGCGCCAGGCGCTGGTGGCGAGCACCAACAAGCAATCGGTGCAAAGCGTCGTGGTGTCCGCGCGCGGTGCCAGCGATGCCGCAGGCGTGCTGCAGCAGGTCGCTCAGTCGCTGAGCGTCGCCCAGCCTGAAATGCAGGCGATCCTGTCGCAGGTCGTGCAATTGGGTCTGACCGGCCAGGAAGTCTACGTACTGGTTGACGATGCGGAACAACTGGGCGATTCGGCGCTCGAAGCGTTGCTGGGTCTTGCTGCGGGAACCCCTGACGGGCGTCCGCATGTATTCCTGTTCGGAGAGCCATCGCTGCTCGATCGTCTCGATCAGATGTGTGCCGACCTGCAGGGCGATGTCGAAGGCGAACGCTTTCACGTCATCGAGCTGCAACCCTATACGGAAGAGGAAACCCGGGAGTATCTGGCTCAACGTCTGGAGGGTGCAGGGCAAGGAATCGCATTGTTCACTGCCGACCAGATCACCGATATTCATGAACAGTCCGATGGCTGGCCTGGGGCAATCAACCAGGTAGCCCGCGATTCAATGATCGAGGCGATGATCGCGAGTCGTTCCGCGGTCAAGCGTCCAAGTGTGGGGTTCAAAATGCCGAAAAAACACGTATTGGCCTTGGGTGCCGTCGTTGTCGTGGCCGTGGCAGCAGCAGTGCTGATCCCGGGCCGTGGTGACAAGACGGGCACGACCGCCAATGCCCCTGCTTCCGCCCAGGCGCAATTGCCGCTGGGTGAGGGCAAGCCGACTGCTCAGCAATCGAACAATGGTGGCCCGGCCATCGAGTTCGCGGGCAATTCCCAACCGATGCCGTTGCCCATGAATGGCAATTCGCAACCGGTGATGCGCGGTCCGCTGGCTGAAGCTGCCGGTTCCAGTGATACGGACGAAGACTCCGTGCCGACTGGCTCGCCTGCCCAGCCGCCCACCGTAACCACCACGGCGCCACCTGCTGGCGTTCCGGCAGGTCAGGCTGCCGCCCAGACGCCTCGCTCGTCAATTCCTGCGCCTACCCCTGCGCCAGCGCCGGCCGCCAAGCCAGCCCCTGCGCCGGCTCAGGTTGCGACGGCCAAGCCTGCTCCGGCCCCTGCTGCCAAGCCTGCCGAGAAACCCGCCGCCGCTGGCAAGGCTGCCACCGGTGGTAGCTGGTACAGCAGTCAGGCGCCAGGCCATTATGTGGTGCAGATTCTGGGCACCAGCTCCGAAGCGACGGCTCAGGCCTACATCGCAGAGCAGGGCAGCGAGTACCGTTATTTCAAGAAAACCCTGCAGGGCAAGCCGCTGTACGTCGTGACGTATGGCAACTTTCCTGACCGCGCTGCCGCCTTGGCAGCCATCAAGGTATTGCCAGCCAAGGTTCAGGCTGGTAAACCTTGGCCTCGTACTGTCGCCAGCGTCCAACAAGAGCTCGGCGCCACTCGTTGAAGTCGCAACGGCCCTATCCGGGCCGTCCGCCGACACACCTGACTTAACCTGCAAGGCGCGTCACCTTATCGGTGCGCGCCTTGCAGCGTCCGCGTTACAAACGCCCTACAGTCTCCGTCGCGTCAGTCAGATTTATGACGAAATACTTTGACTAGCACAGCGACCCGCTTTAAAACTTTCATAATTGCGACATTGATTATCAACCAATCGTCGCTAAATTTGTGAGCGCTTGTGTCGCTGTGTACAATGACCTCCGTTTTTGCCTGTCCGAAGCCGGCGTACGTTCGGCGTGTCAGGTAATAGGTTGAATTAAAAGGAAATTTGCCTCGCATAGAGGCAGCCTGGTGAGAAAGTGTCTATGAAAGCAGGTCTGTACCAACCAGATGAATTCAAGGATAACTGCGGCTTCGGCCTGATCGCTCATATGCAGGGCGAGCCCAGTCATCACCTGTTGCAGACGGCCGTCCAGGCCCTGACCTGCATGACCCACCGTGGCGGTATCAACGCCGACGGCAAGACCGGCGACGGTTGCGGTCTGTTGATTCAGAAGCCTGACGGCTTCCTGCGTGCAATGGCCAAACAACACTTTGGTGTCGATCTGCCCCGCCAATACGCTGTGGGCATGGTGTTCCTCAATCAGGACGACGCCAAAGCCGAGGCGGCACGCGAAAACATGAACCGCGAGATTCTGGCCGAAGGCCTGGATCTGGTGGGCTGGCGTCAGGTGCCGATCGATACCAGCGTGCTGGGTCAACTGGCGCTGGAGCGGTTGCCGAAAATCGAGCAGGTCTACATTGGCGGCGAAGGCCTGAGCGATCAGGAATTCGCGATCAAGCTGTTCAGTGCGCGTCGCCGCTCGTCGGTATCCAACGCGGCGGACACCGATCACTACATCTGCAGCTTTTCGCACAAGACCATCATTTACAAAGGCCTGATGATGCCGGCCGACCTCACGGCCTTTTTCCCGGACCTGAGCGACGAGCGTCTGCAGACCGCCATCTGCGTATTCCACCAGCGTTTTTCGACCAACACCCTGCCGAAATGGCCGCTGGCGCAGCCGTTCCGCTTTCTTGCCCACAACGGCGAGATCAACACCATTACCGGCAACCGCAACTGGGCGCAGGCGCGGCGCACCAAGTTCACCAATGACCTGATGGACCTGGATGAACTCGGCCCGCTGGTCAACCGCGTGGGTTCCGACTCATCGAGCATGGACAACATGCTCGAACTGATGGTCACTGGCGGCATCGACCTGTTTCGCGGCGTGCGCATGATCATTCCGCCTGCGTGGCAGAACGTCGAAACAATGGACCCGGATCTGCGGGCCTTCTATGAATACAACTCCATGCACATGGAGCCGTGGGACGGCCCGGCCGGCATCGTGATGACCGAAGGTCGGCATGCGGTCTGCCTGCTCGACCGTAACGGCCTGCGCCCGGCGCGCTGGGTCACGACCAAGAACGGCTACATCACCCTGGCGTCGGAAATCGGCGTGTGGGACTACAAACCTGAAGATGTCATCGCCAAGGGCCGTGTCGGTCCGGGGCAGATTTTTGCCGTGGACACCGAAACCGGTCAGATCCTCGACACCGATGCCATCGACAACCGCCTCAAGTCGCGTCATCCGTACAAGCAATGGCTGCGCAAGAATGCCCTGCGCATTCAGGCCACCATGGAAGACAACGATCACGGTTCGGCTTTTTACGACAGCGAGCAGCTCAAGCAGTACATGAAGATGTATCAGGTCACGTTCGAAGAGCGTGATCAGGTGCTGCGTCCGCTGGGTGAACAAGGTCAGGAGGCTGTTGGCTCGATGGGCGATGACACGCCGATGGCTGTGCTGTCGCGCCGCGTGCGTTCGCCTTATGACTACTTCCGCCAGCAGTTCGCGCAGGTCACCAACCCGCCGATCGACCCGCTGCGCGAAGCCATCGTCATGTCGCTGGAGATCTGCCTCGGTGCCGAGCGCAACATTTTCCAGGAATCGCCAGAACACGCTTCGCGTGTGATCCTCAGCTCGCCGGTCATTTCCCCGGCCAAGTGGCGTTCGCTGATGAGCCTGGAGCGCCCGGGTTTCGAGCGCCAGATCATCGACCTGAACTACGACGAGAGCCTGGGCCTTGAGGCCGCTGTGCGCAACGTCGCCGATCAGGCCGAAGAGGCCGTGCGTGCCGGTCGTACACTGATCGTGCTGAGCGACCGCCACATTGCACCGGGCAAGTTGCCGGTGCATGCCTCCCTGGCGGTCGGTGCAGTTCACCACCGTCTGACCGAGCAGGGCCTGCGTTGCGACAGCAACATTCTGGTCGAAACCGCCACGGCGCGTGATCCGCATCACTTCGCCGTGCTGATCGGTTTCGGCGCGTCGGCGGTGTACCCGTTCCTGGCCTACGAAGTGCTGGGTGACCTGATCCGTACCGGCGAAGTGCTGGGCGATTTGTACGAGGTCTTCAAGAACTACCGTAAAGGCATCACCAAGGGCCTGCTCAAGATCCTGTCGAAGATGGGGATTTCGACCGTCGCGTCCTATCGGGGTGCGCAGTTGTTCGAAGCCATTGGCCTGTCCGAAGAAGTCTGTAACACCAGCTTCCGCGGTGTACCGAGCCGCCTGAAAGGCGCGCGTTTCGTCGACATCGAAGCCGAACAAAAGGCCCTGGCTGCCGAAGCCTGGAGCCCGCGCAAGCCGATCCAGCAGGGCGGTTTGCTCAAGTTCGTCTACGGTGGCGAATACCACGCCTATAACCCGGACGTGGTAAGCACCCTGCAAGCCGCCGTGCAGCAGGGCGACTACAGCAAGTTCAAGGAATACACCGCGCTGGTGGACCAGCGTCCGGTGTCGATGATTCGTGACTTGCTGCAGGTCAAGACCCTCGACCAGCCGCTGAACATCGACGAAATTGAGCCATTGAGCGAAATTCTCAAGCGTTTCGACTCGGCCGGGATTTCGCTGGGTGCCTTGTCGCCAGAGGCTCACGAAGCGCTGGCCGAGGCAATGAACCGTCTGGGCGCACGTTCCAACTCCGGTGAAGGTGGCGAAGACCCGGCACGCTACGGCACCATCCGCAGCTCCAAGATCAAACAGATCGCCACCGGCCGTTTCGGTGTGACGCCTGAGTATCTGGTCAACGCCGATGTGCTGCAGATCAAGGTCGCGCAAGGCGCCAAGCCGGGTGAAGGCGGGCAATTGCCGGGCGGCAAGGTCAATGGCCTGATCGCCAAGCTGCGCTATGCCGTGCCGGGCGTAACGCTGATTTCGCCGCCGCCGCACCACGACATCTATTCCATCGAAGACCTGTCGCAGCTGATTTTCGACCTGAAACAGGTCAACCCGGCCGCGCTGGTGTCGGTCAAGCTGGTAGCAGAAGCCGGTGTGGGCACCATTGCCGCAGGCGTGGCCAAGGCCTATGCCGACCTGATCACCATTTCCGGCTACGACGGCGGCACCGGCGCATCGCCGCTGACTTCGATCAAGTACGCTGGCGCGCCGTGGGAACTGGGCCTGGCTGAAACGCACCAGACCTTGCGCGGCAACGACCTGCGCGGCAAGGTCCGGGTGCAGACCGACGGTGGTCTGAAAACCGGTCTGGACGTGATCAAGGCGGCCATTCTCGGTGCCGAAAGCTTCGGCTTCGGCACTGCGCCGATGATCGCACTGGGCTGCAAATACCTGCGTATCTGCCACTTGAACAACTGCGCCACCGGCGTCGCGACCCAGAACGAAAAGCTGCGCAAGGACCACTACATCGGCACTGTCGACATGGTGATCAACTTCTTCACCTACGTGGCTGAAGAAACCCGCGAGTGGCTGGCCAGGCTGGGCGTTCGTTCGCTGGAAGAGCTGATCGGCCGTACCGACCTGCTGGATATCCTGCCGGGCGAAACCGAGAAGCAGAAGCACCTGGACCTGACACCGTTGCTGGGCAGCGACCACATCCCTGCCGACAAGCCGCAGTTCAGCCTGGTGGACCGCAACCCGCCATTCGACAAGGGCCTGCTGGCCGAGAAAATGGTCGAGCTGGCCAAGCCAGCCATCGAATCGCTCAGCGGCGGTGAATACGAACTGGATATCTGCAACTGCGACCGCTCCATTGGCGCACGGATCTCCGGCGAAATCGCCAGGCTGCATGGCAATCAGGGCATGAACAAGGCGCCGATCACGTTCCGCTTCAAAGGCACTGCCGGTCAGAGCTTCGGGGTGTGGAACGCCGGTGGCCTGAACATGTACCTGGAAGGCGATGCCAACGACTACGTCGGTAAAGGCATGACCGCTGGCAAGCTAGTGATCGTGCCGCCCAAGGGCAGCCCGTTCAAGACCAACGAAAGCGCCATCATCGGCAACACCTGCCTGTACGGCGCAACCGGCGGCAAGCTGTTTGCGGCGGGCACGGCGGGCGAGCGTTTCGCGGTACGTAACTCGGGCGCCCACACGGTTGTGGAAGGCACGGGTGATCACTGCTGCGAATACATGACCGGTGGCTTTGTTTGCGTACTGGGCAAGACCGGTTACAACTTCGGTTCCGGCATGACCGGCGGCTTCGCTTATGTGCTCGATCAGGACAACACGTTCGTTGACCTCGTCAACCATGAGCTGGTCGAGATCCAGCGCATCAGCGGCGAGTCGATGGAAGCCTATCGCACCCACTTGCAGAGCGTTCTGAACGAGTACGTGGCTGAAACCGGCAGTGAATGGGGGCGTAACCTCGCCGAAAACCTGGACGACTACCTGCGTCGTTTCTGGCTGGTCAAGCCCAAGGCTGCCAACCTGAAATCGCTGCTCTCCAGCACTCGGGCGAATCCGCAATAAAGGCCACTGCCTGCGGCGAGTTTTGCGCCGCGAGTGTGCCGCCCTGTGAATTGAACTGAATTGATTTCTCGCAGCTTCAGGCTTGTCGCTTGAAGCTGCCGCAAAGAGGCTCCAGAGAATGGCTGAACGTCTCAGTAACGACTTCCAGTTCATCGACGTCGGACGTAAAGACCCGAAGAAGAAACTGCTGCGTCAACGCAAGAAAGAGTTTGTGGAAATCTACGAACCCTTCAAACCTCAGCAGTCCGCCGATCAGGCGCACCGTTGCCTGGGCTGCGGTAACCCGTATTGCGAGTGGAAGTGCCCGGTACACAACTTCATTCCCAACTGGCTCAAGCTGGTCGCCGAGGGCAATATTCTGGCGGCGGCGGAATTGTCTCATCAGACCAATACCTTGCCGGAAGTCTGTGGCCGCGTGTGCCCGCAGGATCGTCTGTGTGAAGGTGCCTGCACGCTGAACGACGGTTTCGGTGCGGTGACCATCGGCTCGGTCGAGAAATACATCACTGACACCGCGTTTGCGATGGGCTGGCGTCCGGACATGTCGCGGGTGGTCCCGACCGGCAAGCGTGTTGCGATCATTGGTGCCGGTCCGGCGGGCCTGGGCTGTGCCGATGTGCTGGTGCGGGGCGGCGTGACACCGGTGGTGTTCGACAAGAACCCGGAAATCGGCGGTCTGCTGACCTTCGGGATCCCCGAGTTCAAGCTGGAAAAATCCGTGCTGAGTCATCGCCGTGAAGTGTTCACCGGCATGGGTATCGAGTTCCGGCTCAACACCGAAGTCGGCAAGGACGTGACCATCGATCAACTGCTCGAAGAGTACGATGCCGTGTTCATGGGCATGGGTACCTACACCTACATGAAAGGCGGTTTTGCCGGTGAAGACCTGCCGGGCGTACACGATGCGCTCGACTTCCTGATCGCCAACGTCAACCGCAACCTGGGCTTTGAAAAAGCGCCGGAAGACTTTGTCGACATGAAGGGCAAGCGCGTTGTCGTACTGGGCGGTGGTGACACGGCGATGGACTGCAACCGCACCTCGATCCGTCAGGGCGCCAAGTCAGTGACATGCGCTTACCGTCGCGACGAAGAAAACATGCCGGGGTCGCGCAAGGAAGTGAAGAACGCCAAGGAAGAGGGCGTGCGTTTTCTCTACAACCGCCAGCCCATCGCCATTGTCGGCGAAGGCAAGGTTGAAGGCGTGAAGGTGGTCGAGACCCGTCTCGGCGAACCTGATGCCCGTGGCCGTCGCAGTCCTGAGCCGATTCCGGGTTCTGAAGAGATCATTCCGGCAGACGCCGTGGTCATCGCCTTCGGCTTCCGTCCAAGCCCGGCGTCGTGGTTCGAGCCATTCACGATCAGCACCGACAGCCAGGGCCGTGTCGTGGCTCCGGAGCAGGCGCAGTACAAACACCAGACCAGCAACCCGAAGATCTTCGCCGGTGGCGACATGGTTCGCGGGTCCGATCTGGTGGTCACTGCCATCTTCGAAGGCCGCAATGCCGCTGAAGGGATCATGGATTACCTGGGCGTTTGAGTACACGCCCGCTTGTTTTTGATTTTTTGAAATAACTCCAAAGGGTCATGGCGACCCGCCTTCGTTCGAACTTCGCCGCCCCTCCAAGGGGCGGCAGTTCGGCGTCTCACTCCCCTTTTTTGCTCCCAACCCCTGTCTTTGCGTCATCAGGCAGGCGGTCGGTTGTTTACGCCCTGTTTCCGACAGCGGTTTCTGCGTTCGCGAGGCGTTAGGATCTGCGCTTCAGTGGGAGGACTTCTTCGGATCGGCTCCTCCAACCACCATGTCGCTATAAGGAAATAGCCATGTCGAAAGCAGCACCTATGGGCAAACGTGCCCGCTCCCTTGATGGACAGTCTCTCGGACCGAAACAGTTCACGCCCAGCACCGTCGCCATTCGCGAACACCGAGCCCGTGAAGGGGCAGATCGCCTCATCGATCAGATTGTCGAGCGTTTCGCGGTAAAAAATGACTTCCCCGACGATGGCGATCATGCAGTGTTCGCCTTGCTGGTTCAGTTGCCGGAATGGCCCGCGGACCTGTCGATCAGGGTTCAGAACGAGCGCGAAGAAGTGCTCGCGGTTTATCTGAAAGGCAAGAACGAAAGTGATATTCAAAACGCTGTTGTCCTGACGCTGAATGAAGACAAAGACTACGTTGCACCCGAGGGCACCGTTCTTTCCGACGAAGAGCCGTTGTTGCATCTGATCTTCAGCCAGCTGCCTGGCAACTCGACGCTCGGGATGGGCGGGAATTTTCCGGGTAGCAGCAGTGTCGCTGGCCGGATCGTCACCTTGCGTGAACAGGTCGCCGGATTGGCGAGTGAGCAGCGCCCGCTTTTATTCGCGGCGTTGCTGGCAGATGAAGGGGCTTCCAAAAGCACGCTGGACGTTCGCCAGCCCAACCCCTTTTTGCCACTTTGGGACCGCAGGAGCGCTAAGCTTCCGCCGGTGCTGGGCTGGTTGTGTGCCTTGTGCCCCGAGGTTCCGGTCGGCCGCCTTGAAGAGTTGCTGGAACGGATGCAACTGACAGAAGAACAGCAAGTCGACTTTCTGGAGAATGATGTTCTGCCAGACGCGTTCGACGAGGCGATGGCGATTTCGCTGGATGAATGGACCCGCAGTACGGCTATCGATGGTCTGTCGCGCACCCGGATTTTCAATCAATACACCGATGAACTCGCTCGCACTACGGCTTGGGAACTGTTGGCTGCGTCAGGGCGGAATCTGGTGATCGTCGACTACGGCATGAGCAAGTACGTGCCCGAAGGACCTGACGATACCAGTATCGTCCTATTGCATGACGGCTTCGGTCATTACCGTGCTCAGGATATAAGCAACGGTGAGATCAGCGTTTTCAAGGAAGGCACCGACAGTTTTTATCTGGCAATCAGTTCGCAATTGAAGGCTGAGGAGCGTTCTTTGCTGGGGATGCAGTTCGAGCAGGATGTCGCGGGGTTCCGCAAGGTTCTGACCCAGCATGCGATCAAGGACAACGGAGGCTGGTTCGATCCCGAAAAGCCGACAGGCATTGAACGCGAACTCTTGCCCGAGTGGTTCGCCGAGGCGTCCGATGACGACAAGTACAACTGGAAGCTCGCCGTACAGGACTACAGTCAGGCCTTGCTCGAAGCCCAGGCCCCTGATCTGCTTGAACCCGCCGGCTACGGAGCGCCTGATCAGCTTCGCCACTATGCCCGCGAGAAACTGCAGGAGCGAATCCTGCTGGATCACGGTGTAGAGGTGAACCCTGATGAGGTCAGCATCCATACCGTGAGCATTGAAATCGATCCGGGCTTCTTCCTGGATCTGGATTATGAGTTCGCAGGCCCTTCGGAGGCGCAGGCGCATTACGAAACGCAGCAGCGCAGTCTCACGGACTTATCCCTTGAAAACATCGCTGTGACCGATCTCAACTTTTTGCTGACCAGTCGCGCGTTCGACGCTCAGGGGCAATTGATCGGTTTCCTCAAAGCCGGTTATCTGTTCGGGCTGATCCGTGATCTGAACATTGGCGAGGATTATCCTCAGTACCTGAGAACCTTACTGTCGACCTCGACCACCGGAAAATGGCACCGCGAACGCTATGCGCGCGTGATGCAGGCCCAGATGCGACTGGACGGTATCGAGGCAAAGATGGCAGGCGACTTTCTGGGTGATGGCAGCCTTCCTCCCGACCTGGCGAACAGAGGCCACAAGTGGTTAACGGCGGTGCTGGACCATCCGGTCGAAAGTGATGACCGTGCAACCGTTGAGGGGCATCGCATTCAGGCCAGCCCGTTGTCCATTAACGGCGTGCCATTGAGCGGCGTACTGGCCATCGGCGTCGAGGCTCGCGCCAGCGTCGGCTCGCTGGTGATTTTTACGCCGCAGGCGCCTGACGGTACCTGTTTTCGGGAAATGAGCAGCCCGAAAGAACTTCAGCAGTTCCTGCTTGAGCCTGCGATGCTGGATTATCTGGTGGGCAGGGCAGCGCTCCCCTCTCAGGCAGAGGTACGACGGGCATTGACCGTTGACCGGGATGCGCTGTTCATGGAACTGCTGCCTTGCAGCGAAAACTTTCTTGAGGCGGTTTATGACGCTGAAGTCGAGCGCGTGATATCGGCTGTGGATGAGCAGACCCACAGCAATTGGGAAACCAATTGGCAAAGTGCCTGGGAAATCACCAAAACCGTTGGCAATATCATCCTCACGTTCACGCCTTTCAAAGTACAACTGCCGATCGCCGCCATCCGCAGTTTCTACGCCATCTGGCAGGGCGTCGGGAAGGCCGCCGACGAGGAGGGCAGTGCGCCGTTGTATTTCGTTCAGGCGGCGCTGTTGCTGGCCGATGGACTGACGCTGCCAAAAGGGCGGCGGGTTAAACCGTTTTCTGCGGCAACGGTGGGTCGCTCTGTGCTCGATCCGAAAACAGCGGTACCCAAAGCACCTGTCGGCATGACATTGCGCGATGACGGGATTTACCGTGGCCTCCACGAGAAAGCTCAAGAGGGCGTACCGAGCCGCTTTTACGCCGTACAACAGGAAAAAGCCTATGCCGTCAGATACGATTCCGATTCTGCGGCATGGCGGGTGATTGATTCGCGGCGACCTGATGCCTATTACCAGTTGCCGATCCAGCTCGATGATCAAGGCGTCTGGGTGCATGCCTCGACCGGTTTGCGCGGCGGCGGCAAACACCCGGTTAAGAAACTGCCCTCTGAAGTCGGAAAGGCTAAAGATGAAGCAGGCCAGAGCGGTGGAAAACTCCGTTACAAAGTAAACATGAATGATTTCTTCAACAGCACTGAATTCAAAAAAGCAGACAAGGACATACAGGCCAAAGACCTCGAGGGCGCCGTCAAGAATGCTATCGAGAAGTACGTTCTGGATGGCAGTGGTCACCTGCATAGGTGGAAACACGATGGAAAAAATCACATAGACAAGAAGGAACGGCTGTTTTTCCTGGACCTGACGTCCATTGGCAACAGCACGGGAAGAGGGGATTGGCGTCTGGTCCTCAGGCGTGCAGAGAAAGGCATGCTTCAGCCTTTCGATATCCTGAATCATAAGGATATGTGACAGAAGCGGGCCGGTTCGGAGGGCGCGTGCCCCCGTATAACCACAGCCAATCGTCCTGATAGACAAAAGGCACGGCTCTCGCCGTGCCTTTTGCGTCGCGCTCTGAGAAAATGCGCGCACTTTTATTGCGGATGCCGACATGACTGCCCTGAAGAACGACCGTTTCCTTCGCGCCCTGCTCAAGCAACCCGTAGACGTTACGCCGGTATGGATGATGCGTCAGGCAGGCCGTTACCTGCCGGAATACCGCGCCAGCCGTGCCAGCGCAGGGGACTTCATGAGCCTGTGCAAGAACCCGCAGTTCGCCTGTGAAGTCACGTTGCAGCCGCTGGATCGCTACCCGCTGGATGCGGCGATCCTGTTTTCCGACATCCTGACCATTCCTGACGCGATGGGCCTGGGCCTGTACTTCGAGACCGGCGAAGGTCCGCGCTTCAAGAAAACCGTCAGTTCGCTGGCCGACATCGAAGCGCTGCCGATCCCTGATGCGCAGAAGGACCTGGGTTACGTGATGGACGCGGTGAGCACTATCCGCCGTGAACTCAACGGCCGTGTGCCGCTGATTGGTTTTGCCGGCAGCCCGTGGACCCTGGCGACTTACATGGTCGAAGGCGGTTCCTCCAAGGACTTCCGCAAATCCAAGGCCATGCTTTACGACAACCCACAGGCCATGCACCTGCTGCTGGACAAGCTGGCACAGTCAGTGACGTCGTACCTGAACGGCCAGATTCTGGCCGGTGCCCAGGCGGTGCAGATTTTCGACAGCTGGGGCGGCAGCCTTTCTTCGGCGGCTTATCAGGAGTTCTCGCTGGCTTACATGCGCAAGATCGTCAACGGCCTGATTCGCGAGCATGACGGGCGCAAGGTGCCGGTCATCGTCTTCACCAAAGGCGGCGGCCTGTGGCTGGAAAGCATCGCCGACATCGGCGCCGACACCCTCGGCCTCGACTGGACCTGCGACATCGGCGAAGCGCGTCAGCGCGTGGGCAACAAGGTTTCGCTGCAAGGCAACATGGACCCGACCGTGCTCTACGCCCGTCCGGAAGCCATACGCCAGGAAGTCGCGCGCATCCTCGCCAGCTACGGCAGCGGCACCGGCCACGTCTTCAACCTCGGCCACGGCATCACCCCCGAAGTCGACCCGGCCAATGCCGGTGCCTTCATCGAAGCGGTGCATGAGCTGTCGGCGCAGTATCATCAGTAACCGTTGAGGTAACGATGCGTCGACAGATCAAGACGCATCGGTTTATGTCAGCGCCGACGGCAACGTCGGCGTTTTTGTATCCGCAAACCCTCCCACCAGTGACCCGCTGCGAGGCAGGAACCTGCCTTGGCGCTGGCCTTGCGGTTTGCCTTCGGCATAGCTCAACTGTCCGTTGACCCAGACGCCGTCAATGCCTTCTGCTGCTCGCTGAGGGTCTTTGAAGTCCGCGACGTCGCGCACGGTTTGCGGGTTGAACAACACCAGATCCGCCCAATAGCCCTCACGGATCAGGCCGCGTTCGTGCAAGGCAAAGCGTGCTGCCGAAAGCCCGGTCATTTTGTGTACGGCGGTGTGCAGTGCAAACAGCCCTTTGTCCCGGCTGAAGTGGCCGAGCACTCGGGGGAAGGCTCCCCACAGGCGCGGATGTGGAAACGGGTCCTCCGGCAGCCCGTCGGAACCGATCATCGACAGCGGATGAGACATGATGCGTTCGACGTCGCCCTCATCCATGCCGTAATACACCGCGCCTGCGGGCTGCAGCTTGCGGGCGGCCTCCTGCATTGAAAGTCCCCAGTCCGCGGCAATGTCCTTCAGGTCCCGGCCGCCCTGGTCCGGGTGCGGTGTTGACCAGGTGATGGTGATGCGGAACGCATCGGTAACCTGTTTCAGGTCCAGCGTCGAAGAACTGGCCGCATAGGGATAACAGTCGCAGCCGACCGGATGGTCCTGCGCCGCTTTTTCCAGCGCCGACAGCAGTTGCGGGCTGCGGCCCCAGTTGCCTGCGCCCGCGCATTTCAGGTGGGAAATGATGACCGGCGCGCGCGCGTGGCGACCGATATCGAATGCCTCCGCCATCGCCTCCAGCACCGGTTCGAATTCGCTGCGCAAATGCGTGGTGTAAACCGCACCGAAAGCCGTCAGCTCTTCAGCCAGTTGTTTGACCTCGCCGGTTTCAGCCGAGAAGGCCGAGGCGTAGGCCAGGCCGGTCGACAAGCCCAGCGCGCCGGCTTCAAGGCTGTCGCGCAACTGTTTGCGCATCGCGGCGATTTCTTCCGGGCTGGCGCTACGCAACAAGTCATCCATGTGATTACTGCGCAATGCCGTATGGCCAATCAGGGCGGCGACGTTCACGGCAGGCCGGGCGTTGTCCAGAGCGGCGCGATAGTCGGCGAAGCGCGGATAGACGAACGCAGCCGCATCGCCCAGCAGGTTCATCGGGTCGGGCGGATTGCCGCTCAGCGAGACCGGTGACGCGCTGATCCCGCAGTTGCCGACGATCACCGTCGTCACGCCCTGACTGATCTTGGGCAGCATCTCGGGTTTGCGAATGACCACCGTGTCGTCGTGGGTGTGAACGTCGATGAATCCGGGGGCCAGTACGCGACCTGCCGCATTGACCTCTTCCCGCGCACGGGCATCAGGCAGATTGCCGATGCGCTGAATGCGCCCGTCGCTGACCGCCACGTCGGTGCGCACTCCCGGCGTATCGCTGCCATCAATGACCAGTGCGTCGCGAATGATCAGGTCGTACATCATGGTTCAGTCTCCCAGCGGCAGGCCGTCTTCGCCGCCACGGTATTCATCCAGCGCAAGCTTGATCCGGCGCAGCCGCTCCTGATTGTCTTCAGGGCCGAGCAACGCCAGTTCAGTGGCCAGCACATCAATGGTCAGCAGCATGCCGTAGCGCGCGGCCGTGGGTTTATAGATGAAATTGGTTTCGGCAATTTGCAGCGGCAACACCACGTCAGCCAGTTGCGCCAGCGGTGAGTCGGGCAAGGTGATCGCCAGCACGCGAGCGCCGTAGCTGCGCGCCAGGGTTACCGCGTCGAGCAGTTCTGGCGTGCGACCGCTGAGTGAGCAAACGATCAGGCTGTGTTGCGGGCCGAGTGTGGCGGCAATCATGCGCATCATGACCGGGTCGCGGCAGGCGGCCACCGGGTAACCCAGGCGCACCAGCCGGTTTTGCAGTTCCTCGCTGCACAGGCTGGAGCAACCGCCCATGCCGAACGCATGAATCATGCTGGCCTCGGCGACACAGGCCACGGCGGCCGCAAAGCGTGATGCCTCAAACCCTGAGAGGTGCTGACGCAGCGTGGCTTCGATGTCACCGACTATCTGATTGAAAAAGGCCGACTGCTCCGGGGCCTGTTCCGGGTGCAGAAAACGGCTGCCTACAGCGCTCGCCTGGGCCAGTTGCAGCCGCAAGTCGCGCAGGTCACGGCAGCCGATGGTGCGGGCGAAGCGCGACAGCGTGGCGCTGCTGACCTCGGCGCGGCTGGCCAGCTCGTCCAGGCTGGCACTGGCAGCGAAGGCAATATCGCTGAGCAAAAGCCTGGCGATCCGGCCTTCGCCCGCGCTGAGTGAATCCTGGCGGGCGCGTATCTGATACAAAATGTCCACTCAAAGCACCTGTGCCAGACCCAGCGTCAAGGCAAAGGCGACGATGGAAATCAGCGTCTCCAATACCGTCCAGGTTTTGAATGTTTGCGCTACGGTCATGTTGAAGTATTCCTTGATAAGCCAGAAACCGCCGTCGTTGACGTGGGAAAAGATCACCGAGCCTGCACCCGTCGCCAGCACCAGCAACTCGGGATGCGGATAACCCAAGCCCATCGCCACAGGCGCCACGATCCCCGAGGCGGTGGTCATCGCCACCGTCGCCGAGCCTGTCGCAACCCGCATCAGCGCCGCGAACAGCCAGCCCATCAACAAAGGCGACAGGTGAAAGTCCTGCGCCAGACCTACGATCTGGTTGGTCACGCCGCTGTCGATCAGAATGCGGTTCAGGCCGCCACCGGCACCGACCAGCAGCGTGATGCTGGCGGTCGGCGCCAGGCACTCATTGGTGAATTTCAGGATCGAGTCGCGATTGAAACCCTGAGCGATGCCCAACGTCCAGAAGCTCAACAGCGTGGCCAACAGCAGGGCGATCACCGAGTTGCCGATGAACAACAGAAAGCCGTTGAAGGCACTGCCCGGCGTGCTGATCAGGTTGGCCCAGCCGCCCAATAGCATCAGCACCACCGGCAGCAGAATGGTCATCATGGTCAGGCCGAAGCTGGGCAGTTTTGCACGCGGTTCGCGGTCGAGAAACTGCTTCGCCAGCGGGTTTTCAGCCGGCAAATGGATGCGCGGTACGATGAATTTGGCATAGACCGGGCCGGCGATGATGGCCGTGGGGATGCCGATCAAAATGGCGTAGAACAGGGTTTGCCCGACCGACGCCTGATAAGCCTGAACGGCCAGCATCGCTGCCGGGTGCGGCGGCACCAGCGCGTGTACCACCGACAGCCCCGCGACCATTGGCAAGCCGACCATCAGAATCGATACCCCGACACGGCGGGCGACGGTAAACGCAATCGGCACCAGCAGCACGAAGCCGACTTCAAAAAACAGCGGCAAGCCCACCAGGAAGGCGATGCAGACCATCGCCCAGTGCGCGTTGCGCTCACCAAAGCGATCAATCAACGTGCGCGCCACCTGCTCGGCACCGCCAGACTCGGCCATCATCTTGCCGAGCATGGTGCCCAGCGCCACGACCAGCGCAATATGCCCCAGCGTCTTGCCGACCCCCGCCTCATAAGAGGCAACCACGCCACTGGCCGGCATCCCGGCAACCAGCGCAAGACCGACCGAAACAAGCGTAATGACGATAAACGGGTTAAGGCGATAACGTGCGATCAGCACGATCAAGGCAATGATTGCGACAGCGGCGTAAACCAACAGCGACATACCGGGTGACGGCGACATAGCGACGGTTCCTTGCAAAGTAGGTAGGCGAGCGCGCAACACCAACGACGCAAATTGTCAGTTGGGAGGCAACCCGTGAGTACTCGGCAGGGACGACGCAAGAAGAGAGTGCAAGACGGTTTCAGGGCGATCACAGGCATTCATTGTTTTTATCTCTGTTTTCGTGATGAAAATAAATTACACGAAAACTGGATATAAACAAATATATGAAAATAAATTTCTATTCCGGTGTCGAGTTTGGGACGGAAAGGCGCGTTTGCCGCATGTTCCAGCCCTGCTTTTCGTGACCATGTGTCAGGGCGCCAGCAACTGCTCCGCATAGCGTGCAACGACATGACCAAACGTGAGCTGTTTATCGGCATCCCTCGAGCGCAGGCCCTGCACCAAATGCGTTAACTCCGCTTCACTGGCGCTGGTTAGAAACTGTTCATCAAAAACGCCCGTAATGGCTTCCTGGCGTCTTCTTGTCAGGTAGGTAATATCGAGTGCGAGCTTTTCGATCATCGTTGCGGCGGGAGCGTCTTCTGGATGGTTGCTCTGGATTTTGCCTGTCAGCAGGTAGCGGAACCGTTGCTCGCAATTTTCTTCTGTTGGCGAGATGTGCAAGTTCTCATCGAACCAACTGCTCTTGTGGTGGCCACAGTGCAATGGATTGCCTGGCTTTGTTTCTCGCAGGCAGGACGCATGGAGATTGTTGTATTCAAGTGCCAGTGGCTTGTAGTGCTCTTGCGGCCTGAAATGTTCGATGTGGCTGCTGTCCAGCCCTATCTCTCTGCCGCAGTAGCAGCATGAGAAGTCCTGCTCTTGCAGCAGGCTTGTGTGCAGGTCGCGTTTTTGCGGGTTTTGCAAGGTTGGATAAGTGGGCGCCCAGTTTTCGTTCGCACCGGCTTTCCATTCGGTGAATGACGCAGGCTCAGTTCCTTTGATGATGCGTTTCATCGGCCAATGAGCTCCTTGCGCTTGAGCAGTGCTTCGGCACCGGCGAACTCGGGCAGATCGGGTGCTTTTTTCTTTAGTGCATCGAGCTGCAGTCTGGCTTTTTCAAGTTCATTGTTTTCCAGAGTACCGAATAGTTGGTCAAGCAACGCTTCAATGTCGGGCTCGCGCGGGGGCACGCCCATGACTTCTTCCAGAATGGTGCTGGAATCCAGGCCGTAGGTTGCTCGCGGGTGAGAATTGTCGCCGTTGTTCAGCAGGATGACTTCGCCAGGTTGCAGGCTGCCAATCACCTGAGGTGAGTGGCTGGTGGCGATAAATTGCACTTTTGGGAATGCTTTTTTGAGCGTCGGCGCAATAGTGCGTTGCCAGGCGGGATGAAGATGAATGTCCAGCTCATCAATAATGACGATGCCACCGGTATTCGCCAGAACGTCTTTTCCCAAGTGCGGATTGAGAACGCACATGCGTCGTGCAATGTCTGCAATCAACGCAATCAAGCTGCGTTGACCATCACTGAGTTCGTGAAACGGAACAGCGTGGCCTTTCCCCATATCGACAAGCAGGCTTTGTAGCCTCAAGTCATATCGGAGATCATGGGCATCCGGTATGGCAAGTCTTATCGCCCGATTGACCCATTCAAGTTCATCTTCAAGCTCGACAGGTGGCGTTGAATCCAGGCGGTCCTGAAGACGTTCAAGCGTCCTTGCAATTAACCAGCTTTCGAAGTCGCGCAGATCAGCCACTGCGTCAAACCAGTTTGCGTACCCGTCAAATCGGGAAGTCCGCTGCTGTGCTGCGAACTCGGCAGATACGCGGGCACTGCTCCAGCGACGATTGGCGCGATAAAAGGCAAGCATCGGAAAGTCAATCTGCTCTCCGGCGTTGCTTCTGGCTAGCACAGCATCTAAGTGGGGGCGTAGAGACGGATCGATTCCTCCTTCCCAAGACTCGCTTAAACGGAGTGTCCCCCAGGTTGGCAGGTCGAAAATATTGCCATCCGCTTTGATGAAGACAGGATACTTTCTCTCAAATCGACTACGTCCTTCATGCCTGTCAATGACAAAACGAATGTCTTCTCTACTCAACACTTCTTCGTTTTGCCCCAGTGCATTGCCATAAGGGACGAGGCATTCCGCGACCCCCAGCAACAACGACGTCTTCCCGCTCCCATTGACCCCCACCACCAGATTGAACCCCGGCTGGAAATCGAAATGAGCATCTTCGTAACAACGAAAATTCTGCAGGCGGAGGTGGTCGAGGCGCATGTCGGTTTCCTTTACCAGAACTGGCGGATGCGCCAGTGTACCTTGGCTCACCCCATCTGCCAGCGCCTGATCAGTGACTAAATACTGGCGCCTAACGGCTGCAACCTCGCCAACTTCAGTGCCACACCCAGCGCCATCAGCAGCAGCGTGGCGATAAACAGCCCGATGCCGTTCCACCCGGCGTAATGCCAGAACACTCCGCCGCCGGTTCCGGCCACGCTGGAGCCTGCGTAATAGCAGAACAGGTACAGCGACGCGGCTTGACCCCTGGCGGTGGTGGCCCTGCGGCCTACCCAACTGCTGGCCACCGAATGCGCGCCGAAGAAGCCGAAGGTGAAGATCAGTACGCCGATGATCACCAGCGCTAGCGGCGTGAAAAGTGTCAGGGTCAGACCGGCCAGCATCATGACGATCACGGCCCACAGTACCTTCCGGCGGCCCAGACGGTCGGCCAGCGAGCCGATCTTCGCCGAGCTGTAGATACCCGACAGATACACCACGGAAAACACGCCGACCACGGCCTGGCTGAGGTTGTAGGGTTCGCTCAAAAAGCGATAGGCAATGTAGTTGAACAGCGTGACGAAGGCGCCCATCAGCAGAAAACCGACCAGAAACAGCAGCGGCAGGCCTGCATCTTTAAACTGCACCACAAAACCGTCCAGCAGGCTGCGAGGGTGCAGCGAGCGGGGGCGGAAGTTGCGTGATTCCGGGAGGATTTTCCAGAACACCACCGCCGCGATCAGCGCCAGCCCGCCGACCACCAGCATCGCCGCATGCCAGCTCACGTAATCGATCATGACCCCGACGATCAGGCGTCCGCTCATGCCGCCGACCGCGCTGCCACCGATATACAGCCCCATCGCCAGGCCCAGGTGCGCGGGGTGTATTTCCTCGCTCAGGTAAGTCATAGCCACCGCCGCCAGCCCGCTCAATGACAGGCCGACCAGGGCCCGTGTGACAAGCACGCCTTCCCAGCTCGGCATCAGCGCGCTGGCAATGGTAAACAGCGACGCACAGAACAGCGCCATGACCATCACCGACTTGCGCCCAAGCCGGTCCGATATCGGGCCGGTGATCAGCAGGCCAATGGCGAGCATCGCCGTGGCGACCGACAGAATCAGGCTGCTCTGGGCCGCCGAGAGCGAGAACTCGCTGGACAGCGTCGGCATCATGGGCTGGACGCAATACAGCAGGGTAAACGTCGAGAATCCGCCCGCGAACAGCGCCAGTGCGGTGCGTTTGAAAAGCGGTGTGTTCTTTTCAATGTAACTGTCGCCAGGCGGTTTAGCGGACGTATTCAGGTCGGTGGTGGGCGGGGCGACGGCAGGATTCAAGAGAGACCTCGGAACAGATGGGGCGGGCGATGAAAAAATCATATAGCCCGCTAATCATTCCATCCAATATATTGTTCGACCTGTTTGATAGGTAAAACGACTTAATGGAGGCCGCATGGAATTGCGCCATCTGCGTTACTTCATTGCGGTGGCCGAAGAGCTGCATTTCGGTCGTGCAGCGCTGGCGCTGGGCATTTCCCAGCCGCCGCTCAGCCAGCAGATCCAGGCGCTGGAGCAGGAGCTGGGCACGCGTTTGTTCGAACGCACCAACCGGCGCGTCGAACTGAGTGAGTCCGGGCGGCTGTTTCTTGATGAGGCGCGGCTGGTGCTGGCGCAGGTCGACAAAGCCACTGATGTCGCACGCCGCGCGCAACTGGGCGAAATCGGTGAGCTGAAGATCGGCTTCACCTCGTCTGCGCCGTTCACGTCCAGCATTCCGCAGGCGATCTTTGCGTTTCGTCAGGCTTATCCCGATGTACACCTGACCCTGACGGAAATCACCAGTCAGGAAGTGGCCGCAGGCCTTGAAGACAAGACCATACAGGTCGGCATCATGCGCCCGTTGGCGTTGCCCGATTCGCTGGTGGTGTTCGAATTGCTGAGCGAGCCGCTGGTGGCAATCATGCGCGCGGACCATCCGCTTGCCGCAGGTAGCGAGGACGGCATCTACATGTCGGCACTGGCTGCAGAGCCGTTCGTGTTCTTTCCCCGCACCTACGGCAGCGGCATCTACGCGCAGGTCCTGAGCCTGGCACGCGCCGCAGGTTTCAGCCCGTTGATCACTCAGGAAGCAGGGGAGGTGATGACCATCATCGGCCTGGTCGCAGCCGGATTGGGCGTGACGGTGTTGCCTGCCTCCTACCGGCGCATGCGCATCGACGGTGTGGTCTACCGCAACGTCCTCGACCCCGGCGCGACCAGCGCAGTGTGGCTGGTGCAACGCAAGGACGAACAGTCACCGATGGCCAAGGCATTTACCGAGCTCTTGACGCGTAATGTCGGGTGAGGATCGGACGCAGAGCGTCCAGAACTGCATGCGACGCGGAGCGCCGCACGATAGTTGAGAAGTTGAGATTATCGTTCCGCACGCTCCAGCGTCGGAATGCCGTGCGTGACGCTCTGCGTCACAAGTCTGCGCCGCGCCGCACATTTCGGATCGGACGCAGAGCGTCCAGAACTGCATGCGACGCGGAGCGTCGCACGATAGTTGAGGTTATCGTGGATCACGCCCAACGCTTGAAGATCAGCGACGTATTCACCCCACCGAACGCGAAGTTGTTGTTCATCACGTATTCATTGCTCATGTGCCGGGGTTCGCCGACGATGTAGTCCAGTTCGCCACATTGTGCATCGACATCGACCAGGTTCAGCGTGTGGATATACCGGTCACTGTTGAGCATTTCGATGCTGAACCACGATTCCAGTGCGCCGCAGGCACCTAATGTATGGCCGAGAAAGCTTTTCTGGGAACTGAGCGGCATGCGTGAGCCGAACAGGCTGCTGGTGGCCAGGGTTTCGGCGATGTCGCCTTGCTCGGTAGCAGTGCCGTGGCCGTTGACGTAGCCGATGGCTTCAGGCGGCAAACCGGCGTCTTCCAGCGCTAGCTCCATCGCGCGGCGCATGGTGGTCTGTTCCGGGCGGGTGCTGTGGGCGCCATCGGCGTTGCTGCCGAAACCGACGATCTCGGCATAGATAGACGCTCCACGGGCCAAGGCATGTTCGAGCTCTTCAAGCACCAGCATGCCGCCACCTTCGCCAATGACCAGCCCGTCGCGGCCGCTGTCGTAAGGGCGCGGCGTGGTGTGGGGCGCGTCGTTCTTCAGGCTGGTGGCATACAGCGCGTCGAAGACCATCGCTTCGGTCGGGCACAGTTCTTCGGCGCCGCCCGCCAGCATCAGTGGCAAGCGTCCGAACTTGATGGCCTCGTAGGCATAGCCGATTCCCTGACTGCCGCTGGTGCAGGCGCTGGAAGTCGGGATCAGGCGTCCGGTCAGGCCGAAGAAGATGCTGATGTTGGCCGCCGTGGTGTGCGGCATCATGCGCACATACGAGTTAGCATTCAGGTCCAGTGCCACCGAGTTGATCAGCATGTTGCCGAATGCCTTGATCTCATCGGTGCTGCCGGTGGATGAACCGCAGGCTGTGCCCATGCGCCCGTCACGAATGATCGGGTCATTGAGCAGCCCGGCATTGATCAGCGCCTGCTCTGCAGCGCCGACCGCCAGTCGCGATACACGGCCCATGCTGCGCAGTTGCTTGCGCGTCCAGTGCGCAGGCACGGCGAAGTCATCGATGGGGCCGGCCAGCCGGGTATTCAGCTCGACGAAACGGTCCCACTCGTCCATCCGGCGAATACCGCTGCGGTTGGCCGTAAAGCTCGCATTGATGGTGGGCCAGTCGCTGCCCACCGAGGTAATGCCGGACATACCGGTAACCACCACACGCTTCATCAGCACAACCCTCCATTGACGGCCAGCACCTGACGGGTGATGTAACTGGCTTCCGCCGACATCAGGAAATTCACCGCGCCGGCTACTTCTTCGGGCGTGCCCATGCGCTGCGCCGGGATCATTTTCATCAGTTCTTCGACAGGAACGTTCTCGTCGAGCATGGCGGTGTCGATCAGCCCGGGCGCCACACAGTTCACGGTGATCTTGCGCTTGCCCAGTTCGATGGCCAATGCCTTCGCGGCGCCGATCAGCCCCGCCTTGGACGCGCTGTAGTTGACCTGTCCGCGGTTGCCAATCAGCCCCGATACCGAGGTGATACACACGATACGGCCCGCCGCACGACGGCGAATCATCGGCATCGTCAGCGGGTGCAGGACGTTGTAGAACCCATCCAGATTGGTGCGCAGCACCTGATCCCAGTCGTCGTCGCTGAGTGCCGGAAAAGCACCGTCACGGGTCAGGCCGGCATTGAGCACCACGCCGTAATACGCGCCGTGGGTTTCCACATCGTCCTCGAGAATCGCTTTGCAGGCCGCACGGTCCGAAACATCGAATTGCAGGACCCGCGCCTGACGGCCCAGCGCGATGACCTCGGCCTGCACAGCCTCGGCTTCGCTGCGCCCGGTGCGGCAATGCAGGATCAGGTCATACCCGGCTTGAGCCAGACGCAAGGCGATGGCGCGGCCGATGCCCCGGCTGGAGCCGGTGACCAGTATCGATTCAGTCATGCCGGGGCTCCTTCAGCCAGGTAATCAGCAGTGTTGGGTGGGCAATATACATTGAGGCGGGCAAACGCTGTGATGCCCGGGCCGGTCAGGGTGCATTCGAACACGCCCATGCCGCTGTCGTCTTGCAGGGAGCGCACGGCATGAATGTGCAGTTCGCTGCCCAGTGGAAAGCGTGCCACGTTGCAGTCGAACTTGCGGCTGCCGAGCAGAAAACCCAGCTTGACCGCATCGCCCTTGCTGCGCGCCTGACAGCCCGCATAGGCCGCCACGCTTTGAGCCATCAGCTCTATACCCAGCCAGGCGGGCAGGCTGCCGTCCGGCTCATTGAACAGCCCGTCGGCGCGCACGGTCAGCCGGGTGCGAATCTGCTCTTCGTCGAAGGCCAGCACCTGATCGATGAGGATCATGTCGCCAGCATGGGGAATGAGTTCGGCGAGCGACCACTCGATCATGGGGCATCTCCGATAATCAAACTGATGTTATTGCCACCGAAGGCAAAGGAATTGCTCATCATGCAGCGAGCGCCATCAGCCACAAGGCGTGTGCCTGGCACCGTCCATTGCAGGGCAGGCAACAGGGGATCGGCCTCGCCGTCCCAGACATGAGGGGGCAGAACCTGTTCACGGTTGTGAGACGTCAGACTCAGCCAGCAGAACGCGATTTCCAGTGCGCCCGCCGCACCCAGCGTGTGGCCGCTGAGCGGTTTGGTCGAAGAGCAGGGCACGCCGTCCGGAAACACGGCCTGCACGGCCAGACTTTCCATCGCGTCGTTGAGCTGCGTTGCGGTGCCATGCAGGTTCAGGTAGTTGATCCGGGCTGCATCCAGGCGGGCATTGCTCAGTGCCTGCAACATGGCGTTCTGCGCGCCGCGCCCGCTGGGTTCAGGGGCGGAGATATGGTGAGCGTCGCAACTGGCACCCGCGCCCAGCAGTGCAATCGAATGCGTGCTGCCGGCTTCGCGCGTCATGAGAAACAGCGCCGCCGCCTCGCCGATATTGATCCCGTTCCGGTTTCGCGAGAACGGGTTGCACAGGTGTGGCGACATCGCTTCAAGGGCCGAGAAGCCGTTGAGGGTCAGTTTGCACAGGCTGTCGACGCCGCCACACAGCACCGCGTCGCACAGGCCCATGTCCAGGGCCCGCCGGGCACTGAGCAAGGCCCGCGCGCTGGAGGTGCAGGCGGTTGAAATCACGTAGGCCGGGCCGGTCAGTTGCAGCCAGTTGGCGAGAAAATTCGCCGGTGCGCCCAGTTCCTGCTGGCGATAATCGTAATGCTCGGGAAACGCCTGATCACGCAGCCAGATGGCCATGCTGCTGCTGGCTTCGTCGATGCCGGATGTGCTGGTGCCGATGATGACGCCGATGCGAGCGGCACCAAAGCGTTCGATGGCCAGACGAATGTCGTCTTCGATCTGCAAGGCGGCGGCCAGCAGCAACTGGTTGTTACGGCTGTGCTGCGCACTCATGGCGGGCGGCATGGCGGGCAGCTCGGCTTTGACGGCGCCGACCGGCAACGCGCGATCAGGCACCCAGCCACTTTCGGTCACCATGCCCGAACTGTCGCCGGCAAACAGGCTGCGCGAGACGTCATCGCGAGTTGCGCCCAGCGAACAGATGACCCCGAGTGCATTGAGGTAGGCGGTCATGGCGCGGTCTCGTTGTTCAACGGCGTTACACCGTAGCTCAGCCCGTCCTTGAGGCGAATGGTGAACGCGTTGGCCGACTGGTACTCGACCAGCCAGCGGTCATCCAGGCGGCGTTGCATGCCTTGGCGATAAGCCGTGGGGTAGCGGCCATGCATTTCCATGTCCGGAGTCATGGCGAACATCAGCGCCGCGAACAGCTCGCGAGCCTCGGGATTGGGCGGCAGCAGGCCGTCGGCCTGCCATTGCCCGTTGATCAGCAACTGGCGCGCCTGAGGAATGCCCATCGGGTCCATCATCGACCAGCGCAGCCCGGCATTTTCGCGCTGGATGACCAGCACCCAGTCCTGATGCTGCTCGGCCTGCCGACGCTCGATGTGCAGTTGCATCGGCAATGGCAGGGTCGGCGTGGTCGCTGGCAGCGGTGCCTGCGCAGCGCAGCCGCCGAGCAGGAGAAAAGCCACGAACAGGAAACGAATCATGAGGCTGCACCTGACAACGGTTTGCGGGCCACAACGTTGACCAGCGTCTCTTCCCGTTGCCCGAACGGCTTGGGCTTGCGCAGTTTGAGGGCTTCCAGCAAACCGAAATCCCTGGCGCGGCTCCACCACAGGTAAGGGTACGAAACGTTGGGTGCGGCGAATTCGAAGCCCTGCTCACGGATCATGTCCAGGTACTGAGCGGCGCTTTTCTGAACGTGCATCGGGTGACGGAACAGCCAGCGAATCACCCACGTGTCGATATAGGCTTCGGTGGACTCGGCGAACAGCAGATAACCTCCCGGTTTGAGTACCCGATAGAACTCGGCCAGCGCCTGTTCCTGTTCGACCAGGTGATGAAAGGTCTGGTGACAGAACAGTAGATCGACGCTGGCATCCGGCAATTGCAGCGCGGCGCAATCGCAGCCGATCAGCTCGACCTCAAGGCCCTTGGCAACTGCCTCCTGGCGGCTCATGTTCAGACTGTGCGGGTCGGCGTCGACACCGATCAGCCTGGACGGTTTGAAGACCTTGCTCAGGTGCTGGAACGACTTGCCCTGACCGCAACCGGCATCGAGCAGGACCGGCGCGACCGGGGGCGGGCTGGCAAACAGCGTACGCAAGTCGTCTATTGCCACGCGCAGCACGCGGTGTTGCCAGGTATGACTGCGCAGAAACCAAAGCCCGAAACGGGTTTCTTCGACGTAGCTGTCGCTCAAAAACGGTCGAGTCATGAGCCGCTGTCCGCACAGATTTCCGACAGCGTGCGCAAGCGTCGTTTGGGCTCGCTGACGAAGGGGTTGCGTTCGTCCCAAGCATAACCGGCCAGAATCGAACTGATCATGCGGCGGATGTCCGGGGCGCTGCCGGGGTAGAAAATGACGCTCTGGAACGTGCCGTCGTACCAGCCTTCGACATAGGCCCGGAAGGTGTCGACACCGCGCTTCAGCGGGACGGCAAACTCGCTTTCCCAGTCCACAGGTTCACCCTGCAACTGCCGGCTCAGTACGCCAGCCGCCATGCTCGCCGAGCGCATGGCGATGGTCACGCCCGAGGAAAACACCGGGTCGAGAAATTCCGCCGCGTTACCCAGCAGCGCAAAGCCTTTGCCGTGCAGGGTTTTGACGTTGGCAGAATAGCCGCCGATGGTTCTCGCGGGCGTATCCCAGACGGCGTTTTTCAGCACGTTGGCCAGTTGCGGTGTTTCATCGATAAAGGCCCGCAGGCAGGCGTCCAGATCGTCGGGCTTGTCCTTGAAACGCTCGGCGGAGGCCACCACGCCGACCGAGCAGCGCCCCTCGCTGAACGGGATCGACCAGAACCACACATCGCTGTGCTGCGGATGAATGCTGACGAGGATCTTCTGACGGTCGAAAGGCGGGCTGTCGATGTGGTCTTCGATGTGCGTGAACACCGCCTGGCGCACCGGAAAACCTGAAGGGGCTTCCAGGTCCAGCAAACGTGGCAGAACGCGACCGTAGCCACTCGCGTCGAGCACAAAGGTCGTCTGCACGCTGTATTCGCTGCCATCCTCGCGCTTCACGCGCAGCACCGGTTGCGGGCCGTCGAAGTCAGCGCTGACGATTTCCTGCTGATAGCGAATCTCCACGCCTTGCAGCTCGGCCTGATCGGCCAGCAGTTTGTCGAACTCGCTGCGCTGCACCTGAAAGGTGGTGGGTTTGCCGTCGCTGAAAGTGTCTGCAAAATCGAAGTCGCTGTACTGCTCGCCGCGCGCGAAGGCTGCACCGTTCTTGCGCTGGAAACCGGCGGCCTGCACCGCGTCGAGCATTCCGGCCTCTTCGACGAAGTCCAGGCAATGGCAGAGCAGGCTTTCGCCGATTGAGAAGCGCGGAAAAAGCTGGCGCTCGATGATCAGCACGTCGTGGCCCTGGCGTTTGAGCAGGGCAGCGGCGATTGAGCCGGCGGGGCCGGCACCAATGACGACAACCTGACGAATTTCCCTATCAATGATGGGCACGGCTATTCCTTTCCGGTTTTGACGGTGGCAGGGGATGACGACAAGGGCGCATGAGGGTTTTGACGAGGGCTGGCCCACGGCGCCAGAAGAAAACTGAACGCCAGCCCCAGGCTCACCGACAGGCCGAAATTACTGATGGCCGGGGTGCCGGAAACCGCCAGCAGGCCGAACGACAGCCAGGTGGTGACGGCTGCCAGTAGCGTACCCAGCAGGCTCACCGCTGCACCGCCGATCTGCTCGCGCATCAGGATGGCGTAATCGACGCTGATCGCTGTGACCAGCAACAGCCCGAACAGGCTGAACAGCGTCAGCGGCTGGCCAAGCCAGCCCAGGCTCGCCAGGCTGCACAAGGCTGCCAGCAAAGGCAGGGCGACGATGCGCAACGCACCGTTGAAGCCGAACGGGACTGTCAGCAGCAAAACGATCAATACACACGAGGCCAGTTTCAGTTCTGCGGCGCTGACCTGCGTGTGGGCGAACACATCATTGAGTTCACCCAGGCGGTCGACCAGTTGCACGCCTTCCAGCCCGATTGCTTGCACGCGCAACAAGGCCATGCTGTTCAGGCCGCGCAGGCTGACGATGCCGGCCACGCCGTCATCCGTGGCGCCCAGCCAGAGTGTCCGCCACGGTTCGCTCAGCGGGCCTTGCAGGGCAAGGTCGATGTCTTGCGTCGGCAAGGCCTGCAACTGAGCGAGTTCGGTTTTCAAGGCGCTGGCCGGAACGCCGAGCTGCACCAGCGGCGCCCAGTGTTGCGGCAACGTGCCCAGAGCATCGCGGGTCGCCTGCTGCTCGGCAGGCGAATCGAGCAATTGATTGATTGCCATGTAGCCCTGCAGCTTGTCCAGACTGACCAGTTGATCGAGCCGCTGGGTCAATGCCGACTGGCGATCCAGCAATTGCTGTTGATCCTTGCCACGCACCAGAAAGAACTGGCTGGTCGGCTGGTAACCGGTGATCCGCGCGATGGTCTGCGCTTCGTCGGTCAGTGCCTGAGGGGCAGCCACCCATTGGCGGATATCGTTTTTGGTGGTCAGGTGCCAGATGCCGCCGGCACAAAACGCCAACAGCAGGGCCAGCAGGATCGGCGTGCTGATGCGCTGCAACAACGCAGCCCGGCAATCGAGCATTTGCTGCGCCAGTTTCAGTGGCCATTGGGCAGGACGAATCTCTACCTTGGCGAGCAGCGCAGGCAGCAGGCATACCGCGGTCAGGTAAGCGCCCACCAGGCCGGCAGCCGAAAACACCGCTATTTGCGTCAGCGCCGGGAAGGGCGTCCAGGCCAGCGCCAGGTAGCCGATGCAACTGGTGATCAGGCTCAGGCTCAGCCCCGGCAGGGTCAGGCGCAAGGCCGGCCAACTGCGCCAGGGTTTCATGCTCCAGCTTTTGGACAGGTAATGCAGCGGGTAATCCACGGCCACGCCTATCAGGCTGGAACCCAGCACCAGCGTCATGACGTGCATGCTGCCGAAAAACGCCACGCAGGCCACCGCCCCGAACAGCATGCCGACCACCACCGGAACGAAGGCCAGCAGCACGCTCCAGCGGCGGAAGGCCAGCAACAGCAGCAACAGAATGCCGACCGTTGCGCCGCCGCCCACCCAAGTGATTTCCCGGCTGGCCTGTTTCTGGCCGTCTGCGGCGTACAGCAGGCCGCTGGCGGCGAGCAACTGGCCACCGGCTCCACTCGCCTGCACACGACCTTTCGCCAGCAGATCAGCGACCTGACCGGGCAGTTGCATGTCGAAGGCATCGCTGCGGGTTCGCGAGCGCAGCAGCACCCAGCTTTTGCCCTCGGCGGTGGCAATCAATGCGCCGCTGGTCAGATCGGCCTCGACCGAGCCCTGTTTCGGCAGACCGTTCTGAATGCGTCCGGTCAGGCCCAGCCAGTCATCCTGGCCCGGCACAAGGCTGAAACCGGCAAACGGATCGAACAGGGTCTGGACGCGTTGCTCGATAAAGGTTTTCGGGTCGTCGATCAGCAGGGCGCGATCTGCTGCCGGCAGCATAGCGATCCGACCTTGCAGCAATTGGGTGCGCAGGGCGGGCAGGTCGGCTTGCAGCGTCCACTGGACCTTCTCGAACAGGCCGCTCGCTTGCCACTGCTCGCCCAGTGTGCGAGCCAGCTCGACGGCCTGCTGGCGATCGGCATGGCCGACCAGCACCAGCATTTCGCGATTGAGCGGTTCCTGCATACGTTTTTCGGCGCTTGCCACCAGCGCGTCGTTGTCAGTGCCCGGCACCAGCTCCATGAGGTTGGCCGACAGCGGGGAGCGGTCGTGCCACTGCCAGACGGCCAGCGCCAGCACGGCCGTCAGAATCAGCAGGAACAGGCGCGGCAGGAGCCGCTCAGTGGTTGAAGTCATTACGCTGCGCATCGGTCAGGGTAGGGGCGCTGCTGCTGTCGATCATCTTCAGGACCGTGCTGTCGCCTTGGGTTTCCAGCAGTTCGATGCGCTGCACCAGCTCGCCGCCGTCAATGTTGATCTGTTTGAACACCTGTTGCAGCAACAGCGAGCGCGGCACCAGGGTCAGTTGCCAGGCGCTTGCTTCACCTTTGAGCTGCAAGTCGAAATCCCGCTGCAGGCCGCTGCTGTCACCTTGCAGCACGGCGAGGAACAGCCGGTTCTGCTCGGCGCCGGCATTCTTGTTAGGCACCGGCTTCCAGGTGCTGACGTCGCCCACGGCTTCGCGACGGGCAATGCCGGTGGCGGTGATGCGGTAATCCTGTTTCAGCGGCGTTTCCAGCAGCCAGAGCAGACCGAAATCCCTGGCGAGGACGAAGCGGCCTTTGCTGATCAGCGGCTGTGGCAGGGCGCGCAGGTGTTTTTCCTGAATGAAGCGACCTTGCACCACCGCAGGTCTGGCGAGCTGGTCGCTGAGTTGCTGTAGATCGAACGCCTGCGCCAGTGAAGACAGGCACAGCAAACCCAGCAGCATCAAGGTGCGAAAGGGGCGGGTCATGGCAATGCTCTCATTACGGCGTCGATAAAGACCTTGGGTGAGGCCAGTTGCATTTCGCGGCTTTGGATCTCGACAGCGACCTGCACCGTGCTGGCGCGGGTCAGTCGCTCCCCGGTGTGTGCATCGGTGATCAGGTAGTTGATCTTCAGACGGTTCTCCCATTCCACCAGGCTGGCGCGCACGTTCAGCTTCTGACCGAACACGGTGCTGCGCACATAGCGCAATTGCAGATCGATCACCGGCCAACCATAACCGGATTCGAGCATCTGCATGTAGTTATGACCGATACGGTCCAGCAACGCGCAGCGCGCCACTTCAAGGTATTTGACGTAGTGGCCGTGCCAGACGATGTTCATCATGTCGACGTCGAAAAACGGCACCACGATCTCGGTGTCGATGTGCAGAAAGCCTTTACTGCGCATGCAACCTCCAGCGGCGGTTGGCGATGTGTTTCAGGCACAGGCGCAGTTCGCTCTCCAGTGCCCGGTCCTCGATGACGGGGGCAAAGTCTTCGGCCAGCTCGGCGTGCATGGTCGCCAGTGCCGGCGGCAGCGGACGCGCATCGGCGGCCTTGCTGCGCAGCCAGACGCCCTGGTTGGCGGCGATCAGCGTGGCGGCGGCAACCTGTTCGGTCAGCTCCAGCACGCGAATGGCATCGCGCGCGGCGATGGTGCCCATGCTCACCTTGTCCTGATTGTGGCATTCGGTGGAGCGCGAGAACACGCTGGCCGGCAGGGTGTTTTTCAACGCTTCGGCCGTCCACGCGCTGGTGCCGATCTGTACCGCCTTGAAGCCATGATTGAGCATCGCCCGCTCGGCGCTGGCGCCGGACAGGTTGCTCGGCAAGCCGTGGTTGTAACGCTTGTCCACCAGCAGCGCCAATTGCCGGTCGAGCAAGTCTGCGACGTTGGCGACCAGGGTTTTCAGGCTGTCCATCGCAAAGGCGATATGGCCGCCGTAGAAATGCCCGCCATGCAGCACACGCTCGGCTTCGGCATCGATGATCGGGTTGTCATTGGCGCTGTTCAGTTCGATCTCGATGAACGAACGCAGCCAGGTCAGGCTGTCGGCCAGCACGCCCAGCACATGCGGTGCGCAGCGCAGCGAATAGCGGTCCTGCAAACGGTGCAGCGGGGCGGTCGGCGCATCGATGGCCAGGTCCTGACGCAGCCACGCCGCGACCTGCATCTGCCCCGGGTGCGGCTTGGCAGCGAACAGGCGTTCGTCGAAATGCTCCGGGTTGCCTTGAAGCGCCACCACATTCATGGCGGTGATGCGGGTCGCCAGTTGCAGCAGGTAATCGGCGCGGGCGAACGCCAGGCAGGCGATGCCGGTCATCACGGCGGTGCCGTTCATCAGCGCCAGTGCTTCTTTGGGGCGCAGCACCAGCGGCGTCCAGCCCAGCTCGCGATGCACATCACTGGCCGAACGCCGCTCGCCACGGAACATCACGTCACGTTCGCCAGAGAGGGTTGCCGCCACATAAGACAGCGGCGTCAGATCGCCACTGGCGCCCACCGAGCCTTCTTCGGGTATCAGCGGCAGGACGTCCTGATCGATAAACCCCTGCAAACGGTCGAGCAGTTCGACACGTACGCCGGAAACGCCCTGACACAGCGACTGCAATCGCGCGGTCAGTACCGCGCGGGTGGCCTGCTCGTCCAAGAGCTTGCCCAGCCCGCAGCCGTGAAAAGTGTACAGATGGCGTGGCAGCGCCTCGACGTGCTCCAGCGGCACGGCCACCACGCAGGAATCGCCGTAGCCGGTGGTGACGCCGTAAATGACGCCTTCCTTGTCCAGCAACGAATCGAGAAACTGCGCGCCCCTGGCGATGCGTGCGCGAAACTCGTCGTCGCCTTGCAACGCGCTGGGTGCCTGCCGATTGGCCAAGGCCAGCACGTCTTCGATACACAGGGCGCGTTCGCCGAAAATGATCGGGTCAGGAGCTTGATTCGTCATCGGACTTCCAGAACGGGTAGAAATTGAACCACTGCTGCGGCGCTTCCAGGCAGTAATGCCCCAGTCGTTCGGCGTAGCGTGTGGCCCAGTGGGCTATGACGTGCGGGCGGTCGCTGCGGCGCCATTCGATGGCCTCGGCGAACGGTTCGAGAATCACCCGATACCCCGTCGCGCCCTTCAGGCAGAAGAACAGGCTGACCGGGCATTTGAGCAGGCCGGCCAGCAGCCACGGGCCTTGCGGAAAAGCGGCGGGATGGCCGAGGAAATCGACACGTACGTTGCGTCCGCCATGCAATGCGACGCGGTCACCGGCGATGGCCAGCCACTCGCCTTCGTCCAGGCGTTGGCTCAATTGCAGCATGATCGCCGGGTCCAGCTCGCTGACCTGAATCAGCCGCAGGTTGGTCGCCCCGGCCTCACCGAGCAGGCGGTTGAAGCGTTCGGCGTGCTTGGTGTGGACCAGCACGTTCATGGTGATCTTTTCGCCGAGTTCAGCCAGTGCGCGGCACACCTCAAGGTTGCCCAGGTGCGCACCCACCAGCATCTGGCCGCGTTCGCCGCGCAGGTTCTGGCGGATCTGGCCGCTGTCGATGATCTCGATCTGGTCGAGGCCCAGCCTGCCGTTCCATACGTCGAGCTTGTCGAGAAGCGCCTCGGCAAACGCCATGAACTGGCCGAACACGCGTCGCTGGCTGGGGCGCAGTTCTCGCCTGCCGCTCCAGTCACAGAGGCGTTGCTGGTAGTGCCAGATGCTGCGCCGGGCACGTCGCCCGAACACGAAAAAATACAGGACGATGCCATACAGCACCGGGCTGAGCAGGCGACGACCCAGCACGCGCATGCCCCAGGCCGTGAGCTTCATGAGCATGAAGCTGCCACGTTCCTGATGGTTGGCCCAATGTTCTTTAGGCGTTTTATGAAGGCTCATGAACGCCACCGCCGCCACAGGATCACCGGCAGGCGAACCAGCATGCCGATGAACAGTTTGGCGTGCATGGTCGAGATCAGTACGTTGTCGTGAAACAGGCGGAAATGCGACAGGCCGTCCTGTGGGTAATGAACGCGGGTCGGCAGCCAGCGCATGGCCTGACCACGCCAAGCCAGGCGCACGAGGATTTCCGAATCGAAGTCCATGCGTTTGCCGATTTTCACGTGGTTGATCAGGGTCAGCACGGGGGCCAGCGGGTACAGCCGGAAGCCGCACATCGAATCGCGAATCTGCAACGACAGCGTGTTGATCCATACCCAGACGTGGGTGAGGTAGCGCGCGTACAAACGGCTTTTCGGCACGCTGTCGTCGTATTGCGGGTAACCGCAGATCAACGCTTCGGGATGCTGGCGCGACTGCTCCAGAAACACCGGGATGTCACTCAGGTCATGCTGGCCGTCGGCATCGACCTGCAACGCATGGCTGAAACCCAGCCGTGCCGCTTCGCGGAAGCCGGCCATGACCGCGCCGCCCTTGCCCTGATTGACCGGCAGGCGCAGCAGATAGATATCGTCGCCTCGGGCAAGGTGTTGCAGCACGGCGGCGCAGGCCGGGCTGCTGGCGTCGTCCACCAGCACGCAGGGCAACCCGGCGTCCCTGACGGCCCTGACCACATTGGGCACGGCCAACTCGTGATCGAACACCGGAATGATCACGCAAGGCTTATGCATGCTCGCTCCCCAGTACGATTCGGCCGCTGGAACAGGGCGCGTTTTCGCTGTTGTGAAAGGCGAAATGCAGCTTGGAGCGCGCGGCATCGAAGCGCAGGGTCAGATTGAGACGGTCACCGGGGCGCACCAGTTGCTGAAACTTGAGCACTTCCATGCCGGCAAAATCTGCTGGCAGGTCGAGCAGGCGCTGGCCCAGGCTGATTGCCCATTGGACTTGAACCACGCCAGGCAAGACCGGGGCCTTGGGAAAATGACCGCTGAAAAACGCCAGATCCGGCGGGACCATCAATTGCAGGTGCAGCACATGCCCGAGCAGCTCGTTTTCGACGGTCTGGTGTTCGAGGACTTCCGGTTGTTTCGGACGGGGCGCCATCAGCAAGGCCTGAACGTCCGTCTGCGGCAGTTTGCCCTGCGCATTGAGTGGCATCTGCCGCAGCAGGCGCCAGCGGCGGGGCAGCGCGATGGTTTCACAGTGGGGGCGCACATGGTGCCGCAAGGTTTCCGTCAGGGCGCGACGGCCTTGAGTGCGCAGCGCCAGCAACCCGCTGTCACTGAGCACCAGCAGCGCACCGAGGGACGCCCGGTTGGTCTGAACCACGCCCAGGCGTGCGTCACCGACCCATTCATGGGCCACCAGCGCCTGTTCGATCAGCGGCAGCGAGATGCGTTTTTCTTCGAGCTTGACGATGCGGTCCAGCCTGCCCAGCAGCTCGAAATGCCCGTCCTCGCCGATGCGAGCGGCGTCGGCCGTCTGTTCGACATGGCCGGGCGGCAGGTAGGGCGAACGAATGCGCAGCGCACCTTCACCGTCCTGACTCAGCTCGACACCCTCGAAGGCTTGCCAGTGTGGCTCGCCTTGACGCCAGGCGATGCCGCCGGTTTCAGAGCTGCCGAGAATTTCCGTAGGCCACTGGCCGAGGCGTTGTTGCAGGATTTGTGCGGCGTCGGCAGGCAGCGCGCCGCCGGACGAAAACACCCGGCGCACGGCACTGAGGCTGGCCCAGTCGAGGTTGTCGCCCATGCGCTTGAGCAGCGCCGGGCTGGCGACCCAGGCAAAGCTCGGGTATTCGCGGCTGGCGCGCTGCAGGTCTTCGGCAAACGGCAGTTGGCGACGCACGAACGGACGTGCTGCACACAGCGGCCACAGCAGGCGGAACAGCAGGCCGTAAATATGTTGGGTGGACACGCTGCCGATTATGCACGCCGAACCCAGCTGCGCGCCCCACAACCGTTCCAGCCCGCAGACTTCGTTGGCAATTTGTCGAAGGCGCTTTTCAATCAGCTTCGGCTCGCCGCTGGAGCCTGAGGTACACAGGCTCAGCCGGCACTGGTCAAGGTCCAGCGCTGCCGCTGGCAAAGGCGCGGCGTGCAGGTCGTTCAGGTGCGTGTCGCCCGGCAGGTCGGTCAGCCACAGATCGACCTGACTCGCCCAGCGCGCGCGCGTTTGTCCCTGCAGGTCGGCGGGCAACAAGACGTGAACACCCGCGCGCCAGGCACCGAACAGTGCAATGGCCAGCTCGGCGGCATCTTCAAGATGCACCGCAATCTGCGTTGTGCCCCGGGCTTGCAAGGCGGCTGCGACGCTCAGCGCCTGATCGCGAAACTGCGCGTGATCCAGCGCCGGGGCGAGGGTCAGCAGCCGGTCCGGCAAGGCCTCGAGCAGCAGTGATTCCAGATTCGACCAGTTCATGCGGTCCATTTCATTTGCCGCCCGCAGCGGGTGGGCGAACGATCCATTCGACGGCGAACAACACGCCCATCAATCCGTAGGAAATCAGCCCGGTGTACAGCGTCCACCATGACAACGGCGCCCACAGCGTCAACCCCGTTGCGGCAAGGCCGTTGAACAGAAAAAAACCGCACCAGACCTGTGTGACCCTGCGGGTGTAGCGAATGCCGGTCTCAGGCAGGTCGGGGCGGTTCAGTCGCGCCATTTTTTCCACAATCGGTGGCCCGTAGATCAGGCTTGAGCCGAACAGGCCGAGCATGAACGCGCTGACCAGCACCGGATACCAGCGCAGCATCGCGTGGCTGTCGAGTACGCCGAGCACCCCGCAGAACGCCAATGCCACGACTGCCATGGCCAGGCTGCCGGGTTTGCGTTCGCCGGTCAGGGCGCGCGCGAGCCACAGGCTTCCCAGCAGCAGCGCAAACTGCCACGCAGCGAAGTGCTCGGTTCCCCAGTAGACGGCAAACGGATACAGCACACCGACCAGGACCAGAATCAGGCCAATCAGGCGTTTCATTCGGTCGCGTTGACCAGTCGGTAGACGGCTTCGACCACATCGTTGACGGTCCTGACCGACTTGAACTCTTCAGCGGCAATCTTCTTGCCTGTCTTGCGTTTGATGTGGTCGATCAGGTCCACGGCATCAATGCTGTCGATTTCCAAGTCCTGATAGAGGTTGGCTTCAAGCGTGACCCTCTCAGGCTCCAGTTCGAACAGTTCCACCATTGCGGTGCGCAGGATTTCGAAGATGTCTTCACGGGTTTGCATGTTCAATTCTCAGGCCGGTTGGCGCTGACGAAGGCCGCAAGGCTGTCGACGCTGGCAAAATGGTTACGGGTGTCCTTTGCATCGGCGTCTATCCGGATGCCGTAGCGTTTCTGGATGGCCAGACCCAGTTCCAGCGCATCGACCGAATCCAGTCCCAACCCTTCACCGAACAGCGTCATATCGTTGCCGATATCCTCGGGAGAGATGTCTTCGAGGCCCAGGGCATCGATGATCAACAATTTAATGTCCTGGTGCAGATCGCTCATCTGAGGCGAGCTCCTTGGTGAAATAGTCATGCAGGTAATCGTTCAGCTTGCGGGACGCAATGGGTGCAGGGCCAAGCGAACTGAAGGCGTTGGGGTCTATATCGGCACCGACACGAAAAGTGAAATGCACGCGGCGTTGCGGAATGCGATACCAGGGCTCGGCCTTGGTCAGGGTGGTCGGGTGAACCTTGATGGTCACAGGCGTGATCAGGCTCGCGCCCCGCAGCGCAATGGCGGCCGCGCCACGATGAAAGACCGGCGGCTGACCGGGCTGGGTGCGCGTGCCCTCCGGGAAGATAATCAGTGTCTGGCCGCTTTGCAGGCGCTCCACGGCGGCGTCGAGCATGTCCATGCTGCCGTCGTTGCTGATATAGCCGGTAGAGCGCACGGGGCCGCGGGTACACGGGTTTTCCCAGAGGCTGCGCTTGACCACGCAGTTGGCGTCACGCACCAGCCCGATCAGAAACACCACGTCGATCAGCGACGGGTGATTGGCGATGATCATCTGGCCGGGCCGCCCCAGCTTTTCGGCGCCCTGTACCTCGTAGGTCAACACACCCATGCGCGCCATGATGCGGATAAACAGCCAGAACAGGCGGCTGATGGTCCGCCGGGCGCGGCGCTGATGGCTGGCTGTGGTGCCGGGCAGGCAACTCAATACCGGAAAAACGAACAATCGAAGACAAAGGCCGCTCACCCCGAACAGGGCAAAACTGATGCCGGTTGCCAACAGGCGCCAGTAGTAAGCGTCCCGACCTTTTTTCAGTGATTGCGTTGCCAGTTCCATAACCGGTTATTCCAGGGGTGCAGGCAGGCGGATTGATTAGTGTGCAAGGCTTGCAGCAGATTCAGGGCGTGGGGCCATTGAGTCCGCGTGGTTCCTTGTGTGTCGCAGTGCAAAGACAATTCCCACTCGCTGCCAGGCGTCAGCAGCAAGCCGACGGCGTAGGGAAAAGGCACATCATCAATCCATTGGGCATAGGCTTGCGGTGGTTGCTCTTCCGTCACCACCAGCAGCACTGCTTCGGCTCCTTCGGCCAGCAGCGCAGCTGCCTCGAATGCTCCATATTCCAGGCCATCGCCTGCGGCTGCCAACGCCGTCATCTCACTGGTCTCGCCGCGCATTATCGACCACAGACCGATCACTGCGTTATGCACTGACAGGCTGAACTGGGTCGGTGAAAGCGGCTCGTCTGCGGCCAGATCACGCAGAATTTCAAACGTCCTGGGGGTTTCTCCGTGGCGCGAAACAAACACCAGCGGCACTCGCCCGTAGCCCTCGGTCAGCGGCCAGCCGACCGCAAATGCCATTCGCGCCATGCGGCCCAGACGTCGGCGCTGCATGGCAGGCAGAAAAGACACGTCCGGCGCTTCATCACTGTCCTGCAAACGCGTCGGATTTCGACTCCATTCCTGCCAGTCATCCGCACTCGCCAGGCCCGGAGCCCAAGCCTGCCATCTCGCAATATTGAACGTGATCAAGACTTCTCTTCCCGCCCCCTGAGGGCCTGTTTCTCGCTACATCGATATCAGGTCGATATCAGCCTGGGTGCGGTCATTGTTCCGAGTGCGCGCATTATCCCGATGGGGGTCATTACTAGCAAATTTGTTACATAAAAACTGTTTACAGGGCGGTATTGTAAGGTTCAAGTCGGGTATGTGCATGACAACCAGACACATTCTGTTTTGGGTTAAGCTCGTCGTTGTCATATGCACTGCCTAGACTCGACCTGTCTATGGTCGTTATCGGCCACTCTTGCCGTTTCTTCATCTTTCAAGGAGTCCAAAGCATGCGTCGCGTGGTATTCAATCAGAAAGGCGGTGTCGGCAAGTCAAGCATCGCCTGCAATCTGGCTGCTGTCAGCGCTCACGAAGGCTACCGGACGCTGTTGATCGACCTCGATGCCCAGGCCAACTCGACCCAGTATCTGACCGGCCTGACCGGCGACGATATTCCGATGGGGATCGCCGAATTCTTCAAGAACACGCTGTCAGCGGCACCGTTCGCCAAGAAGAACCATGTCGATATCTATGAAACGCCGTTCGACAACCTGCACGTGGTCACCGCCACCGCCGAGCTGGCCGACCTGCAACCCAAGCTTGAGGCCAAGCACAAGATCAACAAGCTTCGCAAACTGCTGGATGAACTGAGCGAAGATTACGAGCGGATCTACCTGGACACCCCGCCAGCGTTGAATTTCTATGCGGTTTCGGCGCTGATTGCATCGGATCGCGTGCTGATCCCCTTCGATTGCGACAGCTTCTCGCGGCAAGCGCTGTACGGGCTGATGCGTGAAATAGACGAGTTGAAAGAGGATCACAACGAGGACCTGCTGGTCGAGGGCATCATCGTCAATCAGTTCCAGCCCCGAGCCAGCCTGCCTCAGCAGATGCTCGACGAACTGATCGCCGAAGGCCTTCCAGTGCTGCCGGTCTATCTCAACGCGTCGGTGAAAATGCGTGAGTCCCACCAGGCCAACCTGCCGCTGATCCACCTGGACCCCCGGCACAAACTGACGCAACAGTTTGTGGACCTGCACCACCTGCTGGAAACCAACGCTCATCCGTGATGGGCCATTGCGCACCCAGAACTGCATGCCCACGCGGAGCGGGGGCACGAGAGGTGCTCTTGCGGACACCTATCGTTCCTCACGCTCCGCGTGGGAATGCCTTGCGTGACGCTCCGCGTCACAGATCTGCGCCGCGCCGCCTGTCCGTGGCAGGACGCGGAGCGTCCAGAACTGCATGCCCACGCGGAGCATGGGCACGAGAGGTGCTCTTGCGGACCCCCATCGTTCCTCACGCTCCAGCGTGGGAATGCCTTGCGTGACGCTCCGCGTCACAGATCTGCGCCGCGCCGCCTGTCCGTGGCAGGACGCGGAGCGTCCAGAACTGCATGCCCACGCGGAGCATGGGCACGAGAGGTGCTCTTGCGGACACCTATCGTTCCTCACGCTCCGCGTGGGAATGCCTTGGGTGACGCTCCGCGTCACAGATCTGCGCCACGCTGCATGTCCGGGGCAGGACGCGGAGCGTCCAGAACTGCATGCCCACGCGGAGCATGGGCACGAGAGGTGCTCTTGCGGACACCTATCGTTCCTCACGCTCCAGCGTGGGAATGCCTTGGGTGACGCTCCGCGTCACAGACCTGCGCTGCGCCGCATGCATGAGTCAGCGCGGCTTGAGCACCTCTGGTGTGTAACTGCCGTCTCTCAATGAGCGGGCCAGATGCTCGGCATTCAGTCGCGCTGTCGAGGTCATTTCTTCGGACAGGGTGACAGCAGCGTCCATGTCGGCTTTAACGTGTTCCTGTGACGCAGTCAGTCGGTTGCTGCCGGGGGCGCAGCCGCATGCGACTTCATGGCCGTGAGTGGCGACCGCCACCAGGTCGTCGACGTACGTCGGGTTGCCTTGGGCGATGAAGCCGATGCGCACACAGGCCGGACACCATACCGGGTCGCCCATGCGGGCCACTCGACGCTGATCAATGACCTCGCTGGCCGTTGCGCTCAGCACAAAGCCGCCGGTGGTGGTTGGATCGCCTTCCCTGACTACGAACGACATGGCTGTACTTCCTCGGGTTCTGGAAAACCTGAAGGCTAGGCGCAAATCTGTGGCTCGTGATGGTTAAAAACCACTTAAAGACCTGTCCTACGCGAACATCAGCAGGGCGTTTCACGCATGTTGCTGTGACCGGCGTAGGTGGTCAAAAAATGATCATTTTCTTCATCGTTACTCCAGCCGTAATGATTCGGCGCGGTGCTTGATTGATGCCCGACGTCCATCGCTCCTAAGGTGGCCCACGACAGCAAAATCGTGGAGCGATCATGACAACAACAACAACTTCCCCCGACGCGCGCTGGACACGTCGTCGCACCGAGAAGCAGCGACGTCTGGAACAGGTGCGTGTACTGGCCGATGGCGTGGTGTTGCCGACCGACAAAATCGTCGCGGCACTGGAGGCCTTGCTGGTGTCCGGTGATCGGGTGGTGCTTGAAGGCAATAACCAGAAGCAGGCGGACTTCCTGTCGCGCGCGCTGGCCAAGGTCGATCCGGGCAAGGTGCATGACCTGCACATGATCATGCCGAGCGTTGGCCGCGCCGAGCACCTGGACCTGTTCGAGCAGGGCATTGCCCGCAAGCTGGATTTCTCGTTTGCCGGCACGCAAAGCCTGCGCATCAGCCAATTGCTGGAAGACGGCCTGCTGGAAATCGGCGCGATTCACACCTACATCGAACTGTATTCGCGGCTGGTGGTGGACCTGATCCCCAACGTCGTACTGGCCGCAGGTTTCATGGCCGACCGGGCCGGTAACATTTACACCGGCCCCAGCACCGAAGACACCCCCGCACTGATCGAGCCGGCAGCCTTCAGCGATGGCATCGTCATCGTGCAGGTCAATCAGCTTGTTGATGACGTCAGCGAGTTGCCACGGGTCGATATCCCGGCCTCGTGGGTCGACTTCGTGGTGGTGGCCGACAAGCCGTTTTACATCGAGCCGCTGTTCACCCGCGACCCGCGCCACATCAAGCCAGTCCATGTGCTGATGGCGATGATGGCGATTCGCGGCATCTACGAAAAACACAACGTCCAGTCACTGAACCACGGCATCGGTTTCAACACTGCGGCCATCGAACTGATTCTGCCGACTTACGGCGAGTCGCTGGGGCTGAAGGGCAAGATCTGCCGCAACTGGACACTCAACCCGCACCCGACCCTGATTCCGGCCATCGAAAGCGGCTGGGTCGAGAGCGTGCATTGCTTTGGCACCGAGCTGGGCATGGAAAACTACATCGCCGCCCGCCCGGACGTGTTTTTCACCGGTCGCGACGGTTCGCTGCGGTCCAACCGGCAACTCTGTCAACTGGCCGGTCAGTACGCCGTGGACCTGTTCATCGGCGCGACCCTGCAGGTCGATGGCGACGGGCATTCCTCGACCGTGACCCGAGGCCGCCTGGCAGGCTTCGGCGGCGCGCCAAACATGGGGCACGACCCTCGCGGTCGGCGTCATGCCACCCCGGCCTGGCTGGACATGCGCCAGCAGAGCGAGGACGGACCGGCCGCTTACCTGGAACGTGGCAAAAAGCTTGTGGTGCAGATGGTCGAGACCTTCCAGGAAGGCGGCAAACCGACCTTCGTTGAAACCCTGGACGCAGTCGAAGTGGCGAAAAAAAGCGGCATGCCGCTGGCACCGATCATGATCTACGGCGATGACGTCACCCATTTGCTCACCGAAGAAGGCATCGCCTACCTCTACAAGGCGCGCAGCCTGGAAGAGCGGCAGGCGATGACCGCCGCCGTGGCCGGCGTGACCGTGATCGGTTTGCGCCATAACCCGAAAGACACCGCCCGCATGCGTCGCGAAGGGCTGATCGCACTGCCTGAAGACCTCGGCATCCGGCGCACTGATGCCAGCCGCGAACTGCTGGCCGCCAAGAGCATTGCCGAGCTGGTCGAGTGGTCCGGTGGCCTCTACAACCCGCCTGCCAAATTCAGGAGCTGGTGATGAGCGCACTTCAACTGACACCGCAGCCGGCTTCGCTGGCCGAACGACTGGCTGATCTGGCCGTCGATGCACTGATTGCCGAGGCCGACCTGTCGCCCAAACCTGCGTTGGTGGACCGGCGTGGCAGTGGCGCGCACACCGACCTGCACCTGGGGCTGATGCATTCTTCGGCGCTCTCGTTATGGCCGACGTTCAAGCTGATGGCCGAGTCTGTTGCTCAATTCGGGAGCGTGGCCCAGCCGCTGCGTGAAGCGCTGGGCCGTATCGGGCGCGAAGGTGAGGCCGTCATGTTGCGCACCACTGGCGGGGTGAATACTCACCGTGGCGCGATCTGGGCGCTGGGCCTGCTGGTCACGGCGGCGGCGCTGGACCCTCAAGGTTGCAGGCCTGAGGCGGTTTGCCAACGTGCGGCTGGCCTGGCGCTGATCAAGGATCGACAAGCGCCTGCGCAACAGAGTCACGGCAGTGAAGCGGTTCGTCGCTACGGTGTCATGGGTGCCAGAGAGCAAGCGCAACAGGGCTTTCCCGCCGTGATTCAGAGGGCCTTGCCGCAATTGCAGCGCAGCCGGGCGGCGGGCAGTGGCGAGCAGAACGCCCGGCTGGATGCGCTGCTGGCAATCATGACGGGCCTGGCGGACACCTGCGTGTTGCATCGCGCCGGGATCGAAGGGCTGAACGCCATGCACGTCGGCGCGCAACGCGTGCTGGACGCTGGCGGCAGCGCCAGTCTGGCCGGTCGACGTGCGCTGAACGAACTGGATCAGCAACTGCTGGCCCTCAACGCGTCGCCGGGCGGAGCGGCTGACCTGCTTGCCGCCTGCCTGTTCATTGATGGCCTGGAGCCTGCGCTCGGCCCTGTTTCGAGGAGTGCCTGAAATGGAAACCCTGTCTTTTGAATTCCCCGCCGGTCAGCCGCCGCAAGGCCGGGCGCTGGTGGGTGTGGTTGGCTCCGGTGATCTGGAAGTGCTGCTGGAACCGGGCCAGCCGGGCACGTTGTCCATTCAGGTGGTGACGTCGGTCAACGGTGCCTCGTTGCGCTGGAAGCACCTGTTCGAGCGCATGTTCGAGGGGCAGAACCCGCCGGCATTGAGCATCGATATTCACGATTTCGGTGCAACCCCCGGCGTGGTGCGTCTGCGTCTGGAGCAAGGCTTCGAGGAGATCGGTCATGACTGATAACGCACGCTTGCTGAGCCAGCACAGCTTTATCGAACTCGGAGCCCGTCAACGCGCCCGCGCCTTGCTGGATGCCGGCAGCTTTCGTGAACTGCTCGGCCCGTTCGACCGCGTCATGTCGCCCTGGCTGGCCATGCAGGGCGTCGTGCCGCAGGCCGACGACGGTGTTGTGGTCGCCAAAGGCACTGTGGACGGGTTGCCGGTGGTCATCGCGGCCATCGAAGGTTCATTTCAGGGTGGCAGCATGGGTGAGGTCGGCGGCGCGAAAATGGCCGGTGCGCTGGAGCTGGCAGCCGAAGACAACCGCAACGGCATTCCCACCGCGGCCATCGTGCTGCTGGAGACCGGTGGCGTGCGTTTGCAGGAAGCCAATCTGGGCCTGGCGGCGATTGCCGAGATTCATGCCGCGATGGTCGATCTGCGCCAGTACCAGCCGGTGATCGGGGTAGTGGCGGGCAGCGTCGGCTGTTTTGGCGGGATGTCCATCGCCGCAGGCCTGTGCAGCTATTTGCTGGTGACTCAGGAAGCCCGTCTGGGCCTGAACGGTCCGCAAGTGATCGAGCAGGAAGCTGGCATCGAAGAGTACGACTCCCGCGACCGGCCGTTTATCTGGAGCCTGACCGGTGGCGAACAGCGTTTCGCCAGCCACCTGGTGGACGGTTTTGCTGCTGACGATGTTGCCGACATCCGTCAACACGTCAGTGGCTGGCTCAAGCAAGGCGTACCGGCAACGCATCGCAGCAGTCAACACGAACTGTTCCTGCAACGCCTGACCAGCCTCGACGCTGAACCGCAAATCGAACCACAACGTGTGCGCACCCTTTATCAAGGAGCCCGGTCATGAGCCATTCGCAACGCGGTTTGAACTGGTTCAACGCATTAAGCGCAGGCGCGACTGAAGTCACCGGTCTGCCTGCCTCGCTCAACGTGGCCGACGGTCTGCTGGGTGAGCAGCCGGTGCGCTTTCTGGCGGTGGTGGCCGATACCGACAATCGCTTTCCCCGGGCGCGCCAGGGTGAGGTTGGCCTGCTGGAAGGCTGGGGCCTGGCCAAAGCAGTGGATGACGCCATCGAGCAGGATCGCGACCGTGCCAGCAAGCGCGCGTTGATCGCGATTGTCGATGTGCCAAGCCAGGCCTACGGACGACGTGAAGAGGCGCTCGGCATTCATCAGGCGTTGGCCGGGGCGGTGGACAGTTATGCGCGGGCAAGGCTGGCCGGGCATCCGGTCATTGGCCTGCTGGTCGGCAAAGCGATGTCCGGCGCGTTTCTGGCGCATGGGTATCAGGCCAATCGGCTGATTGCGCTGCGTGATCCCGGCGTCATGGTGCATGCGATGGGCAAGGCATCAGCCGCCCGCGTGACCTTGCGCAGCGTCGAAGACCTGGAAAAACTCGCCGCCAGCATCCCGCCGATGGCCTACGACATCGACAGCTATGCCAGCCTTGGTCTGCTGTGGGAAACCTTGTCGGTCAGCCAGATCGAACAACCTGCGGCGGATGACCTTGCGCAGGTTCGCACCGTGCTGAGCAACGCGATCAAAGACGTGCAGGCCGGCGGTGTTGACCTGAGCAGCCGCCTGGGCGCGAGCAACCGGGCGGCGTCGGCGAAGGTGCGTCAGTTGTTGCGGGCGCAGTGGTGATCGACCGCGCCCTGGCAGTGCTGCCCCATGATTTGTTGTGGGGCATGCCGCTGTCGGCCTTGCCGGATGACGCGCCCAAATGGGCGGTCGAAGCGCTGCTGGCCGGGCAACCGGTGGTGGTGCGGCGTCAGGCGATGCCGTCCGGTCAGGTGGCGGTGGGGTTGCGTGGTCGTGGGCGTGAGCAACGTTATGGCGCGAGCATGTCGCTGTCGGATATTGAGCGCCGGGTAAGCCCCGAGCAATTGATCGACAGCCCGGCTGACAGCGTGCGTGACTGGCCGGCGTTGCGGGCCTTGCGTCAGGTTAGCCCGGTGATGGTTGCGCTGGACATGACCTGGGGCATCGCCGGCAGTGCCGGATTTGAATTGGCCAGCGGCTTTGCGGCGTTGAATCAGGACAGTGACCTGGACCTGATTTTACGCACGCCCGAGCCGTTCAGCCGTCGTTGCGCTGCCGAGCTGGTTGAAGCGCTGGACACGCCGGTCTGTCGCGTCGATGTCCAGTTGCAACTTGATCAGGGCGCCGTGGCGCTGCGTGAATGGGCACGCCCGAGCGGGCGGGTGCTGCTGAAGACCGCGACCGGTGCGCGACTGGTCACAGACCCGTGGCACCTGGTTGAGGTGTGCGCATGAGCAGCCTTTGGGTGTTTCCCGGCCAGGGCGCGCAACAGGCAGGCATGCTGCATCAATTGCCCGATGACCCGGTTATTCGCGACTGCCTGCAAGAAGCTGCCGATGCGCTGGGTGAAGACGTGCTGGCGCTGGACACGGTTCACGCGTTGCAATCGACCCGTGCCGTCCAGCTTTGCCTGCTGATCGCCGGTGTTGCCTGTGCCCGCTTGCTGCTGGCCCGGGCGGGCGTGCCGGATTACGTCGCCGGGCTGTCCATCGGCGCTTATCCGGCCGCCGTGATTTCGGGGGCGCTGGCCTTCGACGATGCCGTGCGCCTGGTCGCGTTGCGCGGCGAACTGATGCAAAGCGCCTGGCCCGAAGGTTATGGCATGACCGCTGTCATCGGGCTGGACCAGGCTCAGGTCGAGGCAATGATCGCCCAGGTACACAGCGCGAAGACACCGGTGTTCCTCGCCAATATCAACGCCGATAACCAGATGGTGATCTCGGGCAGTGCCCACGCCATGCAGCAGGTCGGGCAACAGGCCAAAGCAGCCGGCGCTGCCGCGATCAAGCGGCTTGCAGTCAGCGTGCCTTCTCATTGCGCGTTGCTTGAGGCGCCTGCGCAGCAACTGGCCGAGGCTTTTTCCAGGGTTGAGTTGAAAACACCCACCGTGCGCTACCTCAGTGGCAGCACGGCGCGTCCGGTGCTGAGTGCCGAAAAACTGCGTGACGACCTGGCGTTCAACATGTGCCGGGTCATCGACTGGCGCAGCACGATTGAAACCGCTTACGAGCGCGGTGTGCGTCTGCACATCGAACTGCCGCCCGGTGCCGTACTGACCGGGCTGGCGCGCAAGGTCTTCCAGCAGGGGACCGCGCTGGCCTTTCAGGCGGCGCGTCTGGACAGCTTGATCGCGCTGTCGCGCGAGGAGGGTTGCCGAACCCGATAGAGCCGCCGTGCAGCTGCTACGAAGGACAAAAACAACAACTTCAGCAATGCAAACAGAGGAATAACAACAATGATTATCTACGGTGTTGCACTACTGGCTATCTGCACGCTTGCGGGCGTGATTCTCGGCGACATGCTCGGCGTTCTGCTGGGCGTCAAATCCAACGTGGGCGGGGTCGGGATCGCGATGATCCTGTTGATCTGCGCACGCCTCTGGATGCAAAAAAACGGCGGCATGACCAAGGACTGCGAAATGGGCGTCGGCTTCTGGGGCGCGCTGTACATTCCGGTCGTGGTCGCGATGGCGGCGCAACAGAACGTCGTGACCGCCTTGAAGGGCGGGCCTGTGGCCGTGCTGGCTGCGGTCGGTTCCGTGGTGCTGTGTGCCTGCACTATCGCGCTGATCAGCCGCACCAATCGGGGTGAGCCTTTGCCCAAGGAAGAGCCGCTGCTGCCCCCTGTAATCACCCCGGCTGGAGGTCGCTGATATGTGGGACCTTATCGAAAAGGGGCTTGAGCACAACGGCCTGATCACCGCTTTCGCCTTCGTCGGCATCATCATGTGGGTCTCCGTGGTGCTTTCAAAACGCCTGACGTTTGGCAGGGTGCATGGCTCAGCCATCGCCATCGTCATTGGTCTGGTGCTGGCCTGGGTCGGGGGCACCATGACCGGCGGCCAGAAAGGTCTTGCCGATATCACGCTGTTCTCCGGCATCGGGCTGATGGGCGGGGCGATGTTGCGCGATTTCGCTATCGTCGCAACCGCCTTCGAAGTACAGGCCACCGAAGCACGCAAGGCCGGCCTGATCGGCGCGATTGCCCTGCTGCTGGGCACCATCCTGCCGTTTATCGTCGGTGCGAGCATCGCCTGGGTGTTCGGTTATCGCGATGCAATCAGCATGACCACCATCGGTGCGGGCGCGGTGACCTATATCGTGGGTCCGGTAACGGGGGCTGCCTTGGGCGCGACCTCTGACGTCATGGCACTGTCGATTGCCACCGGCCTGATCAAGGCGATTCTGGTGATGGTCGGTACACCGATGGCTGCGCGCTGGATGGGCCTGGACAACCCGCGTTCGGCGATGGTCTTCGGTGGTCTGGCCGGCACGGTCAGCGGCGTCACGGCAGGGCTGGCAGCGACGGATCGGCGTCTGGTGCCTTACGGTGCGCTGACGGCCACCTTCCATACCGGGCTTGGCTGCCTGCTCGGGCCGTCGGTGCTGTATTTCATCGTGCGTGGCATCGTCGGTTAGAGGCTGTCGATCAGGTCGCCTGTTCCAGCAGGCGATTGGCGTACATTCGGCATTCGGCCAATAGCGCCAGCAGGTTGGGATCGCGTTCTTTTGATTTGAGAAAGACCATGCCGATGTGCTGCTGCATCCGGTAGCGGCCTTGCAACGGAATCAGCCGGACGCGGTTTTCATAGACCGCGGCAATGCGCCCTGGCAGCAGGGCGTAGCCCACGCCTGAGCTGACCATGCTCAACAAGGTGAAGATGTCATTCACCTGCATCGCCACCTTGGGTTCGAACCCCGCTTGCTGGAAAACCCGTATGCCGTCGCGATGGGTGGCGAAGCCTTGGGTCAGGGTAATGAACGTCGCCTCGCGCAGGTCGCTCAGGTCCACTTCGTTGTGTTCGGCGAACGGCGAATCCGTAGGCACGGCGAGAAAGATATCGTCGGAAAACAGTGCCAGGTGCTCGCAGTCCGGGTCGTTGGTGCTTTCGTCCAGCGACACCAGCATCGCATCGACTTCCATGTTCTTGAGTTTGTAGAGCAGGTCGATGTTCGAGCCCAGGATCAGGTCGATGTTCAGCTCGCTGCGGCGTATCTTCAGCCCCATGATCAACTGCGGGACAGTCTTGACCGTCAGTGAGTACAGCGCCCCGAGCCGGAACCGCGCCGCCGAAAAGCCTGCCGCCTGACGGGTCAGCTCGACCGTTGCGAGCACATCCTGCACCAGCTTCTGCGCACGTTCTTCCAGCACATAAGCGCTTTCCAGCGGCGTCAGGTTACGGCCTTCGTGTTTGAACAGCGGGCAGCGCAGGGCGCTTTCCAGTGAATGGATCGCCCGGTGGACGCTGACATTACTGGTCTGCAACGCTTCCGCTGCACGGGCCAGGTTGCCAGTGCGCATGAACGCCAGGAATATTTCCAGTTTCTTCAGCGTGAGTTCGTCATCGATCTGCATGTCGTGGCGCTGGTTGTTGGTGTGCGCTGATTGTGCCCAACTCATGCGCCGATAGCTGCTTAAAATATCCGTCACAGACAGAGATGTTGCGGTTTGTTTCAATAACCCGGAGTCTCTGCAATCAGTGTTTTCGCCAGACGAGGGTAATGAGCGGATGTACTACGGAGAAAAATTCAACGCATGGTCACATCTGGTAGGCGCTGTGCTGGCCGCCGTCGGCGCGATCTGGCTATTGGTGATGGCGTGCCTGCATGGGGATGTCTGGAAGGTGGTCAGCATGGCCATCTACGGTGTCTGTCTGGTCACGCTGTACAGCGTCTCGACGGTGTACCACAGCGTCAAAGGCCGTTCGAAAGCAATCATGCAGAAAGTGGATCATTTTTCGATCTACCTGATGATTGCAGGCAGCTACACGCCGTTCTGCCTGGTGACCTTGCGCGGTGCCTGGGGCTGGACCTTGTTCGGCATCGTCTGGGGGCTGGCGCTGATCGGTATTCTGCAAGAGATCAAACCCCGCTCTGAAGCGCGAATCATGTCCATCGTGATCTACGCGGTGATGGGCTGGATCGTGCTGGTGGCCGTCAAACCCCTGATCGCGGCGCTTGGCTTGGCGGGCTTCATATGGCTGGCTGGCGGCGGCGTGCTGTACACCGTCGGCATCCTGTTCTTCGCCTACGACCAGGTCCGCCACTTTCACGGCATCTGGCACCTGTTCGTGATCGGCGGCAGTTTGATGCACTTCGTGGCGATCTGCTTTTACGTGCTGTGAAAGTGAGCGTTTCGGCCAAGCTCTCGTTGCCTTGCTGGAGCGCTCATCGCAGTACCTGAAACCGTGATCCCTGTTGGAGTGAGCTTGCTCACGAAGACGTTGGTCCAGACGCACCATGTACCGGCCCCTTCGCGAGCAAGCTCGCTCCCACAAAGCCAGTGTCTGGCTATGAGCGCTGCGGTGTGTTTGATGACGTATCAAACGATCAACCGGAGCGGTTTCGGTACGCAGGACGCGGGGACCGAGGCGGGCGGCGTGAAAGCCGTAGTACCTGAAACCGCGATCCCTGTGGGAGTGAGCTTGCTCACGAAGACGTTGGTCCAGACGCACCATTTCAGGGGTTGTACCGGCCTCTTCGCGAGCAAGCTCGCTCCCACAAAGCCAGTGTCTGGCTATGAGCGCTACGGTGTTTGATGACGTAATCAAACGATCAACCGGGGCGGTTTCGGTGCGCAGGACGCGGGGGCCGAGGCGGGCGGCGTGAAAGCCGTAGTACCTGAAACCGCGATCCCTGTGGGAGTGAGCTTGCTCACGAAGACGTTGGTCCAGACGCCCCATTTCAGGGGTTGTACCGGCCTCTTCGCGAGCAAGCTCGCTCCCACAAAGCCGGTGTCTGACCCTGAGCGCTACGGTGTGTTTGATGACGTATCAAACGATCAAAAATCGCCCCACAACTGCTGCGCCAGTGGAAGCCGTAGTATCTGAAACCGCGATCCCTGTGGGAGTGAGCTTGCTCACGAAGACGTTGGTCCAGACGCCCAATTTCAGGGGGTGTACTGGCCCCTTCGCGAGCAAGGCCAGTGTCTGACTCTGAGCGCTGCGGTGTTTGATGACGTAATCAAACGATAAAAATCGGCCCACAACTGCTGCGCGAGTGGAAGCCGTAGTACCTGAAACCGTGATCCCTGTGGGAGTGAGCTTGCTCACGAAGACGCTGGTCCAGACGCACCATTTCAGGGTTTGTACCGGCCGCTTCGCGAGCAAGCTCGCTCCCACAAAGCGAGTGTCTGGCTATGAGCGCTGCGGTGTGTTTGATGACGTATCAAGCGATCAAAAATCGCCCCACAATTGTTGCGCCACGCTGAGTGCGACCACTGGGGCGGTTTCGGTGCGCAGGACGCGGGGGCCGAGGCGGGCGGCTTGGAAGCCGGCATGTTGTGCCTGATCGATTTCTGCATCGTTCAGGCCGCCTTCCGGGCCGATCAGGAAGGCCAGGCGGGCGGGTTTGTCGTGGCTGGTCAGCGGTTCTGCCACCGGGTGCAGAACCAGTTTCAGGTCGGCTTCGGTCAGCCTGATCCAGTCGGCCAGCGGCATGGGCGGATGAATCACCGGCACTACCGAGCGACCGCACTGTTCGCACGCGCTGATTGCGATCTGTTGCCAATGCGCCTGACGCTTCTCGGCGCGTTCGTCCTTGAGGCGCACTTCGCAGCGTTCGCTGACAATCGGGGTGATCTCGCTGACGCCCAGCTCGGTGGCTTTCTGAATCGCCCAGTCCATGCGCTCGCCGCGCGACAAACCCTGCCCCAGATGAATGCGCAGGCCTGACTCGATCTGTCCGTCGAAGCGTTCAGTCAGTTGCACGCGCACGCGTTTCTTGCCCACCTCCAGCAGCGTGCCGCGAAACTCGTGGCCCGAGCCGTCGAACAGTTGCAGCGCATCGCCCTCGGTCATGCGCAACACGCGGCTGATGTAATGCGCCTGCGCTTCAGGCAGCTCGTGCTCGCCCAGGCTCAGCGGCGTTTCAGTAAAAAAGCGGGACAGTCTCATGGTGTGTCTCGGTTCCGGTGTTCGTTCTGTGATGGCGTATTCGCGGACAAGTCCGCTCCCATGTCAGGGGCCGCTCAGCCCTTGCGCCGCAAGTGCCAGCCCTTAACCCGGATCCCTGAAGTCCGGATGGAAGTTCTCGCGTACCGCCACACTGATGCTGCTGCGGGTCGCGATATCAATGCCTTCAGTGGCCACTTCAGCCAGAAAGTCGATCTGTTCCGGCGTAATCACGTACGGCGGCAGAAAATACACCACGCTGCCCAGCGGCCGCAGCAAGGCGCCGCGCTCCAGCGCATGCTGGAAAACCTTCATGCCACGGCGCTCCTGCCACGGGTAAGCCGTTTTGGTGGCCTTGTCCTGAACCATCTCGATGGCGATGGCCATGCCGGTCTGACGCACTTCGGCCACATGCGGATGATCCACCAGATGCGCCGTCGACGTCGCCATACGCTGCGCCAGGGCCTTGTTGTTTTCGATGATGTTGTCCTGCTCGAAGATATCCAGTGTCGCCAGTGCCGCCGCGCAGGCCAGCGGATTACCGGTGTAGCTGTGCGAGTGCAGAAAGGCGCGCAGTGTCGGGTAGTCGTCGTAGAAGGCGTCGTACACATCATCGGTGGTCAGACACGCCGCCAGCGGCAGATAGCCGCCCGTCAGCGCCTTGGACAAGCACAGGAAGTCCGGTCGGATGCCCGCCTGTTCGCAGGCGAACATAGTGCCGGTGCGGCCGAAACCCACGGCGATTTCATCGTGAATCAGGTGTACGCCGTAACGGTCACAGGCTTCGCGCAGCAGTTTGAGGTAGACCGGGTGGTACATGCGCATGCCACCAGCGCCCTGAATCAGCGGCTCGACGATCACCGCCGCGACGCTGGCGTGGTGCTCGGCCAGGGTCTGCTCCATTGCCGCGAACATGTTGCGCGAGTGTTCTTCCCAGCTCATGCCGTCAGGGCGGTGATAACAATCGGGGCTTGGCACCTTGAGGGTGTCCAGCAGCAGCGCCTTGTAGGTTTCCGTGAACAGCGGCACGTCACCGACCGACATCGCGGCCATGGTTTCGCCGTGGTAGCTGTTGGTCAGGGTGACGAAGCGTTTCTTGTCCGGCTGGCCGCGATTGAGCCAGTAGTGAAAGCTCATCTTCAGGGCGACTTCGATGCACGACGAACCGTTGTCAGCATAGAAACAGCGGGTCAGGCCCTCGGGCGTGAGTTTGACCAGCCGCTCGGACAGTTCGATCACCGGCTGATGGCTGAAGCCGGCGAGGATCACGTGCTCAAGCTGGTCGACCTGATCCTTGATGCGCTGGTTGATGCGTGGGTTGGCATGCCCGAAAACGTTGACCCACCAAGAGCTGACAGCGTCCAGATAGCGCTTGCCTTCAAAGTCTTCGAGCCATACGCCTTCGCCACGTTTGATCGGTATCAGCGGCAGATTTTCGTGGTCTTTCATCTGGGTGCAGGGGTGCCACAGGACCTTGAGGTCACGCTGCATCCACTGGTCATTGAGGCCCATTTTCAATCTCCGGGTAGCGACTCGCCTGATGCGAGGACGAACAATCGCGCAAGCCTATGCAATGCCCGCCCGTGGAACAACCTTTGATGCAGTTTTAACGCCTGATGGACATTGCTGGCGGCGATTTGATGGCTCGCGTATCCTGCGCAGCGAGTCGATGTTTCGGGCTGACTGGCCCAACCTTTCCTACGTTTTTTCGGAGTTCGCCGAATGCTTTCTGGGTGGCTGCGCGCATGTGCGCTGATAGTGGCAGGGTTGGTCAGCGTTTCGACGCTCGCCGATGAAAAACAACGAACGGCCATAGTCGTCGGCGGTGGTCTGGCAGGCCTGACTGCGGCCTATGAGCTGCAGGCCAAAGGCTGGCAAGTGACGCTGCTGGAAGCCAAACCGGTTTTGGGTGGCCGCTCCGGTCTGGCGACCAGCGAGTGGATCGGCAACACCAAGGCGCAGCCAGTACTGAACCACTACCTGGACAGCTTCAAGCTTCCTACCGTGCCAGCACCTGAATTCGTGCGAACGCCCAGCTATTTGATTGATGGCGTGTACTTCACTCAGGCTGACCTGGCCGCCAAACAGCCTGCGACCGCCGAAGCGATCAAGCGCTACAACGACACGCTGGATAATCTGGCGCGCTCGGTGGATGACCCGGAAAACCCGGCGTCCAACAGCACCCTGTTTGCCCTGGACCAGATCAACGTGGCCAACTGGCTGGACCGTCTGAACCTGCCTGCCACGGCTCGTCAGTTGATCAACCAGCAGATTCGTACTCGCTACGACGAGCCTTCGCGCCTGTCGCTGCTTTACCTTGCCCAGCAATCGCGGGTGTATCGCGCCGTCGATGAGCGTGACTTGCGTGCTGCGCGCTTGCCCGGTGGCAGTGCGGTACTGACGCAAGCCTTTGTGAAACAGCTCAAGACCGTCAAGACCAACTCGCCGGTGTCGGCAATCATCCAGGAAAAGGACAAGGTCACCGTCAAGGCTGGCGCTACCAGCTACACGGCTGATTACGTGGTGATGGCTGTACCGTTGCGTTCGTTGGGCAAGATTCAGATGACACCTGCGCTGGATGCTCAGCACACGGGCGCGATCAAGAGCACCAACTATGGCTGGCGCGACCAGATCATGCTCAAGTTCAAGACCCCGGTCTGGGACAGCAAGGCGCGCATGTCGGGCGAAGTGTTCAGCAACACCGGTCTGGGGATGCTGTGGGTCGAGCCTGCCCTCAAGGGCGGTGCCAATGTGGTGATCAACCTGTCCGGCGATAACGCCCGCATCATGCAGGCGTTCGGCGACAAGCAGATGGTCGATCAGGTGCTGATCCGCCTGCATGCGTTCTACCCGGAAGCGCGTGGTGCGTACACCGGCTATGAAATTCGCCGTTACAGCGTTGACCCATCGACGGGCGGCTCCTATCTGGCATTCGGCCCTGGCCAGATCAGCAAATACTGGCGCTTGTGGGAAAGGCCGATTCTGCGCGTAGCCTTTGCTGGCGAGCACACTGACACCTTGTACCCCGGCACTCTGGAAGGCGCGCTGCGCAGCGGTCAGCGAGCCGCCAGCCAGGTACAGGATCTGGCTGCTGGCAAGTCGTTCGAGCCGGTCAAGGTCGCTCCGCCGAAAGCCCCGGTACCCGCTTCGCAGAAATCCGAAGGCAACTTCTTCAGCAACCTGTTTGGGGGTGGTTCTTCCGACAAGCCGGCTGAACCCGCGAAACCTCAGGCTGACAAGCCAGGCTTCTTCTCGCGCCTGTTCGGTGGCGCCGAAGCGCCTGCACCTGCGCCGGTAGAGAAGGCGCCGGAGCCCGCTCCAGCGCCTGCACCGGTTCCGGCACCCGCGCCAGTGGTTGCGCCGGTAGTCGAGCCCGTCAAACCGCCGGTAAAAGCCGAACCGGCTAAAAAGCCTGCTGCCAAGACCGATGCGGCGAAAAAGGAAGCAGCGAAGAAGGAAGCCGCCAAAAAAGAAGCGGCGAAGAAAGCTGCGGCGAAAAAGGAAGCCGCTAAAAAAGCGCAGACCCAGCCCGCTCCGGCCAAGTCGACAAACGGGACAGCCCCCGCAGACGTCAACAACTGATCGAGCGTTAGCTGAATGAGAAAGGGCGCGGTGAATACCGCGCCCTTTTTTTTCGCCTGTTGAATTCGTTCTACCCTGACAGGCTGGCCATTCAGGAGCGCATGATGCCGTTCATCGGCACCGGACGGCCGATGGTCATTGCAAAGTGTTACTGACTGCACATTATCGGGATGCTGCTGCGACAAGGGCCGTCTGGCAATGCTGAGAAGCCTGCCAGGCACTGATAACACCAGCAAGGCATAAGCAAAAAATGGCAGCGGGACTGATCGTATTGTTCGATAGGTCAAAGCAACATTTTGCGCTTTCATTCGATAGATAAAAAGCTAGTCTGGTAACACTTCTGACAAGGTACTGGTAATGCAGCTACGTAACTCATCCTCTCGCTACGGTCTGGTCAGCATGGTGCTGCACTGGAGCGTGGCTGCTGTCGTGTTTGGCATGTTTGCGCTGGGGCTATGGATGGTCGGACTGGATTACTACGATACCTGGCGCAAGGCGGGTCCTGACCTGCACAAGAGCATTGGCATCACGTTGTTCGCGATCATGCTGATCCGTGTGGTCTGGCGTCTGTTGAGTCCGCCACCGCCGCCGTTGGCCAGCTACAGTAAGTTGACGCGTCTTGGCGCTGCGTTCGGTCACCTGTTTTTATACGTTGCACTGTTTGCCGTGATGTTTGCCGGTTACCTGATCTCCACCGCTGATGGCGTGGGTATCCCGGTGTTTGGCCTGTTCGATGTGCCTGCACTGGTCTCAGGCCTTCCCGATCAGGCGGAAACGGCTGGCTGGATTCACTTATATCTGGCTTGGGTCATCGTGATTTTCGCGGTGCTCCACGGCCTTGCTGCACTGAAACACCATTTCATCGATCGCGATGTGACCCTTAAGCGCATGCTGGGTCGTCATTGATTGTTCAACCAAAACGGGAAGAAAAGCATGTTGAAGAAGTCTCTCGCCGCTCTGGCTCTGGGTACCGCACTGTTGTCTGCTGGTCAGGCCATGGCTGCCGACTACGTTATCGACAAGGAAGGTCAGCACGCATTCGTTGACTTCAAGATCAGCCATTTGGGCTACAGCTTCATCCACGGCACCTTCAAGGACTGGGACGGCACATTCAGCTTCGACGCTGCCAAGCCTGAGGCCAGCAAAATCAATGTCGAGCTGAAAACCGCCAGCCTGTTCACCAACCACGCCGAGCGCGACAAGCATATCGCCAGCAAAGACTTCCTGGACGTTGCCAAGTACCCGGAAGCCAAGTTCGTCTCCACCAGCGTCAAGTCGACGGGTGAGAAAACGGCTGACGTGACCGGCGACCTGACCCTGCACGGCGTGACCAAGCCAATCGTGATCAAGGCCACTTTCAACGGCGAAGGCAAGGATCCGTGGGGCGGCTACCGTGCCGGCTTCAACGGTACATCGACGCTGAACCTGAACGATTTCGGTATCAAAGGCCCTGGCCCGACGTCGCAGACGCTGGACCTGGACATCACCTTCGAAGGCGTACAGAAGAAGTAAATGCTCGCCTGATCGCAAAAACGCCGACCCTTGGGTCGGCGTTTTTGTTGGTGCGATGAAACTTCCTGAGATGACTCTCGTGGCAATGCTCCGCGTTGGCATGCAGTGGATGACGCTCTGCGTCACAGATCTGAGCCGCGCTGCCGTCTCAAGACCGGCCGCGTAGCGTGGGAGCGATCATCGATACAACAAACAAAAACGCCCCGAACATGTCGGGGCGTTTTTTTGTTATGTGGCTATCAGCTGTCGCGGTTGCGGGTCAGCAGGGCCGGTTTTTCTCCGCGTGGGCGTGCTGGCAACTGATCCAGTTGCTCGGCAGACGGGAAGCGGTCGATCTTCGACTCTTTGTGAACGATCTTCGGCTGCGGCTGGCCGTCGCGTGGAGCGCGTACGGCGGGTTCCTGACCTTCACGTGGCAAGGGCTGCTCTTCACGTGCAGGACGACGACCGCGCGGTTGACCGTCGCGCGAACGCGGTGCCGAAGAACCCGAGCCATTGCGCTTGGGTGCGCCAGTACCGGAACCGGAACGTGGTGCGCCGCCTGCAGGTCGGCCCGAATTGGCCGGACGTGCGCCACCCGCAGCCGGTGCAGCACCAGGCGCGGCAGCAGGGCGACGGCCACGATTCTGGCCTTTGCCCTGATAAGGGCTTACGTAATCAGCGCGGTTGCCGAAGTTATCCACCTCGTCATCACGGAATTCGTCCGGCGCGCGATCCGAGGCCGGACGCGGTGTTGCAGGCTGCGATGCACGTTGTTCGCTGCGAGGCGTGCCCTCACGTGGCTTTTTTTCGCGGGGTTGCCGGGCAGGGCGTTCGCCAGGAGCTGCGGCTGCGGCAGCAGGCTTATCTCTGCCTTTGTCCTTGCCCTTGTCGCGACGACCACCGTTGTTCTTGTCGCCGTCAGCACGAGCCGGGCGCGCACCACGGGAATTGCGAACATCCGGACGCTCACGCACTTCCGGCTTTTCAGCCTCGACTGCCGTGATGTCAAAGCCCATCAGATCGCCGTCCGGGATCTTCTGCTTGGTCATGCGCTCGATGCTTTTGAGCAGCTTTTCTTCGTCCGGGGCAACCAGCGAAATGGCTTCACCCGAGCGACCTGCACGGCCGGTACGGCCGATACGGTGTACGTAGTCTTCGTCAACGTTCGGCAATTCGAAGTTGACGACGTGTGGCAGCTGGTCGATATCCAGGCCGCGTGCGGCGATATCGGTCGCCACCATGATGCGAACATCACCGGCCTTGAAATCGGCCAGAGCCTTGGTGCGTGCATTCTGGCTCTTGTTGCCGTGGATCGCGACAGCCGCAAGGCCATGCTTGTCCAGATACTCGGCCAGACGGTTGGCGCCGTGCTTGGTGCGGGTGAAGATCAGCACCTGTTCCCAAGCGCCCACGGTAATCAGATGCGCCAGCAACGAGCGCTTGTGATTGGCCGGGAGACGGAAAACCCGTTGCTCGATGCGCTCGACCGTGGTGTTCGGTGGCGTGACTTCAATGCGTTCCGGGTTGTGCAGCAGCTTGCCAGCCAACGACGTGATGTCATTGGAGAACGTTGCCGAGAACAGCAGGTTCTGGCGCTTGGCCGGCAGACGGGCAAGGACTTTCTTGACGTCGTGAACGAAGCCCATGTCGAGCATCCGGTCTGCTTCATCGAGCACCAGAATTTCGACGTGGGACAAGTCGACGCTGCCTTGACCGGCCAGATCGAGCAGTCGGCCAGGGCAGGCCACCAGTACATCCACACCACGGGACATGGCCTGAACCTGCGGGTTCATGCCGACGCCACCAAAGATGCAGGCGCTGACGAACTTCAGGTCGCGGGCATACAGCTTGAAGCTTTCATGCACCTGCGCAGCGAGTTCGCGAGTCGGGGTCAGGACCAGAACGCGCGGTTGGCGCGGGCCGTGACGCTGGGATTTGTCCGGAACACCGTTGGGAAATAGCCGCTCCAGAATAGGGAGGGCGAAACCGCCGGTTTTACCAGTACCTGTCTGCGCCGCAACCATCAGGTCGCGACCTTGCAACACGGCGGGAATGGCCCGCTGTTGCACGGGGGTCGGCTGGGTGTAGCCCGCTGCCTCGATGGCGCGGACTAAAGCCTCGGAGAGACCGAGGGAAGCAAAGGACATGAGTAATCCTGTTCTGTTGGAGCTTAAGCTCAAGGGATGTCTTGCCTGGCGCGAATGGCGTGTAAAGACAACGCGATCCCGTCCGGTCCTGCAGGGTCTTCAGTGCATCTCGTGACGTCTGCGCTTGATGAAAAGTGCGCTGATGGCGTGAACGAGTGACGATTGCAAGACCGCGCGTCCGGGCGTAAGCCTGGCGGGAAGGCTGGAGTATAACAGAGCGCGCGCAATACGCCGCTTTCCTGCTGCCCAACGGTGTATCAGGCCGCGATCTTCCGGGAATCAGCCTTCAGATCACGGCTTTACTGCGGTATCAGCGTGGCAATTGCAGGTTATTCCACACCGCCAGGCTCGGTTCTGCCTGGTTCAGCGTGTAGAAGTGCAGCCCCGGTGCGCCGCCTTGCAGCAAGCGTTCGCACATCCGGGTAATGACGTCTTCGCCAAACGCCTGAATGCTTTGCACGTCATCGCCGTACGCTTCGAGCTGCTTGCGGATCCAGCGCGGGATTTCCGCACCGCAGGCATCGGAGAAGCGGGCCAGCTTGCTGTAATTGGTGATCGGCATGATGCCTGGCACGATCGGGATGTTCACGCCCATCTTCTCGACGCGCTCGACAAAGTTGAAATAACTGTCGGCGTTGAAGAAGTATTGGGTAATCGCACTGTCGGCACCGGCGTTGGCCTTGTTGACGAAGTGCTTGAGGTCATCTTCGAAATTGCGCGCCTGAGGGTGCATTTCCGGGTAGGCGGCGACTTCGATGTGAAAGTGGCTGCCGGTTTCCTCACGGATAAATTGCACCAGGTCGTTGGCGTGACGCAGCTCACCGCTGGCCATGCCCATACCGGAAGGCAGGTCGCCACGCAGGGCCACGATGCGCTTGATGCCTGCATCCTTGTACTGGGCCAACAGATTGCGCAGGTCTTCCTTGCCGTCACCCACGCATGACAAATGCGGGGCAGCCGGTACTTTTACTTCGTTCTCCAGCTGCAGCACGGTATTGAGCGTGCGGTCGCGGGTAGAACCACCGGCACCGTAGGTGCAGGAGAAAAAATCGGGGTTGTACGTGGCGAGCTGACGCGCAACGGTCAGCAGCTTTTCATGTCCAGCGTCGGTCTTGGTGGGGAAGAACTCGAAGCTGAAGCGGCGTTCTTGGCTCATGGAGGCCGATCTCGATATAGAAGCGAACACATACTTGCAGGAGCGGACTTGTCCGCGAAGTGGCCTACAGCCTTCGCGGGCAGGGCCGCTCCCACAGGTCATTGCCATCTGCAAGAGTGAGGGGCGTCAGGAACGCCGCGCACTCTTCACAGAAGATCAATCAGTAGCGATAAGCGTGCGGCTTGAACGGACCTTCGACGGTCACACCGATGTAGTCGGCCTGGGTCTTGGTCAGCTTGGTCACCACGCCGCCGAAGCCGCGGACCATTTCCAGGGCCACTTCTTCGTCGAGCTTCTTCGGCAGTACTTCGACCGTCAGACGCTCGGCCTTTTTGGCAGGTGCCAGGTCAGCGTATTTCTGATCGAACAGGAAGATCTGCGCCAGAACCTGGTTGGCGAACGAGCCGTCCATGATGCGGCTTGGGTGGCCTGTGGCGTTGCCCAGGTTTACCAGACGGCCTTCGGCCAGCAGGATCAGGTAGTCGTCGTTCTGTGCGTCGAACGAACCGGCGCCAGTACGGTGGATCTTGTGAACCTGTGGCTTCACTTCTTCCCATGCCCAGTTCTTGCGCATGAAAGCGGTGTCGATTTCGTTGTCGAAGTGGCCGATGTTGCACACGACTGCACGCTTTTTCAACGCTTTGAGCATGTTGGCGTCGCACACGTTGACGTTACCGGTGGTGGTCACGATCAGGTCGATCTTGCCCAGCAGCGCTTTGTCGATGCTCGCTTCGGTGCCGTCGTTTTCGCCGTCGATGAACGGGGAAACCAGTTCGAAACCGTCCATGCAGGCCTGCATGGCGCAGATCGGGTCGACTTCGGTCACTTTGACGATCATGCCTTCCTGACGCAGGGACTGAGCCGAGCCCTTGCCCACGTCACCGTAGCCGATCACCAGAGCCTGCTTGCCGGACAGCAAGTGGTCGGTGCCGCGCTTGATGGCGTCGTTCAGGCTGTGACGGCAGCCGTACTTGTTGTCGTTCTTGCTCTTGGTTACCGAGTCATTGACGTTGATGGCCGGGATTTTCAGCTCGCCCTTGGCCAGCATGTCCAGCAGACGGTGAACGCCCGTGGTGGTCTCTTCGGTCACGCCGTGGATCTTGTCCAGCATCGCCGGGTATTTCTTGTGGATGATCTCGGTCAGGTCGCCGCCGTCGTCGAGGATCATGTTGGCGTCCCACGGCTGGCCATCCTTGAGGATGGTCTGCTCGATGCACCACTCGTATTCTTCTTCGGTTTCGCCTTTCCAGGCGAACACAGGAATGCCGGCAGCGGCGATGGCCGCGGCGGCCTGATCCTGAGTGGAGAAAATGTTGCACGACGACCAGCGTACTTCGGCACCCAGAGCAACCAGGGTTTCGATCAGCACGGCGGTCTGAATGGTCATGTGAATGCAGCCGAGGATTTTCGCGCCCTTGAGCGGCTGCTCAGCGGCGTATTTGCGGCGCAGACCCATCAGGGCAGGCATTTCGGATTCGGCGATGATGGTTTCGCGACGGCCCCAGGCAGCCAGGGAAATGTCGGCAACCTTGAAGTCGTTAAATTCTGCGGGCGTGATTACAGCACTCATTGAGAGTCTCCATTCCATAAAAATGCGAATGGGCGCCGTTGTGCGTTTAAGGCTTGCCGATTGATGATCAACCTGACAAACAACGCCCCATCCGAGCCTGACAGGGAGAACCTGCTGCAGCGCCCCTCGGACAGGTGGCGGGAACGGTATCAAGCGTTGATGACCGTTTTGAAACGTTTGCCAGTATAGCCTCGCTCGCGCTTCTTCCCAAGGCTTTCTGTCGGCTTAAAGGCCACTATTGAGCCATCTATCGCTAATAGGGTCGATATGCTGTCGCTATGACGCGGGCATGGGCGTGCGCCGTCGGCTCTGCCATCATGCGGGTCTCTACCGGCCAGATGCTCAGGAGTGAACATGAATTTCCACACCCGCAAGTGGGTAAAGCCCGAAGACCTCAACCCCAACGGCACCCTGTTCGGTGGCAGCCTGCTGCGCTGGATCGATGAAGAGGCCGCGATCTACGCGATTGTCCAGTTGGGCAATCAGCGGGTAGTGACCAAGTACATTTCCGAAATCAACTTTGTCAGCGCCTCGCGTCAGGGCGACATTATCGAACTGGGCATCACGGCCACCGAGTTCGGCCGTACATCGATTACGCTGAAATGCCAGGTGCGCAACAAGATCACCCGCAAGAGCATCCTTACGGTCGAGAAGATCGTCTTCGTCAACCTCGACGAAGACGGCCAGCCCGCCCCGCATGGCCGGACTGAAATCCGTTATATAAAGGACCAGTTCGACGTCGAGGATTGACGTCTCGACGCGCTGCAGGCCAGGCGCAGAACGCCAAGCGTTACATAACTTTTTTGTGGGAGTGAGCTTGTTCACGAAGGCAATGATTCAGACGCCCTTTTTCCAGGGGGGGGCTGTACCTGCCTCTTCGCGAGCAAGCTCGCTTCCACGGCCTTCGGCCAGCATCAGAAGCGGACTTGTGCATAGCGATGCGTCGGACACAGAGCGCGCTTCTGCCCGCAGGGCGTGGGAGCGAACTTGTTCGCGAAGACGAGGGTTCAGACGCCCCATTTTCAATGACTGTACTGGCCTCTTCGCGAGCAAGCTCGCTCCCACAAATAGCAGGGGAACCGCGTCACACCTCTGCGCCATGCTGCCTGCTTATAATCAGCTTTTCGACTGCAACGTCCGCAGCCACGCCAACCCTTCGCTGGAGTCGCCGTTCGGGCGGTATTTTGTGGGAGTGAGCTTGCTCACGAAGGCAATGATTCAGACGCCCTGTTTCCGGGAGCTGTACCTGCCTCTTCGCGAGCAAGCTCACTTCCACGGCCTTCGGCCAGCGTCAGAAGCGGACTTGTGCATAGCGATGCGTCGGACACAGAACACGCTTCTGCCCGCAGGGCGTGGGAGCGAACTTGTTCGCGAAGACGAGGGTTCAGACGCCCCATTTTCAATGACTGTACTGGCCTCTTCGCGAGCAAGCTCGCTCCCACAAATAGCAGGGGAACCGCGTCACACCTCTGCGCCATGCTGCCTGCTTATAATCAGCTTTTCGACTGCAACGTCCGCAGCCACGCCAACCCTTCGCTGGAGTCGCCGTTCGGGCGGTATTTTGTGGGAGTGAGCTTGCTCACGAAGGCAATGATTCAGACGCCCCATTTTCAATGACTGTACTGGCCCCTTCGCGAGCAAGCTCGCTTCCACAATGTTCATAATCAGCTTTTCGACTGCAACGCCCTCAGCCACGCAGGCCTTCGCTGGTGTCGCCGTTCGGGCGGTATTTTGTGGGAGTGAGCTTGCTCACGAAGGCAATGATTCAGACGCCCCATTTTCAATGACTGTACTGGCCTCTTCGCGAGCAAGCTCGCTCCCACAAATAGCAGGGGAACCGCGTCACACCTCTGCGCCATGCTGCCTGCTTATAATCAGCTTTCCGACTGCAACCCCCGCAGCCACGCCAACCCTTCGCTGGTGTCGCCCTTCGGGCGGTATTTGTGGGAGTGAGCTTGCTCACGAAGGCAATGATTCAAACACCCTGTTTCCGGGGGCTGTACCTGCCTCTTCGCGAGCAAGCTCGCTTCCACGGCCTTCGGCCAGCGTCAGAAGCGGACTTGTGCATAGCGATGCGTCGGACACAGAACACGCTTCTGCCCGCAGGGCGTGGGAGCGAACTTGTTCGCGAAGACGAGGGTTCAGACGCCCCATTTTCAATGACTGAACTGGCCCCTTCGCGAGCAAGCTCACTTCCACGGCCTTCGGCCAGCATCAGAAGCGGACTTGTGCATAGCGATGCGTCGGACACAGAGCGCGCTTCTGCCCGCAGGGCGTGGGAGCGAACTTGTTCGCGAAGACGAGGGTTCAGACGCCCCATTTTCAATGACTGTACTGGCCTCTTCGCGAGCAAGCTCGCTCCCACAAATAGCAGGGGAACCGCGTCACACCTCTGCGCCATGCTGCCTGCTTATAATCAGCTTT
>NZ_MTSB01000018.1 GCF_002093745.1 Pseudomonas graminis
CAAACTTGCGACGCGCATGGGCCCAGCACCCTAAACGCTCAACTCCAGCTTGGGCGCCCAGTGCGTTGTAACCGGCATAATCATCGGTCATGACGTAGCCACGATAGCCATCGAGCAGGCGCGTAGACACCTCCTGCGCTCGGCTGGTGGAGTCGTCAAAAAGGATCACCGGCTTATCCGGCGGGCCGCCGGTTTGCACCCACATCCATGACTGGCTGCCTGGCTCGCGGTCAGGCTCTTTCAACACCTGCACCCGCGTTTCATCGCAATGGATGACCCGGCTGGCCAATAGGCTGTCGCGCATTAAATTCAGCAGCGGCTGAAAGTGTTCGCCGCACTGGATAACCCAGCGTGCCAAGGTCTGGCGAGGGATATCGATGCCGTGGCGGCCCAGTACTTTTTCAAAGCGGTGAAGCGGCAAACCGTCCACATATTTAGTGGTCAGCAGCATCGCCAGAACGCTCGGGCTGGCCATGCTTTTTTCAATCAACTGAGCGGGCTTGTCCGCAGTCACCGGTGCAGTCTCGCAGTCGCGGCAACCGTAGACTTTACGAACGTGTTTGATCACCCGTATCTGCATCGGGACGATTTCAAGTTGCTCGCTGATTTCCTCGCCAATGGCGTGTTTGCGGCAACCGCAGGTACAAGTCAGCTCATGCTCGGGCAGTTCGTGGATGACTTCGATGCGCGGTAGATCGGCAGGCAATGGGTTGCGCTTGCCACGGCGCTTTGAGGGTGCGACAACCTCTTCTTCAGTGGTCTCGCACGCCAACTCGACCTCGTGCTCCGCTTCATTGAACAACGCCATTTGAGGCGTTGCCGGATCGACGGCCTGCTCTGATTTCCGGCCGAACAGGCGCTGCCTTAGTAGTGCAACTTGCTCTTCGAGCACGCCCACCCGGGACTGCATCTTCGCAAGCATCTGCTTGAGCAATTCAGGATCATCAGGAAGGTTGTCGGGCACGAAATTCATGCCCGGGATTATACCGAATCAGGCCACGAATCGCGGCGTCAAAACCTGATGGGGACGGTTACGCCAAAGGTCAAAGCCGTCGAGCATCCAGTTGAGCTCCTGGACAGTCAGGACAATTGCTTCGTCGGTTTGATCGGGCGATGTTTTGAAACGCTCAGACTCCAGGCGCTTGAGCCAAAGGCAGAAGCCGTTGCGCTCCCAGTACAAGATCTTCACGCGGTTGCGTGGCTTGTTGAGGAAGACGAAAAGCACGGGGTCGAACACCGCGACCTTAATGTCCAACTCAACCAAGGCCGCCAGACCGTCGATGGATTTTCGGAAGTCGACGGGCTTGGGGTACAGATACACTTTTTCGACTTTTGCATCGGGACGCATCATGGTTGGCGGGCTCCAGAAAGAAATCGGGAGCACAGCATCCGGGATCAAGCAGCGGCTTTGAATGTGGGGTTCATGGAGCGCTTACAAATTTTTGCCGTCTTTAGGTAATTTCAGTCACATCTTTGGCTGTTGATTGCTAATTCAGCTCCTTTTTATACATGTTTCTGACGTGTCAAATCCTCAAGCACGTTCTTCTGGTCATTCAGGGCTTGGAGAGACCGAATATCCGCTTCTAACGATAACGGTTGAGTCATGGAAAGGGCTGTTGCAATTGCCAGACCCATTTCCATACAGGCGAAAGCCCCACTCATGGCCATAGTTACCGACCGTATAAAGCTCCACATTTTCGAACCGTGTGAAAACCACTCCATCGTCAAAACATATCGTCCTTGAAGATTGGGAATTAATTGGCGTTCAAGCCACTGTCGCGTGTCAAAAGGCGGCGCTTCCAGTGGATTTCCTTGAGCATCATTTCTTCTTTGTCGGTGTGCTTGTCTGCGATTTCGAGGATGCTGAACCTGAAATTTTCTGCGAAATCCTTCCCGCGCTTGGTGTGCAGATCTCGAATGCGTGTGTTCCCACTGTGCCCGCTATTGGCGTAGTTTGACCATCGATCCATAAGCCCCCTGTGCCGGTCAGCGACACGCCCAAAGGCGCGACGGCCAGCGCTCAACTTTACAGTTTGGTCGAGACGGCCAAAGCCAACGGCCAAGAGCCTTATGCGTGGCTGCGCCACGCACTGGAGCGTCTGCCGCAAGCCAGGAGCGTAGAAGATTTCGAGGCCTTGCTGCCGTGGAGCTGCACGCCGAAAATTCCAAGATAGCCGTAGATCCCCACCTTTAAAATGTAGAGTTCATGGAGCGCTTACTGTTCAGTACAGTGATACAGCTCCTATTTTTTAAGTGTTCCTTGATACCGTCTTGAAGTGATGATCGAAGCCACGCAGCCAAGTATTGTCACAAAACCCAAAGAACCGATGAGCAGTACACTGATTATTAATGTTTCTGCCTGCTCGGATCCATTGACGTTGAAGAGATCAGAGAGAGTTGTATATAGCGCTTCACCGATAGAGGTTTCCAGTCCTTTTTGCACCAGCCCGCTTCCAATAAGGTATCGTGTGAGGAAAGACGCTATCAAAAAAATCACGAAAAATTTAATGAGTGCTTTAAGGATACTCATCATTTTCTTTCTCTCGGGTCTATTACGTCTAAAATGCCGAAGTATTTCTGTCCGGATCCTTGAAGTCTATCTCCCTCCATGTTGTGGAGGTATTTGCTTAGCTGATCAAATGCTATTTTAGATGTCATGGTGACACACCCTTCGCTTCGGCCCAGTGGGCCGACAGGATGTATTCTGAAATTTGCTCTTGTTACGTCATTGACGGTTGTTTGATCATCAATGCGCCCATCATCTCGGTAAAGTGACAACCAGCCACTCCGATCAGTTCGCGCATAAAAATCCTTTATTGGATCTCTGATCCAACCCAGCATCCCACCACGCTCCCTGTCCAGTATGTAATATCTGCCGGGCGGCAGCGGTCCAAACTTAGCATTGCTAATCTCGGCTGGGTCATTGACAAAGCCTTCTCTTCCTGAGAAGGCCTCATAGCCCTCATTATTGCTGCAGTGCAACATACTGGTTGTCTGGCCATTCAACTCATAGGTGCAATACGCAATCTTGTTCGTGTCAACAGTTGGAGAAACCATGAACGCAATCCTCTTGGTTTCAGGCATATACTTTATTGGCTATACCGTCCCAGCCACCTACAACCTGGCCTCCGCCCTGACCATCTGTACGTTTTTGGTGCGTATACGTCATTTTCATACGACCATAGTTTAAACGTATTGTTTTCGTAGGAAAACCGCCCTCAACGCTACCATTTCCGTTTAGCGTAACCGATGAAATAATCACTTCTTCAAGTGTGATTTCCAAATACTTTATCTTTTCTGCTCCTGCTCGATTGACTGCAATAGTAACTTCTTTGAAGTGCTTCCCGCTGCAGCATGCCTCATGAAGCTTTGGTGTGGATTTGTCCACAGTCTTGCGAAAAAATAGATCACTCATACGAGCTCGGCCACCTGTGGCTCCGCCAGCGCTTGTCGAAGTGACCGAAGCGGATTGGCTTGCTCCTACGTCGAAATCCTCCATCTCAATCCAGTCTTTGAATTGAGCGTCAAGCGTTTCGCCGGGGATACCTTCCATTTTCAAATAAGCGTCAAAAGCCATGAGGTTTTCATCCTTCCATGTTGGTTGTTTATGTGATTCTCAGCGCGGCACTTTAGATCAAGGGTTGCTTTGTTCAGGCGCTGGGTCAACTGGTCGAGTGATACAGTTGCCCATGCTGGAGTATACTCAGCCAGTTTTATGTAGTACCAATCCGTTAGCTATGTAAGTGCTTTCCTGTTTCGACCCTTTGCCAAATGCCGCATAACACCTGCATCCTGCTCACAGATATCAACATCCGAAGAGTGCAACTCGAATAGTGGACGCGCAAAGCACTGCTGCCGTGGAAATGCTCGCCAGAGATGCCGCGCTAATCCCAATCCTCATTTTTTGTCAGGTGGGGTTCGTGGCGTGGATACGTTTTTTGGGTTGTAGGCTGGTTTCCACAAATCTTGAGCAAGAATCCGACCCGGCTTCTGTTAGGGGCTGTCTAGGCCATATTTGAGACGTTGAATATGAACACCCACAGCTTGCTCACACACCTGCAATCCCGATTGCCTGACCTATTGGCTGTCTACCTGTTCGGCAGTCAAGCGACCGGTCACGCCAGCTCCGAGAGTGACCTGGATCTGGCCGTGCTTGTGTCTGGCACTCTTGATCCTGTAGCGCTGTGGCGTCTGGCGGGGGAAATTGCAGATATCGTTTATTTGCCTGTGGACCTGATCGATCTGCGTGCAGCTTCGACCGTCATGCAGTATCAGATCATTACCAGAGGCCGCCGTCTTTGGGCTAAAAATGAGGCTGCGGGAATTTTCGAGGCGTTCGTGCTCAGCGAAAAAACCTCACTTGATTGCGCAAGGGCTGGGCGTACCACAAAGCGCTCGTGATGTTTTCGCACTGCTTCATCGTGGGGGATGGCTTACTCCGTCATTACTGCCCGTCATGAAGAACATGGTCGGGTTCACGAATGTCGCGGTACACGAATATCAAACGCTGCAATTGCCGATCACTGTGGCGATCATTACTCAGCATCTGGGTGATTTTCTTCTGTTCAGCTCAGCGATTTTGCGCGGGGACGCGGCGAGACCGAATGGCTGAACTGCTTAGACAGCCCCTTGCCCAATCTCTATTAATCGCCCATCCCCGGTTTCCCTTTCGCCCGATCTGATCTATACCTTGGGTTCAACGTTTTGTGAGGCGAGGAGCTATCAGATGTCAGACGTAGATCAAGTACCAAAGGCGCAACCTTCTCCCAGCCAGAGCCATGATGACGTGATTGCCCAGTTCAAGTGGCAAGGCAAGCAGATCGACTGGCTGCTTCAGTGGCTGGTCAAGTTCGTGGCGAACACCAAGGTCGAGATGGGCGTGACGCTGTCGGTGGGCGGGAATCTAGTGTCTGGGCATCTGATTTCTCACGACACGTATTTCGAGCAGTTGGCCGAGGATATTTCCGCGCCGTTCAGTCAGTTTGCCAACGGCACTGACGCGTCGATGAAGGAAATGATCCTGTCCTTCAAACCGGGAGAGTCTTCGGAAGACACGCCGGCGTTCCACTTCATTCACCTGAAGGATTGCCGGACCTATTCCACAGATGGCAACCCGATCTGTGAAGCGGGTGTGCTGTGGCGGGGCCGGATCTCCGCGGTGGACGGTTTTACCATCGGGCTTATCGCCGGTAAGCCAGGCGGGGCCTGACGCCTGCATGCCCTGGCAATCGCCAGGGCTTTTTCATTCAATCGAGTGACAGTTTCCAGCGTGCGGCACGCGCTTGCTGGTCGTAGAGAGCTGTGCGTCGAATAGCATCACCTGGCCATTCTCTGCGCGACAAAATGCCGCAACCGCTCCCCGGACGAGTAATATGTGCCTCCTGACTTCACACGCCGAAAGGTTTTCGGCATGGCCTGATTGAGCACTGGCTACACGAAAAAACAATAAGAAAGCAGCCAGGCTGCCCGCCTCGGTCGACGTACAGAATTAATGAGTAGACGAAAAAGGCGACTAGAAAAAATGACCAAGACTTCGCGACCTTTATACATTTCCTACGCAGGTCCATCGCTGCTGGAAATGCCGCTGCTGAACAAGGGCAGCGCTTTTACCCCGCAGGAGCGGGTTGAATTTAATCTGATCGGGCTGCTGCCGCAGAACGTCGAGACCATCGAAGAGCAAGTCACCCGGGTTTACAGCCAGTACAAACAGTGCGCGAGCGACCTGGACAAGCATATTTACCTGCGTTCGATTCAAGACAATAACGAGACCCTGTTTTTCCGCCTGCTGGATTCGCACCTGGACGAGATGCTGCCGATCATTTACACCCCGACGGTGGGCCAGGCATGCCAGGAATTCTCCAAGATTTACCGCACTCATCGCGGCCTGTTCATCTCTTACCCTGAACGCGACCGCATTGACGACATCCTGCGCAGCGCCACCAAGGACCGGATCAAGATCATTGTCGTGACCGACAGCGAGCGAATCCTCGGACTGGGCGATCAGGGCATCGGCGGCATGGGTATTCCGATTGGCAAGCTGTCGTTGTACACCGCCTGTGGCGGCATCAGCCCGGCCTACACGCTGCCAATCGTGCTGGACGTCGGCACCAACAACCGCGAGTTGCTTGACGACCCTATGTACATGGGCTGGCGTCATGAGCGTGTGTCGGGCAAGGAATACGAAGACTTCATCGCACTGTTCATCGATGCGGTACAGCGCCGCTGGCCGGATGTGCTGTTGCAGTTTGAAGATTTTGCCCAGGCCAACGCCATGCCGCTGCTCGAGAAGTATCGGGATGAGTTGTGCTGCTTCAACGATGACATCCAAGGCACCGCTTCCGTGGCCGTGGGAACATTGCTGGCGGCGTGCAAGGCCAAGAATGAAACCCTTGGTCAGCAGAAAGTGGTGTTTGTCGGCGCGGGTTCGGCGGGTTGCGGGATTGCCGAGCACATCATCGCGGCAATGCGCATTGAGGGGCTGAGCGAAAGCGAGGCGCGCCAGCGTGTATTCATGGTCGACCGCTTCGGTCTGCTGACCGAGGACATGGGTAACCTGCTGGACTTCCAGCAACGTCTGGCGCAGAAAACCGCAGACGTTGCCGGCTGGACGGCAGGTGCGGAAGACTTCCCGCAGTTGCTGGATGTTGTGACGCATGCCGGTGCCACCGTATTGATCGGCGTGTCCGGACAGCGAGGTCTGTTCACTGAGCAGGTCGTGCGTGAGTTGCACAAGCATTGTGCCAAGCCGCTGGTGATGCCTTTGTCGAACCCGACTTCCAAAGTCGAAGCGACGCCGGAAGACATTCTGCGCTGGACTGACGGCCATGCGCTGGTGGCGACAGGTAGCCCGTTTGCGCCGGTCGAGATCAACGGTCGCACCGTACACATCGCTCAGTGCAACAACTCCTATATTTTTCCAGGCATCGGTCTTGGCGTCGTGGCTTGCAAGGCATCGCGCATCACCGACCGGATGCTGATGGCAGCGTCCAATGCGCTGGCCGAGTGCTCACCGATGGTGACGGGGCAGGGCGATGCGGTCTTGCCGCCGCTCAAGGAAATCCAGCAGGTCAGCCGCAAGATTGCGTTCGCGGTCGCCAAAGAGGCCCAGGCCGAGGGGCTGGCGCTGGACACCTCGGAAGAGGCCTTGCTGGAAGCGATTGAACGCAATTTCTGGCTGCCGGGCTATCGCGCCTATCGCCGTCGTTCGGTCTGATCGAGCGCAGTCGAGAAAATAATGTCTCCGCGAGGCTGCTTGCGGAGGCGTTTTTGTTGCAGCGTAAGGGCGGGCTCGTGCGCGAGTAGCGTTCCCTGTGAAATAACCTTCATTCAACCCAACCGTCTCACCGTTTTCACATAAAATTGATGATGCGCTGCTTACAGTGCGCGCCATCGGGGAACTGCCTGGTTCCTGCTACACCCGATGCACATTAATTAGATAAGCAGACCCCAATGCCGACACCCAGAACTGTTCGTCCAGAGGTTGTGACCCTCCTTGCCAGTGGCTTTCTGTTACTGGGTTTCAATATCAATTTGTGGCAGCACCTGTTTGCGATTACCAGTTCAGATGCCAAAGGCATTGCGATGCGTGTCGCGTTTGGATTGATGATCTTCTGTGTGTTCAATATAAGCCTGACGCTGGTGGCCTTCCGGGCCGTGTTTAAACCGGTCATGATCTTTTTGTTTATGGTCAGTGCCGGCGTGGTGTATTTCATGACCGAGTACGGTGTCATGATTGACGCGGGCATGTTTCGTAACTTCGCCGAAACCAACGTGACGGAAGTTCAGGGGCTGCTGTCCCTGAAACTGGTGTTGTCGATCGCTTTATTGGGCGTCTTGCCTTCGCTGATACTGTGGAAAATGCCCATCCGCTATCGTCCCTGGCACCGGGAACTGTTCAGCAAACTGGTGGTTATTGTGGTCTGTTGCGCCGCCATCGGCGCTGCGGCACTGGCAAATTATCAAGGCTTGTCTTCATTGTTCCGCAACCATCACGAGCTGCGCCTGATGGTGGTGCCGAGCAATTACATTGGCGCCTCAGTGGGTTATCTGCGCGAGCAGGTGGTCTCCGCTCAACGTCCGTTCGTCAAGATCGGCGAGGACGCCAAACGCTCGCCGGACTGGGCGACGCATGCCCGCAAATCCCTGACGGTGCTGGTGGTGGGCGAAAGTGCCCGGGCCGAGAACTTCGGGATCCTGGGTTATGGCCGCAACACCACGCCGACGCTGAATAAAGAGAGCGGGTTAGTGGCGTTCACCGATGTTTATTCCTGCGGTACTGAAACCGCAGTCTCGGTGCCTTGCATGTTTTCCAATATGGGGCGCAAGGATTACGACGCGACCGTCGCGCACAATCAGGAGGGCTTGCTGGATGTGCTCAAGCGCGCGGGCATAGAGGTTGTGTGGCGCGATAATCAGGCGGGCTGCAAAGGCACGTGTGATCGGGTGACGTTCCAGGATGTCAGCAACCTCAAGGACCCCCAGTTGTGTAACAGCCACGAATGCCGGGACGAGATTCTGTTGCAAGGCCTGCAGGGTTTTATAGACAGTCTCGATAAGGACACTGTTCTTGTGTTGCACCAGATGGGCAGTCATGGCCCTGAATACTACAAGCGTTACCCCAAAGAGTTTGAAACGTTTACCCCTGTGTGCGAAAGCAATGCGCTGAACAATTGCAGTCGCGACACGATCGTCAATGCCTATGACAACACGCTGCTGTACACCGATCACGTGTTGTCCAGTTTGATTGACTTGTTGCGCAAGAATCAAAACAAGGTCGATACGGCCATGGTGTATCTGTCGGATCATGGCGAATCACTTGGCGAGTACAACCTGTTTCTGCACGGTACGCCTTATGTGCTGGCCCCCGATCAGCAAAAACACGTGCCGATGCTCATATGGTTGTCTGACACGTATCAGAAGTCTTTTGCGGTCAGCCCGGAGTGCCTGGCAAAGGAGCGCAATGCACCATTAAGCCAAGACAATCTGTTTCACTCGATGCTGGGTTTGTTGAAAGTGGACACCAAGGTCTATAACCCGGGCCTGGACATGTTCGCCGGGTGTCGCAGTGAGGCAAGGGCGGCTGACTAAACGCCTCCCGCCCCACGCACCGGGGTTGGTGTGCATTGGCACGGGCGTCAGCCGGATAACCGTGCCGTGCATTCCTCCCTTTCTGCCTGTCATTTGCATGAAGAACGGCCAGACTCGGACGACAGACGCGCGATATTCTGCGATGACGATATATACTGCGCGCCATTGTTGAAGGGAGAGCCATGTGGCCATCGATATTCACTGGATTCGCGACGACGACAGCCTCGCCCGGCATTGCGCACAATGGCAGTCGCTGCCTTTTGTCGCGCTCGACACCGAGTTCATGCGGGTCGACACGTTTTACCCGATCGCAGCGTTGCTGCAGATCGGCGATGGAAAAAGCGCCTGGTTGATTGATCCGCTGCTGATCAATGACTGGCGGCCCTTGTCTGCGTTGCTTGAAAACCCCGACGTCATCAAAGTCGTTCATGCCTGCAGCGAAGACCTTGAAGTCCTGCTGCGCCTGACCGGCAGCCTGCCGGTTCCGCTGTTTGATACCCAGTTGGCGGCAGCCTACCTGAACCTCGGTTTTTCCATGGGCTATTCGCGCCTGGTGCAGGAGGTCCTCGACATTGACCTGCCCAAGGGCGAAACCCGTTCCGACTGGCTGCAACGCCCGCTGTCGGACACGCAGATCAGCTATGCCGCCGAAGATGCGGTGCATCTTGCCGAGCTGTTCGCCATCCTGCGCCCGCGTCTGTCCGATGACAAATACGCCTGGCTGCTGGACGACGGCGCGGAACTGGTCGCCAACCTGCGTCGTGAAGTTGATCCGTACGAGGTCTACCGGGATGCCAAGCTGGCCTGGAAGCTGTCCCGTGCCCAATTGGCGGTGCTGCGTGAACTGTGTGCGTGGCGTGAGCGTGAAGCACGTGCCCGCAACCTGCCGCGTAACCGCATCGTGCGCGAGCACTCGCTCTGGCCGTTGGCCAAGACCCAGCCGGACAACCTCGGCACGCTGGCCCGCATCGAAGACATGCACCCGCGCACCGTTCGCCATGACGGCGAGTTTCTGCTGGAACTGATCAAGAGCGCAGGCAGCCTGCCGCCCGAAGAGTGGCCACCGGCATTGCCCGAGCCGCTGCCCATCGATGCTGCCGGGGCGATCAAGCGTTTACGCGCGATTGGCCAGCAGTACGCCGAGCAACTGGACATGGCGCCTGAACTGATGCTGCGCAAGAAGACCCTCGAAGCGCTGCTCAAGAGCGGCTACCCCGACGGTCCTTACCAATTACCTGATTCGTTGCGTGGCTGGCGTCGCGAGTTGATGGGCCAGGCGCTGCTGGACAGCCTGGCCACACCCGGAGAACAGTCTTGAAGCGTATCTGCTCGATTTATCGCAGCCCGAAAAAGAACGAGATGTACCTTTACGTTCTCAAGAGCGATGTCCTCAAACGTGTGCCGCCCGAGCTGCTGGTGGCCTTTGGCAAACCGGTTCATGCCTTCGATCTGGTGTTGAGCCCCGAGCGTACGCTGTCGCGTGAAGACATCAATCTGGTGCTGGAGAACCTCGACAGCCAGGGCTATCACTTGCAGATGCCACCGGCTGAAGATGAGTACATCGAGCATTTGCCCGAGGAACTGTTGCGCCGCAACGATCCCATGTGATCATCGCTTACGTTGTAAAGCGGCCCACATCGGTTGTGGGTTGCCTGTCCTGTTTTTAAGGTTTTTGAAACATGCGCGTTCTGATTGCCGAGCACGATTACCCCGTTTATACCCAATTGTTGCGCAAGGCTGCGCCTGAGCTGGACGTCTTGAGCAGTGGTGACTCCGCCGAGCTGTCGCGGATGGCCAGCGATTGCCCGGTCTGGCTGGGACAGCCGGACCTGATGGCCAACCTGTTGCGCCAAGGGCACAAGCCGCAGTGGCTGCAATCCACCTGGGCGGGGATCAACCCGCTGCTGATGGGGGGCTTGCCGCAGGACTATCGCCTGACACGTGCGGTGGGCATTTTCGGTCAGGTCATGGCCGAGTTCGTTTTGACTTACATGCTCGGCCACGAGCGTGAGGTGCTGGCGCGCTTGATGAGTCAGGTCGAGCGCAAGTGGGACAACCGCACCGGTCAAAGCCTGGCGGGTCGCAAGGCGTTGATCGTCGGGGCCGGTGACATCGGCCAGCGTGTTGCCGAGTTCCTGTTACCCTTTGGCGTGCAGGTCTATGGCGTGGCGTCCACTGCGCGTACCCAGGAGCCGTTTATAGAAGTGGCCGCGTTGTCGGACATCGAGCGTCTGGTCGGCGAAATGGACTACGTCATCAACCTGCTGCCCAACACGCCGGACACTCACGATCTGTATGACGCGAAGCTGTTTGCCAGCTTCAAGCCCACGGCCCTGTTCATCAATGTCGGACGGGGCATATCGGTGGTGGATGCGGATCTGGTCGAAGCATTGAGGGTGGGGCATCTGGCCGGAGCGGTGATCGACGTCTGTCGTCAGGAGCCGCTGCCGCAGCGCCATCCGTTCTGGACCGCCTACGGGTTGCTGTTGACCGGGCACAGTTCGGCACCGACATCCCCGGTCGCCATGACCGAGCTGTTCGTACACAACCTGAACGCGTTTCAAGCCGGAGAAGCCTTGCGCGGAGAAGTGGATTTTTCGCGAGGCTATTGAGCTGGTTGCAAAAAGGCCGACGTTTTAAGCGTCGGCCTTCTTGTTTCAATGACGGCAAAAAAGCCGATTACAGCGAAAAATCACCTTCAGCCGCCAGCTCGGCCAGCGGTTTGCGCGGGCTAGGTGCTTCGCGACCTTGCAGGTAGTCCGGCAGCGTCGACTTGTCACCCAGTTTGCCGATGGCCACCGCGGCGTGCAGCGCATAGCCCTCTGGAATATTCAGCGTTGTACGGGTCAATTCCTGGTCGAAACCGGCCATGCCGTGGGTGTGCCAACCGCTCAGGCTGGCTTGCAGCGCCAGATAGCCCCACGCCGAACCGGTGTCGAACGTGTGCCACAGGGCCGGTCCTTCTTCGGTGGCGCCGGGGGCGGTGAAGGTGGTCTTGGAAATGACGATGACCAGTGCAGCAGCGTGTTGCGCCCAGCTGCGGTTGAATTCGTTCAGCAGGCCCAGGTAGCGTTCCCAGCTCGGCGTATCGCGGCGCGCATACAGAAAACGCCAGGGTTGCGAGTTGTAGGCTGATGGCGCCCAGCGTGCCGCTTCGAAAAAGCTCAGCAGCGTTTCCTGATCAATGCCTTCACCGCTGAACGCACGGGGCGACCAGCGTTCGGTGAATTGAGGATCAATGGGATGGTCAGCGATGCGAGGGTTTGTGCTCATGAGAATCCTTGATAGCGAAAGTGGGGAAACGAGCGTGGCTTGATGGGCCGTGGTCGGCAAGCATCGTCCGAACGCGCTGAAAACGCATTCACGCTACTGTTTTGCTCCCTGACTGACAAGTGCTCACTACCGACAGTCGCAAGTGCTTGGCCCGCACCCCGTGTACCTCTAGACTGGCGGCCTTTTCATTATCGATACCGTTGCCCGAATCATGGCCGCTAAAGTTGAACCCTTCTGGATTCGCAAGACCCTCGACCAGCTTGATACGCAAGAGTGGGAATCGCTCTGCGACGGGTGCGGTCTGTGTTGCCTGCAAAAACTGGAAGATGAAGAGGACAACAGCGTTTATTACACGCGGATTGCCTGCAAGCTGCTGGATCTGAAGACCTGTCAGTGTTCCGACTACCCGAATCGTCGAGCGTCGGTGCCGGACTGCATTCAACTGACGCCGGGTCAGGCTGATGAGTTCAAATGGCTACCGCCGACCTGTGGCTATCGTCTGGTCAGCGAAGGAAAGGATTTGCCGCTCTGGCACCATCTGGTGTGTGGTGATCGCACGGCTGTGCATCATGAACGTATCTCCCAATCCGGCCGCATGCTCAGCGAGAAGAATGTGGCCGAAGACGACTGGGAGGATTACCTGATATTTCGCGCAGGTTGAACGCTTAAACGACTGGTTTTGGCTCGGTCAGCGCTTCTACGCCTTTAGCGGCGGCATGCTTTACTGCATTTTCGGCGTCGTCTTTCAGCGTATTCAGCTCGGCGCCGGCACGTTCGATGGTCGAGCGTGCGCTTTGCAGGTCGCTACGGCCTTTCTCCATCAACGATTTGGCCCCGCAATGGCCGCTGATGCCGCGCGCCAGTGCTGCGCCGCCAATGGCCAGCTGGATCAGGCCCAGAAAGCCGCCGCGACGGACGCCTTTGCCCATCAACAGTACGCCGCCAGCCAGTGAGCCGATACGCTCCCAGCCTTGAACGTTCTGATCAGCGTTGTGCTTGAGCAGTTCAGGGGTGTCGATGCGTTCGATGATCGGGGTGTCGCGCATGATGGCTCTCCATGAGGTGATAGTTCGGAGGTAGTCGTTCGGTTCAGAGAAACTGACTACCCGCCAACAACACAGGTTCAATGCTTTTATGTCAGCGGTCGTTCACCGGGTCGATTTTCTCACGACCGAACTGCGGGCCTGATCGAGTATTGATCCCCTTGGCCATGCGGTCGTAGAGCACGACGTTGACGGTGGCCGCCAGATTCATGCAGCCCTCGGTAGGGATGTACACCACGTCTTCGCACCAGTCGCGGATTTCCTGATCCAGCGAACCGTCTTCCGGGCCGAAGATGTACAACGCACGATCAGGGTGCGTGTACTCGGGCAGGGCGCGGGCACCGTCTACCAACTCGACGGCAACCGGAATACAGCCCAGCGGCAGAATGCTTTTGAGGTCTTCGATGCCAATCAGCGGAATGTCCTGATGGATTTTCTTGGTGTCGGTGATGAAGTCCCGGGCGCGTTCATAGCGCTTACCGGTATAGAACACCGACGCCACGCCGTAGCAGCCTGCGGCACGCATCACTGAACCGACGTTTTCCGGGGACTTTGGGTTGTAAAGACCGATGCAGGCGTACCGTTTGTTGGCCACGGGGAGGGTGCTCTGGAGAAAACCGGGGATTATACGGCAGCGTCAGAGCAATGCCATTTGCAATTGCGCCGCTCAGAACCACATGCGTAAACCCACGACCAGCCGCGCTTCGGCAACGTCTTCACCGTCTTCGCGGGCGTAATCGGCAGTTTTGCCGTAGGACCGATCCCAGGTCACGCCCACATAGGGAGCGAATTGCGGGGTGATTTCATAGCGCAGACGAAGGCCGAACTCACTGGTCGACAGGCCTGAGCCGATGCCGCGTTGCGGGTCGTTCTTGCCGTAGGCATTCAGTTCGGCAGTGGGTTGAAGAATCAGGTTATTGGTCAGCAGCAGGTCGTAGTCGGCTTCCAGGCGTGCGGACGTCTGTCCTGCTTCACCGATAAATGCCGTGGCTTCGACATCGAGGTCTGGAATCGCCTGCCCCTGCAGGCCGAAGGCTGCCCAGGTCTGTGGGGCGCCGGGCTTGAAGTCCTGACGCGCACCGACGACCACGTCCCACGACGGGCTGACGGCATGCCCCCATAACGCCTGGATTTCTGCCTCTTCAGTTCTGCCGTTGGTTCGCTCGCCTTCGGAGCGCAGCAGCAAACGGTCGATATCGCCGCCGATCCAGCCGGACAGGTCCCAGGCCAGCGCGCTACCGTCGTTTGCGTTCTGCCATTCCAGCTTGTCGGCCAGAAAATAGCTGTTGATGGCGCTGTCGTGGACTTGATGCCCGCTGTGGCTGGTGTACACCGCAGCCCGGTCCGCATCGGTAATGGGAGGGATCGGCGTTCGGCTCTGCGCCGGAGCGTCGTTGTGGTCTGCAGCGTTCATCGGCATCGAGTGGCTGCCGTGATCCATGCCGTCCATGCCGGCAGCCAGCGTCGGCGCCCAAGGTGTCATGGCCAGGCCCGCAGTCAGCAGCAGACTTGGCAGGCGAGGCAAATTGCGCGATTCATTCAACCGTAACGTCCTCATTCTTCCACCCGCACTTCGCGGAACATGCCCATTTCCATGTGGTACAGCATGTGGCAGTGATACGCCCAACGACCCAGGGCATCGGCGGTGACGCGATAACTGCGGCGTGATCCGGGCGGCATGTCGATGGTGTGTTTGCGCACCATGAACTGGCCATGCTCGTCTTCGAGATCGCTCCACATGCCATGCAGATGGATCGGGTGGGTCATCATGGTGTCGTTGACCAGCACGATGCGAACCCGTTCGCCGTAGGTGAGCGTGATGGGCTCTGCGTCGGAGAACTTCACACCGTTGAACGACCAGGCGAATTTTTCCATGTGCCCGGTCAGGTGCAGTTCGAGGGTACGGCTCGGCTCGCGGCCATCCGGGTCTTCGAAAGTGCTGCGCAGATCCGCGTAGGTCAGGACTTTGCGGCCGTTGTCCCTGAGACCGATCCCCGGATCATCGAGTTTCGGCGAGGTGCTCATGGCCTGCATGTCGACCAGCGGATTATGGTTTTCGCTATCCGGGTGCGACTGAATGGCGGGTGTTGCCTGCATCGGCATGCTGCTGTGGTCCATGCCCGGCATCGGGTCATGGCGCATGTTGCTGTGGTCCATCCCCGCCATCCCCATGTCATCCATGCTCAGCAGCGGGCGCGGATCAAGAGGCGGGACGGCGGCCTGCAAGCCCGGTTTGCTGGTCAGCGTGCCACGGGCGTAGCCGGTGCGGTCCATTGACTGGGCGAACAGCGTGTAAGCGCCTTCAGCCGGTTCAACGATAACGTCGAAGGTTTCTGCCACCGCGATGCGCAACTCATCGACAACAACCGGTTTGACGTGCAGACCGTCGCTGGCCACCACCGTCATTTTCAGGCCGGGAATACGTACATCGAAATAAGTCATCGATGAGCCGTTGATAAGCCGCAGGCGAATGCGTTCGTCGGGTTTGAACAGCCCGGTCCAGTTCATGTCCGGTGCCTGGCCGTTCATCAGGTAGGTGTAGGTCGCGCCGCTGACGTCTGCCAGGTCGGTCGGATCCATGCCCATCTGCGCCCACATCTTGCGGTCGGACGTGGTCGCGCTCCAGCCTTTCTCGCTGACATCGTTGATGAAATCACTGACAGTGCGCTTGTTAGTGTTGTAGTAGTCCGATTGCTTCTTGAGCGTTTGCATCACATGGGCCGGGTCTTCATCGGTCCAGTCACTGAGCATGACCACATGCTCGCGCTCGTAGGTGAAAGGCTCCGGCTCTCTGGCATCGATCACCAGCGGCCCATAGACCCCCGATTGTTCCTGGAAGCCGGAGTGGCTGTGATACCAGTACGTGCCGTGCTGTCTGACCTTGAAGCGGTAGACGTACAGGCCGTCCGGCGCGATGCCTTCGAAACTCAGCCCCGGAACACCGTCCATGTTGGCGGGCAGGATGATGCCGTGCCAGTGAATGGAGGTGGTTTCGTCAAGACGGTTTTTTACCCGCAGGGTGACGGTGTCGCCTTCACGCCAGCGCAGCAGAGGGCCTGGAATGCCGCCGTTGATGGTCAGCGCGGTTCTGGCGTTGCCGGTGATGTTGACCCGGGTTTCGCCGATGGTCAGGTCGAACTCGGTGCCGGACAGCCCGTCAGGCTGCCCCGGATTCGGCATCGCCCATGCCGGACTGCGCCAAAGCCCCAGCCCGCCGAGGATGCCGCTGGCGGCAAGCCCTTTTACAAAGGTTCGTCTTGTGGTTCGGGTGGGCATCTGGGGTATCCGTCAGGCTGTTCATTGCAGGCCCGCCAGCAGGCGGCGTGGGCGGGGAGATTCCGTCAAGGGAAGGGCAGCGGGTGATTGGGGCGTGCCGGGTGTTTTGCGTGGGAGAGGCTGGGCCGGAGCAGTCACAACATATCGGCGTCCGAACCCTTGCCTTCGCTGACAAGTCAGCTCCCACTTCGACGTGCGTTCAGCCATTGCTGCTCATCACGAGGTGCGTTCAGCCTTGACTCATTCATTCCTGTGCATCACGAGGTGCATCTAGCCTCTCGTTACTCGTCCTTTTTCATAAGCCCCGCCAGTGCGGCGAACGGGTTGTGGGTGGCCTTGGCGGTCTTCGGCGTGCTCAGCGAGCCGTCGGCGAAGTATTGCTGGTCGGTGTAACGCGAGTGCTCGTTGTCGTGGCAATACAGGCACAACAGCTCCCAGTTGGAGCCGTCCTGCGGGTTGTTGTCGTGATTGTGGTCGCGGTGATGCACGGTCAGTTCGCTGAGGCGCTTGCCGGCAAACTCGCGGGCGCAACGACCGCAGACGTGCGGGTACATGCGCAACGCCTTGTCGCGGTAACCCATTTCTCGGTCGCGCTGGGCGTCGGCCAGGATGCGGTCCAGCTTGGCGGTATGGGAAGGAGGGTTGGCCGTGCTCATGGTGTCACCTGTACGTGTGCGCATTAAAAGCGGAATAGGGCGAGTTTAGCGCCAGATGGGCAAACTCACACCTGCTGCGACAGTAATTGGCCGTCGACCATGCGCAAGCGCTTGGACAACGAGATGGCCAGGGCGCGAATGATCTTGGCGGCGATCTTCGGCGCATCGTCGAGCATCTTGTCCAGCGAGTCGCGTCCCAGGTTCAATAACTGGCAACTGGTCGCCGCGATGCAACTGGCCGAGCGACGCTCGCCATCCAGCACCGCCATTTCGCCAAATGCCCGGCCACGCCGCAAGACCGCGATTTCCACCTGCTGACCGTCACCGGCAAGCTTCTGCACGGACACGGTGCCCTGGTGGATGATGCACATGAACGTCCCTGCATCGCCCTCGGCAAAGATGGCTTCGCCTTTTTCGATATCGGTGATGCTGAAATACCCGGCCACGTTGAAGAAATCGCCGGGCAGCAGGGTGTCAAACAGGCCGCAATCGAGCAGCATGTCGCGTATCGCGTTGTTCAGGTTGGACAGTGGTTCTGACATGTTCGGTCTTGTAATCCTGACGAAGGGGCAACTCCGCTGCCCCCGATCCTAGTAAGACAGGTGTTTCACACCAAGTTCATTCGGCGATCTGCAATACCTTGAAGATAAACGCGTACTCCAGTGCCACGTCGCGCAAGCCCTGATAGCGACCGCTCATGCCGCCGTGTCCGGCACCCAGCTCGGTCTTGAGCAGCAGCAGGTTGTCATCGGTCTTGCGGTCGCGCAGCCGGGCGACCCATTTGGCAGCTTCCCAGTACTGCACGCGGCTGTCGTTGTAACCGGCGATGACCAGCATGGCCGGGTAAGCCTGAGCGCTGACATTCTCATAAGGCGCATAGGCCTTGATGCGCGCGTAGACGTCCGGTTCTTGAGGGTTGCCCCATTCATCGTATTCAGTGACGGTCAGTGGCAGATCCGGGTCGAGCATGGTGTTCAACACATCCACGAACGGCACCTCGGCAATCGCCGCCTTGAACAGCTCGGGGCGTTGATTGAGGACCGCACCGATCAGCAGGCCACCGGCGCTGCCGCCGCTGATCACCAGTTGCTCGGCGCTGGTCAGGCCTTGTGCGATGAGATGTTCGGCGCAAGCAATGAAGTCGCCGAAGGTATTTTGCTTGTGTTCCTGCTTGCCGTTGCGATACCAGGCTTCGCCCAGTTCGCCGCCGCCACGCACGTGTGCGATGGCGAACGCCACGCCCCGGTCCAGCAGGCTCAGGCGCGCGTGGGAAAACCACGGGTCCAGGCTTTCGCCATAAGCGCCGTAGCCATACAGGTACAGCGGAGTCGACTTGCCAGCCAGTTCGCGTTTGACCACCAGGCTGATCGGCACCTGAGTACCGTCGCTGGCTGTGGCCCACAAACGCTGGCTGACGTAGGCATCGGCGTCAAAAGTACCCAGCACCGGGGTTTCCTTGAGCACCACTTGCTCGCCGGTCGCCAAGGTCAGCTGACGCACTTGCGCCGGACGGTTCAGCGACTGATAACGCAGGCGAACCCTGTCGCTGTCGAATTCCAGCGTGTCTTGCACATACAGGCTGTAGGCGGCGTCCGGCAATTGCACGCGATAGGCCGGCAGATCCTGAGGGCGGACTTCGATCACCGGCAGGCCGCCTTCGCGCAGGCTCAGGCTGATACCTTTGGCGTTGAGGCTGACGCCTTCGAGCATCACCTGGTCGTCATGCGCCACCAGTGTCTGCCAGTCATCCCGCACCGGCACGCTGCCAGCCTGCTCTGGCGCATGGTAAAGCGCGAAGTTGATGCCGCTCTGATTGCTGCGGATGAACCAGCTCCAGACGCCATTGAGCAGGCCGTGATCAGGGTAGTACTCGTGCCCTTCGACGCGCGGCGCCAGGCAGGTGAAGTCCTGCTCGGGATGATCGGCATCCAGCACCCAGGCTTCGCTGGTGGTCTTGCTGTTGAGCAGGATGACCAGTTGGCGCTCGGAACTGGTGCGGAAGCAATGCAGAAAGAAACGGCCGTCCGGCTCGTCGAACACCAGGTTTGCCGAAGCGTCGCCCAATGCATAACGATGCAGCTTGCCCGGACGGTGAGTGTCGTCCAGCTCACCGAAAAACAGCGTTTGGCTGTCGTTGGCCCAGGTCATGCTGCCGTCGCTGTTTTCAAACGGCAGGCTGCTGACCTGGCCAGTGCTCAGTTCCTTGACGAACAGTTGATAGATTTCATCGCCACTGGTGTCCAGGCTGTAAGCCAGACGCTTATGGTCCGGGCTGATGCTGAACGCGCCCAGCGAAAAGAAGCCGCCATCGGCCATCGCATTCGGGTCCAGCAGCAGCTCTTCGCGGCTTTCATCCACGGTGTTGGCGTCGTCAGCCGGGCGCGGGCAGCGATAGTGCCGGGCATATTCATCGCCTTCGGTGGTGCGCGTGTAATACAGGTACGGCCCCCAAGGGGAGGGCAGCGAAAGATCGGTTTCCAGAATACGGCTCTTGATCTCCTTAAAAAGGTGTTCGCGCAGTGGGGCCTGGTCCGCCAGTTGTTGTTCCTGCCAGGCGTTCTCGGCCTTGAGGTAGTCGAGCACTTCGTCGGTGTCGCGATTCTGTAGCCAGGCGTAGGGATCGGAGCCATCGGCCTGGCGAGCGATCGGGGCGCTGGAGGTTGCATTCGAAAAGGACATGCTGGGCTCTCTGTTAAGGCATCAATCATGGAAATATCGGTACACGCTGAACCGATTACTGAAGCGAGGCAAGCCGCGTCAGGCAAAAGCCGTTATCATAAGCGCCTCTTTACCTGCCTTACCACGGACGTCATGACCGAAAACGACTATCTGATCGCCTGGAGCGTCTACGCCTTCGCCGCGTTGGGTTGCCTGCTGGTATGGTTCCTGGCGACCCGCTGGATGTGGCGGTACCTCAAGGAACCCTTGCTGGTGGCCGTCGCGGTGCTGCTGTTTACGCCGACCATGGTCGACCCTGCCAAGGACGCGATGGCGCCGGCCATTGCCATCACCGCGCTGGACCTGATGTTCAAGGTCGGCAGCAATGTCTGGGCTGCGGTGTCGGATCTGGCCATGTATGGCATGTTCGCGCTGTGTGCGTACCTGCTGTTTGTGCTGATCCGCTGGCCGATCGAGCGTAGCCGTAAGGCGCGTCAGCCGCAGCCGGTTGCCCAGCCCGTCGAAACAGACCCCGCTGACGAACCGTTTGCCGAAGACGATTCGTTCGCGCGCAGAACCGCTGCACCCCTTCCTCCGGCCAGAGGCACGCGGGTAGAACCGCGGTTGTAGATCCCGCTTCGCTGGCAGCGCCGTTGTGTGCGGCGCATGACCCGCCGCAAACGTCTTGAAGCGAGAACCTGAGCATGTGTGAACTACTGGGCATGAGTGCCAATGTCCCGACCGATATCGTTTTCAGCTTCACCGGGCTGATGCAGCGCGGCGGCCGCACTGGCCCGCATCGCGATGGCTGGGGCATTGCCTTCTATGAAGGCCGTGGCCTGCGCCTGTTTCAGGACCCGGCCGCCAGCAGCGAGTCGGAAGTCGCGCAACTGGTGCAGCGTTACCCCATCAAGAGCGAAGTCGTGATTGGCCATATTCGTCAGGCCAACGTCGGCAAGGTCTGCCTGTCCAACACTCATCCTTTCGTACGCGAACTCTGGGGCCGCAACTGGTGCTTTGCGCACAATGGCCAGTTGGCTGACTTCACACCGGGCGTCACGTTCTACCGGCCGGTGGGCGATACCGACAGCGAAGCGGCCTTCTGTGATTTGCTCAATCGTGTCCGCGAAGCGTTCCCGGAGCCGGTCGAGATCGAAGAGTTGCTGCCTTCGCTGATCCAGGCCTGCACTGAATACCGTAGTAAAGGCGTGTTCAATTGCCTGTTGAGTGACGGTGACTGGCTGTTCTGCTTTTGCAGTACCAAGCTGGCACATATCACCCGTCGCGCACCGTTCGGTCCCGCCCGGCTGAAGGACGTCGATGTGATCGTCGATTTCCAGGCCGAGACCACGCCGCACGACGTGGTGACGGTCATCGCCACCGAACCGTTGACCGAGAACGAAAACTGGAACCGCTACGAGCCGGGCCAGTGGAGCCTTTGGCGCAAGGGCGAGTGCGTCGTACAGGGATCGGTCGCTACCGATCAGCCATAAGACGCCTGTTCACCTGAACACTGGATAGAAAAGAAGAGGGATATTGATGCTGCGAAGTTATCTGCGATTGGTCCTGTTCACGGTGGGCCTGCTGTTCGGGGTACAGATTCCCGGTTTTATCAGTGACTACAGCAAGCGTGTCGAGGCGCATCTGATCGAAGCGCAACAGGCCGTTAAAGGCTACAACGCCACGGCGCAGCAGTTCTTCAAGGGCGATATACAGGCGCTGATTCAGCACTACCGCAACAGCGAAGACCCTGTTTTCCGAACCGATGCGGACAACATCGATACGTTGATGACCCGAACTCACATCCTTGAGCGTCAATGGCTCGGGCTTCAGGGCGCCTGGTATTCCAGGGCCATCTTTGTCGCGACATCTGCCGATCCGGATATTCGTCGCGAAACCTTCAACGGCTATACGTGGCAAGTACTGCTGGCACCTGAAGTGATCGCTTGGGGCATCATTACCGCGTTGCTGCTGGCACTGGTGATCGAGAGCGTCGTGTTGTTGCTCGGCTGGGTGGTCAGTGGCGGACGGCGCAAGCCGCAACTTTCAAGGGACCGGCACTGACGGCTGGCACACGCACGTGCCAGGCTCTGTAAGTCAGGCTTTGTAACTAAAGTGGCTGCGCTCAGTGATGTTTGATTACAAACAGGCTTGAGCGCGAGCCCGATCTGAACGGCGTGTACAGGACTCCAATCCCCTCACTTCGCCAGGTGACGCATGCCTTCTTCCAGCCCGCGCAAGGTCAGCGGGTACATCTGGCCTTCGATCAGGTCGCGCACGATATGCGTGGACGTGGTGTATTCCCAGGCATCCTTGGGGTAGGGATTGATCCAGATGATCTTCTTGAACTTGGCCATGAAGCGTTGCATCCACACATAGCCTGCTTCTTCGTTCCAGTGTTCGACACTGCCGCCGGGCTGCGTGATTTCATAGGGCGCCATCGAGGCGTCGCCGATGAAGATCACTTTGTAGTCCGCGCCATACTTGTGCAGCAGGTCCTGGGTGGACGTGCGTTCAGAACCCCGGCGCAGGTTGTTCTTCCACACGGATTCGTAGATGAAGTTATGGAAGTAGAAATACTCCATGTGCTTGAACTCGGTCTTGCAGGCCGAAAACAACTCCTCGCACACTTTGACGTGCGCATCCATCGAACCGCCGATGTCGAACAGCAGCAACAATTTAATGGTGTTGCGTCGCTCGGGGCGCATTTGAATGTTCAGCAGGCCTGCATCACGCGCGGTGTGGTCGATGGTGCCATCGATATCCAGTTCGTCTGCTGCACCCTGACGGGCGAACTTGCGCAGGCGTCGCAACGCGACCTTGATGTTGCGTGTGCCCAGCTCAACCTGATCGTCCAGGTTCTTGTACTCGCGCTGATCCCAGACCTTGACCGCCTTGCCCTTGCGTTCCCCGGCGTCGCCGACACGAATGCCTTCCGGGTTGTAACCGCCCGAACCGAACGGGCTGGTGCCGCCGGTGCCGATCCACTTGTTGCCACCGGCGTGGCGTTCCTTCTGCTCCTCCAGGCGCTTCTTGAACTCATCGATAAGCTTGTCTAGGCCGCCCAGCGACTGGATTTGCGCGCGCTCTTCGTCGCTCAGCGAGCGCTCGAACTCCTTGCGCAGCCAGTCTTCAGGAATAAGTGCCTGCAAGTGATCATCGAGCTTTTCCAGGCCGTTGAAGTACGCACCGAAGGCCCGGTCGAATTTGTCGAAATGGCGCTCGTCCTTGACCAGAATCGTGCGCGCCAAAAAGTAGAACTCATCGATATCGGCAAAGATGACCCGCTGTTTCAGGGCGTTGATCAGGTCCAGCAGTTCACGCAGAGACACCGGCACCTTGGCCGCGCGCATTTCGTTGAACAGGTTGAGCAGCATGGCTGTCGCCCTTTTTCGTGGCGGGGTGGATAAAGACGATCAACGATTGCCGCGACGGCTCATGAAGGCCAGCCGTTCCAGCAGATGCACGTCTTGCTCGTTCTTGACCAGTGCCCCGGCCAGCGGCGGGATCGCCTTGGTCGGGTCGCGCTCACGCAATACAGCCTCACCAATGTTGTCGGCCATCAGCAGCTTCAGCCAGTCCACCAATTCGGAGGTCGAGGGTTTTTTCTTCAGCCCCGGCACTTTGCGTACGTCGAAGAACACGTCCAGCGCCTCGCTGACCAGGTCTTTCTTGATGTCGGGGTAATGCACGTCGACGATGCGTTGCAGGGTGGCGCGGTCCGGGAAGGCGATGTAATGGAAGAAGCAACGGCGCAGAAACGCATCCGGCAGCTCTTTTTCGTTATTGGAGGTAATGATGATGATCGGTCGCTGTTTGGCTTTGATCGTTTCATCGGTCTCGTAAACGTAGAACTCCATCTTGTCGAGTTCCTGCAACAGGTCGTTGGGGAACTCGATATCGGCTTTGTCGATTTCGTCGATCAGCAAAATCACGCGCTCTTCCGACTCGAAGGCTTCCCACAGCTTGCCTTTCTTCAGGTAGTTGCGCACGTCGTGAACCTTGTCGACGCCCAGTTGCGAGTCGCGCAGACGGCTGACGGCATCGTATTCGTACAAGCCCTGATGCGCCTTGGTGGTGGATTTGATATGCCAGGTGATCAGCCGCGCACCGAACGATTCGGCCAATTGTTCGGCCAGCATGGTCTTGCCGGTGCCGGGCTCACCTTTTACCAGCAGCGGACGCTCCAGCGTGATTGCTGCGTTGACTGCCAGCTTCAGATCGTCAGTGGCAACGTATGCCGGGGTGCCTTCGAACTTCATGGATCAATCCTTTTCGCGTGGGTGCGCATCGCCTGTCGGCACGCACGCCGTCATGTGGGCAAGCAATGCCCGGACTATAACGCGGCTGCCCGACGGCTGTGAACGCAGACGCCTCATTCAGTTCTTGAATGGGGCGTCACGCCGTGACCGGGTCAAAACGGTAACGTTGTTTTGTGAGCTTGCCTGAAAAACTAAGACCCCTTGCTGCTCTCATACCGCGCGTTGAAGGCCTGCACGAACGCATTGCGCAGAATCTGCAAAAAAGCCTGAAAGCCGCTGATGTCCTGCTGATGAACGCTGCCACTGAGGTCGACACGGGTGGCGAACTGGTTCTCGCGCTGGTTTTTCAGCACGGTTTCACTGGTGCCCACCAAGGCTTCCCAGACCGAGCGGAAAATGCCTTTGTCCTTGTTTTCGACATCCTGATGCCAGTTGAAGACATCGACATTGCGCAGCAACGGTTTGATATAGCCGCTTAGCTGGCCTTTGTTGGCCTGCGCCTCGATCACGAGATCGCCATCGCCGGCGTTGAAGTCGAACTTGCCATAGGCCGATGAAAAGTCGTTGAGCTTCTTGAGCTGGATGCCCGTGGCTCGCAGGCGGAAGTCGAAATCTTCAAAGTTGCTGAACGGGTCGAATCTGGCCGTGCTTTCCAGATTGGCATGCCCCAGCAGGCGCGCCTTGCCCTTGAACTCGGCATCGCGGTTGCCTTCTACATCCACCACGTTGGTCAGGTTATAGAAGCTGGCATTGACCTGGTCTGCATCGATGGTGACTTTTGGTGTTGAATTGAAGTTGTTGAAGGTGATGCGTCCGTTGTTGATCCGCACCTCGTTGAGGGTGATCGGCAACAGTTTGTTCAATTGAGTTCGCCAGTCGGTGCCCTGACCGGTCTGGGACGCCTGCTTGTTGTTGCCACCGTCAACAAAGTTGATTTGCGGATCAGTGAACAATGCTTCTGCCACCACCGCGTGGTCGTTCCAGAGTGAATTCCAACTGACCGCCAGTTCGATCATCGGTGCATCGACGAAAGGTACCGGCACCTTGCCGTCGGTCTTGACGATTTTCAGCCCTTTGATGCGATAGGCACCGCGCCACAGCGCCAGATCCACATCGGTGATCTGGCCTCGATAGTCACCCATGTCGGCGAGCTTGTCGTTGAGATAGTCGCGTACCAGATACGGCAGGGCGATATTGATTGCGATCAGCAAGACGACCAGAGCGGCCAGCGTCCATAGCGGCCAGCTGTAGCGACGTTTCATGACATGCGTCTCCTGTTTCAATGAAAGGATTGACTGCGTGCGCCGTCATCCGTTCGGTCGGACTGGACGCCCAAAGGTTGGCGGCATAGGCTTTGGGTCTTTAACCGATGTGTACAAGGACACCATCATGAGTCGTATCTACGCAGATAACGCCCATTCCATCGGCAATACGCCACTGGTGCAGATCAACCGTCTTGCGCCACGCGGTGTCACGATTCTGGCCAAGATAGAAGGGCGTAATCCAGGCTATTCCGTCAAATGCCGTATCGGTGCCAACATGATCTGGGACGCCGAAAGCAGCGGCAGGCTCAAGCCCGGCATGACCATTGTCGAGCCCACTTCCGGCAACACAGGGATCGGTCTGGCGTTCGTTGCCGCCGCCCGTGGCTACAAGCTGATGCTCGCCATGCCGGCCTCCATGAGTATAGAGCGTCGCAAGGTGCTTAAGGCGCTCGGCGCTGAACTGGTGCTGACCGAACCCGCGAAAGGGATGAAAGGTGCCATCGCCAAAGCCGAAGAGCTGCTGGCCAGCGACCCGGAAACCTATTTCATGCCTGCGCAGTTCGAGAACCCGGCCAATCCGGCTATCCATGAGAAGACCACCGGTCCCGAAATATGGGCCGACACTGACGGGACAATCGATGTGCTGGTGGCCGGTGTCGGCACCGGTGGCACCATCACCGGTATTTCCCGGTACATCAAACACACGGCGGGCAAGCCGATCCTTTCGGTTGCGGTCGAGCCGGACAGTTCACCGATCATTACCCAGGCAATGGCGGGTGAAGAGATCACGCCCAGCCCACACAAGATTCAGGGGATTGGTGCCGGCTTCATTCCGAAAAACCTCGACCTGTCGATCGTGGACCGGGTTGAGCGCGTGACTGACGAAGAGTCCAAGGCCATGGCCCGGCGCCTGATGCAAGAGGAGGGGATTCTCTGTGGCATCTCTTGCGGCGCGGCGATGGCAGCGGCCGTCCGTCTGGCGGAAAAGCCGGAAATGCAGGGCAAGACCCTTGTCGTGATCCTGCCGGACTCCGGCGAGCGTTACTTGTCGAGCATGTTGTTCAGCGACCTGTTCACCGATCAGGAGCTGTCGCAGTAACACATCTTCGCATGTGTACACTTCATGCGGGCAACGCAAGGGTTTATGATGGCCAGCTTGCCAGACGCCGGGATATTTCTGCCTCCCCGGCGTCTGCGGTCCTTCATTCAATATCATGCATCACTGCTGCCTGCGTGACGTTCGGCGCTATTCGCCCGCTTCAAGGAGAGCTTCATGACCTTTTCATTTGTTGCCAAGGCATCGATCCTGATGCTGTTCCTCGGCAGCACGCTGTATGTTCACCTGCGTGGGCGCGCCCGGCTGCCGCTGTTACGGCAGTTCGTCAATCATTCGGCGTTGTTTGCGCCTTATAACGCATTGATGTACCTGTTTTCCCGCGTACCGTCCGAGCCGTATCTGGACCGCAGCAAGTTTCCGGAACTGGACATCCTCAAGGACAACTGGGAAACCATTCGCGACGAAGCCATGCACTTGTTTGACGAGGGTTACATCCGCGCGGCCGAGAAGAACAACGACGCCGGTTTCGGTTCATTCTTCAAGAAGGGCTGGAAGCGTTTCTACCTGAAATGGTACGACAAGGCACTGCCGTCTGCCGAAGCGCTGTGCCCGAAGACCGTTGCACTGGTCAACAGCATTCCCAACGTCAAAGGCGCGATGTTTGCGCTGTTGCCGGGTGACAGTCACCTGAACCCGCACCGCGACCCGTTTGCCGGCTCGCTGCGTTATCACCTTGGCTTGTCCACGCCCAATTCCGATGCCTGCCGGATCTTTGTCGATGGCAAGGAGTACGCCTGGCGTGACGGGCAGGACGTCATGTTCGATGAGACCTACGTACACTGGGTCAAGAATGAAACCACCCAGACCCGGGTGATTCTGTTCTGTGACATCGAACGCCCGCTGACCAACCGTTTCATGACCCGCATCAATCGCAGCGTCAGTGCGTTTCTGGGACGTGCGACAGCACCTCAGAACCTGGACGATGAGCGTGTCGGAGGGATCAACCAGGCGTATGCGTTCAGCAAGCGTTTCAGCGACAGCTTCAGTGGCAAGGTCAAGCAGTTCAAGCGCGCGAATCCCAAGGCGTATCGCGTCCTGCGGCCGGTGCTGGCGGTTGTCGTGCTGACGTTGCTGGGTTATTGGCTGTTTGGCTAATCCGCTGCTTTATCCGGTTGTTTGCGATCACTGCAAACAACCGTTATTCCTTTTCTAGTCCAGATTCACATGCCGACTCAGCAACGCTCGCAGTGCCGCAGGCTTCACCGGCTTGGGCAGATAATCGAGCCCGGCGGCATGCACCTGAGCGATCAGCTCCGGTCGCCCGTCGGCGCTGATGAGTACGCCCGGCACTGGCTGCCCCAGACGGGTTCGTAACCAGGCCATCAGTTCAGTGCCGGTTTCACCCTCATCCAGATGGTAATCCACCAGCGCAATCTGTGGCCGTATGCCGTTATTCAACAGCACCTCGCACTCCTGGCGATTACGCGCTGTCCAGACCTGGCAGCCCCAGCGCGACAGCAGGCTGTTCATGCCGATCAGGATGCTGTCTTCGTTGTCGACGCACAACACTTGCGTACCGTTCAGCGCAGGCCGGGCGATTTCTGCCTGAGTGGCAGGCATGGGGGCTTGAGGGGCAGCCAAGTGTACCCGGACGCTGAACACACTGCCTTTGCCGGTCCATGAGCGCACCTGCAATGGGTGTTCAAGAATGCGACACAAGCCGTCCGCAATCGCCAGCCCCAACCCCAATCCCTTGGCTGCGTGGGTCTTGTGGCTGTCGAGGCGCTTGAATTCTTCGAATATCACGCTGCGCTTGTCTTCGGGAATGCCTGGCCCGCGGTCCCAGACTTCAAGACTCAGGCTGTCCCCGTAACGCCTGACACCCAGCAGAATCGGGCCTTTGGCGTAGCGAAACGCATTGGTCAGGAAGTTCTGCAGCACTCGACGCAGCAGCTTGATATCACTGTCGACGCGCAGCGAGCTGCCTCTGACGCGGAACTTCAAACCCTGCTCTTGAGCCAGCGCCTTGAACTCGGCGCCCAGGGTGTCGAATAGCGCATTGAGCGGAAACGGCTGGCGATCCGGGGTGATCTTGCCGTTTTCAAGGCGGGAAATGTCCAGCAGATCGCTGATCAGGTCCTCGGCAGAACGCAGCGAACTGTCCAGGTGCTGGACCAGTTGCTGGGCGTCTTTGGAGAGACCGTCCTGTTGATGGGACAGCGCTGCGGAAAACAGTCGCGCAGCATTCAGCGGCTGCATCAGGTCATGGCTGACGGCGGCGAGGAAGCGGGTTTTTGATTCGTTGGCGGCTTCGGCAGTGCCCTTGGCGTCGGTCAGCGCCTGATTGAGTTGCGACAGCTCGTGGGTGCGGGCGGCCACGCGCTGTTCAAGGCTCTCATTGACGCCTTTGAGCGCCTGCTCCGCCGCACGGAACGCGGTAATGTCAGTGAAACTCATGACAAAGCCGCCGCCCGGCATCGGGTTGCCGATCAGCTCGATCACCTGGCCATTGGGAAACAGTCGCTCCGAGGTGTGAGCGCGGCCCTGGCGCATCCAGTGCAGGCGTCTCGCGACGTGGACTTCGGCCTCGCCTGGCCCGCACAGCCCGCGTTCGGCGTTGTAGCGAATGATGTCGGCAATCGGCCTGCCGACACCGATCAGGCCTTCCGGGTAATTGAACAGTTCCAGGTAGCGACGATTCCAGGCCACCAGCCTCAAGGACTGATCAACCACACTGATGCCCTGGGTGATGTTCTCGATGGCGCCTTGCAGCAGCGCCCGGTTGAACTGCAACACCTCGGAGGCTTCGTCAGCGATGCGGACCACGTCTTCCAGCTGCATCTCGCGGCCTTCGATAGCCGCCTTGACCACGGCGCGGGTCGAAGAGGTGCCCAGCACGCCGGCCAGCAGTCGTTCGGTGTGTGCGATCCATTCGCCGTCGGCGTTCTGACTGGGGTTGAAGCTTTTGCCTTGCCGGTGGGCAAAGCGGATGAAGCTCTGACGTGCCCGGTCCTCACCGACAAAACGCGCTGACAGACTGAGCAGGTCTTCGATCTGAACCGCCAGCAGCGGGCGGCTGTAGTCACGTCCCTGTGTTTCCTGGCCGATGAAGCGGCCTGCTTGCCAGTGCTCGGCCACCCGCGTGCGGGACAACATCGACACCCAGGCGAACAGCGTGCAATTGCCTGCCATCGACAGCACAACGCCTTGCGTCATGGGCGAGATGGGCAGGTCCAGCGGGTTGCTGTGCAGCCAGTCCAGCAGCGGAAAATTGCTCAGTGGCCAGCCCATGCCGTGTGCTGCAACGGGCAGCACCAGGGTGTAGAACCAGATGAAGATGCCCGCTGCCAGACCCGCGAAGACGCCACGACGGTTGGCCTGCTTCCAGTACAACGCGCCGAACATGGCTGGCGCCAACTGGGTGATCGCGGCGAACGCGATCTGGCCGATGGTCGCCAGGCTGGCCGTCGACCCCAGCATCCGATAGCTGACATAGGCCAGCAGCAGAATCATCACGATGCTGATGCGTCGCACCGACAGCATCCAGTGGCGAAACGCTTCGAACGGTCGCTCGGTGTTTTTGCGTCGCAGCAGCCAGGGCAACAGCATGTCGTTGGAAATCATGGTCGACAGCGCCACGCAGGCGACGATGACCATACCGGTCGCTGCCGACGCGCCACCGATGAAGGCCAGCAGCGCGAGCGAGGGATGAGCATGCGCCAATGGCAGGCTGATCACGAACGAGTCGGGCAGCATGGAGGCCGGCAGCAGCATCTGCCCGGCCAGCGCAATCGGCACCACAAACAGAGCGGCCAGCGCCAGATACGCCGGGAACACCCATTTGGCGAGGTTGAGGTCCTGAGGCTCGATGTTTTCCACCACGGTCACGTGAAACTGCCGTGGCAGGCAGACAATCGCCATCATCGCCACGCCGGTCTGCACGAACATCGACGGCCAGTTGATCGTGTCCTGCCAGTATTCCTCAAGGCGCGGAGCCAGCTTGGCCTGATTGAACAGGTCATCGAAGCCGTCATACAGGCCGAACGTCACGAACACGCCCACGGCCATGAACGCGAACAGCTTGACCAGCGCTTCAAAAGCAATCGCCAGCACCATGCCGCGGTGGTGTTCGGTGACATCCAGATTGCGCGCGCCGAAGACGATAGTGAACAGCGCCAGAATCAGCGAGACCACCAGTGCCGTGTCCTGAGCACGAGTGCCGGTCGAGTCCGCCACCGCGCCGATCAGGATATTCACGCCCAGCACGATGCCTTTCAGTTGCAGCGCAATGTACGGCAGCATGCCGATCAGGCAGATCAGCGCCACCATCACCGCCAGTGACTGGGATTTGCCATAGCGCGCCGCGATAAAGTCGGCAATGGACGTGATGTTTTCCTGCTTGCTGATCAGTACCATCTTCTGCAGCACCCAGGGCGCCAGCACCATCAGCACAATCGGCCCCAGGTAAATCGGCAGGAACGACCATAACTGCTCGGCGGCCTGACCCACCGCACCGAAAAACGTCCAGCTGGTGCAGTAGACCGCCAGCGACAGGCTGTACACCCAGGCGCGCATGGTCGGGCGCAGCGAGGCGCTGTACCGGTCGCCATAGAAAGCGATGGCAAACATGATGGCCATATAGGACAAGGCAACGGCCGCAATCAGCCCGCTGGACAGCGACATATCGAATTCCACACCGTATCAATAGCGCGCAGTCTCGCACGATGGCCGCACTTCGTCTGTGTCGACCAAGGTCGAGCGTGGCAGGCTGTCGCAGCCTGTTTGCAAAGACCCAAGAGATGAAGAATAAGCCCCTGACGGTTTGTAAAAAGAAATGCCCTATCGACATTCGATGGACTTACGTCTTCAATGTGCCTGGGATCGGCCATTGCGCCAGTTTTCCCCAGCCTCTCAGGACCACGGACGATGAGCCAACAGTCACAATTCAGCTTGCTCGGGAAACGCCGTTTCCTGCCATTTTTCATCACGCAGTCCCTCGGGGCGTTCAATGACAATATCTTCAAGCAGTCATTGATTCTCGCCATCCTTTATAAGCTGAGCATCGACGGGGATCGTTCGATCTACGTCAATTTGTGCGCTTTGCTGTTTATTCTGCCGTTCTTTCTGTTTTCGGCGCTGGCCGGGCAGTTCGGCGAGAAATACCCCAAGGACAAGCTGATCCGGATCATCAAGTTCGGAGAGATCGTCATCATGGCGGTCGGCGCTGCAGGTTTTCTGTTCGACCACCTGGAGCTGATGCTGGCGGCGCTGTTTGCAATGGGCACGCACTCTGCGCTGTTCGGGCCGGTCAAGTATTCGATTCTGCCGCAGCACCTGCGCGAGAGCGAATTGGTGGGCGGTAACGCACTGGTCGAGATGGGAACCTTTCTGGCGATTCTGGCCGGCACGATCAGCGCCGGGGTGATGATGTCTTCCTCGCATTACGGCTGGATCGTATCGGCTGCGATCGTGCTGGTGGCGTGTCTTGGCTTCCTTGCCAGCTTCGGTATCCCGAGTGCCACCGCGGCCTCGCCGGAAATGAAGCTCAACTGGAACATCTTCACCCAGTCCTGGGCGACCCTGCGGATGGGCCTTAAGCAGACGCCTGCGGTCTCGCGTTCGATTGTCGGCAACTCATGGTTCTGGTTTGTCGGCGCGATCTACCTGACGCAGATCCCGGCCTACGCCAAAGAGTGGATGTACGGGGACGAAACGGTCGTCACACTGATCCTGACGGTGTTTTCCATCGGCATCGCGCTGGGTTCACTGCTCTGCGAGCGATTGTCCGGGCACAAGGTCGAGATCGGTCTGGTGCCGTTCGGCTCGATGGGCCTGACGATTTTCGGTTTGTTGTTGTGGTGGCACTCGGGCGGTTTTCCGCAAAATGTACAGGCCAACGACTGGCTGGCGGTGCTTTCCTACGGGCAAGGCTGGCTGGTGCTGTTCGACATTCTGGGCATCGGCGTGTTCGGCGGCTTTTACATCGTGCCGCTGTACGCACTGATCCAGTCCCGAACCCCGGTCAAGGAGCGCTCACGAGTCATCGCGGCCAACAACATTCTCAACGCGCTGTTCATGGTGATCTCGGCGATTGTTTCCATCCTGTTGCTGAGTTTCGCCAAGCTGTCGATTCCGCAACTGTTCCTCGCGGTGTCGCTGATGAACATTGCCGTCAACATCTACATCTTCAAGATCGTCCCCGAGTTCACCATGCGCTTCATGATCTGGCTGCTCGGCCATTCCATGTACCGCGTCGAACACCGGAACCTTAACCGGATTCCCGATGAAGGCGCGGCCTTGCTGGTCTGCAATCATGTGTCGTTTGTCGATGCGCTGCTGATTGCCGGTGCGGTGCGCCGACCGATCCGGTTTGTCATGTATTACAAGATCTACCAGCTGCCGGTGCTGAACTTCATCTTCCGCACCGCTGGAACCATCCCGATTGCCGGGCGCAACGAAGACATGGCCATCTACGAGCAATCGTTCAAGCGCATCGCTCAATACCTTGCCGAGGGCGAACTGGTGTGCATCTTCCCGGAAGGCAAGCTGACCACCGATGGCGAAATCAACGGCTTCAAAAGTGGCATGAGCCGTATCATCCAGGAAACCCCGGTACCGGTGATCCCGATGGCGCTGCAAGGATTGTGGGGCAGCTTCTTCAGCCGTGATCCCGGCAAAACCCTGTTCCGCCGCCTGTGGTCCCGCGTGGTACTGATCGCCGGCTCGCCGATTCCTCCTGATGTGGCAACACCCGTGGACGTCCGTGAAGAGGTGAAGGCACTGAGAGGGGCGGTGCAATAAGAGGGCCGCGCGGCACAATGTCATGCCTGGTCTTCAACCACTGCCATAGAGCGCTCTTCGAACACGACGGCACTGACGACGCAGAGTGCGACGTCAGTGACGGCTGAGCCCTGACGCTGATCCGGGGGTAACTCGGCAAGGATGCCGAGTTAGCCGCACCGGGCCAAGGATGGCCCGTTGCGGCGACCCCCGGATCAGTGGCAGGGCGAAGGAACCCGACGAAGTCGGGCCGGAAACGGAGCCAGGGGCTTTGCCTACTTTGGCCCCATCAAAGTAGGTCGCCGAGGGGCGAAAAGGTGCCTTGAGCCGTAAACATATCCAACTGACATCACAGAACCGCTGTGTGACGCAGAGCGTCACGTCCTGCGTGAGCATGCCGCCCAAGAAGTACTGCACGTGCATCAGCGATCAAACTTGCGTTCTTCCTCCTCCGGCATCTTCCTGAAATACGTCGACAGCAATGCCCCGGAAATATTGTGCCAGACACTGAACAGCGCACTGGGCACCGCCGCCAGCGGCGAAAAGTGAGCACTGGCCAGCGCGGCACCCAGCCCGGAGTTCTGCATACCCACTTCCAGTGCCAGCGACTTGCGTTGCGGCAATGGCAGCTTGAAGACCTTGCCGGTGAAATAACCCAGCAGAAAACCGAACGAGTTGTGCAGGATCACCACCGCCATGATCAACAGGCCCGACTCGGCGATTTTCGCCTGACTGGCCGCGACAACCGCGCAAACGATCATCACGATGCTCACCACCGAAACCAGCGGCAACACGTCCACGGCGTAGCGGACCCGCGCCCCCAGCACGCGCTGTGCAACCACGCCGAGCACGATCGGCAGCATGACCAGTTGCAGGATCGACCAGAACATATCCAGAAAGGACACCGGCAGCCAGGCAGACGCCAGCAGCCAGATCAAGGTCGGGGTCAGCAGCGGGGCGAGCAGGGTGGTGACTGCGGCAATCGCCACGGCCAGTGCCAGATCGCCCTTGGCCAGCCAGGCCATGACATTGGATGACGTGCCGCTCGGGCAGCAACCGACCAGAATCACACCGACCGCGATCTCTGGCGGAAGCTGAAACACCTGGCACAGCAACCACGCCATGCCGGGCATGATCACAAAATGCGCGACCACACCTAACGCCACGCGCCAAGGGTTGCGCGCAACCTCAGAGAAGTCTTCCAGCTTCAGCGTCAGGCCCATGCCGAACATGACCAGCCCCAGCAGTGGCACGATCCAGCTTTTCAGACCGATAAAGGCCTGCGGGAACAAAAACGCCAGGATGGCGAACAGCAGCACCCAGTAAGCAAAGGTATTACCGACAAACCGACTCAAGGCTGCCAACGCACGCATGGCCCGTTCCTTCCTGTTTGAATAAGCGGTGTGAAATAAATGCGCCGTCTGACAAGACGGCGCGGTGTTTCAGGCATCAGTGTTTGAAGCAGCCGCGAGCGGGTATCAGATCCCTTGCGGGATTTCTTCGCCGCCCAGTGCCTCGAACAGCTCCGGCAGAAACTCGCCGAAGGTCAGCATCATCAGGGTGAAGCTGGCATCGAGCTGGCCCAGTGCCTCGTCACCACCGTCCTGTTCGGCCTGATCCTGCAGCAGGTCTTCGAACTTCAGACGCTTGACCACCAGCTTGTCGTCCAGCACGAACGACAGCTTGTCCTGCCAGGCCAGCGACAGCTGGGTGACGACTTTGCCGGTGTTCAGGTGCAACTGGATTTCGTCGCTGGTCAGGTCCTGACGCTTGCAACGCACGATGCCGCCATCTTCGTGAGTGTCGCGCAGTTCGCATTCGTCCAGCACGAAGAAGTTGTCGGCCGCTTTCTGGGTCTTGACCCAGTCGGTCATGGTTGCGCTTGGCGAAACCTTGACCGTCAGCGGGCGCACCGGCAGTGAGCCGATCACTTCACGCAGGGTCGACAGCAAGTCTTCCGCGCGTTTCGGGCTGGATGCGTTGACCAGAATCAGGCCCTGTTTCGGCGCAATGGCGGCAAAGGTGGCGGAGCGGCGGATAAAGGCGCGAGGCAGGAAGGCCTGGATGATTTCATCCTTGAGTTGATCGCGTTCCTTTTTGTAGACCTTGCGCATCTGCTCGGCTTCGATCTCGTCGACCTTTTCCTTGAGCGCGTCGCGTACGACGCTGCCCGGCAGAATGCGTTCTTCCTTGCGTGCGGCGATCAGCATGAAGTCCTGGCTGATGTGTACCAATGGAGCGTCTTCGCCCTTGCCGAAAGGAGCGACGAAACCATAGGTGGTCAACTCCTGGCTGGCACAGGCACGAGCCGGTTTGGTCGCCAGTGCTGTCTCCAGCGCTTCGGCATCAAAAGGCACGTCCTGGGTCAGGCGATAGACAAGCAGGTTTTTGAACCACATGAGGCGAATCTCTCTTTCTATACAAAGGCGGGCATTATTCGCTCCTCAGCCGCTGCGGCCAACCCTGCACCGTGCGTTTGTAAGCCTTTGGAAGGATTATAAAAATTATTTAAAAAATCGCTTGCCAGAGCACAGATCGCTCCGTAGAATGCGCGCCACACCGAGAGTGAAGGGTGATTAGCTCAGCTGGGAGAGCAGCTGCCTTACAAGCAGCGGGTCGGCGGTTCGATCCCGTCATCACCCACCAAACTCACTTGTAGTGTTAGGCGCAGCGGTAGTTCAGTCGGTTAGAATACCGGCCTGTCACGCCGGGGGTCGCGGGTTCGAGTCCCGTCCGCTGCGCCATATTCAGCTTCAAGGCCCTTGAACTCCTTGAAGCAAACAGAAAGCCCGCCTTGTGCGGGCTTTCTGCTTTCTGTCGTCCAGAAAATCTCTGCTCGCCCTCGATTTGCATGACCTCACGCTTTACCCCTCAATCATGTAAGGCTCTTTCTTTCTTGATGTAAGTTATTTCCTTATTTATTGAAGTTGCACAGTTGTTCGTTGATATAGCCTGTTTAGCTCTTGATATTTTCTCTTTGCTGGTATTAGCTGAGTTGGTTAGTTTGATACATCAGGCCATTGGGCTGCTAAATCAAATTCCACAAACTCAAAAAGTTGCCAAATACTGGCGACATGATGCTGTATTGGGTGAAGGAATGTATATGAAAAATCGTTTAACCTTGTTGGCGGGTATCACCGCATTGACCCTGTCTGTCAGCGCTTTGGCCAATCCTGCGCTGCACACCGCGACTATCGACCCGTACGGCAATGTCATTGCTCAGTCGTCCCCGTGGATCAAGTCTGTAAGTTATAGTACTCAGAAAGATTACTTTGCAACTTATAAGATTCTCTTCAAGGAAGGTCAGTTTAAAAAGTCTCCTGGTTTCTGCTCCGTATCGTCCATTGATACCAGCGATCATGAGCGTCTGTTCTACGGCCACGCTAAGTTGGGCGGGGCCGCTACAGCAGAAGGGGTCAATGTGTTGGGGCTCATGGTTGGCAAACGCGGTGCTTCGGGTGATTCTTCGATGAGTTTTCAGTTGGCGTGCAGCAATTGATTGAGTGAGCCTCGCTTTATGCGAGGCTTCCACCCTATGGCACAGCGGACAGAAATACATGGGCTGGTAGTTGTAGATGTTCCAGCGGTTTCAAGAAATAACTAAATCGTTTAATCTTAAGTTGTGAGTGTGTTTGAAGGCTAAACGATTTTCGTTGTAGTGTGTATCAGCGTTTGCTTGTTCGTGTTGGCAAGCTGTGCGGTGTACAAGTCATATGTTCTCGCTGCGGGATTTTTAATAATCTTAGAAAAAAAGAGCAGAGCTGGGTGGTCACTTTGTTTTGTGATTTCTGTCGAGTTTTAGTCTTGCATAGAAGGCTTTCGAGTCTCTCAGAAAACGCCAGTGAGCGTTGGCGCCATGAACACCGGAACATCAGGGTGCATCAAAGTACCCGTTTTAATTATTGGAGAAAGAATGCCTATAGCGTTACCGAGTGCCGTAATTTATGCCCATTCACCTGGCGGTGGCCTATCAAGCGCCGACAACCCTATGACAGTTCCGGGCCGTTACGCTATCAACTCTCCGTTTAGCTACAATACGTTCAGTAAAGCGCCGATCAATTTGCCGGTCGCTGGTGTGTTTGGGCGTGTGAATGGTAATATTATTGGGGATTTAGTCATTCATGCGGATAATACGTACACGTTTACCGGGCACTATACGCTCAATAAAGATATCTATGATGCTGATAAGAGTAATCGCTCATACTGGCAAGAGACGTTGACTACGTTTTTGCATGATTTGGGGAATACCTTTGGGCACGTTGACTACACCATCAATATTATCGGCACCCAGCCGGTTGTTTTCTCCGGGAGAAAGTAATGTTCGTATCGGGTGGCAAATTAATGCCATTGTGTATCTTTTTTGTTTTTGTCCTGTTGGGTGGTTGTAGCGAATCCGATCTGGAGCCCTGCCCGGATAGAGGCGAGGCGTTTTTTTCCGAGTCGATCAACCGGTATTTGAGTGCTCATGATCGCTCGGCAGACGTAAACAGATTTACTTATGCCGGAGCTCCCCGATATGACGAGCATACGAACTGGTGGATGGTCCCGTTTGACCTAAACGGGGAGCGTTATCTGACAATGCTGAGCTGTGATGGCAAGCTGGAACTAAGTGGTCGCCCGTAATATTGGCGTTTTGATAGGGATCGTCTCTGAACTGACCCTTTTGTAGGGGGCCAAACCTCCGGCTTTCCATCTTCTCAATTTGCGCAGATCATTCCTCCATTCCCTCACAAGAACGGACGTGTCATGAACCTACCTCTGCAAGGCATCAAAGTAGTAGAGCTGGGGCAGCTCATCGCCGGGCCTTTTGCGGCGAAGATCCTGGCCGAGTTCGGTGCCGAGGTCATCAAGGTCGAGCCGCCGCTGACCGGTGATCCGTTGCGCAAATGGCGTTTACTGCACAACGGCACCTCGGTGTGGTGGGCGGTGCAGTCGCGCAACAAGCAGTCGGTGACGCTCGATCTGCGTCAACCCGAGGCGCAGGAGATGGCCCGCCGACTCATCCGTGACGCCGATGTACTGGTCGAGAACTTCCGCCCCGGCACGCTTGAGGGCTGGGGGTTGAGCTGGGAAACACTGCATGCGCTCAACCCGAAGCTGATCATGCTCCGGGTTTCCGGCTACGGGCAGACCGGCCCTTATCGTGACCGGCCGGGTTTTGGCGTGATCGGCGAGGCAATGGGCGGTTTGCGTCATTTGTCGGGTGAGGTCGGGCGTACGCCAGTGCGTGTCGGGGTGTCGATCGGTGATTCGCTCTCGGCGTTGCATGGCGTTATCGGCATTCTGCTGGCCCTGCGTCATCGCGAGCAGAATGGCGGAAGCGGTCAGCAGATTGACGTGGCGCTGTATGAATCGGTGTTCAACATGATGGAAAGCCTGATTCCCGAATATTCGGTGTTCAATACGGTCCGTGAGCCGGCTGGCAGCAGCCTGCCGGGCATCGCGCCGACCAATGCTTACCGCTGCAATGACGGCAAGTACGCGTTGATTGCAGGTAATGGTGACAGTATCTACCGTCGGTTGATGGAGAAAATCGGTCGCATGGACCTGGCCAGCGATCCTGAACTCGAGCACAACGATGGTCGGGTCAGGCACGTGGCGCGCATTGATGCGGCCATCTCGACCTGGACCGCCGAGCGCTCGCTGGATGACGTGCTGGCGGCGCTCACCGAGGCGCGTATCCCGGCGGGGAAGATCTACGACGCTGCGGACATCGCCAGCGACCCGCATTACCAGGCGCGTGAAATGTTGCTGCAAAGCGCGCTGGAGGATGGCACCCCGGTTACCGTGCCCGGCATTGTGCCCAAGCTGCTGGACACGCCGGGACAGGTTCGGACACCGGCACCGACGCTGGGTCAGCACACCGATTCGGTGCTGGAAGCGCATGGAATCGACGCTGCCACTCGCGCAGAATGGCGTCGACTGGGCATTATCTGATCCAGAACTTAGCCACTGACGTAAACAGAACTCTCTTCGAAACGGAGCTGATCCCGTGATTGATCATCTGGACCATCTGGTACTGACCACCACCGACGTTGATGCCTGCAAGGATTTTTACGTACGCGTGATGGGCATGACCCCTGAACGTTTTCGTCAGGGCCGTCTGGCATTCCGCTTCGGCAACCAGAAAATCAACGTGCATGAGCGCGGCAAAGAATTCGAGCCCAAGGCCCATCTGCCTGTACCGGGCGCGTTGGACCTGTGTTTCATCGCCAGCATTCCGCTCGAGCAGGTGATCGAGCACCTGGACGAGCAGGGGTGGCCGATTGTCGAAGGGCCGGTTGAGCGTACGGGGGCGACCGGGCCGATTCGCTCGGTCTATGTGCGTGACCCTGACCTGAACCTGATTGAAATTTCCGAACAGGTCCATTCCGGCGTCTGATCGGTGTCATGCCCGGTCAGCGCATCAGCAGCCTTTCGCGGGCGCTCCTGCCTTCGGCACGAATGCGCTTTTGTCGCCTGGCTTGGTGATGACGTAGGCACGTCGCCACGGCTGGTCGTCTATCAGCTTCCAGCGGTGGCCGGGGCCGGTAGTGTCCTGTGCGAGCAGTACTTCCCCCGGGTGCAGCACGAAATTCTCGCCACCGGTGGTGGAAAATTCGAGTGTGCCTGAAAGGGTGATCACGTATTGCTCTTCAGGCGCGGCATGCCAGTCGTACTTCGAGTGCGCCGGGGTTTCCTTGAAGTGCAGGGCGCTGACGTCGGTTATCGCCTTCTGATCAATAGAGCCTTCAATGACGTGCGACAGATTGTCAGGCCCCGTACACAGCCTGAATGCCTTGATGCCCTCTGTCACCACGATGGGCGGTTTGGCGGCGTAGGCAGCGCTGACTGGCAACATGACAGCCGCAGCAATCGCTGCGTAACCCGCGAGTCGGTGGACCGTCGAGCGCTCGCGGCGAAAACGATGGGTTGATGGCATAGAGCGTTCCTGAACGCGACACACAGCGTGAGCCCTGATCGTCTGTCGCGATACTCGACACAGGGGATGGGCAGACTCGCCCGTTCCGGGAATCGAATCACATTCAGGATCGGTTAAAAATTATCTTTAATTTCATGTCGATGCGCCTTCCTGCAACTTTCGGTCGTGTCATATCCCTCTATGTCACCTGATGCCTCCGGCTTCCTTAAGCTCATGACTCAATCAGTCAGGCTTTCAAGGAGCCTTCGGATGCACCTTAGAAAAATACGCAGCAAACGTTCTGTCGATCATCGTTCTTATCCCGGCATGCCAGCCCTCAGCGCACCGTTCGATCACCCTGACGAGGCGGCGCGTTACGTACATGAGCGGATAGGCAACCGACGTGATCGTGAATACGGCGGCTTCATTCTGGTTCGTGAGGACGGCAAGTACGTCGCCACCGAGCCCATGAACGGCAGTCAGTTCAGCTTTGACCCCAACGAAGTGTTCCCGCGCAATGAGCAGGAAGGCTACGTGCTCTATCCTGAGGGGCATGACGACTATGCAATCTACCATTCTCACCCCTCACTCCAGGCCGGGCTGCACGAATGGCCGGAAAGTGAAAAGGTCACCTACCCGAACAGTTTTTCGGCGGGCGACATTTATGCGGTGATCGCTGATCAGGAAGTGTGCCCGGCGACTTACCTCTCAGGGCCTGACGGTTCGCTGATCAAATACACCCTGTCTCATTCTGCCGCCGAGGCAAAACTGTTCGAGCGTGTGGCAGGCCCGGTCAGCATGCCCCACGTCAGCACACTCAGCCAGGTTCACAGGGCGTTGCAGAACCTCACGCTCATGCCCAGTGATGTGGTTCGTCTACTGGCGGTCGCCGGCAATCTGGAAGTCGTGGTGCCCAGTCGCCTTTGGGGCAAGGTCGGTAAAGTGTCTGGCGATTGGCGACCGTACCCTGATCAGGCCGCTCCTGACGTTGCGGCGCCCCGGCCCATCGCTGTTTGCGAGGCTATATGGCCACCCAAAGCGCTGAGCCTCAGCCCCGACTTTGCCAGTGCCGACGCGGCCGCCCGTTACGCCCACGGTCGGCTGGGCGCGCGCGTTCACTCTCCGATCATAGGGGGTGTGCTGTTCAACCCAGCCACACGGACCTACCGGATCGACGAGCCGATTCTGGAGGACGGCTATCCGGCCTATGCGCCGTGTTCGCTTTTTCATCCGGATGCCTATTACCGACCCCCTTTGCCGAGCGGTTACCGAATCGACGGGATGTATTTTTCGCCTGCCAATCTGCCCGGCGAAGGCGGGCATGAGACGCCGCGCCCGTTTTTCGATCCTGACGACCTGCATCGTATGTTCAGTTATCGACACAAGCCTGCACAGCCACCCAAGGGTTTGCCGATTCGCTACGGGTTTGAGATGTCGGCGGTTTATTTCTCGTCGGCTGATGGCGCATTGCTCTGTTACACCCCCAGCCGCTCCGCTCAGGAAAACCAGCTATTGCGAAGCGTATCGCGGGTGTATTCAGGGGCCGAGTCGATCCAGGCGCAACGCGTTGCCGGCACGATCAGCGCAAACGAATTCATTCGTCTTGTTGCGCGGGCCGGTCAGCTTCGCGTGCTGCAGACAAGTGAAAGCTGGCCCGATGCCGGGACGATCACTCCGGTGCCTTGAAGCGTTCGCATCAAAATGGCGCGTTACACCGATGATTCCAAAACTGAACTGCAACTGAACAATGCAGTGTCGATCCGGGAAAACCTTTGGATACCTGAACTTATCGGCTTTTTCTCCCTCTCATGCCGGTAGCCATTGATCGCGGCGGCCTGATAAGCTCGCGGCTTTACTCGTTTGCCCTTTTGGCGCATGAACAAGGAATTAGCATGAAACAGCATCGGTTGGCAGCGGCGATTGCCCTGGTCGGTCTGGTACTCGCAGGTTGTGATAAGCAGGCCAGCACCGTAGAGCTGAAAACCCCAGCACAAAAAGCGTCCTATGGCATCGGTCTGAACATGGGCAAAAGCCTGGCTCAGGAAGGTATGGACGATCTGGACTCCAAGGCTGTGGCTCTGGGTATCGAAGACGCTGTCGGCAAGAAAGACCAGAAGCTCAAAGACGAAGAGCTGGTTGAAGCCTTCTCTGCACTGCAGAAGCGTTCTGAAGAGCGTCTGGCCAAGATGAGCGAAGAAGCGTCGGCAGCCGGCAAGAAGTTCCTCGAAGAAAACGGCAAGAAGGATGGCGTGGTGACCACGGCCTCCGGTCTTCAGTATCAGATCATCAAGAAAGGCGATGGCCCACAGCCAAAACCGACTGATGTTGTGACTGTTCACTACGAAGGCAAGCTGATTGACGGCAAGGTCTTCGACAGCTCTGTTGATCGCGGCAGCCCGATTGACCTGCCAGTGGGCGGCGTGATCCCGGGTTGGGTTGAAGGCCTGCAACTGATGCACGTCGGCGAGAAGGTCAAACTCTTCATCCCGAGTGATCTGGCTTACGGTGCCCAGAGCCCGAGCCCGGCAATCCCGGCCAACTCGGTACTGGTTTTCGATCTGGAATTGCTCGGCATCAAGGATCCGGCGGCTGCACAGGCGCCTGATGCTGATGAAGAAGAATCAGCTCCAGCGGCTTCGGCTCCGGCCAAGAAGTAACGCAACACCTGGCTACGAAAAACGCCCTGTCTCGACAGGGCGTTTTTTTGTCTGGCTTATTTCCCGAACGCTTGGCCTTCCGGGCAGTCCCACTATCATGGTTATAGGCGCGAACAGTGTTAGACAGTCCGACAGGATCAAAAAAGTCGATCCAGCCGGGAGGTCAGGCAACAGGCTTTGCGAATTTTTTGTGAGTAAAAAACGCCCGATTTAACCGTGGCCCCCCGCTAACGGGGGGTTCAGGCGTGAAAAAAGCGGCTGTTCACAAGGTTATCCACAATAATTGTGGATAACCTTGGCACCAGGCAGGCAGATTCATATGAGCCGTGGTCTGCCCAGACATATTTTGCTGAACGGGAGTGGGTATGAAAGCACCGTGGAATCTGATCCGTTATCTGCCCGGCGCTCGCCGCCTGCTGGCCGCCGGGCGGCTGCCGGGGTTGTTGTTTGCCGTGGCGCGCAAGGGCAACAGCGAAGGTAACCGCCTGGGCAAGCTCAAGGAAGACCTGCGTCTGCTTCAGGCGTTGTGTCTGGCCTACTGGCGTGGTGAATACCGCAGCATCAGCCCCAAGGCGATTCTGTCCATCGTCGCAGGCTTGATGTACTTCCTCAGCCCTCTGGACGCGATACCTGACTGGATTCCGGGCCTCGGTATGCTGGATGACATCGCCGTGCTGGCCTGGGTCACGAAGCATTTGAGCGATGAGCTGGATGCATTTCGTGCCTGGCGAGCGCAGCAGTCTCCTGAAAAACTGATCGTCGTCGAGCAACTGCCCAAGACTCAGGCGCTTCTGGAGAAAGAGCGCAAGGTGTGAGTCTCATGGATTGAACACAGGACATAGTGTTCCACTGTTAAGATGTCAGCATCTGAGTCAGTCTGTTCAGTATGCAGTCTTGTCGTACAAGGGGAGTCTATGGACCTTCAAGTGATATCTCGTGATGGCGAGCCGGAGTACGCGGTGCTTCCGTGGGCTCAGTACCAAGCGCTTCTCAAGGCGGCAGGCCTGATCAGCAAAGCGGATCCGCTGGCGGCCGCGTCTCGCGTCGAGACAGACTCAAGTGAACTCCCCGGTTTTGACCAGTTGGGTGCATTGCGCGAGGCCAAAGGTCTTGAAGGCGCCAGCCTGGCGCGTTCCGTCGGTATCAGCCCGTCTTATCTGGATTTGATCGAAAAGGGTGTCCGTGAGCCGGATGCCGCTATCAAGCGCAGCCTTGCCTGGGAACTCGGGGTGCCCGGCTGGAAAGGTGAGTCATGAGCGTGCGCATCAGCCGTCAGCACTGGGACGGGCTGTTAAGTGAGCTCGATCACGCACGCCGCCAGCGTCATCTGCTGACCTATCGCGCATTGCTGGAACGCTTGCAACTGCCCAGCCCTGCCATGCAGACCCTGACTGCGGCCCTTGAACACCTGGCTGCAATGGACGCCCGAGCCGAACAGCCTCTGCGCAGTTCGCTGGTGATCAGCCAGGGAGCAAGCCGTCTGCCGCGTCCCGGCTTTTTTGAATGCGCCGAACGCCTGGGACGCTTTTCCGGCCCCTCAGACGGTGTCGCGGCGGCGTCCTGGCACGCATCGGAAGTGGTGCGGGTGTTCGAACACCGCTACCCGGAAGTGGAAGAGCAGTAGGCGGCTTCAAGTCAACCTGATCTGCCCTCACGCCCGCAGCAGCAAGTCCATCCGCGTCGAGTCGATCACATGGATGCTCGCGCCCGCGATGTCTTTGGCGAAGTGTTTGGCTTGTGAGGCCAGGTCTGCCAGTTGGCTGGCGTCGACGTGGGCGCAGCTCTCTTCATGCAGGTGTACCACGCCAATCGACAGTGACAGCAGAGGAAACTCCTGACGCTGCCCTTGACGATTGAGGGCGACAAAGCAGCCCGCTTCCAGGTGTTCGGCGCGGTAGAAGCGACGGCATTGATTCTGAAAGTCGTCCAGCAGGCTTTTCAGCCGCCGTTCCCAGTCGTCAAACCCCAGCACCATCAGAAAATCGTCTCCGCCGATGTGCCCGACAAAATCGCGGCTCGGGTCAATGCGGTCGTTCAGGCACTGCGCCAGGCAGAGCAGCACTTCGTCGCCACGGGCATAGCCGTAAATGTCATTGAAGGGTTTGAAGCTGTCGATGTCGACGTAGCAGATCATCGATTCGCGGCCCTGTTGCAACAGGCGGGTCAGGCATTGCTGAATCGGGACGTTTCCGGGCAGCAGGGTCAGCGGGTTGGCATAGCGGGCCTGCTGGATCTTCATCTCGGTAATCAGTTTCAACACGTCGATCACCCGGCCCAGCCCCAGGTAGGTGCCGTTGAGCGTAATGATGAAGTCTTCTTCAATGCGCTGCCTGGCACGGCTCGTCAGCAGCCGGCTGACTTGCTGCAACGACTGGCTGACTTCCACCGCCAGGAAATCATCGCTCATCAGGCGGCTGATCGGCTTGCGGGCAAACAGTTCGGTGCCGAACGGCTTGAGCAGGGCCTCGGACAAGGAGTGCCGATGCACGATGCCACAAGGTCTGGCGTCGTCATCCAGCACTGCCAACGAATTGAGGTTGGCCTGCCTGCGGAATGCTTCAAGCACTTCAGCCGTGGGGGTGCCTTGGCTCACTGATGGTTGCGGGTTCAGCAGGGCCGAAAGATCTGCCGCCTCTTCGTTCAGGGGGGCGATGGCGGTCTCTGCCTTGGGCAGCATGGCGCGGGTATCGCGAGGCGGGCGCTCCTGGGGGCGGGCCAGCAGATAGCCTTGCACCAGATCCACGCCCATGTCCTTGAGTATCGCCAGCTCTTCCGGCAGTTCGATCCCTTCGGCAATCACCGTCGCTCTGGAGGCTTTGGCCATTTGCAGCATGGAGCCGACAAACTCGCGTTTTACCGCATCCTGATGAATGCCGTCGATGAAATGCCGATCGATCTTTACATAGTCAGGCCGCAGCTCCGACCACAGTCGCAAGCTGGAATAGCCGGCGCCGAGATCGTCCAGCGCAATGGAGAAGCCCATGTCGCGGTAATGGTGCAGCGCGTTGTACAGCAAATTGAAATCATCGGTCGGCATTTGCTCGGTCAGCTCGATGACAACGTCCTTGGGGGCGATCTGATAGCGGCGCAGCATTTCCAGGGTGCGACCAGGCGGGTGCGATGTTTCAAGCAGCGATTCAGGCGAGACGTTCAGGAACAGCTTGCCTGGCAATTTTTGCTGACTGAAGCGGCGGCATGCGCTGTCTCTACAACTCAGCTCCAGCTCGCTCAGACGGCCGGCCTGACGGGCAATGGCAAACAGGTTGAGCGGGGAGTGCAGCGGGCTGTTGGAAGGGCCTCGCGTGAGGGCCTCATAACCCAGGATTCGACGCTCGGACAGCGAAATGATGGGTTGGAACAAGCTGTGCAAATCACCACGAGCCAGAATGGAACTCAGTGCGCTCAACTGTTCGGTTACGGTCATGGTCGTCTCGAGGGGTCATAAAAGAGGGAGCAATGAAAAGGGCTGAACGCTTGCACGTTCAGCCCCGTATTTCACGACAGCTTCATGACTGTTTGATGACGTTGAAACTAAATAGCCATCAACGAGTCGGTCTTACTTTTTCGCCACCGCAGCACTCAGTCCCAGATAGTCGATCAGGATGCGCCCGGTCTCGGCCAGGTAGGCGTCGTCCTCGGGTTTGGTCTTCTCGTCTTCGACGGGCAGTGCGTCTTCATCTTCCTTTTTCAGCTCTTTGAGCGGCTCTTCACCCTTGGCCTTGCGGCGTGTGTTTTCCAGTGCGAGCTGCTTGCTTTCGATGGAGGCGTGTTCAGCGCGACGGTCGGCTTCATTGAGGCTGACCGTCTTTTCGTTCATCAGCTTCTTGGCCAGTGCAAGGCGATCTTCAATGAACACAAACTCGGCGTCTTTGGCCGAGCGTGCTTCATGACGGGCCTGCAACTGGGCAAGGAACGGCTTGAACGGATCGATGGCGGGCTTGATCGCCGGTTTGATGCTGTCCCATGGCATGGCTTCGGGCAGCGCGCTCTCGCCGATTTCCTTGGTGTCGATCAGCGACGGATAAGTGATGTCCGGCACGACGCCCTGATGCTGCGTGCTCTGACCGGAGACGCGGTAGAACTTCGCCAAGGTCAGCTTCAGCTCGCCATGATTAAGCGGCTGAATGGTCTGCACGGTGCCTTTGCCGAAGGTCTGGCCACCGATGACCAGCGCGCGGTGATAGTCCTGCATGGCGCCGGCAAAAATCTCTGACGCCGAAGCGGACAGGCGGTTGACCAGCAGCGCCATCGGGCCTTTGTAGAAGGCACCTTTGGCTTCGTCTTCCAGCACGTCGACCTTGCCGTCTGCGTTACGCACCAGCACGGTCGGGCCTTTGTCGATAAACAGGCTGGTCAGCTCGGTGGCTTCCTGGAGCGAACCGCCGCCGTTGTTGCGAAGGTCCAGCACCACGCCGTCGACCTTCTCGGCCTGCAGTTCAGTGAGCAGTTTCTTCACGTCACGGGTCGTGCTCTTGTATTCCGGATCGCCAGCACGGTAGGCCTTGAAGTCCAGATAAAACGCCGGAATGTCGATGACGCCAAGCTTGTAATCCTTGCCGTCCTGCTTGAGGTGCAGGATCGACTTCTTGGCCGCCTGTTCTTCAAGTTTCACCGCTTCACGGGTGATGGAGACGATCTTGCTGGTCTGGTCGTTCGGTGCGTTGCTGGCCGGGATGATCTCCAGACGCACCACGGAGCCTTTCGGACCGCGGATCAGCTTGACCACTTCGTCCAGACGCCAGCCGATCACGTCGACCATTTCCTTGTCGCCCTGCGCCACGGCAACGATCTTGTCAGCGGGCGCGACCTGCTTGGTCTTGGCCGCCGGACCGGCCGGCACCAGGCGCACGATCTTCACGTTGTCGTTATCGCTCTGCAACACGGCGCCGATGCCTTCCAGCGACAGGCTCATGTTGATGTCGAAGTTTTCCGCGCTGTCAGGCGACAGGTAGTTGGTGTGCGGATCGTAAGACATGGCAAAGGTGTTGATGTAAGCCTGGAAGATATCTTCGGCGCGGGTCTGGTTCAGACGAGCCTGCTGATTCTTGTAGCGCTTGGTCAGGGTTTCCTGAATCTTCGCCGGGTCTTTGCCGGCGATCTTCAGGCGCAGGACTTCGTCCTTGATACGCTTGCGCCACAGTTCATCCAGCTCGGCGGTATCTTTAGGCCACGCGGCGTCCTTGCGGTCCACCAGCAGGGTTTCCTTGGTCGTGAAGTCGAGCTTGTCGACGCCTTTGCCCAGTTCTGCCAGGGCGAAGTCCAGACGCGCCTTGATGCGGTCCAGATAACGCTTGTAGATCGTGAAGCCAGGGTTCAGGTCGCCGCTTTTCAGGAAGTCATCGAACTGGAACTGCCACTTGTCGAACTCGGCAATGTCGCTGGCCATGAAATAGCTGCGCGAGGGGTCCAGTTGCTTGATGTAGCTCTGATAAATAATCGCTGAACGCTTGTCGTCCAGGGGCGGCTTGCTGTAGTGATGTCGCTTGAGCAGCTCAACCACGTTGAGACTGGCAATCACTTCGTCGCGGTCAGGCTGAAGATTATCCCAGCTATTGGCGGCAAATGTGCTGGCTGACATCGGCAAAACGCTAAGGCCGACAAACAGTGCGAGGGCAGTGCTGGGAAATAGTTGCTTCATGCTGATTCGACGCGAGGACAATTGATAACGCATATTAGGCCGTCTGTGAGGTCGCCGGTTCCCTTGGACCCGGCCGCATAATGCAAAAGCCCGGGCAAACAGCCGCGGGCTCAGTCTGGACTCACTATGGAGGCACTGTGAAGGCATTGCAAGGCGTTGAAGGTCATGTGGAATGGGTCGAGGAGTCAAGTCCGGCCCTCGATGTGGGACAAGTACGTATCAAAGTGGCGGCGGCAGGTTTGAATCGCGCCGATTTGTTACAGCGCGCCGGGAAATATCCGCCGCCGCCAGGCGTGACCGAAACACTGGGTCTGGAGTGCTCGGGTGTGATCGCCGAAGTCGGTGCGGGAACGTCCTGGCAGGTTGGAGACCGCGTCTGCGCGCTGTTGGCAGGCGGGGCAATGGCCGAAGAAGTGGTGGTCGATGCGCGGCATGTGTTGCCGGTGCCTGAAGGGTTGTCGCTGCACGAGGCTGCGGCCATTCCGGAGGTGTACGCCACCGCCTGGCTGAACCTGTTTCAACTGGCCGGTTTGCAGCCCGGTGAAAAAGTGTTGTTGCACGCGGGCGCAAGTGGGGTTGGTTCAGCCGGTATTCAGCTTTGCAAGGCGTTCGGCAATCCGGTCTGGGTCAGTGTCGGTTCGACCGAGCGTCTGGCTTATTGTGTCGAACTGGGTGCGCAGGGCGGGGTTGTGCGCAGCGAGAGTCTGGAAGGCCTGAACGACTTTGCACCGTTCAACGTCATTCTCGATCCGGTCGGCGCCAGCTACGCCGAACTCAATGTCAAACTCTTGGCCCTGGACGGCCGCTGGGTGTTGATCGGCGTCATGAGCGGGCGCGAGGCGCAGGTGGACCTTGCGCATGTGCTGGGCAAGCGCATCCAGTTGATGGGTTCGACGTTGCGCAGTCGTGACGAAACGTTCAAGGCCGATCTGATCCGCGATCTGGGGCAGCACGTCTGGCCGCTGTTCACCGAAGGCCGCCTCAAGCCGCAACTGGCAAAATCCTTTGCGATCAAGGATGCCGAAGCGGCGTTCGAAGAGCTGGCGACCAATAACGTGTCCGGCAAGATCGTGCTGGTGATTGACGAAAGTCTGGTGTAACGGGGCGGTGCTGCTGCCGGGTTCAGTTCCAGTGATGCACCGGCCAGCCCGCTTGCTGCGCATGCTCCAGTAGCACGGCGTCGGGGTTGACCACGTGAGGGTGGTCAACCTTGAGCAGCAGAGGCAGGTCATTGCGCGAGTCGGAGTAAAAGCTTGCGCCCTCAAGGTTTTCCCCTTCGGCATCCAGCCACTCCATCAGGCGCGTGATCTTGCCTTCCCGGTAGGTCAGCACGCCGACCGTGGCACCGCTGTACACGCCATGCTGCACGTCCAGCTCGATACCCAACACCTCATCAATGCCCAGGCGTTCGGCAATCGGTTTGACCAGATGCACCCCTGACGCCGAGATCACCAGAATCCGGTCCCCCCTGGCGCGATGCTGGGCGATGCATTGACAGGCGTCGCTGTAGATGATCGGCTCGATCACATCCTCGACCCACGGCCCGACCAGATGATCGATTTCTTCAGGCGTGCGGCCAGCCATAGGTTCCAGACTGAATGCCATGAAATCTTCCATCGCCAGTTCGCCCGCGCTGTAGGCGGCCATCAGCTCGTCGTTGCGCTGCATGAAGGACGTCGGGTCGACCCAGCCCAGGCGACCCATCTGTTCGCTCCAGAGCGTGGCGCAGTCGCCACCGATCAGGGTTTCGTCGAGGTCAAAAATGGCCAGGGGCATGTGCTTCTCCTAAATATTGATCAAATCGGCCGTCGGCTTCTGGCTTCGAACGGCACGTTAAAGCCCGGCATCACTCCAGTGCGCACAACGCTGACGGCTCGATGTTCAGCGTCACGCGTCGGCCATCCGGGTGCAGATCATCGGCGCTGCGGTTCAGGACGTCGACCACCAGGTCTACACCGCGAGCCTGTATGCGGTAACGGATGACGTTGCCGAGCAGACTGTGACTGCGGACTTCGCCTTCCAGTTCGCCCGTCAGGCTCAATTGGATCGATTCGGGGCGAATGGCCACGCGGCTGGCGATCGGACGTTGCATCAGGCGCGTGGCGTCGTCGGCGTCCAGCAAGTTGTAATTGCCGATGAAGCCGGCGGCAAACACGTCTACTGGCGCGGTGTAGAGGGTTTCTGCATCGCCACTCTGCACGATCCGGCCCTGATTCATCAGGAAAATACGGTCTGACAGGGTCAGCGCTTCTTCCTGATCGTGGGTCACGAAAATAGTGGTCAGGCTCAGTTCTCGCTGGATGGCGCGGATTTGCTCGCGCAAGTGTTTGCGTATCCGCGCATCCAGCGCTGACAGCGGCTCATCGAGCAGCAGCAGGCGCGGGCGGGTGACCAGCGAGCGGGCGAGGGCCACCCGTTGACACTGGCCACCGGACAGTTGATGCGGATAGCGCTTGGCGAAGTCGTGCAGTTCGACCATCCGTAGAATCTCGGCGACACGCTTTTCGCTATCGTCCGCACCGACTTTCTGCATGCGCAGGCCAAAGGCGACGTTCTGTTCCACCGTCATGTTGGGAAACAACGCATAGCTCTGGAACACCATGCCGATGTTGCGCTTTTGAGGCGTGAGCGGTACCAGGTCGCTGCCGTCCAGCAGGATACGGCCGCTGTTGACCGGGGTCAGCCCGGCGATGCAGCGCAGCAGGGTGGATTTGCCGCAACCGGACGGACCGAGCAGGGTGACGAACTCGCCTTTCTGGATGCTGCAATTGATATCGCTGAACACCGACGTGCTGGCGTAGCTTTTTTGCAGGTTTTCAATGCTGACAAAACTCATTTCAGTCTTTGTCCTTGTTCAGTCGATTGGCGGCCCAGGTCAGCACCAGCACGAAGAAGAAATAGGAAATCACCAGCGCGCTGTTGAAATGACCGCTGCTGTTACGCATGTTGTTCAGGTAGACCTGCAGGGTTTCGTAACGGGTGCCGACCAGCAGGTTGGCGAACACGAACTCGCCGAACAGAAAGGAGAACGACAGCAGCAGGGCAATCATCAGGCCCTTGCGCAGGTTGGGCAGCACGACCATGAATGCCGCTTGCCAGGTGCTGGCCCCGAGCAGTTGCGCAGCATCCATCAGGTCGGTCAGGTTGATCGCCTGAAGGTTGTTGGTGATTGCGCGGTACATGAAGGGCAGGGCGACCGTGAAATAGCAGCCGATCAGAATCCACGGCGTACCGACCATCGCCATCGGGCCTGAGCCATAGAGCTGCAGCAGGCCCACCGATGACACCACAGGCGGCACGGCAAAAGGCATCAGGATCAGGATGTTCATCAACCCGTCCAGACGCGGAAAGTAGTAATGCACCACGAACAGCAACGGCAGGATCAGCACCACCGACAGAATCAGCGCGCCGAAGCAGACCAACAGCGATTGGCCGAACGCCATCAGAAAGCGCGGGTCACTCCACAGCGCCACGTACCACTTGAACGTCAGGCCACTGGGCAGAATGGTTGCCGACCAACTGGTCGCGATCGAGTACAGAAAGGTGCCGGCCAGCGGCAGCAGCAGGATCAGAAACAGCAGGTAGACCACGGCCTTGTGGTAGAAGCCTGCAGGCCCTCGTTCAGCGCGTGACATGGTAGCTCCTTTTCAACAGCCACTGATGGATCACGGTGACCAGCGTCATGAGGCCGACCAGAATCATCGCCAGCGCGCTGGCCATGTTCGGGTCCAGCGTTATATCGCCTGCCACCATTGCGGCAATGCGGATCGGCAGTACGTTGAAGTTGCCGGTGGTCAGGGCGTAGACCGTGGCGTAGGCGCCCAGCGCATTGGCCAGCAGAATCACGAAGGTGCCGAGCAGTGCAGGTGTCAGGACCGGCAAGCCGATGTAGCGCCAGAACTGGTAGCTGCTTGCGCCCAGCAGCGCCGCTGACTCGTTCCAGTCCTCGCGCACGGCATCGAATGCGGGGTACAGCAACAGCACGCCGAGCGGAATCTGGAAGTAGGTGTAGAGAATGATCAGCCCGGCTTTGGAATACAGGTTGAAGTCATCGATGATGCCGGCCTGTTTGAGGATCAGCGTCAGCGCGCCGTTGAAGCCCAACAGGATGATGAAGGCGAACGCCAGCGGGACACCGGCAAAGTTGCTGGTCATGTTGGCGAACGAGTTGACGAAATCCCTCAGTCGCGAATCCACCTTGCGCAGCGAATAGGAGCCGAGGACGGAAATGATGATGCCGAACAGGCTCGACCAGAAGCTGATCTCCAGGCTGTACTGGATGGCCTGGCGATAGAACTTAGAGCTGAACGCCCTGACGAAATTGTCCCAACCCCAGCCCGCGTCGCTTTGCAGGCTGTTGATCGCTACCCAGAGCAGCGGCGCGATCTGAAAGACGATGAAGAACAGCGCAAAAGGCACCAGGCACAAGAGCGCCAGCCATTTGCCTCGGGAAAATCGGGTCAATTGAGAATCTCCCGGCAGACCGGCTTGTCATGGGGGACGCCGAGCAGCTCGCAGATCGTGCCGCACAGGTCGGTCTGGCGCGGCGCTGCATCGGCATTCAGGCTGAACGCGTCACCCAGCACGAACAGCGGCACCTCGCGTTCTTCCGTTAGCAGGCCGTTGTGCGAGCGGTCATTGTTCATGCCGTGGTCGGCGGTCACCAGCACCTGATAACCCGCGTCCAGCCAGCGTTGCAGGTAATCCGCCAGAATGATGTCGGCACTTCGGGCGCTGTTGCGGTATTGCGGTGTGTCGAGACCGTGCTTGTGCCCGGCGTCGTCGATATTCATGGGGTGTATCAGCAGAAAGTCCGGCGCGTGCTTCAGGCGCAGGCTCTCGGCGTCGGCAAACAGGTGCGAGTCCGGGTAGTGATCGGCCCAGTAGAACAGCCCGTGCTGAATCGGCAGTTCGGGGGCGTCGGTATAACGGTCTCGTGCTGCGTCGAATGGCGTACGGTTGTACAGCTCGCTGACCCAATGATAAGCCGCCGCTGCCGTACTCAACCCTGCGTCACGGGCATAGTGAAAGATGCTGCGTTCACGGGACAGGCGCGAGACATTGTTATGCACGATGCCGCTGTCGATGGGCGCGACTCCGGTCAGGATGCATTCGTACAGCGGTCGGGAGAGGGCGGGCAGCTCGCACTCCAGTTTGTAGAGCGCTGCACGACCGGCCGTGTGCCAGGCCTGAAGATGGCCCATCGCGTGGCGGGCCACGTCGTAGTTGAGGCCATCGAGCACGATCAGGATGACGTTGCGTTTCATGGGCGACTCGCTCTGGCAAAACGGGCGAGACATGCTCGCCCGGTGGACACGACTTCATCCTTGAGTCGCAGCGGAGGATCAGTTCATCTCGATGATGACTTGTTCGTTCCACTTCTGAGGCAGGGCTTTGGACGTTTTTTCCCAGGCGGCTGCGTCTTTGATCGGTGTTACGTTCTTGTACTGTTCATGCGGCAGCAACTTGGCTTGTACGTCTTCAGGCAATTTGATGTGCTCGGCACGAATCGGACGTGCATTGCCTTTGGCCAAGTTGATCTGACCGGCATCGCTGAACGTGTATTCACGCGCCAGCTTGGCAGCGTTCGGGTGCTTGGCGTATTTGTTGATGATGGTGGTGTAGCCGGAAATCACCGAGCCGTCCGACGGGATCAGCACGACGTAATCATCAGGCTTGGTCATCTTGGCCTTGTAGCTCAGGCCGTTGAAGTCCCAGACCACACCCACTTCGATTTCGCCTTTTTCCATGGTCTGGATGGTCGGATTGGCCAGCGAGAGACGCTTTTGCTTGGCCAGCTCGGTGAACAGTGCCAGGCCCGGCTCGATGTTGGTTTCATCGCCTTTCATGGCGAAGGCCGCTGCCAGCACGCCGTTTGCGGCTTGTGCAGCGGTGCTCACGTCACCAATCGAGACTTTGTATTTGCCGGTTTTCAGGTCAGCCCAGCTTTTGGGTATTTCAGAGCCGTGCAGCAGGTTCTTGTTGACGATGAAGGCGATGGTGCCGGTGTAGGCCAGCGCCCAGTGGCCGTCCTTGTCCTTGGCCCAGTCCGGGATCTGCTCCCAGGTGGTCGGCTTGTAGGGTTGGGTCACACCTTTTGCAGCAGCAATAGGGCCGAACGCGGCACCGACGTCGCCGATGTCACCGCTGGCGTTGTCTTTCTCCGCCTCGAACTTGGCGATCTCCTGGGCCGAACTCATGTCGGTGTCCATATGCTTGAGACCGTATTTGGTTTCAAGGTCTTTCCAGATACCGCCCCAGTTGGCCCAGTCATCCGGCATGCCGAGACTGTTGACCGCGCCTTCGGCCTTGGCCGCCGCTTCCAGTGTTTTAAGATCTGTGTCCGCAGCCATGACCAGGGAACTCATTGCCATGGCTGAACCGAGGAGTGATGCCAACAAAAGATGTTTCATTCGGAGCTCCTGTGAACTTCTTTAGCGGAAGTCTTCATCGCGGATGGTTTGGTCTAGATCAGCAATACCTGAGCCAAGTTAGGCGTGTTGCATGACATTTTCGTGTCGGGGATGGCGGAGATTTCCGTTTTTCCCGCGGCCTGGCAGTGCTTCGGGCTAAGCGTAGACCATTGCAAAGTTCCTGATTCATTGGGGTTCAAGGCTTTTTCGACGCTGTCTGGCATGGATCGTGATAAGCCATGTCACAGGACGGTCATCTGGCCAGCCTAGGCTTGCAACGATGGAGTTAACGGCGGTTGCAGCACTGATGTGTGCTCCGCGAGAGGGCTGGTCTAGTCCAGACGGGTACAGGAATGCGCGAAGATGTACCACGAGCGGTTACAACCATCTGCAACGCTCTGCAGGAACAGATAGAACATGGCTTGTTGCCGCACGGCAGCAAACTGCCTGCCGAACGCAAGCTCAGTGAAGTGTTCGACACCACCCGCATCACGCTGCGTGAGGCGCTTTTGCAACTGGAGGCCCAAGGGCTGATCTACCGCGAAGAGCGGCGAGGCTGGTTCATATCGCCGCCGCGCCTGGCTTACGACCTGATTCAGCGCAGTCATTTTCACGCGATGGTCTGCGCGCAGGGAAGGGTGGCACACACTCAGTTGCTTTCGGCGCGTCTGCAACCGGCTTCAGCCATGATCTGCGAGATGCTGGAGCTGCCCGCGCTGTCGAGCGTGATCCAGATCTGCCGCGCGCGGCGTATCGATCAGCGTCTGGTGCTTTACGTGGAGCATTATTTGAGGCCGGAACTGTTCCCCGGCATTCTCGAACATGACCTGAACGAGTCGCTCACCGAACTGTACGCACGGGGCTATGACATTCACTACGGTCAGGTGCGCTTCGATATCGTGCCCACTGCGTTGCACGCCGAAGCAGCCGCTGCGCTGAAGGTTTCCCTCGGCAGCCCAGGCCTGCGCATTGCGCGGGTCAACTATGACCGCAATGACCGGCTGATCGACTGCGACCTCGAGTACTGGCGACATGATGCGATTCATGTGCGTGCCAGGGTGAGAGCCGACTGATCGCTCAGCGTAAATCTCCAGAATACGTAACCCCTCCCCAAGCGTCAGGGCATAGATGTCGCTGTATTCAGGACGTTATTAGTTGTCGGGTTAGATGATATGCCCACGCCCCTTATTGTTTTCTGATGCCCCCGGTTTAATAGGTTTTTCCGTGCGTGCGCATGAGTGAACGAATAAGCGATTTAAAAATTTAATGAAAAAGTGACTGTAATGGGCGGCGGGGCGAGCGTAATTTGAAAGGTTTTGTGGTCCTGAAATAGCCTGTTCTTATGGCGGTTCTTAAAAAGAAATAAGTAAAAAAGACAATGTTCATGAAGTATTCTTAGTGTGTTGTGGTAAGTTCTTAGTGCGGCGAGGCGTTGCGCTAGTTGGCAGGTTACTTTGGCGTCTTCTCCGTGTTCGGGTGCGAGAATGACACGGTGGTCGACAGTTAGAGTGTGAATCGATAATGGCGACTGCTTTCATTTAAGGGATCTATGAGGGCGCTGTAATGAATATCGAAAAAGCGTTGGTATTGCGCACGTGTGCAAATAACATGGCCGACCATTGCGGTCTTATATGGCCTGTATCAGGAAGTGTGGAGTGCAAGTACTGGCAACCTGCAAAAGGGCATGAAAATGGACTGGTGGGCTTGTTATGGGGGGCCGGAACCAGCGCTTTTCTGAGCCTGCACGCTGATGCGCGATGGGTTGTCTGTGAAGTCGACATTGCAGACCTCATCGTGTTGCCCGAAAACGGAATGGTGAAATTCCATCGTGCGCAGGTCGTTCATGTCGGCGACAAGAGCAGCGCCGCTCATTACATCTCGATGCACCGGCTCACCTATGTATCGGCCATGCCATCTGCTCCCATAGAGGTCCATTCGTCCGGCGGGGAACGGGTCGTCAGTCATGAAGTGTTTGATGTGGCACTCGTCGGCACTCCTGACAGCACGGGGCATCTTCTTGCTGTCACCACGCAGACATTGCAGACAGCGACTTACGGCAGCACGCTGACTGGCGAAGACCACAGCCAGCTTGTCGCAGGTTACGGGAGCACCGAAACGGCGGGAAATCACAGTGATCTGACGGCCGGATACGGCAGCACCGGCACCGCAGGCTCAGACAGCTCGCTGACTGCCGGTTATGGCAGCACGCAAACCTCTGGAAGTGATAGCTCGCTCAGGGCCGGCTACGGGAGTACCCAGACCGCTCAGGAGGGCAGCCATCTGACTGCCGGTTATGGCAGCACCGGGACGGCGGGTCCCGACAGCTCGCTCATCGCCGGCTATGGCAGCACGCAGACCGCGGGAGGCGATAGCGCACTTACAGCGGGCTACGGCAGCACGCAAACGGCTCAGGAAGGCAGCAACCTGACCGCTGGCTACGGCAGCACTGGCACGGCTGGCTCCGACAGTTCACTGATCGCCGGTTATGGCAGTACGCAAACCTCGGGCAGCGACAGCTCGCTGACCGCAGGGTATGGCAGTACGCAAACGGCTCAGGAAGGCAGCAACCTGACGTCCGGCTATGGAAGCACCGGCACTGCAGGCTCCGACAGTTCACTGATCGCTGGCTATGGCAGTACGCAAACCTCGGGCAGCGACAGCTCGCTGACCGCAGGGTATGGCAGTACGCAAACGGCTCAGGAAGGCAGCAACCTGACGTCCGGCTATGGAAGCACCGGCACTGCAGGCTCCGACAGTTCACTGATCGCTGGCTATGGCAGTACGCAAACCTCGGGCAGCGACAGCTCGCTGACCGCAGGGTATGGCAGTACGCAAACGGCTCAGGAGGGCAGCAACCTGACGTCCGGCTACGGCAGCACCGGCACTGCTGGCTCCGACAGTTCACTGATCGCGGGTTACGGCAGTACACAAACCTCCGGAGGCGACAGCTCGTTGACCGCAGGCTACGGCAGCACGCAAACGGCTCAGGAAGGCAGCAACCTGACCGCTGGCTACGGCAGCACCGGCACTGCTGGCTCCGACAGTTCACTGATCGCGGGTTACGGCAGTACACAAACCTCCGGAGGCGACAGCTCGTTGACCGCAGGCTACGGCAGCACGCAAACGGCTCAGGAAGGCAGCAACCTGACCGCTGGCTACGGCAGCACTGGCACGGCTGGCTCCGACAGTTCACTGATCGCGGGTTATGGCAGTACACAAACCTCCGGAGGCGACAGCTCGTTGACCGCGGGGTACGGCAGTACGCAAACGGCTCAGGAAGGCAGCAACCTGACGTCCGGTTACGGCAGCACCGGGACTGCGGGTGCCGACAGTTCACTGATCGCTGGTTACGGCAGTACACAGACCTCGGGCAGCGACAGCTCGTTGACGGCAGGTTATGGCAGTACCCAGACAGCCCGGGAAGGCAGCACCCTGACCGCCGGATACGGCAGTACCGGGACTGCGGGGGCCGACAGTTCACTGATCGCCGGTTATGGCAGTACACAGACCTCGGGCAGCGGCAGCTTGCTCACAGCAGGCTATGGCAGCACACAAACTGCCGGGGCTGACAGTAATCTGACAGCTGGTTATGGAAGTACTGGCACCGCTGGCCATGAGAGCTTCGTCATCGCGGGTTACGGAAGTACGCAGACGGCAGGCCACAAAAGTACGCTGACTGCCGGCTATGGGAGTACCCAGACTGCAAGGGACGGCAGTGACCTGATCGCCGGTTATGGCAGCACTGAGACCGCTGGCTCAAGCAGTTCGTTGATCGCCGGGTACGGCAGTACACAGACAGCAAGTTACAAAAGCATGCTGACCGCCGGTTATGGCAGCACGCAGACGGCCAGAGAGCAGAGCGACCTTGTTACGGGCTATGGCAGCACCTCGACGGCAGGGTCCAACAGTTCGTTGATCGCCGGATATGGAAGCACTCAGACCGCAGGCTTTAAAAGTATCCTGACTGCCGGTTATGGCAGTACACAAACCGCTCAGGAACGAAGCGACCTGGTCACCGGCTATGGCAGTACATCGACCGCGGGCTATTCCAGCTCATTGATTGCGGGATATGGAAGCACCCAGACGGCAGGATACGAGAGCACATTGACCGCCGGTTACGGCAGTACGCAGACCGCGCAGGACAGCAGTTCGCTGACCACTGGCTATGGAAGTACCTCCACTGCCGGCTATGCCAGCTCGCTGATCGCCGGTTACGGCAGTACTCAGACGGCGGGCTACGAAAGTACGTTGACCGCTGGTTATGGCAGCACCCAAACGGCTCAGGAGCGCAGCGACCTGGTCACAGGCTATGGCAGTACGTCGACCGCAGGCTATGCCAGCTCGCTCATTGCGGGCTACGGCAGCACTCAGACGGCGGGCTACGAAAGCATCTTGACCGCCGGTTACGGCAGTACCCAGACCGCGCAGGAAAACAGCTCGCTCACCACGGGCTACGGAAGTACATCCACGGCTGGTTATTGCAGTTCATTGATCGCAGGCTATGGCAGCACTCAGACGGCAGGCTACGAAAGTACGTTGACCGCCGGTTATGGCAGTACGCAGACCGCCGAATACGGAAGCTCACTGACAGCCGGTTACGGCAGCACTGCCACTGCCGGGCAAGACAGTTCGTTGATCGCCGGTTACGGCAGTACCTTGACCAGCGGAATAAGGAGTTTTCTGACAGCGGGCTACGGCAGTACGCTGATTGCAGGACTTCGCAGTGTTCTTATTGCTGGCTATGGCAGCAGTCTGACATCGGGCATACGCAGCACCTTGACAGCCGGCTATGGCAGTAATCAGATTGCAAGTTATGGCAGTTCGTTGATTGCGGGGCATGAAAGTATTCAGGTTGCCGGGCACAAAAGCATGCTGATCGCGGGGAAAGGCAGTTCTCAAACAGCAGGTTTTCGCAGCACGCTTATTGCCGGTGCTGGCAGTGTTCAGATGGCAGGTGACCGCAGCAGACTGATTGCCGGTGCTGACAGTAATCAGACAGCCGGCGATCGCAGCAAGTTATTGGCGGGTAACAGCAGTTACCTGACGGCTGGCGACCGAAGCAAACTTACCGGCGGTCATGATTGCACACTCATGGCCGGAGATCAGAGCAAGTTGACCGCTGGAAAGAACAGTGTTCTGACGGCGGGTGCCCGTAGCAAACTTATCGGGAGCGAAGGTTCTATTCTTACGGCCGGAGAGGACTCAACATTGGTCTTCAGGTTCTGGGACGGTAAACGGTATCGACAACTGGTTGCCCGAACAGGAGAGAACGGGGTGGAGGCGGATATTCCTTATTACGTGAATGAAGAAAAGGATATCGTCAACAAGCCCGAAGAGGACTGACCGTCACGGGGCCGGTAATAATAATGCACTCACGGTTGATGCAGAGAGTGGCAGGGAGGCAGTATGTTCAAGGATAAAGCGAGCCCCCGTAGTGATCGATTGAATTGACAGGATGTGTCGGCAGGTTCCCGGACAGGCAAAGCTTACCCCGGATCATTTACATGACGACCCTTGTGCGCAAGATGTTCAGGACGACGCACATTGTCAGCCAGGCAAGGCTGCATCCTGTTTCTTTTCTGAAAGCGACCTGTCATTTTCTTTCTGAATTATGAGTCGAATGCCTACGAATCGATTCGCGGGGGCAGCAGACTGCCCCGCGATAACGGTTGTGGCTTCAAAGGCTACGGCAGCTCATGGCTGGCATAGAACGCACCCAGGACCTTGACCAGGTGTGCCAGGTCGTGGCTGCCGGCCAGTTCCCGGATCGAGTGCATGGCAAACGTCGGCAAACCGATGTCGACCGTACGGATGCCCAGATGGCTGGCGGTGATGGGCCCGATGGTAGAGCCACACGCCATGTCGCTGCGCACCACGAAACTCTGCACCGGCACTTCTTCAGCCATGCACAGGTGGCGGAAGAAACCGGCAGTTTCGCTGTTGGTGGCGTAGCGCTGGTTGCTGTTGACCTTGATCACCGGCCCTGCGTTGAGCTTGGGACCGTGATTGGCGTCGTGCTTTTCTGCATAGTTGGGGTGTATGCCGTGAGCATTGTCGGCAGAAATCATCAGTGACTTCTGAATGGTGCGTACGTAGTCCTCGCTGCTGGGCAGCAGGCGCTGGACGATCTGCTCCAGCATCGCGCCATCCGCGCCGCAGGTCGAGGATGAGCCGACCTCTTCGTGATCGGTACAGACCAGCAGCGTCGTTTCGTCACTGCCGGTAGCGAGCAGTGCCTGCATGCCGGCGAAACATGACAGCAGGTTGTCCAGACGAGCGCCCGCCAGGAAGTCGCCATTGAGGCCAACGACTGCTGCGCTCTGGGTGTCGTAAAAGCTCAGCTCGTAGTCAAGCACCACGTCTGCGTTCAGGCCATGCTCGCGTGCAAGCTGGTCAGTCAGCAGGGCGCGGAAGTCTGCGCGCTCGTCCCCGGCCACTTGCGCCAGAATCGGCGGCAGTTCGGTTTGCGGGTTGATCGCCCAGCCTTCGTTGGCCGTACGGTTCAGGTGGATCGCCAGGTTGGGAATGACGGCGATCGGCAGTTTGAAGTCGATCAGCTGGCTTTCGACCTTGCCGTCGCGGCGGAAGGTCACTCGCCCGGCCAGCGACAGGTCGCGGTCGAACCACGGAGCCAACAGCGCACCGCCGTAGACTTCGACACCCAGTTGCCAGAAACCCTGACGTTGCAGCTCAGGTTGCGGCTTGACCCGCAGGCACGGGCTGTCGGTGTGCGCGCCGACCATGCGAATGCCGCCGGTCAGGGGTGATTGACGGCCCATCCTGAACGCAACAATGGAGGAGTCATTGCGGGTGACGTAGTACTTGCCACCGGTCTCGATGGCCCAGGTGTCACGTTCGTCCAAGCGCTGAAAGCCCGCAGCGTCGAAGTGTTGCACAAGGGTGGCGGTGGCATGGAAGGGGGTAGGCGAGGCCTTGAGGAAGTCAATGAGGCCTTTGTTCAACTCGTCGCGCATAAATAGCTCCAGACAGCAATGGCGCGAGTTTACCGCATTGGCTCATTTGCTGCCTTGGGTTGCGTTCGTCGTTATGCACATGTCTCCGATACGGTGCGGCATCATGTCTTGCCCGTAACCACTGGTGCAGATGTGCTTTAGATTTGCTTTTGATCGCGATGGCACTGACGACACAGATTGCGACGTAAGTGACGGCTGAGTCCTGACGCTGATCCGGGGGGAACTCGGCAGGACGCCGAGTTAGCTGCACCGGGCCATGGATGGCCCGTTGCAGCGACCCCCGGATCAGTGTCAGGACGAAGGAACCCGACGAAGTCGGGCCGGAAACGGAGCCAGGGGCTTTGGTTACTTTGGCCCCATCAAAGTAACTCGCCGAGGGGCGAAAAGGTGACTTGAGTCGTAAACAAACATCACTGACATCGCAAAACCGCTGTGTGACGCGGAGCGTCACGAACAGCACACCCAATGAAGAGCGCTGGCACGAGAATCAGTTGCGCGGGACAGATCATTGTCTGTTCAGAAGGGCGCAGGGCACTCGAAGGTCAGACGCTCGCCAGTGACCGGATGCGTGAAGCTCAACATGCTCGCGTGCAGGCACAGACGTGGGTACGCCGCGAGTGCTTCGGGGTGGGCGTACAGGCCATCGCCCAGCAGCGGGTGCCCGATTGCCAGCATGTGTACGCGCAACTGATGTGAGCGACCGGTAATCGGCGTGAGTTCGACCCGGCAATGACTGGCATGCCGCTCGACAACTTTCCAGAACGTCAGCGCATGCTTGCCGCCATCGTGGTCCACCACATGACGCGGCTTGGTCGGCGGATCGTAGCGCAGCGGCAGGTCGATGCTGCCGCTGTCCAGCGAGGGCTGACCCCAGCACAAGGCGGTGTAGGCTTTTTCGGTTTCGCGATCATGAAACTGGCGCGACAGTTCGCGGTGCGTGTCGGCGTCGCGAGCCAGCAGGATGATGCCGGACGTTTCCCAGTCCAGACGATGGACAATGCGTGCTTCGGGAAAACCGTTTTCCTGCAGGCGGGTGATCAGGCAATCCTTGTTGTCATCGGCGCGGCCGGGGACGGAAAGCAGCAGGGTAGGCTTGTCAATCACCAGAACGGCAGCGTCCTGATGAATGATGCGGATGTTCGACAACGGCATGCAACGGCCTCGAAACGCTAGAAACGGCAACGGCGGTATAAGCGCCGCTTCCGGAGAAGTGCGCCGATACCGCCGTAAGCGACTGCCCGATCAGCGATCAGGCAGGGTGATGTTGAGTTCCAGAATCGAACAGCTGCCCTGGCTTTCCAGAGCGACCTGAACCTGGTCGGACTCGATATTGACGTATTTACGGATCACTTCCACCAGCTCTTTCTGCAGGGCAGGAAGGTAGTCCGGGGTACTCCGCTGGCCACGTTCGTGGGCAACGATGATCTGTAGACGCTCTTTCGCGACCGAGGCCGTGCTTTCTTTTTTGCGGTCACGAAAGAAGTCAAAAATATTCATCATTTACCCCCGAACAGACGTTCAAAGAATCCTTTCTTATTCACATCCAGGAAACGGTGCTCAAGTGTTTTGCCCAGCAAACGATCAACCGCATCGCTGTAGGCCTGACCGGCATCGCTCTGATCATCCAGAATGACCGGCACGCCCTGGTTGGACGCCTTGAGGACAGCCTGGGACTCGGGAATCACGCCCAGCAGGGTCACGGCGAGGATTTCCTTGACGTCTTCCACGCCAAGCATTTCGCCCTTGCTGACGCGCTCAGGGTTGTAGCGAGTCAACAGCAGGTGTTCCTTGATCGGGTCCTGGCCCAGTTCGGCGCGACGCGATTTGCTGGCCAGCAGGCCCAGCATGCGGTCGGAGTCACGTACCGACGAGACTTCAGGGTTGGTCACGACAATGGCTTCGTCGGCGAAATACATCGCCAGATGAGCACCGGTTTCAATGCCCGCCGGTGAGTCGCAGACCACGTATTCGAACGTTTCCTTCAGCTCCATGAGGACTTTTTCAACGCCCTCTTTGGTCAGTGCATCCTTGTCACGGGTCTGGCTGGCGGCGAGGACGAACAGGTTTTCGATCTTCTTGTCCTTGATCAAAGCCTGTTGCAGGTTGGCTTCGCCATTGACCACGTTGACGAAGTCATACACCACGCGACGCTCGCAGCCCATGATCAGGTCGAGGTTACGCAGGCCGACGTCGAAGTCGACGATGACTGTCTTGTGGCCGCGCAGTGCGAGGCCTGTACCGATGGCGGCGCTGGTAGTGGTCTTGCCCACACCACCCTTGCCGGATGTAACAACGAGAATCTTGGCCAAGGTGAATCACCCCTAGATGAAAAGGACTTTTAGTCCCTGAAGAGCATCTCGTGACGCAGCGTGGGTCGAAGAATTCTGGAAATCAACAGGCATGGTCCTGGAAAGCTAGCACCCGGCTACTACTTTCAACTCATATACCGACTGAAAAGCGACGCCTTTCAGGATTTCCTACAGCCTTTGCGACCTTTTCGCGGCGAATCAGAGACACTTTGAAAATTGCGGCAGTATCCGTTAAAGACGAATGATGTTCAACACATCACCGGAAAGGCTTATCTGGACCGGCGAACCCCACAACGGATCCCTGCGCAGGTCTTCGGAGACCTTGTATTGCCCGGCAATCGAAACCAGCTCGGCGCTGAGTTGCTGGCAGAAAATCCGTGCCCGTGTGTCACCCTTGATACCTGCCAGTGCCCTGCCGCGCATCGGGCCGTACACATGGATGTTTCCATCGGCCAGAAGTTCCGCACCCGGACTGACAGGTGCGACCACGACCAGATCGCCACCCTGGGCATAAATCTGCTGACCGCCGCGCACCGGCGACGTGATCACCCGGGTCGGCTTGATGACGGGTTCAGGCGGTTTTTCCGGAATCTTTTTCGGCGCCTCGGCTTCGACCGGGTCGATTACGCGCTCACGTGCGCCGGAGGGCGGCAGCACCGGCAGATCGACGGCGATGGCCGCCGCAATGTCTTCGATTCGGTTGGCACGAATAGCCAGGGTGCGCAGGCCGTGTTGGCGGCAAATGCGTACCAGGCCCGGCAGGTCTACTGCGCCTTCGTGCGGCGCCAGTTTGTCGAGTGCCAGGATCAACGGCGTGTTGCTGAAGAAATTGGGGGCCTGCGCCACTTTCGCCGCCAGTTGCCTGTCCAGCGCTTCGAGGTTGGCTCGAGTCAGCTCCATCACGGTGATGGCGAGCATGCTGCCCTTGAGTTGAAAGACGGGTTCCGGGTTTTGCGATTCAATCTGGCTCATGGTTGATATACACAACAGCTTGTCGCTAAAAGTGCCGAGACTTATAGCGAGAACGCCCGCGAGCCGCAAGCGGGTCGAACCGTTGTAGAATGCGCGGCCTTTGTTCTGACGGAAGCCCAAATGGATCGCCCGCGCTTTAAAGCCAGTTTCCTTCATCCCCGTTTCTGGCCGTTATGGCTGGGGCTGGGGCTTTTATGGCTGGTCGTCCAGTTGCCGTTTCGGGTGTTGCTGGTCCTGGGTCGCGCCTTGGGCGCTGTCATGTACCGCGTGGCCACTGATCGAAAAAATATCGCGTCGCGCAATCTCGAGCTGTGCTTTCCTCATTTGCCCGCTGCCGAGCGCAAGCGCCTGCTGAAGGAAAACTTCGCCTCCACGGGGATCGCCTTCTTTGAAATGGCCATGAGCTGGTGGTGGTCCCGGCAACGACTGGCGAAGCTGGCTCAGGTCGAAGGGCTGGAACACCTGTACACCGCCCATCAGAAGGGCGAGGGTGTGATTCTGATGGCGCTGCATTTCACCACGCTGGAAATCGGCGCGGCGCTGCTGGGCCAGCAGCACACCATCGACGGCATGTACCGCGAACACAAGAGCCCGCTGTTCGATTTCATCCAGCGTCGCGGGCGCGAGCGTCACAACCTCGATTCACTGGCCGTCGAGCGCGATGACGTGCGCGGCATGCTCAAGTTGCTGCGTGCCGGTCGTGCCATCTGGTATGCACCGGATCAGGACTACGGCGCCAAACAGAGCATCTTCGTGCCGCTGTTCGGCATCCAGGCAGCCACTGTGACCGCCACCAGCAAGTTCGCCCGGCTCGGTCGCGCCCAGGTGGTTCCGTTCACCCAGCAGCGCCTGGCTGACGGCAGTGGCTATCGGTTGGTCATTCACCCGCCGCTGGAAGATTTTCCGGGCGAAAGCGACGAAGCCGATTGTCTGCGCATCAATCAATGGGTAGAAAAGGCGATTACCGAGTGCCCGGAACAATATCTTTGGGCTCATCGACGCTTCAAAAGTCGACCGGCGGGTGAACCGAAGCTATATAACAAGCATAAATAAAAAGCGTCGTTGATCACCGAGGCCCGTTGTAGATGTCAGATCCCGCAGTAGTGAGCCGTGCTGTCAGTGATATCGAGCCTGTGACCGGGCTCATCCTCTCCGGTGGCGGTGCGCGTGCCGCCTATCAGGTGGGCGTACTCGCAGGCATTGCCGACCTGTTGCCGCCCGGTTCTCCCAACCCCTTTCCAGTGATCGTCGGCACCTCCGCCGGGGCGATCAACGCCGTGAAGCTGGCCAGTGGCGCGTTGCACTTTCGCATTGCCATTCACCAGTTGACCGAGTTCTGGCAGTCCTTTCGCAGCCATCAGGTACTGCGCAGCGACTGGTCGGGTGTGATTCATCAGGCCAGCCGGTTTTTTGGCCGCAGCCTGATGGGTTTTGGACGAAACATCCCGGTCGCCTTGCTCAACAGTTCTCCGTTACGTGACCTGCTCAACGAGCGACTGGACCTTTCCGGCATCGAAGCTGCCATCGAGGCCCATCATTTGCGTGCGGTGGCGGTGACGGCTTTCGGTTATGAATCCGGTCAGGCGGTCACGTTCTATCAGGGGCGCGGCACCATCGAACCCTGGCTGCGCCACCGGCGCATTGGTCGTCCGACCCAGCTGACAGTGGATCATCTGCTCGCCAGCTCAGCCATTCCGTTGCTGTTCGCCCCGGTGATGCTGGATCAGGAGTACTTCGGTGACGGCGCCGTGCGGCAGTCGGCACCGATCAGCCCGGCGCTGCACCTGGGGGCCAATCGCGTGCTGGTGGTGGGCGTCAGCGGCAACCCGCGCGGGCTTAAAACCGAGAGGCCGGCACCGCGCCCACCCATCGGTACTCAGCCAACGCTGGCGCAGATCAGTGGTCACATGCTCAACAGCACGTTCATCGATAATCTGGAAAGCGATATCGAGTTGCTGGAAAGGCTGAACCTGGCCAGTTCGTTGCTGCCCGACGACCAGATCAGGCAGCCGGGCATGGAACCGGTGGAAGTGCTGGTGATTTCCCCAAGCCGTCCGCTGGATGAAATCGCTGCCCGGCACCGCCGCGAACTGCCGCCAGCCTTGCGCACCTTCATGCGCGGCCCTGGCGCAACCAAGAGCAGCGGCGCCAGCGTCCTGAGTTACCTGTTGTTCGAGTCGGGTTATTGCAGCGAGCTGATAGAACTGGGCCGTCACGATGCCGTTGCACAGGGCGCCGAACTGAAACGGTTTTTGCGACTGGCGTAGCGTGACCGAGAAGCCGGATCGAACAGCGGGCTCTCGGTCATGCCGGAACAGGCCGGGCGTCAAGCCGTCAGACGATCTTCCCGAAAATCACGCAGCGCTTGCTCGATTTCTTCGCGGGTGTTCATCACAAACGGTCCGTATTGCACAATCGGCTCACGCAATGGTTTGCCTGCAATCAGCAGCACCCGCGCACCGCCTGCACTGCCGATCTGCAGCTCACCGTCGTCAGACAGACGCGCTATCTGGCGTGTGTCAATCGACTGGTCGCTGCCTTCAATCTCGATACTGCCTTCATAGACGTACAGCAACGCAAGGTGACCTGCGGGTAACTGCGGGCTGATGCGGCTGCCTGCGGGCATGTGGAAATCGAAGTACAACGGCTCGGTATCGGGACGCTGCACAGCCCCGGCCTGCCGGACCTGGCCATCGTCAAAGTGACCGGCCAGAACCACCACATGCACGCCGTCCCGGGTGGTCAGGCGAGGAACGTTTTCCGGCTGGATGTCCTGATAGCTGGCGTCGTTCAGCTTGTTCTTGCCTGGCAGGTTCAGCCAGAGCTGAAAGCCCCGCATGGTGCCTTCTTCCTGCTCAGGCATTTCGCTGTGAATGATGCCGCGAGCTGCCGTCATCCACTGCACACCGCCGCCCTGCAGCAGGCCGACATTGCCCATGTGGTCTTCATGACGCATGCGACCTTCGAGCATGTAGGTCACCGTTTCGAAGCCCCGGTGCGGGTGGGGCGGGAAACCTGCAATGTAGTCGTCAGGCTTGTCCGAGCCGAACTCGTCCAGCATCAGGAACGGATCGAACTGCTCAACGCCTCGGCCACCGAACACGCGTGTCAATTTGACGCCCGCGCCATCTGAGGCAGGTTGGCCTGCCTGAACGGACAGCACTTTACGAAATTGAGTCATGGAAAAAGAACACTCCTTATCAGGTGACAATGAGTGTCATGGTAGGCCCGCCGGATCGATAAACAGAATCAAATCCCGGAAAGGAATGATCGTATTTATCGATGTTTCGGAGGGCAGTGGGGATCAGTGTTTGCTGCCCTGTGCCGGAATGGACAGCAATTGCTTTTCCTGATGCCAGTCAAACGGCTCGTCGTTCTGCTCTGCTTCGTAACGACGCTCTTCCAGCGCCTGATACAACTCGATCTCGTCATCCGGCATGAAGTGCAGGCAATCGCCGGCGAAGAACCACAGCAGGTCGCGTGGCACCAGATGCGCAATTTGCGGGTAGCGCTGGATCACCTGGCACAGAATGTCCTGCCCCAGGTACTGACTTTCAATCGGGTCCAGCGGCAGTTGTTCAACCAGTTCGTCGAAGCGCTCCATGAACAAGGCATGGCTTTCTTCCGGAACCTGCTCGGCCTCGCCCAGCGCGACCAGGATGCTGCGCAGGTGTGCCAGCAGGCCAAGTTGGTAGTCGAGAGTGGCGTCGGCCATCGGGGGTATCCTCAAATGCAAAAACAGGCGCGAGAGTATAAAGCTCTACGCGCCTGCTGTGTGGTGTGACCTGACAGATCAGCGAATCTTGCCCGCTGCCTGCGTCAGTTCTTCCTTGTCGAAATCATCCACATCGATCACCACACGACGGGCCGCTTCTGCTGCCCGGAGTGTCTGAACCTCGTCCGCCTGCAACACGCCCAAGCGCAATGCAGCATCGATGGCGTGCTCGCCTGCTTCGGGTTTGACCTGGCCACTCTTGAGCGCAACCTGCAGCTTTTTGTGCAGCGGGTAAGCCGTGCTCAGCAAATCCACTGCATGTTGCAAGGCGCCCACCGGGTCTTGCGCCGATTGTGGGCGATAGCAGCCGGCCAGCAGTTCTTCCAGCGTCGGGTCGCCCTTGGCGCGGCCCAGAACCTGTGCGACTTCTGCATCCAGCTTGTCCGACGGGCCTTTGTGACGACGGCCAAACGGGAAGACCACTGCCCGCAGCACGCCGCCCAGCAGTCGGTTGGGGAAGTTGCTGAGGATTTCGTCCATCGCGCGTTCCGAATGCCCGAGGCTTTCTTCCATGGCCCAGCGAAACAGCGGGCTCATGTGATCGGGTGAGCCAAGGTCGTGGTAACGCTTGAGGGCCGCCGAGGCCAGGTACATGTGACTGAGAACGTCACCCAGCCGAGCCGACAGGCGCTCGCGGCGCTTGAGCTCGCCGCCCAGCAGCATCATGCTCAGGTCTGCCAGCATCGCGAACGCTGCCGCCTGGCGATTCAATGCGCGGAAATAGCCTTGGCTGAGGCTGTTGCCCGGCGCGCTTTCGAAGTGGCCAAAACCGAGGTTGAGGATCAACGTGCTCGCCGCATTGCTCACCGCAAACCCGATGTGCTTGAGCAGCAGGGTGTCAAATTCGGCCAGCGCCTGCTGTTTGTCTTCACGCCCGGCGAGTGCCATTTCCTTGAGCACGAACGGATGGCAGCGAATGGCACCCTGGCCGAAGATCATCAGGTTGCGCGAAAGGATGTTGGCCCCCTCGACGGTGATGAAAATCGGCGCACCCTGCCAGTTACGGCCCAGGTAGTTGTTAGGTCCCATGATGATGCCTTTGCCGCCATGCACATCCATCGCGTGGCCGATGCATTCGCGGCCGCGCTCGGTCAGGTGGTACTTGAGGATCGCCGACAGTACTGAAGGCTTCTCGCCCAGATCCACCGCATTGGCGGTCAGCATGCGGGCGCTGTCCATCAGCCAGGCGTTACCGCCGATGCGCGCCAGTGCTTCCTGAATGCCTTCGAACGCCGACAGCGGTACGTTGAATTGCTCGCGTACCTTGGCGTATTGCCCGGTGACCAGGCTGGTGTACTTGGCCGCACCCGTGCCCACTGCCGGCAGCGAGATCGAACGACCCACCGACAGGCAGTTCATCAGCATCATCCAGCCTTTGCCCAGCATGGGCTGGCCACCGATCAGGTAGCTCAGCGGAACAAACACGTCTTTGCCCGAATTCGGGCCGTTCATGAACGCTGCGCCCAAGGGCAGGTGACGACGGCCGATTTCGACGCCCTGTGTGTCAGTCGGGATCAGCGCCAGGCTGATGCCCAGGTCTTCCTCTTCGCCAAGCAGGTGTTCAGGGTCGTAGGCCTTGAATGCCAGGCCGAGCAGGGTGGCCACCGGGCCAAGCGTGATGTAGCGCTTTTCCCAGGTCAGGCGCAGGCCGATCACTTCTTCACCCTGCCATTGACCCTTGCAGATGATTCCGGTGTCGGGCATCGCGCCTGCATCGGAGCCTGCCAGCGGGCCGGTCAGTGCAAAGCAGGGGATGTCTTCACCGCGCGCCAGGCGCGGCAGGTAGTGATTGCGCTGCTCGTCGGTGCCGTAATGCAGCAGCAATTCGGCAGGGCCGAGGGAGTTGGGGACCATCACGGTGGACGCGAGATCGCCGCTGCGGGTTGCCAGTTTCATGGCAACCTGAGAGTGAGCGTAAGCCGAGAAGCCCTTGCCGCCGAACTCTTTCGGAATGATCAGGGCAAAGAAACCGTGCTCTTTCATATGCGCCCAGGCTTCGGGCGGCAGGTCCATCGCCTGACCGATTTCCCAATCGCTGACCATCGCGCAGAGTTCTTCGGTCGGGCCGTCAATAAAGGCCTGTTCTTCTTCAGTCAGCTGGACCTTCGGGTAGGCCAGCAGCTTGTCCCAGTCCGGGCGACCGCTGAACAGCTCGCCGTCCCACCAGACAGTCCCGGCATCGATTGCGTCGCGCTCGGTTTCCGACATGGGCGGCAACACTTTTTGAAACCAGCTGAACATCGGCGCCGTGAAATGTTTACGGCGCAGATCGGGCAGTATCAGCGGTATGAATATAGCCAGCCATAGCAGCCAGAACACCGTCAGCAGCCATCCTGGCGAGCGGCTGAAAATGCCCATGGCCAGTAAATAGACAGCCACCACGCCAAGCGCCGGGAGCGGGTCGGTACGTCGGTGAGCCAGCCAGGCAATGCCGACGACCAGCACTACAATCCACAACAACAGCATAGGTATTCCTCCGTGATGACAGCCGCCTTGGCAGCTACCAAGAACTGGTCGCCGGGCAGTGATGAGGCGACATCGATAGTGACCCCTCGTTGACGAGGAAGTTGCCGCAGGATCGGGGTAGACTGATGGGCGATATTTATCAGCGACTGCGAGGGGAACGCAATGCTTAAAATCTGGGGCCGGAAGAATTCCAGCAATGTGCGCAAGGTGCTCTGGATTGCCGAGGAAGTCGGGGTTCCTTACGAAACCCTGGATGCCGGTGGCGCGTTCGGCCTGGTCAACGAAGCGGCTTACCGCGCGAAAAACCCCAACGGGCTTATCCCCATGATCGAAGATGGCGATTTCGTGCTCTGGGAGTCCAACGCCATCGTGCGCTATCTGGCCGCGCGCCATGCCCCTGATACTGATCTGTACCCCGCCGATGTCCAAGCCCGCGCCAATGCGGACAAATGGATGGACTGGGCCACGTCGACCCTGGCCGCTCCGTTAAGCCCTGTGTTCTGGGGCGTGGTGCGCACGCCGCCCGAGAAGCAGGACTGGCCGGCCATCGAGCAGGGCATAAAGCACCTGCATCGCCTGCTGCAAGTGGCGGATGAGGCGCTGTCCCGTCAGCCTTATCTGTCCGGCGAGGCTTTCGGCATGGGCGACATTCCACTGGGCTGTCATGCCTACAGCTGGTTTGAAATGCCGATTGAACGTCCGCCGCTGCCTCACCTCCAAGCCTGGTATGAACGTCTCAAGGCGCGTCCGGCTTATCGCAAGGCGGTCATGAGCCCGTTGACCTGAGCCTGTAACAGCGGCTCAACGGCCCATACCTGCTGCTTGATATTTACTATTAACAGATGTGTCTGTACTTGAATGGCTTAGCCAAGCACCATTGTCGCCTGGCGGATCCTTCACGACTGACCGCCGTTTCCAGCCTGATTCTTTTCCTTTCTCTTGATGGGTACTTCTTCCGATATGTCTTCCGCTCTGTCCATTCGGCAGCTCACCAAAACCTACGGCAACGGTTTCCAGGCCTTGAGTGGCATCGACCTGGACGTGGCTGAAGGTGATTTTTTCGCCTTGCTCGGCCCCAACGGCGCCGGCAAATCCACCACCATCGGCGTCATCTCGACGCTGGTCAACAAGACCAGCGGCACGGTGAACATCTTCGGTCACGACCTGGACCGCGAGCCTGCCGCGCTCAAGCGCTGCATCGGCGTGGTGCCGCAAGAGTTCAACTTCAACCAGTTCGAGAAAACCTTCGATATCGTCGTGACTCAGGCGGGCTACTACGGCATCCCGGCGAAAATCGCCAAGGAACGCGCCGAGCATTACCTGACGCAACTGGGCCTGTGGGACAAACGTGACGTGCCTTCACGTTCGCTGTCCGGCGGGATGAAAAGGCGTCTGATGATCGCCCGCGCGCTGATCCACGAGCCACGGCTGTTGATCCTTGACGAGCCCACCGCCGGGGTGGACATCGAGCTGCGACGCTCGATGTGGACGTTCCTCACCGAGCTGAACCGAAAAGGCATCACCATCATCCTCACCACGCACTACCTGGAAGAGGCCGAGCAGCTGTGCCGCAACATCGGCATCATCGATCACGGGGTGATTGTGCAGAACACGGGCATGAAGCAATTGCTCGCGACCCTCACCGTCGAGACGTTTGTACTGGACCTGAAAGCGTCCTGGCAGACCGCGCCGCAGCTTCCCGGCTTTCCCTGCCGGTTGCTGGACAGCCATACCCTGGAAGTCCAGGTCGACAAGAATGTCGGCATCACCGCGTTGTTCAGTCAGTTGGCGTTCCAGAACATCGAAGTGTTGAGCCTGCGCAACAAATCCAATCGCCTTGAGGAACTGTTTGTGTCTCTGGTGGAAAAAAACCTGGCGAAGGTGGCGCTATGACCGAGTACAACGGCGAATTGCGCCCCAATCTGGTTGCGCTGAAAACCATCGTTTACCGCGAAGTCCACCGTTTCATGCGGATCTGGCCGCAGACCTTGCTGCCCCCGGCGATCACCATGGTGCTGTACTTCGTGATCTTCGGGAACCTGATCGGTCGTCAGATCGGCGACATGGGTGGCTTCACCTACATGCAGTACATCGTGCCGGGGCTGATCATGATGTCGGTGATCACCAACTCCTACGGCAACGTGGTCTCGAGCTTCTTCGGCGCCAAGTTTCAGCACTCCATCGAAGAGCTGATGGTCTCGCCGGTTTCGCCGCACACCATCCTGATCGGTTACACACTGGGCGGGGTGCTACGCGGACTGATGGTGGGTTTCATCGTCACGATGCTGTCGATGTTCTTCACTGACCTGCAGGTGCATCACCTCGGCGTGACCATCATCGTGGTCGTGCTGACCGCAACGATTTTCTCGCTGCTGGGTTTCATCAACGCAGTGTTCGCCCGCAATTTCGACGACATTTCGATCATCCCGACCTTCGTTCTGACTCCGCTGACTTACCTGGGTGGCGTGTTCTACTCGATCAACCTGCTGCCGCCGTTCTGGCAGACGGTGTCGCTGGCCAACCCGGTGCTGCACATGGTCAACGCCTTCCGCTACGGCATTCTGGGCGTCTCCGACATCAAGATCAGCATCGCTCTGGCGTTCATGATCGTCGCCACCTTCGTGCTGTACTTCGGTTGTGCAAGGTTGCTGGTGAGCGGGCGCGGTATGCGTCAGTAACACATTGGTTTCGGCCCGCCGGGCTGGCGGGTCGGCTGATTATTCAGCGCGGCTGTTCAGATGCTGCAATACACCATTCCCCCTGATTGCCCGGCAGTGCGCTAATCCTTAGCGCTTTACGCTTCAGGGAATCATCATGCGCACAGGGATGATCGCGCTTGCATTAGGGCTTGTAGTCCTGCGTTTTCTGCCCATTCTGCCGCCCGTCTGGCTGCTGCTGTTGATGCCGACACTGGCATTGATGCTGCTGCCGTTCCGCACCTATCCGTTGGCGTTTTTTCTGTTCGGCTTCACGTGGGCCTGTGTGTCTGCGCAATGGGCGCTGAATGACCGCTTGCCGCACAGGCTGGATGGCCAGACGCTGTGGCTGCAGGGCAAGGTGGTTGGTTTGCCGAGCGTTGCCGATGGCGTGGTGCGTTTCGAGCTGGAAGACCTCCGCTCGCGGCGGGCGAAGCTGCCGGCAAGAATTCGTGTGGCCTGGTATGGCGGCCCGCCGGTTCAGAGCGGTGAACGCTGGCGTCTGGCGGTCAAGCTCAAGCGTCCAGGCGGGCTGGTCAACCCGGATGCCTTCGATTATCAGGCCTGGCTGCTGGCCCAGCGCATCGGTGCGACCGGCACGGTGGCAGACGGGCAAAGGCTGGCGACAGCCCGCGGTGCCTGGCGCGATGGCATCCGTCAGCGTCTGCGGGCAGTCGATGCGCAGGGCAGAGAAGGCGGGCTGGCGGCGTTGGTGCTGGGCGATGGCTCGGGGCTGTCGAGTACCGATTGGCAAGTGCTGCAGGACACCGGCACGGTGCATTTGCTGGTGATTTCCGGTCAGCACATCGGGTTGCTCGCCGGGGTGGTTTACCTGTTGGTTGCAGGGCTGGCGCGTTGGGGGCTGTGGCCACGAGCGTTGCCCTGGTTTCCTTCGGCGTGTGCGCTGGCATTCACCGCGGCGCTTGGTTACGGGCTGCTGGCGGGTTTCGAGGTGCCGGTACGTCGTGCTTGCGTGATGGTGGGCATGGTGTTGCTGTGGCGCCTGCGCTTTCGGCACCTGGGCGTGGTCTGGCCACTATTGCTGTCATTCAATGTGGTGTTGATCGTTGAGCCGTTGGTAACCCTGCAGCCCGGTTTCTGGCTGTCGTTCTCGGCGGTGGGCATTCTGACTCTAATCTTCAGCGGCCGCCTCGGCGCCTGGCGCTGGTGGCAAAGCTGGACGCGTGCGCAATGGTTGATCGCCATCGGCTTGCTGCCGATTCTGCTGGCGCTGAACCTGCCAATCAGCCTCAGCGGCCCGTTTGCCAATCTGCTCGCCGTGCCTTGGGTCAGCGTCATCGTTTTGCCGCCAGCGTTGATCGGCACCCTGCTGCTGCCGGTGCCCGGGGTGGGTGAGGGCCTGCTCTGGCTGGCGGGCGGGGCGCTGGAGTGGCTGTTCCTGTTTCTTGGCGGGGTTGCCAGCGTGTTACCCGCCTGGTTGCCGAGTGCCATGCCGATGGCGGCGTGGGTGCTGGGCCTGATCGGCGCCGTTGTCTTGTTGCTGCCAAAAGGCGTGCCGATGCGTCCGCTGGGCTGGCCGTTGTTGTTGCTGTGCGTGTTTCCGCCGCTTGAGCCGGTGCCGTCGGGGCGGGTCGAAGTGCTGCAACTGGACGTGGGGCAGGGGTTGGCGATTCTTCTGCGCACACGCAATCACACCCTTTTGTATGACGCCGGGCCGCGCTTTGGTGAGTTCGATATCGGCCAGCGTGTGGTGGTGCCCGCGCTGCGCAAGACCGGTGTTCGTCATGTGGACCTGATGCTGATCAGCCATGCCGACTCTGACCATGCCGGTGGCGCTGTGGCCGTTCATCAGGCGTTTCCGGTGGCCCGTGTACTGGGGGGGGAAGTGGCCAGGCTTGCTCCGCAACTCAATGCTCAACTGTGTGAAAGCGGTGCGCAGTGGATGTGGGACGGCGTGGTTTTTTCCACGTGGCGCTGGGAACAGGCACCTGACGGTAATGCGGCATCCTGCGTGCTGAGTGTCGACGCCGGTGGCGAGCGTCTGCTGCTGGCGGGGGACATCGATGTTCACGCCGAGCGTGCGGCGCTGGACAGCGGTTTCGATCTTCGCGCCCACTGGCTACAGGCGCCGCATCATGGCAGCCGCAGCTCGTCATCCAAACGGTTTCTGCAGGCTGTTGCGCCCACCGGCGTGCTGATTTCACGGGGTCACAACAATGCGTTCGGTCATCCGCACCCATTGGTCATGGCGCGCTATCGGTGGCTGGGTATCGCCAGCTATGACAGTGCCGAACTGGGGGCCGTCAGTCTGCAACTGGGTGCATTCGGCACGCCGCAGGCCGAGCGTGCGCAACGCCGCTTCTGGCGCGATTGAACGAACGGATATCGATCTCGACGTTCGGCACTTGGCGACCCTATGTTAGAGTGGCGCCAATTTTTCGAGGGAGTGATCACTGTGTGGGAACTGGTCAAATCTGGCGGCTGGATGATGCTGCCGATCATTTTGAGCTCCATCGCCGCTGCCGGCATCATTATCGAGCGGCTGTGGACGCTGCGCGCCAGCCGTATTGCGCCGCCGCACCTGTTGGGGCAGGCCTGGCAGTGGATTCAGGAAAAGAAGCTCGACAGCGAGAAGCTCAAGGTGCTGCGTGCCGATTCACCGCTGGGCGAGATTCTCGCCGCAGGCCTGGCCAATTCCAGGCATGGTCGCGAGATCATGAAGGAATGCATCGAAGAAGCCGCCGCTCGCGTCATCCATGATCTGGAGCGTTACCTGAGCGCGCTGGGATCAATTGCCGCAATGGCACCGCTGCTCGGTTTGCTGGGAACCGTGCTGGGCATGATCGAGATCTTCGGCTCGTTCAACAGTTCGGGCGCAACGGCCAATGCCGGTGTGCTGGCGAGCGGTATTTCCAAGGCGCTGATCTGTACGGCATCGGGCCTGATCGTGGCGATCCCGGCAATCTTCTTTCACCGTTTTCTGCAAAGCCGCGTCGATGAGCTGGTGGTCGGCATGGAGCAGCAGGCGATTCGTCTGGTTGAAGTGGTGCAGGGCGACCGTGATGTCGATCTGATCGACGCCAAAGTCGATCTCAAATCGCTGGCCAGGGCGGGCGGGGGCAAGAAAAAGTGAAATTTCGCCGCCGCAGACCTCGCGAAAACATCGACATCAATCTGGTCTCCCTGATTGACGTGGTGTTCATCCTGCTGCTGTTCTTCATCGTAACCACCACCTTCACCCGTGAAACCCAGTTGCGGGTGGACTTGCCGCAATCGGTGACCGGTACGCCGGAGGTGGACGCAGCGGCGAAGCACCTGGACATCGCCATCAATGCCGACGGCCTGTTTTCGCTGAACAATCAGCTGTTGCCGAAAAACGATCTGGCGACGTTGATCGAGGCGTTGCAGCGTGAATCGGCGGGCGATACCAACTTGCCGCTGTCGATCAGTGCCGATGGCAAGACCCCTCATCAATCGGTGATCACGGCGATGGATGCAGCGGGCAAACTGGGTTTCAGTCATTTGCGCATGACCACTGTCGAGGCCGCACCGGCTAACTGATGGCATTTACCGACCGTTTGCTTGATGCCTGGTACAAGGGCCACCCGGCGCTGATGCTTCTGCGTCCGCTGGAAAGTCTCTACCGGCGTGTCGTAGACCGGAAGCGGGCGCGTTTTCTGGCCGGCGAAGGCGAGGTCTATCGGGCACCCGTGCCGGTGATCGTGGTCGGCAACATCACCGTCGGAGGCACCGGCAAGACGCCGTTGATCCTCTGGATGATCGAACATTGCCGCCGCCGCGGGCTTCGCGTGGGGGTGGTGAGTCGCGGTTATGGCGCCACACCGCCGAGTCTGCCCTGGCGCGTGTTGCCCGCGCAGAGCGCTACCGAAGCGGGGGATGAGCCGTTGCTTATCGTCAGGCGCAGCGGCGTACCGCTGATGATCGACCCGGATCGCAGCCTTGCCGTGCAAGCGTTGCTTGCCGCCGAGCCGCTGGACCTGATTCTCTCCGACGATGGTTTGCAGCATTACCGTCTGGCACGAGACCTTGAACTGGTACTGATCGACGCCGCCCGCGGTCTGGGCAATCGCCGTTGTCTGCCTGCCGGCCCATTGCGTGAGCCGGTCGAGCGGCTGAACAGCGTCGATGCCTTGCTCTACAACGGTGCCACGGCGGATCGTGACGACGGCTATGCCTTCACCCTCAGGCCGTCCGCGCTGATCAACCTGCGCAGCGGCGAGCGCCAGCCCGTGGATTACTTTCCGCCCGGTCAGGCTCTGCACGCGGTCGCCGGAATCGGCAACCCGCAACGTTTCTTCAATACCCTCGAAGGACTACACTGGCGACCGGTGGCTCACGCCTTCGCGGACCATGCGGTCTACAGTGCTCAGGCGCTGACCTTCACGCCCTCGTTACCCTTGGTCATGACCGAGAAAGACGCGGTGAAGTGTCGGGCCTTTGCCGCCGACGACTGGTGGTACCTCGCGGTCGATGCAGTGCCGTCTGACGCCTTCACCGGCTGGTTCGATGAGCAACTGCTACGTCTTTCTTCATGATTGCTTCAGGATCTCCTATGGACACCAAACTACTCGACATCCTTGCCTGCCCAGTCTGCAAGGGGCCATTGAAGCTCAGCGCTGACAAGACCGAACTGATCAGCAAAGGTGCAGGCCTTGCCTACCCGGTTCGGGACGGCATTCCGGTGATGCTGGAAAGTGAAGCACGCACCCTCACGGCCGACGAGCGACTGGAAAAATGACAGCAGCCTTTACTGTCGTCATTCCGGCGCGCTATGGCTCCAGCCGGTTTCCCGGCAAGCCGCTGAAAACCATCGCCGGCAAACCCATGGTTCAGCTCGTCTGGGAACAGGCGCGCAAGAGCAGCGCCGGGCGCGTAGTGGTCGCGACCGACGATGCGCGGATTGTCGAAGCCTGTCGTGCGTTTGGCGCTGAAGTACTCCTGACCCGCGAAGACCATAACTCGGGCACTGATCGCCTGGCCGAAGTGGCCACGCAACTGGGGCTGGCGGCGGATGCGATCGTGGTCAATGTTCAGGGTGACGAACCGATGATCCCGCCTGCGGTGATTAATCAGGTGGCGTCCAATCTGGCAGCTCACCCTGAAGCCGGCATGGCGACCCTGGCCGAGCCCATTGACGATGTGGCTGCGCTGTTCAACCCGAACATCGTCAAGGTCTCGACCGACATCAACGGTCTGGCCCTGACGTTCAGCCGCGCGCCATTGCCTTGGGCGCGGGACGCGCTGGCCCGCAACAAAGACCAGTTGCCTGCCGACGTGCCTTACCGTCGCCACATCGGTATCTATGCCTACCGTGCGGGGTTCCTGCATGACTTCGTCAGTTGGGGGCCGTGCTGGCTGGAAAACACCGAAAGCCTCGAGCAATTGCGTGCGCTGTGGAATGGCGTGCGGATTCACGTGGCCGACGCACTTGAAGCGCCGCCCGGCGGTGTCGATACACCGGAAGACCTTGAGCGTGTAAGACGCCTTCTGGAGGCTTGATGCAGGTGCTCCGGTCGTCTGGAAAGGTGAGGGCATGACCTTGCAGGTTCACTCTTCGGTTTCCCTGAAACCGTTCAATACGTTTGGCGTGAATGTGCAGGCGCACCTTTTTGCCGAAGCGCGCAGCGATGACGACGTTCGCGATGCTCTGGCGTACTCGGTCGAGCATGATGTGCCGCTGCTGGTGATCGGCGGTGGCAGCAACCTGCTGTTGAGCGATGATGTGCAGGCGCTGGTGCTGCGCATGGCCAGTCGCGGCATCCGGATCATTCGTGAAGACTGCCTTGAGGCGATTGTAGAAGCCGAGGCAGGTGAGCCTTGGCATCCGTTTGTGCAATCCTGCCTGGAGCTGGGGTTGGCGGGGCTTGAAAACCTCAGCCTGATCCCCGGTACGGTCGGCGCCGCGCCGATGCAGAACATCGGCGCCTATGGCGTCGAGATCAAGGACGTTTTCCACAGCCTGACGGCGCTGGACCGTGAAACCGGCGAGCTGCGCGAGTTCTCTCTGGAAGACTGTGCGTTTGGCTACCGCGATAGCGTATTCAAGCATCAGGTCGCGCGCTGGTTGATTCTTCGCGTGCGTTTCAAACTGACTCGCGAAGCCCGGTTGCACCTTGAGTACGGGCCGGTTCGCCAGCGCCTGGACGCGCTGGGCATTGATAAACCGACTCCGTTCGACGTCAGCCGAGCCATCTGTGCCATTCGCAGCGAAAAACTGCCTGACCCTGCGGTATTGGGCAATGCGGGCAGCTTTTTCAAGAACCCGGTGATTGCGGCTGAGCTTTACGCGACGATTCAGCGTGAGCATCCAGGCGTGGTCGGCTATCCACAGCCCGATGGCCGAATGAAGCTGGCGGCCGGCTGGTTGATCGAGCAGGCGGGCTGGAAAGGCTACCGTGAAGGTGACGCCGGGGTTCATACGCTTCAGTCGCTGGTGCTGGTCAACTACGGACAGGCCACCGGGCTGCAACTGCTTAACCTGGCCCGTCGCATCCAGGCCGACATCGCCGAGCGCTTTGGTGTCGAGCTGGAGATGGAGCCAAACCTCTACTGAGGCCTGATCGGCAGACTCAAGATCGGACGCAGAGCGTCCAGAACGGCATTCCGACACTGGAGCATGCGGACCGAGCGTCGTCCGTACAGGTCTTGCTCGTTCCCGGCTCCAGCGTCGGAGTGCCTTCTGCACAGCGCCGCTCATTTCAGATAAGCGCAAAGCACTGAATCGCAGATGTAAAAAAGCCCCGCCTGTTTGCACAGGCGGGGCTTTTTCATGGGCCGGAGTTAGACGAGGGGTTTAGGCTCGTTTTCTTTCCCGGCTTCATGGTGCGGCTGCGTGGCGTGATGCGCTTCAGCCTTTTCCTCGGTGGTCAGCGAAGGCTGGACCGATTCTGCTTCGGCGGCCGGAGCGCTGGCAGCAGCGGCTTCCTGCTGACGACGCGCTTCTTCTTCACGCTTGCGGCGACGCACTTCACGTGGATCGTTCGGTGCGCGGCCGGTGCTGCTGACGACCGGCTCAGGCTCAGCCGGAGCGTCGACAATCACAGGCTCCTGTTCTTGCGGTGCAGGCGCCTGCTCCTCGACGGTGGCTTGAGGTGCGAAGTAAGGAGCAGGCTCCTCTTTCACAGCTTCCGGCTCGGCAACCGCAGCAGGCACTGGCGTTGGCAGTTCGGATGATTCAGTGGCTGGCACTTCCTCATGGGCCGCGACTTCGACCGGCGCTTGCGGCGCTGGCTCTGGCGTTGGCTTGAACGGCACGACGCGCTCGGCATGCGGCGCTTCGAATTGCTCGGTCGGTGCAGCAATGGTCGGTGCTTCGACCGCTACCGGCTGGACTTCTACTTCAGGAGCAGGTTGTGCTACCGGAGTATCGACGGCAACCGGGGCTTCGACAGCAGGCGCTTCAACGACGGGTTCTGCTGCTACCGGCGCTTCTGCGGTCGGTGCTTCATTGACAGTCGTTTCGGGCGCTGGCGTTTCAGCGACTGGCGCTTCAACCGCAGGGGCCTCGGCAACAGGCGTCTGTTGCATGGACTCTGCAATCGGAGCGTCCACGGCGCTGTTGGCGCGTTCGGCCTGCTGGTGCGCATCGGCTTCGGCTGGAGCGCTGATCACGCTGCCTGCTGCAGAGGCGGCCGCAGTGAAACCAAGACCCGCCGACAGATCGGCACTGCCTTCTTCGTTGCCGTTTTCGTCGGAGCCTTCGATCACATTGCCGTTGGCATCACGTTGACGCTCGCGGCGGTTGCTGCGACGACGCTGACCACGGGAGCGGCGGCGAGGGCGATCGCCTTCGCTGCCATCATTGCTGTCCTGGTTCTCGTCGTTGGCCTGCTCGTCGTTGAGCAGCACTGGCTCTTCTTCGCTCGCAGGAGCTGCGGCCTGTTCGGCGCGCGGTTGACGTTCTTCACGAGGCGGGCGTGGCTGACGCTCTTCACGTGGAGCGCGTTCAGGGCGCTCTTCGCGAGCCAGGTCGACAGCCGGGGCTGCGTCCAGAGGCTCGCGCAGTTCACGAACCGGGCGGTCTTCACGGGCTTCACGCGGCTTGCGCTCGCGAGAGGTGCGGGCCGGACGCTCTTCGCGTGGTGCGGAGTCTTCGCGGGCTTCACGTGGTTCGCGGGCTGCACGCTCTTCACGAGGTGCGCGTTCCTCACGAGGCGCACGCTCTTCGCGTGGGGCGCGTTCGGCACGTTCTTCGCGAGGCGCGCGTTCTTCACGGGGCTTGCGCTCTTCGTCACGACGATTGTTGCGGCCACGGCTCTGTTGACGACCGTTGCGACGCTCTTCGTTACGGGCCGGGCGCTGTTCGGCAGCAGGCTTTTCGACCACTACCGGTGCAACAGGCTCTTCTTTGGTCGCAAACAGGCTGACCAGAGACTTCACCAGGCCTTTGAACAGGCTTGGCTCGTGAGCGACAGGTGCTGGCGTCGGGGCAGGAGCAGCCGCCTCTACCGGCACGGGTGCATTGGCACGCGCCGGTGCCGTCTTGACGGCGGCTTCCTGGCGAACCAGGGTGCGGGTTGCGGCGGCCAGCGGTGCAATTTCTTCCACTTCGGCAGCAGCAGCGGCTATTTCGTAGCTGGTCTGGCTGTTGTGTGCTTCAGGGCTGTCATCACGCAGACGCTGAACCTCGAAGTGCGGGGTTTCCAGCTGATCGTTCGGCAGGATGATGATGCGCGCACGGGTGCGCAGTTCGATCTTGGTGATCGAGTTGCGTTTTTCGTTGAGCAGGAACGCAGCGACCGGGATCGGCACCTGAGCGCGTACTTCTGCCGTACGGTCTTTCAGGGCTTCTTCTTCGATCAGGCGCAGAATGGCCAGCGACAGCGATTCGACGTCACGGATGATGCCGGTGCCGTTGCAGCGCGGGCAGACGATGCCGCTGCTTTCACCCAGCGATGGACGCAGGCGCTGACGGGACATTTCCAGCAGGCCGAAGCGCGAGATGCGGCCGACCTGAACGCGGGCACGGTCGGCTTCCAGGCTTTCGCGGACTTTTTCTTCCACGGCGCGCTGGTTCTTGGCCGGCGTCATGTCGATGAAGTCGATGACGATCAGGCCGCCGATGTCGCGCAGACGCAATTGACGGGCGATTTCTTCAGCCGCTTCAAGGTTGGTCTGCAGTGCGGTTTCTTCGATGTCGCTGCCTTTGGTGGCGCGCGCCGAGTTGATGTCGATGGACACCAGGGCTTCGGTCGGATCAATGACGATGGAGCCGCCGGAAGGCAGTTCGACCACGCGCTGGAAGGCGGTTTCGATCTGACTTTCGATCTGGAAACGGTTGAACAGCGGAACGCTGTCTTCGTAGAGTTTGATCTTGCTGGCGTACTGCGGCATCACCTGACGGATGAAGGTCAGGGCTTCTTCCTGGGCTTCGACGCTGTCGATCAGCACTTCGCCGATGTCCTGGCGCAGGTAGTCGCGGATGGCGCGGATGATGACGTTGCTTTCCTGGTAGATCAGGAAAGGTGCCGAGCGGTCGAGGGATGCTTCCTTGATGGCGGTCCACAGCTGCAGCAGGTAGTCGAGGTCCCACTGCATTTCTTCGCTGCTGCGGCCAAGGCCGGCGGTGCGAACGATCAGGCCCATGTCGGCTGGAGCGATCAGGCCGTTGAGCGCTTCGCGCAGTTCGTTGCGCTCTTCACCTTCGATACGGCGCGAGATGCCACCGGCACGAGGGTTGTTGGGCATCAGAACCAGATAACGGCCTGCCAGGCTGATGAAGGTGGTCAGGGCTGCGCCCTTGTTGCCACGCTCTTCTTTCTCGACCTGAACAATGACTTCCTGGCCTTCGCTCAGGACGTCCTTGATGTTCACGCGGCCTTCAGGTGCTTTCTTGAAGTACTCGCGGGAGATTTCCTTGAGGGGCAGAAACCCGTGGCGCTCAGAGCCGAAATCGACAAAGGCAGCCTCGAGGCTGGGTTCGATGCGAGTGATCCGGCCCTTATAGATGTTGGCCTTCTTCTGCTCGCGGGCACCTGATTCGATGTCCAGGTCGTAGAGGCGCTGGCCGTCTACCAGTGCAACACGCAACTCTTCGGGTTGAGTTGCGTTAATCAGCATTCTTTTCATGTAGTACCGTCGGTTTCCGGGCTGCCGGAAACGGCGTTCGGCACACACGACTTCTCACGGTCGGTGTCAGGGCACGTCAGGAGTGCTTGAACACTCCAGTGTCTAGCGAGGTCCTCGCCCAGAAGGGGCGGAGGGTCGCGACTACGTTTCCTGCTTGCTGTGGTGGCATAAGACACCCTTTCAGCAAAAGCTTTGTCAGGAGGAGGAATCGACCATCGGTAGCGGACGAGATGAAGCGTCTAGAACAAGCCTTGTGCTACACATTCCGATGGTTGTGCGTCTCCACCCTACACGTATCCCTGATAATTCGGGTGCTGCCGCGCGCAGAATCCGCAGCGGGTTGGCATTTACCGCAGCCTTCGATAGGGAAGGCTGCGCATCATGGCTTGAGGCGTTGTTCCCGAAGCATTCGCTCGTAGCGTCTGAAAGCGACTGCACTTTGTGAACTGGCCATGAACTGTCCGCACCGGCAGCGAGCTGTCTGCTCTGCTGTCAGGCGTGTTTCCGGCCTCATGTCACCTGCGCTCGTAACGTTTTCAGCGTGCTCCGTTGTCACCGAACACTGCGTAGGACGGCCTCCCGTCCTTGTGAATTGCGTTGGTCAGGGCCGGTTGTCAACCGTTGATCCGCTGTCCGGCCGCTTTTGGCGGCGTTCGCGACTATAGCAGCAATCATTAAGTGCTTCAAATCCATAAAAATTGTTATGATTTGCCGCATGACGAATATTGCCCCTCCAACCCCCGGCGTCCAGCTGGTTGAGGTTGCGCCGGAACTTGCCGGTCAACGCATCGATAATTTTCTGATCACTTATCTCAAGGGTGTGCCCAAGACCTTGATTTACCGCATTGTGCGTAAAGGCGAAGTGCGCGTGAACAAGGGCCGGACAAAGCCTGAATATAAGCTGCAGGCAGGCGATATCGTGCGTATTCCCCCTGTGCGCGTGCCTGAGCGCGACGAGCCCGTGCCGGTTGCACAGGCGTTGCTGCAGCGCCTCGAGGCTGCGATTGTCTATGAAGACAAGGCGCTGATCGTGCTCAACAAGCCTGCGGGTATTGCCGTGCATGGCGGCAGTGGCCTGAGCTTTGGTGTGATCGAAGCCTTTCGCCAGTTGCGCCCGGATGCCAAGGAGCTCGAGCTGGTGCATCGCCTTGATCGCGACACCTCCGGTCTGTTGATGATCGCCAAAAAGCGCAGCATGTTGCGCCACCTGCATGAAGCCCTGCGCGGCGACGGCGTCGACAAGCGTTACATGGCGCTGGTTCGCGGCAACTGGGCGACTGCCCAGAAGCAGGTCCGCGCGCCGTTGCTCAAGAGCAATCTGCGTTCCGGTGAGCGCATGGTCGAGGTCAACGAAGAAGGCAAGGAAGCGCTGACGATCTTCAAGGTGCTGCGCCGCTTCGGTGATTTCGCCACCATGGTCGAAGCCAAGCCGGTCACCGGCCGGACTCACCAGATCAGGGTGCATACCTTGCACGCCGGTCACGCCATTGCCGGCGACACCAAGTACGGCGACGAGAACTTCAGTCGCGAAATCCGCGATCTGGGTGGCAAACGGCTGTTTCTGCATGCTTACATGCTGACCGTGCCAATGCCTGATGGCAGCAAACTGAATGTACAAGCGCCCGTCGATGAGATGTGGGCAAAGACAGTGGAGCGTCTGAGTGCGTCGTGATTACGATCTGTTGATTTTTGACTGGGACGGCACGCTTGCCGATTCCGTCGGCCGAATCATTCTGTCCATGCGGTCAGCGGCCATCGAGATGGGGTTCGAGGTTCGCGATGACCCGGCAATCAAGGGCATTATCGGTCTGGGCTTGCCCGAAGCGATTCGCACCCTTTATTCGCAGATCGATGAGGGGCAGATCATCGGGTTCCGGCAGCATTACGCTGACAGCTACATGGCACTGGATAACGTGCCTTCGCCATTGTTTGAAGGTGTCGTGGAGTCAATGCAGGCATTTCGCGAGGACGGCTATCATCTGGCTGTGGCCACCGGAAAGGCGCGTCGCGGGCTTGACCGGGTGCTGAAGGCCAATGGCTGGGCGGATTATTTTGATATCACCCGCGCTGCCGATGAAACGGCCAGCAAGCCTGATCCATTGATGCTGAACGAGATCATGGCGCATTGCGGTGTGACGCCGCAGCGCTCGCTGATGATTGGTGATGCTTCGTTCGATTTGCTGATGGCGCGCAATGCCGGCATGGATTCGGTCGCGGTGGGTTATGGCGCGCAACCGCTTGAATCGCTGCGTCAGTTCGAACCCCGGCTGGCGATTGAACATTTTTCCGAGCTGCGCACCTGGTTGAACCGGCGCAGCGTCTAGTTTTCGGTGAGGTTGAGAGAAGCATGTCTGATGAATGGAAAGCACCCGTTTCGCAACGTGCGGACGAGGGCGTCAATGGCAGGGAAGAGGCTAAAAGCTGGAAGCTTCTTGAAAAAACGTTGCTGGCCAGTGTCCAGGAGCAGCGTCGTGCGCGTCGCTGGGGAATTTTCTTCAAGCTGCTGACGTTCACGTTTCTGTTTGTGGCAGTGGTGCTGCCGATGCTGGATTTTGAGGGCGGTGCTTCGCGTCGCTCCAGCCATACCGCGCTGATCGACGTGCAGGGTGTGATCGCCGACAAGGAGTCGGCCAGTGCCGACAATATTGTCACTGCGTTGCGCGACGCGTTTGAAGATGAGAAGACCAAGGGCGTGATTCTGCGCATCAACAGCCCGGGTGGCAGCCCGGTGCAGTCCGGTTATGTGTACGACGAGATTCGTCGTCTGCGTGCTTCGAAGCCGGACATCAAGGTCTATGCCGTGATCACCGATCTGGGTGCCTCCGGCGCTTACTACATCGCCAGTGCGGCCGATCAGATCTACGCCGACAAGGCGAGTCTCGTGGGCTCCATAGGGGTGACGGCGGCCGGTTTCGGCTATGTCGGCACGATGGAAAAGCTGGGTGTGGATCGTCGTACCTACACCTCGGGCGAGCACAAGGCATTTCTTGATCCGTTCCAGCCACAGAAGGCTGATGAAACGCAATTCTGGCAGGGCGTGCTGGACACCACTCACCGCCAGTTCATTGCCAGCGTCAAGCAGGGTCGTGGCGATCGTCTGAAGGACAAGGATCACCCTGAACTGTTTTCCGGTCTGATCTGGACGGGTGAGCAGGCGGTCGGTCTGGGTCTGGTGGACGGCCTGGGCAGTGCAAGCTATGTGGCGCGCGATGTGATCAAGGAAAAGAATATCGTCGAATACACCGTCGAAGAGTCGCCTTTTGATCGCTTCTCCAAGAAGCTGGGCACCAGTATTGCCGAGCGAATTGCCATGCTGGTGGGCTTCAATGGCCCGACGCTGCGCTGATACACGCTGATACCGCTGTCGGCCTGAAAAGCCCTGACCACATTGCTGGTCAGGGCTTTTTGTTGATGCGCAGGTCCGAAGGGGTCAGGGAATGCTGACGCCTTCCTTTATAAGCATGTCCACCAGGCGAATCAGTGGCAGGCCTATCAGGCTGGTGGCGTCGCTGCCCTCCGTGCTGCGAAACAGGCTGACACCCAGGCCTTCGGCCTTGAAGCTGCCGGCGCAATCGTAGGGCTGCTCGGCGTGCAGATAGCGCGTGATGCGGGTCTGGTCGAGCTCGCGCATGTGGACCGTGAACGGCACACAGTCGACCTGGCATTCGCCGGTCGCGCTGTTGAGCAGGGCCAGGCCGGTCAGGAAGGTCACACGGGTGCCGCTGGCGGCGGTCAGCTGTTCCAGCGCGCGTTCGAATGTATGCGGCTTGCCCAGAATGCGGCCATCGAGTACGGCCACCTGGTCGGAGCCGATGATCAGGTGCTGCGAATATTCGCCTGCCAGCGCTTCGGCCTTTTCTCGGGCCAGGCGCTGTACGAGGTCGTGTGCCGTCTCGCCCGGACGATGGCTTTCATCGATATCCGGAGACCTGCAGGTGAAGGGCAGGCGCAGGCGGGCCAGCAGTTCGCGGCGATAAGAGGAGCTGGAAGCAAGGAGCAGGGAAGGCATGCGGTTCTCCGTGGGCTGAGCGTTGATTCTAAAGAGTGGCCGGAGTGACGAACAGGCCTGAATTTCCTTTGACATGCCAAGGGGGCATCCCTAGAATGCTGCGCCTATGTTGAATGACCCGATTCCATCTCACGTTGACCCGCGCAAATTGTCTGATCGCGGCACTACCCTTCAGGGTGAAGTGCTGCTGGGCGATTTGAAGAGACTCTGCGACCCGCTTGCCGACACTGTCGGTACGGTGCAGGCGAAGTTCATTTTCGAGCGTGACGAACGCCGTTCTGTGGTTATCCACAGTTCGATAGACGTCCCGGTCAAGATGGTTTGCCAGCGTTGTCTTGAGCTGGTGACCCTGCCGATCCACAGCGAATGCAGTTATGCGGTGGTGAAGGAGGGTGCGAATACCCAGTCGTTACCGAAAGGTTATGACGTGCTGGAACTGGGCGAAGATCCATTGGATCTGCTGGCATTGATCGAGGAGGAGCTATTGCTCGCCTTGCCCATTGTGCCTGCTCATCATCCTGAAGAATGCCAGCAACCGGCGGGTCTCGATGAGCCCGAACCGAGCGTGGACGAGGTAACGCGGTCCAACCCGTTCAGTGTATTGGCGCAGTTAAAGCGTGACCCAAACGTTTAGGAGTTAATCAATTATGGCTGTTCAGCAGAACAAAAAATCCCGCTCTGCCCGTGACATGCGTCGTTCGCACGACGCTCTTGAGGCAAGCACTCTGTCGGTAGAAAAGACCACGGGTGAAATTCACCTGCGTCACCACGTATCGCCAGAAGGCGTATACCGTGGTCGTAAAGTGATCGACAAGGGCGCTGACGAGTAATTTCTTGTCCGCTCCGATCATCGCGATCGACGCAATGGGCGGGGACTTCGGTCCCCGCAACATTGTTCAGGCAAGCCTCGCGTGCCTGACAGCTACGCCCTCGCTTCATCTGACCCTTGTTGGTCAAGCCTCCCTTATTGAAGAACTGATTGCCCGCCATGATGGTGTGGATCGCTCGCGCCTGCGTGTTGTCGAGGCTGGCGAAATCATTGCCATGGACGAACGTCCTTCGCAGGCCCTGCGCGGCAAGCCTGACTCTTCCATGCGCGTGGCCCTTGAGCTGGTAGCGAGCGGGCAGGCCCAAGCCTGTGTAAGTGCTGGCAATACCGGTGCGCTGATGGCGCTGTCCCGGTATGTGCTAAAGACGTTACCCGGCATTGACCGGCCCGCGATGATCGCAGCCATTCCCACCCGGACGGGCCATTGCCAATTGCTGGACCTGGGTGCAAATGTCGATTGCAGCGCCGAGGCGCTCTATCAGTTTGCAGTGATGGGTTCGGTTCTGGCCGAGACACTTGGGGTCGTCAGGCCCAGGGTTGCCTTGCTCAACGTGGGTACGGAAGACATCAAGGGCAATCAGCAGGTCAAACGTGCTGACGGTCTGTTGCAGGACGCTGTCGGGCTCAACTACATCGGCTACGTTGAAGGCGATGGCGTGTACCGCGGTGAGGCTGATGTGGTGGTGTGTGACGGGTTTGTCGGCAACGTGATGCTCAAGTCGAGCGAAGGGTTGGCGACAATGATCGCCGAGCGAATCGACACGCTGTTCAATCGGAATCTGCTGACCAAGGCTGTCGGAGCGCTGGCCTTGCCATTGCTGAACCGCCTGCGGACCGATCTGGCGCCTGCCCGTCACAACGGTGCCAGTTTGTTGGGGTTGCAGGGTATTGTGGTAAAAAGCCACGGTTCTGCCAGTGTTTCAGGGTTTCAGAGCGCGATTCAGCGGGCGCTGACCGAGGCTCGCGAAGAGCTGCCACAGCGCCTCAAGGGGCGGCTTGAAGCGGTATTCCAGGACGACCAGACCTGAAAATGTGACGCATCAGACCGGTCAGTCATCCAACCGATCAGTCATGTAAACTTGAATTCCTGCGTTCGGCCTGTCCGGACGCTCATTTTGACGACAATAATTCAGAGGCCTGTCAAATGTCTGCATCCCTCGCATTCGTCTTCCCGGGTCAAGGATCGCAATCGCTCGGCATGCTTGCCGGACTGAGCGAGCAGCATCCGTTGATCCTGGACACTTTCGAGCAGGCTTCCGAAGCCCTTGGCTATGACCTGTGGGCGCTGATCCAGAGCGGCCCTGTCGAGTCGCTCAATCAGACTGACAAGACCCAGCCGGCCATCCTCACCGCTTCCATCGCCTTGTGGCACGTGTGGCTGGCGGAGGGCGGAGCGATCCCTGCTTTTGTTGCCGGTCATAGTCTGGGTGAATACAGTGCGCTGGTCGCTGCGCAAAGCCTCAGCCTGACCGATGCGGTCAAGCTGGTCGAGCGTCGTGGTCAGTTGATGCAGGAAGCCGTGCCGGCCGGTCAGGGTGGCATGGCCGCGATTCTGGGCCTTGATGACGCCGACGTCATGGCTGCCTGCGCTGAAGCCGCGCAGGGCGAGGTTGTCAGTGCGGTGAATTTCAACTCGCCGGGCCAGGTGGTGATCGCCGGTTTCGCCGAGGCGGTCAAGCGTGCCATGGAACTGTGCAAGGCTCGCGGGGCCAAGCGTGCATTGCCTCTGCCGGTCAGCGTGCCTTCGCACTGCGAACTGATGCGTCCGGCTGCCGAGCGCTTCGCCGAGGCTGTCGAGGCCATCGAATGGCAGGCGCCGGAGATCGCACTGGTGCAGAACGTCAGCGCCAGCGCGGCCAGTGATCTGGCAACGCTCAAGCGTGATCTTCTGGAGCAATTGTACAAGCCAGTCCGCTGGGTCGAGTCCATTCAATGCCTGGCAAGTCGCGGTGCGACCCAACTGGTGGAATGCGGGCCGGGCAAAGTCCTGGCCGGCCTGAACAAGCGTTGCGCCGACGGCGTGATGACTTACAACCTTGATACCCCCGAAGCCTTTGCCGCCGCGCGCGCGGCACTGGCCTGATTAGGAGAAGCCTGCATGAGTCTGCAAGGTAAAGTGGCACTGGTGACCGGTGCCAGTCGCGGTATTGGTCAAGCCATTGCTCTTGAGTTGGGACGCAACGGTGCGGTCGTTGTAGGTACCGCGACTTCCGAGTCCGGCGCCGAGCGCATCAGCGCGACGTTCAAGGAAAACGGCATCGAAGGCTTCGGTCTGATGCTGAATGTCTGCGACGCCGAGTCCGTTAATTCGGTCCTGTCGACCATTCAGGAGCGCGTCGGCGCACCGTTGATTCTGGTCAATAATGCCGGGATAACCCGTGATAACCTGATGATGCGCATGAAAGATGACGAATGGTATGACGTCGTAGACACCAACCTGAACAGCCTTTTCCGGCTGTCCAAGGGCGTTTTGCGTGGCATGACCAAAGCCCGTTGGGGGCGTATCATCAGCATCGGTTCGGTTGTGGGTGCCATGGGCAACGCCGGTCAAGTAAACTATGCTTCCGCGAAAGCCGGTCTGGAAGGTTTCAGCCGGGCGCTGGCCCGTGAAGTGGGCTCGCGTGCGGTCACCGTTAACTCGGTGGCGCCGGGCTTCATCGACACCGACATGACGCGCGAGCTGCCAGAGGCGCAACGTCAGTCACTGATTACCCAGATCCCCCTGGCTCGCCTGGGGCAGGCTGAAGAAATCGCACATGTGGTCGCTTTTCTTGCTTCGGAAGGCGCAGGTTACGTTACCGGGGCAACAATTCCCGTTAACGGCGGCATGTACATGAGCTGATGTGACGATCTGTTTCAAAAAAATGTCATACGAGCTGTCTAAAATCCGTTATAAAGCTGCAATCTATGAATGGGCAAAGGTACGGTTGGGGACAAGGGAAGAGCGTTTAGCTTGAAATACGCAAAACCTCTTCTATACACTTACCCACTGGCCAGATGCCTGAACATTTCCACTAGGAGTTAAAACTAGGTATGAGCACCATCGAAGAGCGCGTCAAGAAAATCGTTGCCGAGCAACTTGGCGTCAAAGAAGAAGAGGTTGTCAACACTGCTTCTTTCGTTGAAGACCTGGGCGCTGACTCCCTGGACACCGTCGAGCTGGTTATGGCTCTGGAAGAGGAATTCGAGACCGAAATCCCTGACGAAGAAGCGGAAAAGATCACTACCGTTCAAGCAGCAATCGACTACGTCACTAGCCATCAGGCTTAAGATTTGTAATCGCTGACTGCTGTCACGGGAAAACCGCACTGCTTTAACCGGCGTGCGGTTTTTTCTTTAGAAAACGCTGTGATTGTTCCGTAAACAAGAGAGAAGGAGAGTCCTGTGTCGCGTAGACGCGTCGTGGTCACCGGGATGGGCATGCTTTCGCCACTGGGCAATGACGTGCCCAGCAGTTGGCAAGGCATTCTGGCGGGCCGCAGTGGCATTGGCCTTATCGAGCACACGGACTTGTCAGCCTTCACCACCCGCTTCGGCGGTTCGGTCAAGGGGTTCAACGTCGAGGAGTACCTGGCGCCCAAAGAAGCGCGTCGGCTCGATCTCTTCATTCAGTATGGCCTGGCGGCCAGCTTTCAGGCGGTGCGTAATGCCGGCCTTGAAGTCACGGATGCCAACCGTGAACGCATCGGCGTGGCCATGGGTTCGGGCATCGGTGGTCTGACCAACATCGAAAACAGCAGTCGTCTGCTGCACGAGCAAGGCCCTGGACGGATTTCGCCGTTTTTTGTGCCGGGCTCGATCATCAACATGATTTCCGGTTTCCTGTCTATCCATCTGGGTGCGCAGGGGCCTAACTATGCCATCGCGACGGCGTGTACCACGGCGACTCACTGCATCGGCATGGCGGCACGCAACATTGCCTATGACGAAGCGGACGTGATGATTGCCGGTGGCGCTGAAATGGCAGCCTGCGGTCTCGGTCTTGGCGGTTTCGGCGCGGCGCGTGCGCTGTCGACACGAAACGACGACCCGACCCGTGCCAGCCGTCCCTGGGACAAGGGCCGTGATGGCTTTGTTCTGTCCGACGGTGCCGGTGCGATGGTGCTTGAAGAGCTCGAACACGCCAAGGCGCGCGGCGCGACCATCTATGCCGAGCTGGTCGGGTTTGGCATGAGCGGCGACGCGTACCACATGACTTCGCCACCCGATGATGGCGCCGGTGCTGCACGCTGCATCGTCAATGCGCTGCGTGACGCCAAGGTCAATCCTGATCAGGTGCAATACATCAACGCACACGGTACGTCGACGCCTGCGGGCGATCTCGCCGAAGCGTCGGCCATCAAGTCGGTCTTCGGTGATCACGCCTATAAACTGGCAGTCAGCTCGACCAAGTCGATGACTGGCCATTTGCTGGGTGCCGCCGGGGCCGTCGAGGCTATTTTCAGTGTGCTGGCGATGGTTGATCAGGTCGCGCCGCCGACCATCAACCTGGATGAGCCAAGCGAAGGCTGCGATCTGGACTTCGTGCCCCACGAAGCGCGTCGGATGCCGATTGATGTCGTGCTGTCGAACTCCTTCGGTTTCGGTGGCACCAATGGCTCGCTGGTATTCCGCCGGTTCACAGAGTAATGCCCGAGTGGGTTGATGGTCGGCCTGCAGGCCAGCTGTCTGTCAAGGACAGGGGGCTGGCGTACGGTGATGGAGTGTTCGAAACCATCGCCGTGAAGGCTGGCCGACCATTGCTCTTTGAGCGCCATCTGCAGCGCTTTGAAGCAGGCTGTCAGCGCCTGATGATACCGGTTGATCAGGCGCTGGTACGTGCGGAAATGTCCCTCTTTGCCGCCGAGCTCGGCGACGGCGTCATGAAGCGGATGCTGACCCGCGGCGACAGCCAGCGCGGTTACGCACCCGCCCCTGATTCTCAGCCACGCCGGATTCTTCAAGGCAGCGCTTCGCCGGCTTACCCTGCTGCGCATGCCGAGCAAGGTGTGCGCCTGTTTGCCTGTCAGACCCGTCTGGCCGAACAGCCGCTGTTGGCCGGGCTCAAGCACCTGAATCGTCTGGAGCAGGTCATGGCGCGCTCCGAATGGCGCGACAATGAGCATGCCGAGGGCCTGATGCGCGATACCTCGGGGCGCTTGATCGAAGGTGTCTACAGCAATCTGTTTCTGGTCAGCGAAGGCCGTTTGCTGACCGCCGACCTCAGCCGTTGCGGGGTCGCAGGCGTGATGCGTGCCGAGTTGCTGGATCAGGCACGAAATCTGGGTCTGACTGTCGAAATCCGTGACTTGCACTTGCCTGACCTTGAATCGGCAGACGAAGTGTTTCTATGCAATAGCGTCTACGGCGTCTGGCCTGTGTGCGGTTTTTCAGCGCTGAACTGGGCGGTTGGTCCGCTCACCCGTAAACTGCAAGGTATTGCTCGCACCCTTCTGGATATCTGATCTGTGATCCGAAAATTATTGGTGTTGCTGGAAACTGCCATTGTTCTGGCGGGCCTGCTGCTCGGCTTTGCGTTCTGGCAGCAGAACAAGGCTCTGGAGCAGCCACTCAACGTGGCTCAAGAGCAACTGCTGGACGTGCCGGCCGGTTCGACGCCGACGGGTGTTCTCAACCGTCTGCAGGCCGATGGCGTGATCAAAGACGCGTTCTGGTTGCGGCTCTACTGGCGCTTCAACCTGTCGGGGCAGTCACTGCACAGCGGCGAATACCGCATGGTGCCGGGCATGAACGTCAAAGGCCTGCTCGATGTCTGGAAGCGCAAAGAAGTCGTGCAATACAGCGTTACCCTGGTCGAAGGCTGGAACTTCCGTCAGGTCCGCGCCGCGCTGGCCAAACAGGCCAAGCTCGATCAGACGCTTGCAGGCTTGTCCGACAGCGAGTTGATGGCGAAAATCGGCCATCCCGACGTGTTCCCTGAAGGCCGTTTCTTTCCTGATACCTATCGCTATGTGCGCGGCATGAGCGACGCCGAGCTGCTCAGGCAGGCTTATGCCCGCCTGGAAGAAGTGCTGGATGAGGAATGGAACGCGAGATCGTCAGAGGCGCCTTATTCCACGCCTTATCAGGCGCTGATCATGGCCTCGCTGGTCGAGAAGGAAACCGGCGTGCCTCAGGAGCGCGGTCAGATCGCAGGCGTTTTCGTGCGTCGCTTGAAGCTGGGCATGCAGTTGCAGACCGACCCCACGGTGATCTACGGCATGGGCGAGCGCTATAATGGCAAGCTGACCCGCGCCGACCTCAAGGAAGCCACGCCTTACAACACCTATGTCATCGCCGGTATGCCACCGACACCGATTTCGCTGGTAGGGCGCGAAGCCATTCATGCCGCGCTCAACCCGGTGTCTGGCAGCAGCCTGTATTTCGTGGCCAAGGGCGACGGCAGTCATGTATTTTCGGACGACCTGGACGCTCATAACGCAGCGGTGCGTGAGTACCAGATCAAGCGCCGTGCAGATTATCGCTCCAGCCCTGCGCCCGCTGCTGCACCTGCGGTGACGCCTGAAACCGGCTCGCCTGCTGCGCAGCCCGACACCAAGACCGAGCCAGACGCGCCGCAATCCGGGGCTGATGCGCAATGATGAAAACTAAGGATGACCTGTGACTGGCTTGTTTATCACCCTCGAAGGTCCTGAAGGTGCCGGCAAAAGCACCAATCGCGATTACCTGGCGGCGCAATTGCGGGCGCAGGGTATTCAGGTCCTGCTGACACGCGAACCGGGCGGTACTCCGCTGGCCGAGCGCGTTCGCGAGCTGTTGCTGGCGCCCAGTGACGAAAGCATGAGCGCCGACGCCGAGCTGCTGCTGGTGTTCGCCGCACGTGCGCAACACCTGGCCGAGGTTATTCGTCCTGCTCTGGCGCGGGGTGAAGTGGTGCTTTGTGATCGGTTCACCGATGCAACCTACGCCTACCAGGGCGGCGGACGTGGTGTGTCTCACCAGCGCATCGCGACGCTGGAGCAATTTGTACAGGGCGATCTGCGCCCGGACCTGACGCTGGTGTTCGATCTGCCCGTGGAAGTCGGTCTGGCGCGCGCCGCGGCTCGCGGTCGACTGGATCGCTTCGAGCAGGAAGGCCGGGCGTTCTTTGACGCCGTGCGCAGCACCTATCTGGAGCGCGCGAAGGCCGAGCCTGCGCGCTATCGGCTGGTGGATGCTGCGCAGACACTGGCTGAAGTTCAGGCGTTTCTCGACACGCTGCTGCCTCAGATGCTGGAGCTGCGACGTGGCTGAAGCCTACCCCTGGCAGGAATCGCTTTGGCAGCAGATGGCGGGCCGTGCTCAGCATGCTCATGCCTATCTGCTGCACGGTCCTGCCGGTATCGGCAAGCGCGCATTGGCCGAGCGTCTGATGGCCAGTCTGCTGTGCAAGGCGCCTGACGGGCTTGACGCTTGCGGGCAATGCAAGTCCTGCCTGTTGCTGCTGGCGGGCAGCCATCCGGACAATTATGTGCTGGAGCCGGAAGAGGCAGACAAACCGATAAAGGTCGATCAGGTGCGTGATCTGGTCAGTTTCGTCGTGCAGACCGCTCAGATGGGCGGGCGCAAGGTGGTGCTGGTCGAGCCGGTCGAGGCCATGAATATCAACGCGGCCAACGCCTTGCTGAAAAGCCTTGAAGAACCCTCGGGCAATACTGTCCTGTTGCTGGTCAGCCACCAGCCGAGCCGATTGCTGCCCACGGTCAAGAGCCGTTGCGTGCAGCAGGCATGCCCGTTGCCCGGCGAGCAGATGAGCCTTGACTGGCTGAGCGGCGCGTTGCCCGATTGCACGCCGGAAGAGCGTTTTGAATTGCTGACACTCGCCGCCGGCTCACCCTTGGCGGCCGTCTCGCTCCAGGCCCAAGGCGTTCGCGAACAGCGCGCACTGGTGGTGGACGGTGTGAAGAAGCTGCTCAAGCAACAGCAATCGGCTACCCAGCTCGCCGAGGGCTGGAAAGACATCCCGTTGTTGCTGCTGTTTGACTGGTTCTGTGACTGGTCGCACCTGATCCTGCGCTACCAGATGACCCAGGACGAAGACGGCCTGGGGTTGGGCGACATGCGCAAGGTCGTTCAGTATCTGGCGCAGAAGTCGACGCGCGGCAAGGTGCTGGAGATTCAGGACTGGATACTGGCGCAGCGCCAGAAAGTCATGTCCAAGGCCAACCTCAACCGCGTATTGCTGCTCGAAGCGCTGCTGGTGCAGTGGGCAGGGCTGCCGGGACAGGCGTAGACTGAGCGTTATCCGGAACCTTCGAGGTGTTGTCATGAGTCTGCCGCTTAACACAGGTCCACGTAATGGCATTCTGTCCTTGACCATCAAGGACAAATCCGTGCTGTACGCGGCGTACATGCCGTTCATCAAAAATGGCGGCCTGTTCATTCCTACCAGCAAAAGCTACAAGCTGGGCGATGAAGTGTTCATGCTGCTCAACCTGATGGATGAGCCAGAAAAGGTTCCTGTGGCGGGGAGGGTGACCTGGATCACGCCGAAAGGCGCGCAGGGCAACCGGACCGCTGGCGTCGGTGTGCAATTCAACGATGGCGACAACACCGCCCGCAACCTGATCGAAACCCATCTGGTCGGTGCTCTCAAGTCCGATCGTCCAACCCATACGATGTAGTTGTGCCCTTGCCCATGCTTGTAGATTCTCACTGTCACCTTGATCGCCTTGACCTCACCCAGCACGATGGCTCCCTGGATGCAGCCCTTGAGGCCGCGCGGGGCAGAGGGGTGGGGCATTTTCTGTGCATCGGCGTCAGCGCCGACAATGCGGGCGCTGTCAAGGCGCTTGCCGAACGCTATGACGATGTAGACTGCTCGGTCGGCATTCATCCGCTGGACGTCAAACCGGGTGAAATGCCCCCGCTGGACTGGCTGCTCAAGGAACTGGACCACCCGCGTGTGGTGGCGATTGGTGAAACCGGTCTGGATTACCACTACGAGCCCGAGGCCGCCGAGCTGCAACAGGCGTCCTTCCGGGTGCATCTTGAAGCGGCCAGAATCACTGAAAAGCCGGTGATCATCCATACCCGCGGCGCTCGCGCCGACACCTTGAGCCTTCTGCGTGAAGCGTCCCTGCCTTGGGCGGGCGTGCTGCATTGCTTTACCGAAGACTGGGAAATGGCCAGGGCGGCGCTGGACCTTGGTTATTACATCTCGCTGTCGGGTATCGTCACGTTTCGCAACGCCGACGCCCTGCGTGATGTGGCCAGGCAGGTGCCCGCGGATCGTCTGCTGGTCGAGACCGATTCGCCTTACCTCGCTCCCATTCCCTATCGGGGCAAGCCCAATCTGCCGCAGTACGTACGTGAGGTGGCAGAGTTTCTGGCAATGTTACGCGGCGAGTCTTATGAGCGCTTTGCCGAGCAGACCACCGCCAACTTTGCTCGCCTGTTCCCGCTGGCACATCTTCAAACCTGAGAAGGCGATAAATCGCGGGCAAAAAAAACCCGGATTCTGGGGGGTGAAGCCGGGTCAAGACCATTAGGAGTAAACAAAGGCACGCGGTCCGTTGGTGCCTTTGCAGGCGCCTCATTTGGGGGGAATGAGGCGCCAGCGCTTTAAGTATTGACCAGGATGGACAGCCGTCCAGTGCCCGATGGTCGTTTTTTAAACAGTTTTGGAATACTAAAACGGTTCTTGAGTCCTGGATAAACGCAAGAGGGCGTGCCAATCAACGATCAATCGTACGCCCCTCTGTGCTGCGCGTCCTGATCATCGCTACACATACGTCATTGGGCTGGTCGAGGTTGTCAGTGGAGTTTTCCAACGGTTTTCTGTTGAGTCTGTCGTTGTGTCTGGATATCGGTCTGGCCAATATCGCCATGATCACGTTGTCCATGCAGCGTGGCTTTTCCAAAGGTCTCTGGCTGGGGTTGGGGACATGCGTCGGCGATCTGGTGTATGCCGTTCTGGCCATGCTCGGTATGGCGGTGCTTCTTCAGTATGAGGCTGTGCGCTACGTGCTCTGGCTCGGCGGAACCGCCGTTCTGGCCTGGTTCTGTTTCAGGATGATCATGAGTGCAACCGCTGTCAGCGCGGGCCTCGGTGATCAGGCGGTCGGGACCGAGAAGTCCGGTCTGGCGCTGTTTCTGCGCGGGATCTTCCTGGCCATGTCGTCGCCCAGCGCCATTCTCTGGTTCGCGGCGGTCGGCGGCGCACTCATCGCCCGGCAAGGGTCGGATCTGGCCAGTGCCTCCACGTTCCTGGCCGGTTTTGTCGCAGCAGGCGTGGTCTGGTCGATCACCTTATGCGCACTGGCCCATCAGGGTGGACGATTCATGGGGGAACGAATGCTGCGCTGGTCTTACATCGCGTCAGCGTTGATCTTCGCCTATTTCACGCTGTATGTCGTGATCACCGGGTACATGGAGTTTGTCGCCGCATCCCCCTCGCTGCCCGCTCTTTAACCTGGCAGTCGGTGCGTGTACTCGCGCATGCCGGTTCATTCAGAGTCGGATTCATATAGCTCGAAAACATCGATGATCCGTGCAATTTAGCGCCGATTGGGCATAATACCCGGCTTCGATTTCGATCCTGACAGACCTCCTCATGCAGAAAGAACCTCGTAAGGTCCGTGAATTTCGTCGCCGTGAGCAGGAAATTCTCGACACCGCGCTAAAGCTTTTCCTGGAGCAGGGTGAAGACAGCGTCACCGTCGAGATGATCGCGGACGCCGTCGGCATTGGCAAAGGGACCATCTACAAGCACTTCAAGTCCAAGGCGGAAATCTACCTTCGCCTGATGCTCGACTACGAGCGTGATTTGAACGAACTGCTGCATTCTGCCGACGTCGACAAGGACAAGGAGGCGCTTTCGCGGGCCTACTTCGAATTCCGCATGCGCGATCCACAGCGCTATCGCCTGTTCGATCGCCTGGAAGAAAAAGTGGTCAAGGGCAATCAGGTGCCAGAGCTGGTCGAAGAGCTGCACAAGATCCGCGCCTCCAACTTCGAACACCTGACGCTGCTGATCAAGGGCCGCATCACCGAAGGCAAGCTTGAAGACGTTCCGCCTTACTACCACTACTGTGCTGCCTGGGCGCTGGTGCATGGCGCGGTTGCGCTGTACCACTCGCCGTTCTGGAGCAACGTGCTGGAAGATCAGGAAGGCTTTTTCAACTTCCTCATGGACATTGGCGTGCGCATGGGCAACAAGCGCAAGCGTGACATCGACGTGTCTGCAGAACCCAAGCCTGCCCCCGCTGCGGAATAGTACGCCGGCCAGGTTTGAAGAGGTGCTTCCAGGCTTTGCTGCGGCCCGCCTCAGAGATGGCGCGGAAGCTGCATCCGACGACCATTCGCCGGTTTTCCGTCACCGGCATCTGGGAGGGGATGATGCGTAGCCTGGTTCTGCTGCTCGCGCTTATAGCGTTGAGCGGCTGCATGAAAGTCAGTGACATGGGCGAAGGTGTTCGCGAGCAGTTCAGCGACGCAGGTCTGCTCGACCACAGCAATACCCGCCGCACTGCCAACTGGCGCGTGCAGCCCGACTCCTTTATCTACATCGCTCAAGGCGCTTTCGTGCCGCCAGGCAATGCCTACCCGCGTCCCAATGTCGTGGCCGAGGAGGCGTTCAAGGGCTTTGTCGAATATTTTCCGATGGTCCGCCGTGCGCGTGCCCCGCTGGGGCTGGACGAAGCCATGACCGAGGCGCGCAGTGCCGGCGCGCATTATCTGCTCTATACCCGTTTCGCCAAGGCAGATGACCGCATTGGCAATGGTGATCAGTGGGCCGATCAGGAAGCGGTCGATCGCCTGGGCGTCGACAGTGGTGTCATTCAGCTCATGCTGATCGAGACCAGCACCCGTTACCTCATCGACAGCGCCCGCATTCGCAGCCGTGGCGGATTGCTGACGCTGTACGACACAAGCCCCGAAGATTTGCTCGGTCCGCCCCTTGAAGACTACGCTCGTACACTCTTAGGCGTTGAGCGCTAGAACCGGCTTCAGGAGAATCGAGTGACAGATCCAGACAAGGCAGGCGATCTGTTTGCGCAGATCCCCAAAACCAAGGGGTTGCCGCCTGTTCACCTATGGAATCCGGATTTTTGTGGTGACATCGACATGCGTGTCGCCCGTGACGGGACCTGGTATTACCAAGGGACGCCGATTGGCCGCAAGCCGATGGTCAGGCTGTTCTCGACCATCATGCGGCGCGACGGGGATGATTATTTTCTTGTTACGCCGGTAGAGAAAGTCGGCATCAAGGTCGACGATGCGCCTTTTATCGCAATCAGCCTCGAAGTATCGGGGGAGGGCGAGGCGCAGGTGTTGCGCTTTCGAACCAATGTTGACGACGAGACCGAAGCCGGGCCGGACCATCCGCTCCGTGTCGTGACGGATCCCCACACCGAAGAGCCGGCGCCGTATGTCCATGTGCGGAGCAATCTCGACGCCCTGATTCACCGGAATGTGTTCTACCAACTGGTCGAGCTGGCAGTGTCACGCGAGATTGACGGACAGCAGTGGCTGGGCGTCTGGAGCCACGGAATATTTTTCCCCATTGGCCTTGAGCCTTGAAAAAAACGCTTATTCGCCCGCTCGAATTGCCTGGTGGCGGTGCGGCGGTTAAAGTGCCGCTCCCTGATTTCCCTGAGGTTTTTGCATGAGCCAGTCCTTTGATATCGCTGTCGTCGGCGCAACCGGTACTGTCGGCGAAACCGTTGTTCAGGTTCTGGAAGAGCGTAATTTTCCGGTAGGGACTCTGCACTTGCTGGCAAGCATCGACTCTGCCGGTCATTCGGTGCCGTTTCGAGGCAAGAATGTGCGCGTACGTGAAGTCGATGCGTTTGACTTCAGTACCGTCCGGATGGCGTTCTTTGCGGCCGGCCCGGCGATCAGTCGCAGCCACGCCGAAAAGGCAGTCGCCGCAGGCTGCTCGGTTGTCGATCTTTCAGGCGCCTTCACGTTTGCGCAGGCACTCAATGTCGTGCCGGAAATCAATACTACGCTGTTGGAGAATAATGGCGTCGCGCCATGTCTGGTGGCCAGCCCGAGCGCGGCTGCCACGGCGGTTGCGCTGGCCTTGGCCCCGTTGCGTGCGCTGATGGATATCCGGTCCGTGACGGTCACGGCGTGTCTGGCGGTGTCGGCACTGGGGCGCGAAGGCGTCAGTGAACTGGCGCGCCAGACCACTGAGTTGTTGAATGTCCGCCCTCTGGAAACCCGCTTTTTTGATCGTCAGATGGCGTTCAACGTACTGGCCCAGGTCGGTACACCCGATGAATCGGGGCACCTCCCGCTGGAAAGGCGTCTGGTCAATGAGCTGCGCGAACTGCTCGCGCTGCCGTCGCTGAACGTATCGGCCACTTGCATTCAGGTGCCGGTGTTTTTCGGCGACAGTTTTACTGTTGCGCTGCGAACGGCCGGGCCGGTGGATGTGACGGCGGTCAATGCTGCACTTGAAGCCGCTGCCGGAGTCGAACTGGTTGAGGCCGGTGATTACCCGACGCCGGTGGGCGATGCGGTAGGGCAGGATGTGGTCTATGTAGGCCGGGTCCGCTCCGGAACAGACGATCCTGAACAGCTCAATCTGTGGCTGACGTCGGATAACGTGCGTAAAGGCGCTGCGCTCAATGCTGTGCAGGTTGGCGAATTGTTGATAAAAGACTATGTGTAAAAGATACTTGGCAACACTGTGAATAAATGTTTTAGCGGCGACACGCCTTACACCCAAATGCAGGACTACCTCTCCGGATATCGGGGAATCTTTAAACAAGGGATGGGCTATGGTTCAGGTTCGTAAACTGGTATTAGCAATCGCTGCGGCTTCAGCGCTGTCATCGGGAATGGCGCAGGCGCTGGGGCTCGGGGAATTGTCGGTCAAGTCGACCCTGAATCAGCCATTGGTAGCGGAAATCGAGTTGACTGATGCGCAAGGGCTCAATGCTGCGCAAATTGTCCCCAGCCTGGCAACTACCGCCGACTTTGCTCAGTTGGGGGTCTCCCGTCAGGAGTTGCTCAACGATCTTTCGTTTACCCCGGTCATCACTCCCAATGGCCGAAGTGTCCTGCGCATTACGTCCAGCAAGCCGGTGCGTGTGCCTTATGTGAAGTTTCTGGTTCAGGTGCTCTGGCCAAACGGCCGACTGGTACGTGACTACAGTCTTTTACTGGACCCGCCCAAGTATTCCCCTGAAGCAGCGGCCGCCGCAGCTGCTCCTGCCCCGGCACCCGCAGCGGCCCCGGCAGCTCCCGCGCAGTTGGCGACCGTGGAGCCATCGGCAGAAGCGTCGGCGCCCGAGGCACCAGCCCCTGCACCTGCCGCCCCCGCAGCGGCGTTGCCACCGCCTGCCGCCGACAAGCCATCGCAATACGTGACAGCCAATAACGACACGTTGTGGGAAATTGCCGCAAAGGTGCGTACAGGCGGAACCGTCCAGCAGACCATGCTGGCGATTCAGGCGCTTAACCCGGATGCGTTCATCGGTGGCAACATCAACCGCTTGAAAAAGGGCCAGGTGCTGCGTTTGCCGACACCTCAGCAAACGGCTGCGCTGCCACAGCCCCAAGCGATTGCCGAAGTCTCCCGACAGTACAGTGCCTGGCGCGAAGGCCGTCGTCTGCCTGCTGGCCCGCGTCAGGTTGACGCCACCCGGCGTGATCGCGCGGGCGCGGCACCCTCCAAGGTCGATACCGCTGACAACCTCAGCCTGGTGTCGGCGGGCAGCAAGCCTGCAGCCAAAGGCGCAGCAGGTGACAGCGATCTCGGCAACAAGCTGGCGGTGGCTCAGGAAGCACTCGACACCACACGCCGTGACAACGCCGAGCTGAAAAGCCGGATGAATGATCTGCAAAGCCAGCTGGACAAACTTCAGCGTCTGATCGAACTGAAAAACGGTCAACTGGCCAAGATGCAGGCAGCTGGAGCCGCTGTGCCGCCTGCTGCTGCAACCCCTGATGCAGCCACGCCGGCCAATGCGGCGGTGCCTGCTTCGCTGGTGGATGCCAATGGTGCTCCGGTCAAACCGGCTGGCGAGGTTGCGCCTGAAGATGCGTTGCCTGCAGGCGCGGCTCAGGTGGCGACTCCGGCGGCGGATCAGCCGCTGGCCGTTGAGCCGGTGGTCGTTCCCGAAGAAGAGGACACGCTGCAGAAAATTCTCGACAACCCGGTGCTGTTGGGTCTGATCGGGGGCGCGGCGCTGCTGATACTGGCCTTGCTGCTGCTGTTTCTGGCCCGTCGTCGTGCAGCGAAGGCTGAGGCCGAGAAACACAAACGCATGGCGCGGGCACTGGCTGAAGAGTCCGAGTTCGTTTCAGACATGGACATGGATGCACCGCAAGCCAGCTTCGACGGGCTTGATGTGCCGCCGCCGAACGTCCGCATGGGGGCCGGTTCTGCTGCGGCCGCAGCGGCAGCGCGCGAGCGTCCTGCCGATGCGCTGGTTCAGGCCGAGATTCATATCGCGTATGGCCGCATGAATCAGGCCATCGAGTTGCTCGAGGAAGCCGTCAAGGAAGATCCGCAGCGTGATGATATCCGCCTCAAACTGATGGAAATCTACGCCGAGCAGGGTAACAACAAGGCCTACGCCGCTCACGAGCGCAAACTGGTGGCTGCGGGAAAGCCTGAAGCTGAGGTCGAGCAGCTGCAAGAACGTCACTCGACCCTGAAGCCCGAGGCGCCAGTTGTTGCGCCGCTGGTTTCTGAAGCTGCTCCGGCGTCGGCAGCACCTGCTGTCGCCGCGGCGGCTGCCGCAGCCAGTGCTGCTGCACTGGCTGCGGAGCTTGATGCCAAATACGTTGAAGAGCTGCTTGCCGATAACTCGGAGGACGAGGTTGCTGAGCCAGAGCCCGTTGCGGTGGCCGAGCCGGAAGCTTCGCCGCTGGCTGCAGAGCCTGTCGAAGATCCGGACCCGTTCGACCATGATTTCGATTTGAGCCTGGACGAGTTCGAGGAAACGCCTGCGGCTGACGTGTCCACCGTGAATGACGTCGATGAGCTGATGCTGGACGAGCCGAGCATATCGGCGGTGCCTGACGATGATGAACTGAGCTTCGAGTCGATCATGCGCGAGCAGGAGGAAGCGCGCGCCGCGTCGACGCCTGACGAGCTTGCCGATTTCGATCTGGACCTGTCCGAAGAAGATCCGGCGCTCAAGAACGAAGATGATTTCCTGCTGGGTCTTGGCACTGACCCGGTCGAACCTGTCGAGACCCCGGCTGTTCCACCGATCAGTGACGACCTGGAGTTGCCTGAGGACTTTGATCTGTCACTGGCCGATGAGATTGAAACCGATCAGGCAAGTCAGGCGTTTGCGACCGAAATCGATGACGTCAACGCCGAACTGGATCGTCTTTCGCAGAACCTGGAGCATCCGCCCCTCGACGAGCCAAGGTTTACCGCCGAAGACGCGGCTGCGCTGGATGACGAGCCGGATTTCGATTTCATGGCCGGCACTGACGAGGCGGCGACCAAACTGGATCTGGCGCGTGCCTACATCGACATGGGCGATGCAGACGGGGCGCGTGACATTCTCGATGAGGTGGTCACCGAAGGGGATGACGGGCAGAAAAGTGAAGCGCGGGAGATGCTTTCGCGACTGGTCTGATCGACATTTATCCACACCCGGACGGCCGCTTATGCGGCCGTTTGCCGTTCAGCCGTCGGTGTGAGTAGCGTGTTTTTTCTGCGGCCCTATAATGGCCGACTTTTCGCGAACCGACAGGCTGTAACACTTTGGCGAACATAGATAACCCGGCGGCCGAAATGGCAGCCGAGGGCTTTTCCCGAATCGCACTGGGCGTCGAGTACAAGGGCTCGCGTTATTGCGGCTGGCAGCGTCAGGCTTCCGGGGTGCTCACCGTGCAGGAAACGCTCGAGGATGCGCTGTCCAAAGTGGCCGCATCACCTGTTTCGTTGATGTGTGCCGGGCGTACCGATGCTGGTGTACACGCCTGCGGGCAGGTGGTGCATTTCGATACCCGAGCCGAGCGTTCGCTGAAGGCCTGGGTCATGGGGGCAAACATCAACCTGCCTCACGACGTCAGCGTCACTTGGGCCAGGGTCATGCCTGCCCACTTTCATGCGCGCTTCAAAGCCATCGCTCGCCGCTATCGCTACGTGATCTACAACGATCAGATCCGTCCTGCGCATTTGAATCAGGAGATCACCTGGAATCATCGCCCGCTGGATGTGGAGCGCATGGCCCAGGCAGCCGGCTTTCTGGTCGGCACTCATGACTTCAGTGCCTTTCGTGCCGGGCAGTGCCAGGCCAAATCGCCGGTCAAGCAGTTGCATCATTTGCGCGTGACCCGCCACGGCAAGATGATCGTGATCGATGTGCGCGCCAACGCATTTCTGCACCACATGGTGCGCAACATCGCTGGCGTACTGATGACGATAGGCACCGGCGAGCGTCCGGTCGAGTGGGCGCGCGATGTGCTCGAGAGCCGGGTTCGACGCACCGGTGGCGTGACGGCTCATCCTTACGGGCTTTATCTGGTGCAAGTCGAGTATCGCGACGAGTTCCCGTTGCCCGAGCGTTACATCGGTCCGCACTTTCTTACCGGTTTTACGGAATTGGACGGCTGACGATCCGGATAGCATTTGCTAACATCCGGGACTTTCCGAAAGGTCTGAGGTTTTCACCATATGCCAGCCGTTCGCAGCAAGATCTGCGGGATTACCCGCATAGAAGATGCGCTGGCCGCTGTCGAGGCCGGGGCCGACGCGATTGGCCTGGTGTTTTACCCCAAAAGTCCGCGTGCCGTGACGGTACTGCAGGCGCGGGCAATCATTGCCGCCTTGCCGCCATTCGTGACCACCGTCGGGCTGTTCGTCAATGCCAGTCGCTGCGAGCTCAACGAAACGCTGGATGCCGTTGCTCTGGATATGCTGCAGTTTCACGGCGATGAAACGCCGGAAGCGTGCGACGGCTACCATCGTCCTTACATCAAGGCCCTGCGGGTCAAGGCGGGCGATGACATAGCGCAGGCTTGTCGCGCTTATCGCAACGCACGCGGCGTGTTGCTCGACACCTATGTAGAAGGCGTGCCGGGCGGCACCGGAGAAACCTTCGACTGGGCGTTGATTCCGGATGACCTGGACAAACCGGTCATTCTGGCGGGCGGGCTGACCTCGGCCAACGTGGCGCAGGCCATCGCTCAGGTCCGGCCTTATGCGGTGGATGTCAGTGGCGGCGTCGAAAAGAGCAAAGGCATCAAGGATCGCGAAAAGATCCTGGCGTTCATGAGTGCGGTCCAGGGCGTCTGATGTGACGGTTGCGCTTCGGCCGCCGTCCATAAGCCTGTTCCGCCACAAGACATGCGGGTCGAATCAAGTAAGCGAGGGTGCCTGTGTGCGCCGTCGTCGTTGTGAAGAAGCGGAGTGAGGGAATGTGCAGGTCTGGCCTGGGGTCGATCGCCGTTCCTTGATCATCGTCCATACGAATTTAGCTGAGGGCGTACGACTGGCGTGTATCGTCGGCCGTTCAAGCCACACCGGTACTGGAGATAGAAAGCATGAGCAACTGGTTGGTAGACAAACTGATCCCATCGATCATGCGTTCCGAGGTCAAGAAGAGCTCGGTCCCTGAAGGCCTCTGGCACAAATGCCCTTCCTGTGAAGCGGTGCTTTATCGCCCCGAGCTGGAAAAGACCCTCGATGTCTGCCCCAAGTGCAACCATCACATGCGTATCGGTGCGCGTGCGCGCCTGAACATCTTCCTGGATGTCGAAGGCCGTGCCGAACTGGGTGTCGACCTGGAGCCGGTAGACCGTCTGAAGTTCCGTGACGGCAAGAAGTACAAGGACCGCCTGACGGCTGCACAGAAGCAGACCGGCGAAAAGGATGCGCTGATTTCCATGAGCGGCACCTTGCTGGGGATGCCTGTGGTGGCGTCGGCCTTCGAGTTTTCCTTCATGGGTGGTTCGATGGGCGCCATCGTCGGCGAGCGTTTCGTTCGTGCCGCCGACTACGCGCTGGAAAATCGCTGCCCGATGATCTGCTTTGCCGCTTCCGGCGGTGCGCGCATGCAGGAAGCGCTCATCTCCCTGATGCAGATGGCCAAGACCTCGGCTGTTCTGGCGCGTCTTCGTGAAGAAGGGCTGCCGTTCATCTCCGTATTGACCGACCCTGTTTACGGCGGTGTTTCCGCGAGTCTGGCCATGCTGGGTGACGTCATTGTTGCCGAGCCCAAGGCGCTGATCGGTTTTGCCGGTCCTCGCGTCATTGAACAAACCGTTCGCGAGAAGCTGCCGGAAGGTTTTCAGCGCAGCGAGTTCCTGCTGGATCACGGTGCTATCGACATGATCATTGCGCGCAGTGAGCTTCGACCACGTCTGGGCAATCTGTTGGCGCAGATGATGAACCTGCCGACTCCTCGTTTTGTTGCTCCGGTCATCGAGCCTATCGTCGTTCCGCCGGCACCCGCCTCGATATGACCCCGGGGTCCCTGGGCGACTGGCTTGCTTATCTGGAGCAACTGCATCCTTCCGCCATCGACATGGGGCTGGATCGCTCCCGACAGGTAGCGCAGCAGTTGGGACTGCTGCGTCCCGCGCGTCAGGTGATCACGGTGACCGGCACCAATGGCAAAGGGTCGACCTGCGCTTTTTTGGCAGCCTTGCTGCAGTCCCGGGGTCTGAAAGTCGGTGTTTACAGTTCGCCGCACCTGATTCGCTACAACGAGCGGGTGAAGGTGCAGGGCCTCGAGGCGACCGATTCTGAACTGTGCGATGCCTTCGCCGCGGTTGAAGCGGCCCGTGGCGATGTCACCCTGACGTATTTCGAAATGGGCACACTGGCAGCGTTCTGGCTGTTCGAGCGCGCACAGCTCGATGTGGCTGTTCTGGAAGTCGGCCTGGGCGGGCGTCTGGATGCCGTGAACCTGGTTGATTCGGACATCGCGCTGGTCACCAGCATCGGTGTCGATCATGCCGAGTACCTGGGTGATACCCGTGAGTCTGTCGCGTTCGAAAAGGCCGGTATCTTCCGCTCCGGCTGTCCTGCGTTGTGCGGTGACCCCGCGCCACCGGAGCCTCTGTTGGCGAAAGCGCGTGAGCTGGGTTGCCCGTTGCTGTTGCGGGGTCAGGATTTCGATCTTTCGATAGGGCATGACAGCTGGAGCTGGCGTGGCCTTGTGGAGGGTGAGCAGGTCGAGCTGCACGATCTTCCGCTGCTGGACCTGCCAATGCAGAACGCCGCACTGGCGCTTCAGGCGTTTGCCTCGCTGGGTTATCCGGTGTCATCGAAAGCAGTGGGGCAGGTTCTGGCTAACACCCGGCTGGCTGGCCGTCTCGACCGTCGGACCGTCTTCTGGCAAGGCAAGCCGCTCAGTCTGCTGCTGGATGTAGGCCATAACCCTCATGCTGCGGATTTTCTGGCGCAACGCCTGGCTCGCCGCGCGGTGGCCGGCAAGCGTCTCGCCGTGTTCGGCCTGCTCAGCGACAAGGACCTTGATGGTGTGGTCATGCCGCTGTCGCCGGTCATTGATGAATGGGCGGTTGCGCCGCTGCCCACGTCGCGCAGCCGCTCCGCTGAAGAGTTACATTCGGCGCTGGAGAACCTTGGGGCTCGCGTGACGTCCTATCAGAGTGTTGCGCTGGCATTGGAGGCTCAGTGCGCGCACGCCACGCCCGATGACGAGATTCTGCTGTTCGGTTCATTTTACTGTGTTGCCGAGGCCCTGGAATGGTTGGCCCGGCACACCGATGAGGACGCTGCAAATGGCTTTGCTGGATAACGTATTCAAGCAGCGAATGGTTGGAGCGCTGGTGCTGATCGCGGTAGCGGTCATTTTCCTGCCCATGCTTTTCACGCGTGAAGATGAGACGCGCCAGGTGCAGGTCGAGGCGCCTTCTGCGCCTCAGGCCCCGGCAGCTTCGCAAGTACGGGTCGATCCGGTGCCGGTTCCCGAACCTCAGGTTCTGCCTCAGGAGCCTGTGCCGGGCGAGGGTGACGCAGGTGGTAGCAGCAATCAGCCGCCGTCGATGCCTATCGCGCCAGCTCCTGCTACCCAGGCCGCACCCTCGGCTGCTGCGACTCCTGCACCCAAGCCGGCCGCCAAGCCTGCCCCCGCACCTGCGGCCACCCCGGCCCCGGCTGCACCTGCGGCCCCCGCCAAACCTGCTGCGCCGGCTGGCGTCGATGCCAACGGCCTGTCGATCAGCTGGTCGGTTCAATTGGCGAGCATGTCCAACCGGGCCAATGCCGATAACCTGCAAAAGACCCTGCGTACCCAAGGCTATAACGCCTATATTCGCACCGCCGATGGCGTGAATCGGGTGTTTGTCGGTCCGTTGATCGAGCGCGCCGAAGCCGATCGCCTGCGCGATCAGCTCGACAAGCAGCAGAAGCTCAAAGGAATTGTGGTGCGCTTTCAGCCAGAACGCGGCTGACCGTCCGGCGCCTCGAGGCTTGGCTGCGAAGGAAAATGCTGCCTGCCGGTAATCGCTGCTTACCGGCAGGCAGGCGCTCTGCTAAAATGCGCCGCCTTATCTGTCTGCAGGCTGCAACGTGCCATTTACTCCGGTTGACTGGGCAATTCTGGGAATTGTCGCCATCTCCGCCCTGATCAGTCTGAAACGCGGCTTCGTAAAAGAAGCACTGTCGTTGACGACGTGGATCATTGCAGGTGTTGTGGCCTGGATGTTTGGGGCAGGGCTGTCGCTGTATCTGGTCAATTACATAGACACACCGTCGGCCCGCGTCATTGCGAGCTGCACCATTCTTTTCGTCGCCACCCTGCTGGTGGGCGCCATGGTCAACTTTCTGATAGGCGAACTGATTCGCGTCACCGGGCTTTCCGGGACCGATCGTTTTTTGGGTATGGTCTTCGGCGCAGCGCGCGGAGGCCTGCTTGTCGTTGTAGCGGTGGGGCTGTTGAGCCTCGGGCCGGTACAACAGGATCAATGGTGGCAGCAGTCCAGGCTGGTGCCGCAATTTCTCATGGTCGCTGACTGGTCGAAAAACCTGATTCTCGGGATGTCCAGCAAGTGGCTTGCCAGCGGCATCAGCGTACCCGCTGATCTGCCGTTCAAGGAACAGATCCTGCCGTCTACACCACAGCAGGATGTGCTCGGTAAATCCAGTTCCACTAAGTAGGGGTTGTGTCGCATGTGTGGCATCGTCGGTATCGTCGGCAAGTCGAACGTCAATCAGGCGCTGTATGACGCGCTTACCGTCCTCCAGCACCGCGGCCAGGACGCTGCCGGTATCGTAACCAGCCACGATGGCCGGTTATTCCTGCGCAAGGACAACGGATTGGTGCGTGATGTGTTTCATCAGCGCCATATGCAGCGCCTGGTCGGGCATATGGGCATCGGTCATGTGCGTTATCCAACGGCGGGCAGTTCGACGTCGGCCGAAGCTCAGCCGTTCTACGTCAACTCGCCTTACGGCATCACGTTGGCGCACAACGGTAACCTCACCAACGTCGAGCAACTGGCCAAGGAGATTTACGAATCCGATCTGCGCCATGTGAACACCAATTCCGATTCGGAAGTGCTGCTCAACGTCTTCGCCCATGAGCTGGCCGTGCGTGGCAAGTTGCAGCCTACCGAAGAGGACATCTTCGCGGCGGTAACAGACGTGCATAATCGCTGCCGTGGCGGGTATGCGGTCGTGGCGATGATCACCGGTTACGGCATCGTCGGTTTCCGCGACCCGGACGCCATTCGCCCTATCGTGTTCGGCCAGCGTCACACCGACGAAGGTGTCGAGTACATGATCGCGTCGGAAAGCGTTTCGCTGGACGTACTGGGTTTTACCCTGATTCGCGACCTGGCACCGGGCGAAGCGGTCTACATCACCGAAGACGGCAAGCTGCATACCCGTCAGTGTGCGGCCAACCCCAAGTACGCCCCGTGCATCTTCGAACACGTCTATCTGGCGCGTCCGGATTCGATCATCGACGGTATCTCGGTCTACAAGGCGCGTCTGCGCATGGGCGAGAAACTGGCCGACAAGATCCTGCGCGAGCGTCCGGATCACGACATCGACGTGGTCATCCCGATTCCGGACACCAGCCGTACCGCTGCGCTGGAGCTTGCCAACCACCTGGGCGTCAAGTTCCGCGAAGGTTTCGTCAAGAACCGTTACATCGGCCGGACCTTCATCATGCCGGGGCAGGCTGCGCGCAAGAAATCCGTGCGCCAGAAGCTCAACGCCATCGAGCTGGAGTTCCGCGGCAAGAACGTGATGCTGGTGGACGACTCCATCGTGCGTGGCACGACCTGCAAGCAGATCATTCAGATGGCCCGCGAAGCCGGTGCCAAGAATGTCTACTTCTGCTCGGCGGCCCCGGCCGTGCGCTACCCTAACGTCTACGGCATCGACATGCCGAGTGCTCACGAGCTGATTGCCCACAACCGCTCCACCCAGGATGTTGCCGACCTCATCGGCGCCGACTGGCTGGTCTATCAGGACCTGAATGACCTGATCGAAGCGGTCAGTGGCAGCAAGAAGATCAAGATCGACAACTTCGATTGCTCGGTCTTCGACGGCAAGTACGTGACCGGTGACATCGACGAGCATTACCTGAACCGGATCGAGAGCGCACGTAACGACGCCTCCAAGATCAAGACTCAGGCGGTGAGCGCGATCATCGATCTGTACAACAACTAATCGGACAAGGAGTAGGCGGCATGACTCAGGAATGGGATGCAGGTCGGCTGGACAGCGACCTTGAAGGCGTGGGTTTCGATACCCTCGCCGTACGTGCCGGGCAACACCGCACACCGGAAGGCGAGCATGGCGACCCCATGTTCTTCACCTCGAGCTATGTATTCCGCACGGCTGCCGATGCCGCCGCGCGCTTTGCCGGTGAGGTGCCGGGCAACGTCTACTCGCGTTACACCAACCCGACCGTGCGTTCTTTCGAAGAGCGCATCGCCGCGCTGGAAGGTGCAGAGCAGGCGGTCGCCACGGCCACCGGCATGGCGGCGACACTGGCGGTGGTCATGAGCCTGTGCAGTGCGGGAGACCACGTTCTGGTGTCGCGCAGTGTGTTTGGCTCGACCATCAGCCTGTTCGACAAGTATTTCAAGCGGTTCGGCATCGAGGTGGATTACGTTCCGCTCGCGGACCTGAGCGGTTGGGAAGCGGCGATCAAGGCCAACACCAAAATGTTGTTCGTGGAGTCGCCCTCCAATCCACTGGCCGAGCTGGTGGACATCGCCGGCCTGGCCGAGATCGCCCACGCCAAAGGCACAATGCTGATCGTCGACAACTGCTTCTGTACGCCGGCCTTGCAGCAACCGCTGCTGCTGGGGGCGGATATCGTCGTGCATTCGGCCACCAAGTTCATCGACGGCCAGGGCCGTTGCATGGGGGGTGTGGTCGCCGGTCGCAGCGAGCAGATGAAGGAAGTGGTCGGTTTTCTGCGCACCGCCGGGCCGACACTCAGCCCGTTCAATGCATGGATCTTTCTCAAGGGCCTCGAAACCCTGAACCTGCGGATGCGCGCGCACTGCGCCAACGCACAGGCGCTGGCCGAGTGGCTGGAACAGCAGGATGGAATCGAGAAGGTTCATTACGCCGGGCTGAAGAGCCATCCGCAGCATGAACTGGCCAAGCGTCAGCAAAAGGGCTTCGGGGCGGTGGTGAGCTTTGAGGTCAAAGGCGGCAAGGATGGCGCATGGCGCTTTATCGATGCCACCCGCCTGATCTCGATCACTGCCAACCTGGGCGACAGCAAAACCACGATTACTCACCCGAGTACCACGTCCCACGGTCGTCTGGCGCCGCAAGAGCGTGAAGCCGCCGGGATTCGTGACAGCCTGATCCGTGTGGCGGTGGGCCTTGAGGACGTCGCCGACCTTCAGGCCGACCTTGCGCGCGGTCTGGCGGCGTTGTGAGTGACCCGGTGAGTGCTGAAACAGGTCAGCCGTGGGCGCTGACATTTGCCGGCACCCACAACGGTCGTGTGGCGCTGGTGACCGGTGCCGCTCGCGGTATCGGGCTCGGTATCGCGGCATGGCTGATTGCTGAGGGCTGGCAGGTGGTGCTGACCGATCTGGATCGCGCCCGCGGCTCGAAAGTGGCCGGTGTGCTGGGCGATAACGCCCTGTTCATCGCGATGGACGTCGCCAGCGAAGAACAGGTCGCCCAGGGCGTGGCTGAAGTGCTCAGGAAGTTCGGTCGCCTGGATGCGCTGGTGTGCAACGCGGCGGTTGCCGACCCGCACAACACCACCCTCGAAAGCCTCGATCTGTCGCACTGGAACCGGGTGCTGGCGGTCAATCTCGGCGGGCCGATGTTGTTGGCCAAGCATTGCGCCCCTTATTTGCGTGCGCACTGCGGCAGCATCGTCAACCTGACGTCCACGCGCGCCATGCAGTCCGAGCCTGATACCGAAGCCTACGCGGCCAGCAAAGGAGGGCTGATGGCCCTGACGCATGCGTTGGCAATCAGCCTTGGGCCGGAAATCCGGGTCAATGCGGTCAGCCCTGGCTGGATCGATGCGCGTGACCCTTCTTTGCGTCGAGCCGAACCCTTGTCCGAGACCGACCATGCCCAGCATCCTGCCGGCAGGGTGGGGACGGTTGAAGACGTGGCGGCAATGGTCGCCTGGTTGCTGTCGCGAAATGCCGGTTTCGTGACGGGCCAGGAGTTTGTTGTGGACGGCGGCATGACGCGGAAGATGGTCTACGCCGAATAGTTGGGCGCAGTGTCTTGGAATTGGCGCTGTGTTGTTCTTTTGATGTGTGGTAGAGAGTGTGCGATTGAAGTGGTTTTTCAAAAAACTTCAATCAGGCTATTGACTTAGGTTCGTTAGGTGCGTAAATTTCGCGGCCTCAACGAAGCAAAGGGTGATTAGCTCAGCTGGGAGAGCAGCTGCCTTACAAGCAGCGGGTCGGCGGTTCGATCCCGTCATCACCCACCATCGTTGAGTTTGAAAGCTGAAGTATGAGGGCTTTCAAATGCAGAAACCGTATACAATGCGCAGCGGTAGTTCAGTCGGTTAGAATACCGGCCTGTCACGCCGGGGGTCGCGGGTTCGAGTCCCGTCCGCTGCGCCATATTTGTACAGATCGGGTTATCCGGATCTGCGATTGAAAAACCCAAGGGTCTTTTAGTCATGTGTACAGGAAGCAAACTATAGAAGGTTTGTTTCAAACAGGTTTACAGCGATGCGCAGCGGTAGTTCAGTCGGTTAGAATACCGGCCTGTCACGCCGGGGGTCGCGGGTTCGAGTCCCGTCCGCTGCGCCATACACCGTTTCAAGGCCCTTGAACTCCTTGAAGCAAACAAGAAAGCGACCCCAGGGTCGCTTTTTTGTTGTCTGCGTTTTGGTCGGTTTCAAGGAAGGTTTGTTCACAGGATCAGGTCGTGTGGCCAAATCCTTTTGAACTGTACGTTGATACCACGTCTCCCTTGTTGCAGACTTACCGCCATTTCCCAGTTCGCAGTCTTGCTGGCAGACTCTTCCTTCCTCAGGATTTTCGATGTTTAAGCTATTGAACCTTCGCACCGCATGCTGGGCCGCTGTCCTGTTGACGGCAGCAGGCTGTTCGTCGCCGAAACAGGCGATTTATGATCACGAGCATTTCGACGACGCCGGAACGTTCTCGCGCAGTTACCCGGCGACCGACGTGGCGTATTGCGAGGCGGGGCGGCGTGCTTTGCTGAGCCAAGGCTACATCATTACCAGCAACGACCCGAAGATGGTCGCCGGTCGCAAGAGCTTTCAACAGACCGGTGATACTCACATCGAGATCAGTTTCAATCTGGTGTGTGCGGCCGACATGAAGGATGGCAACTCCACCATGTTCGCCAACGCGCTGCAGGACCGTTATGCACTGAAGAAGACCAACAACTCGGCAAGCCTCGGGGTAGGGGTGCTGGGTTCGGTGTCGATGCCAATCGGCTCCACCGATGATTCGATGGTCAAGGTGGCCAGCGAAACGGTGTCGTCGGCGAAGTTTTACGAGCGCTTTTTCGGGCTGGTGGAAAACTTCCTGCCGCCGGAGGTGAAGAAGGCTGCGCATATCGTTGAAAAACCCAAGGCTGACCTGGGTGTTCCTGACACGGCACCTGCCGCAGCGGAGCCGGCCAAAGCTGCCGAACCGGCCAAGCTGGCCCCGGCACCTAAACCTGAAGAAACGACACTCAAGACCGAGCCCGCTGCCGTGTCGACACCGCCGGCTTCAAGCGAGCCCATGCCTGCGCCTGCCGAGCCTGCATCCTTCAAGGCAGAAACAGTCGACGCGCCAGCGGCAGAGCCCGCAGAAAGCATCACGCCTGCTGAGGCTGCGCCTGCGCAATAATGGAATGCGTCTTCATGAGTGTGCGCCGCTCTGCGTCCTCTTGCGACGCAGAGCGTCGTGAACTGCATTCCCACGCTGGAGCGTGGGGACGATAATCATAGGTGCCCAGAGAACATCTATCGTGCCCATGCTCCGCATAGGCATGCCGGTCTGAGCGCTCCGCGTCCTCTTGCGACGCGGAGCGTCGTGAACTGCATTCCCACGCTGGAGCGTGGGGACGATAATCATGGGTGCCCAGAGAACATCCATCGTGCCCATGCTCCGCGTGGGCATGCCGGTCTGAACGCTCTGCGTCCTCTTGCGACGCGGAGCGTCGTGAACTGCATTCCCACGCTGGAGCGTGGGGACGATAATCATGGGTGCCCAGAGAACATCTATCGTGCCCATGTTCCGCGTAGGCTTGCCGGTCTGAGCGCTCTGCGTCCTCTTGCGACGCAGAGCGTCGTGAACTGCATTCCCACGCTGGAGCGTGGGGACGATAATCATGGGTGTCCAGAGAACATCTATCGTGCCCATGCTCCGCGTGGGTATGCCGGTCTGGACGCTCTGCGTCCTCTTGCGACGCAGAGCGTCGTGAACTGCGTCCCCACGCTGGAGCGTGGGGACGGGACGGTAATCATGGGTGCCCAGAGAACACCTATCGTGCCCATGCTCCGCGTGGGCATGCCGGTCTGGACGCTCTGCGTCCTCTT
>NZ_MTSB01000019.1 GCF_002093745.1 Pseudomonas graminis
GTCGAGGCGCGGGGCATTGTCAGGCGTCTGAGCGCCTGGTTCCGAATCATTCATAGCGCTTCCCTGCCGACATGCCACTGGTAGGCAAATCTGATCATTTTGCTAAATAATGGCAACAAGCCATCCGTGACGCGCGTCACATTTTTTAAATTTAATGTACCCGGATTGAAACTATTCAGCTACGCACTCTAAAAATGTGTCTAAAGGCCTGGCGGTAAAAAGTCCTTGGCCGGGTCGTAGTCCTGCTTTAGATAGATCGACAGTGCTCTAAGGTCATCAGGGCTCAGCGTACCTGCTGCCTGTTTAAGCTTGAGGTTGTCGAGAATGTAGTCATACCGGGCATCGTTATAATCGCGCACGGCAGCGTACAACTGACGCTGGGCATTGAGTACGTCGGCGATGTTGCGCGACCCCACATCAACACCGACCTGATTGGCTTCCACCGACTTCTGACCGGAAACAATGCTTTGGCGTCTGGCTGAAATCTGCTCGATGCCCGCATTGATACCGCGAAACGCATTACGCGTATTCAGCACCACTTCGCGACGGCGGTCTTCCTGTTCGTCCTGGCTCTGATACAGACGCTCGGTGGACTCCTTGATTTGGGAGTGGGTCATTCCGCCCGAGTAAAGAGGGATATTGAGTTCAATGCCGATGCTGCTTTGCGCGACCTTGTCGCGATAGCCGTTACTGCCGAAGTCAGTCGGGTTGCTGTAGCCAAAGCTGTCGTTATCACCTTTGCGGTAAGAAGCAACAGCGTCAACCGTGGGGGCATGCCCGGCTTTACGCTGATTAAGCGTTTGCTCGGCAGCACTGACGGCACGCTCGCTGGCTTGCAGCCCAAGATTCTGCCGCACGGCAACGTCGACCCAGGCTCGGGCGTCATTGGGTAAGGGAGCCTCAACCGGCATCTGATGCTTCATGCCTGCAATTGACGTGTAGCTGTGCTTGGTCAGGCGCTCCAGCACTTCATAAGCATCATCTACTTTTCGCCGCACCAGTTGCCGGTTGGCTCGGGCATTGTCATAGGCGGCCTGGGCGTCATACACGTCAGTAATGCTTGAAGCACCATCCTCCAGACGCCCTTGAGCCTGGTCGCGCTGGCGCAACAGCGCAGCTTCTTCCGCCTGAGCGGCTGCGAAAGCGTCCAGTTGCCGCAGTGTTTCGAAGTAGGCTTGGGCAGCGGTCAGCAGCAGGTTTTGCTCTTTGGCGGACAGCTCAAGCTCGGCCTGATCCACGCTTGATTGCGCAGCCTTCAATTGAAACCAGCGATCAATGCGAAATAACGGCTGACTGAGATTCGCACGAAACGTTGTGCCACTTCGCTCACGTTTTAAGGAAGGCTCGTCCCGCTCCAGACGAGTGACCTCAGACGTTGCCCCGGCGGTCAGATTCGGCAGCAGGCCTGCCCGAGCCTGAGGCATGGCTTCACGTTGTGCATTGTACGCATGACGTGCGGCAGACAATTGCGCATCGTTAAGTGATGCTGCCTGATAAACACTCAGTAAGTCAGCATGCTGCTCAGCTTGCTCTCGGGCGCAAACATTTTCGCCGTACGCAAAAGCGCAGGCCAGGATGACCAAAACGAGCGGGAAAGAGGGATTCATTTACGTTCCATGCGAAAAGAACTCCTGAGTGCCATTAAATTGGCTTGTCATGAGTTCGGCGTAACAAACAAAAGCTTTAGCGTGCTGAAAGGTTTTTTCGCTCGCTCTGGAGCCCCTGGCAAAAATCTCCCGAAATCACATCAGACTTTATTTTTCACCTTCACATTTGAGCGGTAAGCTACAGCCCTATGGATGACTCAGACTACCTGCGCCTGTTGACGATCCAGGCCGAACAAGCCAACGCCTTTCTGTCCAATGCGCGGAAGTGGGAGCGTGAGCGTTGGGTTTGCCAGCGGCTGTTGCAGGGGCTGAACATTGCGCATCGCAACGAGGACTTCACCCCTGCCAGTCAGGAGCCGCCCGATGTGCTGTTTCGTGACGGGCGCTTTGAGGTGTTTTTCGTGCTGGACGAGGGGCGGCGTCTCAACGATGAGTGGCGCGAGGAGTTGCAGCGACGACGAAGCGCGTTCTCGCTGAGCCAACTCGTGCGCCGGGAAGCCAAGCCCAAGCGCATTCCCGCTTCCGAACTGCTGCATCGCCTCGCCCCTACCCTGCGCAAGAAATCCACCAGTTATCGTGAACGCGGCATTGATCTGGGCGAGCTGGACATCATTGCGTTCGCCAGCCTCAAGCGCGAAGTGCTCGATCTGAACAGCCACTTTCCGCCGCCCACCGAATACCTGCGGCAGGGCTGGCGCTCGCTGTCGCTGGTGGGGCCGACGTTTGCTCGGGTATTGTTCGCGCATCCGGGCGCTCCGGATTTTCTGCGTACCAATTTGGGCCGCAGTGTCGTGTTTGATGTTGGAATCAGCTTATGAGCCCTTTTCAGGAGTTGCTGGCCGATGTGCCTCAACAAGGCCGTGTGCGCTGGATTGGCGTGCGTCCGGAATCGCGCGCCGAGATGATTGAGCTGGACGCGGTGGAAGCACGTCGCGAGGCCGGCCTGACCGGTGATCACTCACGCCCCGGCCCGCGCAATGCACGGCAGGTCACACTGATTCAGTGGGAGCACCTGGCCGTGGTCGGTTCGCTGCTGAACCGGCCTGCCGAACACCCCATCGTGCCGCAGGATTTGCGCCGTAATCTGGTGATCAGCGGTATCAACCTGTTCAGCCTCAAGAACCGTCGTTTCCGCATCGGCCAGGCCATCTTTGAAACCACCGGCTGGTGCCAACCGTGCGCGAAGCTTGAACAGCGCCTGGGCCACGGGACTTTTCAGGCGGTGCGTGGGCATGGCGGAATTACCGCGCGGGTGTTACAAAGCGGCATCATCCGCCTGGACGACTCATTGCAGGTCGAGCCGCTGGAGATCACCGATCCCTGGCCCCCTGCCCGACAGCACGCTTGAGACGACGCATAAAGTGATCAGCCCGCTGAACCACGTACCGCAAAGGTGTGTCGAAGAGTACCTTCAGGCCACCTGGCATTCAGTCGAGCACACCGTGTTGCTCCTGATCCCGAGGCAGCCGTGATGAACCCTGTTATCGAGCCATCCGACGCTATGAGCTGCCTTGCGCTCGCGAAGATCGAGCTCCCTCCGAATTCCTTAAACCTTCCGAGTAATCCTTATGACGCATCGTATTGTTATCGTTGGCGGCGGCGCTGGCGGTCTGGAGCTGGCGACCAGTCTGGGTAAAAACCTGGGCAAAAAAGGCACGGCCAGCGTCACGTTGGTGGACGCCAACCTGACGCACATCTGGAAACCGCTGTTGCACGAGGTGGCTGCCGGCTCGCTCAACTCCTATGAGGACGAGCTGAACTACGTGGCCCAGGCCAAGTGGAACCACTTTCAGTTTCAGCTCGGCCGCATGACCGGGCTGGACCGCGCCAGCCGTCAGATTCATCTGGCGGCCACGCTGGATGAAACCGGAGCGGAACTGGTTCCGGCACGCAGCCTGGGGTATGACTCGCTGGTGATCGCGGTGGGCAGCACCACCAATGACTTCGGCACCAAAGGCGCGGCGGAGCACTGCCTGTTTCTCGACAGTCGCAAGCAGGCCGAACGCTTCCATCAGCAACTGCTCAACCACTACCTGCGCGCCCACGCCGGTCAGGCCGACAGCACGCAGGAAATCACCGTCGCCATCGTTGGTGCCGGAGCGACCGGCGTTGAGTTGGCAGCAGAACTGCACAACGCAGCGCATGAACTGGCGGCCTACGGGCTGGGTCAGATCAAACCGGAAAACCTGCGGATCACGGTGATTGAAGCAGGCCCACGGGTGCTGCCCGCGCTGCCCGAACGCATCGGCGCGCCGGTACACAAAACGCTGGAAAAACTGGGCGTTACAGTGCTGACCAATGCAGCGGTCAGTGAAGTGACGGCAGACGGTCTGATCACGGCCACCGGGCAGGTTATCCCTGCGAGTCTGAAGGTCTGGGCAGCGGGTATTCGCGCTCCGGCCTTTCTGCATGAGCTGGATGGCCTGGAGAGTAATCGCATCAATCAGCTGCAAGTGCTGCCAACACTGCAAACCACCCGCGACGAAAATATTTTCGCCTTCGGTGACTGCGCGGCCTGCCCGCAAAAAGGCACTGACCGCAATGTTCCACCACGCGCCCAGGCGGCGCATCAGCAGGCGTCATTGCTGGCCAAATCGCTGCGCCTGCGAATCGAAGGCAAGAGCCTGCCGGAATACACCTACAAGGATTACGGCTCACTGATATCGCTGTCGAGCTTCTCGGCGGTCGGCAATCTGATGGGTAACCTGATGGGCAGCGTGATGCTCGAAGGCTGGCTCGCACGGATGTTTTACGTGTCGCTGTACCGCATGCACCAGATGGCGCTGTACGGTGCTTTCCGCACCCTGATGCTGATGCTGGGCAGCAAGATCGGCAAAGGGACCGAGCCGCGGATGAAGTTGCACTAGGTCCACATCTGCCTGAACGGCATGCCGATGCGTTGGCATGCCGTTCAAGGCTCCTGCGTCCTTTTGCGACGCAGAACCTCTTCAAATGCATGCCCAAAATGTCTTTCCGCACCAGCGCGTGCGACATGAGATAACACGCTCGTGAATAGACTCACGGCTGCTCGCCTCCGTTTTCATGCTACTGATTCTGCGTCAGATTGACGCAGAATGTTACGAGATGCGTATCGTTGAACGGTGCGATAGATCACGCTCTGCAGGGCAAGGCCTTGACCTGCGACGCCGCGAACCATAAGGGCCACGCACGATTTCCGTGCTGACTTGCCATGTCCGGAATACCCGCTATTTTTAAGTTGATACGCCGTCTAAACATACAGAGTGGGCAAAAGGCGCCTGTGTGCCTGTCAAGTTTACGCCGGTCACGCAGATAACCTGTGAGTCACTTACAGAAGCCAATCTGTTCAAGGATCGAACCCATGATGTCGATTCAACGCGGTATTACTCACGTTCAACGTCATCCACGTTTCCTCTGGTTTCCGTTGATTCCTGTCGTCCCTGCCGTCGCCTGGATACTCACTCAGTCGGGCACGACCTCTGACAATCTTATCGCCAGTGCTGTATTGATCGTTGCAGGTCTGGGTGCCGGTATCTGGGCAGCCCGCTCGCAAAGCCGTCAGGTGGAACATGCCGTCGCCCAGGCGCTGGATCACCACCACACGCATAACGCTCACGCCAGTGCGATGGCCACCAATACACAGATTAATGAAGTCCTGCTTGGGGCGATGCCGATCTGGGTCAAACAGGTTGAAAGCTCACGTGAGCAGACCGAAACCGCCATTGTTGCGCTGACCACCCGCTTCATGGGGATCTCCGAACGTTTGCAGGACACTGTGCAGGCCTCGCAGCACGCTGCTGGCGAGCTGGACGGGCAGAATGCCGACGGCGCACTGAAAGTGCTGTCCCAAAGCGACAGTGAACTGAGCCAAGTGATCGACTCGCTCAAAGCCACGCAAGCCAGCCGCGACCAGACGCTTTCTCAGGTTCGCAGCCTCACCGCCTACACGGGCGAATTACGCACCATGGCCGCCGACGTTGCAGCCATCGCCGCGCAGACCAATCTGCTGGCCCTTAACGCGGCCATTGAAGCCGCCCGGGCAGGCGAAGCAGGCCGAGGGTTTGCAGTCGTGGCCGATGCCGTGCGCAGCCTGTCGAGCAAGTCCAGCGAAACCGGCCAGCAGATGTCGGCCAAGGTCGACATCATCAACAACGCCATCACTCAACTGGTGCAGGCCGCCTCCAGCGGTGCCGATCAGGACAGCCACTCGGTGGCCGCTTCCGAACAAGGCATTCAGAACGTGCTGGAGCGCTTCCAGAGCATCACCGGACGCCTGGCCGAATCCGCCGACCTGTTGAAACAGGAAAGCTACGGCATTCGCGACGAGATGACTGAAGTGCTGGTCAGCCTGCAGTTTCAGGACCGGGTCAGCCAGATTCTGGCCCATGTGCGCGACAACATCGACGCGCTCTACGCGCACCTGTTACAGGCCAGCCAGTCTCCCGACGAGGCGGTCGCCATCGACGCCCGACAGTGGCTGGCGCGCATGGAGTCCACCTACGCGACCGACGAGCAACGCCGTTCGCATCACGGTGAATCGGCTGCGCAGCAGAATTCGCAGGAAATAACGTTCTTCTAGGAGTAGATCATGGCTAAGAGTGTATTGGTGGTCGACGATTCAAGCAGTGTCCGGCAGGTTGTCGGCATCGCTCTGAAAAGTGCCGGATACGATGTCATCGAAGCCAGCGACGGTAAGGATGCACTGGGCAAGCTGACGGGTCAGAAGATTCACCTGATCATCAGCGATGTAAACATGCCAAACATGGATGGAATCACCTTTGTCAAAGAGGTGAAGAAGCTGGCCAGTTATAAGTTCACCCCCATCATCATGCTGACCACAGAGTCTCAGGAATCGAAAAAAGCCGAAGGTCAGGCAGCCGGGGCAAAAGCCTGGGTCGTTAAACCGTTCCAGCCCGCACAGATGCTGGCCGCGGTGTCCAAACTGATCCTTCCCTGAGGCGTGTGGCCCTGGAGGTCAGCATGACGATATCTGCAGAGACCCACCCTGACGCTGCCCGCGTGCAAATCGACGGCGAGCTGACGATCTACACCGTGACCGAGCTTGCCGCCCGGTTGCTGCCACAGATCGGCAGCGCAGCGAGGATGGAAGTCGACTTGTCGAACGTCACCGAGATGGACGGCGCCGGCCTGCAATTGCTGGCGGTCATTCAGCGCGAGGCCGAAAAGACCGGCACCGCGCTGCACCTGACCGGCCAGAGCAAGGCGGTGACGGAAACCTTCGAATTATGTAACCCGGGTGTCGTGCTGTAGCGCGTCTATTGGCAGCAATGCTGAGTAGTTGGACATAGGAAGTCATTGTGAGCATTAACCTAGACCAGGCTCAGCAGACGTTTATCGTCGAAGCGCGTGAGCTGTTGCAGGCAATGGAGGAATCCCTCCTGCAACTTGAAAGCGAACCGGGTGATGTGGATGCGATTGGCGCAGTCTTTCGTGCAGCACACACCATCAAGGGCTCGGCCGGGCTGTTCGGGCTGACACCCATCGTGAGCTTTACCCATATCGTTGAAGACGTGCTGGATCGTTTGCGCGAAGGCAGCGTTTCCGTGGACGCCGAGTTGATCGCGGTATTGCTCAAGTCCGGCGACCACATGCTCGAGTTGATCGACGTGGTGGCCAGCCGGGGTGAGCAGCTTCAGCCACCGGCTCTGGAGCGCGAAGCCGCGTTGCGTCAGGCGCTGCAGGTCTATCAGGCACCGAGCACCGCTCAGGCTGGCGACAACACACAGGTGACCAGCGTCACGGCTGACCAGGAAGCCGACGTGCTGTGGCATATCTCGCTACGCTTTGGTGTGGATGTGTTTCGCAATGGCATGGACCCCCTGTCCTTTCTGCGCTACCTGAACACGCTGGGGCAGATGGTTCAGGTCACGACCGTGACCGACAGCATTCCGCCCGTGGAATCGTGGGACCCGGAATCCTGTCATCTGGGTTTCGAGATTGATTTCCGCTCGTCCGCCGGCCATGCCGCGATCAACGAAGTGTTCGACTTCGTGCGTGAAGACTGCACCGTGGACATCACGCGGGTCGATGAAACGGACGAGGACGTCGAGCCTGCCGGGACAGAGCTGGTTTCGCAGGCCGAACGCAGCACTGCGGTGGCCAGCGGCGAGCTGCTGGGCGACCAGCGAGCGGTGCCGCGAGAGCCTGGCGTCGCCACGGCGGTGGATCGCCCTTCGGCAAGCGGCGATCAGAAAAACAAGGACGGACGCTATGTGCGCGTCAACGCTGACAAGCTCGACGAACTGATCAATCTGGTCGGCGAACTGGTGATCGCCAGCGCCGGGGCCAGCCTGCTGGCAAAGTCGTGCGACAACGACCCGCTCCAGGAAGCCAGCTCGACCGTGTCGGGGCTGGTTGAACAAATTCTCGACGGCGCGCTGCACTTGCGCATGATCCCCATCGGCGACACCTTCAACCGCTTCCGCCGGGTGGTGCGCGATGTCAGCCAGGAGTTGGGCAAAGACATCGACCTGATCATCAATGGCGCGGAAACCGAACTGGACAAAACAGTCGTTGAGAAAATCGGCGACCCGCTCATGCACCTGCTGCGCAACTCGATGGACCACGGCATCGAAAGTGCCGAAGCGCGGCGTGCGGCTGGCAAACCGGCCAAAGGTCATTTGAGCCTCAATGCCTACCACGACTCGGGCAGCATCGTCATCGAGATTGCCGACGACGGTGCAGGGCTCAACCGCGAGCGGATTCTCGACAAGGCCCAGCAACGCGGGCTGGTGGCCGCTGGCGCGAGCCTGACCGATCAGGAAATCTACAACCTGATCTTCGAACCTGGTTTTTCAACCGCTGAAGCGGTCACCAACCTGTCAGGCCGTGGCGTCGGCATGGACGTGGTCAAGCGCAACATCACCCTGCTGCGCGGCACTGTCGACCTGGACAGCCAGCCCGGTCAGGGCACCATCGTGCGCATTCGTCTGCCGCTGACGCTGGCGATCATCAACGGTTTTCTGGTCGGTATCGATCAGTCGACCTACGTGATTCCGCTGGACATGGTTCAGGAATGCATCGAGCTGGATGAGCGCGACCGCCAGTCCAATAGGGATAACGGCTACCTGGACCTGCGCGGTGAAGTGCTGCCGCTGGTCTACCTGCGCGACCACTTCGATCACGAAGGCCCTGCCGCACGACGCCAGAACGTGGTGGTCGTGCGCTACGCCGAGCACAAGGCCGGGCTGGTGGTGGATGACTTGCTCGGTGAATTCCAGACGGTCATCAAACCGCTGGGCAAGCTGTTCGGCGCACTGCGCGGAATCAGCGGCTCTACGATTCTGGGCAGCGGCGCGGTGGCGCTGATTCTCGACGTACCGGCACTGCTCAACCAGATCATACAAATGGACGCTCGCTCGACTCAGTCCCCTCATTCGCTCTCGCCCGCTTCTCGCTGACGGATTTGCAATTCCAAGGAGTAACCCGATGAAATGGTTTTACGATCTGAAGATTTCCACCAAGCTGATTACCTCGTTTCTGGTGGTTCTGGCGTTGACCGCAGCGATGGGGGTCTTTGCGATTATCCAGCTCGGCCAGGTCAACCAGGCCGCGCAGGACATCAAGGAAAACTGGATGCCGTCCATGCGGGCGGCGGCGGGCATGCGCTTCTATGCGGCCAACTACAGGCTCAAGGAAAACCGCCATATCGGCACCGAAGTGGCGCAAGAAAAAGCGCAGGCCGAGCTTGAGGCTGTGGACGCTCGCAAGCAGTTCGAAACGCGAATGGCGACTTACGAAAAATTGATCGTCAGCGATGCAGATCGCCAACTGTTCAACGCCATCAACGCGTCGTGGGCGGCCTACCTGAAAATCGGCAATGACCTGTTCGACCTGTCCCGGCAAAACCTGGAGGTACAGGCGCGTACCTTGCTCAGAGGCGAGTCCAAAGTACGCTTCGACGAGGTGACCAACGAACTGCAAAAGATGATCGAGCTGAACGATGCAGGCGCGACGGCGGCGGGCGAGAAAGGCACCAGCCTGTACCAGACCGCCCGTATCTCGATCATCGTGGTACTGATTGCGGCCTTGTTGATCGGTCTGGGCCTGGCGCTGTTCATTGCACGGATCATTTCCCGCCCGCTCAAGGAAGCCGCCTCTGCCGCCGAGCAATTGGCCGAAGGCAATCTCAACGCTCACATCGGGCACGGTTCCAAAGACGAGACCGGCATGGTGCTCAACGCCATGCGCAACATGGTCGGCAAGCTGTCGCATATCATCGGCGAAGTGCGTAACGCCGCCGACAACCTGGCCAGCGCATCGGAAGAAGTCAGCGCCACGGCGCAGTCGATGAGCCAGGCCACCAGCGAACAGGCGGCCAGTGTCGAAGAAACCAGCGCATCGGTTGAACAGATGAGCGCCAGCATCAACCAGAACACCGAGAACGCCAAGGTCACCGACGGCATGGCCAGCAAGGCTGCCAAGGAAGCCACCGACGGCGGCGAATCGGTCCAGCAGACGGTGGTTGCGATGAAGAAGATCGCCCAGCGCATCAGCATCATCGATGACATCGCCTACCAGACCAACCTTCTCGCGCTCAACGCCGCTATCGAAGCTGCCCGCGCGGGTGAGCATGGTAAAGGCTTCGCCGTGGTGGCTGCCGAGGTACGCAAGCTGGCAGAACGAAGCCAGATTGCCGCTCAGGAAATCGGCGAGCTGTCTTCCAGCAGCGTGGAAATGGCCGAGAAGGCTGGCAAGTTGCTGGACGAGATGGTGCCGTCGATCAACAAGACCTCCGACCTGGTGCAGGAAATCAGCGCGGCGTCCGAAGAGCAGGCCGCTGGCGTGGCACAGATCAACACGGCCATGACACAGCTCAATCAGGTGACTCAGCAGAACGCCTCGAGCAGCGAAGAACTCGCTGCCACGGCAGAAGAAATGAGCAGCCAGGCCGAGCAACTGCAGCAATCCATGAGTTTCTTCACCCTCGACGCCTCGCCCAGAACGGCCGCGCAAAGTCACGGTGTCGACAGCCACAACAGCTCACCCCGTCAGCCGCCACGCCCACCGCAACAGGCGCCACGCAGGGCTTTCGTCCAGAGCACGGCCGGCTCGCCGGACGAATCGGAATTCACGCGTTTCTGATTAACGGCTTCGATACCGCTTCACTGGGAGAACGACATGGGCTCATTGGTCACGACTCGACAGGCCGCAACAGCGGTCGAGGAAGAGGCGCAGTACCTGACTTTCATGCTCGGTGGCGAGATGTTCGCCATCGGCATTCTGGGCATCAAGGAAATCATCGAGTACGGCAGCCTGACCGTCGTGCCGATGATGCCGTCTTTCGTGCGCGGCGTGATCAACCTGCGCGGCGCCGTGGTGCCCGTGGTTGATCTGTCGGCGCGTTTCGGGCGGCAGAACTCGGACATCACCCGGCGCTCGTGCGTCATCATCATCGAAGCCAGTACCGAAGATGGTCAGCCGCAGGATATCGGCTTGCTGGTCGATAACGTCTCGGCAGTACTGGAAATCCCCGCCTCACAGATCGAGCCGCCGCCCAATTTCGGCGCGCGGATTCGTGCCGATTTCATCAGTGGCATGGCCAAGGTCGATGGCAAGTTCGTGATCGTGCTGGAGGTCGAAAGGGTGCTGTCCATCGATGAGATGTCCAGCCTGGCCGCAGCAGGTCAGGCGCCCGCTCCCGACCTTGACGCCCATTGAGGCCTGAGCATGGCTGACACGGCGTCGCTCAATGATCACGAATTCAGCCAGTTTCAGTCCTGGCTGTATCGCGCTGCGGGCATCAAACTGACCCCGGCCAAGAAAGCACTGGTTGCAGGCCGCCTGTTCAAACGCCTCAAGCATTACGAACTGGACAGCTATGGCGAGTACTTCAAGCTGATCATGACCGACCAGCGCAATGGCGAACTGCAAATTGCGCTGGATTTGCTGACCACCAACGAAACCTACTTTTTCCGCGAACCCAAGCACTTTGATTTTCTGCGCCAGCATGTACTGCCCAAGGTGTTGCCGGGCAAGGCATTCAGGGTCTGGAGCGCGGCAAGCTCGTCGGGTGAAGAACCCTACAGCCTGGCAATGACGCTGGCGGAAGAACTGGGCACCACGCCTTGGGAGGTCATCGGCTCGGACATCAGCACCCGCGTACTGAGCAAGGCACGCAGCGGCCATTACCCGATGGAACGCACCGAAACGCTTCCGCAACCTTTGCTGTTCAAATATTGTCTGAAGGGTATAGGTCGCCAGGAGGGCACCTTCCTGATCGACAAATCGCTGCGCAGCCGGGTCAGCTTTGTGCAAGTCAATCTCAATGAAACCCTCCCTGACCTGGGCGAGTTCGATGTGATTTTCTTGCGTAACGTGATGATTTACTTCGATCAGGAAACCAAAAGCAAAGTGGTGGCGCGGCTGATACCGCGTCTCAAACCCGGTGGCTATTTCATCATCAGCCACTCGGAAAGCCTGAACGGTGTGAACGACATGTTGAAAATGGTCTCCCCCTCGATTTACCGCAAACCATGAACAAGCCCGTCGGCGTAGCCGAGAGAGTACTGGCGCCCGGCGACGTGGTCTTTGAGACCCGGCCGACCCGATTGCGCACGCTGCTGGGGTCCTGTGTGGCGATCACCTTCTGGCACCCGCACAGGCACATTGGCGGCATGTGCCATTTCATGCTGCCCGGCCGCATCCGTGCGCATCAGCCACTGGACGGCAAATACGGCGATGAGGCGATGGAAATACTGATACGCCACGCACTGGCCAACGGCACCTTTCCGGAGGAGTATCAGGTCAAGCTGTTCGGCGGCGGCGAGATGTTCCCTGCACAACGCCTCGACAACAACATGCATAACGTTGCCTATCGAAACATCCATGCAGCGCTTGCACTGGCCGGGCAGCATCATCTGCAACTGGTGGCTCAGGACCTGGGCAGCACCGGTCATCGCAACATCATCTTCGACCTGTGGGACGGAAACGTATGGGTCAGGCACCAACCAATGGATGTAATTGAAAAAGATGCCAAACAAAAAAATCAGCGTATTGCTGGTCGATGATTCGGCTGTCGTTCGCCAGGTACTCGTGGCAATCCTCAACGACACACCCGACATTCACGTCATGGGCGCGGCGTCAGATCCGATATTTGCCATGAGCAAACTGGCCCAGGAGTGGCCGGACGTTATCGTGCTGGACGTTGAAATGCCGCGCATGGACGGCATCACGTTCCTGAAAAAAATCATGAGCGAGCGGCCCACGCCGGTGGTGATCTGCTCTTCGCTGACTCAGAAAGGCGCGGAAACGTCGCTGCAAGCGCTGTCTGCCGGGGCCGTGGAAGTCATCACGAAACCCACGACCGGCCTGAAAAGCTTTCTGATCGAGTCCGCTGCGTCGCTGGTCGGGGCGATTCGCGCAGCCGCGAATTCCAATGTCAAAAATCTTGGAAAACGCGCCGCCGCACCGGTATTGAACCCCGCCAGCAAATTCACTGCCGACGCCATTCTGCCGGCTGCCAGCGGCCACGCAATGGCCCAGACCACTGAACGCATCGTTGCCATCGGCACATCGACGGGGGGCACTCAGGCACTGGAGGCGGTACTGACCGCCCTGCCCCGCGTCTGCCCCGGCATGGTGATCGTCCAGCACATGCCGGAGAAATTCACCGCCTCGTTCGCCGAGCGTCTCAACGGCCTGTGTCAGATCGAAGTACGCGAAGCCCGCCACAACGACCGTATCCTGCCCGGCCTGGCGCTGATCGCCCCCGGCGGCAAACACATGATGGTGACCCGCAGCGGCGCCTACTACCACGTTCAGGTCATCGACGGCCCGCTGGTCAACCGGCACCGTCCTTCCGTGGACGTGCTGTTTCGCTCGGTCGCCAAGTTCGCCGGCAAAAACGCCACCGGCATCATCATGACCGGCATGGGCGACGACGGCGCACGCGGCCTCAAGGAAATGCTGGATGCCGGCAGCTCGACAGTGGCGCAGGACGAGGCCAGTTGCGTGGTGTTCGGCATGCCCAAGGAAGCGATCAAACTGAATGCTGCGCAGAGGATCATTCCGTTGCAGGAGATTCATCAGGTGATCTTGCACAGGTGATGCGATACGCGATGCCGCGCCAGATGACTGCACTTTAATATCGCGAGAAGACACCCGTACACGCGTACTGCCTGGTTTCAGCACACCTTGTGTTGAAGATCAGGGGCTGGCGCGATTAAACACGCCTCGGCCTGCGCTCGGTTCAAGGTGTATTCATCACTCGGCTTTCGCGAACCGCCAGCAGATTCAGCCGCAACTCCGAAGGCCGCAGCGGCTTGGAGAGTACGGACACTTCCGCCCCCTGCATCGACTCAAGCACCACGTCTATCTCGCGCCCGGTCACGATGAGCGCCGGTACGTCCCAGCCTCGGGCGGCTCTTATACTTTCGATGCAATCAAGGCCGTTGGCTGTGGTGCCCAGATCGTAATCGGCAACAATGATGTCGCAATCGGTGGTCAGCCCTTCTGCAGAACGGGCGGTCTGGACTTCGCACCCCCATCTTTCCAGCAGCGCAGCAGTGGCCATCAGCACATTGTTGTCGTCTTCCACCAGACAGATCCTGACGCCTTTGAGCAGGCTATCGCCCAATACCTTTTTGCGGGCGGGCCTCACCGGTGCGCTTGCCTCTTCAAGCCCATGAATGGTCACTGTCGTGCCCCGGTCGACCCGGGAATCGATGCTGATCTGCACACTCAGAATCTGGCTGAGCCGTTTGACGATGGATAACCCAAGCCCTACACCTTCCACGTCCTTGTCGCGGACATGCCGAATCCGATAGAACTCGTCACAGACTCTGGGCAGATGTTCAGCCGCGATACCGCGCCCCTGATCATGCACGCTGATGGACAAGCGTCCGTTGTGGCGACGCACACCGATCAGCACCGGATGTTCGGGGGCATATTTGAGCGCGTTGGACAGAATGTTCTGCACCATCGTGGCAAGCAATGTGGCATCGACTCTGACCCAGCGCCGACAAGGCCGGACTCTCAACTCCACGCCGGCCCAACGAGCAGCCGCCGTGTTTTGCTGAGCGATGTCATTGAGCATTTCGCCCAGATTGATCACGTCTGACTTGGCCGATACCTTGCCGCTGTCCAGCGTGTAGATATCCAGAATCGAGCGGAACAACTGCGAAACGTTGTGCAGGGAACGGTCGATGTTGTCGACCAGTTGACGTTCATACTCGCCAAGCGGACTTGAGCGCAGGCACGCGGTGAACATGCCGATAGAGTGAATGGGCTGGCGTAGATCGTGGCTTGCCTGAGCCAGAAAACGCTCTTTTTCACGGTTGGCGACGGTCGCCTGTTCCGAGGCCTGACGAGTTCTCACCAATAAGATATGGGCGTAGACAGGCACCAGAATGGTGACAGCGACCAGCATCAGCACCATGAACGGCTGCGCCTGCCAGTAGGGCGTCAGTTGATAGATGATCATTATGGCAATCAGCGCCAGCGATGCAGCAATGGCGAGGTAACGCGAGCCGAAGCGCATGCCGTTGCCCAGGGTGACCCAGACCATCACACTGAAAATCGGCAGCGTCGCCTCTCCTCCCACCACCAGGCCTACAGAAATGCCGGTGTAGTCATGGACCATCCCGAAAACGCGGCGGGCTGGAAACACCCCCGGGTAGCTGATGATGTGCTGGCGCAGGATCAAAGAAACCACCAGGAAGCCTGCGTAGTAAAGAATGATCGGCTCATACTTCGCTACGTCGAGCCCTGGCAGAAAGCCGACCAGTGATACATAAGTGATCGCAAACGTCGCGACGATCAGCCGGAGCGTGGCCTGATCCAGTTCAGCGTTTTTCCGGTCTTTCATCAACCCACCTCGTTTTATTGGGGGTTCAAGCCACTCAACGAGCGGCCACAGGTGACGATCGTTACTATGTTTAAGCGCATGTCCCGACAGGATCGAGTGCAGCACATGCCTCTACCTCGCCACGTTGCGCAAGCAACTTAGTCAAACTTTCAACAACGCCATTATATGGCTAGCATCCTGTAATCCAGCCTTTCCATATCCCCGTCATAGAGCACAAATAAATACGCTAAATGTGTATCGCACACGATACATATTGTTTGTATCGAGTATGATTACCCGTCTTGACATTCGGAAGCAGAGGCATGGCGTGCAGAATCATAGTGGCTGACGACCACCCCCTATTTCGCGAAGGCATGTTACGTACCCTCGAACGTCTACTGCCGGAAGCCATCATTGAACAGGCCGGAAACTTCAATGAGGTGCTGACCCTCGCACGCTCGGGTGACGAAGTCGACACACTGATTCTGGACCTGCGCTTTCCCGGACTGGACTCCATGCAAACCATTGCCGAACTGCGCAATGAATTCCGCCGCACGTCCATCATCGTAGTGTCGATGATCGATGACCCCGAAACCATCGCTCAGGTCATGTCGAACGGGGCCGATGGCTTTATCGGCAAGAACATTGACCCACAGGATATAACCGACTCCATCGTCGCCATCCGGCAGGGCGAAGTCGTCGTCAAATACAAGTCCGAAGGCTCGATTTTCAACGAGTCAGCGGTTAACGCTCTCAGCCCTCTTACTGCCCGTCAGAAACAAGTCCTGAGCCTGGTGGCCGCCGGCAAAACCAACAAGGAGATCGCCAAGGACCTGGGCATCTCGCCCTTCACGGTGCGGATACACGTTTCCAGCCTCCTCAAGGTGCTGGGCGTGTCCACCCGATCAGCGGCGGCGGCGCAATTCTCCAGCCTGGCGATCAAGTAAGCGCCTGTAAGAAACTCGCCAACCGCCGGGTTCAAAGGTTGAAAACACCCTCGTCTGTGCAAATCGCTGTACCATTTCCGACGCACTGAAAACCTGACTTGCCTCCCGGCCCTACTGGACTGACCAGGAAAACGCGATGTCGATTCTCTCCAGTTCCAGAGACCTGGAAATGATTCAGGCGCTGCTGCGCATGGCCGTTATTGCCACGTCTTCGCTCTATGCATTGATCATGTATGCACTGGGCGACATGTCCAGCAGCCGCATGTGGGTAATTCTTGGCTATTGCCTGGCCTTTGCTATCGTCGGTGTGGGTTTGATCTGGCGTATTGCAGCGCGCCCCGGAGTTTCAACGCGGCGCAGAATGTTCGCGCTGGTGGTCGACAACCTGGCCGGGATCGTCACCATTACCGTGGGGGGCGAACCCATGCTGCCCGTCTATTCGGTGATGCTCAGCATGACGGTCGGCTATGGCATGCGCTACGGGCGCAATTACCTGTTGCTCGCCACCGGTTTTGCCTTGGCATCGTTATGCCTGATCATTCAGCTCACGCCCTTCCTGCAGGAGCATCCTGCCGTGGCGGTCATGATGATCCTGACAATGTTGGTGCTGCCATTATTCGTTTATTTCCTGCTTTCGCGACTGCACATTGCCCTGAATGAAACCCAGGCGGCCAATGAGGCCAAATCACGTTTTCTGGCCCAGGCCAGCCATGACCTGCGCCAGCCGATCCACTCCATCAGCCTGTTTACTGCGTGCTTGCGCGACGCGTCATTGGGTACGGACGAGCGCCGCCTGGTGGATAACATTGATCGGGCCCTCAGCGCTGTAGAACAGCTTTTCCGCTCGCTGCTGGACATTTACACCCTTAATCAGGGAGAGGTGAATCCACGCCTCGAAACGGTTGATGTCAGCGCACTGTTAAGCGGTCTGGCCAGCCAGAACAGTGAGGCCGCCACTTGGGCGGGGGTCGAGATACGCGTGCGACCGTGTCGGCAATACATACACAGCGACCCGGCGCTGCTGCGCACACTGCTACAAAACCTGATCTCGAACGCCTTCAAGTACGCCCCTGGCAAACCCTTGCTCATTGCCTGCCGACCACGCGGGAAGACACTGGATATCGGCGTCTACGACATGGGCCGTGGTATCCCGCAGGCGCATCTTCCACATCTGTGCAACGAGTTTTATCGCGTGCGCGAAGAGCGCGATCAGGACATCGAAGGTGTCGGGCTCGGGCTCAGTATCGTCAAGCGCATCGCCAGCCTGCTGAAACTGGACCTGCGCATTGACTCACGCCTGAATAAAGGCACGGCGGTGGTTATCAGCGGGCTGCCGATCGTTGCTGCACAACATGTTGCGCGCCTGCCGGAGATCGACTGGAACAAACGCTTATTAGGGGGGTTACGTGTCCTGCTGATCGAGGACAATGACAACGTGCTGCAGGCCACCGCCATGCTGTTGCGTAAATGGGGTTGCGAAGTCCAGACCGCTTCCGCCATCCCTCAAGCGAGCGTCGATTGCGATCTGGTCGTTACCGACTTCGACCTGGACCGGAGCGCTACAGGTGCAGATTGCATCAGCTACCTGAGCGAGCTGCACGGCCGCCGGATACCGGCCATCGTCATCACCGGCCACGAGATTCAACAGGTACAGCAATCCCTGAATGACCCACAGATCCCGGTCCTGTCCAAACCGGTGAGGCCCGCAGAACTGCGCTCACTGTTGCTGAGTTTCAAGATGGATCTGCTGCAAGCGGCGACTCCCGACAGGGCATCCCTTGCCGGGTCATGAGTGCGATGGGCAACTAAGGCTCTGTACGAAAAGTCGGCGAGCGAAGGTCAGGCAAGGCAAAATCACCGAGTGCAGCCACTTTATGTACAGAGCCCAGTTTGCGCACATATTCTGAGTCATCATGCGCGCCGTACCGCGCTAGTACACCTGTACTATAGTTGATCTTTATACCGGTGCCCTAAGCTAAGCGTTAAACGACTTCAGCAAACATGAAACGTTGCAAAGCCTCTGTTCATTCACGCTTTGCCGCACGTTTCTGTCTGCCTGTAAAAGATCTTAATAACAGGCTTACCTTCAGGGGCAATCGGCATGGGCAACTATTATTCACTGGCACGGCTAAAAGGTTTAGCGGCTGCGATAACGATCATGGCAACGATGACCGCCTGCTCGACCGGAGGCGGTGATCCTTTCGGCGCAATGGATTCGCTGACGGGCGATTCGAAGTACGCGCCCGAATTCATCAAAGCCAATATCATTGCCAATAAATCTACAAAGGCAAGTATCCGGGATAAGTTTGGCGCACCTTATTCCGTCCAGGATGACGTGGGAGACAATTCGTCGAGGTGGCATTACGACCGTCGGGAATCAAAGCTGAACTCGTTGAAGAAAATAGCGGCTAAATACAGCAACCGTTATGGCTCCGGCGAGATGGCATCAGGTCTGTACGCGGGCGAGTCACGCGTGGGTGATGCCCAGGAAGTACTGGAGGATGCAGGCTCTGTCACAGGCTCCAATGCACCGGGACAGAAGACCGTGATCACCAATATCTACATCCATTTCAAAGGCGATGTGGTGAGCTACTTCAGCACCAACTAATAAGGCAATGCGTCTCCAGACTGCCCATCACACACATCAGGCTTCGGCCCACACCCTACACACCTGAAAGCCGGTAAACGCATGCACGTTACCGGCTTTCAACCCGTTACTTTTTAAGCGTGAATTCAGCCTTGTCAAAAGACAGCCAGCAGGAATCATTGTCGGTCCACTTCGACTCGCTGGTCCCTAAAACGCCCTTCATGAGAATCTTGTCACCCTTCTTGAAGGCGCTTATCTTTTTCTTGTTAACCAACAGGTCATCGCGGGTCAACCCCTGGCCCGTGCATTTGGGATTGCCAGGGTCACTGAATATGACGGCGATCTGATTTTGGCCGACGGCTGTTCCGGTTTTGGTAATACGCTGCACAACGCCCGGAATAACCAATGTTCGGGCGTCCCATTTTTCTTTCGCGGTGACCTCGTTTGTTTGCCAATCAGCCCATATTTCCGTCAACGTTGTTTCCTTGGCATCGGTCAGCCCCCTGAAATCTCCGCTTAGCACATCACCGGTCTGATCAAGCACACCATTGGTCATCGACATGGCCTGATCAAGACCGGCACACCCCGACAAAGCCAGAATCAATGGAAACAAGGCTACACTTTTCATCCACACACTCCGCTGGCTGGTTACTTATGTGCTTTACCCTCTCTTTTTTAACTAACGGAGGGCAAAAAACTTCGCACAAAATCGTAGCCACTGCGTAAAGGGGCATCAATAGTACAGATGCACTACCGCGTGCTGTTGTTCCTGATGTGCTGGACTTAAAAAATAGCCACACACACCACTGACGATCAGAAACGATAGGTCGCGCCAACGCCGAGTAAATTCGCATGGCTCTGATAGGTCGCACTGTAACTGCCTAGCGCATTGGCGCGACTGACATCGACACGTTCTTCTTGAAGATAAGAATAAGCCACATCCAGGGTCAGTTGCGGCGTGACGTCATAGCCCGCCCCGACGCTGAATACCTTGCGATCGCCCGTTGGTGTGCGTGGCGAGCGATTGGTGTTGCTGGTCGGTGACTGATCGAACAAAACGCCTGCACGCAGTGCCCACTGTTGATCCAACCGATAGGCCGTGCCGATGGCATAGGCCCATGTATCGTGCCAGTTCAGGCCTTCCTGAATAGACCCGGTCAGCGCTGACGCCAGGGAGCCTCCCTGCGCAGCCGAAACAGGCTGATTACGAAGGTTCAGGTCCTGCATGCTGCTCCAGCCGGTTCGGGTAGCACTGGCATAAAGCGTCCAGGCGTCGTTCAGTTCCTGGGTAACAGAAAGATCGTAGGACTCCGGCGTGGCCACTTTCAGCGTGCAGTCATAGCGATTGCTGGCGAGCAACTGCGGCGGTGTTCCGGCACCGGTCGAGACTTGCGTATGGCAGCCCAGCTTGTAGTCGACCTTGGAATGGTACGTCAGCCCCACGCGCGTGGTGTCGGTCGCATTGAACAGCACGCCAATGTTGAAGCCTACGGCAGTGTCATCACCGCTGACTTTTACGCGCGTGTCGGCAATGGCGGGATTGAGCGTGATATCCGACTCCAGCGTCCCGGCAATTCGATTGAACGTGGGACCCACGCCAATCGACAACCTGTCGTTGAAGGCGTAGCTGAGCGTGGGCTGAATTGTCACCACCTTGAGGTCGCTCTTGCTGGCAAACAGGCGCCCTTGAAAACCATTTTCATAGTCGGTGGATAAACCAAAAGGGGCATACAGACCCAGGCCAAACGCCCAGTGCTCGTCGAGTTTCCGGGTAAAAAAACCGAATGGAATCGAGCTGAAGGGCACCATATCGCCGTCGTTGCTGCCCTGTGAACGACCGGCGGCATGGCTGATGTCGGTGGACGCGTCGATGAACGTGACACCGGCCGTGATTTGCCTGCCTTCAAGGCGCGCCATACCTGCCGGGTTGCCGTAGACCGTGCTGGCGTCCGCCGCCATTGAAGCGCGTCCGGCCTGCCCGACGCCCATGCCGCTGATGCTCTGCTCGGTGCGAGCAAAACCGCCAGCAAGAACGTGAGAGGATGCCAGCGCAGCCGCGAGGCCAAGTGTTCTCTTCAGCATAGTAGTTTTTATCTGCAGGGGTCATTGTTTATACGTGACGGGAACAGCTTCGCGGGCAACTTATTTGGGCCACTGTCATCTTTCACGGGCGATTTTTAGTGCGCGCACGAGACTAATTCGCGCAGAAGAAAATTGCCATAGTACACATGAGCTATTGAACTATCGCCTGCACAGTGTTTCGACCAACTGTAGTGATTGGCCACTAGTACAGGCGTGCTATTTTAATAATAACTTCGCCTCCCGATACTCCCGTTGTTGGCACCCTGCCGAACGGAACCGCTTTAGCCCTCAGGGCTGGCAGCCACCCTCGTGGCCTTTATGGAGTATCTGGAGTCGCTATGAACCCCTTATTTAGAATATCCCCCCTTGCGTTTGCGATTACTCTTGCACTGCTCCCGGAGGCCCATGCAGTTGACTATGTGCTCACTAACGGTCAGGAAACGTTTAACAGCGACCGCGTAGTCGATGGCGCGATCGACGTCAATTCAACTGACGGCAACACCTCCACCCTCACGATCAACAGCGGCGCAACGGTGACCAGCGAAGGCGGCCGTATCGTGGGGCAAGCCAGCCGTACCGGCGTCAACATGGCTCAGGCCAACGTTGTGGTTGAAGGGGCCGGTTCGCGCTGGGTGGTGCCTCGTACCTCATTCGTGCTCGGTAACACCATCGTTGTCGGTGGTGTCGGCCAGGGCGACCTGACCGTCCGTAACGGGGGGCAAGTGTCGGTGCGGGATCTGGATCTGGGCGATGTCAACGGCGCTCGTTCCAACGCCTTTTCGAACGCGACGCTGTCGGTGAGCGGCCAGAACTCTCTGGTCGACGCAGTCAACATCGAGGCCGGTGGAGTGTTCGTCTATAAGTCGAGCATCACGGCCAATGACGGCGGCAAAATCAACAGCCAGCAGGTCGACATTGACTCGGTCGTCAGGCTTTCCGGGGCAGGAACGCGCTGGGACAACAGCGGCTCTTTCCTGAACAGAAACGACCTGACCCTCGAGAACGGCGCAGTACTGACGAGTGACTCTCTGCGACTGGGTTCGGCCGTTATCAACCGCAGCAATCAGGTCAATGTTACCGGACAGGGCACCCGCCTCGACGTGCAAGCGTTGACGCTCGGCACCGGCGTTGTCCGTACTTACATGACGCTGGCCGACGGTGCCGAACTGAGCGCCACCAACGGTATGCTCATCAGCTTCGTGAACGACAGCAACACGGCGACGCGCGGCACGTTTACCATCGGCGGCTCGGTCGCGGTGGACCCTGACCGTACCGATGTTGACTCCATGACTGCCGGAGCAGCTCAGGCGGCAGGCCGACTGAACCCGCAAACCGCCGTCAGCTTTGGCACCGGCAACGGCTCCCTGGCGTTCAACCATACAGACCCCGATCTGCAGTTCGCCAACACGCTGAACGGAACGGGTCGAGTGTATGCGTTCAGCGGTAATACCACGCTGAGTGGCGACATCTCGGGGTTGGCCGGCAGCGTCGTTGTGCGCGGCGGGCGACTGGTGTTGTCGGGGAACGTCGACCAGGTCAATCAGCGCGGCAACACTGCCGCTACCCAAAGCGTTTCGCGGTTTAACGTAGGCAACGGCACCCTGGTGGTCAACGGCATTGCGGGTCGCAATCAGTTCGGGACCTACACCAACAGCGCCCAGGTACTGGACGGAGGCGTTCTGGCTGGCGTCGGTCAAGTGGGCAGCACTCAGGTCGCTGCCGGCGGCACCCTGTCGCCCGGCGAAAACGCCATCGGCGCGCTGGCCATACAAGGCGATCTCGACATGGCCGCCGGCTCACGCTACGCCGCAGACATCGCCGGCGACGGCAGGGCAGACAAAATCAACGTGAGCGGCACAGCGACCCTGCGCGGTACGCAGGTCAACGTGACCGCGCTGGACCCCGCGCAAAGCTATCAGAGCGGCAGAACCTACACCCTGCTCTCCGCCCAAGGCGGCGTGGTCGACGGCGCAACCCCAGGAACAGCCTATGCCCAGGCGCTGACCAACTCGGCGTTTCTGAATGTCGGACTGCAACGTACTGCCAATGACCTGAACCTGACCATCGAGCAAAAAAGTGTAGAGCCGACGCCGACGCCGGAACCAACTCCGACTCCAACTCCAACTCCAGAACCTACACCTACACCTACACCTACACCTACACCTGAACCGACTCCGACTCCGACTCCAGAGCCTACGCCTACGCCTACTCCAGAGCCGACTCCAGCACCCACACCGGGCATCTTTCAGACGGTCATGCTGACTCAGAATCAGTTCAATACCGCTGGCGCGCTGAGCGTGCTGGAGCAAAGCGGCGAGCCCCTGCGTCTTTACAACAACCTGCTGATTCTGGATGCCGAAAGCGCTCGCAACGCCGCCGATCAACTGTCCGGCGACTACCTCGGCAGTACTTCAACAGCCCTGATCGCCAATAGCCAGGTGGTGTCCGGAGTGTTAGGCACCCGTATGCGTAATCTTCTGGATACGGGAACGTTACGCATGCCAGCCATGGCACTCAATCTGATGCCAAGCGCACCGACCACTCAAAACGGCGCCTGGGTGCAGCCATTCGGCAACTGGACCAAGACAAGCGGCAATAACGGTGCCGGTGGTCTGCACCAAAGCACCGGCGGCCTGCTGTTCGGGGCTGATGGTAGCTTCACCCCGGATTGGCGCGGTGGCGTCTACGCCGGTTACAGCCGTTCGAAATTCGATGCCGATGATCGCGATGCCGACGGCCACAGCGACAACTACCATCTGGGGCTCTACACCGGTGCCCAGGTCGATGCCCTGCGCCTCAGCGCCGACGTCGGTTACACCTGGCACAAGCTGGAGAGTGAGCGGAATGTGGCGTTTGCCGGATTCAGTGACCATTTGACCGGCAAACGCGACGCTCAATCGCTGCAGGCAAGTGGCGAAGCGGCCTACCGCATACCGGTCGGCAGCATGGCTCTGGAGCCTTTCGCCGGTCTTTCTTACGTGCGCTACGACGCCAAAGACCTGCACGAAAAAGGCGGGCCAGCCGCGCTGGACGTGTCCAGCGATAAACAGGACACCTTCTTCTCGACACTGGGTCTGCGCGCGTCGTCGAGCATCAATGTGGCGAACGTTAACACTCAGGTTTACGGCTCAGTAGGATGGCGACGCGCCTATGGTGATCTGGATCCGCGAAACGAACAGAGCTTCGCTGGCGGTCCAGGTTTCGAAGTACAGGGCGTCGCTCAGACCCGCGACACGGCCTTGACTGAAGTGGGTGCGAAACTGCGATTGACCAGGCAGACGGATCTTGACCTGTCCTACCAGGGACAGTTCGGCACCGACACGCGCTTCCATTCGGTCAACGCAGGCGTGACGGTCCGCTTCTGACCGTCGTTTCAGCGCTCAGCGTTATACACAAGTCTGCTCTCGATTCTGGCCGTAGGCCGTGAGGGCAAACTTGCTCGCGAAGGGGCCAGTACCGCACCGGAAACGGTGCGTCTGGACCCTTTTTTTTCTTGAGCAAACTCATCACAGAGGGTTTGATCAAGGTCGCGACTGCAGCCAAGACCATCCGGATCAGCATGACTTGCTACCCGCCTCTCCCCCCACCTGCTTATGTTTTCCAAAGTGGGCCGTTTTATTCCGTATACGCTAAAGCTTCTCAGTGTGTAGAAGCTTGATGATCGCTCGCTGGATGATCTGTCCCTCACGGACTTCCGGGTCGAACTCACTCTCGAATGAACATAGATCGTACTTCTCGTTCAGCTGCCTGAAGAACCTCGAACGCGGCGTAGCGCCTGCGATGCTCGTCTGCGAGCGCTCCCTGTACCGGTGTAAACACACGGTTCAGGCTTGCCATGCGTTCCATGACATCGAGCAGAGGTAAACCCGCTTCAGCAGCAACGGCGCCCAGCATGGCCGCCCCTCGCAATACCGGCTCTTCGGTGTCACTGACCGCCACTGGTATACCGGTGGCATCGGCAAGCAGCTGCCGGACGAAATCGCTCTGGGCTGCACCACCACTGGCGACAATCAGCTCGATATGGATACCGTCACGCGACAGGGCTTCAAGCAGCTGCCGCAGACCGTAAGCGATGCCGCAGAGGCCGGCGACGTATAGGCCGGGGAGTCCCTCCAGTTCCCGATCCAGGGTCAGGCCAGCGAGTACCGCACGGGCATCGGGATCGGCGAACGGCGAACGGTTACCGAGGAATTCGGGCACCACGTGCAGACCGTCGGCCAGACTCAGCGCCGCGCTACCGAGAGGCGCCACCTGGGCTTCGAGCCAGGCAAGCAGCGTCAGGCCCTGTCGCTCAGCCGTCTCGCGTGCTTCCCCCACTGCCGGGTGCAGAGAGACCAGGTGATCGATGGCCGACCCCGCCGCCGACTGCCCGCCCTCGGTGAGCCAGAGCCCCGGCAGCATAGCCGAGTAATATGGCCCCCAGACGCCATCGACGTAGGTCGGCACCGGGCTGGATGCCATGGAGCAGGCCGAGGTGCCGAAGATATAGGCTAGACGCTGCGTGACCGCCGTCTGCCCATGGGGGGAAGCGCCGCCGAGGGAGCCGACCCCACCAGCATGGGCGTCGATCAGCGCCGCGCCCACCGCCGTGCCCGGCAACAAGCTGAAATCGGCTGCCGCGGTCGGGCAGAGACCCTGGCCCAAGGGCGTACCAGGTTCGACGATGCGCGTGCCAATGCGCACGAAACCTTCCGCTGCCAGTTCGCCAAGCCCTATGGTCTCAAAATAGGAGGCGTCCCAGCGTTGCTCGTGGGCCAGATAGGTCCACTTGCAGGTGACGGTGCAGGCCGATCGCGCCAGGTCGCCGGTGGCACGCCAGGTGAGATAGTCTGCCAGGTCGAAAAAATGCCCGGCGCGGTCGAAAGCCTGTGGCAGATGACGTTTGAGCCAGAGCAGCTTGGGCGTTTCCATCTCCGGCGATATACGCCCCCCTACGTAGCGCAGTACCGGATGGCCAGTCGCGGTGATCTCGATCGCCTCCGCCGTGGCGCGATGATCCATCCAGACCATGACGTTGCGCTGGTCGTCGCCTGAGTCGCCGACGCCGACCGGATCGCCCGCGGCCGTCACCACCACCAGCGAGCAGGTGGCATCGAAGCCGATGCCAGCGATGGCCTCAGCCGCGACGCCAGCCTCGTCCAGCACGCTACGGACGCTGCTGGCAATGGCCTGCCAGATCTGTTCAGCCGACTGCTCGACCCGCTGTCCGCCGCCGTGCCAAGTCTCCAGCGGAGTCTTGACCGCAGCCAGCAACCGCCCGCTGGCGTCGAACACGCCTGCCCGCGCGCTGCCAGTTCCCACATCGACCCCTATGAAATATTGGCCCATGGCATTAAAGGTCCACGCTGAAGGGCATGATGATCAGATCGCGGACCACCACGTTGCGCGGCCGGGTCAGCATGAACAGCACCGCTTCGGCGACCTCGTTGGCCTCCATCAGGGCACCCGACGCCTTGGCCTCGTCGAGCTTGGATTGCGGCCAGTCGCTGATCAACGCGGTGACCACCGGCCCGGGCGCCACCGCACCGACGCGAACGCCATGTTTAATCAATTGCCGGCGCAGGGTATGAGTGAAGGCCTGGATGGCATGCTTGGACGCCGTGTAGATCGGCTCCCATACCACCGGGATCAGGCCGGCGATGGAGCTAGTCAGAATGATGTCGCCGCTGCCCCGTTCGATCATGTGCGGCAGCACAGCCTGCACCGACCGGAAGGTGGCGTTGATGTTCAGATTAAGCATGCGATCCCACTGATCAGGATCGCCATTCGCAACTTCGCCGCCGATGTAGGCGCCAGCGTTGGCGTGGAAGATGTCGAGCCGACCGAAGCGGTCGAGGATCTGCGGCAGCATGGTCTTGACGCTGTCCGGATCAAGCAAGTCCACCACCACGGGGAAGGCGTTCGGACCCAGCTCGACGCAGGCCTTCTCCAGGCCTTCGCGAGAGCGGTCTATCAACGCCACCTGGGCACCGGCGGCTAGCATTTCCTTGGCGCACGCCAGGCCGATACCGGAGGCACCGCCAGTAATGGCGGCGACTTTCAGGGAGAGTTTCTGGTTCATGTATTCACCTCTGCATTCGAAAGTGGGACGGCAGAGTCACGCCCGCCCGTGGAAAACCCGTGAACGACGCGCCAGGGCGTCGATGATGACTGCGAGCGCCAGAACGGCGCCAGTGATCATGTAGCGCAGCGCCGAGGACAGGTCGAGCATGGTCAGGCCGCTGGCGATGGACTGGATAACGATCACCCCGAGCAGAGCGGAGTAGGCACTGCCACGACCGCCGAAGAGGCTGGTGCCGCCAATCACCGCCGCGGCGATGGCATTGAGGTTGACGTCACCGGTTCCCGCCTGCTGACTGGCCGAGGCCAGCCGCGCCGCGGCGAGGATGCCGCCCAGCGCGGCCAGGCTGGCGCACAGCACGAAGGCCGAGGTGTAGATACGCCGCACATTGATACCCGCGCGGCGCGCAGCCTCGCGATTGCCGCCCACCGCCATCAGGCTGCGACCCCAGCGGGTCCGGGTGAAGGCGTAATTCATCGCCATCACCAGCGCGACGAAGAAGGCGAAGATCCACGGCACCCCGCGATCCTGGTTGAGGTAGTAGGCGATAGCACCCAGCAGGACCGTCAGGGCCAGAGATTGCAGCGCCAGCCCGATCAGCGAGGGCGCCGACAGCTGCGCCTGGCGCCGCCGCGCCCGCTCCCGGTAGCCATTGAAGAACCGCACCGTGCCGGTCAGACCCGCCAGTAGATAGGCCAGAAGCGGCGGCAGGGTGTCGAGTTGGCCGAAGCTCACCAGGAAGGAGTCGTAGGGCAGGTTGATGGAACCGGCGTTGCCGAGCACCTGGAGCTGCAATCCCAGCACCGTCAGCAGTCCCGCCAGAGACGCGACGAAGCTGGGCATGCCCAGGCGGGTGAACAGCAGCGAATAGAGGCTGCCGATCAGGCCGCCCGCGACCAGGGCAGCAAGGATCGCCAAGCCCACCGGCCACCCCTGATTGACCCAGAGAACGCCCACCATCGCTGAGGCGAAGCCGCTGATGGACCCCACGGACAGATCGATCTCCCCCACCATCAGCACGCACACAACGCCAAGAGAAATGATGCCCACGGTAGCGGCGTCGAACAGCAGGTTGGCCAGGTTGGCGCTGGAGAGAAACACCGGATTCAAAATACCGAACACCGTCCAGATGACCACCAGGCCGATCACCACGGGCAGCGGTCCGAGGTCTCCGGCGCGGATCCGCTCGGCCGTGGCCTTGAGACTGGCGGCCAGGCCCACGGTCTGGTTGACGCGGCTGTCGCTCCGGTCGAGCAACACCGCCGTTTCGTTGGTCTGGCTCATGACGGCTGCTCCTGAGTGGTTTCGAGGGTGGCAGCCTGGCGACGCCGAGCGCGACGCGAGACCGAATTGTCGTCAGCCCCGGTGATGGCGCCGATCAGCTCCTGGCTGCTCACGTCAGGGGCGAAAATACCGTTGTTGCGCCCCAGGCGCAGCACGACGATATGATCGGCCACGGCGCGCACGTCTTCCATGTTGTGGCTGATGACCACCACCGCCAACCCCCGGTCGCGCACCCGCTCGATGAGGTTGAGTACCTCGGCGGTCTGGGCCACGCCCAGAGCAGCGGTGGGCTCGTCGAGCAGAATGACCGTGGGTTCGAGCAGCAGTGATCGTGCGATGGCCACCGTCTGGCGCTGCCCGCCGGAGAGCGCGGCGATGGGTAGCCGCACGCTGGGAATGCGCGCCGAGAGTTCGCCCAGTAGTTTCCAGGTACGGACCTCCATAGTGGTCTCGTCCAGGGCCCAGGGGTGCAGTTCGCGTCCGAGGAACATGTTGGCCACGACGTCGAGGTTCTCGCACAGCGCCAGGTCCTGGAACACTGTGGCGATACCCAGCGCCTGGGCCTGGGCGGGACTGGCAAGGCTCACCGCCTGCCCGCCCACCTTGAGCGAACCGGAGGTGGGCTCGTGAACGCCGGAGATGATCTTGACCAGGGTGGACTTGCCGGCGCCATTGTCACCCACCAGGGCCACCACTTCGCCGGGATAGAGGTCCAGGTCGATATCGGAGAGCACCGAGATCGCACCGAAGCTCTTGCAGATACCACGCAAGCTCAATACAGGCTCGCGCGGGGCCGTCTGGCCGGGATGATCAGCCATGTTTGACTCCCTGATATTGTTGTGAATGTCCAGCAGGACGTAAGAAGTCAGCGCGAGCTGAGCAAGGCGGCTGTCTGTCAACTACCGCACTCGCCACCTCCCCCGCCCGCGCAATGGCATCAGGGCTTGATGCCCAGTTTCTGACAACCCGCGACATAACGATCCGTACACAGCTGGGCAGCGGTCTGGATCGGTTGGCCGGCCACGCGTTGATCGATAATCTCCGCCTTCAAATTCTCGGCCGTGACCAGAGTCGGCACGAACAACCGCGACGGCGCGTCATATAGCGTGGTCTCAGGCTTGGGCGTCTTGCCGGCGATAAACTCGCCCGCAACATCAGCCGCCGCGCTGGCAACGATCTCGCTGGGCTTGGAGATGGTGTTGTACTGGTCGCCGGCAATGATCAGCTGTAGGCCGGCCACCGTGGCATCGTTGCCGGTGATCGGCGGCAACGGGCTCACCCCGGCTGCCTTGAAAGCAGCCACGGCACCGCCAGCAGTTCCGTCGTTGGCAGCCACCACGCCCAGGATGCGCTTGCCGAAGCGGGTGATCTGGCCGCTGGCCCATTGCTGCGCCTTGGCTGGTGCCCACTCGGGCGTGTCGTAATCGGCGAGGATCTGATAGCCGCCTTCGGCGAGGCCGGCCATGATGCCCTTCTTGATCAGTCCGGCGGCGGCATCGGTGGGCGAGCCGCCGATCACAAGCAGGCCACCGCTCTGCGGATCGACCTTCTGCGCTTGCAGGTGCTGTACCAGCGAGGTGGCAATCGCCTTGCCAATCGCCTCGTTGTCAAAGGACACGTAGTAATCGACCGGCACCGAGGTCACCGGTCGATCATAGGCGATGACCTTGACGCCACGGGCCTGCGCCTGACGGACCAGGGAGCCGGCCGCTTTGGAGTCCACCGGATCGAGAACGATGACCTTGGCCCCCTGCGACAGCGCGGCGTTGAACTGCTGTTGCTGACGGGAGGCGTCGCCGCTGGCGTTCTGGTAAATCACTCGGCAGTCGGCACAGACCGTCTTCATCTGTCGCTGGAAGCCTGGCAGGTCGTGTTCTTCGTAGCGGGTAGAACTCTGGTCGGGCATGAGGAAGGCAACCGGCGATGCCGCGGACGGGGCCGCTTGCAGACCGGAGGCGGCCAGGCCGGTGCCGAGGGCAACGGCCAGCACGGTGCGGGTGAACCGGGAGAGCTTGAAGATTCGTGCCATTTTCTTGTTATCCTTGGATAGGGCTTTGAACCGAACTGTTTGTAGACTGCGGCCCCGCCCGTTGGGTGGAGTCTGCTGCGGTGGGAGCCTCAGGATCGCTATACTCCCCTACCTGGCGACACACACCCGACCGACGCCGATCACGAGATCAGACGAACGATGGATAGGGCCAGCGGCACAGCATTGCAGACTGGATTGCAATCCCCTCGACGATGCTGCACAGATTGCACAATCGATGGTGCAATAAGATTTACTCCTCGACCTCTACGACTGTCAAGTGAATTTGCGACCAATGGAAAAGCTCTGTGATGCCCACTAGCAGCAAGAAGAAAGCGACCATCTACGACCTGTCTCAGCTATCGGGCGCTTCCGCGTCCACCGTCAGTGCGGTGCTCAACGGCTCCTGGCGAAAACGACGGATCAAGGAGGCGACGGCGCAGCTCATCCAGTCTCTCGCTGACGAACACGGCTACAGCACCAACCTGCAGGCCCGTGGCCTGCGGCAGTCTCGTTCCGGCCTGGTCGGGCTGATGCTGCCGCTCTACGACAACCGTTTCTTTTCCGCACTGGCGCAAGGCTTCGAAGCACGCGTCCGGGCGCGCGGCCTCTGCCCGTTGGTCGTAAGTGGCTGCCGCGATCCGCAACTGGAGCTTAGTACCGTGGAGTCGCTGCTGGCCTACTCCATCGACGAGCTATTCATCGTCGGCGCTACCGATCCGGACAGCATCCACAGCGCCTGCGCGCGTGCCGGCGTACGGCATCTCAATCTCGACCTGCCGGGTACCCTCGCCCCATCGATCACCAGTGACAACTACGCCGGCGCCTTCGAGCTGACGCAGGCAATCCTCAGCGAGCTGGCGCCCAGCAGCGACCTGTCATCGACGGATCTCTGCCTGTTCGGCGGCTACTCCGACTATGCCAGCCGGGAACGGATCGGCGGATTTCTGGCCGCCAAGCGGGCGCATTTCGGCGAAGCTACCAGCGACGACGTCTTCAGCGCCCCCGGCTATTCGCCGGCCATGACCCGCCAGGCCCTGACCACTCATGTCCAATGCCACGGGCGGTTGCCGCGAGGGGTCTTCATCAACTCCACCATCAACCTGGAGGGCCTGCTCGGCGTGCTGCCGCAGCAGTCAACGGACCCTGTCGCCGACTTGGTGGTGGGCTGCTTCGACTACGACCCCTTCGCCTCTTTCCTGCCCTTCCCGGTCTACATGATGCGCCAGAACGTCGACCGCATCCTTGAGCTGGCCTTTGAACTCATCGACCAACCCGAGCCAGAGGTTCGGCTGTACAAGGTCGCACCAATACTTGTACCACCGCGCACGGCGCTGCCCAGCTTGCTGGATGCATACGGCCAAGGCTACTGAGCTGGACGAGTCAGTAGCCGCTACACCGCCGCGGATTCGGGCATGACGCAGATGCCTTTCTGACTCAGAAAACATCCTGCCGCCACAGCAATGCCGAAGTCCCCGCTTTCCAGTACAGATTTATCCTCTCGGTAAACGCCTAATGATCTCAAGCTGATCGTTTCAGTCATGGCTGCCCTGCGCTCTGGAATCCACTGATTGCATACACGCCTCTGGACCACCGCCGCCAGCACGTTACGCGATTGATATCGGCCTCTGAAGCAAGCGTGCGACGACGATGCCATCACGGTCGGTTTGCTGTGATGACCGAACAAAAAAAACGTCCATTGCACATACCGATCCCCCCTGTCCCCTGACTTTTTCACGGCCGGACCATTGGCTGTTGACGAGCCTGGGAGACGTGAATGCAGGCGCCAACATGATTTCCGCTGACTTGCCGATGTTCGACAACGAACGTCCGGACTTCGAACTGACCTCCCCTCAACAAGGCATCTGGTTTGACCAGATCGCGAACCCTGAACTGCCCTATTACAACATCGGCATGGTCCTTGAGATCAAGGGGGAACTGGATGTTGCACTTTTCGAGAAAGCGTTCCAGCTGGTCATGGATCGGCATGAGTCATTGCGCCTGGTTCTCAGCGTGCAGGACGGACAGGTACGCCAACGTGTGATGGCTGACGTCAAAGCGCCGTTGAGCGTTGTCGAGTTCTCTGGCGAACAGGCTTCAGAGCCGCAGGTGAAGGCGTACCTGCAAGATGCTTTTCGTCAGCCGTTCAACCTGGTGGGCGAAGTACTTTGGGAAGCCAGGCTCGTGCGCTGCGGGCCGGAACGGTATTACTGCCTGCATCGCTACCACCACCTGATATGCGACGGCGTGACGGTCCATTTGCTTCATCACGCTGTCGCAGATGCCTACAACGGCTTGCTGCGTGATGATCACAACCCGCCTCAAGGGAACGCCTACCTGTCGTTTCTCGCAGAGGATCAGGCCTATGCAGGGTCGCCGCGCTTCGAACGTGACAAGGCGTTCTGGAAAGAGCTGTATGCCGAGCTGCCGCCCCCTTTATTGCAGCCACGCGTTGCGGTCGCCGACAACCGTATAGCGCCGAGCGCGCTGAGCCAGATGATGATTCCCCGGGGGCTGTTCAATGAGCTTGCGCGGTTTGCACGCAGCAAGGGTCTGTCACTCCCGCATATGTTCATGAGCATTATCAGCACTTACTTCTGCCGTACCACCGGCGTTGATTCCATCGTGATCGGCATGCCGGTCCATAACAGGACAACGGTTTACCAGAAGAACACCGCGGGAATGTTTTCCTCCCTGAACCCCGTCCGTCTCGATGTGAACCCCGAAGCCTCGTTTCTGGAACTGATGCAGAGCACTGCCGCCAGCTTGCGCCGCGGCTACCGTCATCAACGCTTTCCGATAGCAGAACTCAACCGGATGTTGAAACTGAGTCAGGCGGGCCGTCGGCAACTGTTTGACCTGTCCCTGTCGTTTGAAAGCCTCGACGGAAACGCGGTATTCGGCAATAGCCCGACGGAAGCCATCCCCCAATACAACGGGTATGAGCGCCTGCCGCTGGCGATTTTCGTTTGCGATTATCACCCGGACAAAGACGTTTACCTGGACTTCAACTTCAATACGGCGTTCTTCACGCTGAAAGACGTGCAGCAGATTCAAACGCGCATTCTTTCAATGCTCAACCATGTCATCGAAGGGCAAGACACACCGGTTTCGCACTTTCCGGTCATGCCGAGGGCTGAACAGCAACAACTGCTGAAGACCTTCAATGCCACGGAATACCTGTACCCGCAAGACGAACTCATTCACACCCGATTCGAACAACAGGCAGCACGCCAACCAGACGCCTGCGCGGTCAGCGACCACCGCGGCAAGGTGCTGACTTACGCCGAACTGAACCGTGAAGCCAACCAGTTGGCGCATCATTTGATCGAACGGGGCATTGGCCCGGATGACCGGGTGGCAATCTGCGTCGAGCCTGGGCCACAGATGATTATCGGCCTGCTGGGGATTCTCAAGGCGGGGGCGGGTTATGTACCGCTGGACCCTGCTTACCCCGCTGAACGTCTGTCCTACCTGCTGCAAAACAGCTCACCGGCTGCGGTGCTGGTGCAAGCCGCAACAGCCGATGTGCTGTCGCTCGGCTCGCTGCCGGTCATCCCTCTGGACGATGCCGCTTTGCAAGCACAATCCATCCAGAATCCGCACGTGCCGGGGCTGAACGCTTCGCATCTGGCCTACGTGATCTACACCTCAGGTTCCACCGGTTTGCCGAAAGGCGTGCAGGTCGAACATCGCAACGTGGCACGTCTGTTCTCGGCCACCGACGCGTGGTTCGGCTTCAACGCAGATGACGTCTGGGCGCTGTTCCACTCGTTTGCTTTCGACTTCTCGGTCTGGGAAATCTGGGGCGCACTGGTTCACGGCGGGCAACTGCTGATCGTCCCGCAAGGGGTCAGCCGCTCACCGCAGGAATGCTATGCACTGCTTTGCGACGCAGGGGTCACGGTCCTCAACCAGACGCCTTCGGCGTTCCGGCAGTTAATCGCAGCACAGGCCGACAGCCAGCAAGCGCACACCCTGCGTCAGGTGATCTTCGGCGGCGAAGCGCTGGACACCGGAATCCTCAAGCCTTGGTACGCCAGGTCAGCCAACGCCGAAACGCAACTGGTGAACATGTACGGCATCACCGAAACCACGGTGCATGTGACGTATTACCCGTTGCAGGCCGCCGATGCCGAACGCTCAGGCGTCAACCCGATTGGCCGGCGAATTCCGGATTTGCAGCTTTATGTGCTCGACGCCCTGCGCCAGCCCGTGCCTCTGGGCGTGGTCGGTGAGCTGTATGTCGGTGGCGCCGGCGTTGCGCGTGGCTACCTGAACCGCCCCGATCTGAATGAAGAGCGTTTTCTCGCCAACCCGTTCAGCGAACAGCCCGATGCCCGGCTGTACCGCACTGGCGATCTGGTGCGCTGGGCAGCCGACGGCAGCCTCGAGTACCTGGGTCGCAACGACGATCAGGTCAAGATCCGTGGTTTCCGTATCGAACTGGGTGAAATCGAAGCCCGTCTGGCCGGGCACGAGGCGGTAAGGGAAGCGGTGATCATGGCCCGTGAAGACGTGCCGGGCGACAAGCGTCTGGTGGCCTACTTCACCGCAGATGCTGACGTGGGCCGCGACGTGCTGCGCGAACATTTGCAAGCGCAACTGCCGGATTACATGGTGCCCGCTGCCTACGTACGCCTCGATTCTCTGCCCCTGACCTCAAACGGCAAGCTGGATCGCAATGCCCTGCCCGCGCCTGATCAGTCATCGTTGGTCAGCCGTGAATACGAAGCGCCCATTGGCGAGATCGAGACGTCCATCGCCGGTCTCTGGCAAGCACTGCTGGGCATTGATCAGGTGGGCCGCCATGACCACTTTTTCGAGCTGGGCGGGCATTCAGTGCTGGCCGTCAAGCTGATAGAGCACATGCGCCAGATCGGCCTGAGCGCCGATGTACGCGTGCTGTTCAGCCAGCCGACGCTGGCCGCCCTGGCCGCTGCCGTGGGCGGCGGCACTGACATCGTGGTGCCGGCCAATCTGATCCCGGAGGGCTGCGAACGCATCACCCCGGACATGCTGCCACTGGCGACTCTCACTCAGGGCGAAATCGATCGCATCGTGGCCACGGTGCCCGGCGGTGTGGCCAATGTGCAAGACATCTATGCCCTTGCGCCATTGCAGGAAGGCATTCTTTACCACCATATTTCCGCGGAGCGCGGCGATCCTTATGTGCTGAAATCAGTGTTCGCCTTTCAGGACCAAGCCCGTCTGGACGCCTTCAGTCAGGCGTTGCAACAGCTGATCCAGCGCCACGACATCCTCCGCACCGCCCTGCTTTGGGAAGGACTGGACGAATCGGTGCAAGTGGTCTGGCGCCAGGCCGCATTGATCAGTGAAACCCTTGACCTGAATCCGGATCAAGGCGATATCGCCACGCAACTGCAACACCGCCATGACCCGCAGCATTTTCGCCTGAACCTGAGGCAGGCACCGTTGATGCGGCTGGTCAGTGCCTACGACGCCGCCCATCAGCGCATCGTCTCGCTGCTGCTGTGCCATCACCTGGTGCTCGACCACACCGCGCTGGAGGTGATGCGTGACGAAATACAGGCCCTGATGGCGGGTGAAGGGCATGGCTTGCCGGCTTCGGTGCCGTACCGCAACTACGTGGCCCAGGCCCGGCTGGGCGTCAGCGTCGAAGCCCACGAAACCTTCTTCCGCGACCTGCTCGGCGACATCGACGAGCCGACCCTGCCGTTCAACCTGCACGATGTGCAGCGCGACGGCGGTGAAATCGAAGAAGTGCATCAGCGTATTGATCGCACGTTGAGCCAGCGCCTGCGCCAGCAGGCCCGGCTGTCCGGAGTGAGTGCAGCCAGCCTGATGCACCTCGCCTGGGCACAAGTCGTCGGACGTTTTTCAGGACGCGATGTCGTGGTCTTCGGCACTGTCCTGATAGGTCGCATGAGCGGCTCGGCGGGCACGGACCGGGCGCTGGGCATGTTCATCAACACGCTGCCGATGCGCATCGACGTGGGTCAGCAGGGCGCTCAGGCCGGCGTTAAAACCACTCACGCCCAGTTGTCGGCACTGCTTGAACACGAGCATGCCTCGTTGGCACTGGCGCAGCGTTGCAGCGGTGTGCTGGGCGATCTGCCGCTGTTCAGCGCCCTGCTCAACTATCGACACACTGACGGCGAAGCCTTGAGCCAAGAAGCCGGCGCAGTGTGGGCCGGCATTCAAGTGCTGAACGCCGAGGAACGCAGCAACTACCTGTTGACGTTGAACGTGGACGATCTGGGAGAGGACTTCATACTCAACGCCCAGACCGTTGCTGACATCGGTGCGCAGCGTGTCTGCCATTACATGCAGGCCGCGCTGGAAAGCCTGGTCGATGCCCTTGAGCATGCACCTCAAGCGCCCTTGCACAGCCTCTCGGTCCTGCCGGAGCAGGAACACCATCAACTGCTGGTCGACTTCAACGCCACGCCATTCGATTACCCGCTGGAGCAGACCCTCCACGGGCTGTTCGAAGCTCAGGTCGAGCGCACGCCGCAAGCACTCGCTGTGATGCATGGCGATGTCTGCCTGAGCTATCGCGAGCTGAACAACCGGGCCAACCAACTGGCGCATCACTTGATCGATATCGGAGTCAGACCGGATGGCCGGGTGGCGATCTGCGCCGAGCGTAGCGAGTCGATGGTCATTGGTTTACTCGCGATCCTGAAAGCAGGCGGCAGCTACGTACCGCTGGACCCGACTTATCCAGCGGACCGGATGGCCTACATGCTGCACGATAGTGCTCCCACGGCGGTCCTGACTCAACGCGCGACACGAGACCTGCTGGCCGATGTGTCAGTGCCGGTGATTGATCTGGACGCTTGGTCATTGCCATTGCAGGATCAGCCGGTTGCCAATCCACACGTGCCGGGCCTGACCTCGGCTCATTTGGCCTACGTGCTGTACACCTCAGGTTCCACCGGTACGCCCAAGGGCGTGATGAATGAACACCGTGGCGTGGTCAATCGTCTGCTTTGGGCGCGAGACCACTACACGGTGAACGAAACCGACCGCGTCCTGCAAAAGACGCCCTTCGGCTTCGACGTGTCGGTCTGGGAGTTCTTCCTGCCCTTGCTGGCCGGTGCCCAGTTACACATGGCACGGCCAGGCGGGCATCAGGATCCGGCCTATATCGCTCAAGTCATTCGCGAACACCGCATTACCCTGATGCACTTTGTGCCTTCGATGCTCGATGTCTTCCTGGAACATGGCGACAGCCAAGGCTTCAGTGACCTGCGGCGCGTCCTGTGCAGCGGCGAAGCATTGCCCGGCCATCTGGTTCGCCGCTTCAAGAACCAACTCCCGGACATCGCGCGGCACAACCTGTACGGCCCGACCGAAGCGGCCATCGACGTCACCGCATGGGACTGTTCGGGGCTCGACACGCCCGACAGTACGCCGATCGGCAAACCGGTTGCCAATACCCGTATCTACTTGCTCGATGCCCATCAGCAGCCCGTTCCTCTGGGGGTCGCGGGAGAGATTTACATTGGCGGGGTTCAGGTAGCACGCGGTTATCTGAACCTCGCACAACTGACCGCCGAGCGGTTCCTGAACGACCCGTTCAGCGATGAGCCCAATGCCCGTCTCTACAGAACCGGCGATCTGGGCCGCTGGCTGGCCGACGGCACTGTCGAGTACCTGGGCCGTAATGATTTCCAGGTGAAGATCCGCGGCTTGCGCATCGAGCTGGGCGAGATCGAAGCGCAGTTGCTGGCCTGCGAGGAGGTCAGAGAGGCGGTGGTGATCGCTCGTCAGGAAACCGAAGGGGATGCCTGCCTGATCGGCTACGTGGTCGGGACCCACGGAAACGCGCTTTCGACGCAGGCATTACAGACGCATCTGCGCCAGCACGTCCCCGACTACATGGTGCCAAGGTACCTTGTGCAGCTGGAGCATCTCCCGCTCAACGCAAACGGCAAGCTGGACCGCAAGGCCTTGCCCGAGCCTGCACCGACGCTGGGGAACAGCGACGCAACAGCGCCGCGCACGGCACTGGAACAGGCTCTGGCGCAGCTCTGGAAAGACAACCTGAAACGGGATGTGGTGGGCGTCCATGATAACTACTTCATGCTGGGCGGCGATTCGCTGAAGGTCATCCATCTACAGATCAAGGCACGTGAGCACGGCATGGCGCTCACCTTGACGCAGATTTACCAGAACCCGACCATCGCTCATCTGGCCGAGCTTCTGGACGCGCAGCAGGCGCCCTCATCACTATGGCAGCCCGTGTTGCATGTGAAGCCTTTTGCCCAGGTATCAGAAGACATCCGCCTGGCCAGCGAGGGCGTGTTCGATGATGTGTTCGCGGCGTCGCAGCTTCAGGTCGGCATGATCTATCACTCGATGATGCACCCGGACTCGGCGATCTATCACGACATCTTTCGCTACCGGCTGCGCCTTCGCTGGGATGCTGCGTCATGGAACCAGGCGTGCAGCGCGCTGATCCGGCGTCATCCGGCCTTGCGCATGTCCTTTGACATAAGCCATTCCGCCACGCCACTGGCTCGTGTGCATTCCACAGTGGTGTCGCCGGTGCAGATCACTGACGTCACCTCCCTGAGCCAGGCCGAGCGGACACAGGCGGTATCCACTTATGTGGAAGCGCGCAAGCGTCACCAGCAGGACTGGCATCAGGCGCCGCTGTATCAGTTCGGCGTCTTCGTCGCAGAGGACGACATCGACCTGGTGTTCAGCTTTCACCACGCCATTCTCGACGGCTGGAGCGTCGCCACCCTGATGCGTGACCTGATCACGCTCTACACCTCGGAGCCGGAAACGGACTCGTTGCCCGCCCTGACCACCACGCCAGCCGATTTCATCGCCCTGGAGAAAGAAGCTGTGCAGACGGACGAGCATCGTCTGTTCTGGAACGAATACCTGCGCGAGGCGCCTGCGGCGTCGATGACCAGTTGGGTCCATGCGGTCGCCCCTGACCCTGTAGCGCACCGCTCGGCCTACCGTGAACTGCCGGCGGCTGACCTGACCCGGCTCGAAGCATTCTGTCGCGCGCAGGACCTGCCGTTGCGCTCGGTCTTGCTGACCGCTCACGGCGTTGCACAAGCCATCATGTCCAACCAGAAAGAAGTGCTGTGCGGCGTCATCAGCCACGGTCGACCCGAGTTTGAGGATGCAGCCTCGGTGCTGGGCCTGTTTCTCAACACCCTGCCCCTGCGTTTCAACTCGCTGGGCAAGAGCTGGATAGAGCTGGTTCGCCAATCGATTGCCGAGGAACAACAGGTGTTCACGCATCGGCGCTATCCGTTTGCGCTGATCCACCGCGAAACCGACGTCGCCTTGAACGTGGTGTTCAATTACGTCGATTTTTATGTGCTCAAGGACATGCTGGCCCAAGGCGACGAAACCCTCATTGACTGGGAAACGACCGAAGCCAGCAACTATGACTTGCTGACCACCATCGGTCGTCATCCGGGCAACGGCTCGCTGATCGTGAAGATGGATTACCGCACTGCCCGCGTCGCCGAAAGCCAGGTCCAGGCGTATACCGAATACCTGGTGCGCACCCTGGCCTTGATGATGGAGGCGCCAGAGGCCAGCCCCTGCGTACCGGCATGGTCCCCTGTTATCGAGCAGACCACGCCCGCCCCGACTGCGGCACGGGCGTCTGACAATCTGGCGAGCCTGTTGCTGGACAGCTTTACCCGCCATGACTCGCAAACCGCCGTGAGTTTCGGCGAGACCCGGCTGTCGTACCGCGAATTGAGAGACGCCAGTGCGCGAATGACAGGCTGGCTACACCGACACAACATAGGCCAGGGAGACCGGGTTGCGATCATGATGCCTCGCTCGCCTGACCTGATCGTCGCCTTGCTCGGTGTCATACAGTCTGGCGCCGCGTATGTGCCGATAGACCTGAGCTTCCCGGATGATCGCATCCGGCTGATTCTCGATGATTCGCAACCCGGTCTGATCCTGTTTTCCGACGCGTCTGAACAGCGGGTGACATCACTGGCGGAGCCTGCACACAAGCGCCACTGGAACAGCGTGGTCGCAGAGTTCGACCACGCGCCGGAACACGAGCGGGTTGCCTCACTCGCCGAGGGTATCGAGGCCGACGACAATGCTTACGTTCTGTACACGTCGGGTTCCACTGGCCGCCCCAAAGGTGTCGCCATGCCGCACCGCGCCCTGGCCAATCTGATCCTTTGGCAGAACCGCGAGCAGGCGCAAGGCATCGACCCGGCCGTCGCGTTGAAGACACTGCAATACTCATCCATTTCGTTCGACGTGTCGTTCCAGGAAATTCTTTCGACCCTGTGCTGCGGCGCTGAACTGGTGATGATCGAAGAAGCGCTGCGCTATGACTTCATCAAACTGTTGAAGCTGATCTGCGCGCAGCAGATCAACCGCCTGTTCCTGCCCTACGTCGCCTTTCAGGGGCTGGCAGAAGTGGCCATGCAATTGGGGATTCGACCCGTATCGCTGCGCCGGATCAACGTGGCCGGTGAGCAATTGAAGATCACGGGTGAGATCCGCGACCTCATTGATGGCCTCGAAGATTGTCAGGTGGAAAACCATTACGGTCCGACCGAGTCGCATGTGGTCACGCGCCTGAAACTTGAAGGCGCGACCGCAACCTGGCCGAGCATGCCGTCGATCGGCACGCCTGTGGACGGGGTACGCCTGCACGTTCTGGACGCCGACGGGCATGCCTGCCAGGTCGGGGTGATAGGCGAGCTGTTTATCGAAGGCCCGTGCCTGGCAAACGGTTACTGGAATCGAACCGATCTGACTGACGAACGCTTCGTCTATCGGCAATTGGAAGGCCAGACCCGCAGGCTGTATGAAACCGGGGACATCGGGTTTTACCTGCCGTGGGGCGACCTGGTCTATCAAGGTCGTGGGGATGCCCAGGTCAAGATTCGCGGCTATCGCGTCGAACTGGGCGAGATCGAGGTGGCCATGCTTGGCTCCCCCCGATTCGGCGCCGACATTCGGCAAGTCGCCGTTATCGACAAGCCTGCACACGACGGCAGCCGTTATCTGGTGGGCTTTGTCCAGTTCATGCCGGGGCGCCTGCCGGATCTGGATCAACTCAAGGCAGAAATGCGTCTGACGCTGCCCGATTACATGGTGCCCAATACGCTGATCAGCATTGAGCAATTGCCAGTGGGTCCCACCGGCAAGATCGACCGTCAGCAACTGCAAAAGGTAGAGATTCAAACCACCCTGCTGCGGCCCTTCACCGCGCCTCGAAATGCCATTGAAGACCTGTTGCAGGCTTATTGGCAGGAAGCCTTGGGCCTGGAAGACATCAGCGTCCATGACAACTTCTTCGAGGTGGGCGGCAACTCGCTCAAAGCGGTGCAACTGGTCGCGAAGCTGACGCTGCATCAAGGTCTGGAGCCCTCACTGTCCGACTTCATCCAGGCTCCGACCATCGCCGAATTCGCCCAGGTGCTGCAAGGGACCGACACCGGACACTCGGCCACTGGCGCGCTGGTGGACTTCAAGAACGCCCCAGGCAAACCGCCGGTGTTTCTGGTCCACCCCATAGGCGGCCACGTGCTGTGCTACGCCGCGCTGGCGCGCGTCCTCAAGGATCGGGTGAATCTGCATGCACTTCAGGCGCCGGGGACCTGGGACGACCGTGAACCGATCCCGTCGGTACACGGCCAGGCGGTGTATTACGCAGATGCCATCGAGCAGGTCGTCCCGCACGGCCCAATGAACATCGGGGGCTGGTCATATGGTGGCGTGGTGGCGTATGAGCTGGGGAGCGAGTTGCAGCGTCGCGGGCGGCTTGTGCATAACGTGTTCCTGCTCGACACCATCGTGCGTATCAGCCAGGGCCAGGTGCAGGTCGAACGCTCCGAGTTCCTCAACTGGTTCATGTGGGAATTGCTCAGCGGCGACGGTCAGAAGGAATACGACTATCAGGCTCTGGATTTTTCCTCCCAGAGCGATTCGCAAGCGTTCGCGGCGATCCGGCAACACGGTATCGATCAGGGCATGTTCGACGAAACCATTACTGTGGCGACGCTCGACCAGTTGTTCAGGGTGTTCCATGCCAACTGGCAAGGAATGCTGGAGTACCGCTTTCCGCCGCGGGACTTGCCCGTGACGCTGTTCGCGGCGGATGTCGCGCTGCCCGATGTGCTGCAAGGTCCCCACGAACTGGTAGGCACTGCCTTCAACGATCCGTACCGCGGATGGCGCGCGCTATCGCCTCAGGTACGGCGCATTGGCGTGGAAGGCGACCACCTGACGATGATGCGCGAACCGCATATCCAGCGGGTTGGCCAATTCATCGGGTTACACATGGACGCGGCCCTGACAGGGCACGCAGGCAACGGAGCCGGATTGCCAGCTCCGTCAGACTTGGACGGCTTGATACAGGTGAAAACAGCATGACAGAACCCAGGAAAGCCATCGTGGCAGGCGCCGGTGTCGGCGGCCTGACAGCGGGCATCGCCCTGCAACGCGCAGGATGGCAGGTCAAGGTCTTCGAAGCGGCGCAAACGCTGCGCACCGGCGGCACCGGCTTGTCCATCATGGCCAATGCAATGGCAGCGCTGAACTCGATCGGTGCCCATGTTCCGGTCGAACAGGCGGGTCAGGAGATTCGTCAGTTCTTTTTCAAGAAACCTTGTGGCGCGCCCATCACCCGCATTCCTATTCGTGAAATAGGCGAGCAACTGGGCTACCCCAGTATCAGCATCCAGCGGCCTTTACTGCTGCGTGCGCTGGCGCAACAGCTTGCACCCGACACGCTGATCACGGGTGTACGTTGCACGGGTTATAGCAACCACGCCAACGGCGTGACGGTGCGCTTCGAAGACGGCAGCACGCAGGAGGCCGACCTGCTGATTGGCGCCGACGGCCTCAATTCGGTTATCCGCCGACAGATGCTGGGCGAAACGCCCATACGTTCCTCAGGCTATGTCGCCTGGCTGGCGGTCACACCGTTCAGTCACCCGGTCATGACCGAAGGCTACGTCGCGCATTACTGGGGCCGCGGCAAGCGCTTCGGGCTGTGCAGTGTGGGTGACGGCCATGCTTACTGGTGGGCAACCTGTAACCATGAAGACGCCGCGCGCGACGCCCTGAGCATCAACAAACAGGAAGTACTCGACGCCTACGCCGGCTGGGCACCGGAAGTCAGTGCCGCCATCGAGGCGACGCCCGAAGAGGTCATATTGAAAATGCATGCCAGGGATCGCCCACCCGTAGAGCAGTTCTGCGACGGGCACGTAGCGCTGTTGGGCGACGCGGCTCATCCGATGTTGCCAAGCCTGGGCCAAGGGGCCGCGCAGGCCATCGAAGACGCCGTAGTACTGGCTGATCGCCTGACACGAACGTCTGACCTGCGCACCGCACTGGCGGAATACGAGGCATACCGACATCCCCGCGCCAACGGAATCGTCAACGCCGCGCGCTTCATGAGCGGCATCGAACAGGCCGAGTCCGGCATCGCCTGCTGGCTGCGCGACTGGTACATGCGCCTGACGCCCGAAAGCAGCCTGCGCAAAAAGAATATCGATATTCTGTCGTTTAAACCCTGCGCTTGAGTGGGGTTCTTGACGGCCACTCCTGATCCGCTGGATCAGGGAGTGGCCGATTGTAGTGGGCGAGATAATCGTTTAGCAGGTAATACGGATTCCGGGGAGGCCATTAATAATTGGCCCGCCGACACCACGATATCAGCACTCAATTCAATCCGGGTACACGGTATCGCCGTGTGTATTGAATCGAATTTCTGGTGCGCCCAACATGATGTAATCGCGCGTCTCACTTGGGTAAGCGGCCGCAGGAAGTTGAACGCCAGCCCAGTCGGGATGGGCCAAAGCGATCAGCGCTTTTAACCGGTTCTCAGTAATGAAGGCTGGAAACATGGTACTGCTCTTTGTGCCACTGTTCGCAGCCCCAACGGGATTTGTCCACTTCCAGGATATCTGGTGCCTCTTATTGCGGTTCCCCACTTTATTTATTTCCGTGATGTTCCCTGGCAACGCACCATTGCGGTAACCATGCAGCCCCGTAGGCGGCGCGGTGCCCGGTGTTCCGCCCGCCATAGGGACGCCATCAAAAAGATGATGCGCCTTGGCGGCATCAAAACCAGCGGCGAGCACACTGATTGTTCGAGTGGCATGGAAAGCCCGCTTTTGAGCTTCTGGGGTGGCTAATTGAGTCGAGACGTGCGTGCCTGTCGGCCGCTCAAGATGACGCAGTGAATTCTGGATAGAAACCCGCTGTGCGGAAAGACTGCCGCTTGCCAGCGCCCTGCCTCCCATTACATCTGCCTCACGCTCCAAACCCGCATCATCATTGACCCTGTGCCCTTTCATACGGACCGTTGGTTTGACTCGGCCTTGTGCTTGCTGGACCACATGCCAAGACTCATGCGGCAAATACCTTTCTTGCCCAGGCCCTACATGAATATCATGGCCTTGGGTATAAGCGTGCGCCTGCAACTGTGCCGGTTTACCCGAGTTATAATGCACCCTTACACGATCCATACTCACGCCCGACAGCGACTCTATCCCTGACTTTAACTGATCAGGCAGGCCGGTAGTGTTGGGTCTTTCTTGGCGCTGCACGACCGGCAACTCAGAAGACGTCATGCTGTTTTCTTGTAATTGAACTGCCCCGCCCGATCGTCCGTTCATTTCATGAGGCTGCACCCACATTCGCGCACTGTCCGCCTGTTGCTGCAATACGAGAGGGCTGTTATTCATCCTCTTGGCCAGCTTGCGCTGGGTGGCCGTTGACGGCCGGTTGTCCACAAGTACTCGCCCCTGCGTGGCAGCCTTGGCAGTTCTCGTCTGGCTGTTATCAGCGCGATGTCTTGATTGAAGGGGTGCGTCCATACGATGGCCTTCTTCGATGAGCAGCGTGATTAATATCGCTTCATGATCATAGTCCATTTATCCATTACGCAAGCAAGCCGGCTTCTTTTGCTATCGAACGCAGCACGACCGCCAAGCCTTATTCATGAAGCCCCCGTGAGGTGGGATTATTTGATGACTGCCTGTCGACCTTAACGTCAGATCACTATCACCACGGCGCACGTTCTTGATCAAAAAAGAATTTGCCCGTGATGCCTGATGAATCAAGGCAGGCTAGCCATACGATACCCGACGCTGCCTGAGCAACTGTTCGGTAACCCGAATGCCCATTGAAATCGGTGGCGGTATAGCCGGGATCAACCGCGTTGACACTGATACCAAAAGCAGCGAACTCTTTAGAAAATGCAATGGTCACCGCATTCAAAGCGGATTTTGAACTGTTGTAGCCCATCGCATCGACCCGTGAGTAAGGATGCGCTGGATCAGATGTCCAGCTCAGTGACCCCAACCCGCTACTGACCATAACCACACAGGCTTTTTGTGCCGCTTTTAAAAGAGGAAGAAAAGCTTGAGTCACCCGTATCGGACCGAACACGTTGGTCTCGTAAACACTCTGGATGTCGCTGATCTCTTGCTCACTGGGCGCGATGGGTTGAGCGCCAGATATACCCGCATTATTGATAAGAACATCCAGCTTTCCGTCTTCCTTGAAAACCAGCTCAGCCGCCGCCCTGACGCTCTCTGTGTCGCGAACATCCAGAATGACCAGGCGGGCATCTATGCCATCGGCCACCAAGCGAGATACCGAAAGCGTACCCAGGCTTTCGTCACGGCTCCCAAGCCACACTCGATAACCCAGCAGGCCCATTTCACGAGCGGTTTCGAACCCTATGCTCTTGTTCGCGCCGGTGATAAGAACATTTTTTTTACTCACTCCAGAACTCCTTCGGCTATCCATCGATGGCAGATCAGCAACACGCTCGATTGGGAGCGAATAGGCTGTACACACTCTTTGTAGCGCGCGCCTGGGTAATTGATAACCCGCTCGAATCCGAATAGCCTGATCGCTATGGCGAACAATATTGATCAATGCTCTATGGATGGCCTATCGATCTTTCTTGCGGTCTTCCGCGAAAATGGATTTCGCGCGGCTGCCAAGCGACTTGGCTTGTCGCCGTCAACCGTGAGCGAACGGATTTCGGCGCTGGAGTCAGCCTTGGGCGTTCCCCTGCTCATCCGCACCACCCGAAGCGTTGTAGCAACTGCGGCGGGGCGTGAGCTGGCAGAGCGAATGTCTCCGCTTCTCGGGGAAATGAGAGCCGTGTTCGAGGATGTCGCCAGTTCCCTTCAAGACCTAAGAGGCGTGTTGAAGTTAAACGTGACAGGCGCAGTCATGGTCGACATTCTGCCGCCACTGATTGATCGCTTTCTCGTACGTTACCCACAAGTGCGGATAGAGATAATGGTCGAAGACCGCCTTGTGGACGTTACTGCCGCAGGGTGCGATGCCGGGATACGTTATGGAGAGCACCTTGCACAAGACACCATTGCCGTGCCTATCGGGCCAAGGTCGCAGCAACTGGCTTTGGCTGCCGCGCCGTCCTATCTAGCGTTGCGCGGCACACCCTCACATCCAAGCGAATTGATGAATCACGATTGCATCCGTCTACGGTATTCCAGTGGAGCGATGGTCAACTGGGACTTTGTGAAGAACGGGGAAACCGTAAGCATTGATCCCCCAGGTAGATTAATCATAGGGGTCGATGGCGTTGCAGCGGCTATTGACCTGGCACGAAGTGGCAGAGGAATTATTGCAACCTTCGAAAACTGGCTACATCCGCATTTTCAGAGTGGTGATCTCCAGCCGGTTCTAGGCGGATGGTGGGACACGTTTGAGGGGCCGTGGCTCTATTTTTCCAGCAGATTCATGTCCGCTCCGTTGCGGGCATTCATCGATTTCATTGGGCAAGAACGTGAATAAACGGTGAGCATTTTTCGTTGTTTAGATCAGGCGACCGTCCACTGATGCGGCAGCAGTTGATTCATCTCACCGCTGCATCTGCCCAAGACGGTGCGCAATCTTCAGAGCAGAACGGCGCTTGTGCGAGTTCCACATCAGCACCTCCTTGCGCCGTTCAACTCTTGCCGGTGCGAGTCAATACAGTTTCAAACTTTTTGAGGGCGTCTTCCTCGCAGCCCGTCAACACACCGCAGTGCGTTTAGCGCACCAGATCCTGAAACCGGTAATAAGCGCCCACCAACGGCAGAAACCACGGGTTCCCAAAATGCCCGGGAATGGCCGGCCAACTAAAATCCTTCCATGGGTTCAAGTCGGCGCGGCCGTCGAGCACTTCGGCCATGATCGCGCCCATGTAGGTCGACATGTGCGTGCCGTGACCGCTGTAGCCCATCGAGTAGAACAGCCCGTCATGCTCACCGGCACGCGGCAGGCGGTCTCGAGTCATATCGACCATGCCGCCCCAACAGTAATCAATGCGTGTATTGCTCAATTCCGGAAAGACTTCGATCAGCGATTTCTGCAGAATGATCCCGCTTTTCATGTCGGAGGCAGGATTAGACGTGGCGAATCGCGCACGACCGCCGAACAGCAAACGATTGTCGGGAGTCACCCGAAAGTAATTGACGAAGTTTTTCGTATCGGTAGTCATGCGCCGACGTGGCATCAGACGGTCAAGCACCTCGACTGAAAGAGGTTCCGTGACGATGATGAACGCACCTACCGGCACGATACGTCGGCGAAACCAGGCCAATGGGCCGACCGAGGATGTGCCAGTCGCAAGCAGTACCTGCTTGGCACGCACCTCACCGCGCCGCGTCTTGACCTGGTGTGCAGTACCGGTCTGACGCGAGAGGCCAAGCACCGGGGCATTTTCATAGATACGCACACCGCGCCGCGCAGCCGCCTCTGCCAAGCCCTGGCCATAGCGGCCTACGTGCATACCGGCGCTTTTACCGAAAACCAGGCCACCAAAATAACGGTCTGAACCGATCTCGCTGCTCAACTGCTCACGCGTCAACATGTAAGTGTCGGGGTCGCACTCCTGCTCCATGAGCGCCTGCGACCGGGCCAGCTTATCAAAGTGCTCAGGCTTCGCCGCCAGTTTGAGCTTGCCGACGCGTTTGAAATCGCAGTCGATGCCCTCCTCCGCGATCAGCGATTCGACCTTACTGACCCCGGCATCAAAGGCGCGGTACAAGCTATTGGCGCGCTCACGCCCGATGGCGGTCGACAGTGCGTAGTAATCCTGAGCAAAACCGTTGTTGCACATCCCGCCATTGCGACCGGAAGCGGCATTGCCAACCAGACCGGCTTCAAATACGGCCACACTCGCGCCCTTTTTGGCCAGCGCAATGGCGGCGGACAAACCGGTAAAGCCAGCGCCGACGATTGCCACATCCACCTCGCCACTGGGCGCATCACGTTCACCGGCTGAAAATTCAGGCGCGGTATCCAGCCAGTAGGGCATCAGTTTCATAAAGGGTTATCCATTATCTCAGGGCTAATCATCGGGTCGCGCGTGGCACAATTTCACAGTCAATACGTATCAGCCGATCGACTGGTTGGACAGGGCAAACAGCCTCGCATCCGTTTCAGCACAGCTACCTTGCAGTGGCATCGCGCGCACCATGGGTATCGCATGACCGACACAAGGCAGGCCTTGCTCGGTCAACCAATCCGATAAGCCTGTGTCTTCAGTGACGTCAATACGCACGAACCGACCGCGATGGGCATCAGCCAGTGCCGTGATCAGCGCTCTGGCATCCGCTACCGCGCAGGCCCCCTTTGCGATCACCGGGCCGATGACCACCCCTCGTCCGAATTCGCGTACACAGCCGTAAGCTGACACGCCCGCGCCGTTATCAATAACCAGGGTATTGGCGTGATCGAACAAGGCACTCAGCAATGCACCTCGATCCCGGCCCGTGGCCGCCAGATCAAGTTGTCGCAGCGTTTGCTCGTCCTCGGCCTGCATGACGCGCACATGCATCGAATCCGGAACAAAGTGAGCGGCGTGCTCAAGCATCGCCTGGTGTTGGTTGACCCTACCCTGCGCAACAAAGCCAAGCCGTGTGTACAGTGCCAGGCCTTCCTGGGTGGAGTTGAGGATCAGTGTTCGCTCGCCGGCCTGCTGCATCAACTGGTCCATCAGGGCGCGCCCCAGACCTTGCCCCTGCAACGAGGGTGAAACAATGATCATGCCTACAGATGCGTGGTTCTCGCCCTGCGGCCACCACAATGCCGTGGCCACCAGATGCCCTTCTACTTCCACCGCAAGGCCAGCGCCGAGATCGAAGGCGAAGCACCAGTCCGCCTCGCGATACGGCCAGCCCAAAGCGGCTGAAAGGCCCACCGCTTGCGGTAAATGGTCTGCACGCAGCGGCACCACACGCGGAGTCGAGCCCGCAGAATGCGCTGCACCTATCGTTCCTTTTGGAATGCTCAACCGGGAGTGCCTCGGACAGTTATTTTATCGACGATGTCGCGATTGTGGTCGCTGCAGCACACTTTCATTACAACACCAGGAAATCAGCAGATGGTGTTAAAAGGACCGTGTGGCCAATAGAAAAAACTGTATTGCCTGCGAGCTTCAGCAGACCTTGTGGGTTGCGCCAAGCCGTGACCTGACACGACTGACGCGCTTTGACGGGAAACAGATACTCAGCCTGGCAGAACGAGACGAGTACAGTCAGATCATCCGCAGCGACCAGCACCGATTCGCAAGGCTGGGCGCACTGCGTCAACTGCTCGATCGCTTGAAAGTGCGAATAGTGGCGGACCTGATGGCCGAGCTGGACGTTGACGACAGGTGATCCTCTTTTGCGAGTATCAGGAAGCCGTGGCCACGTTGCGTGAGCACTGCCTCACGATGAGCATAAGGGTCGCAGGATCGGGCCTATCGCAACGGGCAGTTGCGCATGGTTGTCGTCAAAATTCCTTTAGCTGAGGACACCATCGATCAGCATGTGTGGCAGATACTCATGGACAAGCACGCTCTGGCCAACGATCTGATTGATCCTGAGGCGGAGGATTTGAGCAAGAAAGTACTTGCCGAGACTCCCTGACGAAATATGGCATAGTGCCACTCCGTGAGTTATGTTGGACCAGCGAATGTCTCCAAGCTGATCGAACTTCAGGGCAGTAAAAGGCCACGCATGCATCGATTGCCGACATCAACGAACTGCAGTTCTACTGAGCTGACAACCCAAACGGAACCAACGACGAGGGTCGGTATCTTGCGGACAGTATGACGATTACAACGAACTCGAAACTGAGGTGCTTCACATTGATTTGGCGGCAAGCCCAAACAATCCTTTAATGTGGCACTTTTGCCTATACCGCGTCGCGACCAAGGAAGGACTTACTTGAATCCTTATTTCACCTCAGAAAATGATCAAATTGAACTGCCACCTGTCCCAAGAGCGGGGTATGCCCGGATTGATGATGTAGAAATGAGCCGAAGCAGAGAGTACGCTCGAATTAGCTTCGATATGGTGGACGCAGACTGGCTGGAAAGCTGCCTCACACCTGACCAGCGCTACACTGATGAGACCCAGATCGACTTTGAGAACATGCCACTCTTCCACTTGGAAGTCGTCTTGAAGCTTTTCTCTTACCGATGGCAACGCTTATGGGGCACGGGCCATCAAGCCCGTGGCCTGGCGTCTGAAGATCCTCAATTTGATGATTGGTGGAACCGGTGCCCCCAATACTGGATAGACACCGCCTTTGAGCAATCGACGTGGTTCTTAGTAGAGCAGACAAAAAAATCGAAGGGGTATCGTGCGGATGTTTACCGCAACATGTCAGATGAGACGAAATCCATAAATGTCGATATCCGCCGATTCTCTTCAAAAAAGCTTGATCAGATCTTCACCTTGCCAGGCACAGTAGTGAATAAGCTTGATCCGGCTGAACAAGCGCTTCTGGGCAATGTCGCTTGTGATCGAGTAATCGTCTTTGACGTGGGTCAGGGTAACGCGAACGGAATGGTGAAAGACGGCAGTGATGCGCCAGAACTTTACTTTGATGTTGGAGCCGGTGTTAAGCGGAACAAGCCGACCCGCCCAGCCACGATCCATCTTCCTGCCCATAACGCTAAGGCCGTGATCCTTTCTCACTGGGATGGCGATCATTGGGCTGGCGCGAACATACCGGCCAACAGCGCATTGCTTTCAAAGACATGGATTGCACCCAACCAAATTGTAGGCCCAAGCCATGTAGCCTTTGCAAAAAGAATAGGAGCCAACAAGGGTAGACTTTTGTTGCTTGCCGGGATGCCGCAGCAGGTCCATACAACGCCTATACAAGGGGGACGAATTCTGCGGCTAACTCAGGGTACAGGCAATAACCGCAATGACGGCGGACTGGTCGCCAGCATCGAAACCACGCAACCAGCACACCAGCGCCGAAGTATCCTTCTGACCGGAGACTGCGATTATTGTCACTTTGGCCACCTCACTCCCGCGCCAGTCATAGGGCTTGTTGCGCCTCACCACGGCGCGACGTTAAACAGCGTGCATAGCGATTTACCTTCGCGCGCCAACGATCAATCATTACTTGCCTACTCTTTCGGCCCCAATAATGCTCATGGCAAGTTCCATGTCCGGCACCCGACTTCGGGAGGAGTCGCACTGCACAATGCCTGGCACCACGGAAGGTGGCGACCCAATCGCCCAGGATTCGGTAACCCAGGCCCTGATGTGGTAGCGACATCTGACCACACGCCCGGTGGTGCGAGAGGAGATGTTTATCTTGATTGGTAACTAGGTTTTTCCTGAAAAGTCGCTTTGGCTGGACTGGTGCCCTCTGGTTGCCAAGAGAGCCCTCATGACAGGCCGTTATGAAGTTTCATTTGAGCGTTGGGCGATCATTGAAACATTGTTACCCGCGAGCGCCTATAGCTTTCCTACAGCCTTCGGCGAGTCCTTAGACCGAGGACAGAAAGCGCTCACGACAGGCGCTCAGTCTGTCCGCGATGACATGGGTGGTCAGCAACAGGAGCGAAAGAAGGTACGACGTGCCTACACCCTGCCTCAAAACTCGACGTTGATGGGGTCGGTGGCCATGTCCGCGTTGATCGGCCGGGTTCCTGTTGATGGGACGGTTAATGACCCCTACCCGTTCAAGGTGCTGATCGGTCCGGACAACCTGACTGCCAATGGCATCGACCTTCCTGACGTAGCCGGTGCGGTGGCCAGCGGTACAGCGTCCGGCGACTGGACCCTCTCCTGCGTGCGGGGGCAGATCAAAAGTCTGACCTTCGTGTTTACCGACGGCACTGTCCGCACGTTGCCGGCACCGGTTCAGGGTGGCAATCAACAGAACAACAACCAGAACAACTCTGGAGACCAACAACCCATCCAGGGTGGTCTTGGCTGGATCAGTGATCCATATGGCATTCCCTGTATTGCGGGCGAGCGACGCAGCAATGCGCAGCAGTACATCGGTTCACAAGCCCTCATCACCGCAGCAGGAGCTGGAGCAGCATCGTTGATCAAGACCGAGGGAAGCACCTCCTCATACGTCTCGAACGCTTCTGGGACGCTTGGTAGCACCGGTTTGTCTGGTAACGAAGCGATGGGGAAGATCCTGACCCAAGGTGTCACGGATGTTTCGAGCTGGGTTAACAAACTCTACGGACAAGCGTTCGCGGCCATTTATGTACTGCCTGGTGCGCAAGTCTCACTGCACATCGATCAAGAGCTGGAAATTGACTACGAACTCAAAGGCCGCAAGGTCAAGTACGCCTCAGGAGCGAACCATGCCAATGCCAACCTGGATTGATCACTTGGGGTCAGCGCGCAGCGCGCTGTTGTATTGCGTTCTCACCGCGGGCTTGCTGGCTGGATGCTCGACAAACAAAGAGCAAATGCTGCCGCATGGTCAAAACACCATGATGGACGTCTGGAACCAAGGCACGACCGGTTCGGCGGGGAGCGCTAGTGGCCGGCAGTTGCTCGATGCGCGCTCGGAGTTGCGCCGTCCAATCGATGTACGCGCTACCCAGCCATTGCAGGACAGCGCGGCCTACACCCGTAGCATCTGACGACGAGGTGGCTCCGCTCAACAGCTACTTGCGTTGGCTTCCCGGGAACTTCGACGTCAATCAAAAGCGAGCCATGGACTGGTACGTGCAGATGATGCTCGCCCAGCATATTGCAAACCTGTGCCCGGTGTGGGGTCGTTCCAGTGGTACTGGGCATCCTGGCATTACGCTATTCAACCGTGGTGGGGCTCCACTGACATTTGATCCATTCAACAAGCTGGATCGTCAGATGAATGCCCACATGTTTCTGTTCGGCCCCACAGGGGCAGGTAAGTCCGCCACGTTGAATAACCTGCTCAACCAGCTCATTGCGGTTTACGCTCCCCGCCTGTTCATCGTCGAGGCGGGTAACAGTTTCGGCCTACTCGGGGATTTCGCGAAAAAGCTTGGGTTGACAGTCAACAGGATCAAGCTGGCCCCGAACTCGGGCGTTAGCCTGGCTCCGTTCGCCGACGCTATTCGCCTGGTAAACACCCCGAGCCAGGTCAAGACCTTGGACGCTGATGACCTAGAAAGCTCTGACGAGCACATGAATGCCAAGTCCGATCAAGACAATGATGAACGGGATGTTCTCGGCGAGATGGAAATCGTTGCTCGTTTGATGATCACCGGCGGTGAGGAAAAAGAGGAAGCTCGGCTGACCCGGGCGGACCGCAGCGTAATCCGACACTGCATCCTTGCAGCGGCCAGAATTTGCTCAGACGCTGACCGCACCGTCCTGACTGAAGATGTCCGCAATGCATTGCGCGCGGCCGGGGAAGACACCTCTATCCCAGAGGGCAGACGTAACCGCATGCTTGAAATGGCCGAAGCAATGGACATGTTCTGCATGGGTGCCGACGGAGCGATGTTCAACCGTACTGGTACGCCTTGGCCTGAAGCAGATCTGACAATTGTCGACCTGGCCACCTACGCACGTGAGGGTTACAACGCCCAGCTCTCGATCGCTTACATCTCGCTGATCAACACCGTTAACAACATTGCGGAACGTGATCAGTATAAGGGCCGACCGCTGGTGAACGTGACAGACGAAGGCCACATCATCACCAAGAACCCCCTGCTCTCTCCATACATCATCAAGATCACCAAAATGTGGCGAAAGCTTGGGGCCTGGTTCTGGCTGGCTACGCAGAATATTGACGACTTGCCCCCAGCCGCTGCACCGATGCTGAACATGATCGAGTGGTGGATCTGTCTGAACATGCCGCCAGACGAAGTGGAAAAGATCTCTCGTTTCCGCGAGCTCACGCCTGCCCAGAAGAGCTTGATGCTGTCAGCCCGCAAAGAGAGCGGTAAATACACCGAAGGCGTGGTGCTTTCAAAATCAATGGAAGTCCTGTTTCGCGCCGTTCCGCCGAGCCTGTACCTGGCGTTGGCCATGACCGAGCCGGAGGAGAAAAAGCAACGTTACGACCTGATGCAATCCATGGGTGTCGACGAGTTGGGAGCTGCTCTGGAAGTAGCTGCAGATCTCGACCGCAAACGAGGTATTGAACCCCTGAAAATTACATTCCCAACACCCCATGCATTGGAGAACCTGGCATGAGAGCCATGGATGCCTTGACTCAAAATCTGATCGACAGCCTGACTCAAATACTTAAAGACCCGCAGGAAGATTCCCTGCTGGCATTAAAGATCTGCGCGCCGGTACTGATCGAGCACTTACAAGTCGTGAAACATGTGGCGGTTGATCGTCGAGAGATCCAATCCCAACTGCACAAAGCGCTGGACCAGTGGCTTGAGCATCACCCACAGCCTGAAAGCGCCCAGAAAGCTCTTCTGACGCTGCTGGATCAGGAGCTGCTGGCCAAACAGCTCCTCGACAAAGAGGCCTCCGCATGAAGCGACCGACGCGAGCGCCCCGCCAGGTCCTCTACTGCATCGGAGCGGTAGCCTTGGCAATCTCGGCTTTTCTGCTGACAGAAATGAGACAGAACACGCTTGGCGTCACAGGTGGCCCCGTGGCGCCGGCAGCCGATCAGAAGAGACATAGTGGCGGATGGGTTTACGGGAGCCGTGGCGCCCGTTTCACCATCGTCGAATATGCAGATCTGGAATGCCCCTACTGCAAGGATTACTTCCCACACCTCAAAGCCTGGGTTGATCAGCATCCAGATGTGAATCTTCAGTGGCGCCATCTGCCCCTGCCGATGCATGAGCCTGCAGCCAGCTATGAAGCTCGGTGGGCCGAGTGCGCGGGGATCGAGAGAGGCAATGACGCCTTTTGGCTTGCAGTCGAGCTCATTTATCAGCGTACCCGGTCAAACGGTGCTGGAGCTGCTGGCAATCCCCAGATCCCGGGGCTTGAAGATCGACAGCACTTCATTGATAACTGCGCTGTGAGCAACCCGTCAGTGCAACAGGCAGTCATTAGCCAGGCTCACCAGGCAAGCCAGGACGGCATCACTGCCACACCTACGCTAGTCATCAAGGACAAACAATCTGGCCGCTCGATCAAGCTGCAGGGAGCACCTGACGGTGACGTGCTTCTTTCTGCGATGGACTGGCTGATCAGCACGAGGGAAAAATGAATGAATCCAGCCTTTTCGCCAATTCCTCACCGAGGTTGCCAAGGGTGGCATGTACGGCCCTGAACCATAGGAAATTCACGACTGCTCTGTACTCACGGGGCCTAGGCCAAATGCGGGGGAAGCTCGCCACCCACGCATTTTAGGCAGTCTTTTGTGAGATATCAGAGCCCGTTAACGGCGTTTTGGAGCTTCCTTTGAGATTCACTTTGGTCGCCGGTTGAAAACAAAGTGTACGACAGCCAAGGGGTGCGTTTGCCCTCGCCTTTGTCCGTCACCAGTTCAAATTGGGCTGCGCACACAAAGTCGCCGTTTTTATCCTCGCCACCCGACCCTGCGACCAGCCTAAGAATCCTCTCTTCACGCTTAGCCGCTGCGAGATCCGCATGACCCCTTATCATCTGAAAACACTTATCTCGGGGGGTAATCTCTGTCGCAGTTTCGGGCATGCTTGGAGGTGTATCTGCTTGAGCTGTACCGATAACAACAAGGGCTGCCACTGCAAAAAAACTTTTCATCTTACGTCCTAATTTTAAACGGTAGTCAACACCCAGGGGATCCATTGCGTACCCTGCCAGCTGCATCAGGATCGAACGATAGAACAGGGAGCGCAGGCTTTCTAACGCTCCGTTGCTACCCGTCGACACGTCCTGAGAAGCCTGACTCAGCGTTAAACTCGTAACCGATTGCCTGGAATAACTCGGCGGCTTTATTAGCGCTTACCGACTCTCGCTGTTCATCGTCTAGATCCGTGTAGAAATTTGCGCACCCGCCCTGAACATGAATGCTGTGGTAGGCGTATGCCTTGTCTCCCTTTCCTATCCACTGCATTACCTTGCCTGCAATGTTCTCTGCGGGAATGCTTTCAATGCCGTAAGGATTGCCGCGCTTCATGTAGTCCTCGAAGTCCATACGGATCGGCAGCCTCAGCCCTTCTAGGCGATGTTCCAGATCAAGAATCACGTAGAAACTGACAAACTCAACGCGCACCCCTCGCAGATCGGTTTCAAGAATTTTGTTTAAAATGATATTACGGCCATCTTCCGTGTTGTAGAGGCTGGTGCCCATCGCAGGATAGCCCTCACGGTTAGTCTGAATAACTACAATTTCGGCCCGAGCAATGCCGTGACTGGGGTCTATCCTGATACCGTACCGGGCTACACACGGCTGTCGATCGTTACCAGGAAAGAATATCTCTTTGATCATTTGTTTCATTCCTACCTATGGCATGCGCGAAAAACGCGCTTTTAATGACGACCCGCCTCTAGCCCAGAGGCATGAGACGCAGTGCAGAAAGGCCTAAGCTCTAGCCACTTACCGCAGACCATCCAACTTTAAACGGCCTGCGTCGGATTCTACCTGATGCGCATCGTGAGCTCCTGCTGCCGCTGCCCCACTCGATGACGGGTCTTGGGCATTTTCCGCGACTCGAGTAGTGATTGCCGAGGCGTAGCCCAAGGCGCGTTAGCTACATCTCCTACAGATTCACGTTTTCAGCGGCGATCCACGACCGAACTCTCCACACCGCACAATGCCGCGAAGTAACCGCTGCAAAATAGGCAATCCTGCCTATCAAGCCTGAGCCACTTCACGACGCCATTCAAAGACTTCAACAGCCAGGCCTGCGACCATTAAAGCCAATGACAATGCGAGAGCAACAAGCCCAGCCTTGCTGAACGCCAGGTCCGAATCGCTCTGGCCAGCTTCAAACAGGCATATAGCGACGACAACTGCCAACAACTGTGCAACTACGAGTTTCATACGACGTTCCTTGTGTCTTTTCTATGCAAATGTGGTGTTTTTCTACTGACCCAGCCCCGCACGAAGCGAGGCTTGGGGTTACACGATTTCATATTCCGCGTCAGGGTCAACCGCGACCCACGCTTTTGCACCGTTGTAGTCGTCGCCGCCCTCATCCAAGCAACGCCCACATTTTTGTGGTTGCCAAGGTAGTGCAGACACGCGAGTTCGAACGCGTCACCCTCTGCCGCGCCTAGCCCGTCATTCAAAGCATGCCGGTATTCGGAAAGCATGACCTCGGCCTTCGCCTGGGTATCACTCAAAGGGCTTTTGCCTTTGCCGCTGGATCGCGACTCCGCACCAATGACGAACGTACCTACAGGTGTTGTTTTCATCGTCGATTTTCCTTCAACTTTCGGCACGTCGCGTCAAGGCGCGTTGCATGTACTCAATGGCCTTTTCCAGATTCGCAACCGCATAATCAGGACACGGTGTTGAGCTTGGCTTTTCGGGATCGTTGAGCCATGAGCGAACGGTTCGCACCGAGCAGGGCCGTGCTGTAACCGCTGCAATAAGTTCAGCGCTTTTGGCCTGGGTAATGCTGTAGGTATCCAGCAGCTGCCGATAGCGTGTGCGATTGTCCACGCATCCCTCGCTTAATTTGTAATAGGCAACATTGCCTAATCAAGATAATAGGCAACATTGCCTATTATGTCTACTGGCGTATCCCGAGTTTTTAAGGCTAGGGATAGATAATGCAGCTGACGGCTTCCTCCACCTATAAGGTGCAGTGTTAACACCGAGCGCAAATGTACCGCACGTCACATATTTGGCCTCGCTAGCTATTTCGCCATTGGCTGTTCCCAAAGGATTTGATACCTATATTGAGGGGTCAACGATGGATAAAACCTACGATATGAGCCTTTTCAGCCAACGCGGTTGGGCCGTTTCTCCTATGTGACGGCTTAGCCGCACAACTCGCTTCCTGCTTCCAGAGCAGGCGTAATTTGATCTTGGAGTACACGACATGACTGCACCTTTTAATTTCTATGCCCCCTACCAAATGCCAGACGGCACTTGGATCTTTGGAGCAGCAGCAGCCAACAGGCGTGTGGCAGATGCAGGTGGTCACAACGCCCTGGCCATCAATCTTGTGCAGATTGGCTTTCAACAGGCGGTAGCTCTCCACAAGGCCAAACGCTAATTAAGACGGAAAAGAAGAGGTCCCCACACTTAGCCCAAGTGCGGGGTCCTTTTTTGATTCAGGTGCTACAGCTCGTCGGTAAACTCGGGGGTTGTGGTGCATGCAGTATTTCTACTTGTCTACGCTGAGCGCAAGTCGGTTGCTGCGCAGCGCGAATTTGTGATCGTAATCAGCACCCGTGCAGGTGCTCTCCAGTCGTACAACCTCGGCCTGAGTCACACCCCGATTGCCGGCGTCATGGATTGCGCGGGTCGACACTTCGGATTGCATTTTCCAAGCGCTCCGCTGCGATGATCGGTGAATCACCTGTGCTTGCCGTAACCGTCCGGGCAACACACCTTCCTGACACCGTCGCTTGAGGCGATGGTGTCCACCCAAATATAGGTGGACACCATTTTTAGCCTTTTTAAGCGGACGCCCATGCCACAAGAACGCCGTTCCTATTCCAAGTCCTTCAAGGCCCAGGTCATTGCTGAGTGCGCCCAACCTGACACTTCAATTGCCAATGTCGCCTTGACCCACAACCTCAATGCAAACCTCGTCCATAAATGGATTCGGGTGCATGCACAGAAAAACCTGACACTTCAAACCGCCTTCATCCCGGTCAAGACATCGCCGCCGGTGCCGATGCATCAGGCCCTTCCTGCCACGATCCGAATCGAAGTGCCGCATTCAAAAGGCGTAGTCGCGGTGAGTTGGCCGGCAGAAAATGCAGCGGCGTGTTCTGCTTTCCTGCGAGACCTGCTGCGATGATCCGCATCGACTCCATCTGGCTTGCCACCGAGCCCATGGACATGCGCGCAGGCACTGAAACTGCGCTGGCGCGGGTCGTGGCGGTGTTCGGTGCGGCGAAGCCGCACTGTGCTTATCTGTTTGCCAACCGTCGTGCCAATCGCATGAAAGTGCTGGTGCATGATGGCTTGGGGATTTGGCTTGCTGCCCGGCGCTTGAATCAAGGACGTTTTTTTTGGCCGGGCGTGCGGCACGGCTCTGAAGTCGAGTTGGATGCATAGCAACTTCAAGCCTTGGTGCTCGGCTTGCCTTGGCAACGCGTCGGTTCCGGAGCAGCCATCACGGTGCTCTAATTCGCCTGCCATGGCCTGCTTGCCAGCGCAATTGGCCCATCAGTCTATCGCCGCCACTAGCCCTCTCTGGCAAAATCGGCGGCATGACTTCGCATCCGAATCTCGATCAATTAAACCCTGAAGAACTGCGTGCCTTGGCGGCGCAGTTGATCCAGCGCGTCGAGACGATGGACAAGCAAATCACTCATCACAAATCGGTCAACGAGAAGCTGGCCCACGAGATCGCGCTGCTCAAACGCTTCAAGTTTGCCAAGCGCAGCGAGCAGTTGAGCCCGGATCAAGCCAGCCTGCTCGACGACTTGATCGATACGGATATCGCCGCTATCGAAGCCGAGTTTGAGGCGCTGCAACCGGCACCTGTCGAAGCCAAAGTGCGCCAGCAACCCAAGCGCGCACCGCTGCCACCGCAGTTTCCTCGCACACTGATCCATCACGAACCGGACAACAGCCACTGCCAGTGCGGCTGCGCACTCAAGCGCATCGGCGAAGACGCCAGCGAAAAGCTCGACTACACGCCCGGCGTGTTCACAGTCGAACGCCACATCCGTGGAAAGTGGGCCTGCGAACAGTGCGAAACACTGATCCAGGCGCCGGTACCGGCGCACGTCATCGACAAAGGCGTCCCGACCGCAGGCCTGCTGGCCCACATCATGGTGGCCAAGTTTGCCGACCATCTGCCGCTGTATCGCCAAGAGAAAATCTTCGGCCGCGCCGGGCTGCCCATCGCCCGTTCGACCTTGGCGCAGTGGGTGGGCAACTGCGGCGTGCAATTACAGCCGCTGGTTGATGCGCTGCGCGAAGCCGTGCTGACGCACGACGTCGTTCACGCCGACGAGACGCCGGTACAAATGCTGACGCCTGGTGCGAAAAAAACTCATCGCGCTTACGTCTGGGCCTATGCCACCAGTCAGTTCTCCAACCTGGCGGCGGTCGTTTACGACTTCAGCCCGAGCCGCGCTGGCGAACATTCCCGAGCCTTCTTGGGCAGTTGGAACGGCAAGCTGGTCTGCGATGACTTTGCCGGCTACAAGGCAGGCTTTGAACTGGGCGTTACGGAGATCGGCTGCATGGCCCATGCCCGCCGGAAGTTCTTCGACTTGCACGTGACCAACAAGAGCCAGGTCGCCGAAAAAGCGCTGAACTACATCGCGGCCTTGTACGAAGCTGAACGAGAAGTCCGAGAGCTGGAGCCGGGTGATCGGCAGCGAATACGGCAGGAAAAAGCAGCGCCAATCGCCGACGCACTTCATACCTGGATGATCGCCCAAAGACAGCTTGTGCCTGAGGGTTCGGCCATCGCCAAGGCGCTGGATTACAGTCTCAAACGCTGGATAGCGCTGACGCGCTATCTCGATGACGGTGCCGTGCCCATCGATAATAACTGGTGCGAGAATCAAATCCGGCCGTGGGCTCTTGGGCGTTCGAACTGGCTGTTCGCGGGATCGTTACGCAGCGGTAAACGTGCAGCGGCGATCATGAGTTTGATCCAATCGGCGCGACTCAACGGCCATGATCCGTATGCTTATTTGAAGGACGTCCTCACGCGCCTGCCGACGCAGCGGGCAAGTGAGATTGCGGAGCTACTACCGCATAGGTGGCGACCGGTTTAGTTGCGCAAGACGGGATGCCCGGACGCACCTCCAACTGGTGCCATTACCGGTCTACTTAGCCTTTATGCTGGTTATCCATGCATTCCTCCCTACAGCTTCGCCCGGTTCAGCCGATAGTTTTCGTACCAAGAGAAGCGCGGCAATTCGATCCTGTAACAAAGGAGAGTAAGCGGCTTTTGAGGAAGATCTCTTGGAATGCTTTCATTACCTCATAACCATAAATGAGAGATGGGCACTTTTTAACGCCTAAGAAAGCACTCACAGACCTTGAGTGATCGAGAACCCGATGAATTTATTAGCGCCTGCCCTGTTCGTTACCAACCGTGTTCGATTCCCCATGAAATTCGCAATTTTGGGATTTATTGTCCTGATTCCTCTGCTCCTGCTAGGCACCCGGGTGATGCTTTCACTGAACACGAGCATCACGGGCATCAAGCATGAACAGGTGGGTCAACAATACTTGTTGGACGTCACCCCTATCCTGCGTCTAACCATGATTCAGAGGGCGCTGACACACGGCATGCTCAGCGGTGACACCAACGCAGTAGCCAATGCAGCACGCAATGCTGAAAAGCTTAACGATGCCTATGCGACTCTTGCTGCGCAGGACGCAAAATTTAGCACCCAACTGGCAACGACAGACCGAGTTCAGACGTTGCGTACCGCTAGTGTGCAGCTGGTTGAACGCGCCAAAGCAGGCGAAGCACCTTTGGTGATCTTTTCCGCGTGGAACGACCAGTTAACCGACCTAATGAATTTCGTTTACTACATTACGGCCACTTCCGGCATGATTTTGGACGAAGAAGCAGGTTCGTTGTACCTCATCGATCTAAGCTCTATACGTCTGCCTCGGCAAATAAATCTGGTCGGACAGATTCGCGGTCTGGCCAGCGGTTTTAGCGCTGACCGTCCTCTGGACGACACCACTCGTATTTTTGCCCAGACTTTGTTGAAACAGGAGCTGCTAATGCGTCAAGAGTTGCAGCAGAGCCTTTCCCTGCTTCGCCGAGAAGAGCCGAAATTATATGGTGTAGTTCAGCCGTCTGTAACAACAGCCATTACCGACCTGGAAAATCTGCGTAAAGACCTGGTGGACTACCTTGATCCGAGCAAGCGCTCAAACGTGAATGCCAACACCTTGGGCGAGCGTGGAAACGCCGTCGTTGCTCAGTTTTACAAAGCTCAGGATCAGATGCAGGAATCGCTGCGAATTCGAATTGATGAGCGTCTGAATACACTGAGTAATGAGCGTACTTTCGGCACTGAGCTATTTATCGCCATTGCGATACTGCTGCTCTATGCGTTCGTCGGCATCTACAAGGCTCTGCGGATTGGGGTTGATGAGCTCCTAGCTGTGACGGCACGTATTGCTCAAGGCGATCTGAGCGCGCGCGTCCGAATCAACAGCCACGATGAAATCGGTGATGTAGGCGAGGGACTTAACCGCATGGTAACGGCCTTCTCTGGCTCACTGAGCCAGGTGGAGCGTAGCTCGCATTCAGTCTCAGATGCGGCAAAGCGACTAGAGATCTCCATAGGCCAAGCCAAAGCCTCAATGAACTCACAACAGGCTGAAACCGAGCAGGTTGCTACTGCCATCAACGAAATGACCGCGAGCGTTGCCGACGTGGCCCAGAATACCGAGGGCGCAGCACGTGCCGCTGAATCTGCAAGCAGTGCGTCTAACGACGGCTTGAAAGTTATGATTGAAACAAGTGCCGCTATTGAGGCGTTGGCCAACGAAGTGGAGCTCAGTGCAAGCAAAGTCGAAGCGTTAGCGACACACAGCAAAGAAATCGGTGGTGTCATCGAGGTCATCAGTACCATCGCGGATCAGACTAACCTGCTGGCCCTGAACGCGGCCATCGAGGCGGCGCGAGCTGGCGAGCAAGGCCGTGGTTTCGCGGTCGTGGCTGACGAAGTGCGGACTCTGGCCTCGCGCACACAAAACTCCACAGAAGAAATTCGACGGATCATCCAACAGTTGCAAGGCGCTACTGATGCCGCTGTTCAACAGATGAAAGCTGGGCAAACCCGAGCTAGGGAATGCATTCAGGCAGCGAGCCAAGCGTCTGGCAGCCTGAACCAGATCAATGAAGCAGTAGACGGAATTGTGGGCATGAACACTCAGATTGCAAGTGCGGCGGTGCAGCAACATTCGGTCTCAGAGGATATCAATCGCAACGTCATCGGCATTCGAAACAGCAGCTTAATCGTCATGAAAGGCGTAGAGGACAACGCCGTAACGGCTGACGAGCTTTCATTGCTCGCTAATGAACTTCGCAGCGTAGTCGGCAAGTTTAAGTTATCCAGCAACGCTTGAAAGGAATCTCAAGCGTTTCAATTGTTGATAGCACGAGAAAGTGCTTTGATCGGGTCTGACTGGGGTGATGATGCCCGGCAGTCCCTGATCGACATTGAGGGCTGAGCTTCATCGTTGCGCAATCTCGTAAAACAATAGAGCCAGCTACGCTAGATGAGTTGCCCGGACGGTTACTGCTTGCCATTGGATTTTCCTAGGCTTCGCGGACGCGAAATAGGCGGCCTTTCACTGACTCAGCTCCGATTGGCGGGGCTTATGGTGTGGCAGCGATTTCCTACAACTTTTGGGGTGATGAGATTGGCATCCATTGGTGCCTAAAAGTCTTCAACCTGCCCAACTGTCACTTGGCCGTTGCACATGGTTGAGATAACTGTAGCCATAAACTCATTAGGTTTTGAAACAAGTGATGATCGAGCTACGTTGATCATTTTAGGGAACTGGGCGGCTTTGCCAGACGATCTGAAGTATTCCGAAGCTGCATCAACGCCATGAACGAAATGCTTTTTTGCATCCTCATAGAGCGCGAAGCGCTCTGATGCAGCCACGCACATCGCTTCTCTTGTCATTTGGTCCTGCGGACTCAAGTCGTGAGCACCATCCCCACCGCAGGCTGATAGCAAGATTGAAGCAACAACAGATAGTGACTGGCGTGCGTAGGTGGTCATATTTTTCCTATGATTTCGTTTCAGTAGCCAAGCGCAACGTCCAATGTCCACCAAGTTCCATTTGGGCCTCAAGCAGGTCATAGGTTTTAACCATCTCCAATAGGCCTGAATGACCATACTCAGCAGGAGAAAACCCCGGATCGGTGCGTTTCAGGTAGCTTCCAAGGCCACTCAGGGTGACCTTCCCTTCTGCAGTGCTACCAGTCAGAAGCGACACAGCCTCTACTACAAACCTCGGACGTCGTTTTACTACCGGGACTTGATGATCCGTTTGTGTAGCCCCAGTTTTCGTTTGCTGCTCTATCGGGGTAAACGAATCGGTGTTCAAGCCTTCGCTACGCCATTCAAAGAATTGATCACTTGCATTTCTGAGCGCGTCAGGTGTCTTACTTTCGCCTACGATGCATACGGCTGCGCCGCGCTCGCGAAGCTTTCGGCAGAGATAAGCGAAGTCGGAGTCGCTTGTCACCAAGCAGAACAAGTCAGCTCGCTGATCAAAAAGAGCTTCTTGCGCGTCCAAGGCCAAAGCTATATCAGAGGTATTTTTGCCAGAGGCGTACTGATACTGGAGACAGGGGGTGAAAGCCAGCCTCACCAGAGCATCCTGCCATTTATTAGCTAACGTCCCGTGATTTCCGTATCCACGTCTCAATACGATTCGCCCGAACTGGGCTACGACCAGCAACGCATGCTCAAGCACGGCTGGAGATACGTTGTCACAATCAACTAATACAGCAACTCGGGCGTCACCAAGATTTTGAAGAGACATCTGATCCTCCATGATGAATTGTTGCAGTCAACGAACGTGCAGAGTTCGTTCTGTTACCGCCATAGCCCCGTTTGACTGGGCTGGTAGTGAAACGACTTTTCCTCAACTTTCGCACGTCGCGCCACGGCGCGTTTCACCTACTTCTGTAATGCTGCCTGACGGCCTCTCCAGGACTGTTTTTCAGCCTCGATCTCCGCGAGTAGGATGACCCACTGATCAGCGCTAATCAGCATTTGATCTTGCGCGCATCGGATGTACCCAGCTGCATACGCGGTTTGCTGCGCAAGGATCTGTTCGTTTGATGAGTCAGAAATGCGCGCAATCTCTATGCGAGCGTCGCTCAGGGCATTTGCTTGGGAAGATGAGTCCATGAGATTTTTTCCTCGTTATGGGTGACAGCTGATCAGCCTTGGTCGCCAATGCCAAACTCAGTCAGTCGCCGAGCCCGGCGCGTCTGTGCATCATCGCGATAGCACTGCACTGCCGGCGCAGCAACTATCTTGGCCTCATACAGCGCATCTATATAGCCATTTGCATACGCCGTGGCATAACGCACATCCATTGGATGTTTGGCGGTGTCAATCAAGTCCAGCGCGTGGGCAATCTTGCTGTCTGGGGTGTCAGTAGCCATGTCATCATTCCTTCGATGGCGCGGACTCCGATGCGGGGTCCTCTAAGGGCTCAGCCCAACATGGGCTGGGCTTGTGATGTAGCTGGGCGGCAGATCCGCAGCGCTTTCCTATCTATCAGAAATCGGACGCCGGCCCGCCATTTCTGCTGAAATCTGACGTCCCTTGAATCAACGCAGCGGTGAACAGTGAGCGATCTACCAGAAGCGCGACTCCCTCTTTGCTTTTAGGATCGAATTTACACACTCTCCAGAAACCGTACTTGTCACCAAAATCGATGAATACCGGCGTTGTTGTGTGCCAACGGTGAAACAATTTGCTCCTGCCGTACCATCGAAAAAATGCAAATCCATCGGCATCAGGTCGGCTTCGCATATTGGAAAAATTTACGGAGTCAAACTCACTTTTTGACCCATCGATTACCCACACCATTCGCTGGTAGAAACTCTCACGAGCGTTTACTTCTGCTGGGTCGATAGTGGAACGTTGAAACTCGACAACCACTCCATGCTCCGTGCGGACGTCGGCGATGTGTTTTTCGCCCGTAAGTGCTTCGTATTGGACGACTTCCTGCCAGTCCTCCGGGAACCGATCCTTCCACTGTCGATGCCATTCTGTTTCGGCCTCCCACCAGCGATCACAGGTGCTCAAGGACAGATGAGACCAGTGCCAAATGACATGCTTTCCACATTTGGCAACAACCTCCCCATCGCAGGCGCGGCATACCCCTCGCATTTTGGGCTGTGCCTCAGACTTCACTCCGTTGACGTTCGCATATCGCATTTAGGAATTCCTATAAGACTTCAGCGACTACAAACTGAGTAGCGGTTTCGAACAGCCCCACAACAATCTCTCGATCCTCGCGGGCGAGCTTATAGGCGTCGGCAAAGTGCTCGAACCGCTGCGCAAGCCCCGGACTCTTTGTCCAGCTTCGGGATGTAGCGAGCGGGCTATCCTTAAAGTCCGCTAGAAATTCATCGCTCGCTGGAATGTGGACGACATACCCGAGAAAAGGAGCATCCTGGGGAAGTCTCAATTCCTCACGAACGTCATTCAAATCGCGCCGGACTAGGCCAAGCGACTCGGCGGTTTTACGCTTTGCTTCAGCGGATTGGGCCGAGCGCTCTGCTTGAGTACCACGTTGCCTTGCTTCTCCCATTTGGGGCTCCTCCTTCCCTTAAGACTGCGCTTGGGCTCGGGCCTGTTGCTCCAGCTCCATGCAACGCAGACCTGGGCCAATCCGGCACTGCCGACGCTCACGAAAAAGCCCCATGATCCAATGAAAAAAGCTACCGTCATGGTAGCTTCTGTCAGCTAAAACCTATTTCTTTGAGGACTTGCTAGGCTTCAAATCGGGATTATTTCCTTGTGTATCTTTATTGTCACGACGACGCTTATCTACTTCGCCGGTTGATTTAGCAATTGGCTTTGGGCCTGGTTTAATAGCCATAAGACTTCTCCTTAAAATTAAAATCGCTTACCCCTATAGCCCACAATATTGCAGGCTAAAGGAAGGTTCGACCCCGGAAAAATGGATCCAATCAATACTACTGATGCCACTATGCCAGCGCAATCGCAAAAGCATGTCGGATTGTTGCTTGATCCACAGTCAAATAGGGTTTGCTGTGATCAAGGTAAGCATGACCGAGGATGGTCTGTACCGTCTCCACGTCGCCAGTCGCAGCCAGCACCTTTGCCGCCAACGAGCGCCGTCCGCTGTGCGATGAACCTTGCTTTATGCCCGCCTGCCGATAAAGCCTGCTGATTGTCTGTTGGAGCGAATCACAGGCCCGGTACACCTCTGGCCCACTGTCCAGCTGGCGGTGCTTGAACGCCAATTCAAATGCTTGGCCCTTGTGTGTAGTGACCAGTTTTGAACCTGGGCGCAGGCCTCGGTATTCTTCAATGCCGGAAAGGCCCCAGCGGCGGCGCAAGCGGACTGAGATCCAGCCTTCCAGGGCGGCAAGGCATCGTGGATGAGTCAGGTACACATTGCGCGGTCGACAGCCCTTGGTGATTTCTGCGCGTAGGTACACTTCGGGCTTGATAGCCCCGCTGGGATACAGCACATCAGCGACCTCCAGCAAGGCCAATTCGGTGACGCGAACCCCAGTGGTATGTGTGAGCCACAAGAGCATCACGTCGCGCTCTGGTAAACGGCCAGTCACAGATGCTACGCGGATTAAGTGTTTGAATTGTCCAGGGCGAAGGGATGTTGCTCGGCGGATGGATGCAGTCATGGGGCTCTCTGTCAGGATTGGTGACGAATCGCGAGCGATCCTGAGAGAGTTAGCAAGGGGCCTCCTGAATAGCTTACAGGCCCGCGTGCCAGGTGTTCACGGAAAATGCTACGGCACCTCCAGCTGGGTGGTGAGCGCATGATCCAGGCAGACGCCACCAAACCCCAACCGTCCCGATAACGGTTTCCTACTGACGACAGTTCATGAATCGCGTTTTCTGTACCTGACACCACCTGCAGGTACTGCCTAATGCCACCCTCCAGACCCTATCGCTTCAATTGCAAGAACCCCATGACCTTCCTGATCTTGATCGCGGCCACACAGGTCCCCCTCGCGAACGCGGAGACGTGGATCATTACTGACCGGAACCACCCAGTTCAGGCACCTGCACATGTCCGGGTGATCCTCCTGGACGAATCAGAACGGCTTGAGGCCAAGCTATCTGAAGGACTGCCGGCGAATCAGCAACAAGCCGTTGCGATCATGCAGCAACGCCTCAAGAGCAACGACGCTCAGCGCTTGCAACGAGACTTGTCCTCAGCTCAACAAAACCTCGTAGACGCCTGGAGTATCGGGGTGACCAAGGTCCCAGCAGTGGTGGTCGACCGTACATTTGTCGTTTATGGCGAACCCGACGCTATAGCGGCGGAATACCGCATTGCCCAATGGCGCGCCGCCGCTAAATACCAAAATGCATCTGGCCGAGGGGAGGCACCGCGATGAACCTGCGAAAGCCCCCAGCATGGACAGCCCTTGCCCTGTCGATCTCAACTTGGCCAGCAGCAGCGGGCACGGTGACATCTGCCACCCTGGTCGCCTCAACCCTGTCGCCTGACTGCCTGGAATACAAAGTGGTCGGTATCTGCTACTGGCTGCTTTGCACCCCGTTTGGATGCAAGGTGAAGACGTCGACCAAGGTTCGCCACTTCGTTCCAGACGCGGTGGTCTCAAGCTATTCGAATACCGGTGAAAACCCTTGGGTAGAAGTATCTTCGTTGAGCTCATCAACTTCATTCGCTCAGGATGGCGGCGACGGGACCACCAATCACAATAACGAAGATAGCCTGGCCAAATTCAAAAACGCTGACGTCATAGGCCACCCCGGGGGTGCGACATTCAGTAATTTTGCCAGCGCTTCGGGCTATGCGTGTCAGGGCGCGGCCACGCCCTACATGCCCTACCTGTTGAGCACGTTGGATACCCACACCCACAGGAATGCCAGTGCATTTAAGAATGTTCGCCCGGATGCGTCGACCGAACGCTGTGAGATCGCCAGGGACCCCGGTGAGGTCTGCAAACGCCTCATCGATGCTGTAGACCTCGGAGGCTGGCACCATCGACTCGATGATCGACATGACACGCTCGCTCATGTCGCCATAGAGCGCGTAGTTGCTGCTGAACACCTTTATGCCGTGGCGGCGCAACACCTCTTTGATCTGAAAATAGGGGGCCCCCATTTTCACAAACGGCTTGGCATCGTAACTTCGAGCGATGACACAACCGTCGTTATTGCTGAGTACCACGATGGGCGTCTTCTCCAGATCTGGACGAAAAACACGCTCGCAGCTGGCATAGAAGCAGTTGATCGGGGGCTTGCAATCAGTTAGGAGAGAAAACATTCTGACTCAATAGGCTACTTTTTCAGTCATCCTCAGATTCGGGATTGTCGCTATGGAGCTGGTCTGGGCAACATCATCGTTCAAGATTGCCGGTCATTCGTACGCAGGATTTCCAATCCTGCTTTGGGACAGCATGGCTAGCTGTGCGCCCGTCAATGAATTCCTTCGCGCTTCGTTGCTCAGGGGAGAGATTGGCTCAAGGAGGTCATGGGAAAGTACAGGCCGGGCTCTTTACGATTACTTCAGCTTTCTCCAGGCGCATAGTCTCCACTGGAAGGACGTTGATCGTGGCGAGAAAAAGGATCTTGTCACCGGTTATAGGGATTACTGCCGGGATACATGCAGCCTTGCCACCTCAACGATACGGCAACGCGTGAGATATGTTTGTGAGTTTTACGACTTCTCATTAAAAAACAAATGGACTGAGAAGTTACCTTACAATGAAGTTTCGCGAGAGGTAAAATCCCGTTCTTTCAACTCTAGTCGTCATCCAATAGCGTCGAAAACAGTGCTCGTTAAAGACGTGCTGCCGGTGCTAACCAAGAGTCTGCCACGCTTCCTCAGAATGAGTGAAGTTAAAGAACTTCTGACACACGCCCAGAACCCCCACCATCGCATGATGATTCGGTTCGCTCTACATACAGGGATGCGCCAAGACGAGATCGCGTCGTTTCCCACTGCATACGTGTTTAACCCAGAAAAAGGGAAAAACACTTCACGCAACATTCAAATCCGCCTCGACCCTCGTGATGGAACAGGCATGCGTACCAAGAGAAGCAAGATGCGGGACATCTTCATCAGCAGACGATTCATGCTAGAACTCCATGCGTACCTGACGAAGATGCGTGGAGAACGATCCACACTGGCGAATTCCAATGCTAAGGAGCTTTTTCTGAATCACAGAGGCGAGCCTTATGCAGATTTCGGTAAAAGCATATGCCGAACAATACGCAATATCGGCAAGAAAGTCAGCATAGTCGTAAGCACGCATATGCTACGCCATACCTATGCTACGCAAACGCTTTTATCGCTACAGAAAAACAGCGAAATCGAGCCTCTGGTTTTCTTGCAAAGACAGCTCGGTCACAGCTCGATTCAAACTACAATGGTTTACTTGCATCTAGTCAACGCCTTAGCCGATGAAGCAGTTCTTGCGTATGACGACGAGTTAGCAAATCTTAGTGAGGTTGCATGACAGGTAAGAAGAAGACCTTCATAACGACGGATCTTTCCATTCCGGCCGTCAACCATAACTTTAGCACTGAGAATCAAACGCTCAAATTAACCGATCGGTTTCCGCCAGAAGTGACTCGAGTTGATATTGGTAAAAATGCCACGCGCATGAGGTGGATTGATTTTGAAAGATGGTATCGAGCTGACATTGATGAAATTGCGTACGCGTGTCAACGACAGATTGAACGATTTGTTGCAAGGCAAGATCGCGACATTGAGCCATCCACCGTTGCAAGCCTCTGCAAAGGTGGTTTAAGACACTTTCTAGACTACGTCATGCTGCGTGCTAAGGCTTACGAGCGTGAGTTGCGTCTGGCAGATGTTGATCGAAGTCTAATTGATGGATTTCTTGGTTATCTGAACGATCTGGCAATAAGCAGACAGTCCCAGCGATCCAACTTCACAGCTGCCAAGTCAATTTTAATGGCTTTATGTGCTCGTGGTCTGATTGCATATGTTGATTCTGGAGACCATGCCACGTTCCCAAAAAACCCTTTTCCAAACACTCCAAAAACAGATGGGCCGTCGCCTATTCCCAAGCGTCAACGTCAAGAAGTAGCGGCTGCGTTGAAATTAGCAACCGCGCCTATTTGGAAGGATGATGTAGTTATCACGAGCTCTTTACTCTCGTATGCGTTGTTAACGATTGCTCTGCACACCGGCCGTAACACAACTCCACTGCTGGAAATGGATAGAAACTGCCTGCGGGCACATCCTAAAGACAATCTTACTTTTCTAGTGCTCTGGAAGCGCAGAGGCCACACGTCATACAAATCTACACTTCGTTCCCCACCTCCACAAGATCGAGCGCTTGAGTCCATTCCGACCGTTAGAACAAACATCGAACAACTCATACGCAGAGTTCTGCACCTGACCAGTGGCCTGCTCAGCGACGCACCGGAGGACATCGCCAATCGCGCCTGGATTTATCGTGGACAGGCTGCGTCCGCACGGGGAAAGGTAGTCGAGCTAAACGATGCCATGCTGAAATTCGCGATTCAGAAACTAGTTAAGGAGTATGACCTTAAGGACACAGATGGAAAGCCATTGCAGCTGAATGTTTCTAGACTGCGCAAAACATTTGCAAACCGTATTTATGAATTGCTTGGCGGAAATATTCAGCTTACCGCAATTGCACTAGGCAATACACCCGCTGTGACAGAGCAAGACTATCTAAGGCCAACCACCGAATCCAAGCGAAACTGGAAGTTTATGGGCGAGTTTTTAGTTCGGGAACTCATGACCAAAACTATTGGTGCAACGTTTCACCCCACCCCCGTTGGAAAATGCAGAGATCCTGAAGAAGGCCAGTTCGCACCAAAATCTAGCGGAGGGGTATGTTTTTCCTTCCTCAACTGCGTGCGCTGCAAGCATTACGCGGTGACAGCTGACGATCTTTACAAGCTGTTCAGCTTTTACTATCGAATTTATTCTGAACGATCGAGCATAGGCAAGATACGTTGGGAGAAAGAACTAAGCCATATCCCTCGCCTTATCGACAACTACATCATCGAAGAAGGTTTGCGCAGGAAAATATTTAAACCTGAAGAGGTCGAGATAGCGCGAACTCGCGCCAGAAATACTCCGCACCCGTTTTGGACCTGCGATGCATTGAACTCATTAGAGGCATTTCTTTGAACGCAAGTATTGATGACCCAAATCTAGATGACCACTGGGAGCAATCTTTCCCTGTCAATATCGAGCAAATCCCTGCCAATGAGCGTGATCTAACTATCATAAGCGCTATCAAGGTCGAAGGTTTATGGGTAGTCACTAGCCGATTGGGTGACTCAACGTGGAGATTAAACGGATTTCCATCGAACGTTCCCTACCACGCTAGGGAAGTCGATTTCAACAGACTTCCTATTGAGTTCCAACCTGTTATTAAGTTAATTCTGTTTAGGTATATGAGAAGAGGTTTGCCTGGACAAAAGCGGCCAAGTGCAAGTACCGTGCGAAACCTTTTTGAGAACTTTCTACCATTCGTCCATTATTTGAAATCCATTCAAATTACCAGCATGGCTTCTGTGGTTACGTTGGCATGTACTTCCTACATCCAAACCTGTTACTCAATAATCCAAACCAATCGCTACAAAGGTAAACCGCTGTCTGCGAGCTCATTAACGCGACGCTTTGCTGCAGTTGAAGCAATATATGAACTGAGTCAGTACACTGCTGACCCAATGCCTCGGCATCCCTGGCCAAATGGAGCCGCTGCATCAATCGCTCGGGCATCCAGCGCTTTGGCTAATAGCACCTCGGGCAAGACACCAATTATACCTGATGATGTTTTCTGCGCATTATTCAGTGCCGCGCACCAAAACATTACAAAAGGCAGCTGGCTCTTAGATCTTCGAGATGAGTTGGATAGTGTCGCGCTCTCCCTGCAGCATCAAGTGTTCAGGATGACCCAATCTGCCCAGAATCGTCGGCTGACTGAACGCGGCTGGATTGGAGGATTGGTGGCGTTCAACTTGGCCCTGCTTGACCTCAGGACATCATGTTACATCGTGCTGGCAAGCGTTTCTGGCTGTAGAAACCATGAGCTAGCAAATCTTAAAACTGGTAGCCGGCATTCTACAGAAGGCGATGACGGCACGGTTTATCATTGGCTCAGGACCGAAACACAGAAAACGAAAAGTGGTATCCACGATTGGATGGTTCCGGAAATTGCGATAACAACGCATGAACTGCTGGAGCGGTGGGCTGTACCATACCAGCAGCGCATTGAAGCGGAAATAAACCTGCGAACAATTCAAAACCCCGCCGATCCGCTAACTGCGGAAGCCATGTTACACCGAGATTCACTATTTTTAGCGACCATGAGTGATAACATTCGCGTTATCCGAACGCTGACCGGTTCAACATGGAATGAGAACCTAAAAAGGTTCTCCAGGCGCGCTGGACTGTCGTGGGATCTCGCGACGCACCAATTTCGACGAAAGTTTGCAAATTATGCAGCGCACAGTAGGTTTGGTGATCTCAGATATCTTCGTCAGCATTTCACCCATTGGTCTATGAATATGACACTAGGTTATGCCATGGATCAAGACTGGGGTCAGCATTTCGACTTGGATTTGTTTGATGAGATTGAGTCTGAGCTCGGGGATATCAAAACCGATACAGTCAGCCAGTGGCTAGAGTCAGACTCGCTGAGTGGCGGATACGGAAAATCGTTAGGTCGCTGGAAACGAGATCCTAATAATTTAACTTTATTCAAGGATCATTCTTCGATGGTTAAAGCGATAGCCGAAAGTACTGCTATTCGAAGCAACGGGCACGCCTGGTGTACCGCTGATGATGACCGTTGTGTTGGCAACTCGACTGAACGTACCCGCTGCGGTGGCTGCACAAGTAGTGTTGTAGGCGCACAGCACGCAAGTGTATATAGCTCTGCTGCGGACCAGTTGATAGACCTTCTACAGTACGATGACATTGGTGAAGGCGGACGCCGCCGGGTTCTCCGCGATCTAGAGCGTTGCAAGACAGTGTTACTAGAGCTCGGCTATATTCAGGAGTGAAAGGTCATGACTACTACACGCAAGCCTGCTGACAGCCGTAAAAAAGATTTAGAACTCGCTCTTCTGCGCATTCAACGCGGTCGCTCACGTTCAGGGGAAACACGAATAACGATCGCAGCTGTGGCACGAGAAGCCGGTGTTTCCACCGCTCTGATTCACAATCACTATCCTGGTATCGCTGAAGCCATTCGTGATGCTCAAGGACGTAGCAGCCGAGTTCAGCGTGAAGTTAAGCATCAGGATCTGATCGCTGAGCGCGAAAAAAATACTCTGTTGCGTGATGAGAGGCAGAAATTATTGGTCAAAATCGCTGATCTAGCTTCTTTAAACGAGATGCTAGCTGCAGAAAATCGTGAGCTACGAGCTAACCAATCTGTATCAAATCTTACCATTTTGCATCCCAAAGATAGCTGAAATTTCGTGAGTTATACGTAGCGACTGCTTCGCAAATCGGGCTAAGGTCAGTCACTGTTCTAATCAGTCAATGGCATTCGGGCTGAGCAAGCTTCTGCACCGAATGTAACCAGTATCATTCGTGTCCTTCATCGGTAGAGGTCGACCTGAAATTGACAACGCGTCATCTGCAACCGGCAACTATCAGTCATTCCGCGTGTCAAAAAAAGGGCATTTAGATGGCAAAGACGGGTGTAAGCCTGCGCTTCTAGTTCGTTTCGGCTGTACAGGATTGGATTGATAACGTACGTAATAAACTAGAATCGTGATGAAAAACACGGTATTTTGAACTGAGTTGAATCTAGAGCCCCCAACTTACTTTATAAGTCGCGACAGTTTTGCATCTCAGAAATTACTAAAATTTACCGGACAAAGGAGCAGACAAATGTTAGCGCAAAATTTATTGGAACTACTAGAGCCACTAGCCGCAATCGAACATGATCGCTGGGCACATTGGCAGAAATATCTTCACTCTCAGTGCTCAAAGAATGATGACGGTTCCCTGACGATTCCTCGCGAACTAGTCTATAGATGGGAGCGGCAAATGGAAACGCCATACCTAGAACTTTCAGAAAAAGAAAAAGATAGCGATAAAGAGCAAGTGATGCGCTATTTAAATTTCATCATAAAGCAAACCAAACTAGACAGCTAGCTTTAAAGCACAACAATTGACTCTCTTACCAATGAGAGGTTTTTTGAAGGCAGGAGGGAGACTACTGCAAGGTCTCCTTCCTGAGTGTCGTATGTTTTACTGCCTCCCATATCCAGCAGGAGACAAACTAAAATTATATTCTTTTCATCTCTGCTAGTTTTCTATAATGCGCCCCAAGGCCTGTCAACTTGCATCCCGTCGAGTTGATGGCAGCGTAAAACATATGGTCAGCATCTACAGGCACTACTAGTCCGTAACGATTACATTTTTGGAGCTCTTTAAAGATATTTACATGTTCATCATTAACCGGTAAATGCCTAAACTCCTCTGGCACGTTTATTCTGTCGGGCTCAAAAGACGGATCAAGTGCAAATATATCAGTCTTGTTTGGAAAGTATGTAACCAGCCTTCGCAAAACATCTTTTGGGACTTTCGGCTCAACTTTTCGCAATGTTACAAAGTGTTGAACATTTGCTTTATACATTGGCCGCTGCTCCCATGGCCCAAGGGTTTGATCCACATGGGAATAAATTGCGGCTGGCGTGATGTTGCCTAGAATATCCGAACAGCCGCCCCTAAGACCATCAAGCAAAATATCCGTGAAAATCCCCCGACCATCTTCCTCCATTGCGCCACCTTCGCGATGGCTCGCAGTCAATATAGTGACCCCAGTACCGATAGCTGAGGCATTACCATCAACTCCTGCCACTTCTCCAGCGTAACCCGAATGGCAACAATCAAGGATGATCACGCAAGACTTTATCTTCGGATGAGCTTTATTTGCCAGTCCAAGAATTTCAGAAAGTGAAGTACCCCAGGCGCCTCGACGCCCATCACAACTTACAATATATCCCGCATTTGTCTCAGGAACGATGATTCCATGCCCAGCGAAATATAGAAGCGCTGTATCAGCTTCTCCGCTGAATAGCTCAGAGATCGCGTTAATCAGCGATTCACTCGTTACATCCTGCTCATTGCTAACCAATTTAATAACAGAAAAGTTAGGATCGCCATTTCCATCATTCTCCAGAAGTTCAGCAATAGCAACTGCGTCATTGACACAACCCATCAGCGGGGCAGTAGGATAATTATCTATGCCAATTACCAAAGCCTTTTTCATTATCGTCCCCCGCCGATCAAAACCTTCAGGTTATCCCAAGTCCAGTTATAAATTTTGTCGCTTAGTAATGCCGCCTTGGGTTTTACACATACAGCTTCGGAGTAGCCTTTTAGGAAAAAATACGGAACCCCCTCTTCCTGAGCAATTTTTACTTCAGCACTTACTCCGACGGCCGTATCGGTTTTCACACCACATAATACGCAAACGACATCAACTGCTTTAATTCTCGCTCGAGCCTTTGCCTTCCAGTTGTCATCAATGTGTTCTTTGATCGACCAGTCCGCTAGATCAAAAGGGCTGTCATCAAGCTTCGCTTGGCCGACGAGAAAAGTTTTCAAGACTACATCGTTGTCGTAATCGAAAGAAATGAATACGCGCGTTTTCATTGAATAACTCCATGTTTTTACTGCGTTTGAGAATTGCGAAATCCCGCTCCATTTCAGAGAAGAGTCAACCCTGGGGGTGCTTTTAGCAGCTCAGGGTTGACTTCTCTATCGACTTAACCTTTCTTGGGCTGTGGGGCTGGCGGTAGCTCGCGATTTGGCAAAGGGACATCACCTCGAACATTGCGCATCGGTGGAGGTGGCGGAGGTGGAGGCTTTTGGTCGGACATCATATATCTCCTTGTTGTGATTTGCTGAATATGCTGGAACAAATGCGATAACTGAGGCGACAACAGCGTAAATTACATATTTTGAAAACTGGTCTAACTGGGCACTACGGCTGTCATTATTCGTCGCATTTCTCGTTGCACCCATAATATAATAGTCCATCATGGTCTGCATAAACTGCCCGTTGGCTAGCTCGACATTTCCGCCATAATACTCGAGCAACGACTTCCGGTGACTTTCAAGCTTTTCAGCAGTCGGGATAACCAAATCGTCCTTGCGGACTCGCCAGGCTTTTGAAAAGTGGGCCATCCCCACTAAGAGATAAACTCCAGCCATAAGATAAGCAGTCCAAAAGACAACCCCTTCGGAAGTCTCTACGCTTGGTGCTTTCGACAACAGGTAAGAAAGAAAACTAAGCAGTGCCACAATCATTGCCAACGGTAGATTGAGACGAGACATCAGTTTTTCTTTTCGCTCGGATTCTGCGAGGTAAATTTTTTCGTAAAGCTTGTACTCTTCGTCATCTGACTTCATGTGCGTACAGTTACCATCCGAGGTTTGAGCTGTATCATAGAGTCAAAAGGCCATGCTGCGCTAGGGAAATGCCATACAGTGGGATTCGATTCGTGCGTCTAAGCGCTTAGACGTTTTTTGGCAGATCCCCGCGCCCACGCTAAACGGCTGCATTGGGTCGAATGGGGCGTGTCACGACCGGCGACACTATCTCTTCCTGTAGTTTTTTCCTAATAGCTACTGAATACCATGCCAAAACCTCAAGAGCGTCCATTTATCGCTCTCCAACGGTCTCGAAGGCGTCAGATGCCACTGCAATCCAGCCACTGCGCTGAATCCAAATCCAATAGTTCAGCTGAAATGCATCCGACAAACGGTTACAAAATCTAAATGACTGTTTCGTATGATATTAATTGCTAGTAACAGTTAGTAAGGTTCCGGAAGCATTGCAATCGATAAGCGCGAAAATAGGCTCACGCTTTTCCATGACGGCGCATGCTGTAGTTCACTACGCCCCAGATGACGAGGTTGTCACCCTCAAGGATGTGCTTGGACGGGTAGGCACCATTTTCGGATTGAAGTTTGACAACCCCATCCATCATGAAGAGCCGCTTGCAAATAGGGTCCGAATTATTGAGGGCTGCAACGACAATCTCACCATGCTCGGCAGTGCGGCTGCGGTCTACGACGATCAGATCCTTATCAAAAATACCTGCCCCAATCATGCTGTCTCCGAGAATTTTCGCTAGGTACACATGCGGTGCCCGTACCTCGGCCAGCTCGTCCAGGGACACGTGCTTCTCGATGTAATCGACAGCGGGAGAAGCAAACCCAGCTGGCACCTGAAATGAGTAGAGCGGTAGCTTGATACCCCCTTCAGACAACGGACCAAGAATGACTACGCTCATGATGAAGTCCTTTCTACAAAGTTAGCTGTATATATATACAGTTAACTCTTTGGCCAGCGCGCGGTCAATCGTACTGAAAGGCGTTTTCGACGAGTGACATTAGGGGTGACATCATGTGCGGACGCTACTCGATCTACGAATCCATGGACCACTACCTCAAGGAGCTTGCCCCAGAGCAGATCGTGATCAATGGGTACGACCTCCTGCCCATAGAGCGCTACAACGTGGCTCCTAGCACTCGGGTTGAGATCATCCGTCCCACCGAGGAGGGTCTGAGTGTCGACAAGGTTCGGTGGGGGTGGGAGCCCTTCTGGACGAAAGGCAAACGACCAGCCCCAATCAACGCTCGAGTCGAAACCGTAATGACGGGAAAGTTCTTCAAAGAGCTCTGGCCTACCGGACGGGCAGTTGCCCCAGCGAACGGTTGGTTTGAATGGGTGAAGGACCCGGATGACCCCAAGAAAAAGCAGCCCTACTTCATCCGTCTCAAGAGTAAAAAGCCTATGTTCTTCGCGGCATTGGCTCAGGTCCACAGAGGGCTTGAGCCCCATGATGGCGACGGGTTTGTCATCATCACGTCGGCAAGCGACTCGGGAATGGTCGACATTCATGATCGCCGCCCGGTGGTACTGACGGCAGAAGATGCGCGGGCATGGCTTGATTCCGAAACTACACCGCAGAAAGCCGAAGCGTTGGCAAAAGAGCACTGCAGGATTGTTGACGATTTTGAATGGTTCCCGGTTGATCGCGCAGTGGGGAACGTGCGGAATCAAGGACCGGAGCTCATCCAGCCCGTTGAGCTTTGACTGCCCCACGCCTTTGACTTCGACCCGACCAACGGCTGTCCGTATTCGTCTGCCCCCGGTAGTCCGCACCGAAAGGGCGAAATGGACTGAAGCAAATGGCAAAGCGAAGGGTTTGAATGGAATGGGGGAATAAGGGTAAGTGCCTTACCCGAAAGGGCCGGCGAGTCCGCCGGAAATGGATGCCGAAAGGGTTCGAAAGGCGTCCTCAATAAAAATGAAATTTGCAAAAAATGTTACTTAACAGTCACTTGGAGGCTACATTTTTTTACGCGAGCGTGGCAACATCCGATTCTGTCACTGTTTGGATCCAAGCCAATCATGCAGCGTATTATGTGTATAACCTTTCCAGGATGGATATGGGTTTCGACTTGTCACGCTGAGCCATATAAAGCAAAAGGCCCACCAATGACTTCATCATGGGTGCCTACATGCTTAGTTTCTTCACGCGAAGAAAAGCGTCTCCGATCTCGTCCAATGCTGCTGCAGGCTTTTTCAAACCAGAATCTCCCGACGCGTTGCTGTCGACTTCTCGACGGCGTCAGTTGATTGAAAACATCTGGCAGCGGACCTCTCTACCCCGTGAGCAGTTCGAGACGCTTTATATGCAGGCATTCAAGAGCTACGCAGCCTTGGTGCAGCATCTCCCTGCCTCTGAGAATCATCACCATGCATATCATGGTGGCATGCTGGATCACGGTCTCGAAATCGTCGCCTACGCACTGAAGATACGGCAAATGTATCTGCTCCCCATCGGAGCGCCGCCCGAGTCGCAGGCGGCTCAGTCAGAAGCATGGTCTGCAGCATCGGCCTATGGTGCGCTCGTCCACGACTTGGGCAAGATTGCGGTAGACGTCAAGGTTGAACTCGCAGATGGCACTATCTGGCATCCATGGCACGGGCCTCTGGATCAGCCATACCGATTCAAGTACGTGAGAGGTCGAGACTATCGGTTGCATGGAGCCGCTTCGTCGCTGATCTACTCCAATGTGATTCCGGCAAAAGCACTGGACTGGCTCAGCGGGTTTCCCGAGCTCTGGTCTCAACTCGTGTTCGCGTTCGCAGGTCAGTATGAGCACGCCGATATCCTTGGAGAAATTGTCTCCCAAGCTGACCAGGCTTCGGTGGCACAGGAACTCGGTGGCAATCCTGGCAGGGCTATGTCAGCGCCCAAACAGTCTATCCAGCGGCAGCTGGCCGAAGGCTTAAGGATGCTCGTGGCGGATAAATTCAAGTTGAACCAGCCCGACGGTCCCTCGGACGGATGGCTGACTCAGGAAGGCTTGTGGCTTGTCAGCAAGCCAGCCGTAGATCAGCTCAGAGCTCTTCTGCTGTCTCAGGGTATCGAACACATCCCCTCGTCCAACGCCCCGATGTTTAACCTGCTCCAGGATCAGGCGATCATTCAGCCCAATGGAGAGGGAAAAGCCATTTGGAAGGCCAGCATCGACAATGGTAGCGGCTGGAAGAACACGTTCACGGTGCTGAAAATAGCGCCGGCGCTGATTTGGCCGAACACCACTGATAGGCCTGAGACGTATACCGGCACTCTGACAGTGGAATCTGCACCAACGGCAGATGAAAACGAGCCAGCTCCTGCTGTAGGCGAAGGATCTCAACCCGTGAACAGCAAAAATACGCCTGCAGTATCAGCGGCGCCCCCGGCACCTAAGCAAGCGCCTGCTGCAGCAAAAGATTTTGATGCACTGGACGAGCTGCTCGATCTGTTCCCCGACCCGGTAGCTACAGCACCGACTCAACCAACACCCGAGCCGGCAGGCGATGATGATCAGATTCCGTTTTTGCCCCCTCCTCAGGCAGCTACCCGTCTTAGCCAACCTCGGCAGCTCGTGGGTAATAAGGCAGAAAACCACACAGCCCTAGTCGAAGAGCCGGCAAAAGTCTCGCCGGAAGGTAGCTCAAGCCACGGCTTGAATTTCCTCACCTGGCTGAAGGGGGGCGTGATCTCCCACAGGATCATCATCAATGACGCAAAGGCACGTGTGCATACCGTGGATGGCACTGCGTTCCTGGTGAGCCCGGACATATTCAAACGTTACGCACTTGAGCACCCAGACATAGAGCGTGAGGCTAAAGAGCGGGATCTGGAAGCTTGGCAGGTCGTTCAGCGTTCTTTTGAGAAGCTGAAAAAACATCGCAAGACTGGCGCAGGCCTGAACATCTGGACATGCCTGGTCAAAGGACCACGAAAAAGCAAGCAACTGCGGGGCTATCTGCTCATAGAGCCTACCGACGTCTTCAGCGAGGTGCCTTATGACAACCCAGTCGTCAGCTTGGCAGAATTGGTAGACAAGGACACATCTGAATGAAACCGATGACGCTTCCGGAACTGACCCAGGAATACATACTCACTCATGACCTGAGGCCCGACACCGTCAAGATCTATTGGGCTGCCACAAAATCCTACGTCAGATTCTTCGGCGACTGCCTTGCCTGTGAGACGACCCACCGCGACATGCTTGACTGGCGCAGGTCTGAGCTCGAGCGGATCTCCAAGCGCAGCTGGAACACGTACTCCAGCCATTTGCGCACCATATACGGCTATGCAATCGAGCACGGTCTGCTGGATCTGGTTGTTAACCCACTTAAAAACACGCGTGTGATGCCGCCCAAGCGCCCAAAAAAGACAGTAGCGAACGACGCAAGCGTCCGCGCTCGTAACTGGCTGAGGATGCTGACCGCAGAGGAGCGTGCCACCGCAAAACGGACAGAAATCACACCTGCCTGGTTCTGGCTGAGCGTGTTCGAAACGTTCTACTACACGGGGATCAGGCTCAACGCGCTGCTATGCCTGAGATATGCGGATGTATACATGCGCGACCGGCTGATCAGAGTCAGAGGCGAAACGGAGAAGACTCATCGTGAGTTCCTGATTCCTATCCCGGACGGCCTGATGGCTCAGCTAGAAACGCTTATGCACGCAGCGAAGGCCTTGAGGTTCCAGCCTGGTGAACAGTTGTTCAACGTAAACAGATTTTCAGGCCACTACCGCCGCCATGAGATGAACTCCAACCAAGTCGAGGCGATGTATAAAAAACTCACTGCGATGACCGGTATACGGATGACGCCTCACCGATTCCGACACACGATCGCCAGTGAGCTAATGACGCTACCGGAGCGCAACATCTATCTGACCAAGAAATTGCTGAACCACTCGAATATAGCTACCACGATGGATTACATCGAACCCGACTACGACATGATGCGGGAGGTGATGAATGAACGAGGAAAGCGGCCGACCAAAATCAGCTACATGGCAAAACCGGATGCGACGCTGCGTGCTGATAGACACCGATCAATATCTGCTCCAGTTAAGGACTTGACTCCGTCAACTACGACTCGCGAAACAACTGCGAAAGCCGAAAGCTCAGCTGGCCGGGCCTTGGCCAGGCCCCTCGCGCTGCCTACACAGGTCTCGAGCATGAGCCCATCAACTGCTCCAGGTACCAGGACAGTGACCCGCGACGAGACGCCCTCACCCGCTAGTGACCGCGACACCGCAGTCAGCCAGCTACCGTTAGGCTGCTCCAGTCCGGAAGATCTGTTGAGAAGCTTGGGGGAACTCACCAGGTGGGTACAGAACAACATTGCCGGCGGAGGACCTGGTGCTGAACCAGTGATCGAGGAAAGACCTGTCCCAAGCCAGGATGCTCGGCATCTACGCCCGGAAATGCTGGAATTGGCCGGATGGATCGGCAGGTCAGGCTGATCACCTGCGTTGGGAATTTGTAAAAAGACTCAATCTGCCATTATCAGCAGATGCATCGCGATGCCGATTATTTAGTTATCAGGCCTAATGACTACTTCATGTGGGCCGATACACGCGCAGCACAGCATTTTTTGCCAAAAAAAACGCCCCGTACACAAGCTTTCGCTCGGTACGGGGCGCTCCAATTTGACATCACAGCTTGCTGGCGCTATGTTTCGCGACAGACGGCTGCTTGTTTGGGTATAAGACCCCTCATACGGTAAAGCCTGCCTCAACTGAGACATGAACACCCATCAAGGTCCTAAAGATACAGCCACAACAGTGTTTGGTCGGGGTAAGGGGATTCGAACTCCTGACATCCTGCTCCCAAAGCAGGCGCGCTACCGGACTGCGCTATACCCCGGTAAATCAAGGCACCTCAACCAGCTGCCTGCGACCTGATACAAGTGGCATCAGATCTTTAAGATTCGGCTCCAAGGTGAACCTTGAAGCCAAAAATGGTGGGTCGTGTGGGATTCGAACCTACGACCAATTGGTTAAAAGCCAACTGCTCTACCAACTGAGCTAACGACCCAAATATGGTCGGGGTAAGGGGATTCGAACTCCTGACATCCTGCTCCCAAAGCAGGCGCGCTACCGGACTGCGCTATACCCCGACTGAAACTGCACTGAACCTTGCGAAATCTGGCTCCACGACCTGGACTCGAACCAGGGACCCAGTGATTAACAGTCACTTGCTCTACCAACTGAGCTATCGCGGAACTATCGATTTCAGATCCAGCTTTACAACCTGTTGCCTTGAAACCAGCGTGCTGTTAACTCGTTGATTTCAATCTCATCGACCTTTGCGCTTCGTTTGTATCGTTGCGTTCACGTCTCTGAGGCGCGCTATTCTACAATTTTAAAAACACCTGTCAACCCTATAAATTGCTTTTTAAGACAATGATTTGCGATTTTTTTTCAGAGCCCCTGTCGAGGCCGATGTTACGGCTGGTCGCGCTGTCATCAAAGGGCTCTCCTCCCGAGAGCCCTTCTACAGAGCTGGCGACGAACGAATCAGTCAAACACGATTTCGTCGTCGACCACCTTGCCGGTGATGCTGGTGCCAGGCTCAAAGCCGCCTGACAGAATCAACTGTGCCAGCGGGTTTTCGATCCAGCGCTGGATGGCGCGCTTCAGCGGACGTGCGCCATAGACAGGGTCGTAACCGACGGCAATCAGCTTGTCGAGCGCCTCCGGGCTCAGGACCATCGTCAGTTCGCGCTCGGCCAGACGCTTGCGCAGACGACCCAGCTGGATGTCGGTGATACCGGCAATCTGATCCCGCGCCAGAGGCTCAAAGATCACCACTTCGTCGATCCGGTTGACGAACTCCGGACGGAAGTGGGTGCTGACGGCATCCATCACCGCCGCACGTTGCGCCTCACGGTCACCGACCAGTTCCTGAATCTGCGCCGACCCCAGGTTGGAGGTCATGACAATCACGGTATTGCGAAAATCCACTGTCCGCCCGTGGCTGTCGGTCAGGCGCCCGTCTTCCAGCACCTGCAGCAGAATGTTGAAGACGTCAGGGTGCGCTTTTTCGACCTCATCCAGCAGGATCACCGAATACGGCTTGCGACGTACGGCTTCGGTCAGGTAACCGCCTTCCTCGTAGCCGACATAGCCTGGCGGTGCGCCGATCAGGCGAGCCACGGAATGTTTCTCCATGAACTCGGACATGTCGATCCGTACCATCGCCTCTTCGGTGTCGAACAGGAACTCGGCCAGCGCCTTGCACAGCTCGGTCTTGCCCACACCGGTCGGGCCGAGGAACATGAACGAGCCGCTTGGGCGATTCGGGTCAGACAACCCGGCACGCGAACGACGTACGGCGTTCGCGACCGCGACCACGGCTTCATCCTGGCCAATGACCCGGTTGTGCAGCAGGGTTTCCATCCGCAACAACTTGTCACGCTCGCCTTCCAGCATCTTGGACACAGGGATGCCGGTCCACTTGGAAACGACTTCGGCGATTTCCTCCTCGGTCACCTTGCTGCGCAGCAACTGGTTCTCGGGTTTGCCGTGCTGGTCGACCATTTGCAGGCTGCGTTCCAGGTCCGGAATGATGCCGTACTGCAACTCGGCCATGCGGTTCAGATCACCGCGACGACGCGCAGCTTCCAGTTCCTGGCGAGACTGTTCGATTTTCTGCTGGATCTGCGCCGAACCCGTGACTTCGGCTTTTTCCGACGTCCAGATTTCTTCCAGATCGGCGTATTCCTTTTCAAGCCGCTCGATTTCGTCCTGAAGCTTTTCCAGACGCTTGATGGCGGCGTCGTCTTTTTCTTTCTTGAGCGCCTGAGCCTCGACTTTCAGCTGAATCAGGCGGCGCTCCAGACGGTCCAGCACTTCCGGCTTGGAGTCGATTTCCATGCGAATACGGCTGGCCGCTTCGTCGATCAGGTCGATGGCCTTGTCCGGCAACTGGCGGTCAGTGATGTAACGATGACTCAACTTCGCTGCGGCGATGATCGCGCCATCGGTGATCGCAACCTTGTGGTGTACTTCATAACGCTCTTTCAAGCCACGCAGGATCGCGATAGTGTCTTCTTCGCTGGGCTCGTCCACCAGTACTTTCTGGAAGCGCCGCTCGAGCGCTGCGTCCTTCTCTATATATTGGCGGTACTCGTTGAGCGTGGTGGCACCAACGCAATGCAGCTCGCCACGAGCCAGCGCAGGCTTGAGCATGTTGCCAGCGTCCATCGAGCCTTCGCCCTTACCGGCGCCGACCATCGTGTGCAGCTCATCGATGAACAGGATAATCTGGCCTTCCTGCTTGGACAGCTCGTTGAGCAGCGACTTCAGGCGCTCTTCGAACTCGCCACGGTACTTGGCACCGGCAATCAGCGCGCCCATGTCCAGCGACAGCAAACGCTTGCCACGCAGGCCATCCGGCACTTCGCCATTGATGATGCGTTGCGCCAGCCCTTCGGCGATGGCGGTTTTACCCACACCAGGCTCGCCGATCAGCACCGGGTTGTTCTTGGTGCGGCGCTGCAGGACCTGAATGGTGCGACGAATTTCGTCATCACGGCCGATGACCGGATCAAGCTTGCCCTCTTCGGCGCGCTTGGTCAGGTCGACGGTGTACTTGTCCAGCGCCTGACGCGACTCTTCGACGTTCGGGTCGTTGACCGCACCCTCGCCCCGCAGGTTGTTGATGGCGTTTTCCAGCGCCTTCTTGCTGACGCCCTGCCCCAGCAACAATTTGCCGAGCTTGCTGTTCTCATCCATAGCAGCCAGCAGCACCAGCTCGCTGGAAATGAACTGATCGCCTTTTTGCTGCGCCAGACGGTCGGCCTGATTGAGCAGGCGCGCCAGATCCTGCGACATGTTGACGTCGCCGGTCGGGTTCTGGATTTTTGGCAGCCGATCCAGCTCTGCACTCAGTTCCTTGCGCAGGCTGTTGACGTCGAAACCGACTTGCAGCAACAAAGGCTTGATAGAGCCGCCCTGCTGCTCGAGCAGCGCCTGCATCAAATGTGCAGGCTCGATGGCGGGATGGTCGAGGCCGACGGCCAGCGACTGGGAATCCGATAACGCTAACTGTAATTTACTGGTCAATCTGTCGATACGCATTAGTCACCTTCCTTTTAATGCAGGCCGGAGCAATGAACACACCTATGAAGAAAACCTGCTTGATAGCCAGTTAGATGCGGACGATTCTGCGTGTTTCAAGCGGGCGCGGGTTGATACAGATCAGACGAGTGTTCAGGCAAGCCTAGCTGGCTCGCGCAAAACAGCTCGCAATCAGGCGTGATCGATCCAGATCAGCGAAGCGAAGCGGCCCGTGCGGGCGGCGCGGCGATAGGAAAAGAAGCGAGGGTCCGTAAAGGTGTCCAGCCCACCGCCATAAACAGCAGAGATGCCGTGGGCAGCCAACCGCAGCCGGGCGAGCCTGTAAATGTCGGCCATGAAACGATCCGGATTCGAACTGGCGGCAAACGCCTCCGCGGTCTGCGGGTGAATCCTGGTAAAGGCCTCACGGACCTCCGGGCCGACTTCGAACGAGGGCTGACCGATAGCCGGACCGAGCCAGACCATGATGTCTTCCGGGGGGCTTTGCAGGCTGTCGGCTGTCGCTTCCAGCACACCCGCCGCCAGACCGCGCCAGCCGGCATGCGCTGCCGCGACGCGAGTACCGTCGCGGCGGCAGAACAAAGCGGGCAGGCAGTCAGCGGTCATGATGGTGCAGGCCACACCGGGAGTGCTCGTCCAGCTGGCATCGGCGTCGACAACACGGGACGGGTCGGCAGGGACGACCTGGACGCCATGCACCTGACGCAACCAGGCGGGCTGGACATTCAGATGAGTGGTCAGGCGCAGGCGATTGCTTGCCACGGCCAAAGGGCTGTCATCCACGTGATCGCCCAGATTGAAACTGTCGAACGGGGCCAGACTGACCCCGCCCGAGCGGGTGGTGATGCACGACTTGATCTGTGCTGGCGCGGGCCAGTCAGGTATCAGCCAGTCATTCACCCGATGAACGCCTCGCGATCCTGTTTGAGCAGCGACAGCAGCCAGACGAAATCATCCGGCAACGGCGATTCCCAGCTCATGCGCTTGCCGGTGATCGGATGGTCCAGCTCAAGGAAACGCGCATGCAGCGCCTGACGCGGGAAGGTCTTGAGTGAGTCGACCATGGTCAGGCTTGCCGCTGGCGGAATGCGGAAACGACCGCCATAGGCCGGGTCTCCGACCAACGGGTAATTGATGTGCGCCATGTGTACGCGAATCTGGTGGGTGCGGCCGGTTTCCAGCTTGACCCGCACGTGGGTGTGCGACCGGAAGCGCTCCAGCACGCGGTAATGACTGACCGCCTGCTTGCCGCCTTCCATGACCGCCATGCGCTGACGCTGCTGACCGTGACGGCCGATAGGCGCGTCGATCTTGCCGCCTGCGGTCACCACGCCGATCACGATGCATTCGTAGATACGGCTGACACTGCGGCTCTGCAATTGAGTGACCAGCTGTGTCTGCGCCTGAATGGTCTTGGCGACCACCATCAGACCGGTGGTGTCCTTGTCCAGACGATGCACGATGCCGGCACGCGGGACATTGATGATGTCCGGCACGTGGTGCAGCAAGGCATTGAGCAGCGTGCCATCGGCATGGCCGGCAGCCGGATGCACCACCAGGCCCGCCGGCTTGTTGATGACGAGGATCTGATCGTCCTCGTAGATAATGTCGAGCTCGATGTCCTGAGCAACCCATTCACCCTGGGCCTCCTGCTCGGCGATCAGCTCGAGAACAGCGCCACCATGCACGATGTCACGAGGGCGCAGAACGCCTCCGTCCACAGTCAGGCGGCCGTCCTTGATCCAGGCGGAAAGGCGCGAGCGAGAGTGCTCAGCGAATAATTGTGCGGCGACTTGATCGAGGCGTTGACCGCCCAATTCGGACGGCACCTCTGCGCGAAGTTCTATATTTTCGGACATGACCAGACTAGGTGGCGGCTAGCCTTTGGTTTCGGCAGCGCGCTTGTGGTTAAATACGGCGTCTTTTGTCCCGCCGGTATCGCGGGGCGCTCATCATAACAGGACGGCCCCGCCCAAGACAGCAGGCCGTTATAGGGACGCAAGCCGCCATGCAAGTGAAACACCTGCTGCTGATCGCCATCCTCGCATTGACTGCGGCCTGTTCGTCGAAGGAAGTCATCGACGAAAACCTCAGCGAAGTCGAGCTGTACCAGCAGGCGCAGGCCGACCTGGGAAACAATAGCTATAACAGTGCCACGGAGAAGCTCAAGGCGCTGGAATCACGCTATCCATTCGGTCGCTACGCTGACCAGGCCCAGCTCGAGTTGATTTACTCGAACTACAAGAACGGTGAACCCGAAGCAGCCAAATCCGCTGCCGAGCGTTTCATCCGCCTGCATCCGCAGCACCCGAACGTCGACTACGCGTATTACATGAAGGGCCTGACCTCCTTCGACCAGGACGTGGGCCTGCTGGCGCGCTTCCTGCCGCTGGACCAGACCAAGCGCGACCCGGGTGCAGCCCGCGACTCGTTCAACGAGTTTGCCCAGCTCACCAGCCGCTACCCGAACAGCCGCTACGCGCCTGATGCCAAGCAGCGCATGATCTACCTGCGCAACCTGCTGGCGTCCTACGAAATCCACGTAGCCGACTACTACCTGACTCGTCAGGCCTATGTTGCCGCCGCCAACCGCGGTCGCTATGTAGTAGAAAACTTCCAGGAAACGCCGTCCGTAGGCGATGGCCTGGCCGTGATGGTCGAGTCGTATCAGCGTCTGCACCTGGACGACCTGGCGGCCACCAGCCTTGAAGTCCTGAAGACCAACTACCCGAACCACCCGCAACTGGCTGACGGCAAGTTCACCCCGCGTCAAGCCGAAGCCGACAACCGCTCGTGGCTGTCGAAAGCGACCCTGGGCCTGATTGACGGTAGCGCGCCGCTGCCACCGGGCCAGACCCGTGCCGATCAGGACATGAAGAAGCAGTACCAGGACGCCAAGGACGCCATTCCGAAAGAGCTGCTGCCGGAGAATCAGGCCGAGCTGGACGAACAGGCGGAAAAAGACGCCGAAGCGAAAGGCACCAAGAGCCGTTCGTGGTTCAGCTACATGACCCTGGGTCTGTTCGACTGATCCTTGCTGCACATGACAAAGAGGCCCTCGCGGCCTCTTTTTTTATGCATCATATTTATCAGTCACAGCCACTGTGCGCCTTCCTGCAGCTTGGCTACACTGCGCCATCGTCAATCACTAAGACTGGTAGTCATGGTCCGCCTATTAATGTGGGTCGCGTTGATCGCGGCGTTGATCTGGTTCGTCAAACGCCTGATCAATCCTCCCAAACCCAAATCCCGCAAACAGCCGCCTGAAGTCGACGCTGCTCCGATGGTCCGCTGCGCCCACTGTGGCGTCCACTCGCCTCGTGACCGCGCTTTAAGCCAGGGAAAGGACTGGTATTGCAGCGAGGCACACCGACTGGAAGGCCCAGCGGCACGTGACCGCTGAAACGCCTTACCTTGCCAGCCCGCAGGCGCAACGGATTCTGCGGCTGTATCACCTTTATCGACTGACCATCGGCGTCGTGCTGGTCCTGTTGATTTCCAGCAGCCTGGAGACCGAACTGCTGCAACTGGCCAACCCGAACCTGTTCCGGGCGGGTTGCTGGCTGTATCTGGTGTTCAACATTCTGGTCGTGGTGCTGCTGGAGCGCCCTACTCGTCAGGCTCAACTGTTCAGCCTGGCAATGACTGACGCCATCATGCTCTCCGGCCTGTTCTATGCGGCGGGCGGCCCTTCCAGCGGCATCGGCAATCTGTTGATTGCCTCGGTAGCGATCAGCAACGTACTGCTGCGTGGCCGTATCGGCCTGTTGATCGCCGCCGTGTCGGCCATCGGCATCATTTACCTGACGTTTTACATCAGCTTCGGCACACCCTCGGTCTCCAATGACTACGTGCAGGCGGGCTCTTTGGGCGCTCTGTGTTTTGCTGCGGCGCTGCTGGTGCAGGCGCTGACCGCACGCATGCAGGTCAGCGAAGTGCTGGCCGAACAGCGTGCTGCGGATGTCGACAGCCTTGAAGAACTCAACGCCCTCATCCTGCAACGCATGCGCACCGGCATTCTGGTGCTGGACGCTCGCCGTCAGGTGCTGCTGGCCAATCAGGGCGCGTTAACCCTGCTTGGCCACGAGCGACTGGTCGGCCAAGTCATCGATGCCTACTCGCCGCAACTCGTGGACCGCCTGCGCCAGTGGCTGATCAATCCGATTCTGCTGCCACGCAGCATCAGCACTTCGGCAATCGGTCCTGAGCTGCAGCCAAGTTTTGCCGCACTCAATCGAGGTGATCAACGCCAGACGCTGATTTTCCTCGAAGATTTGTCGCAAATCGCCCATCAGGCGCAACAGCTCAAACTGGCAGCACTGGGCCGCCTGACCGCAGGGATTGCCCATGAAATACGCAACCCGTTGGGTGCGGTCAGCCATGCGGCGCAGCTGCTCAACGAATCGGACACCCTCAGCGCGCCGGATCGCCGGCTGGGGCAGATTATTCACGACCAGTCGCAACGCATTGACCGGGTGATTGAAAACGTTCTTCAGCTCTCTCGGCGACGCGAAGCGCAACCAGACTTGCTGGACCTGAAAGTCTGGCTGGAAGTGTTTGTCAGCGACTTTCGACGCGCCACTGCGTCCGATCAGTCGATTCATGTGGACATCAGCCCCGGTGTGTTGACCACGCGTATTGACTCGGAACAACTGACGCAAGTGGTGACCAATCTGGTGCAGAACGGCTTGCGCTACAGCCGCCGGCTGCATTCGTCAGCGCAAGTCTGGCTGAACCTGCACCATGACCTGAAAAGTGACCAGCCCATACTGGAAGTGCTGGATGACGGGCCAGGCGTCAGCGAGCAGCACTTGAGCAGGATGTTCGAACCGTTTTTCACCACAGAAAGCAAAGGCACTGGCCTGGGTCTATACCTTTCCCGTGAGTTGTGCGAAAGCAATCAGGCGCATCTGGAATATGCGCCTCGTCAAAGCGGCGGCAGTTGCTTGCGCATCACCTTCGCCCACCCGTTCAAAACGAGCTGAGCATGAGCCAACGGCAAAAAATCCTGATCGTCGACGATGAGCCGGATATTCGCGAACTCCTGGAAATCACTCTGGGCCGCATGAAACTCGACACCCGCAGTGCCCGCAATGTGGCCGAAGCCCACGAATGGCTGGCCCGCGAGGCATTCGACATGTGCCTGACCGACATGCGGCTGCCCGATGGCAATGGCCTTGAACTGGTGCAGCACATCCAGCACGGCTACCCTCAGGTGCCCGTGGCAATGATCACCGCTCACGGCAATCTGGACACGGCCATCCACGCCCTCAAGGCCGGGGCCTTCGATTTCGTGACCAAACCGGTGGACCTCAATCGCCTCCGCGAGCTGGTCAACAGCGCGCTGAGCCTGCCCTCCACCACTCAACCGGTGCGCAGCATCGACAGCCGCCTGCTGGGCGACTCACCGCCGATGCGCACTTTGCGCACCCAGATAGGCAAGCTCGCACGCAGTCAGGCACCGATCTACATCAGTGGCGAATCGGGCAGCGGCAAAGAGCTGGTGGCGCGACTGATCCACGAGCAAGGGCCGCGTGTCGACAAGCCGTTCGTGCCAGTCAATTGCGGGGCCATCCCTTCCGAGTTGATGGAAAGCGAATTCTTCGGCCACCGCAAAGGCAGCTTCAGCGGTGCCCACGAAGACAAGCCGGGACTGTTTCAGGCTGCCCACAACGGGACGCTGTTTCTCGACGAAGTCGCCGACCTCCCGCTGGCCATGCAGGTAAAACTGCTGCGGGCCATTCAGGAAAAATCCATCCGCAGTGTCGGCGGTCAGCAGGAGCAGGTGGTCGACGTACGTATTCTGTGCGCGACCCACAAAGACCTCAGTGCCGAAGTGGCCGCCGGCCGTTTCCGCCAGGACCTGTATTACCGGTTGAACGTGATAGAGCTGCGCGTGCCCTCGTTGCGTGAGCGACGCGAAGACATCGATCAACTGGCCGCCAGCGTGTTGCAGCGCCTGGCGGGCAAAGACGCTCAACCCGTCGCGCGCTTGCACGCCCAAGCGCTGGAAACCCTGAAAAACTATCGCTTCCCCGGCAACGTGCGCGAGTTGGAAAACATGCTGGAGCGCGCCTACACGCTCTGCGAAAACGATGAAATCCACGCCAGCGACCTGCGCCTGGCCGAATGCACCAGCCCCCAGGAACAACACGGCCCAAGCCTGGCTGACATCGATAATCTGGAAGACTACCTGGAAAGCATCGAACGCAAACTGATCCTGCAAGCGCTGGAAGAAACCCGCTGGAACCGCACCGCAGCGGCAGACCGGCTCAGTTTGTCATTCAGGTCGTTGCGTTACCGGTTGAAAAAGCTGGGGCTGGATTGAGTCAGGTGATTATCGTGCCGACGCTCTGGACGCTCTGCGTCCGATCTTGAATGGGCGGCGCGGCGCAGAATTGTGACGCGGAGCGTCACCCACGGCATTCCCACGCTGGAGCGTGAGGAACGATAAGTGTCTGGACTGGAGCGTACGGAACGATAGGGGTCTGGATTAAAGCGTACGGAACGATAGGAATCTGGACTAAAGCGTGCAGAGCGATAGCTCTGTCATTATCGTGCCGACGCTCCGCGTCGGTATGCCGTTCTGGACGCTCCGCGTCCGATCTTCATGAGGCGCTGCGATTGTCAAAGCCTCAGCAGTCGTGACCATCCTCAAAAAAAGTCACTCATTGTCCACTTACATCAATGCCAGTAAGCTCCACCCATGAACAAACCCATCAGTCATCCCGCAGCAGCCCGTGGTCCGGTGGACCATGAAATACGTGATCAGATCGTAGTGGCGGCCACCGAGCATTTCAGCCAGTACGGTTATGGCAAGACCACCGTGTCCGATCTCGCCAGGGCTATCGGGTTCTCCAAAGCGTATATCTACAAATTCTTCGAATCCAAACAGGCCATTGGCGAGATGATCTGCGCCCACTGCCTGGGGGAGATCGAGGCCGAAGTCAGAACCGCAGTCGATCAGGCAGACAGCCCTCCGGAAAAACTGCGCCGCCTGTTCAAATCAGTCGTTGAGGCCAGCCTTCGCCTGTTTTCACAGGACCGCAAGCTGTATGAGATTGCCGCGTCGGCAGCGACCGAACGCTGGCAGGCGACGTTGATCTACGAGGAGCACCTCAAGACCATTCTTCAGGACATTCTGCAAGAGGGTCGACAAAGCGGCGACTTCGAGCGCAAGACGCCGCTTGATGAAACGGTCATGGCGATCTACCTGGTGATGCGCCCCTATATCAATCCGCTGCTCTTGCAACACGGCTTCGATTACACCGACGAGGGACCGGGTCAGTTATCCAGCCTGGTGCTGCGTAGCCTGTCACCCTGAAAAATAATGATTGTGACCATTGACTAATTTAGTCACTAGAATCAAAGTGCAGACATCGACCACTGCACGTTGAGACTCCCATGCTCCGGCATCGCCTTGCTTTGTTCATTCTTGCCGGTGTACTGCCGGTTGCCCTGACCGCCTGCAGCGAAAAAACGCAAACGGACCCACGCACCCAAGCGCCACTGGTGCGCGTTGCGATCCTTCAGGAGGCCAGCGTAGCGCCCCGCGCCTTTACCGGAACCGTGGCGGCTCGGGTGCAAAGCGACCTGGGTTTTCGGGTGTCCGGCAAAGTACTGGAGCGGTTTGTCGACACCGGGCAGGCCGTCAAGCGCGGTCAACCGCTGATGCGCATCGACCCTGCCGACCTGAAGCTTGCTGCCCACGCCCAACGCGAAGCAGTGACGGCAGCCAGAGCGCAGGCCAAACAGGCCGCGGACGAAGAAACGCGTTATAGAAGCCTGCGCAGCAGCGGCGCGATTTCAGCGTCCAGCTACGACCAGATCAAGGCGACGGCGGACTCGGCCAAGGCTCGGCTCAGTGCAGCCGAAGCACAGGCTGACGTTGCCATCAATGCAACTCGCTACGCAGACCTTGTGGCGGATGCCGACGGTATCGTCATGGAAACCCTCGTTGAACCCGGTCAGGTCGTCAGCGCAGGGCAGGCAGTGATACGCGTAGCGCATGCCGGACCGCGTGAAGCGGTCGTTCAACTTCCGGAAAACCTTCGGCCCCGGATCGGTTCTACCGCCCAGGCCACGCTGTTCGGCCATCAAAACCAGAGCGCCACGACGCAGCTGCGGCAGCTGTCGGACGTCGCGGATCGTCAGACCCGGACCTTCGAAGCGCGCTGGGTACTGGAGGGCGAGATGGCGAATGCGCCGCTGGGCACCACCATTACGGTGAAGATCCCCAGCGCCGAGGCCTCAGGACAGAGCATGCTGCAGGTGCCCATCGGCGCGTTGTACGACGCTGGCAAGGGACCGGGCATCTGGGTGATTCAAGGGGAACCGGCACAGGTCAACTGGACGCCGGTGGAGGTTCAGCACCTTGATGACGAGCATGCCCGCATCCGTACGCAGCTCAGGCCAGGCACACCCATCGTCGCACTCGGCGCGCACCTGCTGCACGAAGCCCAGTACGTTAGGGTTGTGCCTCAAACAGCCGTGGCAGAGAGTGCGCGCCCATGAGCACTCATCGGTTCAACCTGTCAGCGCTGGCCGTCCGTGAGCGTTCGATCACCCTGTTTCTGATCTGCCTGATTACGCTGGCAGGGACCCTTGCCTTTTTCAAACTGGGCCGGGCCGAAGACCCGGCGTTTACGGTCAAGGTGATGACCGTGGTGTCCGTGTGGCCGGGCGCGACCGCCCAGGAGATGCAGGACCAAGTGGCGGAGAAGATCGAAAAGCGCCTTCAAGAACTGCGCTGGTACGACCGAACCGAGACCTACACCCGACCAGGCATGGCATTCACAACCCTGACCCTGCTCGACAGCACGCCGCCGTCGCAAGTGCCGGATGAGTTTTATCAGGCCCGCAAGAAAATCGGTGACGAGGCCATGACGCTTCCGTCCGGGGTTATCGGGCCGATGGTCAACGACGAGTATTCGGACGTCACCTTCGCGCTGTTCGCGCTCAAGGCCAAAGGCGAGCCGCAACGCTTGCTGGCACGTGACGCCGAATCGCTGCGCCAGCGTTTGCTGCACGTGTCAGGGGTGAAGAAGGTCAATATTGTGGGCGAGCAGCCCGAGCGCATCTACGTCGAGTTTTCTCACGAACGACTGGCAACCCTGGGGATCAGCCCCCAAGAGGTGTTTGCCGCGCTGAACAATCAGAACGCGCTGACCCCGGCAGGCTCGGTTGAAACCCGAGGGCAGCAGGTGTTCATCAGGCTGGACGGCGCGTTCGATGAGCTGCAAAAAATCCGTGATACACCGGTTGTGGCACAGGGCCGTACGTTGAAGCTGTCGGACATTGCCACGGTAAAGCGCGGTTACGAAGATCCGGCGACATTCATGATTCGCAACGGCGGCGAACCGGCGCTATTGCTGGGGATCGTCATGCGCGATGGCTGGAACGGCCTCGACCTCGGCAAAGCGCTGGATCAGGAAGTGGGCGCGATCAACACCGAGCTGCCACTGGGCATGAGCCTGAGCAAGGTCACGGACCAGGCCGTCAACATCAGTTCGGCAGTCGATGAGTTCATGATCAAATTCTTCGTCGCCCTGTTGGTGGTCATGCTGGTCTGCTTTATCAGCATGGGCTGGCGTGTCGGCGTGGTGGTCGCTGCCGCTGTACCGCTGACCCTGGCAGTGGTCTTCGTGATCATGGCCATGAGTGGCAAGAACTTCGACCGCATCACACTGGGCTCGCTGATTCTGGCACTCGGGCTGCTGGTAGACGACGCGATCATCGCCATTGAAATGATGGTGGTGAAAATGGAAGAAGGCTACGACCGCATCGCCGCGTCTGCCTACGCCTGGAGCCACACCGCCGCGCCCATGTTATCCGGCACCCTGGTCACCGCCGTCGGCTTCATGCCCAATGGCTTCGCCCGCTCCACCGCAGGTGAATACACCAGCAACATGTTCTGGATCGTCGGTATCGCGTTGATTGCCTCGTGGGTGGTCGCTGTGTTTTTCACCCCGTACCTCGGCGTCAAACTGCTGCCCGATGTGAAGCAGATCGAAGGCGGGCATCAAGCGCTGTACAACACCCCGCGCTACAACCGTTTCCGCCGGATGCTGGCGCGGGTCATCGCAGGCAAATGGCTGGTCGCAGGCTCGGTCATCGGGTTGTTTGTACTGGCCGTGCTCGGCATGGGGCTGGTCAAAAAGCAGTTCTTCCCGGTGTCCGACCGCCCTGAAGTGCTGATTGAAGTGCAAATGCCCTACGGCACCTCGATTGCTCAAACCAGTGCTGCGGCTGCAAAAGTGGAAAGCTGGCTGGCCGGGCAGACAGAAGCCGAAATCGTCACCGCCTACATTGGCCAGGGCGCACCGCGTTTCTATATGGCGATGGGGCCGGAATTGCCCGACCCGTCATTTGCCAAGATCGTGGTGCGCACCGACAGCCAGGCACAGCGCGATGCGCTAAAACACCGGTTGCGTCAGGCTATTTCCGATGGGCTGGCTGCCGAGGCACAGGTTCGCGTCACGCAACTGGTCTTCGGCCCGTATTCGCCCTACCCCGTCGCCTACAGCATTGCCGGCCCGGACCCGGACGTGCTGCGCGGCCTTGCGGCGCAGGTACGACAGGTTATGAACGCCAGCCCGATGATGCGCACCGTCAATACAGACTGGGGCACGCGTACGCCGGCGCTGCATTTCACCTTGCAACAGGACCGGATGCAGGCCATCGGGCTGAGTTCCAGCCAGGTCGCACAGCAACTGCAGTTCCTCCTGACCGGCCTGCCGATTACGGCGGTGCGCGAAGACATTCGCACCGTGCAGGTGGTGGCCCGTTCGGCGGGTGACACGCGACTTGATCCGGCGAAAATAATGGATTTCACCCTCACCGGCGTCGATGGGCAGCGTGTTCCGCTGTCGCAGATCGGTACAGTTGAAGTGCGGATGGAAGAACCGGTGATGCGACGGCGCGACCGCACGCCCACCCTCACCGTGCGCGGCGATATCGCCGACGGCCTGCAACCGCCGGATGTGTCGACAGCCATCACCCGAGCGTTACAGCCAGTTATCGACAAGCTGCCCAGTGGCTACCGGATCGATCAGGCGGGCTCAATAGAAGAGTCAGGCAAAGCAATGGCGGCGATGTTGCCGCTGTTCCCGATCATGCTGGCGGTCACGCTGATCATCCTGATTCTCCAGGTGCGGTCGATATCGGCCATGGTCATGGTGTTCCTGACCAGCCCGCTGGGGCTGATCGGCGTGGTGCCTACGCTGATCCTCTTTCAGCAGCCATTCGGCATCAACGCGCTGGTCGGGCTGATCGCACTGTCCGGCATTCTGATGCGCAATACGCTGATTCTGATCGGCCAGATCCACCATAACGAGCAGGCAGGGCTCGACCCGTTTCAAGCCGTGGTCGAAGCCACCGTGCAACGTGCGCGCCCTGTGATACTGACGGCGCTGGCGGCCATTCTGGCGTTTATCCCGCTCACCCATTCGGTGTTCTGGGGCACCCTCGCCTACACGCTGATCGGCGGCACATTTGCGGGGACGGTGCTGACCCTGGTGTTTCTGCCGGCCATGTATTCGATCTGGTTCAGGATCAGGCCGGATGGCAGCGAGCGTCGGCGAGAGGCACAGGCCACCTGAATACAGTCATTCAGAAATGCAGGCGGCCTGCCGGTGAGTAAGGCGCGGGGTCAATGATCGGCTTGCCGCCCAGTAACAGATCAGTGATCAGCTGACACGAGGCCGGCGCCAGCACAAGGCCGTTGCGGTAATGACCGCAGTTGAGCCACAGCCCGTCGAAGCCGGCCAACTGCCCGATGAAGGGAATGCCTTCGGGCGAGCCGGGACGCAGGCCTGCCCATTGGGCGACAGGTGCGGCATTGGCCAGTTGGGGAAGCAATTCGATGGCCGATGCCTTGAGACTTTCCAGCGCGGCGTGCGTGGTGGTCTTGTCGAACCCTTCGTGCTCCAGCGTGCTCCCGATCAGGATATGGCCGTCGCGACGCGGAATCGCATAGCGCCCTTTTGCCAGAACCATGCTGGACAGAAAGTCCGATGCACAGCGGTAGAGAATCATCTGCCCTTTGACCGGTTCGACCGGCAGCTCCAGGCCAAGGGTCTTGAGCAGTTCGCCGCTCCAGGCGCCTGCCGCCAGAATCACCCGATCACCGGTGACATGACCTGACGGCGTACACACGCCTGAGATCCTGCTGCCCTCACGCACAAAGCCGCTGACTTCGCACTGCTCGCGAACTTCGACGTTCGGCATCGCCAGCAGCGCGGCCTTGAGCGATTTGACCAGCCGGGGGTTGCGCACGTTGGCCACGTCGGCCATGTGGATCGCCCGCGAGTACCCCTTCCCCAGCGCTGGCACAGCGTCATTTACCGCCGAGACATCGACGCGGCTCAATGGCCGGCTCGCGCGTACCGCCCATTCAAGCGCAGCCTGCTCGTCGTCAAGGTCGAGCCAATACAGGCCGGTCTTGTGAACCTCGGGGTCGATACCGGTCTGTGCGAGCAAACGCTCGGCGAGGTGCGGGTAGAAGTCCTGTGACCAATGCGCCAGCGCAGTAACTGCGGGGCTGTAGCGCCACGGATAGAGCGGCGAAACAATCCCGCCACCAGCCCAGGAGGATTCCTGACCCACCTCCGAACGATCCAGCAACACAATGTTGACCTGCTCGGAGGCGAGATTGAAGGCGGTCAGCAGCCCTATGACGCCACCGCCGACAATGACTGTTTTTTGCTTGGACATCTTGGTCTCTGGACAAGGAAAACGGTTTCAGCGGCCCCAGCAGTCTTTGGTGGTCACGCCGGTGGTCGCGCCTGAGTTGCTTCGCGCACCGGTGTTGGTGATCACGAAGCTGCCGCACTTGTCGCCTGCCATCAGCGTGCCGCCGATCGGTGTGGCTGTCAGGGTGAAGTCGGTAGCGTTAACAACGGGAAGGATGTTGTAGTAAGTGTTACCGCCGCTCAAACCCACAAGATTTGCATAAGACCCGTTGTTTCGCGAATACCAGCGTTCCAGCGCCTGCGTCTGCTCTGAAAGCAAGCTGGCGATGGCCGAGCGCTGGGTGCGCTTCACGTACTCGGTGTAACTGGGGTAAGCGATGGCGGCCAGAATACCGACAATCGCCACGACGATCATGAGTTCGATCAACGTAAAGCCCCTGGATGTCGCTCGCATGATTCGCTTCCCTATTGGATTTGTCGCCACATGATGCGCTGGTAAACGTTACCACTGCCGCCCTTTTCTTTCAGGACATCAGGCGTGTTGCCCGTGGAGTTGTTGATGATCTTCACTTCATTGCCGTCACCCGTACCCGACACGATAGCCGATACGACGGGAATACCCGTGTACCCGAGCCCGGCAGCGTACAGGTCGGAATTGTTGATGTTGTTATCGCCGTTGGTGTCGAGCACCTGATAGTTAAGCATGCTACCGGTGGCAGCATTGAGCTCAAAGACGCGCCCGGTGCCCGTACTTTCGCAAGGGTCGGCGGAGTTTACGGATGCTGTCGAGAAGATAATCCGGCCCCGACTGGTCTGCGCCGGGTAAATGATCCGCTCGCCCAGGTACGGCGCCACCGCCGAGAGCGGCATGTACCAGCCTTTTTTGACGGACCAGTCCACATCATTGGTGGTCGACGTGAAATACGTGGTGCCGTTGCTGATGACACTGCCATTGACCGCTTGTGCCTGCAGGTTTGCTTCTACAGTGCTGCCCGTTCCGGCATCGGCATCCCATATCGCATAGAAGTCCTGAAGCGCGGTGGTTTGCTTGTCTGCAACTTCAATGAACTTGCCGGTCCCGAAATAAACGATCTTGCCATTGAGCGGGTGATCGAGCACGAAGGGCTGAACGGTGATGGGCTGAGCGGCACCGCGTGGTGCGGTGAACAATGGCGCGCCGCCAAAAGCCACTTTCCAGCTGGAAGCGGCTGCGCCACTCATGTCGAACTTCCACAACCGCCCTTTCAGATCGCCTGCGTACGCAGCCACAACCACGTTCTGGGCGTTGACGCGCAGTTTGACTGAAGAGAGCCCGTTATCTGTTTCGCTGTTGAGGACCGGCGTCTGGATCTCGGTGATGAATGCCCCGGTATTGGCATTCAGTACATACAGCGAGGCCCTGCCTGTGAAGCTGCCGTAACCGTTCCCCACCACCATAATTCCTGTGCCGTCCGCCATCCGCGCAACATCCGGTTTTGCATAGGTGTAACCAAGATTGTTGAATTTATTGTTGGCGTCGGACGTGTCAGGGGCTTTGACCTCCCACAGCGCGCTGACGGTGTTACTCGTGCCCTCAAATAGCTTGATGGCGAAGAATGCCTTGCCACCCGCTCCGGTACCGCCATAAGCCACGGTGCGCCACGCGGTACCCGAGGACAGTTGCGTATCGAACACTGAAATCTGACCATCTACCGTGAATTTGTGAACGCCAGATCCATAGGAGGTGGAGGCGATGGTCGCCAGCGAGGTCAGCGCTGTCGAGGGCATGTACGCATATCGCCTTGAGCCGTCGGTTGGGCTGATAACGTTAAAAAATCCGTCGTTGGCGTTGGCCAGAATGCTGTAATTCATCTTGGCGGCTTTGGTGGCCAGGTACGTGGTATAGGTGGTGTCACCTATCAGGTCAGAAGCGGTTTTTTGCGAAGGCAATGCCGCGCCGAGAGAAGAGTTGACGATGTCACCCAGCAGCCGGGTACGTGTTCGAAGCTTGGCGTTGGCGGTCCCTTTGGACCAGGCGATAAGCTCTTCACCTGTCACGTTGGTCGGTAACGTCGCATTCAGCGCAGCCTGTTGAGCAGGGCTGAAACTGGCATATTCCAGGGGAATCTTCGTCGGCGTGGAAAGCGTGCTCCACGACTCGAATACCGGCGGCGTCGAGCCAGTGACAATAGCCGTGTCCGTCGTCCAGACCGGCGCACTCAAGGCACCTGTTGTCTGATCCAGATTGAAGGCCCTGATAGTGCCATGCCAATCGCTCGGATCGTAAAGCGTCTGATAGAACTGAGTACCTGTCTGAAGCGTCGATGAGTTTGCCGCGCCCCCTGCGCCAGAGCCTACTTTGGCGTAGATGTCGCTCAATGCGAGATCCAGCGCAGAGCTGAGCCCCGAACTGTCGTTGGCCTGGAAGTATTTGCCATGACCGTGGGTATCGTTGGCAGCATCGTTAAGCATCTGGTTCGATGCCGTGAAGCCGATGGTGTATGTGCTGAGGTTCTGTTTCGCGAAACCGGCGGTGTCCCAGCTTTTGCCGGTCAGGTCGCCGCCCGACGTCACGGCGTCACGACGCAGGTCGATGTCATAGGCAAATTTGGCCAGGTCGTCCAGATAGAGCGTATCCCCTTCACCATCGCCCGACAGGTTGTCGCCATCATTGGCGGCGTTCAAATCCCAGTTGGGCAGCGAGCGGGTCGTGTCCAGAACATCGTCAGGGTCATTGGTGGGAAACGTCCGGTCATAAGTCGGCAAGCCATCGGTAATAACGACACCGTAGTTTTTCTGGCAACGGTATTGAATCGGACTCACGTAGTTCGAGCCACTCTGATAGAACGGCGACATCCCGCGAAAATACCGCGTGATCTCGTAATAGGTTTCCGCCAGCGGGGTGTTGGCTGAAGGGGTCAGGTTGGCGATAGCCAATTTGAGGTTGTCACTGTTTTTAGTGGCCTGATCTTGAGTGACCTCGTTAGGTTGATAAGTAGTGCGCGCGACAGGCGCCAGGTCTGTAACGATCCTGGCTATCTTGCCCCCAGGCCCCGAATCAAAATTGTTGGGATCATTGAACGTGGCCAGCCCGATCCTGAGTGAGGAGTTGTTTGTCACCAGGTTGGTTGCTACGGATTTCGCAACCTTCATACGGTAATCGTTGGGGATGACACCGTTCAGGTAATTGCGCACGCCGGAAGAGTTGGGCTGGACCAGGTCAATCAAATAGGACAGGTAGTTGGCTGTGTAACGCGTCAACCCGCCGCCGGCAGGATCGGGAAGCGCAAGGCAGTAGCGAATGTTATTGCGAAAGACAGGACGACCTCCAGACGGACACAGCAGCGCAAAGTTGAAAATGCTGACCCCGTTGATGTCCCCTAGCGACAATGCATCGTCCCCCGATATTGTGCTCAAAAAGGGGCAAGGGACGGTGATGAAACCACTGATACATTGGGTGGAGTAATAACTGATGTCTGACTGTTTGATCGTCGGGTTAAACCCCGACGCCCAGATGATGTTGTACATACTGCCCGAGTTGTCCACGAGCAGCATCAGGTTGGGCGGCACTGCCGGGGAACTCAACAAGGGGACTTGCGCGGGAGTGAAAGCATACACCGGGCTGGCCAGATACAGCGCCAGCAGCGCGCCATACAGGAACTTCAGGCCACCACGAAACGCCCTAGCAATTGCCATAAATACTCTCCAGCACCGTTCGCGAAGTGCCTTGAATGGCAATTGCGGTTACCCGATACATTGTGACCGACCCCGTGCAATTCGCAGGGCTCCGTATGGGCGTAGCCGTGGTGCCCAGATTCTGGATACCAAACATCGCAGCGCTTGTGCCAATCCAGTTCACGCCAGAAGTCCCCATCCCCGGATTCAGCACTGTAGTCGAATCAGCCGGCGGGGCGCAGCCGGCAGGTGGCGTACAGGAAGCCATTGAAAAATCGGGCTTCATGATCGACGACTCGCCGAGACGCAGTTGCGCCTCGGCCGCCTGAAAAGAGACATTACGAACCGTCACGCTGCCCGCCATCTTTTCCTGCAACGTGGCGTTCTGCATGGATGAAATGCCCAGCAGCGTCAGCAGCAGCAGGAACACCAGACTGACCAGCAGCACCATGCCGCGCTGCCTGGCAGGAAACGCAACTGTCGAGTTGAATCGCATGTTCTTGTTCATGCCCGGCCCGTTCAAAAGCGATTACGCAGATAAGCAACGACGCTGTACTGCTGATTCTGAACCCGCCCGCTCGGGTCAGATAACGTCAAGCGGATAAGCACGCTGCGTATATCGACAGCGTTGGCAGGCGTAATGGTTTGGGTGTAGGACATCGGGTTGCCCACCATACCGAATAAAACATCGAACCCGACGACGTTCTGCAGCAACGGCTCCGTCTTTCCCGCCGTAGTGGCCTGGATGTTCAGGTCTGTGCCATTAAGCGTGTAAACCAGTTGCCGCAGGGGAAAAGCGGTTTGCCCGGCAGCCGGCGCACGAGCGCCGACGTAGAGCTGAGTCGATGTTATGCAGTCGGAGATAATGGTCCAGGTCGGCGAGCTTCCAGTGATTCCGATATCAGCGGTCACCAGCGTCAACCTGCGGTTCGCGTTATCCCAGAGTATCTGGTTTTCCATCGCAAGAGGCCGGCTGATGGCAGGCGCGACGGGCGCAGAACTGTCGAGCTTCAGGCAACCATTCATTCCGGTCATCCTGATTTCCTGCACCAGTTTGCTCAAGATGAAACGGGCGTCTTCCTGCATCCGGGCGGCCGAGTTCTGACTCTGATACGTGGCTCGGGAGGCGGAGAATATCTGAACGATCCCCAGGCTCACCACCAGCCCGATGACCAGCGCCACCATGATTTCGACCAGCCCGAAACCTTTGGACGTATTCCTCATGGGTTGACCCCGATTCGGGAGGTCAGTGTAAAGCTCCGAGGTGTCGGAGCCGCCGGAGTGGCCGTAGGGCTTCCTGTTGCCTGATTGCTCGCGCTGGCAGCGCGGGTATCGCTCCAGCCAATGGTGATGGTTACTTCCGGAGCATTGCTGACAGTGATACTGCCCGTGCCGCTCTGGCCTGCAAAATTGATGATGTTGTCCCTGAAATCAGAAAGATCCTGCTGGCGTGCGTTATTCAGATTGGCAGCAGGCGCCGCTGCCAGATTCGCCAGGGCATACGTCGCCAGCACATTGGTCGAGCCGTTGGCACTTGAGTTGCCGTCAACATTGGCGCGGATGCGGTCCATCATGTCGTAAGCGATAAAGCTGGCCTGGCTGCTCATGGTCGAGCTGTCGGTGTACTTGAGGGCATTGAGCTGAATGGCGGCAGCGCCCAGCAGGCCGATGGCCAGGATCAAGACCGAAACCAGCACTTCGATCAGCGTCATGCCGGACTGGCGATACCGCACGTGGCAGGTCATCCGCAGCCCCCACCGAGGACAATTCTGCCCGTCAGGCAAATCATCATGGTTCTAGTGATAGTGCCCCGGGTGTAGGTCATGGTTACCGCCGTAGCCGGGGCGCTGAGCCCGCCCAGGTTATTGAAATCAATGGCCGTCACATTGTTATCCGCGGCCAGCGTTCCGCCACTGCTCATCGCCGCAACCTTGCGAAGCGCAGCGGGTTTCGCACTGGTGTCGGAAACCGGATAAACCTGCAATTCGTTATTCCACGCTTGCTTGTCTGTTGGCGCGATGCGTATCCCCACTCCCCTGTTTATCGCCTCAAGGCGCGCATAGTTGAGGGCCCGCTGCAAATCGCTGATTTCGGTGTCGGCCTTGCTGCTCTGGATGGAGCTGGTGAAATTCGGGATAGCGATAGCCGCCAGGATAGCCACCAGAGACACAGTGACTAACAATTCGATGAGGCTGAATCCCTTGGCTATATAACGCATTGAGTGTCTCCTAGGCCTGACGACTATAAGGCAGCAATGCCGCAGGAAAATCCATAGCGGGACGTACGGTTGTTTTGTGACGACGAACGCCCGCAAGGTTCTGAAACAGCGGTTTCCAGGGAGGGAAAGCACATGAAGCATGCCGGGTTCACACTGGTCGAATTACTGATCGTAGTCGCACTGGTCGCCATTCTCGCCAACATCGCAACACCTTCTTTCAAAGAACTGATCGATTCCAGTCGAGGGCGTGCAACCGCTCAGGAGCTGGCCAGCGGCATTCGCTCGGCCAGAGTCGCCGCGATAACGCGTAATCAGATCGTGACCATTCATGCCATCGAGGACGACTGGAGCAATGGCTGGCGGATCATACTCGACCCGGATGGCAAAGGTCCGGACGAAAACGATACGTTACTTGTAGAGCGCGCCAGTGACGGCAAAAGTCGGGTGTCAGGCAGCCGCAAGCGTGCCAGGCAGTTGAGCTTCAATGGTCTGGGCGGTTTGCGAGGCAGAACCAACGATACGCTGCATGTGTGCGCCAGCGGCCAGCCGGTCAGCAACTATCGCGTGATAGTCGCCGCCACCGGCAGGGTCAGGCTTGAAGATACAAAGAAGGCCTCAGCCTTGTGCGGCTGAGTGGCCTCAGAGCAGCGATTTGACCCGCAGCTCTTTGGGCATCGAGAAGGTGATGTTCTCTTCGCGGCCAGCCAGTTCATCGGCACCGGTGGCGCCCCAGGCCTGCAATTGCTGAATAACACCACGCACCAGCACTTCCGGAGCCGAGGCGCCAGCGGTGATGCCGATACGCTCGACGCCTTCGAACCAGCCTTGCTGCATGTCCTCGGCGCCATCAATCAGGTAAGCCGGAGTGGCCATGCGCTCGGCCAGCTCACGCAGGCGGTTGGAGTTGGAGCTGTTCGGGCTACCGACCACCAGCACCACATCGCATTCGTCGGCCAGTTGCTTGACCGCGTCCTGACGGTTTTGCGTGGCGTAGCAGATGTCGTCCTTGCGCGGCCCACCAATGGCCGGGAAACGCTGGCGCAAGGCGTCGATCACCCGGCTGGTGTCGTCCATCGACAACGTGGTCTGGGTCACGAACGCCAGAGACTCGGGGTTGCGCACCTGAAGGCGGGCAACGTCCGCTTCGTCTTCAACCAGATAGATCGCGCCGCCGTTGACGGCGTCGTACTGGCCCATGGTGCCCTCGACTTCCGGGTGCCCGGCGTGGCCGATCAGGATGCATTCGCGACCGTCCCGACTGTAACGGGCGACCTCGATATGAACCTTGGTCACCAGCGGGCAAGTCGCATCGAAAACTTTCAGGCCGCGACCCGCCGCTTCAGTGCGCACGGCCTGGGAAACGCCGTGGGCGCTGAAGATGACGATGACGTCGTCCGGCACCTGGTCCAGCTCTTCAACGAAGATCGCACCGCGCGAGCGCAGGTCTTCGACGACAAATTTGTTGTGAACGACTTCATGGCGCACGTAGATCGGCGGACCAAACACTTCCAGGGCGCGATTGACGATTTCGATCGCGCGGTCCACACCGGCACAAAAGCCGCGGGGGTTGGCGAGTTTGATTTGCATGCAGTGCCTCATGTGCGGAGCAGCCCGGCCGAAGCCGGGCTTGATGGCGGAGATCAGGAAGCCAGAATCGCCTTCACGTCGAAGATTTCCACTTCGAAGCTCAGGGTCTTGCCCGCCAGCGGGTGGTTGAAGTCGATGGTGACTTGCTCGTCATCGAATACTTTCACCACGCCGGGCAACTCGGTGTTGGCCGCGTCGTTGAAGATCACCAGCAACCCTTCGGACAGTTCCATGCCGACGAACTGCGAGCGTGGCATGATCTGCACGTTTTGTGGGTTGGGCTGACCAAAGGCGTTTTCCGGTGGAATCTGCACGGTCTTTCTGTCGCCCGCCTTGAAACCGAAAATTGCCATTTCGAAACCGGGCAGCAAATTACCGTCGCCGACCTTGAACGTGGCCGGAGCCTTTTCGAAGGTGCTGTCGACGGTGTCGCCGTTTTCCAGACGCAGGGCGAAGTGCAAGGTGACCTGCGTGTTCTGACCGATACGCAACTCGTCAGACGAGCCTTGAGTCGACGACTGTTCAGCCATTGACGGTTTCTCCGGTTTTCTTGCTCTTGAACATGTCCAGCGCCAGCATGATCGCACCAACGGTAATTGCACTGTCGGCGACGTTGAACGCCGGGAAGTACCAGCGGTTCTGCCAGTGAACCAGAATAAAGTCGATCACATGACCCAGCACGATGCGGTCATAGAGATTACCCAGCGCGCCGCCCAGCACCAGCGCCAGCGCCACAGCCAGCCATGTGTCATCGCGACCCAGGCGCTTGAGCCAGACCACGAGCACGGCGCTGACCACGACCGCGATCAGGGCAAACAACCAGCGCTGCCAACCGGCACCGTCCGCCAGAAAGCTGAAGGCAGCCCCGGTGTTGTAGGCCAGGGTCCAGCTGAAGTAATCCGGAATCACGATGATCTGTTGATACAGGGTCAGCGCGTTCTCGAAGTAGTACTTGCTGGCTTGGTCAATGACCAGAACCAGCACGCTCAACCACAGCCAGGCCAGACGGCCAAACGAGGCGTTAGGCATAATGACGCACCTCGCCTGCACCGCTGATGTTGTCCACGCAACGGCCACAGATTTCCGGATGCTCAGGGTTTACACCCACATCCTCGCGGTGATGCCAGCAACGGGCACACTTGGCATGGCTGGACTTGACCACTTTCAGTTTCAGGCCCGCCACTTCAGTGACCACTGCATCCGCCGGAGCCGACACCAACGGCGCCACGCTGGCGGTCGAGGTGATAAGTACGAAGCGCAGCTCGTTGCTCAGCTTCGCCAGATCGGCGACCAGCGAATCTTCGGCGTACAGGGTCACTTCGGCCTGCAGGTTGCCGCCAATGGCCTTGGCTGCGCGCAGGTTTTCCATTTCCTTGTTGACCGAAGTCTTCACCGCCATGATCCGCTCCCAGTAGGCGCGGTCCATTTCGAAGTCGGCCGGCATTTCGGTCAGACCTTCGTACCAGGTGTTGAGCATCACCGATTCGTTGCGCTCGCCTGGCAGGAACTGCCACAGCTCGTCGGCGGTGAACGCCAGGATCGGCGCGATCCAGCGCACCAGCGCTTCGGAGATGTGAAACAGCGCGGTCTGGCAGGAACGGCGCGCGGTGCTATCGGCAGCCGTGGTGTATTGGCGATCCTTGATGATGTCCAGATAGAAACCACCCAGCTCCTGCACGCAGAAGTTGTGGATCTTCGAGTACACGTTCCAGAACCGGTATTCGCCGTAATGCTCTTGCAGCTCGCGTTGCAGCAGCAGCGTGCGGTCAACGGCCCAACGGTCCAGCGCAAGCATGTCTTCGGCAGGCAGGATGTCGGTTGCCGGGTTGAAGCCCGACAGGTTCGAGAGCAGGAAACGTGCAGTGTTGCGAATGCGACGATAGGCATCGGCGCTGCGCTGCAGGATCTGATCGGAAACGGCCATTTCGCCCGAGTAGTCAGTCGCCGAAACCCACAGGCGCATGATGTCTGCACCCAGCGAATCGTTGACCTTCTGCGGCGCCACGACGTTGTTCAGCGACTTGGACATCTTGCGGCCATTCTCGTCGACCACAAACCCGTGGGTCAGCAGCTCGCGATACGGTGCGTGGTCGTCCAGCATGCAGCCGGTCAGCAGCGACGAGTGGAACCAGCCGCGGTGCTGGTCGGAACCTTCCAGGTACAGGTCGGCACGCGGGCCGGCTTCATGGCCCATCGGGTGCGAACCGCGCAATACGTGCCAGTGCGTGGTGCCCGAGTCGAACCAGACGTCCAGTGTGTCGGAGATCTTGTCGTACTTGGCTGCCTCGTCACCCAGCAACTCGCTGGCGTCCAGCTTGAACCAGGCTTCGATGCCCTCTTTCTCGACACGCCGGGCGACTTCTTCCATCAGCTCGACGGTGCGTGGGTGCAGGTCGCCGCTTTCCTTGTGCAGGAAGAACGGAATCGGCACGCCCCAGTTGCGCTGACGCGAGATGCACCAGTCAGGACGGTTGGCGATCATCGAGTGCAGGCGCGCCTGCCCCCAGGCCGGTACGAACTGGGTGTCTTCAATGGCCTTGACCGCGCGCTTGCGCAAGGTTTCGCCGCTTTCAGGCTGCTTGTCCATGCCGACAAACCACTGCGCAGTGGCGCGGTAGATCAAGGGCGACTTGTGGCGCCAGCAGTGCATGTAGCTGTGCTTGATGGTTTCGGTGTCCATCAGGCTGCCGACTTCGACCAGCTTGTCGATGATGTTCTGGTTGGCCTTGAAGATGAACTGGCCGCCGAAGAACTCCAGCGATTCGACATACACACCGTTGCTCTGCACCGGGCTGATGATGTCGTCGTTGCTCAGGCCGTACTGTTTGCAGATGTTGAAGTCGTCCACGCCGTAGGCAGGCGAGCAGTGAACAATACCGGTGCCCGCACCCAGCTCGACGTATTCAGCCAGATAGATGGGCGACAGACGGTCGTAGAACGGGTGACGGAAATTGATCAGCTCCAGCGACTGACCCGTGGTGGTCGCGATGACCGTGCCTTCCAGCTTGTAACGCGTCAGGCAGCTTTCCACCAGTTCGGACGCCAGCACCAGCAGTTTGTCGCCGACATCGACCAGCGAGTATTCGAACTCGGGATGGACGTTCAGCGCCTGGTTGGCCGGAATGGTCCACGGCGTGGTGGTCCAGATGACGATGGAAGCCGGTTTGCCCAGCGAGGCCACACCAAAGGCTGCGGCCAGCTTGGCCTCGTCGGCAATCGGGAACGCGACGTCGATGGTCGAGGAGCTCTTGTCCTGATACTCGACTTCAGCTTCGGCCAGGGCCGAACCGCAATCGAAACACCAGTTGACCGGCTTCAGGCCTTTGAAGACGAAGCCGCCCTTGACCATCTCGGCCAGTGCGCGGATTTCTCCGGCTTCGTTGGCGAAGTTCATGGTCAGGTACGGATTGCTCCAGTCGCCCAGCACACCCAGACGGATGAACTCGGACTTCTGGCCTTCGATCTGCTCGGCCGCGTAGGCACGGCACAGCTCACGCGTGCGATCAGCGGAGAGGTTCTTGCCGTGGGTCACTTCGACCTTGTGTTCAATCGGCAGACCGTGGCAATCCCAACCCGGCACGTACGGGGCATCGAAGCCCGACAGCGTCTTGGAACGCAGGATCATGTCCTTGAGAATTTTGTTGACCGCATGACCGATGTGAATAGTGCCGTTGGCGTACGGAGGGCCGTCGTGCAGAACGAACTTTGGACGATCCTTGCCAATCTCGCGCAGCTTCTGGTACAGGCCAATGCTGTCCCAGCGCTGCAGAGTTTGCGGCTCGCGCTGGGGCAGGCCGGCCTTCATAGGGAAGGCGGTGTCCGGAAGGTTTAGCGTGGATTTGTAGTCGGTCATTTCAGGCTCTTGTTTAGCGGTTGGCCATGCCAATGGGCACGGGCGGCAGCGACGTCCGCATTGATCGCCGTCTTGAGCGCCTCCAGTGAGGCGAAACGCTGCTCATCACGCAGCTTGTGGTGGAAAGCCACCGTCAAACGCCGGCCGTAAAGGTCGCCGGCAAAATCCAGAAGATGCACTTCAAGGTGAGCACTGCCATCACCCGCCACCGTCGGACGTACGCCGATGTTGGCGACACCCGGCCAAGGCGTGCCGTCGATGTCCATGCTGACCAGGTAAACCCCGCTCAACGGCACGCGACGACGCTTGAGCTGCACATTGGCAGTGGGCGTACCCAACTGACGCGCCAGTTTCTGGCCATGCAATACCCGTCCGGTTATCTGGAACGGGCGACCGAGCATACGCTCGGCCAAGGCAAAATCCGCCGCAGCCAGGGCTTTACGCACTTTGGTACTGCTGACACGGATACCATCGATTTCAACGGTCTGCGCCGCTTCTACGGTAAACCCGCAGGCTGTGCCGGCCTGCTGCAGGAAGTCGAAGTCGCCGACCCGGTCATAGCCGAAACGGAAATCATCGCCCACTTCAAGGTGCTGAATGCCCAGACCGTCGATCAGCACGGTTTCGACAAAGCTGGCGGCGCTGAGTTTGCTCAGGCGCTGATTGAAAGACAGGCACAACACCCGGTCAACACCCTCGGCCTTCAGCAGCTCGAGCTTGTCGCGCAAACGCGCCAGACGGGCCGGAGCGGTCTGCGGTGCGAAGAACTCACGCGGCTGCGGTTCGAAGATCACCACACAGCTGGGCACACCCAATTCGACGGCTCGCTCGCGCAAACGCGCCAGGATTGCCTGGTGGCCGCGGTGAACGCCGTCGAAATTGCCAATCGTGGCGACGCAGCCCCGATGTTCGGGGCGCAGGTTGTGAAGGCCTCTAACCAGCTGCATAACGCACTTCTTGCTCATAAAGTGGCCGATTATAACCACACACGGCCGTGGACGACAGGCAACACGCCAAGAGCGGGTCAACGTTCTCGGTGTGTCGCGAATAAAACGGATAACCACTCCTTGCGACGCGGCCTACATAACGGCCTTGCGGGCAAAATCCTTCAAGCGAAAACCCAACAGCAGAAGCATTGCAAAATAGGTCACTACGCCCGCTGCCACCAATGCACCCAGGCGCAGGAAGCGTTCAAGCATATGCCCTTCGTCCCAGGCGGGCATGAAGTGCATCAGCCCCAGCAAAACAGCCGACATCACACCCACGGCAATCACCAGTTTGAACAGGAACTTCGCCCAGCCAGGCTGGGGCTGAAACAGATCCTGCTTGCGCAATTGCCAGAACAGCAGCCCCGCGTTGATGCAGGCCCCCACGCTGATGGCCAATGCCAGGCCCGCGTGCTGCAACGGCACGATGAACGCCAGGTTGAGCAGCTGCGTCACTATGAGGGTGAAGACCGCAATTTTCACCGGGGTGCGGATATTTTGTTGAGCATAAAAGCCGGGGGCCAGCACCTTGATCAGAATGATACCCAGCAAACCGACCGAATAGGCGACCAGCGCACGCTGGGTCATGGCCGCGTCCAACGCATCGAACTTGCCGTACTGGAACAGCGAAACGGTCAACGGCTCGGCCAGCAGCCCCAGCGCCAGCGTGCAAGGCAGAACCAGCACGAAACACAGGCGCAGGCCCCAGTCGAGAATCCGCGAATACTCCTGGCGATCACGCTGTGCGTAGGTTTTGGACAGGATCGGCAGCAGGATCGTCCCCAGCGCAACGCCCAGCACACCGGACGGCAATTCCATCAGGCGGTCGGCGTAGTACATCCAGGACACTGAACCGGCGACAAGGAACGAAGCAAATATCGTGTTGATGATCAGAGAAATCTGACTGACGGAAACGCCGAGGATGGCAGGCAGCATCTGCTTCATTACCCGCCAGACGCCGGTATCCCGCAGGTTCAGTCGCGGCAGCACCAGCATGCCGATCTTTTTCAGGTGTGGCAGTTGATAAAGCAACTGCAGCAAGCCGCCGACCAATACCGCCCAGCCGAGCGCCATCACCGGCGGATCGAAGTACGGCGTCAGGAACAGCGCGAAGAAGATCATGCTGACGTTGAGCAGCGTCGGCACGAACGCCGGCACCGAGAAGCGGTTCCAGGTGTTGAGGATCGCGCCCGCCATCGATGACAGAGAAATCAGCAATATATAAGGAAAGGTCACGCGCAGCAGATCGGAGGTCAGCGCAAACTTTTCCGGCGTGTTGGCAAAGCCGGGCGCCGTGGCCCAGATCACCCAGGGCGCAAAAATCACCCCCAGCAGCGTCACCAATGCGAGCGCCAGTGTCAGCAGCCCGGTGACATAGGCCACGAAGGTGCGCGTCGCCTCTTCGCCCTGCTGGCTTTTATATTCGGCCAGAATCGGCACGAATGCCTGGGAAAAGGCACCCTCTGCGAAAATCCGACGCAGCAGATTGGGCAGTTTGAAGGCGATGAAAAACGCATCCGTTGCCATTCCGGCGCCGAAAGTGCGCGCAATGATGGTGTCCCGGACAAAGCCAAGAACCCGGGAAACCATGGTGATAGAGCTGACGGCGGCGAGTGACTTGAGTAGATTCATTGAAAGAATTATGCGCCTTGGCAAAGGATGGGCGATTAAGCCAGCCGTTTATGCGATACTTCGCGCCGCAAAAACGCCCGAAGCAAAGGCCGCGAGTTTACAGGTCACAGGCCGGAAATAAATCCTCCGGTCAAATGTAGCAACCACTCAGCGGATCACCTTAACTGCCCTTGACAAGACTTCAACTCATCGGCATGATTCGCGGCCTATTTTGTTTGCTATTTCACAAAGTCTTTCGAGGAGCTCGACGGTGGCCAACACACCTTCCGCCAAAAAACGTGCAAAACAGGCTGAGAAGCGTCGCAGCCACAACGCCAGCATGCGTTCCATGGTTCGTACCTACATCAAGAATGTAGTTAAAGCCATCGACGCAAAAGACGCTGAAAAAGCGCAAGCTGCTTATGTTCTGGCAGTGCCGGTTATCGACCGTATGGCCGATAAAGGCATCATCCACAAGAACAAAGCTGCTCGCCATAAAGGTCGTCTGAACGGTCACATCAAGGCACTGAGCCTTGCTGCTGCAGCCTAAGCGACCCGCTTGTTGAAAAACCGACCTCAGGGTCGGTTTTTTATTGCCTGCGCGAAAGCGGCCCTGAAACAGGCCACCTCGGCCGTGCCTGATGCACCGTATGCACTGGCTTTGCTGCCGGTTCCCGGCAGTTCGCGAGCAAGCTCGCTCCTACATTTATTGAGACCGACACTGCGGGCCTCTGCCCGGAGGGCGTGGGAGCTTCAGGAGGTTACGACGGCTGCGATGGGCTGCGAAGCGGCCCTGAAACAGGCCATCTCGGCTGTGCCTGATGCACCGTATGCACTGGCTTTGCTGCCGGTTCCCGGCAGTTCGCGAGCAAGCTCGCTCCTACATTTATTGAGCCCAATTATTGAGTATTGAGCCCAACACTGTGGGCTTCTGCCCGGAGGGCGTGGGAGCTTCAGGAGGTTACGACGGCTGCGATGGGCT
>NZ_MTSB01000001.1 GCF_002093745.1 Pseudomonas graminis
CCAGGTGCCTTATTTTGATGGCTGCACCGGCCCCTTCGCGAGCAAGCTCGCTCCCCACGCTTTATGCGTCGGCACGGCGGTTACGGATTCCTGTGGGAGTGAGCTTGCTCACGAAGACGTCGATCCAGATGCCTTATTTTGATGGCTGCACCGGCCCCTTCGCGAGCAAGCTCGCTCCCACACAGCTACTGCGTCGCGCAGCTATTTTGGCTTGGTGTCACACCGGTTTGGGCGCTGGCTGCCAGAGTATTTCTGCGATGCCTTGCCGTCTGGCAATCAGTCGCGCAGCAACAAACAGCAGGTCCGACAGTCGGTTGATGTACGCCAGGCCTGCGCCTTCCAGCGGCTCCACCGCATTCAGATGCTGACAACGCCGTTCGGCACCACGCGCCAGGCTGCGGCAGATATGTGCCTGGGCTATCAACGTCGAACCTCCGGGCAGAATGAAGTTTTCCAGTGGCCCCAGCTCTTCGTTCCACACATCTATGGCGGCTTCCAGTCGCTCGACTTCTGCGCTGTTCAGCGCCTTGTAAGTCGGCATCGCCAGCTCTCCGCCAAGGTCGAACAACCGATGCTGGCAGGGGGCAAGTACGTCGATCACTTCATTGAGACCCGGAACCCGCTGAGCCTCATCAATCAGCCCGGCCAGCAACAGCCCGATCTGGCTGTTGAGCGTATCGACTTCACCGATGGCCTCGACACGCGGGTGGTCTTTGGGTACCCGGCGACCGTCGCCCAGCCCGGTTTCTCCGGTGTCGCCGGTACGTGTGTAAATCTTCGACAAACGAAAGCCCATTGATATGGCTCCTGATCAAGACTTCGAAATAACCTGCTGCTGCACATTGGCCTGATTGGCTATCAGCGGCAAACGCAGCGTAAAGCAGGTGCCCATGCCGAGGGAGGACTGCACCTCCATCTGGCCTTTGTGATTGTTGGTGATGATGAAGTACGACACCGACAGACCCAGTCCGGTGCCCTGGCCGATTTCCTTGGTGGTGAAGAACGGCTCGAACGTGCGCTTGCGAACGTTCTCCGACATGCCGATGCCATTGTCTTCAACCTGAATTTCGGCCCAGGGCGGGTTGAGGCGGGTACGCAGGATGATGCGTCCCGGCTCATCGCTTTCGGGCCGTTGGTGAATGGCCTGAGCGGCGTTTTTCAGCAGGTTCAGCAGCACCTGTTCCAGCTCATTGGCGATGCACGGCACAGGGCCCAGCTCCGGGTCGAACTGGCGGATGATGTGCTGGCCCTTGAAGTCGAAACCGATGGTCAGGTCGAAGTCGTTGCTGGCGATCTCCACCGCTTGGTCGATCAGCCCCGGCAGGTCGCAGGCCGACAGTTGGCGGCTGCTCAGACGGCTAAAATTGAGCATGTGACTGACGATTTTCGCGGCTCTGGCCCCCGCTTGCTGGATGCCGTCGAGCAGCTTCGGCACCTCACGGTTTTCGAGGTAATGATTGACCACTGCCAGATCAATACCGTCCGCTTCGGCCTGTTCGATGTTCTTCGGCAGTTCAGGGGACAGGCGGCGTCGGATGTTCTGCACGTTATGCAGAATGGCGCCCAGCGGGTTGTTGATTTCGTGGGCCATGCCCGCCGCCAGACCGCCGACAGACAGCATCTTTTCCGACTGCACCATCATTTCTTCCAGCGAAATACGCTGGGTGATGTCATCGATCCGGATCACCACGCCGCGCCCGGCATCACCGGTCAGCGGGTAGAACGTCAACGCGTAGTGGCGGGCTTCTTCATTCTTGATCCAGGTCACTCGCTCGATCTTGGTCACACTGTGCCGTTCGACGGTGTGTTTGATCTGCGGCAGAAACGAACGCATCGGTTCGAACGCGAGAAAAATCGGCTGGTTCAACGCTTCGTCCAGCGTGGTGCCGGACAGCGCCGTGGCTTCCTGATTCCACTGTGTGACATAGAGCTGCTCATCCAGCGCAATCATGGCCGAAGGCATCGAGTCGATGATGCTGTTGAGGTAGTTCTGAAAACCGGTGAGCTTCTTCTCGATCTTGCTGCGCACCTGAACTTCCAGCTCCAGCTTGCGGTTGGTGTGACGGGTTTCTTCGGCCAGACCTTGCGCCTGATCGTAAGCTTCCTGGGAGTCGTCACGGGCGCGTTTGAGTTGCTGCTCACGCGCCTCGATACGCGACAGCATGGTATTGAACGCTTCAGCCAGACTGCCGATTTCATCCTCGTTGCCGGGCGCTGCGCGCAACGCGTAGTTTTCTTCTCGGGTGACGCGCCGCGACAGTTCTTCCAATTGATAGATGGGCTCGGTGATCAAACGCCGTATCTGCCGCGCAACCACCAACCACAGCAGCACGCTGAACACCAGAATGCCCAGGCTGGCGGTCAATGTGCCGGTGTAGAACGCGGGCGGCAGCTCGCTGCTGGCGACCAGCAGCAGATGCCCCGGCGGCTCGTCACCTTTAGGCACCGTGATGACCTGCGTGCTGCGAAATTCGGTCAGGCGCCAGTTGTCCAGGTCTTTGAAATGCCTGGGCAGATCAAGGCCTTCACCCTGGTGCATCTGTTCAAGCCGCTCGCCGTCGTTGTCATACAGGGCCGCCGCACGCAAGGGTCCGTAGCTTCTCAGCTCTTTGAGCAGCGCACGCGCCTCGTTCGGTGAGTACAAGGCCCGTTCATTGAGGTTGGCGCTGCTGATCAGCCGGCCGATGGTCTGCAAGGCCTGCGGCGCCATCGCTTCCTGCGAGATGTAGTAGGCGGCGCTGATGAAGGTCAGGTTGGCGACCAGCAGCACGGTGGTCATCAGAATCAGCAGAGCCGCCAGCAGTTTCTGGCCTACTGGCAGGTTTTCCAGGCGTTGGCGCAAGGGCATGGGGCAAATCGCATTGACGAGTGGTGCGAGCAGGGTAGCGCGGGCTAGTCAGTACGCAAACCTTTGCTTGCCAGATGAGTTGTCAGACGCGTCTGCAATTGCTGCAGGTGCGGTGCCGGACAGCGATGGCGTGCTGCCGCTGCGCAGGCGTAGCCCGACAGGTAGCTGATTTCGGTTCGCCGCCCATGAGCGACGTCCTGATACATGGATGAGTAATTGGCTGCGGTCGCGTGGATGACGCGCAGCACCTCATCGTGCAGCCCCAGTGCGGCGGCTGGCTGGCCACAGCATTCCAACAGCCCGGCCAGCTCGGCGCAGAGTGTCATGACCTCGCAACCATGCTCCAGCAAGCCGCCATTACGGCATGCGTGCAAGACTGTCAGCGGGTTGATGGCGCAATTGAGCGCCAGCTTGCGCCACAGGCGGGTCAGGATGTCCGGCGTCCATTCATGGGGAATACGGCTGTTGCGCAAATCCTGCAAGAGTGAGGGCGCGGCCGGGTTCGCCGCATCGCCCAGCCATGTAAAACCGTGACCGGCGAACCTGACGCGCCAGTCCGACTCCAGAAACGCGCCTTCGGTGCTGGAGGCAAAAATGCAGCGTGAGTGAGGGATCTGCGCCGCGACCGCGTCCTGACTGCCCAGCCCGTTTTGCAGCAGGATCACGTCGGCATTTTTTGTCAGGCGTGAAGCCAGCTGCGCAACTGCGCGTTCAGCGTCATAAGCCTTGCAGGCAACGAGTAGACGCTCGACGGGTTCGTCATGCGCGGCCGTCTGTGCTTCGACCGGGTAGGGCACGGCCACGTCGCTCTCGATCAGCGTCACGCAGCCGCCATTGGCGTGATACGCCGCCAGCCGGTCAGCGTCGCGCAGTATCAGGCGTACCGGCAGACCCGCCCGAGTCAGACGCGTTGCCCACAGGCAGCCCAGGCTGCCCGCGCCGAGTACATGCCAGATCACGGCCATCAGAGCGGCACGATCACGGGCTGAAGGGGTCTGCTGAAGATGAAAACAAGGATGTGCATGCAAGGCTCACAGTGAACGCAGGAAAAGTCTCGTTATAATGAGCGTTCTTTCATACCGTCAAGTCATGCGTGCCCGATCCATGTGCGCACGCCGTTTATCTGGAGAACATACATGCCCTCGTTCGACGTAGTGTCCGAATTGGATAAACACGAAGTCACGAATGCCGTCGACAACGCCATCAAAGAGCTGGATCGTCGCTACGACCTCAAAGGCAAAGGCACGTTCGAGTTCAAGGAACTGACCATCACGTTGACTGCTGAAGCGGACTTTCAGCTGGAAGCCATGATCGAGATCCTCAAACTGGCGCTGGTCAAACGCAAAATCGACGCCAAGTGCCTTGAAGTCAAAGACGCGTATGCGTCCGGCAAGCTGATGAAGCAGGAAGCCACGCTGCGCGAAGGCATCGACAAGGAGCTGGCGAAGAAAATCGTGGCTCACATCAAAGAAGCCAAGCTCAAGGTCCAGGCCGCCATTCAGGGCGAGCAGGTTCGGGTGACCGGCAAGAAGCGTGACGACTTGCAAGAAGCCATCGCTGCACTGCGCGCTTATGATGCGGACATGCCGTTGCAATTCAACAACTTCCGTGACTGAACATTTGCACCGGGCTGCGGGGAACCCCTGTGTTTCCCGGTCAGTCCGAATCGCCTTGAGTGCGATTTGATATCGGTTCGTAAGGGGTAATGGGGATAACGATGGATTTAAATGCTGAAGTCGGTCATCTGTGGCAAGCGTCGCAGGCGTGGATTCCGATGATCATGGAGTACGGCAGCCGTTTGCTGCTGGCCTTGGTAACGCTGTGTCTGGGGTGGTGGCTGATCAACCGGCTGACCGGCAAGCTCGGCGCCCTGCTGGCCCTGCGCAACGCCGATCTGGCCTTGCAGGGCTTCGTCAGCAACCTGGCGAATATCATTCTGAAAATTCTGCTGGTGGTCAGCGTCGCGTCGATGATCGGCGTCGAAACCACCTCGTTCGTGGCCGCCATCGGTGCTGCCGGCCTGGCCATCGGTCTGGCCTTGCAGGGCAGCCTGGCGAACTTCGCGGGCGGCGTGCTGATTCTGCTGTTTCGTCCGTTCCGCATAGGCGACTGGATCGAGGCTCAGGGTGTATCGGGAACCGTCGACAACATCCAGATCTTCCACACCGTCCTGCGCACCGGTGACAACCGCACCGTGATCATTCCCAACGGCAACCTGTCCAACGGCATCATCACCAATACCAACCGCCAGCCGACCCGCAAGATCACCTTCGACATCGGCGTTAGCCACGATGCGGATCTGAGGAAGGCACTGCAGGTCCTGCTGGACATGGCGGACGACCCACGCGTGCTCAAAGATCCCGCCCCGCAGGCCGTGGTCGCTGCGCTGGGCGAAAACGCCATCACCCTGTCGCTGCGCGTCTGGACCAGCACTGGCGACATGGGCGACGTGACCTCGATGTTCAACATCGAAGCGCGTGACCGCTTGAAGGACGCAGGCATCGAGATACCTGCGCCGCAGCGCATGCTGCGGGTGGTTCAGGAGTAGAGGTTGGTGCGGTAAGAGGAAGCCCTGGCTTGTGAGAGTCGGGGCTTTTCTTTATTTGCAGGTTCAGGAAAAGACTATTTCCATGGTCGATGACTGTCTCTCCTGCACGAACAGTATGCTATTTGCTGTAAATGTAACCGTCGTCGTCCTCATCTTCCTCGTCGATATCCTTGAGTGTTTCTTGATGAGGTACCGGGTAAAGACCCAGTACGGCCGCTACTCCCGCAGATATGCCCATGAGGAAGGGGGTAGGCTCGGGATATTGCGAAAGTTTTCGATCGGGATCCTCGGTGGGATTAACGCCGCTGCCAGCGGGGAGCTTCATTATCTTCATGCCATCCGCGGTGAGAATGCAGCGAGGCGGGACTATCTTGCCTTCAAACATTTCCACTATTTCGGCGGTAGGTAACGGCGTGAGTGGTTCGCTGACCTGTGCGCCTGATTCGCGATGCGTGAACAAGAAATTCTCGCCGCTTTTCTCGATACGAATCCTTGGCTGATTCTTGGGCTTTGTAGCGTAGTCCCCCATCAACTCGTCACACGGGGACACGGACTCTTGCGTACAGCCCGCCAATAGAACCATCCCGGCGACTAAATGCATCCGTACGACGGCCTGACAAAAACGCGTGTACATATTTCTTCCTTGTTCCAATTGAGGGTGCAGTGACCGTTAAGGCGAACCATAGGTGAACGGGTCTGCGCCACGGTTCTGGCTGTTCTTCGCTTTGCGGGCTTCATCGGGCGGGCGGACCATTTGTACGGTCAGGCTGCCATCGGTGCCTGCGTAGACCACCGCACTGACGCCGCCGTCCTTGTAACTGGCGATGGTCGCCAGGTTGATCTCGACCAGCGCACCGCTGACCCCGGTATTACCCAGCCGGCGACCGATGTCGTAACCCTCTTCGACATTGCCCAGCTCAAGACCGTGGCCGTCCTTGTTCAGGTCGTGCAGCGCGTTGTTCAGAGCAATTTCCGCTTCCGGGTTGTGGGTGCTGTCATAGAACACCCGCACAGGTTTCTGCCCTTCTGGCAACGTATCCAGCGCCTGCACCCAGGCGGCTTGTAGCGCTTTGGCTTGCAAAGCAGGTTTCAGGCGCTTGCCCTGTTCATCCTGCATGGGCGCCTTGATCGGGCGATGCAGATAGCCGAGCACCGGCGCAGCATCGAATTCCTTGACCTGATGCTGACCCCAGCGGATGGGCAGCCAAGGGGAGGGTTCGAAGTTGCCAGGGCCACGGTTGCTGATGGTTTTCCAGAGGGTGGGGAGTTGGGATTGCCAGTAGGCGGTCGATATAGTGCCAGGGGCGAGCGGAGCTTTAACTCCTTTGGCCTTTTCTGCATCCTCATATATTTTTCTAAACTTTCGCGGCTGTTCCCAGTAAAAAGCCCAAAGCTTGCCTAGGTCTGTGTTTTTATTTTGGTTATCCTCAGCTTCGTTGGTGGCGTAAGGGCGAATGTAGCGATCCACTCTATCGGAGCGGGTAACCAATAGTCCGGTCATACTTTCGAATATTGTGGGTACTGCCTGGAGGTTCTGCAGTCCAGGGGCGCCAGGCTTGCGATAAACATCACGGGTAACATCGCCATCGCGGCTTGCTATTAGAGCCTGAGGGACCTTCGGATTATTGTCGAAAAACTGAAATAGTCGCTCAATCATGGCCTGTGCATGAGTAGTGCTTTCATCGTCTTGCCAAAGAAACTGGGTAACACCTAAGGTGGCTTTGTTACGACCAGAACTGATTAAACCTGCTGCTTTGTATGCTTTCTCGTAAAGGTTCGGAGGTCCTAATGCAAATACGGGTATTGGCCAGTACGCAACAGATTCTCCAGCGGAGTGCTGGAACGCCACGCGAGTGTTTATGCTTCTAGTGAGCTCACGCGAACTCAGGTCGGAATCGTATTCCTTGGGAGATGACGGGTATATGGATACAAAGTTGTTATTCTTCGCGACTACTTCTCGCCAGACAGACGATTGATACCAGTCGTTGACTGCTATGCCTACGCCTCTTATTTCTAGTGAGTATGTTCGTGCCTGAGTAGTCTTTTGCTCAGCATTTTTAGCAATCACTTGGGATTTGTAAGCTGCCAGCTCATGTTTTTCATTGGCAAGAGCTTTCCCCCACCAATGGCCGCTGTAGCTCAGCAGAACAGCGCCAAAAATAGCCGCAATGCCCCATCGTGTCACTGAATGTATGTCACGCAATTCCATATTGTTTTCCTGTGCTTCCGCTGCATGACCTGATCACGAAATCCCCTAATCCACGCGCACATTCATGGCGTGGCTGGCCACACCCTGACAACCGCACGCCAGTCGATGGCCGTGCAGCACCACCGGGATACCGTTTAGCTTTCGGGTGGGGTGGCCTTCGATGAAGGCGAATTCTCCAGAGTGAAGCGGGCAGGTGGCTTTGTCGCCCAGCACGGCCGGTGGCTTGCCGTTGATGGTGTGGGTGCCTGCCAATTGGCAGGACACCACTTGGCCACCGCTGCTGGTGGCGTCGCCCAGGCAGACGGGATAACTCACTCTGCGGGTGCCCCGCCGGTTGGCGAGCCGAAAGTGAACGGGTCTGCGCCTCGGTTCTGGCTGTTCTTCGCTTTGCGGGCTTCATCAGGCGGGCGGACCATTTGTACGGTCAGGCTGCCATCGGTGCCTGCGTAGACCACCGCACTGACGCCGCCGTCCTTGTAACTGGCGATGGTCGCCAGGTTGATCTCGACCAGCGCACCGCTGACCCCGGTATTACCCAGCCGGCGACCGATGTCGTAACCCTCTTCGACATTGCCCAGCTCAAGACCGTGGCCGTCCTTGTTCAGGTCGTGCAGCGCGTTGTTCAGAGCAATTTCCGCTTCCGGGTTGTTGGTGCTGTCGTAGAACACCCGCGCAGGTTTCTGGCCTTCGGGCAGAGTGTCCAGTGCTTGTACCCACGCTGCTTGCAACGCTTTGGCCTGCAAGGCCGGTTTCAGGCGTTTGCCGTTCTCATCCTGCATGGACGCCTTGATTGGGCGATGCAGATAGCCGAGCACCGGCGCAGCGTCGAACTCCTTGACCTGATGCTGACCCCAACGGATGGGCAGCCAAGGGGAGGGCTCGAAATTGCCAGGGCCACGGTTGCTGATGGTTTTCCAGAGGGTGGGGAGTTGGGATTGCCAGTAGGCGGTGGACATGGTGCCTGGAGATTTTGGAATTAAAACGCCCTTGGCTCTTTGTTCATTTTTATATTGCTCCATGAATGCGTCGTCACGATTCCAATAAAAAGCCCAAAGCTTGCCTAGATCGGTATTCTTGTTCTGATTATCCTCAGCTTCATTAAGGGCATAAGGGCGGATATAGCGATCCACCCGATCCGAGCGACTGACCAGTAGCCCGGTCATGCTCTCAAACACCGTAGGTACGACTTGAGCATTTTGCAGTCCGGGAGTACCGGCAACGCGTAAGCCGTTACGCGTCACGTCACCGTCCCTGCTTATTATCAAAGCTTGGGGCACCTGCGGATTTTTATCAAAAAACTGAAAAAAGCGTTCAATCATGCTTTGAGCATGGAGTGTATTCTCGGAGTCTTGCCACAAAAAAAGCGAGACACCTAAAGTCGCAGCATTTCGGCCACTGACTATATTGTCTGCTGCCCCCGTGTCTGTGGGTTGTTTAGGAGGCGCGATCGCAAATGTTGGGACAGGCCAATACGCGACAGATTCTCCAGCTGAGTGCTGGAACGCGACTCGTGTGTTAATTGTTCTAGTGATTTCTCGAGAACTTAGGTCTGAATCGTAATCCTTAGGTGTTGACGAATATATTGATTTAAAGTTGTTGTTCTTTTTTTCTAATTCTCGCCAAATCGAAGATTGATGCCAGTGATGAACAGCTATACCAGTTCCACGTATTTCTAGTGAATAATTTCTTTTTTGCGCTTCCTGTTGTTCAGACGCTTGAGTCATTACTTTCGTTTTGTAGGCCACTAGCTCGGCTTTTTCATGTGCGACTGCCTTGCCCCACCAATGACCGCTGTAGGTCAAAAGTGTAATACCCCAAATTGCGGCAATACCCCAGCGGGTAGCCGAGTTTATATCACGAATTTCCATATTGTTTTCCTGTGCTTTGAAATGGACAAGGAGGACGAACCCTAGCCACAGCGTCAACAGTATTCCGGTTATCCAGAGATAAGGCTTCAGCTTCGGTCGTAGTGATGCTTTAGGTTGTTGCTTCTTCACTGATTCACCTCTGTTTTAGAAGTGCTTGTGATCAGCGAGGGCGGAGTCAGCGACACTAGACTTGAGGGGGGGAATTTTCCGTATTCGTAATATTCATGACAGGCACTTACCAGTAACTGTGCTTCGCCGCTCAATCGAGCCCAGCCAGTTGATTTTTCAATTTTTTCGAATATTTCTTTATCCATTTTCCAGTCCGCAATCGCCACCAGCACATCACGCATCGCCGGGTCGTCCAGGCATTTCGCCTGACCAATCGCGATATCCATCGCCGTTACCCATTGATGGTTTTCCGGGCTTCGCAACAGACCCGAGTGATAGCTATTGAAGTCCAGCACCTCGGTCGAATTGCTTTCATCCATGAACTCACGTATTTCGTCCGGCGTGTCCTCTCGTAGTATTTCGTAAGTATCCGAAGGTTTCGGTGCGCCGTCGCCTGTCAATCTTCGTTTGCGTATTATGCGGGTCTGTTGACCTGGCGCTTTGCCCATATTCCATTCTGCGAGCTCTCGCTCCAGATCTATCGATCCAGTGTGGTTGCGCACAAAGTGCCATCTGAGCTTGGCCCTTGGGTTACCCACGGCAGAGGCTTTGTTGGCATCGTCCGGCCTGTCAAGACCCGACGTGGTCGGAGTGCCCTTTTCCTCCTCCCCACCAAACATCTTGGGGGCGTGGGGCGGGTACAGCTGTTCAGCGTTGATCAGTATCCTATGCCCTTCTTCTGTCGGGCCTTTCGAAAGAAGCCCTGCGAACCAACTGTCTCCGGCATAACGAGATTCGTTTTTAGCGCGCAACAGGTCATAACCTGGAGGCTTTCCAACCATGACCGGAGAATCGTTACGGTAGCGCTTGGTCCACATGCGTTGATAAAAGCGCACGGCTTTCAATTCAGCCATAGGGTTGCGATCGCTATCCTTACCGTGCGTATCCCACACCCCAAACGTACCGATGCCTCTGACGTCATCCAGTGCGACGGTGGTGTCGTCCGGGCAGAAATACAGGTACACCTTGCCGCGGTTATCGCGTTCGGGGAATACCGTCATGTTACGGTCACTGTCCAGGCGCGTACCTTGTGTAGGCGACCACTGAGGGCCGCTTCGTCCGCAATAGGTTGCAGTGTTGCGCAGGTCTGATAGCGGCGGCTGAGTATGGGGTGCCTGAGTCACCTGTGCCACAATGCGGGTCAGCGTGGTTAGTGTGTCTTGATCTTTGGGAGTAACTTCCGGGAACAGGCAGTAGGGCGTGTCCACCATGATGATCGTGTCCGCGCAACGATGCCCCCCGTCCACCAGCAGTGCTTGGGCCAGCAGGGTAATCAACGTGCCCTGACTATGCGCCATGATCGTGATGGTTTCGTCGGGAGAGACCCGGCGTATCTCTTTTACCATCATCGCGAGCCGATGAGCAGCCAGCACGTAATAACGTCGATGTGGGTTATCCCCCATAAAATGGGTGTTGGGCAGCGCGAGTCGGGCAATCTTAAGGCGCATGGTTAGCGGCAGGCCCTTGTCATACATTTCCAGCAGGTTATTGGTGGCATTGACAAAATAACCACCGGCCTTGCCAAAGTGTCGGTCCAGGCGATTGCCCTGTATGTCTTGATACTGGTCGCGCAGTTTTGTGGGGTTGTTGTTCTTGTCTCGACTGATTTCGCCGGGGTCGGCCCGATACCCCCAATAAAAAGGAATGAGCAGGCTGTGAGTTTTCGGGTCGGCCGTATCGCGCTTATAAAGGTAGGTGTCTGGGTCGTCGAGCAGCTGTTTATCTTGATCTCCCAAGTCTTGTTTGGCTCTTAGTTTTTTCTTCGCGACGTCGTACTTAGCCCCATACCGCCCCGGCACCAAATCCGGCCGATCCAGCCGCTCATTCACTCCCTGACACAACCCTGTCTCCACCATGCTGTACGACGCCCCCGGGTCATTCACACCATGCAGAAAGATCACCACGCCGGGCAGGTCGGCGGGCACTTCCATTTTGCTGGTGGTGTTGAGGTTGGGGATCAGGCGTGTGTTGCCTTGGGCAACGGCGTACTCATCGGCACCGTTCATTGGGCACCGCCTTTGGGTGTGCCGCTGCGCAATGCCGATACCTGTGCCTGATGCATCATTTCGCGTTCCACTCGCTCTGTCAGTCCGCTTGAGTCCGTTAGCCCTTTCACTGTGCTGCCATCTTCCAGTTTGATTTCATAAGAATGGGCCGCCGCTGCCCGCGGGCTTTCTTCGCTGTGTCCGGGGTAGTGGAAGGTGACCTGTTGGGCGGCGGGGTCGCGGCCGAAAGAGGGGATCGACGCACTGTCGGTCTTGGGGCCGATCCAGTCGTGTTCGCTGGCATGCACGGTGACCTTGCCTTGCGAGCCGATCTCGACGCCGCCGCCAATCTTGATGTAACTGCCGTCATCGGCGACCAGGCGAATGGTCGGCGCTGTGATGACCACTTCGCCTTCGACGGCCGAGACGTGCAGGTTTTTCTGGGCGTTAAGCGCGATGTCGTCTTCCTGAGCCTGCACCAGCACTTTGCCCCGGTTGGCGATAGCGCTGATGCCTGCGTCCTGGGCGAAGGCCGACAGCCCTTTGCCCGCTTGCAGGTGCATGGCGGCGCCGCTGGTCAATTGCAGGTTGTCTTGCGCAGTGGTGTCGTGATTTTCCCCGGCGTAGTGAGCCTGCGAGCGCGGCGTGGCGCTGGCGATACCGGCTGCGGCGGTCATGGCCAGTACCGGGTCACCCAGGCCGTTGCCGTCCGGCGCGGGCCACTGATCCAGCGACTGGCGCAAGGCTTCGATGCCTTTGACATCGACCGCCTGACCGCCGCGAGCGGCAGCGGTTTCGCCAAGGGATTTGAACAGCTCACCGCACTCGGCCAGCAGTTTGAGCAGCTCTTCGCGGTCCAGTTGCGAGCCTTTTGCGTCGGTGCGCGCATAGGTGGTCAGCAACATGCCTTGCGCTGCACGCAGCGCAATGGCTGCATCGGTGCGCAGCTCTGCGCCGTTGCCACGTGGCTGTGCGGTGCCATCCGTGCGCGGGTCGGTCAGTTTGCCCAGGTTGAGCGCCGTGGCCTGATGGGTCGTGCCCATGCGCGCGCGCAGCGATCCGGGCGTGTCGTCGAACAGCAATTCGTTGAAACCGCTGCCTTTGTGTTCCTGGGTGCGGATCCCCGACAGGGTGCGATTCCCGGGTAAACCAGAAGCCTTGCTGAAGCGCGGCGGCAGGTTATTGTTGTTGTAGAGCACCGATGTAACCAGAGGCCGGTCGATGTCGCCTGCCAGAAAGGTCACCAGCACTTCCTGGCCGATACGCGGCATGAACTGATGACCAAACCCGCTGCCGGCGCTGGGCATGGCAACCCTCAGCCAGGTGGTGCCTTGGGGAAGACTGTCGCCGCGCTGCCAATGGAACCTGACCTGTATGCGCGCCAGTTCATCGGTGAACACTTCCTCGCCTTCCGGCCCGACCACAATGGCGCTGAGCGGGCCGGGAACGGTTGGGCGGGGCACGGTGATCGGATGACGATAAGGAATCTTTTGGCGAATGCACACGAACTCGTTTTCGTAACCTGCCTTCTCATCGGACAGGTAATTGTTACGCCCCTCGTGCTTGACCGATAACAGCAGAAAGCGGCGATCTTCCGCAGAGCCTTGGTCGTGATCGAAATGCTGGGTCAGTTCAAAGGTGTGGCCAGGGTACATGGCGCGGCAGTTACTGGTGCCGGTGAAGGTTTTGCCCTGTACTTCGATGGCTTCCAGGCGCTGACGTACCAGGCGCTCGCCATCGTTGAACGTGCCGTGGCTGTAATGATCGAGGAAGTCATAGACTTCATATGAATCCACGTTGCCCTGTTCGTTGAGGCTCGGCATGCCGACCGGTAGCTGGTTACGCGGTTGCTTGTAATCGAATGTCTGAATGGACAGGCGCCCTGATTGCAGGCTGCGATGGCTGCGCCACTCCGTAATCGAGTCTGCGGTCTCGGTAATGGATGCACTGTGGTAACGAATCGAGGGCTGTTGTGAAAGCGGCGAGAGGTCCCGAGAGTGATCAAGAATGATCAGGGTGTGTTTGTCTTCGCTGTGCTCGAAATAGAAAAACAAGCCTTCGTGTTCCAGTAGCCTTAATACAAACGTCAGATCGCTTTCACGGTACTGCGTGATGTAACTGTGCGACTTGAGCGGCTGGCTGAGCTGGAACTCGAAGTCGGGCAATGCGCCGTAGGCGGTAAATACCGTGCGGATGACGTCTTCAATTGTCTGTTCCTGGAAAATCCGCGAGTCAATGCGTCGCGAGAGCATCCACAGCCAAGGGCTTAATGTGGCGCTGTAGCGGGCCAGCCCGCCGTCGCTGCCCTGCAGGCTGAATTCACTGATATAGCCATTGATGTAGCGCGCTTCGCCGGTGGTCAGCTCTATCGCCAGTTGTACCGGCTGGCCGATCTGCGATTTGAGTTCCAGGCCGGCATCGCGGCTGATCATCGACAGCTCGAAGCTGAACAGTTCGGACAGGCCTTCAGTGCCCTTCAACGCTTCGAGCAGGAGTTCCTGTTCGTCACGGGCAACGGTCGTTAATGTGATCAAACGACGATTCTGTGGCGCAAAAAGCGCTGTTAGATCCTTTAACATGTGTTGCTCCGATATAAAGCCAGCGTCTTTTCGATTCAGGGCGCTGATATAGAGAGGGCGGGAGTCTATACGCTTCTTTCCGTGCTCACACTTTTAAATCACGCACGTGCGTTGCCAGCCAAAGATACGGGGTGGACTCAGTTAAAGTAGTGGGCAATGCCCAAGCGGGTTGTCGGCCATTTCATAGGGCGCTGTAGTTTATTTCTGACAAACAATGTACTGACAGAAAATCGCCGGATTTCAGGCCTTGGATCGCGACGTGCAACTTTAAAGAAAGGGATGATGACAGGCGTAAAAAAGCCCCGGCGTCGGGGCTTTTTAACCACTAACGGCAGCTCACTACATCCTCGCCAGCGTCGTGATAATCGTGATCGCCGCGAAGGCTGCGCCCAGCACGTTGATGCAGAACACCGCACGCACGTTTTTGGAAAGCCTCCACGGTTTTATGGCGAACGCATACACCAGCAGGAAGATAATGGCGAAGATTTCAACCTGGGCAAGAATGACGGTCATGCCGCCGAATGCAGTACCGGTTTGATCCGATGCGCCTTGCGAGGCATAAAACGTCAGTGCGGCGTAAATGATCGGCAGCCAGATGCCCAGGCTTATCAGGATCAGTGGAACAGGGCTGCGTTTGTTTTCAGTGTTCAATGGGGATCCTTGATGGTTTAGCCAGCGATCAGGGCTTTTCGATACCGGGGGCCTCTGTCTGCGCCTCGGTTTTCGCGGTGCGCAGTTCTCGGTTCCACTGCAGAATGATCATCACCAGCGTCGGAATACCCAGCAGGGCGGTGATCAGAAAGAAGTTGTGGTAGCCGAACTTCTCCACCACCACGCCGGAATAGCCGCCCAGCAAGCGCGGCAGCAGCAGCATGATGGAACTGAGCAGCGCATATTGGGTGGCGGAAAACTTCAGGTTGGTGAGGCTCGACAGGTAAGCGACGAACGCCGATGTCGCCAGCCCCGAGCTGAGGTTGTCCAGCGAGATAGTGAGGATCAGCATCTTCACGTTCGGTCCCATGTCCGCCAGCAGCAGAAACAGGATATTGGTCGAGGCCGAAGCGAAGCCGCCGATGAACAGGATCGGCATGATGCCGAAGCGCACGATCAGCAAGCCGCCGGCACCTGCACCCAACAGGGTCATGATCAGGCCGAATATCTTGCTGACGCTGGCGATCTGGTCCTTGGTGAAGCCTTGGTCGATGTAGAACACGTTGGCCATCACGCCCATTACGGTATCGGACATCCGATAGGTCGCGATCAGACCCAGTAACAGCAGGGCCTGCCAGCGGTAGCGCATGATGAAGTCGTTGATCGGCGTAAGCACCGGTGCCAGCCCGCGACGGCCCATCGATGACAGGCAGGCGAACGTCAGCAGCGTGTACAGGATTGCCCGCAGGAAGGCCCGGTCTTCGAGCAGCAAGTCCATCCAGCTGGTGCCGTTGAACAGCACGCTGGCGAAGTCGGTGTTGTAAAGCTGGGTAAACATGGCCGGCACGGACACCAGCAGCACAATCAGAACAAACACTGAGGCCAGTTGGTGGGTGAAGCCGTAACGCGCTGCCGAGAGTTGCGTGCGCAGCGGCACGGGCGGCTCGCGCATGATCAGCGTGGTGACCAGCGCTGGCAGCATCAACAGGCCGAACAGCACATAGGTGCCGGTCCATGCCGAGTGCTTGTAGGCGAAGCCTGTGGAGCCAAAGCCTTCTGCAAAGTACAGCGCGCCAGCGGTTGCGAGCAGTGCCGCCACCCGATAACCGGACATGTAACTGGCGGCGAGGGCAGCCTGCTGAGTGTCCTGGGCGATTTCGAGGCGATAGGCGTCAATGGCGATGTCTTGCGTGGCGGACGCGAAGGCCACCACCACGGCAATTGCGATCAGCCAGGACAGGTGTTTCTGCGGATCGCAGAACCCCATGCCGATCAGGCCGAGAATCACCAGGCTTTGTGACAGCACCAGCCATGAGCGGCGACGCCCCAATTTACCGAGCAGGGGCAATCGCCATTGGTCGAGCAACGGCGACCAGACCCATTTGAAGGCGTAAGCAAGACCGATCAGGCTCGCGTAACCGATGGTCTCGCGCGCGACACCGGCTTCGCGCAACCACACGGATAAGGTCGAAAAGACCAGCATGTAAGGCATGCCCGCAGCGAATCCGAGCAGCAGTAACACTAATGTCGACGGGCTGGCATATGCGGCGAGCGCGGCGCGCCAGGTTTTACGGGGCATGGGCTGGAATCTGCCTCAGGTTACGAAAACAAAGGGCGCACTCTAACCGCTGTGCTATACGGGACGCCAGCCATGGCGCTGCATATCAACCCGATTGTTTAGAATGCTGATGCCTTCGGCGCGCAAACGTGCTCGCTGTTCGTCACCGGAAGCGCTGCCTGCGGGCAGGCTCAACCGGCCGTTGGCCCCCAATACCCTGTGCCACGGCAGGGAAGAACCCTCCGGCAGTTGACTCAAGGTCCGGCCCACCCAGCGCGCGGCTCTGCCCAGCCCTGCCAGTTCGGCCAATTGGCCGTAGGCGACGACTTTACCCTCCGGCACCTGAGCCAGCGTCAGATAAAGGGCCGCGCGTCGTGCTTCGGCAGGTGACTGCTCGCCAGGGTCAATAAATGTCAAGTCCGGGTCTGTCACGTGATTATCCTGTATAAAACGCTACTGTATCGATAGCCGCTCTCTGGAACTTTCATGAAATTCAGCTGTCTGTGAAACCTGTGCCTTGGTCCTCCGCGACCGCCTTTGACGTTGTCCCGCAGGATAATGCCCGATTCCCGCCAAACAGAGCCTAGTTACCGCTTATGTTGTCCAGAACCCTGCTGTGCCTCGCAATTACTACCGCTTCTACCCCATTGCTTGCTGACACCGTCTGGTTGAAGAACGGCGACCGGTTGACCGGCACAATCAAAGTGTTCGATGGCGGCAAGCTGTTACTGCAGACTGAGTACGGTGGCGCCATTGCGCTGGACTGGAAACAGGTCAAGACCCTGAAAAGCGATCAGCCGCTGCTGGTCAAGCAGGATGAACACACCGAGGAAGTCGCCAAGTCGTTGCAGGCCGCGGATGACGGCAAGGTTGTACTCGCTAACGGCGATGCGCCCAAGACTGTCGAGCTGGCGAGCATTCACCAGATCATCAAGCCCAAGCCGGTCATCACCGACCTGGTGTGGAAGGGCAATATCGATGCCGCGCTGGATTTCCAGCAGGCCGAAAACGATACCGATGACTATAACGTCGCCTTCAAGACGTCGGCTCGTCACGGGGACTGGCGTCACAACGCCAAGGGCGATTACAACCGCGAGACCACGGACGAAGTTGTCGGCACCGACAACTGGAGCGCCGAGTACTCGCTGGACCGATTCCTGACCGAGAAATTCTTCTGGGACGGCCGCATCAGCTACAAACGCGACAAGGTCGAAGACCTGTCCCGTCAGCGCGTTGTGGGTACGGGTCCCGGCTATCAGTTGTGGGATGACGAGCTGGGCGCGTTCAAGGTCGGTGCATTGCTCAACCGCACGGACTTCGAGTTTTCAAATGGGCAGAAAGAAAACTTCTACTCTGTCGCCGGTACCTGGGATTACAACCGCTACCTGATCGGCAAAAAAGTCGAATTCTTCTCCAACGGCGAGTTGGGCAAACCGTTGAGTTCGGTGGCCGATTACTCGCTGGATGTCGAAGCAGGCCTGCGTTACAAGGTCACCGACTGGGCCTCGCTCAACCTGAAGGCAGAGAAGAACGTTATCAGCGGCTCGGATAACGGCGATGTCGACAAGACCCGTTACACCGCAGGCTTCGGCGTAAGCTGGTAAGCCATTGGCGAGCGACGCGCGTTCCGTGCGTCGCCCGCCACGAATTACATGGGCTAGATGCGCATCGCGCCGTCCAGCTCAAGAATGCGCCCGCTGAAGTAGTCGTTCTCCAGAATATAAGCCACCGAATGTGCGATCTCGTCCGGCTTGCCCATGCGTTTCAGCGGGATGGCCGAGGTCATTTTTTCCAGCGCCTCAGGCTTCATGCCGCCAGTCATCTCGGTTTCGATGAACCCTGGTGCCACACCCGCCACACGAATGCCGTAACGTGCCAATTCCCGCGCCCACGTGACCGTGGCCGCCGCGACCCCGGCCTTGGCCGCTGAATAATTGGTTTGCCCGATGTTCCCGGCCCGGGAGATCGACGAAATATTGATGATCGCGCCCTGGCTCTTTTGCTCGATCATTTTCGCCGCCACTTCGCGCGTGCAAAGAAACACGCCGGTCAGGTTGACGTCGATGACCGCTTGCCACTGCGCAAGGCTCAGTTTGGTCATCTCGCCATCTTTGACTTTGACCAGCAGGCCGTCGCGCAGGATGCCGGCGTTGTTGACCAGGCCATGAATCGTTCCGCCATCCTCGGCCACCTGGTTGATCGTGTCGACGACCTGATCCTCGTTGGCCACATTGCACAGGTAAGCCCGCGCGTTGACGCCCAGCGCTTCGCAGGCTGCGACAGCCTCGTCCAGTTTTTCCTGATTCAAATCCAGCAGGGCCAGGTTCGCGCCTTTGCCGGCCAGATACTCGGCCATGGCTCTGCCCAGCCCCTGGCCGCCGCCGGTGATGATTATCAGCTTGTCATTCAATTCCATGTGCGTGCCCAATCAGTTGATCATGTTCATGGCGTCACCGGCTCAATGCGAGTGCTCACGCCATAGCCAGAGCATGTTATAGGCTGTTTCCGCGCGCTCGTCTCCCCGTTCGGGCGAGACATTCAGCGCCCGTTTGATGCTTCATCGACCGTTGCTATCAAGGCCTCCGGTCGGTTTTGAAATACACCGATACACGTTCGTGAAGCCCAGGTTCAGCTGACCTGTGCGCATAATTGTCCGGTGACTGAAGCGCATGGAGCTTGAATTAACGACCTTCTGACATCACATACGGTCTACTCGGAAGGCATTCTTCCCTTGAGGAACTCATTTGATGCGTGTTTTTTTGCTGCTGTTTTTATTGTTCCCGGTACTTGAGCTGTTTCTGCTGGTTCGTGTCGGGATGTCCATCGGCTTTCTCTGGACCTTCCTGCTGGTCGTCGCGACCTCGATGCTGGGATTGTTCGTGATGCGCGTGGCCGGGTTTGCGACGGCGTTGCGCGCGCGCGAAAGCCTGGCGCGCGGCGAGTTGCCCGCCCAGGAAATGCTCGAAGGTCTGATGGTTGCTGTCGGCGGCGGTCTGCTGCTGTTGCCCGGCTTCCTCAGCGACATTCTGGGTGTGATCTGTCTGTTGCCGATCACCCGTCGTCTGCTGATCAACAAGGTTCGTCAGCGTGCCGAGGATCAGGCCATGCGTCAGCGTGCGTTCGCCGACGATCTGCAGACGCCTGCCAATCACGGGCCGGCCAGTCATCGTCCCGGTGCCATCCACCAGCCGACCCGCGACCCCGATGTGATCGAGGGCGAGTTCGAGCATCGCGACAAGTAACCTTCATAGCCCCGCCGCGTGGCACCTTCGGGTGCCGCGCTCGTTTTCAAGCAGCGGTTTTTCGTAAAAAAATTATTGCTCAAGACTTGTAATCATCTTGCCCGCCCTTATGTATGGGTCACCGCAAGGTTTCTGGCCTGAACGCCAGACCGTATTCTGCGGTTCGCGCGTCGAACCGTAACCGGCAAGTCCGGATCCGCAGCGGCTGGCGCAATCGCCGGACGCTCAAAAAAACATAATCAGGAGATCGACAATGAAGCTTCGTCCTCTGCATGACCGCGTCGTAATCCGTCGCAGTGAAGAAGAAACGAAAACTGCCGGCGGTATCGTTCTGCCAGGTTCGGCTGCTGAAAAGCCTAACCGTGGCGAGATCGTTGCTGTAGGTACCGGCCGCGTGCTGGACAACGGTGAAGTGCGTGCGCTGGCTGTAAAGGTGGGTGACAAGGTTGTGTTCGGCCCTTATTCCGGCAGCAACACAGTGAAAGTCGACGGCGAAGACCTGCTGGTGATGAGCGAGAACGAGATTCTCGCTGTTGTCGAAGGCTGAGTGCTTCCGCTGATTTCCGTTAATACCAAGTATTCAAGGAATAATGATCATGGCTGCTAAAGAAGTTAAATTCGGCGATTCTGGCCGCAAAAAAATGCTCGCCGGTGTAAACGTCCTGGCTGACGCAGTTAAAGCAACCCTCGGCCCTAAAGGCCGCAACGTCATTATCGAGAAAAGCTTTGGCGCTCCGCTGATCACCAAAGACGGTGTGTCGGTTGCCAAGGAAATCGAGCTGAAAGACCGTTTCGAAAACATGGGCGCGCAGCTGGTCAAAGACGTTGCCTCCCGTGCCAACGATGACGCCGGTGACGGTACTACCACCGCTACCGTTCTGGCTCAGGCTATCGTCAACGAAGGCCTGAAGGCTGTCGCTGCCGGCATGAACCCGATGGACCTCAAGCGCGGCATCGACAAGGCGACCATCGCTATCGTTGCAGAGCTGAGAAAACTGTCCAAGCCATGCACCGACACCAAGGCAATTGCCCAGGTCGGTACCATCTCGGCCAACTCCGATCACTCCATCGGCGACATCATTGCCGAAGCCATGGAAAAAGTGACCAAAGACGGCGTTATCACCGTTGAAGAAGGTTCGGGTCTGGAAAACGAGCTGTCTGTTGTAGAAGGCATGCAGTTTGACCGTGGCTACCTGTCCCCGTACTTCATCAACAAGCCGGACACCATGGTGGCCGAGCTGGACAGCCCGTTGCTGTTGCTGGTTGACAAGAAGATCTCCAACATTCGCGAAATGCTGCCGGTTCTGGAAGCAGTCGCCAAGGCTGGCCGTCCTCTGCTGATCGTTGCTGAAGACGTTGAAGGCGAAGCGCTGGCAACTCTGGTTGTCAACAACATGCGCGGTATCGTGAAAGTTGCAGCCGTCAAGGCGCCAGGTTTCGGCGACCGTCGCAAGGCCATGCTGCAGGACATCGCTGTTCTGACTGGCGGTACCGTGATCTCCGAAGAGATCGGCCTGAGCCTGGAAACCACTACCCTGGAACACCTGGGTAATGCCAAGCGCGTCATCCTGAACAAAGAAAACACCACCATCATCGATGGTGCTGGCGTCAAAACCGATATCGACTCGCGTATCTCCCAGATCCGTCAGCAAATCGGCGACACCAGCTCCGACTACGACAAGGAAAAACTGCAAGAGCGTCTGGCCAAGCTGTCGGGCGGCGTTGCAGTGATCAAGGTCGGTGCCGGTTCCGAAGTTGAAATGAAAGAGAAGAAAGCCCGCGTTGAAGACGCCCTGCACGCAACCCGTGCAGCCGTTGAAGAAGGCGTGGTACCTGGCGGTGGCGTAGCACTGGTTCGCTCGCTGCAGGCTATCGAAGGTCTGAAAGGTGACAACGCCGATCAGGACGTCGGTATCGCTCTGCTGCGTCGTGCAGTCGAAGCGCCTCTGCGTCAGATCGTTGCCAACTCCGGCGACGAGCCAAGCGTGGTTGTCGACAAGGTCAAGCAGGGTTCGGGTAACTTCGGTTACAACGCTGCTTCCGGCGAATACGGCGACATGATCGAAATGGGTATCCTCGACCCGGCCAAAGTGACTCGCTCTGCTCTGCAGGCGGCGTCCTCCATCGCCAGCCTGATGATCACCACTGAAGCGATGATCGCTGATGTGCATGAAGACAAGGCAGCAGGCGGCGGCATGCCGGACATGGGCGGCATGGGTGGTATGGGCGGCATGATGTAAGCCGGCTTTACCTCTTAAGCTACACCCATAAAGAACCCCGCCTTGTGCGGGGTTTTTTTGTTTGTTTATCGGTATAGCTATTGGGTTACCTGCGGCTGAAGTTTGCTGCCAAATGTTCTTGAGCGTCGGTGGCGGTTAATGGATGTCACGTTAGACTGGTGACTATGGCGAATGTGCGAGCTCTCGGTATTAAGAGAAATCAATGGCGCTATAACGACCACAGGAATTGATTTTTATCTTGCGGTTTTTTAAGGGAGGTATCTTATTCAGGGAATGAATGAAATGAAAAATCCTATTCGAATAATAAGTTTTGCGGTGGTGTTAGCCAGTGGTGCCGTGGTTTCGTCAATGGCATCAGCGGTGAACTGTCCCTCTAACGCGGTTGGAGCAATAATTTTGCTGACGACGCTTTGTCTTCCGCTTAATACGCCAATTTGTTTGACTCGGAATCAGAATGGATTAATTAACGTTGGCCTTGGCACTAGCTGTAACTAGCTGTAACTAGAAACTTTAATCACGGCTGACACTCACCCACGCATCATTCTGGGCGACGCTTCAACGCCGTTAATCTTGCCGTCAAAAGACAACCCCTCATCGTGTGGGGTTGTCTTGTCTATCGATAATTCTCATCCGCCCTTCATTCGGCGAACTCAATCCCTAGTTGGCATTAAACTCGTGCGTGGTCAGGCATGGGTTCGCTCCGCACCTGCCATCAAGCCCTTTGGTGAGGGCTTATACAGCACAAAATAATAAACCCCCAGACAGATCAACCAGCAGAACACCGCCGTCCAGATGTTATGGGAAAAGAAGTGCGCCCCTTGCAGCATCCGGCCGACAGAAAAGATCGACCCCAGACCGAAGGCCAGTGCCAGCCCCATTTTTGCCAGCTTCGGGCGGCGGTCGCGGAGCATGAAGAACAGCGCGAACAGCGTGAAGCCGGTGGCTGCATGGCCGCCGGGCCAGCAGCGTCCTGGTTTGTCCGTCTCAGGACGGGTGCTCAACAGTTCGCTGTAGGTTTCCTGACCTCCGAACTCTTTCAGGCTCCACGGGCATTGCACCGAGGTCACCACTTTGACCGGGGTGACGAAAGCGGTCGACAGTGCCATCGACAGCACCAGGCAGCCCAGCTCTCTGCGCCACGGCATCAGGCGCTCTACCTTGAATGACGCCGCAAAGCCGATCATGGCCAGGACGCCGAACACCATGACCATCTGCTTGGCGCGATCGTGGAGCACGTCTTCCAGAAAGTAGCTGTGCCGGCCAATGAATTCTCCGCTGACGGGGTCGAAGGCCAGCTTGGCGATGTCCATGTCCAGCGACGTCAGTTCAAGCAACACAAGTATCAAGGCGACGGCGGCAGGCAGGCCGAGGTAGAGCCATTTATTGATGGGGCGGGAGTAGGGTGGGGCGACGGTTTTCGACATATCGAATCCAGATCATGAAGGTCATGCCGCTGTCATTATGTGCGACGGTTTGTCTCAAAGTGTGTCACGAGCCCTGTTGATAATAGGTGAAAAAATCGTCATGCCATTTCGGCGCTGGCCCTGACGCCCACTTCGTCTTAAGCTGCGCCAGCCCAAACTGCATATGAGAGTGCTTTATGCGAATTCTTCTGGTTGAAGACAACCGCGATATCCTGGCGAACATGGCCGATTACCTGGGCATGAAAGGCTACACCGTCGATTGCGCTCAGGATGGCCTCTCAGGACTGCATCTGGCAGCCACCGAGCATTACGACCTGATTGTCCTCGACATCATGCTGCCGGGCATCGACGGTTACACGCTGTGCAAGCGTCTGCGCGAAGACGCCCGTCGCGATACCCCGGTGATCATGCTGACCGCCCGGGACCAACTGGATGACCGGCTGCAGGGCTTCCGCTCCGGCGCCGACGACTATCTGCTCAAGCCTTTTGCCTTGTCCGAGCTGGCGGCGCGGATCGAAGCCGTATTGCGCAGGGCACAGGGGGGCGGGCGTCGTACTTTGCAGGTTGCCGATCTGGTGTATGACCTCGATACCCTTGAGGTGACGCGCGAAGGTCGCATGCTCAAGCTCAACCCGGTCGGCCTCAAGCTGCTGGCCGTGCTGATGCAGAAAAGCCCGCACGTGCTGCGCCGGGAAATCCTGGAAGAGGCGCTGTGGGGCGACGACTGCCCGGACAGCGACAGCCTGCGCAGTCATGTGCATCAGTTGCGTCAGGTGATCGATAAACCGTTCGCCAAACCGCTGCTGCAAACCGTACACGGTGTGGGCTATCGCTTGGCCGAGGGCCGGGATGGAGTTTAAACAGAGTCTTGCGCAACGGATCATCATTGCCTTTGCATTGATGAGCGCGCTGGTCGCCGGGTCGTTTGCCATCGGGATCATTTCCACCGTCCACCTGGTCGAAGAAAAGCTGATCTCCGCCGGCCTGGGAGGGGATCTCAATCGTCTGATGTTGATGGACAGCGTCAGTGACTGGAGCCACCGGCCCAAGCCAGACCAGTTGTTCTACTTCAGCAACGGCCCGGGCGACTTTGATCTGCCCAAGGATTTGCGGCACCTTGAACCAGGCTTCCACGAGGTGTTTCGCGGGCCGCTGTCCTATCACGCGATGATCGAGGTGGTGGACGGTCGGCATTACGCCCTGCTTCAGGATCAGAGCGATTTCGAAGAGCGTGAACGGGTTCTGTTTGCCGTCGTGCTGGTCGGCTTTGTGCTTGCGCTGGCGCTGGCAGTCTTTCTGGGGTGGGTGTTGGCCCGTCGCGTGATGGCCCCGGTGGTTCGTCTGGCCAGACAGGTGCGCCATCGTGACCAGTTGTTGGGGCTTGCGCCGCCATTGGCGCCTGATTATGCAGCTGATGAAGTGGGCGAGCTGGCGGTAGCGTTCGATGCAACCCTGGGGCGTCTCAGGCAGGCGCTGATCCGCGAGCGAATGTTCACCAGCGACGTGAGCCATGAGCTGCGCACCCCGTTGATGGTGTTGGCCAGCTCCTGCGAACTGCTGCTGGAAAACCCGGCGCTCGATCTGCGCGGTCGTCGTCAGGTAGAGCGAATCGGGCGGGCCTGTGAAGAGATGCGCGACCTGGTGCAGACCTTCCTCATGCTCGCGCGCACCCAGCGTGAAGATCCCGCCATGACGCCTAAGGCAACGCTGGTGGGCGTGGCTGAGCAGTTGATCTCGCAATGGCGTGAGCCGATTGAGAGCAAAGGCTTGCAGTTGACCTACACGCCGCCGACGGACGACCAGTTGTCCGACATTCGTTACAACGCGACATTCCTGCATGCGGTAATGGGCAACCTGCTGCGCAACGCGTTGCACTACACGGATCACGGCTTCATCGCACTGACGTTGCAGGCCGAAAGCTTTACCGTAGAGGACAGCGGCGTTGGCATTCCCGAAGAAAAGCGCGAGGCCATGTTCGAGCCTTTCGTCCGCGGTAATGAACAACGCGGGGAAGGTCTGGGGCTGGGCCTGTCGCTGGTTCAGCGCATCTGCACCAATCAGGGCTGGAGCGTCGACCTCACGCCGATGGAGCCTCACGGCTGCCGTTTCAAGGTGACGCTGAACGTCATCAAGCCTTGACTGTCATTTAGAGTAGACAGCTCCTGCGTGTGACCGTAAATCGACTGCATTTCGTCGATTGGTCACACGCGGCGCCTAACTCTCTGTAAAATCTCGAAACAACTGACTTCCCAAGGTAACAATTTTTTCACATTCACGTGACCTGACAGTGACGGCTGGTTCTTTAGTTTGGCTCGCACCCATGTCAGGAGATGCTCACGTGAGCGAACGCATAGAACTCGAGTTTTCCCGCAAGTACGACAAATCGCACGCTCGTCAGTACCTCGAAAAGCACCAGGACGGTCTTTGGCGCAAGCTGTCACATCATCGCGATGAGCAGTTGGCGAGAAAGGCGCTGCGTCTGGCCGGTGACCCCGGGCTTGTGCTGGACCTGCCGTGCGGCGCAGGGCGTTTTTGGCCTCTGCTGGCGGAAAAACCCAACCGTTCGATCATTGGCGCTGACAACTCGGCAGACATGCTGGCCGTTGCCTGTGCCTCTCAACCGTCCGGGGTAGTGAAAAGGGTACAACCCTTGCAGACGTCTGCATTTGATATCAAATTGCCTGATAACGCGGTCGACAGCATCTTCTGCATGCGGCTACTGCACCATGTTGGGCAGTCAAGTGATCGAATGGCTCTATTGCGAGAGTTTCAGCGTGTTACCCGTGACAGTGTGATCATTTCACTGTGGGTGGATGGCAACTTCAAAGCGTGGAAACGCGGGCGTCTGGAGAAACAGCGTCAGCAGAAAAATGGGCAGGAAAGTTACCAGAACCGTTTCGTGTTACCCGTTGATACCGCAGAAACCGAATTTGAACAGGCAGGTTTTCGCATTCAGAAGCGAATGGATTTCCTGCCGATGTACGCCATGTGGCGTGTCTATGTCTTACGTAAAAGGTAAAAAGATGGGTGTGCAGTCCTTGAATAAGCCAGTTGTAGACTCGATGCAGGATGAGTTCAGCCATTTCTGGAATCAGCGCGGCGAATGGGTTGAAGAACCTAACGTGCGCCGTGGCGGAGAGAGTGGTGTACAGCGGCTTCTCATGGACGACGGTCAGACCTTTTATGCCAAACGTCAGACCGGGCACATCTACCGCAGTTTGCTGCATCCGCTGGGGCGCCCGACAGTATTGCGTGAGCGTGAAGCCCTCGAAGGCTTGCGCAAGCTGGGTGTCGTTGTGCCGGAAGTGGTGTTTTGCGGCGCAAAGAGGGACGACAACAATGCCTGGCGGGCATTGCTGGTCACTGTTGCGCTGGAGGGTTTCGGCGAAATTGAAAAGTGGCTGGAAGCCGGAGGCCGGGAGCGTCACGGCGAGCTGTTTTACGAGCGTATGCTCAAGGAAGTGGCCAATGCCCTGGCGCGCATGCACCTGGGTCGCTGGCAACACAGTTGTCTGTACATCAAGCACATCTTTGTACGTGCCACAGGCGATGGCCCTGATGCCGAGGTAGAGGTTGCCCTGCTTGATCTGGAAAAAGGACGTCGTCGTCTGACGGCTCATGGCGCTGCCCAGCACGACATGAAGCAACTGAGACGCCATTCGTCATTCAGCACTGCAGACTGGCAGAAGTTGGTCTACTTTTACCAGGCAGCATTTGGCAGCTCCATCAAAGGTTTAGAGTCATGAAACTAGAAGTGGCAAGAGGTCTGTTTGTCCTCGGCGCGTTGGCGATAGCGACCCTCGCAGTGGCGGCGCTTGAGCAACCGTCAACCCGGATTCTCACTGCGCAGCATGGCGAGGGGTTCTGCCCTCTGCCACGAGTGGCGAAGAACCTGGTGAACGTCCAGCCTGACAAAGACCTGTTGCTGTTCATGTACAGCCTGGCGCAGGGATCCGTCGGCAAAAACTGATCTCTACGGGCCAGCCCGTCCGTCAGCGCCGGAAAAATCAGGCCAGGTGAAGGTGGTTGTCCCAGAAGCCTGCAGGCAAGTCCAGCGGGCTCGCCAGCAGTTCCGGTTTGCGGCAATCGTAGAAGCGGCAGCGTCCCTGACCTGAGGTCACGACAAACCCGTCGTCTACCGCACCCACCCCTGCGCAGTCCGGTAACGGCGCATCCAGTTTCAACACGCCGCTGTCCAGATCCCAGATAAAGAACCGGTTGCCTCGCGGCGCCGTGAGCGCGACGAGCCGTAGCTCGCTGTGTACGGCGACGCTGGCGGTGTAGTGAGCCATTGCCCGCAATTGTTCTTCTGCCACCGGAAACGCCTGAAACGGTTGGCCTGGACGCTTGATCGCCAGCAGCTCTGCCAATTCGTGACTCTCGCCCATGAACTGTTGGCTGGCCAGTAGGGTGCCATCGCTGGCGATGCCCATGTGGCGAATGCTGTTCATTTGCTGAGAGAGCGTCTCCTTGCTCAATAAAGTGCCGTCGCGCTGCATCAGTACCAGACTCGGCTGCATGGCGTTCAGGTTCATCTCGACCCGGCTTTCTGCCTCGGTACGAATACCGCCGTTGGCAACTGCCAGCGTTTCGCCGTCCGGCATCCAGGACACCTGATGCGGGCCAATGCCGTGGGTAGAGATTTCTGCCGAATGCACCAGCCGCTCGCCGACGAATCGATACACGCCCAACAGCCCGCGACCCGGATCACGGGTGTCGTTTTCAGTCGCATACAGCCATTCGCCGTCACGATGAATCACCGCATGGCCGTAAAAGTGCCGGTCCGGTTGCGAAACGATGGTTTGCAGCAGGCTGCCGTCACGCACATCGATCAGATAGCTTTCGGTGCCGGGTCTGCGCGCGATGAAAACGGCGAGGGGCAGGTCGGGATGGTCAATGATGTCGTGACAGCGCTGGTTCACCTGGGTGGCAAACACCTGCGTCCCGTCGAGTCGAAAGCCGACGGCGTAGTGTTTGCCGTCGCCGTCGTCGCGTGCAGAAAGCAGCAGGGGGCCTGCGGCTTTCTGTCTGAACAGTGTCCAGCCTCTCAAGGTGCAGGCGCTGAGCAACAGGCTGCTCAGGGCCTTGGCCTGACGTCGCAACATCATTCGTACCTCTTGATCAGTCGCCGTCGTTGGCGTTGAAGCCCAACTGAATGCCCAATGCCTTGGCCAGCTCGCCTTCATGCAGGCGATGCACCGCGTTCAGGCTGTCATAGAACGCATTGAGTTGCTGGCGTCCCGTGTCAGTGGCCAGCAGATCGGCCAGCGGCGGCTTAAGTGCCGACAGCAGTGTGCGGCTGTTGGCGTAGGCTGCGTCGATTTTGTCGGCCAGCGGTTTCTGGTCGGCAGGCAGCAAGCCGCGCAGCCCTTTGTTGTCGACGCCGGTCCAGACGGTTTCGGCGCTGATCAGGCTGGCTTCCAGACTGCTGAGTGACGATTTGCTGCGCCATGAATCCGCCTGGAACGGCTGCGGCTGCCCTTTGCTCTGGCGGCCCAGTGGCGTGCCCAGTTTTTTCTTCAGGCTGTCCAGCGCCGTGACCTGCACCCGCAGCAACTCGGCAATCGCTTCATGGGAATCGGCGTAGCGCTGGTTGGGGAATTTGCTCAACTGCGCGAGCATGCCGTCGGTGCTGTTCCAGCTGTTGAGGATTTCTTCGGCCAGTTGCTTCTGGCGCTCACCGATGGCCATCAACAACGGGCAATAGCGCGCTTTCTGTTCAGCGTTGGCCATGTCGATTTCGGCATCGAACAGAATGTATTCATAGGCGGACAGCCCTTGAACCACAACGCTGGCCTTGGACAGCGCTTCGACGGTGACCTGCGGTTGTGCCGTGACCAGTTGCTCGACCTGACGGCCGACCAGGTTCTTCTTGTCCGGCCAGAACTGGATCTGCCAGGCGCGATTGCCTTCGGCCAGTGGGCCAATCAGCAGTGGTTGCAGCTCGGCCCAGGTTTTTTGCGCTTTCAGAAAGTCTGCACGCGCGGTGGCCAGGTCAGTGTTGCCCTGACAAAACGCCAGCGCGCTGGCTGCCAGTTGACGATCAGCCTCGACCCAACGGCTGTAGGTCGGCAGGATCACCTGTTTGGCAATCGCCGCAGACGTGACAGCCTGAGGATCGGAGGGCGAGCAGGCGCCCAACGCAAGCGCCGCAAGGCTGGTCAGCAACAACTTGGGTCGGAACATGTCCGGCTCCTTGATTTTGAAAAGACTATTTTTGAAAAGCATGTTTCGAACAAGCGATTTTCAGCGGCGCCAATCATAACGAATTCAGGAACGCCAGCAGTGCTGCACGCTGTTCGGCGTCATAAGCCAATACCTGTCTTTGCGCCGCCTGAGCTTCGCCGCCATGCCACAGTATCGCCTCAAGTGCATTGCGTGCGCGACCGTCATGCAACAGTTGAGTGTGCCCGCTTACCGTCTCGGTCAGGCCCAGGCCCCACAGCGGCGGCGTGCGCCACTCGCTTCCGGTGGCCTGGAATTCGGTGCGGTTATCCGCCAGCCCTTCGCCCATGTCGTGCAGCAGCAGGTCGCTGTAGGGACGAATCTCCTGGTTGGCCAGTTCAGGCTCGGCTGCATCGCTACGGGTCTTGAATGAAGGCGTATGGCACTGCTGGCAGCCCGCTTCAAAAAACAGATTCTTGCCGGCCAGCACCTGTGGGTCATCAACCTTGCGGCGTGCCGGAACGCCCAGATTGCGGGTGTAGAACTCCACGAGACGCAGGATATTGTCGCTGACCTCCGGCTCGCCCTGCGGACCATTGCCACTGGGCGCAGCCAGGCAATCGGTCTGAGCCGGCGTGCAATCGTCGAAACGGCGCAGGCTTGTGGTCAGGCCCATGTCACCGGAAAAGGCATGCACGTTCTGCTGGTTCAGAGTGGGTTGTCCTGCTTTCCAGCCGAACTTCCCCATGACGACTTTTTGCTGCGCATCATCCCAGACCCAGTTGGGCCGGCCGGAAATCCCGTCGGCGTTTTTGTCATCGGGATCGGCGTTGGCGAGGATGGCGTCATCCGCGATGGCCTCCAGCAACCCCAGGCCAATCATGGGCGGTGCGATACGTGCAGAGATGTGAGTATCAGGGTGCATCGGGCCATAGCCCAACTGAGTGATCTGCAGAGTCGGCCGGCGTAACTCGACCGACGTGCCGTCGCGAAACATGACCGTGAGCGCGTCGTATTCGACACGGACTTTGCCTTCCGGCGTAACGCCGGGGTTGGACATGTCCTGCAATTGCCCGCCATAAGTCGGTTCGGGCAGCACGCCATTGCGGCGGATCAGGTCCGCATAAGCCGGGTCGTCGGGAATCGACAACCTGACCAGCATCGAGACCGCGTTGCTGTCGCCTTCTTCCGGGGGATGCCCGCGGCCGTCTTTGATATGGCAATTCTGACAGGCATTGGTGTTGAACAGCGGGCCCAGCCCGTCGCGGGCCGTCGTGGTCGATGGCGCGATCACCCAGGGGCTGCGGAAAAAGCTGTTGCCGACGCTGAAGTCCAGCCGACGCACTGGCGACAGATTGGCTGCGGGCATGGAGAATGCGTTCTGATCGCTCTTCCTGACCGTGGCGCTGCCTCCGGACAACGCTTCGCCCGGCTCTGCGTGGGTAAAGCGCGGGGCGTCATCGCACGCGCTCAGGACCAGAGTCGCGAGCAAGGCAAGGCAAAGACTAAACCGCGTACTCATACGTATCCTGCAACGAGGTGCAAATCGGGGCGTGCAAGCTTATCAGCCTCGTGCGGTTTGAATAAGAGGGATTATCGTTTGTGCCCTCCGTGTAGCGCTCTTGTTTCTCATCCCGGGCGTGGGGGAGACCCTGCGCGTTAACGGCACGCGCACATGTCGGTTCATTGCGAATGGCCGTCGCGCATTGAAGTGAAGGGCAATGGCCCCGATCAGTGCAGCCGGGCCGTCATCAGGACGTAGTGCCGATGCGTTGTATTGACATGGCAGCGCGCCGTAAACACTGAATACCTGTTCCCATAAAAAATGCCGTTCAGCGAGCTGACCGGCATTTTTTGTGGCAGCAGGAAACGGACGCTATCAGAACTCGTGGTCAGCGTTGTCCGGGCTCAGGTCGGTGATGCCCAGCTTGCCCGCCGCTTGCTCGATGGCACCGGTCTGTTTGACCAGCGCGGCGATGGCGTCACGAACGACCTGATTGCCAGCGGTATTGCCTGCTGCAATCAGCTGGTCGAAGTGCTCGCCCTTGTTGGCGTGATCGACGATGACCTGCAGCTTGGCCTGGGTGTCGTCCAGGTCGGCGCGCAGTGTGGCGTCAGTGGCCGGGTCTACCTTGGCGACCAGCGAAGAGAGGCTTGGGCCGCTGACTTTGCTGCCGTCGGTACGGGTGTATTCGCCCAGGTAAACGTTGCGGATACCTTTGCCGTTGTAGAAATGCGAGTTATGCGTGTTGTCGCTGAAGCAGTCGTGTTCGTCTTCACTGGAGTTGGCTTCCAGCGCGACTTTCATGCGCTCGCCCGCCAGTTCACCCAGTGACAGGCTGCCCATGCCGAACAGCATCTTGCGCAGGCCGCTCTCACCGGATTCGGCTTCCAGCGAGGCACGGTAGTTGTCGGCGACGCCCGCTCTCCAGTTGCCGGACATTTCTTCCAGGTCGCTGACCAGCAGATCGGTGACTGCCTTGAGGTAAGCGCGACGACGTTCGTTGTGGCCGCCCGTGGCGCCTGCGCCTTCAAGGTAATCGCTGGCCGGGCGGTTGCCGGCGCCCGGGCCGGTGCCGTTCAGGTCTTGGCCCCACAGCAGGAATTCGATGGCGTGGTAGCCGGTTGCAACGTTCGCCTCGGAGCCGCCCAGCTCGTTCAGGCTGGCCAGTTTTTCGGGGGTGATTTCCTTCACGTCGACCTTGTCTTCGCCCACCTGAATCTCGGTGTTGGCGATGATATTGGCGGTGGCGCCCGGATTGCCCAGCGCGTGCTGGTAGTCCTTGGCCACGTAGTCGATCAGGCCTTCGTCCAGGGGCCAGGCGTTAACCTGTCCTTCCCAGTCGTCGATGATGGTGTTGCCGAAGCGGAAGACTTCGCTTTGCATGTAAGGCACACGGGCAGCGACCCACGCATCACGCGCGGCTTTCAGGGTTTCGTCATTAGGCTTGGCCAGAAACGCGTCGACTGCAGTGCTCAGTTTTTTCGCACCGGCCTCGGCGTCGTCGAATACTGCCGACACCATGTTGGCGTAGTTTGCGACCACGGCTTTGGCTGCCGCGTCGTCGGTCTGGGCTGCTGCGGGCGCGGCGGCAGGGGCGGGTGCAGCAGGCGCAGCGGCCGGGGCAGCAGGTGCCGCCGGGGCTGGAGCGGCAGCCTTGTCCTTGCCTTCGCCGCAACCGGCGAGTGAGATAGCGATGGCCAACAGACTAGCGGTTGCCAGAGGCATACGAATCATGACGGAATCCTGCGTCGAAAAAAGTGATGGCGAGGGTGCGCCCATAAAATCTGCGACATGATGCGAAAGATTTGCATTCGATGTAAAGGCAAAACGCCTTTGTGGTCGTGTTCAGGCATTCGGGAGGTTGTAACCGTCGGTTTCAAATGACTGATAATCGCCTCCTGCCCGGTCAGGTCATTCAGTGCAACGCAGCGTTGCCCGGCCGACTCTGTTTCAGGTAAGTCAGCAACTCCCGGGCGGGCAGTGGCTTGCTGTACAGGTAGCCCTGACCTTCGTGGCAGCCTTCGGTCATCACGTAAGCCTCTTGCTCGACGGTTTCCACTCCTTCGGCAATGACCTGCATGCCCAGGCTTTTACCCAGCTGAATGATTGCGCGCACGATGGTGGCGTCATCGTCGTCGTCAATCAGGTCCTGAACGAAACTCTTGTCGATCTTGATCTTGTCCAGCGGCAGACTTTTCAGGTAGCTCAGCGATGAGTAGCCCGTGCCGAAGTCATCAATGGCGATCAACGCACCGGAGCGTCGCAGGCTCAGGAGGTGTTGGGCGGCGGTATTAATGTCTTCCATCAGGCCGGTTTCAGTGACTTCCAGCTCCAGGCTGCGAGGCGGCAGGCGGTAGATCTGCAACAGGTTGTTGACCACGCGCGGCAGTTCGGCGTGATGCAGCTGCACGGTCGACAGGTTGACCGCCATGCGCAAATCGGTGAAGCCCTGATCGAGCCATTCGCGCAACTGGCGGCACGCCTGATCGAGCACCCATTCGCCGAGGGCGATGATGGTGCCGTTCTGTTCGGCCAGTGGAATGAATACGTCCGGTGGCACCAGGCCGTGTTCCGGATGTTGCCAGCGGATCAGCGCCTCTACGCCGACCACACGGTGATCGCGGTAGCTGATCTGTGGCTGATAGACCAGATAGAGCTGATTACGCGGCAGGGCTTCGCGCAGGTCTTTTTCGAGTTCGCGGCGACGGCGCATTTCGCTGTCCACACTGGCGATATAGAACTGATACCGGTTGCGTGAACGGGCCTTGGCGAGGGTCATGGTCTGTTCGGCTTTCTGCAGCAGCTTCTCGGTGCTGTCGCCGTCTTCGGGGAACAGGGTAATGCCGATGGTCGCTCGCAGCCGGATCTGTTGCTCGCCCACCACGAAGGGGGCTTCCAGTTCATCTAGAATGTTTTGCGCCAGCTCGGCCGCTTCGTAGGGCTGTTCGATGTCGGCCTGCACCAGCGCAAACTGATCGCCGCCCAACCGCGCCAGTGCCCCGAGGCGTCCGCTGTGAGCGCGTAACCGGTCTGCCAGTGCCAGCAACAATTGGTCCCCCGATTGATAGCTGAACTGTTCGTTGATGCCTTTGAAATCGTCCAGGCCTACACAGAGAATCGCCACCCGGTGCTGTTGACGTCCGGCGTCCTCCAGAATCCTGTCCAGCCCGGTCTGCAACTGGAGCCGATTGGGCAGGCCGGTGAGAAAATCGTACTGCGCCATGCGTTGCAGATTGTTCTCCGCCTCGTGCCGCAGGTAAGTATGACGCTCGATGGAGGCCAGCAACTGATTGGCCGTATTGACCCAGATCCCCAGTTCGTTTTTCTCGTGGCCTTTGAGCAGGGGCAGTTGATGTTCGCTGGGCCGGTCCGGGTTGATGGCGATCAGGTGTTCGATGATTTTGGACAGCGGCTTGGTCAGCAACCAGTGATAGACCAGGTACAACACCAGGCCCATTGCCAGAGCGCGCAATACGCCGGCAATGAAGATGACCCCGGCATTGAACAGAAAGCCTTCGCCATAATTGGCAGTGTCGAGGGTGATGCGCAGGTCGCCGTAGTACTCGCTGTAAGGGCTACGGCCCACCAGTTGAGTGGTGAAGCTGCGCTCCTGACCGAGGATGAGATCGGTCAGCCACCGGGTCGGAGACGCTTTGAGTGGACGGTCTTTTTCCGCAAGCAGGGTTTCGTTGGGATGGCCGATCGACGCCATGCGCACCGAGTCATCCTGAAACAGGCCCTCGATGACCTGCATGCCCATTTCGCGATCAAGGCTGTAGACGGCCTGAGTCGACGGGTCACGGAACATACCGAGAATGCGTTCGGCATCGTTCGCAACGGCCTGACGGGTCTTGTACGCGTCGAAAACGATCTGCGCACAGCTCAGCACGACGCCTACCAGAAGCGCCGAAAGCAGCACGACGCGCAGCAACTTCACCGACAGGCTGTTCTTGAGTTCCAGCTTCAATGGCCGTTCCTTAGTTCATGTCGGAGGGCGTATAACTTCACGGCCCTCGAAAAACCAGGTGCGCCTGTCGTGACATCTTAGAAGCGCACATGGTCGATCTTCGCGTTCCCTGCATCCACCGGCCAACGCCAACCCTGTGTGTCGGAAGGCGATAAGCGTCACTTGAGCAGAACACTGTAAAGAATTACGTCGTGGTAAGAGTCAGCCCGGATTTTCCGACAATACACAAAGTCCGGGCGGCAGGCGAAAAAAACATTCGTCAGTGGTGTGACCGGCAAGTCGATGTTTGACGCCGGGTGTTAATTCTTTGTCGTGATCACGGCGTTCCCAGGCGCGAACCATAAAAAAACCCGGCCGGGGCCGGGTTCTTCGATGACGCCAGGATCAGGCAGCGTATTGCTTGGCCACGAAGTCCCAGTTCACGAGGTTCCAGAACGCTTCTACGTACTTCGGACGCAGATTGCGGTAGTCGATGTAGTAGGCGTGTTCCCAGACGTCGCAGGTCAGCAATGGCTTGTCACCACTGGTCAACGGGTTGCCCGCACCAATGGTGCTGGCCAGCGCCAGGGAGCCATCGGCTTTCTTCACCAGCCAGCCCCAGCCGGAGCCGAAGGTGCCGATGGATGTCTTGCTGAACTCTTCCTTGAACTTCTCGAAGGAACCGAACGCAGCATTGATTGCATCGGCCAGCGCGCCGGTAGGTTCGCCGCCGGCGTTTGGCGCCAGGCATTCCCAGTAGAACGTGTGGTTCCAGACTTGAGCGGCGTTGTTGAAGATACCGCCCGAAGAAGTCTTGATGATTTCTTCCAGAGTCTTGCCTTCGAACTCGGTGCCTGGCACCAGGTTGTTCAGGTTGACGACATAGGTGTTGTGGTGCTTGTCGTGGTGATATTCCAGAGTCTCCGCAGAAATGTGCGGCACCAGAGCGTCTTTGGCGTAGGGCAGTGGCGGCAATTCAAAAGCCATGGTTTATCTCCTTTACAGGTCAATTGCGGTAATCGCACGGCCGATCACGGGCGGCCAGATACAGCATGCACCGGGAGTTTTACTCTTTTGCGGCGCAGACCCCGGATCATAGCACCGGGTCTGCGGCATAACCACGCAACAACTGTGTGGGATAGAGGTTCCTGCTGTGTTGCCCCTGCGGACATGAAACCTTCAGGCCGAGCGAATCAGCTGGTAGGCCACGCTGAACATCATCACCGCAACCATCGCGTCCAGCAGGCGCCAGGTGGCGGGGCGTGCCAGCCAGGGGGCAAGCCACGCCGCGCCGATGGCAAGGGCTGAAAACCACAGCAGTGAAGCACTGGCTGCACCGGCCACGTAGGCGCCAGGCACGCTCTGCTGTGCGCCGAGCGAGCCGATCAGCAACACGGTGTCCAGATAGACATGCGGGTTGAGCAGGGTGACAGCCAGTGCGCTCAACAGCACGGTGCGGCGCGACCTGATACCTGCCGCGGCGCTCTGTTCAAGGCTTTGTCTGGAGCAGGCACGGCGCAGGGCCTGCAAGCCATACACACTGAGGAAAATCACACCGCCCCAGCGCGCGACCGCCAGCAAGGTCGGGTTTTGCGCCAATACGTTGGCCAGGCCGAAGACGCCGACCGCAACCAGTATGGCGTCGCAGAGAATGCACAGCAGCGCGACGGGTACGTGGTGTTCACGACGTAGACCCTGAGCCAGCACGAACGCATTTTGCGAACCGATGGCCATGATCAGGCCTGCCGCGATCAGCAGGCCGTTGAGGTAGCTTTGCCACATGAAGAGTGTCCCGTTGAGCCGATTCAGGTGGCGATTCTCGTCCCTGAAGCGTTATAAGGAAAACCAATAATGCTGATCGCTCATTAGGAAAACTGATGTTCGACTACAAATTGTTATCAGCGCTCGCGGCGGTCATCGAACAGGCTGGCTTCGAACGTGCCGCCCACGTGTTAGGCCTGTCACAGTCGGCGGTTTCGCAGCGCATCAAATTGCTCGAAGCGCGGATCGGTCAGCCGGTCCTCGTGCGTGCAACGCCGCCCAGTCCGACCGACATCGGGCGTCGCCTGCTCAACCATGTGCAACAGGTGCGCCTGCTGGAGCGGGACTTACAGAGCCAGGTGCCGTCTCTGGATGAAGAGGGAATGCCCGAGCGCCTGCGAATCGCCTTGAATGCCGACAGCCTTGCGACCTGGTGGGCGCCGGCAGTCGGGGAGTTCTGCGCGCAACACCGCCTGCTGCTCGACCTGGTCCTGGAAGATCAGGACGTCGGGCTCAAACGAATGCGTGCCGGTGAGGTAGCGGCCTGCCTGTGTGGCAGCGAACGGCCAGTGGCCGGTGCTCGCAGCCAGTTGCTGGGCGCCATGCGCTATCGCGCGCTGGCCAGCCCGTCATTTATCGCCCGGCACTTTCCGGACGGTGTCAGCGCTCAAGCGCTGTCCAGGTCGGCCGCGCTGGTGTACGGACCGGATGATTTCCTGCAGCATCGGTACCTGGCTCTTTTGGGGGTGCAGGATGGTTTCGAGCATCATCTATGCCCGTCATCCGAGGGTTTCATCCGTATGATCGAAGCTGGCATGGGCTGGGGGCTGGCGCCCGAGCTGCAGGTGCGCGAGCAATTGCGCAACGGCTCGTTGCGCGAACTGCTTCCCGAGCGCTGCATCGATGTGCCGCTGTACTGGCATCATTGGCGCAACGGCGGTCAGTTGCTCACGCGTCTAACCGAACACCTTGCGCAACACTCGGCACGCTGGCTGGTGCCGCTGAGCGAAGAATGATCGTCAATACGATCATGTGTAATCAATGCAGGCAGGTGTAGCCTTTCTGCAGACCCGTTAATGGAGCGGTAAATGAAGATTCTGGTCACCGGCGCGAGCGGCTTCATCGGTGGACGCTTTGCGCGTTTCGCCCTGGAGCAGGGCATGAGCGTGCGGATCAATGGCCGTCGTGCCGAAGGTGTCGAGCATCTGGTCAGGCGCGGCGCCGAGTTCATTCAGGGCGACCTTGCCGACCCTTATCTGGTCCGGGCGCTGTGCGACGACGTCGAGGCGGTGGTGCATTGCGCGGGCGCTGTCGGTGTGTGGGGCCGTCGTCAGGATTTCGTGCAGGGCAACGTGCAACTCACCGAGAACATTGTCGAGGCCTGCCTGAAACAAAGAGTGCGAAGGCTGGTCCATCTTTCGTCGCCATCGATCTATTTTGATGGCCGTTCCCGGCGTGACATCAAGGAAGAGCAGGTCCCCAAGCGTTTTCACAACCATTACGCGGCGACCAAATACCTGGCTGAACAAAAGGTGTTCGGCGCCGAAGAGTTCGGTCTGGAAGTGATTGCCTTGCGGCCACGCTTTGTCACGGGAGCCGGTGACAACAGCATTTTCCCGCGGCTGCTGCACATGCAGCGTAAAAAGCGCCTGTCCATCGTTGGCAATGGTTTGAATGTGGTGGATTTCACCAGCATGCAAAACCTCAACGAAGCGCTGTTGAGCAGCTTGCTGGCCACCGGCTCCGCATTGGGCAAGGCCTACAACATCAGCAACGGCACGCCGGTCCCGTTATGGGATGCCATCAACTATGTGATGCGGCAGATGAACCTGCCTCAGGTCACCCGTTATCGTTCTTACGGGCTGGCTTACAGCGCAGCGGCAATGAACGAAGGCGCCTGCATGCTCTGGCCAGGCCGACCTGAACCTACCCTGTCGCGACTGGGTATGCAGGTCATGAACAAGGATTTTACGCTTGATATCAGCCGCGCCAGGCATTATCTGGATTATCAGCCTCACGTCAGCCTGTGGACGGCGCTGGATGAATTCTGTGGCTGGTGGCAGGCACAGCACGCAATCTGAATACGGTAGTGGCACAGTGAGATTGAGCAGGCGCTGTTGTTATACTGCCCCACTTTGGTTTAACAGCTTCCTGAAGGGTTATTCATGCGTAACGATCCATACGATGACGTCGATGACGTTCCGAGCCTGACCGCCAAGGATGACGATGATGACTTCGCGCCGGGCAATGGTGCCCGCGAGCGCACCACGGTCTATTCGCGCAACACGCCGGTGGTCAAGGTCAAGGGACCGAGCACTGGCCCGTTGTGGGCGTTGGTTGGTGCGTTGTTCATCGCTTTTTGCGGCCTGGGCTGGTGGAGTTTTCAGCAGGTTTCCCTGATGGAGCAGCAACTGGTTGCCACGCAGGAGAGCTTCGCGCGGATCAGCGAAGAAGCGGCCGGACGCCTGCAGGATATCTCCGGCAAAGTGGTCGCGAACGAAGCGTTGTCCAGTGATGGAGAGGCGCTCAAGCAGCGTATCAAGTTGCTGGAAGCACAGCTGGAAGATCAGGACAAACAACGCGAAGGCGTCGAAGGCCAGCAGGGCAGCCTCGACAAACGTCTGGAGCAGATGGCTGCGCAAACCGCCCAGCAGCAGGCCGAAAGCACGCAGTTGCAGGAGCAACTGAAAAACGTCGTGACTGAGCTGGCAGCCTTGAAGGCTTCGTTGCCTGAATTGAAAACGGCGCAGACCGAGCAGGGCAAGCTGGACGCGCAGATCAAAAGCCTGGCGGCCGATGTCGCGTCGCTGAAGAAGCAGGGTGATCCGTCGGCAGCCATTGCGCGGGTCGAGCAGGACCTGATGGTCCTCAAAAGCGAGCAGGAGAACCGTCCGGCGCCTTCGGCAGGCACCAACACGGCCGAGTTTGATGCATTTCGCGCTCAGGTGACGCGCAACATCAACACCCTGACCAGTCAGATCCAGAACCTGTCTCAGCAGCTCAACGCGCGCCGTTGACGTCGGGCATCCCCTGCCGCAGCTGCCCGCTCTCGTGGACTGTTGATCCAGGTGCAGATGCAAAGAAACCCTGACGCGTGCGCGCCGGGGTTTCTTTTATTGCGCTACCGGTTTACAGGCGTGGGTAGTCGATATAGCCGACCGGGCCTTTAGCGTAGAACGTCTCCGAATGAGGTTCGTTCAGCGGTGCATCGCTGGCCAGACGCTCTGGCAGGTCCGGGTTGGCAATGTAAGGCACACCGAATGCGATGGCGTCGGCCTTGCCGTCTGCCAGCCAGGCATTGGCGCTGTCCTTGGTGAATTTCTCGTTGGCGATGTAGACGCCGCCGAAATCCTTCTTCAACTGCGGACCAAGGCTGTCTTCGGCATCACGCTCACGGGCGCAGATAAACGCGATACCGCGCTTGCCGAGCTCTTTGGCAACGTAGCCAAAGGTTTCGGCACGGTTTTCATCGCTCATGTCATGCATGTCGGCACGAGGCGAGAGATGCACACCGACGCGGCCGGCACCCCAGACATCAATGACCGCGTCGGTCACTTCCAGCAGCAGACGGGCACGATTTTCCACCGAGCCGCCGTACTGGTCTGTGCGTTGGTTGGATCCGCTCAGCAGGAACTGCTCGAGCAGGTAGCCGTTGGCGCCGTGAACTTCTACGCCGTCGAAGCCCGCTGCCTTGGCGTTTTCTGCGCCGACCCGGTAAGCCTCGACGATGTCACCGATTTCAGCCAGTTCCAGCGCACGCGGCGTTGGCAGCGGCGTGATCGGGCGCATCAGGCTGACATGGCCTTCGGCTGCGATGGCGCTAGGGGCAACCGGCGTTTCGCCATTCAGGTACGAAGGGTGAGAAATGCGGCCCACGTGCCACAGTTGCAGCACGATGCGGCCACCTGCGTTGTGTACGGCCTTGGTGATGTTGCTCCAGCCACGAACCTGATCGCTGGACCAGATGCCCGGTGTGTCGGGATAGCCCACGCCCATCGGCGTGACCGACGTAGCTTCGGTCAGAATCAGGCCCGCCGAGGCGCGCTGTACGTAATACTCGGACATCATCGCGTTGGGCACACGGCCTTCATCGGCGCGGCAGCGTGTCAGGGGCGCCATGATGATGCGGTTGGGCAGTTGCAGATCGCCAATGGTGATCGGGTCAAAAATAGTCGTCACGTGTCGAATCCTCGTAAGTGATCAATGTGTAGCGTGTGCCAGATCGGGATTGCCGGTCTGGCGGAACGTAATCAGGGTAATAATCAGGGCAAGCACTGCCAGCACGGCAGCCGCCAGAGGCACGCTGGTCAGGCCAAGGCCGTGCGCGATAACGCTGCCACCGACCCAGGCGCCAAGCGCGTTACCGACGTTGAATGCGCCGATGTTCAGAGTTGAAACCAGATTGGGTGCGGCTTTGCCGAAGGTCACCACGTTGATCTGCAAGGCCGGGACCGCAGCAAAGGCTGCCACCGCCCAGAGGAACAGGGTGATTTCAGTCGGGATCAGCGCGGTGCTGGTCCAGCTCAGCGCTGTGGAAATCACGGCCATCGACGCAAACACGGCAATCAGCGTGGACGACAGACGACGATCAGCCATTTTGCCGCCGATCACGTTGCCTGCCGTCAGGCCAAGGCCGATCAGCAGCAGGGTCCAGGTCACGCCGTTGGGCGACACGCCGGTCACTTCGCCGAGCAGCGGTGCGATGTAGGTGAACAGCGTGAACATGGACGCCGAAAACAGCGCGGTCATGGTCAGCGACAGCCAGATACCGGCACCTTTGAGGGCGCCCAGTTCGGCGCGCATGTCGAGCTTTTCTTCGTTGCGATTGGTGGGCAGAAAACGGATCAGACCAATCAGTGCAATCACGCCGATGACCGTGACGGCCCAGAAGGTCGAGCGCCAGCCTGCGTATTGACCCAGCGCGGTGCCCAGCGGGACGCCCAGCACGTTGGCCAGGGTCAGGCCGGTGAACATCAGCGCTACCGCCGATGCACGACGGTTGGCCGGAACCAGGCCTGCCGCCACGACCGAGCCGATACCGAAGAATGCGCCATGGCACAGCGCCGTGACCACTCGGGCGAACATCAGGACGTTGTAGTCACTGGCCAGCGCGCAGAGCAGATTGCCGATGATGAAAATTCCCATCAGCGTCACCAGCGCAGCCTTGCGTGGCAGTTTGGCCGTGGCCATTGCCATGAAGGGCGCACCGACGGCGACACCCAGCGCATAGCCGGTCACCAGCCAGCCAGCGCCGGGAATGGAAACACCCAGGTCGGCGGCAACGTCAGGCAACAGGCCCATGATGACGAATTCAGTGGTGCCGATAGCGAAGGCGCTCAGGGCCAGAATGAGTAGCGAAAGGGGCACGGTGCATCTCCTTGAAGCAAACTTGTAAAAATCAGGTCGGGTTGTTCAGTTCATGAACCAGCGCCTGAACGAACGCCTGGATCACTTCTTCGTTGCGTCGGAAGAAGTGCCATTGACCCACCTTCTTGCTGCTGATCAGCCCGGCGCGTTGCAGCGTTGCCAGATGGGCCGACACCGTGGACTGGGACAAGCCGGCGCGTTGATCGATCTGTCCGGCGCAGACGCCGTGTTCGATCGAGTACTGCTGGGCAGGAAAACTTGTGCGCGGGTCCTTGAGCCAGGTCAGGATTTCTCGGCGGACCGGGTGGGCCAAGGCTTTTATTATGTCGTCGAGGTCGATGGGCATGTCGTTCTCACAGGCGGTGTAGCGATATATCGCGATAGGGCGAACCTTATATCTGTATTTCGCGATATACAAATATGATTTTGTGCTTAAGGGCGACCGAATCGGTATATCGGGTTATATCGATATATAGACTGCACGCCCGGAAGCGGCGTACGCTTGCCCCATGAACTATCTGGCACATCTTCATCTTGGCGGGCATCGACCCGCCCAATTGCTCGGCAGCCTGTATGGCGACTTCGTCAAAGGTCCGCTGCCGGGACGTTTTCCTGCAGAACTCGAAGCGGCCATTCGTCTGCACCGCAGCATTGATGCCTTTACGGACAGCCATCCGTTGGTCAAGGCGTCCATTGCGCGCTTCCCGGCCCCGCGACGGCGGTACGCGGGCATCATGCTGGACGTTTTCTTCGATCACTGTCTGGCTCGCGACTGGCATGTGTATGCCGATCTGCCGCTGGAGGCGTTTACCCGCAAGGTCTATGGCACGCTGGCTGCCGAACCGCAGTTGCCTGAGCGACTGGCGCTCATCGCACCCCGCATGGCGGCGCAGGACTGGCTGGGTTCGTATCGGGATTTCGAGGTGTTGGGACAGGTGCTGAGCGGGATATCCCGGCGGCTGTCACGCCCTGAAGGGCTGGCTGGCGGCATGCAGGAGCTGCATGCGCTTTACCAGCCCTTGAGCGAGGACTTCGCCGAGTTCTATCCGCAACTGGAGGCGTTCGCTCAGGCGGCTCGGGCCGGGCGAGCAACCACTTCATTCGGCTCGACAGGTTCGCCAAACAGCGCCACTTGAACGGCCTGCTGGGCTTTGTACGCCAGCGCGGCGCGCTCCTGATCCGCAGTCGGGATCGGTGTCAGCAAGTGGATATGCACGTCGCTTTGTTCGTTGGCGAACAGGCGGCGCAAATGTGACAGCAGGTCATCGTCGCCAATGAACGGGGCTATCGGGTCAGGCTTGCCGTCACGCGAATAACCGATGGCCACCGGCTGGATGGGCACGCCGGCTTCTATGGCACTGGACAGCAGGCGACCGTGGAACGTCCGCAGGCCCTTGCCATCAGTGGTGGTGCCTTCCGGAAAGATCAGCAGCGCGTTGCCCTGTTGCAGGTGATTGCACATTTGCTTCTGGATCAGACGGCTGTCGCCCGACCCACGGCGAATGAACAGCGTACCGGCTTTCAGTGCCAGCCAGCCGGCCACCGGCCAGGTCCGCACTTCGGCTTTGGACAGGAACGACAGCGGCGCGAGCATGCCCAGCAGGGCGATGTCGGTCCATGACACATGATTGCTGACCCACAGCATCGGCTGCTTTGGCAATTCGCCGGTCACGGTCACGCGAAAGGGCAGGGCGTTGCTCAGGCGCGCCATGAACCAGCGGCTCCAGCGCTGCCTGCGCTCCATTGAACTCCCGAACTTGATGCGTTCCAGTATGGCGAACGCTCCGGCAATCGTCAGGCCGAGCGCTACCACCATCAGCACTCGGGCCACGCGGACGTAGCCGCGCATCCGGCTCATCACACGGCCGCCTTGAAGTGACGCGCGTAGCGTGGGCACAGGTCGTCGCGCTTGAGCAGGATGAACACGTCGGCGACCTGGAAATCCTCGTCCCAGCACGGCTCGCCGCAAATTTTGGCCCCGAGGCGCATATAGGCCTTGAGCAGCGGTGGCATTTCGCAGATCACGTTGCTCGGAATGTCGAGGGTCGGCAGCGGGTTCTTTGGCTCGGCGCGCAGGTGCTCGTTGCACAGGTAGCGTTCACGCAGGCGCTGCATGATCGCGTGGGCCTGAATGCCGCCGTCCTGCATCGGGATGCTCGCGCACCCCATCAGGTAGCTGTAGCCGCCCTCGTTGAGCACTTCGGCTAGTTCGCTCCACAACACCGCGATGGTGCCGCCGTTACGGTAGGCCGGGTCGACGCAGGTGCGGCCCAGTTCCAGAATCGGGCCTTGCAGATGAGCCAGGCCGTGCAGGCTGAATTCTTCTTCACTGTAAAAGCTGCCCAGCGTATTGGCCGCTTTATGGTCGAGCAATCGCGTGGTGGCCACCAGACGTCCGGTGTTCAGGTCGCGAACCCCGATGTGCGAGCAGTGAATATCATAGTCATCGATATCCAGACCTTCTTCAGCGCCATTGAGTCGGGCGTTGAACTCTTCGCTGAACACACTGAAACGCAAGGCCTGTGCTTCCTGCAAGGCGCGCGTTCCAATCAGGCGCTCGGCCTGAAGGCGACGTTCAGAAGTGTTGTCACGAATGCGGGCGATCTGGGTCATACGAATCTCCATGAGCCAGCCTTGGCTGATAGGGCTGGTTGACTGATTTGTCCAGGCGCTTTGCCGTAACTGCAGGCTAGGGAGATGCCGTGTCATGCCTGTGAAGCTTTGGTGATGGTTGTGTGACGGAGGCTTTCTGGTTTTCGTGCTTGATACAAACGGGGCTGACTCTCGTGCCAACGTTGCATTGGCTGGCTGTCATAAAGCCCTGATACTGTGCGCGGATGGCCCCTTCGAGACTTTGTCATGCCTTATGGATTTGTCCGTCTGTGTCTGCTTTTCGTGCTGGGTGTCAGCATTCAAAACGCTGTCGCCGACACATGGCCCGCCGAGCAGTGGTCAACCCGCTCAGTACCGCGATCCCCCGCGATTGAAGCACTTGAAAGCTACGCCTTCCCGCCACGCGATGAAGAGACCCGCAAAGGCATACGCACCGACGCGCTGCTGGTCGTCCGTGACGGCGAAGTGGTGTACGAACACTATGCCGGTGTCACCACGCAACAGACTCCGCATCTCACCTGGTCGATCAGCAAAAGCATTCTGGCGACCGTGCTGGGTGTGGCGTTTACAGACGGACGCTTTCAGTTGAATGACCCGGTCGCGAAGTTCTACCCGCCGTTCCAGAAGCACCCCGATATCGCCATTAAAGACCTGATGCATTGGGCCTCGGGCCTGGACTGGCAGGAGGATTACGAATACGCGCCGCTCAACTCGTCCGTGGTCGCCATGCTCTACACCCGGGGGCGCGATGACATGGCACGTTTCACCGCCGAGCACGCGGCGGCCAAGCCACCGGGCAAGGCGTACCTTTATTCCAGTGGTGACAGCAACGTGCTTGCCGCCGCACTGAAAACCATCGTCGGGCAACAGGCGTATGCGAATTACCCGTGGGCAGCGCTGTTTGACCCGCTTGGCATCCACAGCGCTGTCTGGGAAACCGACAGCAGCGGCACGTTCGTGGGGTCGTCCTATGCCTACATGACGGCTCGCGATCTGGCCCGCATCGGTTTGCTGATGCAGCGCGGCGGTGAATGGCAGGGGAGGCAATTAGTCAATAAGGAATGGATCGATTTTGTGCTGAAGCCGTTTGCCGGCGAGCAAGTGGACGCGAGCGCGGAAGTGCCCGGTGGTCAGTGGTGGCTCAATCGCACGGCGGATGACGGCAAGGGGCCGTGGCCGGACGCGCCCCCTGATACGTTCGCCGCGCTGGGGCACTGGGGGCAGGCGATGTATGTGATCCCCAGCCAGAAACTGGTGATCGTGCGCTACGCCGATGACCGCGACGGCACTTACAATCACGATCAAATGCTCACGCTGTTGCAAACGACATTCGGCAAGGAGACCGGCCAATGAACAGCCGTCGAATGTTTATCCTGCGTCGTCCATTCAGCAGCTTGCTGATGCTGATCATTGCCGTGCTCGCAGTCCTTGCCTGGCAGTACCGTGTGAACCTGCAAGCCTTTCCGACCATCATCAGTGCCTACACCGCCAAGGAATACTGCTCGTGTCGGTACGTGATGAACAATCCCGAAGCGTACTGCCGGGCGTACGTCAAACAGTACGTGCCCAGCACTCTGACCGACGACGCGGGCCAGAAGCGTGTCGTGGCCAGCGGTCTGGGGCGGACCAGCAGCGCAGTGTGGCAAGGCGATCGGCAAGGCTGTCGCCTGCAACCGCCCGCGCGGTAAAGGTTGCAACGAACATAGCGGTTTGCCGGAGGTCTGACAGGCGGTAAGGTAGCCCCTAAATGCACGTCCGGAGTCTGCATGTTCAACATAAATCGCCTGCTGCTGGTCACGCTGGCCGCAGTGGCGTTACCTGCCCAGGCGAACTGGTATCTGGATAACGAATCGTCGCGACTCTCGTTCACCTCCACCAAAAATGCCGACGTTGCCGAGGTGCATCGCTTTCTTGTGTTGCATGGCAAGGTCGACAACAACGGGCTGGCCGAAGTGGAGATCGAGACGGATTCGGTCAGCTCGGGTATTCCGCTGCGCGACGAACGCCTTCGCGAGCAGGTGTTCCAGGTGCGCCAGTTCCCTGCAGCGCAGATCACCGCTCAGCTCGACATGCGACCGATCAATGACCTAGCGTCCGGCGCGCAACTGGAGCTGCGGTTGCCCCTGACCGTCAATCTGCGCGGCAAGACTCACAGTTACAACGCCGAGCTGCTGGTCACGCGTCTTGATGAGCGCCGCTTTCAGGTGGTGACGCTGGAGCCATTGGTGCTTCACGCGCAGGATTTCGATCTGGTGCCGGACTTCACCGCCTTGCGCAACGCAGCGGGATTGTCTGCGGTCAGCCTGTCGGTTCCCGTGGGTGCTGTTCTGATTTTCACGGCCCGCTGATATGGCCGGCACGATATTTCCGTGGCGTGAAGATAACCACTTTCAGTTGCTGATCGACGGCCCGGCGTTCTTCCCGCGCATGATCGCGGCCATTGATCGCGCCGAGCAGCAGGTTGACCTGGAGTTGTATCTGGTCGAAGCCGGTGCGTGCGCCGATGCCATTGTGCGGGCGCTGGTGGAGGCGGGCAGGCGTGGTGTGATGGTGCGCTGCCTGTTTGATGACTTCGGCTCAAAAGCGTTCGATGCCGGGCTGCGTCAGCAATTGACCGATGCCGGTGTGATTCTGCGTTTTTACAACCCGATTCACTGGCGGCGCGGCGTACGCAATTTCTATCGCGATCACCGCAAGATTCTGGTGGTGGATAAATCCCTGGCCGTGGTTGGTGGCACGGGCGTGACCGACGAGTTCTGGGAGCCGGACAAAGAGGTCAGCCAGTGGCATGAAGTCATGGTGGAAATCACCGGCCCGCTGGTGCTCGACTGGCAGGCATTGTTCGACCGGCAGTTCCACGCCAACGCCCGGCGCTTTGCCTGGCGCCCCGGACAGAATTTCGGCCTGACGCAGTTGCCGAAAGTCCCGGTATCCGGCGCAGGGCTGGGACGCGTCGCGTACGCCGATTCCCGTCAGCACCGCGATATCGTGCAATCGCTGGTGCGCAGCCTGCACAGCGGTCAGAAGCGTATCTGGCTGGCCACGCCGTACTTTCTGCCCTCCTGGAAGGTCCGCCGCGCCCTGCGCAGTGCGGCGGCACGCGGTGTTGACGTGCGACTGCTACTGACCGGGCCGCGCACCGATCACCCGTCCGTGCGCTACGCCGGCCACCGCTACTACCCGCGCCTGCTCCGCGCCGGGGTCAAGGTCTTCGAATACCAGCCGTGTTTTCTGCACCTGAAAATGGTGCTGATCGATGACTGGGTGAGCATCGGCTCGTGCAACTTCGATCACTGGAACCTGCACTTCAACCTGGAAGCCAACCTCGAAGCCCTCGACCCGTCCCTGACCCGGGACGTGGTCGCCAGCTTCGAAAAAGACTTCGTCCTGAGCACCGAAATCACGCTGGAAGACTGGAAAGCCAGGCCACTCTGGCAGCGCGTCAAACAGCGCTTGTGGGGCTGGATCGACCGGCTGGTGGTGAACCTGCTGGACCAGCGCAATTGAGGTGTCGGCGGGGCCGATCAAGGTCCCGCGTCCGGGATTTTTACACGATGCATTCCAGCGAACGGTCCACCATCGCCTTGGCCATTTCTGCCATGTGCGACACCGAAAACGCCAAATCACGGCTGGTGCCCTGAGTGCTGTCACCTGATTCATACGCCGCAGTGATGATGCAACGCAGCAGGTCCGACGCGTAATTGAGCGCCTCTTCCTGGCTGACAGACGGGTTGACCGTAAAGAGGGCCGGTGGGGGATCGGGGACGATTTTATCGGGCATGTTTGCAACTCCTGGTCGTTGAGAGGAGCCGCCCCTTTTCGCTACCAAACGAGCAGGGTGGCGACCGTACGCAGGTTGGTAGACCGGTGACCAGGCAAGCCGGTGCGTCCGAAGACGCCAAGCGCACGGCCACCATAAACGCAGGCCGCAAAAATGCGCCTTGTAAGGAGGCGCATTGCGCACAGGTCACTCAGGTCTACCAAACCTGATCGCTGATTGAGCAGCGACCGACGAAGCCTAGAGACCTGAAGGGTCAAGCGCAATGGGCCGGGATTTTCTCGGAAATTTCCTTCAATTGAAAGAGAGGCGTCCTGCTATTAATTCCTACAATACTTGTCGAAAAAGGATATTTGCCAAGGTTTTTGTTTCCTGCCCCTCAACGTGCGTACACTCTTTTTATCAAGACGACGCCCAAGCGCGCTTGCTGATTACACGCGTGTGCAGCGAAAAGGACGGAAAGTGGACAGCGAAAGGAACGATGGGCAAAAGCAGGAAAGTCTTAACCTGACATTCAACTACACATTCTTCTTCTGGTTACTGTTCTCTGTGGTGGTCTTTAAACTGACGCTGTTCGACTACCTGGACGGTCCTTCGGGCGCAGATGAGGTCGTCATGAAGCGTCAACTGCCGCAGGGCGACTGGCTTTACATCACACGTTATCTGGCACCCGCGACAGACCTGAATACCTTGCGGTTTTACATAAGCAAACGTCTGGAAGGCAGCGACTCGCAGGTGCTGAAGCGACTGAACGAAGACAGCCTTTTTCTGCTGACGGACAGCGAACTGAGTGACGTAAAGATTACCGACACGCCCAACGGTGTGGGCGTGGAGGTCACAGGTGCTGTCTACAGTTATTTCAGCAAACAGTACATTACCGAGGGCGAAACGTTGAAAAGCTATCGGATTACATTGAACCAACGTGATGTGTCCCCGCCCCACAGATAAGGTATGAGACAGCAAGCCTCTGATCAGGGTTTTTTGTAATCTTGCATGTCGGTGTGGGTGGGGTTGATAACGGCTTTTTTTGTCTGCGCCTCCAGCGCTTTACTGTGGTAAAGATCAAGGCACTTAAGCAGGTCGAATTTTACGCCTTTTATCTCGGACTCGGTAAGAGGGTTCGTATAGTCCCTGGCCAGATAGTCGTCTACAAACTCCCTGGGCTTTTCGGGGCTTATCTCCCAATCATAATTGGCCCACTCGCGCAACGCAGTAACGCTGCTGCCAGCATCAGTTCCGACAGTTGGGCTGTATTTGTAAGCGCTCGCAATGCAGGTGGCAAGAACCATGTCCTTATAGTTTTGCGCATGAGTTCTGTGCATGCCCTCTGGTGACGAGGGTCGAGTAGAGGCGGAGACAGTAGAGGCGGCAAGTACAAAGCAGGTTAGCGCGCTCGTAAAAAATGACTTCATTACTTAAGGCTCCAGAAATTTGCGGCAGCTGTGCGGTAATCATCGCCAGGTTCGTTAAGGTAGCAATGAACATAAAAAGTGTTTCCGTAAGATAAAGTTGCGTGTCCTTCGTGTTGCTCTATTTGGATATTTTGAATGTTACTATCCCTTTTTTTGGTCAGCATTCCTCCATCGGAGAGCGGATATCGGGGGCAAGCGCTTCGCCTGGGATGCCTTCGATTTTGATATAGGCGTCAAATGCCATTAGTTAAAACTTCACGGTCTGTTCACGTTGCATACAGGTGTCTGTATGTATCAGCAGCGTAAACGGTATTTTTTTTGGCGTGGTTGCAGATGTTCTTTGGTTTTGAATGAAATATCTCCATTTTTTGTCGGAAAGGTATTACAGATTGAAGTCTCTCAGCCTTTCCCCGTGGACTGGAAAGTCAGGCCACTCTTGCAGCGTATCAAACAGCGCTTGTGGGGCTGTATTGACCGGTTGGTGGTGAACATGCTTGATCAGCGGAATTGAGGTGTATGGAACGCATCAACTGTTGAAATGTTAGTGTGCCGACGCTGTTGCGGAGGCGCGCTCAATGGCAGAGCAGGTGGCGTATCTTCCGCATCAGTCGTGGTGTATTGCAGTCCTGCCTCCAAACCGGGTGGCTTTGATGTCGGCAACGGCGGAGGCATTTCCTGGTCTGGTAATGGCGAACGGCGTGTTGAGGTTGTTGCGAGCTCAACGTGAATATGCATATCCAGTTGGCTTCGGTTGAAGACTTTGTCTACGCGTATGGCTGACAATCCAAAGTCTTCTAGAATTCGCTGAGTGGTTTTGCCTGTGGGGGTTTTTGATAAAAAAGCGTCTTTGAGTTCTGGTGAGCCGCTTTCATAGCGGCCTACTGTATGCCGTGTCTGCTCGTTTGATATGTTTTCCCTGATAATCCGGTGTGGAAGCTGGCCAAAAAAACCGTAGTGTCGGGCGACCTCAGTGTATTGAAAAACAGCCACCTCGTTTGCGTAATACCTGCGTTGAGTATTCGGATGGTTGAAGTTCATATGAAAAGTCCATTCGTCTGGCGCGTAGGTATTCACAAACTCATTGGCTTTGAGGCCCAGTCGCGCCTGTCTGGAGCCTATTGAGTGCTCTCCAAGAACTCCCCTCTGATGGCGAAGGTTTTTTTCAACAAATTGATAATGCTCGATCGAGTTACTTCTTGCCTGTGCGAGGCGGTCTTCCAGCCCCGTTACCTGATAGGGCACCAGGCCCGATGTGTCAGCATTCGACAGAGGATTATTCACTACAAAAATAAACTGATTCAAACCCCCCACATCCCCCGCCGGGTCCGGGTTTATCCACCGCTGCAACCACGGCGCGTAATACCTGAACCCGTAGTAATACAGCCCGCTCGCATCGCGCTCTTTGCCCGAATAGCGCACGGTCTTGTACTTCGCTTCCACCGCGCTGCGGGCTGCCCACCAGGCCGTCCCTCCGAACGGGTAATAGCTTTCGTGGCTGATAATGCTGCCGCGATGATCCAGTTCCAGCGTGCTCGATCCCAGGTGGTCGCCCACGCTGTAGCGCACCTGATCATTGGCGATGCCAGCCGGTTTTCCAGTTTCCCAGTGCAATACCCGCACGCTGTTGCGACCCGCCTGGGCGGTGATGACGTGCAGGATTTCCCCGTCGGCCGACGTGCGGATTTCCAGCCCCGGCAGGTAGCGCACCTCGTGGGTCAGCGTACGATCCGAGGCCCGAGAAGTTGTGATCTTGCGGCAGCGCTGGCCTTGGCCATCGTAGAAGTAACGCTCTTCGTCATTCGGCTCTTGTTTACGTTGTACGGTGGTGAGCCGTTCAAGTTGATTGCGCACATTCCAGCTCATGGTCTGGCCGCGCACTAATTGCAGCAGGTTGCCATTGGCATCGAAGTTCGCGTTGAAATCCACTTCACTGTCATCGTCGGGCAGGCTGCGATTGCTGTCCGGGGCGACGTGCATGTTGCGGGTGAAATCATGTGCGCCCTCATGACGCATCTGCAGCAGGTTGCCCGCAGCGTCGTAGTGGTAACGCTGTTTGTAATTGCTGACCTGACAGGAATCGATCATTGGCAGAGGTTGCAAACCAGGCAAGGCCGGGCCATGACTGGCACCGTTTCTCACCTCACGGCCGGTGGCTTCGATCAGTTGATACAGGGTGTCGTAGTGGTAGCGGTTTATCGGCTCGATAAGCTGGTTGTCGCAATACCTGTCTGGCTGGGAAGTATCGTTGATGAGCGCGACATTACCCACCGGGTCATAACTGTAATTCAGCGCTTGCAACACCGAGCCATCTGCAGATAACGCGCTGAGTTCAGTCAGCCGACCGTCCTGTTGATCATAGGAATAATGGGTGACGACGCCATTGCCGGAAGTCTCCTGCTCGACCTGATTGAACGCGTTGTATCGGGTATCAGCAAGCAATGGCTGCGGCTGGGAAATGCCCGCTGGCGTCAGGCTCAGTGTCTTCGATTGCCCGGCAACGGTCAGGCCGAACACCTGACGGTTACACATGGTATCGGACTGTTCGATGACTTCCCCCAGCGCATTGAATCGCCATCGACTTTGCAACGGAATCGGCTCAAGCAAGGTATCGCGCTCGGTTTCAGCGAGCGGCCAGTCCGGTGTGGTTCGCGACAAAATAAATCGCCGCGCCTCGGTTAGCGAAGGCCCCGACAATGCATAGTCCGGATAAAAGCGTGTGCCTGCGGTGTCGTCATGACGGACGAGCTGATTGCATTGGTTATGCCCGACCGTTGCGTGCATGTCGCCATAGCTGAAGCGCTCAACGACCCGACTTTGCTCGGTGATGGTCAAGGGGCGCAACATCACGTCGTAAGCAATATTTTGCTCACTGCCATGGCCGTCCCACCCCGTCAGCTTTTGACCTGCTTCGCCCGGCAAGACAAGTCGCCAGCCGGCATCAACAGTGTTGGTGAGCAAGGGGAGGCCGGAAAGTGAATGCAGTGTGCTGATATTGGGCAACGCATCGCTGCTCAGGCGCGAGTCTCGCTGAGCGATGAGGCGTCCCGCCACATCGTATGTCTGAAGGGTCACGCGCCCTTCGGCGGGTTGGCTTGAATGCTGTCGTAGAAAGGCGATGCCACGCACGGTGAGCGACCGTGGGTCAGTCGCTGCCAGCGTGGGTGTGTGGGCATGCACAGCTCCGTTCATATCTAAACGTCCTTGCCAAATGAGGAAGTCCTTTTCAACGTTCCCTTAGTGAAAGCCAGTCTGGATGTTTGGCTGCTGTTTCGGGCGTACAGCAATAATAAAATCAGCGACGGGGAATTCTGCGTCCTCTTGCCGATCAACCCATAAAGCCTCCATGCCAAAGTCGTCGAGTACCCGTTGAGTCCGCTTGCCGTTGGGCGTTTTTTTAAGGAAAACCTCTAGCATTTCCGGAGTTTTGTTTTCTATTGTCGAGGTTTCTTTCAACGTCTCATCGTTTACGACCCAGCTATTCTTTATAACCGAAGGTAATAGGCCGTAAGTCTGTGTTTTATGGGCGATGGTTTTATACTGGTATCGAACGACATCATTGGCATGATAGTCGTTGCTTTTGCTTCTTTTGAAATTCGAGTGAAATGTCCATTGGTTGGGCGAGTAGTCGTTAAGGAAGTCGTCGTTTTTTTGAAGGTGCTTTGATTCTACGGTGTAAGGGTCGTGTGCGAAGCTGCTGTTATGCTCAAACATCGTCGCTACGAGTTCGGTCGCCTTGCCGGATTTTTTATCAGCCGCAGCCAATCTTTCTTCCAGCCCGGAAACAAGATATCTGTCTGGCATTTTGTAGGGGGCATCAAGGAATTGCTCATGATCCCCCCACAAAACACCGGGTCTGGCATCTTGGTTTGCAAGGGGATGGCTATTTGAAGCTGTTGGTTTTCGGCGAGTGGAGGATGCTGGCGACTCAAGCGCGTACTTCCCCATGTTTCCCAGCCTGTCGCAATAGGTGATTGGGCGGTTTCTGACGTACCCGTACACGTTCAGCCCATCCACATCCCCCGCCGGGTCCGGATTTATCCACCGCTGCAACCACGGCGCGTAATACCTGAACCCGTAGTAATACAGCCCGCTCGCATCGCGCTCTTTGCCCGAATAGCGCACGGTCTTGTACTTCGCTTCCACCGCGCTGCGGGCTGCCCACCAGGCCGTCCCTCCGAACGGGTAATAGCTTTCGTGGCTGATAATGCTGCCGCGATGATCCAGTTCCAGCGTGCTCGATCCCAGGTGGTCGCCCACGCTGTAGCGCACCTGATCATTGGCGATGCCAGCCGGTTTTCCAGTTTCCCAGTGCAATACCCGCACGCTGTTGCGACCCGCCTGGGCGGTGATGACGTGCAGGATTTCCCCGTCGGCCGACGTGCGGATTTCCAGCCCCGGCAGGTAGCGCACCTCGTGGGTCAGCGTACGATCCGAGGCCCGAGAAGTTGTGATCTTGCGGCAGCGCTGGCCTTGGCCATCGTAGAAGTAACGCTCTTCGTCATTCGGCTCTTGTTTACGTTGTACGGTGGTGAGCCGTTCAAGTTGATTGCGCACATTCCAGCTCATGGTCTGGCCGCGCACTAATTGCAGCAGGTTGCCATTGGCATCGAAGTTCGCGTTGAAATCCACTTCACTGTCATCGTCGGGCAGGCTGCGATTGCTGTCCGGGGCGACGTGCATGTTGCGGGTGAAATCATGTGCGCCCTCATGACGCATCTGCAGCAGGTTGCCCGCAGCGTCGTAGTGGTAACGCTGTTTGTAATTGCTGACCTGACAGGAATCGATCATTGGCAGAGGTTGCAAACCAGGCAAGGCCGGGCCATGACTGGCACCGTTCCTCACCTCACGGCCGGTGGCTTCAATCAGTTGATACAGGGTGTCGTAGGTATAGCGACTGATCGGCTCGATGCATTGGTTGTTGGTGAAATTGTCCATCTGCGAAGCATCTTCAAGGCGCAGGATGTTGCCAACCGGGTCATAGCTATAGAAGAGCATCTGCAACGCAGAACCCTGCGCCGACGTTGAGCTGAGAGTAGCAAGCCGGCCGTCCTGCCGGTCGTATGAGTAACGGCTCACCACACCGTTGCCAGCGGTTTCCTGCTCTATTTGGTCGAAGGCGTTGTAGTGGGTCTCGCTGAGCAGTGCGTGCTGTTGCGCACCGCCCGCCAACGTTAACCTCGCTTCTTTTAACTGTCCGGCAACGGTATGGCTAAACACCTGCCGATTGCCTTTTGCATCGGTCTGTTCGACGACGTCGCCCACTGCATTAAAAGCCCGGCGGGTTTGCAGACCGATCGGCTCCAGCCGTGCTGTAGGGCCAGGCTCATCTGATGGCCAATCCGTTTTTTCGGTCATGAGTGTGAAGTGTCGGGTTTCGCTCAGTGCCGAGCCGTGAAGCCCGTAATCATCGAAAAGAAGAGTGCCCGCGTGGCCATCATGGCGAATCAGTTGATTGCGCTGATTGTGTCCGCCTGAATTCATTCCGCCGTAAGTAAACACGTCCACAACACGCGTTTGCTCGACAATTTTTTCCGGACGTAACAGGGCGTCGTACTCAACCTGGCGCTCGCTGCCTCGGCCGTCCCAGTCAGCCAGGACCTGACCGCCTTCGCCGAACAGTGCAAGTCGCCACCCTGCATCGACACTTTCCGTGAACAGTGCGCTGCCACTCAGGCTGTGAAGGTTGATTCGGTTTGCGCGCTCAAGACGGGGATCGATGGCCGCGATCAGCCGACCTGCCGGATCGAAGCGCTGACCTGTCACTCGCGCCACGGCGACTTCCTCCGCCTGGCTCCGGTACAACTGGACATGACCTACGCTCAGTCCCCTCGCGTCCAGAGCGAACAGTTCCGGCGTATGGGAATGCAGCGCGCTACTGAACATTTGCAGCGCCTTTGCGGTTTGCCAGAACTTCCTCCGCTGTGTCGTTCTCGTCCTCGCTGATGACGTACCAGGTCCGGTAGGTCTGCCGCCGCATCCAGCCTTTGGCGATGAGGGTAATGGTCGGGCGCCCCAGCGGGTCGTAGAACTGCTTGTCGACGATGTTGTGTGAGCGTATCGAGGCGTCGTTCACATACCGGTGACTGTTGGTGAAATAGGGGCGATAGACGCGTACCGCCAGGCCTTTATTGTTGTATTCCACCCGCTCGCTGACACGCCAGCGGGGTGAGGCGTGAACGATTTTCGGCTTGCCGCCCTCCATCTCAAAATTGCCCCATTGATCGACCGCATAAGCGTCACCGTCTTCGACTTTCTGGCGGGTTTGCAAGGTGCGGCCGAATCCGTCTATCGACGCCATGCTGATGCGGATCTGTTGGTCCGGATCTTCCGGGTAGCGGTCTGCCACGAGGGCGGCGCTTGCCAGCGGAACAGTCACCAGGCCCAGTGCCGTGTTGCCGTCGTAATACAGCGCACTGGCTTGTCTGCCCAATGCGTACTCGGGTTGTAGCGCCGCCTCGCTGGCCGACGCCCAGTAATGGCCGGTGCGGTTGAGCGGAGGGAAACCGACTTCCTCACCCCGTTCCGTCCCATAAAAGCTGGTTGCCCATAATCTGCCGAACGCGTCGTAATCCGCCTCTTGGCTGTTCTGGTTTGCATCGATGATTCGCTTCGCTTGCAGCACTCGATAGTCGTATTCGGCGAAAGTGACGCAGCCTGCCGGGTCGGTGACACGTGTCGTGAAAAGGCTGTACGCGTCGTACTCGACATGACTCCAGCCATGACTGCGGGAAGGCCTGAAAGTGACAGGCCGAAAGAAGTTTTCAGGCCCAGCATAGGTTGCAAAGCCGCGTTTGACCGACCATAGATTCAGGCTGTCTGCTGGCAGAAAGCCTGGCATCTGCTGATAGCCGATATCGATGAGTTTCTTCACCAGCGTTGCCGTGTCCATGACGCGTTGGTAAGCGCCAAGTGCCTGGTCATCCAGTTCAGCGATTTCCGTTGCATCGGGCAGCGCTTGAAAAGTCGCCTCGCCGTCACCGCAATGGATGTAGCGCTGCACCGACAACCCGGTCAGCGTGCGCGGTATGCCGGCCAGTGGTCCCTGCGGATCAACAAAGTGTTCGTAGCTGATTTGCGTGGTCGGGAGTGCGCTTTTCTCGACGGCCATCGCGTTGCTGCGTGAGCGATAAGGCAAGCCCAGGCGCCAGCTCTGCGCCCCTTCCAAATGGATGGCTTCGGCGCGTATTTCAGTCAGATAAACCTGCTGCTGCGCTTCATCGTGGGATTCCAGCCACCATCGCTGCTGATGAGCGTCTTCGAACGGCGGGGTGTCGTGCGGTTGCTTGCGCCGTGCGCAATTGACCTTGACTGCATGCACGGTCGAACCATAGCGATCCCAGGCCAGACTCACATCGTGCTCGCACATGGGGTCTTCAAGCTCATCGCGCTCGTAACGGTAAGTGATGACTTCAAGGCCGAGCGGCAGCATTGATGCATGGCGCTGGTACTGATTCAGGGCTCGTAACTGTCGAACCAGATAACGGTAAGACTGAGTGGAATACAGCACCCCCGGCTGTTGATCTGCATTCAGGCCGAACACTTCGCTGCGCAATATCGAACCGGCCAGGCTGCGAGCCATCTCCCGTAAGGTGTCTTCGTCGGGTTCGGTGACGGGGCGATCGGCCTGTTCCGTGGCGTCGTAGGTGGTGAGCAGTGACTCACCAGGCAAACGTGCTTCGGTGTCGCTACGGTCGTAGTCGTCGCAAGGCCGCACAGGGTGACGACCGGTATGAAACCAGGTCTTGGTTAAAACCGGAGCAGTGAAGCCTTTCTGAGGCTGCACAGGTGTTTCGGTGTCGGTCTGCAGGAGCAGTCCAAAACCGCGAAACTTGCGTTCGTGCGGGTCATAGAATCCCTGTCTGTACCTGAACAATTGGGTCAGCGTATTACCGGTGATCTTGTCCTGCACGGTTTGCCTGACCACCACATGGACAGGGAAGGGCAACTCCGACACCGCGGCCTTGCCCGCTGCGCGCAGCTCGTGTTTTTCATCCAGCCATTCCTGGGCCGAACTGCGATACCTGACTTCTCCGGCTGCTCCCATGTTGTTGTCCGTGGCTTTCAACAGGTAAGGCTTGTAGACACTGCCGGCCCGGTCGGCGGCGTAGTAAAAGCTCCAGTGACGAGGGGTCATGTGTGGCACCGTCAGCACCAGGCTGGACACACCCAGCCCTGTCAGGTCCGCCGCACTGAACTGACAGAACCGGTCATAACGAACGCCCTCGGGCCAGGGCTGGTCGAAGCCTGGTGCCAGACCATTACCGCCTTCATTCATGAAGACCTGAAAGCAATCCGGCTGCAGGTACAGCAGGTCGCTGGCACCTGAGCCATCCAGATCAGCCAGTCGCACGCGGCTTGCATCGAATGTTTCGTAGGTGAAGGGCAGGCTGGCAAACAACCGGCCCTTGCCGAATCGACCGCGCCCCAGGTTCGGCCAGACGCGGATTTCGTTGTACCGGATACGAATCAGGTGCTGTTGCCCCGAGCCCAATATATCGCTGAACGCCACCAGCTCGGTCGGGCTGTCGCTGAGTAATGGCAGACGGTCCTCGTCATGAGGCACATTCACTGCGCTGGCGAAACCGTCGTTTCGTCGATTGGCGTAAAGACGAACACTGCGCGGTCCGATCAATGCAAGATCGGACAGCCCGTCGCCAATCAGATCCGCCATCTGGCCTAGCGGGTGGAAGAACTCGGTGGGGAAGGCCGAAAACGTGGCGTACCTCGACCAGCTTCTGTCCGGGTTGAGGGTAAAGAAACCGGCCATCCCCGGCTGTGCGATCACCCAGTCAAGCCGCCCATCGCCAGTCAGGTCGGTGAGCGCCTGGCGTACCGGTGTGGCCGAATCTGCCACCGGAATGTGTGGCAATGCCTGATAAGGTCCATAGGCAACATCGTCTGCACTGCCGGAGGTATCACGGATCGGCTCCCGGTAGAGCCAGGCGTTGTCACTCTGATACAGCACGCCAGGCAGTCCGTCGCCGTAGAGGTCTACCATCTGATAGTGCTGACCGTCGTTCAGGCCTGCCGGAAACTCCAGCGGTGTGTAGACAGGCGCCAGGTGACTGAAATCGGTGTATTGAAATTGCATCGGCGGTTGTTGATCGACTTGCCTCCAGTCGGTGCCATCCCATGCCTCGGAGTGCGCCGCGCTCAGCAGGCTGTAGTTGAGTGCTGTCTGTTGATACTCCAGCAACAGCCGCTGGGTCAGCAACGGCGAGTCGCCGAGTTCTTTTGGAAAGTGATGAAACATCAACACCTGCCGACACAGGCGCACATTACCCAGCTCGAAGCCGTAGGCGAAGCTTGAGTGTGGATCGCTGCGCACGGGCCAGATGAATTGCTCGCCATAACCGGGGGGCGGTTCGGCGCTGGTAACGCGTTCGCCGTAGTCGAACAGCAGGTCGAAATGCCAATGCAGCGTGTTCAGCAACCCCTCATCCCACAGGTAAAGCATGAGGTGCGCTTCCGCGTTGCCGTAACGAACGCGGCTCAGGTAGCGCTGAGCGCTGAAGTCTCTTGGAGGGTCGTCAGGCAGGCCCTGTCCGTCTTCGGGCTTGTATTCGTACAGGATGTGTTCGCCGACCGCATTCATGCTTTCTTCCAGCAGCCATTCAGCCACGCGGTTCATGTCTGTGGGGTCCGCGATGCGCGATGATGCACGTTTGCCGTAGAGGTGAAGGCTGCCGTCAGCGCCGTGAATCAACCAGAAGCCGGGATCGACCGGGTCGATAAACCAATGCTCGATGCGATCAAACGCCCCTTCGACTCGGGCGAAGTAGCGCAACACCTGATAGGTCGCGTTCAGGTCCTGGCCGTTATAGCTGCTGACCTGGGTTGTCACGAGCGCGCCTTTGTCGTCACGCTCTGGTAACCAGGTCTCGCCACTCGGTCCAAGCATGACGTCGTCATCGTTATAGACAGGCACGCCCTTGCTGGAAAGGCGCGCGACGTGCCCGTGACTCAGGTTCCAGCCCAGTCCGAACAGGCCGTTACCCGAGGTGCTTTGGTAGCCGAGCGACAACGCGGGCGCGTAGCCTCGTCCGGGGCTGACAGGCAGGGCGATCTCCAATGACGCTGCACCGCTGCTGCCGACCGCGCCCCAGCCTTTGCCGATGCTTTGAATTGCACCGCCACCTTTGGGCAGCGACGGAGTGGCAACGGCCGGCTGCAAGGTCTCCGACGGTTGTTGCTGCGAAGATGTGTGGTCTTCCATGACTCGGCCTCCTGGCAATTATCGACGCTTCGCCGTATAGCGCATATGCACGATGATGTCGGTGATTGAATCGATGATCTCCCGTTGTGACGCCGGTCTTGAAAAGGTCAGCGCCCAGCGGGAAATCGCGCCCGTTCCCTCGAACGGCAGGTAGCGCTCATCGTCGAAGTTGAAAACAAACAGGCCGTCGTCGTCCACGCCAGTGGACAATGCGATCTCCTGGCTGGCGCGCATGTTTTCCTTGAGCGGCCCGTCTTTCCGGGCGTCCATCTGCACTGCACTGTATGACTGGGTCAGGGTGGCACGAAGGTCTTGATACGGCCCGACCGTCACCGGCAACGAAACGCTGATACGTTTGATACGCCGCAGGTAGTGGTCGGGGTAATCTTCGTCGAGCATGGCTCTGGTGATTTCGAACTCGGCCACCCCGTCCTGCGCCAGACGTTCGACCACGGCGTCCCAGCCGTGATTGATGCCGGTCTCACCTGCGCCGGCTTCGGGCAGTTGCCGCACCGAAACGGTCTTGACGATCTCCATCCTGCGGTCATTGCGGGTCATGTAGGCAGCCTCCATGCGCAGCAGGTTCAGTTTCAGGGCTTCGCCTGCGGCCAGGCCGCGCCAGGCATCTTTCCAGGCCGCGGGCTGAATGAAGCTCGTCGCGTAATCGGCAATTTCATACTGCCAGCAGGCTTGCGCGGCCAGGCACAATGAAAATGTTGCGTCGTACGCCTGGTAGTAAAAGGTCGAAAACTGCCCATTGAGCCATTGATAAAGCTGACTGTTGGTGAAGCGTTTGTTTAGAAAGGCGTAGGCGGCCTCGGCCTGCTTTTTTGCCTCTTGAGCCTGGCGCAGTTGTAATGCGGTCATGCGCGTCTGGGCGTCATGGACGGCCAGTTGCAAGGTGATCTGCTCGGATTCAAGCCGCGCCTGATCGCGCGCGTTTTCCCACTCCTGAAGTCGGCGACGGAATATTTCCGAGCGTTCCAGAGCATCGCCGACAGACGCAGATAACGTGGCAGAGGCATGGGCCGCAACGGCGACCGTTTCCGGCACGCCCTCCAGACGAAAACCGCCTACCGCCCCCCCGGCCGCCGCGCCAACGGCCATGCCGCCCGTTGCCCCGGCATGAAAACCGGCATGGTTGGGCATTACTTTCAACGCCGAAGCTAAGGCGCTGGATGTGTAGGCGACACCTTCCGAGATCCGTGCTGCGAGGTGTGCTGCGGCGGCTGCGATTTCGCCTGCGCTGACATTCTCTGCAGCCAGTTGCGCATAAAAATCGGCGCGTGCATCAACGACGGCTTTGCTGGCCTCCAGCGCCTTACGGGCTTGAACTTCGACTTTTTGTGCTTCAAGTTGCAGGTCGATTGCATATTGGGCGAATTCCCAGACTTGCTGCTGTTGCAGCTCCGCCAGTTGCCCCTGTTCCTTACGCTCGATGATCGATAGCAGGGTGGACCCGAACTGGGTCAGCGTCTCCACGGCTGCACTGGCTCGGGCGAATACGACCGGGTAGCGATAATGCGGTGTCTCCTGAGCCAGCAGGCTACCGGCACCGCCTTCGGTTGCGCCATTGGCATAAGCGGCGAGCAACGCCCGCGGGTCCAGTGGCGCTGCAAACAGTGGCAATGACAATGGCTTGCCGTCGAGGGTCAGGTTGTGGCGCAGGTTGTGCAGACGCGTCTCAAGCATGTCCCAGTATTTGACCAGCTCCGCATTCATCGGAATGATGAAGTGATCGTTGTCTTCCTCGTTCAGGGTCGGGTCGCTGCCGAAAGTGCTCAGGCGTAATGGCGGTTGGTTGAAATGAATAGTCGCTTTGCCATTGTTGGCGGCGGCGCTGGCGCGTACTTGCTGTTCCTGCTTGATCAGTTGCGCTTCGAATGCACGCAGTTCCTTGCCGGTCGACGTCGCAAGCGCGTGCAGAGCAACAGGTGTCCACTGGCTGGTCAGCTTGATGTCCGGACGCGGTCCCAGCATATCCAGGATGCGCACGTACCAGAGCTTGGCCTCGCCAAGACTGTCGGGCGTCAATTGCCGATAGGCCATGTCGCCTCGGTCGATCAGGTTCTTGATGTAGTGGAAATACACGGCTTTCTGATAGCGGACCGGATCGCTGGCGGCGATGCCATCCGGGTCAATGGGTGAGCGCAAAAAGTGGTCGGGGTCGGAGATTTCAACCAGTGGTCGAACGTTCCAGTAGGCGGGTGCTTTGTCTGTCTCTTTGCGACCTGGGTCGAAGATGAACCCCAGCCAGAATTCTGCATCGGTGAAGCGCTGCTCCAGATTGAGACGGTGAGAAATCATGAACGGCAAGTGCAGAAACAGCTCCCAGAAGTACAAACCATTGGCCCCTCCGAAATCCATCAGATCAGTGATGCCGTCATCATCGATGGGCGGTTCCTGTAACTGCTGGGTATCCCAGGACAAAAGGGCTTCGAGCGCGATGTTGGCCTTGTTGATCAGCTCGCGGGCGAACAGCGTATTCATGCGGATGGGGTCGCGATGGTCGGTGGTCGAGTTGTCGCTGAACTGGATGTTTGAGTCGGAGAAGTCGATGTATTCAGCGATACCCAGAATGGCGTGGGTGCGCTTGTTGATTTTGGGCGCGACGGGATCACTTCCGCCGACGTTTGCCCACTCCAGTTCTATTTCAGTGGATTTAAGGGCGTTGCCGACCCAGGCATCGGGGGCCACGGTGTTTACGCTGAAGCCGTGGTTGATATAAAACTTTTTTGATCCGCTGATGAAGGAGGTGAGTGGGAAGTCAGGCAGTAATGTCGACTTGTCAAACGTAAAGGTTGTTTCATAGCGACTGGGCGCCGTGAGGTGATCGGTGTGAGGGGTTCTTTCAATCTCTATGAGGCTACGGGTGTGGGGATTATTCATGTTGTTGGGGTAATTAAACCATTGAGCAAAAAGAAACGTCTCAGTGTATTGAGGCTCTACACGTACAGAGGGATTCCGGTGTTCTAACATGTCGCCGTATAGCATTTTTATGAGTGCCTGAGACGCGACCTCCGGGTCGGTGGCCGCCAACGACATCAGGTCGAAAGCCTCCGCCCTAAGTGTGCCGGATTCAAGGCTAATCCAGGTGGTATGATCTATAAGGTAAAGTCGGTTTTCTGGGGTGAGAAGGATATCTGTACTGGAGGGAGGATTTTCCACCGTGCTATATATGTCCACCGACAGGGTGTAACTGTGTCGTATGAGTGATGCGATTGTTAGGCGTGATCCGTTCTGTAATACAAAACGGCCATCAATGTTGAGGTCGTTGGGCGTCGTGATGAACTCGAATGTCCACTGGTTTTCTGGCTCAATCAATACGAGTGTTGTTTTAGTCATGCCCTTGATGAGGGTATCCTGATGCAGTGCAGTACTTAACGTTATTGTGGAGCTTGCAAGGTCCAGGCGGGGTGCATAGATACCAGTCATCTCGGCTATCGTTTTCTGATTGTCTCGGTAGTCCCACCATGCATCGCCCTTGTTGGGGGACGTTGTCAGGGAGGGTTTCAGTCTGATATACAAACTCCACATAAACTGAAAATTGTCCTTGTTCTTCAACGCAAACGCCCAGCAGGTCTTGCGCACGCGAGGCTGCTCCAGACCCTGGTCGGCTTTGTCGGAAATAGCCTCAACGTAGTTCGCCGTCGGAAAGGCGGGTGTGGTGTTGAAGTTTTTGTCGATAAACGCCGTGTGCAGAAAAGCATAGGTGGACGTCGAACCGTCAGTATCACCGTTCACCAGTTGCTCCCCGGCATACATGGCGATGAACAGGGACTCGGGTGATGCCGAGACATCGAAGACGGCGATGGTATTCAAGTCGCGTTCAAGATGGACAGCCTTACCCGCACGTTCAAACACCCCAAGGGTCGTCACATCCATGTAGATGTGTGGTGCGCTCCAGGAATCGTCATATTTTTTATAGGAAATATTGAACACCAGCCGTACATTGGGTGTTCTTACCGTCACGGGCATCGTCGATGACGGCGGGTTGACCGGGATACTGCCATCCGCACCCGGCACAATAGTACTGGCCGGCAAGGTGATCTCTATTGTTTCTGTCACAGGAATCAAGTCCACCCAGGTGACGAACAATCGATTGTTGAAGTACACCGGGCGAAGGGTTCTTTCCACGGTATTGGCATTGATGCCGATGTCGGCCCGCTTCCAGTCCGACCATGCGCCAGGCGTTGGATGATCAAACTTTGCCCCTTCAGTGCCTTCTTTATAGGCGCGCTCATTCATGTCCACCGTGCGCCAGTAGTAAATGTTTTCGGCCCTGGATTTGCCAATAAAATAATAGTTGCCCTCGGCAAACCGGTCGCTGTCGATATAGCCGTTGATAATAGTCAGGTTGGCGACTTCTTCAAAACTGGCCAGGTAGGCTTTGACCGCTTCCTGCGTGGTGTCGATGTTGATTCTGTTCTGATTGATATCGTTTTCCAGCTGGGCGAAATAACCGGACTTTTTAAGGCGCAAGGCCGGTGAGATGTAAACTTCCGGATACAGCGCCAGTTGCATATTGGCCGCCCAGATCGGGTATTGGCTGCTGCGCTCACGCCACTCCATAAAGCGCGCTTCGGTAGGCCGCAGCGTTTCGTACCCGGGTTCCATGCCCAGTAACGTGCCATTGATGAGTTGCTGCAGACTGCTGATCGCCGACGCAACATGACTGGTCTGGACTTCATTGCCGACCTGGTTGTCGAGCAGAAAGAACTCGTACAAGTCGTTCGCCGTCTTCAAGCGTTGGTCCAGACCCATACGTTTGAGCATGGGGTCGTTGGGCACCACTTCGCCCAGATAGTAAGCCACCAGTGCATCGCGAAAGGATTCGTTCAACTGGCTTTCAAGGGTATCGGACATGATCAGGCCTCCTTGGCATTGAGCATTTGTAGCGTGCGGCTTAACGGTGGCCTGCGATGACAGCTTCGCCTATGGCTTTCCAGCTTGAGGCAGTGCTGTCCGTCGTAAGGTGGGTTGCCGACAGGAGCTGGGCAGCCGAAAGACCGGTGAGTTCGCTGGTGCTTTGCATCCGGCTCAACCAGTCCACCTGGTGCATGGACGATGCGATGCGACCTGAGGACAGAAGTAATACATTGGCCGCTTGTATTTCAGACGAGGTCCACTGTGTGAGCGACGCCAGCAAGTCTGCGCATTGCGTCGGATCACGGCTGGCGTCGTTCGCCTGCTTGAAGTAATCGAGCAGCTTGTTTTCCGCCTGCCCGCAGCGGTCGCGCCAGTCGCGATAGCGCTCCAGTACAAACAGGCTGATCAGTGAAAGGGGCAGTGGGCCGGTAAAGTCGGCATGCAGCCAGTGTGGGTTGATCAAAAACGTGCGTAGTGCCTGAGCACTCAGGGCGAGCTGCTGGCTGACTTCCGCATGGCGCATCAGTTTCATCAGCGTATCCGTCATGTCATTGCCGGCCATGAGCGCACCGAGAAACCTGTCTGCGCTAGTGCCTGACCAGCGCATGACCGGTTCGCAACGATCCAGCGGCAGACCGGCAATCGTTTGCAACAGGCCTTCCATCAAACGGTGTTGACTCAGGTAGCCCTCTATTACGAATGCTTCAAGCTTGGCGCCGACCTCTGTGGCCAGTGGCTCCCCGATTGCAATGGAGGAAAGCTGATTGCGAATGACGTTACGAATACTGACAGCGGGTTCTTCGGTCAGCGGCTGAGCCTCGACCAGCCCTTGTGGGTCGATCAGCACGGCAAGGACAGACCACCAATCAATGGCTGTACTTTCGTCGTCAAGGCCTGGCAGGTTCAGGGTTGCCAGTTGCTGTTCGGTCAGTACAGCCTGGCGCGCATCGTTGTTTAATGGCTCAAGCTCGGTAATCAGTTCCTGCTCGACATCTGTTTCGTTGATATCCACGCCTGACTGACGCCGCAGTGTGGCAACGTCCTGATCGGATTCTTTGAGCCAGGTGGCTGCCCAGTCCAGTTGCATCAGGATATCGAGTATGTCCGGTTCGGCGTGGGTCTCCACATCTTCTGAAGTCACTCTGAGTTGGCCGGTGATCACTTTTTTTCGATAAGCCTCACCGCCCAGCAAGTCGATCAATGCCCGGCTGTCCTTTGCCGTCAGACCGAGCATCGAAGCAATTCGTGCTTGTCGATACAGCGAAGAGACCATGCTCATGTTCAGTAAGAGTTGGCTGGGCGTGTTGCCGATCAGTTCGCGAGTATCAATGCCCAGCAGTCTCAAACCGTCATGAGTACTGGATAACCGCAGGGCGACGCTCAACTGGGCGCGCGCCTTGATGTGTTGGCTGCCGGGGTTGTCCAGGTAGAGAAGTGCTCCGCTCAGAACCAGCGGCGTATCGAATAATGCGGGGTTGTTGAATACCCGGTCGAACAGCGGCAAGCGGCTATCGTTTGCCTCTCCGGCCATGAAGTGGATAAAGGCTGCAAACTCATCAAGCGCGAGGGTGTGCCGCTTGTTCAGATACCGGTAGGTTCCCAGTGCGCGCAGTGTGTTGACCGTCAGCACCCTCTGAGGGTTGGCATCACCCTCCGAACGAATGACCGCCATGACCAGCGTGTCAAGCTCGGTAAAAGGCATGTTCATCCAGCGTTGTAAACGAATCATGCGTTGCAGGCGGTCAAAACGGTCAACGCTCGTGTTGGTCAGCCGGCTGATACCTTGCGCATCCTTACTCAGGCCCATCGCCGCCTGAGCGGTAGGTCCGTTGATGTACCCAGCGCCGAATCGAGCCTCCGTTGCTTTCAGGCTTTCCTCGTCTGGCGAGTCTTCATCGGCCGTTTGCCCAGCCGACCGGATATTGGGTGAGGCATAGGGTGTATGGCTGCCTATTGCCAAAAGGGTTTCGACGCCATCGCTGTCGAGTTCCGTCTTCGCCATGAAGACACTCAGCATATTCAGCGGGTTGCGGGCGTCATCCAGGTAATCGACGTTGTACTTTTTCTTGAAAAACTGGCTGATCAACAGGGGGGGCGTGTCGTCGCTTGCGGGGGTTATCAGCGCCGGCTCAAGCACGATTGACTGTTGTTCCGGGCTGAGCCCGCTCATCATCATTTGCGCGACGGCACTCGATTGATTCACCTTTCCATACGCGGTGGTCAGCATTGAGGTGGCGGGAACTTCAGGGCTGACGTGATAACTCAGCTCACCCAGCATGGGCTTTTTCCCCGCGAGTCCAAGGCTGATCTGTTGGAAATGAAAGTTGTAAGGAAACTGAAACGGATAGTGTTTCTCGGCCACCAGTTGATAAAGGGTCTTGTCCTTGTCCGCCGGCACGGTGTTCACGTACGCCTTGATGGCTTTGCCCAATACTTCATTGACGATGTGCAGCGTAGGTATAGGGGTGAAGGTGCTTTCTTGGCTGATCAACAGGTCTTTCAAATCGGGCCGTCGTTCGTCGAGGTGAATACGTTTTTCCTCGGTCGGACTGTTCTCCAGTTGTTCCAGAGCAAAACGATAAAGAGAGGCCAGGTAGGCAACGGGCGAGTCCTTGGCCTCGATGGCGCCGACCTTACAAAACAGGTCCCAGTTTTCATTAAACAAGTTGGGAAAGCTGGGGCCAATGTCCACCAGCGACCGTACCCCCGTACGCCGTGTCAGTTGTGGAGGGCGACCTGAAGAGAGCAGTTGATTGCGATACAGGCGCACGATTTGTATGGCGTAACAGCGAGCGTTTTCATAAGCGAGCGCACCATCGGCGTCGCAGAGGTGCGAGAGTTCTCGAACAAAAGCTGTTTTGGAGCGCCTTGCGATGTCGAACACTGAATGTATTTTCAGCTCGGCCATCGCGTCAATGAACGACATCTTATCGCGGGTGTGTTCAGGCGTTTCTGTCGCCGATTTAGCCAGATTGCGTAACAGGGAAAAGGGTTGCTCGGTCATGTCCGGCCCTCCGTGGTCATGACACCAGCGTTGTTTATGATGCTCGATACGTCTACCTGACAGAAATGCCAGTCCTGACCGACAGCGTGCAGGATTGCGTGTTGAAACAACATGTTAGTGCGCAACGCTTAAGGGTGTTGTATTGGCTATTGGCCGCTGACGGGTTATGCCTATTCATGCTTTATCGAGCACGGCGCATGGGTTCGCTTGCTGTTATCGTTGAAGGATGCGGAGTGATAGGGGTTTTCAAGGATGAAGGCAATGAACTCGATCATGCACCTCGATACACCGAGCCTGGCGGTCAGCGACTCACGTGGGTTGCCTGTACGCAGCGTGCAGTTCTATCGCGCCTTTGACGGGCAACGCATTGAAGCTCGAGTGACGCAGCAGTATTTCGACATGGCAGGACGGCCAATCGCAAGCCGGGATCCACGGTTCTTCAGCCGTCTGAAACACGATGCGCACGCACCTGTGAACCTGAAACAAACAGTCAGCCTGTCTGGAGCTGTGTTGTTGAGCGAAAGCGTTGACGCGGGGTGGCAATTGAGCCTGAACGGTCAGGCAGGGCATTTGCTTGAAAGCCACGACGGACGAGGTACGCAGCGGCGCATTGAGTACGACGCGCTGCTGCGTCCCTCGTCGATCAACGAATCAGGCCGAACTGCCGAGCGCTTTTCTTATGGCGGACCCGCCGCGGCTGAGCGTAACCAGTGTAATCAGCTGATTCGCCACGACGACACGGCGGGCGCTCGTTTTCTGCCGGACTACGGCGTGCTCGGTGCAGCGCTGACCGAATGTCGACAGTTCTTGCAGGCGCACGACGCACCGGACTGGCCCCTTGCAGAACGTGATCGGGATGCCCTGCTGGAAACGGAAGCATCCACAACCCGGACCGCATTCAACGCACTTGGCGAAACAACCCGGCAGACCGATGCCGCCAACAACGTGCAGGTATTTGGCCAGACGGTGGGCGGTCAGTTGAAAACGGTCGAGCTGACGCTGGCCGGTGCTGCACAGCTGCAAACGTTGGTCAGTGCCATTGACTACAGCGCCTCCGGTCACGTTGTGCAGGAAACCGCTGGCAATGGTGCGACAAGTGTTTATCACTATGATCTTCAGGATGATCGGCTCGTTGAACTCGGCACCACGTTAACGAGCGGGCGGGTTCTGCAGCGCTTGCACTACACCTATGACCCGGTCGGTAATGTGGTGAAGATTGAAGACAGGGCGCAGGCCATAACGCATTGCAATAATCAAAGCACTGCGCCCATTAATGGCTATGCCTATGACACCCTGTATCAACTGATCAAAGCCACTGGCCGCGAGGTCAGGAACAATACCGGTCACGGCCCTGCCTTACCTGATCTGCAACCCTTGCCACTTGACCCGAACAGGCTCGCCCACTACGAGCAAAGTTATTATTACGATGCGGGCGGTAACCTGGTCACCCTTTGCCACGATGGCGCGCAGTCATTCACCCGCCATATGCGGGTGGCCCCGAACAGCAATCGCAGCCTTCCGGAGGACGAGTTCAATACAGGCTTGCCGGAGAGCTTCGACGCCAGCGGTAATCTGCTGAATCTGGTACGCGGCCAGCCTTTACGCTGGGACGTGCGCAACCAGTTACAGCAGATCACGTTTGTTCGTCGTGCGGATGGGCCAAATGACGACGAGTGTTATAGCTACGATGGCCAAGGCCAGCGCTGCCGCAAGATCAGCACGTCTCAGGCCTCGGGTCGCACGCTGACCCACGAAGTGCGCTACCTGCCGGGTCTGGAAATCCGTACCACAGCGGGCGACGAGACCCTTCATGTCATCTCCGCTCAGGCAGGGCGCAACAGCGTTCGTGTATTGCATTGGGATGCCGGTAAACCAGGCGCTATTGCGAATGACCAGGTACGTTACAGCCTGAGCGATCATCTGGGGTCGAGCACCCTGGAACTGGATCAGCAAGGCGCGCTGATCAGTCATGAACGCTATTATCCGTTTGGCGGTACGGCCTGTTGGGCAGCGCGCAGTGCGGTTGAAGCGAAGTACAAGACCGTGCGTTATTCGGGCAAAGAGCGTGATGCCAGCGGGCTGTATTATTACGGGTTCAGGTATTACGCACCGTGGCTGCAAAGGTGGATCAATCCGGACCCTGCGGGGGCTGTGGACGGATTGAATCTTTACCGGATGGTGGGGAATAATCCATTAAGAAATAAAGATAATAACGGGTTGCAATACCGATCTTATCAAGGCTTCAACGATGACTACGAACAGAATGTCCGCGCGCTGGGGCTGACCATTGTTGCTCGAGGCAGGGAAAGTATAAAGCAGTTGAAAAAGCCACCGGTGGATAAGCTGGGTCATGCCTTGGACGTTGTCGACATTGCCTATAAAGAAAGTCACGCAGTTTTCAATGGAGGGGTTTTGACCGACACGCAACAAGCCATCGTATGGAACGTCATGGGGGAAACATCATTGGCTCGCCTGCCTGAAATGGCCAGCCAATACAGTAGGCTGAGCGACGCGGTGCAGCGCTATTCGACGGGTTCCGGATTTAACCAATTTGCGGTCTTTGGTAGGAACCCCGATCGGCATGGTCTTACTCACAAAGAGGATCCTCACAAAAAAGTTTTTTTGGGGCGTGAGGTGTTGGAATTTCATACGCTAGGCACTGCGTTGGTAGTGGGTCATGAAATATCCCATACGACGCCTGATCGTTCGCGTGATTATGTTTATATGAACGCGAATTTCACCAGGGATGAGGGTGTTGAGCAGCTTTCTACGGAGGGCGTCCTCGAGTCTTTACAGGGAATGATAGAGTCGGCAAGTCGCGTCACACAGGGTTACCGTGATCAAGAAATATTTTTAAATATTGACAGTATGATTAAAGAGAAAAAGCTGACGGCTGCCAAGGTGATGGAAATTTTCGACACGAAGAGCGTTCAGGATATCAGTATTCATCGTTTGAACCATCCGGGGGTCAGGGACAAGCTGCTACGTAATAATGCAGACACTGTTATATTTTTAGGACTTTTTCTCGGGCAAGATCGAATCATTTCAAGAATGAAGGCATTGAATTACGTTACGTAGCCCGTCACGTTGAGGGGCACGGAAGGCTTGGCGTGTGTCGAGGCTGTCGGCATCACGGATGTTCCAATAGCCAGGCTGTCGCTGATTTGCCAATGTGCTCAGTTGTGTGAGGGTTGGCAGGAGTACCTTTGCGCAAACCTGACGTCGAATGGAACGATAAAACCCGCCTCAATGAGGCGGGTTTCAGGGTTTCTTACTGCACTTCCACCGCCAGACTGTCGCTGATCTTCTTCTGCCAGATTTGCGGGCCGGTGATGTGGACGGATTCACCGGTGCTGTCCACCGCAACGGTGACCGGCATGTCCTTGACCTCGAACTCGTAGATCGCTTCCATGCCCAGTTCGGCGAAGGCCACGACTCTGGATTTCTTGATCGCCTGGGCCACCAGGTACGCAGCGCCGCCGACGGCCATCAGGTACACGGCCTTGTGGTCGCGGATTGCGTCAATGGCGGTCGGGCCGCGTTCGGATTTGCCGATCATGCCCAGCAAGCCGGTCTGATCGAGGATCTGGCGAGTGAATTTGTCCATCCGCGTGGCGGTGGTCGGGCCGGCCGGGCCGACGACTTCTTCGCGAACCGGATCAACCGGGCCGACGTAGTAGATGAAGCGACCCTTGAGGTCCACCGGCAGGGTTTCGCCCTTGTTGAGCATTTCGACCATGCGCTTGTGCGCAGCGTCGCGGCCAGTGAGCATCTTGCCGTTGAGCAGCACGGTTTCGCCCGGTTTCCAGCTTTGTACTTCTTCCGGTGTCAGGGTGTCGAGGTTGACGCGACGGGCTGACGGGCCGGCTTCCCAGACGATTTCCGGGTAGGCGTCCAGCGAGGGTGCTTCCAGCGACGCAGGACCCGTGCCGTCGAGCACGAAGTGGGCGTGACGGGTGGCGGCGCAGTTGGGGATCATGCACACCGGCAGCGAGGCGGCGTGGGTCGGGTAATCCATGATCTTCACGTCGAGTACGGTGGTCAGGCCACCAAGGCCCTGCGCGCCGATGCCCAACTGGTTGACCTTCTCGAACAGCTCCAGGCGCATCTCTTCGATACGGTTCTGCGGACCGCGGGCTTTCAGCTCATGAATGTCGATGGACTCCATCAACACTTCCTTGGCCATGACGGCAGCCTTTTCGGCCGTGCCGCCGATACCAATGCCGAGCATGCCCGGTGGGCACCAGCCTGCGCCCATGGTCGGCACGGTTTTCAGTACCCAGTCAACGATCGAGTCGGACGGGTTGAGCATCGCCATCTTCGATTTGTTTTCCGAACCGCCGCCTTTCGCCGCAACGTCCACTTCCACGGTGTTGCCCGGGACGATGGAGTAGTGGATGACGGCGGGGGTGTTGTCCTTGGTGTTCTTGCGAGCGCCTGCCGGGTCGGCGAGGATCGACGCGCGCAGTACGTTTTCAGGCAGGTTATAGGCGCGACGCACGCCTTCGTTGATCATGTCGTCCAGGCCCATGGTGGCGCCGTCCCAGCGAACGTCCATGCCGACGCGCACGAAAACGGTGACGATGCCGGTGTCCTGACAGATCGGGCGATGACCGGTTGCGCACATGCGCGAGTTGATCAGGATCTGGGCGATGGAGTCGCGGGCGGCAGGCGACTCTTCACGCAGATACGCCTCGTGCATGGCCTGGATGAAATCCACGGGGTGGTAATAGGAAATGAACTGCAGGGCGTCTGCAACGCTCTGAATCAGGTCGTCTTGCTTGATCACGGTCATGCGGCGCGCTCCTCTGTAAGGACGGGAACATTAATGACGCTATCGGCAGCAGTCTGGAACTGCGGCTTGAACCAGAGCTGCAAGGTTAGCCGTAGCGGGCGCAAAAAGGCGCGGCAGTATAACCCGCCCTGCAGACCAGTCTGTACAATCGCCGTTATTTTCTGCACAGGGCGTCTGAATGCCTCAATTGCATGTTGGAGAGCGTAGCTGGTCGGTCGCGTCGGCCAGCAATCTGCTTGATGACCTCAACCATGCCGGTGTTCCGGTTCCCTACAGTTGCCGCGCCGGCAGTTGCCATGCGTGCCTGGTGCGTTGCGTCAAAGGCGAGCCTGAAGACGCGTTGCCCAACGCCTTGCCGGCTGAAAAGCGCCAGCAGGGCTGGAGGCTTGCCTGCCAGTGTCGTGTGGTCGAGGACCTGACAGTCGAAGTGTTTGACCCGCAACGAGACGGCCTGCCCGCGAAGGTCACGGGCTGCGACTGGCTTTGCCCGGCCGTGCTGCGCTTGCGTCTGGAGCCCTTGCGCCCTCTGCGTTACAGCGCCGGGCAACATCAAGTGCTGTGGACTGACAGCGGTGTGGCGCGACCTTACTCGCTGGCCAGTCTTCCGGGCGAGGATCCGTTTCTGGAGTTTCATATCGATTGCGGTCAGCCGGGCGCATTCCGGGATGTTGCCAGACAGTTGCAGGTGGGTGACGAGGTGAGGCTGGGTGAGTTGCGCGGCGGGGCGCTGCGCTATGACCCCGACTGGCAGGACCAACCCTTGCTGCTGTTGGCGGCCGGCACCGGTCTCGGGCCTTTATGGGGCGTCTTGCGCGAAGCCCTGCGTCAGGAACATCAGGGCAGCATCCGCCTGATTCACCTGGCCCGCGACAGCGAGGAGCATTATCTGGCGAATGAGTTGCAGGCGTTGGCGGAGCATTATCCACAGGTGCAGGTTCAGTTGATCACCGCGCAGACGTTACAGACCGCTCTGGCAGAGCTTCGCCTGCTGTCGCGGCATGCGATGGCGCTGGTGTGCGGCAGTACGGACAGCGTGGAGATGTTTGCCAAGCGGTTGTATCTGGCAGGGCTGCCGCGCAATCAATTGCTGGCGGATGTGTTTGTGGCGCGGGAGTGAAAGCTGGGACGCAAAGCGTCGGCACGATAATTGGCCGTTGATAAAAAGGCCCCGACTCTTGCGAGACGGGGCCTTTGCTTGCAGCGCCGAGCGGTAAGACCTGTGCTATCAGACCAATGGGTCGCCAACGTGCAGGATTTTCATGCCGTTGGTGCCGCCGATGGTGTGGTAGCTGTCGCCCTTGGTCAGGATGACCCAGTCACCTTGCTCGACCAGGCCACGCTTGAGCAGTTCGTCGACTGCGGCTTGGCTGACCTGGCCTGGCGGCAGGTTTGCCGGGTCGAACGGCACGGTGTAGACACCGCGGAACATCGCCGCGCGCGCCTGAGTGCCACGGTGCGGAGAGAACGCGTAGATCGGCACCGAGGAGCGAATGCGCGACATGATCAGCGGGGTGTAGCCGCTTTCGGTCAGTGCAATGATTGCCTTCACACCAGGGAAGTGGTTGGCGGTGTACATGGCGGCCAGCGCGATACTTTCGTCGCAACGTGTGAACGAGTGACCGATGCGGTGGCTGGACGTTTTGCCGGTCGGGTGCTTTTCAGCGCCGACGCAGATACGCGCCATGGCCTGAACGGCTTCGATCGGGTAAGAGCCTGCAGCACTTTCCGCCGAGAGCATGACGGCGTCGGTGTAGTCGAGCACGGCGTTGGCCACGTCGGACACTTCGGCACGGGTCGGCATGGGGCTGGAGATCATCGACTCCATCATTTGCGTGGCAACGATCACCGCCTTGTTGTGGCGACGTGCGTGCAGAATGATGCGTTTCTGAACACCGACCAGTTCGGCGTCGCCAATCTCGACGCCCAGGTCACCACGGGCAACCATGACGGCGTCACTGGCGCGGATGAGGGCATCAAGCACTTCATCGTTGGCGACCGCTTCAGCGCGTTCGATCTTGGCGACCAGCCAGGCGGTACCGCCAGACTCGTCACGCAACTGGCGAGCGTATTCCATGTCGGCAGCATCGCGCGGGAAGGAAACGGCCAGGTAATCCAGGTCCATTTCGGCAGCCAGCTTGATGTCCTGCTTGTCTTTCTCGGTCAAGGCCGGAGCCGTCAGGCCACCGCCGCGACGGTTGATGCCTTTGTGATCGGACAGCGGACCGCCGATCAGCACCGTACAGTGCAGCTCGTTCGCAGTCTGGGTGTCGACGCGCATGACCACGCGACCGTCGTCGAGCAACAGCTCGTCGCCTACGCCGCAATCCTTGACCAGATCCGGGTAATCGATACCCACGATCTGCTGGTTGCCACTGGTCAGCGGGTGAGCTGTAGAGAAGGTGAACTTGTCACCGACCTTCAGCTCGATTCGCTTGTCGGTGAACTTTGCGATACGGATCTTCGGACCCTGCAGGTCGCCCAGCAGAGCGACAAAGCGCCCGTGCTTGGTGGCAATGTCACGGATCAGCTGGGCGCGGGCCTTGTGCTCATCCGGAGTGCCATGAGAGAAGTTCAGACGAGCAACGTCGAGACCCGAGAGGATCAGTTGTTCGATGACTTCCGGCGAGTTACTGGCGGGGCCAAGTGTGGCGACGATTTTGGTGCGGCGAACGGTCATGCACAAACTCCTTAATTGAAGCGCAGCGAGAGGCTACTCCTGTCTGGGTCTTTAGTCATTGTTCCTTTGCACTGAGATATGACGGTCGGGGAGGGCATTCAGTAGACGACCGGCGTTCGATTCAGTTGAAGAAACAGGCTGTCAGGCCGATACAGGGCAGAGAACAGGAGACTTCCATGCGTATTGTAACGATTGTTGTATTACTGGTTGCGCTTGGCGGTTGCACTCGCTGGGCAATGAACTCCAACCTGGATCATGCCTACCGTGCCTATCAGGAGGGCGATTGTGACCGGGTGATGCTCGACCTTTCCAAGGTGGAGCGGCAGAGCCGTTCGCGGCGCTATGTTCAGCCGGAAGTGTCGATGCTGCGGGGCCAGTGCCTGGAGCGGCAAAAGCTGTACGTCGATGCGGCGCAGACTTACCAGTTCCTGATGACCCAGTACCCTCAAAGCGAATATGCGTACCGTGCGCGGGCCAGACTCGACACCTTGGCGCAACTGGGGCATTACCCCAATGCGCAGCCCGCCAGGCCCATACCTGTACCTGCCCGCAACGCACCCGTATCAAAGTAGTTACATCCATTTGGATGGAAGCTGCCGTGTTCGGGTGGAATTTGAAAAATTCTGAGCTAGTCTGACCTCACGGAGCGGATGAGCTGCCGGGATCTGCTTCAAAAGGTCCCGTAGGTGTTGTGCAGATGAAGCCCTCAGTCTGTGTTCATGACTGTAACAATGGCCTCACAAGGCAGCCTGCCATGCATAAAGAACGAAGAATCGAAAGACACCAGTTGCAGGATTACCTGCAGGTCTTCAATCGTCACACGGGCAAGCTGATGGGGTGCCTGGGAAATGTGTCAGAAGAGGGGCTGATGCTGATCAGCGAGCTGCCTTTGCTGGTCGGGGCCACCTTCGATTTGTGCCTGAAATTGCCGGGCGGTGATATCGGGGAGCCGATAGAAGTGAGCGCCACCTGCCTCTGGTGCCGCGAAGACGAAACCCCGGGCAGCTTCGACTCCGGTTTCGAGTTACCTGAAGTCTCGACGGAATACCTGGAGTTCATCAAGCTGTTGCAACGGTATTTCTGCTTTTACCCCTTTTACGAAGCGTCGGCCTGAACCTGTCGGTCCTCAGGCAGGCCATGTTCACAGCGTTCCTGCCTTCTTCCAGCCCAGATAACGGGTGACCAGTTGCGGCCCCAGCTCTCTTGGCCGCGCATCCATGATGGCTACGCCCTGCGCACTCAAACGGTCGTGCAGGGACGCACGTGCATTCAGAAAATTCATGGTCCCGCAGTAGTCCAGCGCCTGTTCGTAGGTTTGCACGGGTGACTGGCGCAGGCTGTCGAGTACTTCCTCCCTGAGGCTGGCAATCAGTACACGGTGCTGTTTGCCGAGCTGTTTTACGGCCGCCAGCAGTTCTTCGTCATCCTCATCCCGAAGATTGGTCACCACTACCACCAGCGACCTTCTTTTCTGACGAACCATGACCTCGCGCACGGCGCCGCCGTAATCGGCCGGTCGTCGGGTGGTTTGCAAGTCATAGACGGTATTGAGCAGCAGATTGAGCTGGCTTGGCCCCTTGACCGGAGGCAGGTAGCGGTTCTGTTCACCGGCAAACGTCGAAATGCCTACAGAATCACCCTGACGCAGCGCGACGTAGCTCAGCAGCAGGCAGGCATTGAGCGCATGATCGAAATGCGACAACTCGCCATCCTGGCTGCGCATTCGGCGCCCGCAATCGAGCATGAAAACGATCTGCTGATCCCGCTCGTCCTGATACTCCCTGGCGATGGGGGTTCGCTGGCGAGCGGTGGCTTTCCAGTCGATCTGCCGCAGGCTGTCGCCTTCACGAAACTCACGCAGCTGATTGAATTCCATGCCCAGCCCGCGACGTTGAAGTTGACGCACACCCAATTGGCTCAGCCAGTTATCCACTGCCAGCAACTGCCCACCGTACAGACGCGCGAAATCCGGGTAGACACGGGTCGTGCCGGGCACGGCCAGATAGCGCCGTGTCGTCCACAGTCGCAAAGGGCCAGGCAGGCTGATTTCGCACTGATCAAACGTGAAATGGCCCCGACTCGACGGGCGCAGGCGATAGCCTGTCTGGCCCTCGCTATGGGGCGGCAGGGTGATCGATTGCGGTAGATTTTCGTGCTCCAGACCCTGTGGTACGTGGTCGAATATCTGCAGCGTGACCGGCTTGGCGCCGTCGTGACTCACGATGAGTCTGGCTTCGTTCCAGCGATCCAGCGCGAGGCTGCCCGGGAGCTGACGCTGAACGCGCGGCGACGCAAGCCGGAGCAGCAAGATGGCGTCCAGCAGGCCCAGCCCCGCCAAGGCCAGCATCGCACCCCAATACAGGCTGTCGATCTGTTCCGGATAGCCCACGCCGAGCGCGTCTAGCGTGCCCAGCAGCAACGCAATGCACGTCAGTCCGCCGAGCCAGCGAAGCATCGGAACAGAGGGCTTGAGTAACTGCTTCACAGGCGAGGTGCCGGTACCTGATCGAGGATCTGCCTGAGCACCTGATCCACCGACAGGCCTTCGATGTCCAGTTCCGGCGACAGTTTGACCCTGTGTCGCAACACCGCCAGTGCGCAGCCTTTTATATCGTCCGGAGTGACAAACTCGCCACCGCGCAGCAATGCCCGGGCGCGACCGCCACGCACCAGCGCAATCGAGGCTCGCGGCCCCGCGCCCTGGCTCAGGCCGGGCCAGGTGCGCGTACTGCGAGCCAGGCGCACCGCATAGTCCAGCACGTGTTCATCGATGGGCAGTTCGCTGGCAATGCGTTGCAGCGCCTGAACCTCACGTGCCTGCATGATGACCCTGAGCGGTCGCACATCCAGCATGTCGGCGCGGGTCGAGCGAGTTACCTGACGCACCATGTCCAGCTCTTCCTGCGCCTCGGGATAATCCATGCGCAGTTTCAGCATGAAGCGATCCAGTTCGGCTTCAGGCAATGGATAAGTGCCTTCCTGTTCGATGGGATTCTGAGTCGCCAGCACCATGAACGGCTGCGGTATGGGCAGGGCGCGGCCTTCCAGAGTGACTTGCCGTTCCTGCATGGCCTCAAGCAGCGCCGCCTGAGTCTTGGCCGGCGCCCGATTGATCTCGTCAGCCAGCAGCAAGTGGGTGAACAGCGGCCCCTTGCGCAGCTTGAACTGCTCGGTCTGCATGTCATACACGGCATGGCCGGTGACATCACTGGGCATCAGGTCCGGGGTGAACTGGATGCGGGCGAACTCGCAGCCAATGCAACTGGCGAGCGCTCGAACCAGCAACGTCTTGCCCAGCCCAGGCACGCCTTCAAGCAGCACATGCCCGCTGCCGATCAGCGCAGTCAGCACGTCTTCGATCACGGCGTTCTGCCCGATCACGGCCTTTTGCAGTTCGTTGCGCAGGGCCTGGGCGAGCTGGCTGGCGCGTTGCCGCTGCTGTAACTGAGTGCTGGCGGCGCTGGCCGGGCTGGTCGGCTCGACAGGGGTTTCAAGCAAAGGCTGGGCGCTGCCGGACAGTTCGGGCGTTGGATCGCTCATAAGGCATTCCTGAGGGTTTGCAGGTGGGCCACCTGACGGGTGAATTCGCTGTGTGAGAGGCGTTGCGCCGGACGCGGGCGCAGGGCATCGCTGATGGCGCTGGTGGGCTGCCGGGTCAGGCGCGACAGCACCTGCCATTGCTCGGCCACAACCAGTCGTTCGAAACCGGGGTGCAGCCGACGGGCGCGGCGCAGGATGTCTTGTTGCAGCCCTTTTATCAGGGTTTGCTGTCCTGTGCGTCTGAGCAGGAAGCCAGCGCTGGCTCGCAGGTGTTCGGTCAACTGGCGTCGTGCCAACGACGGAGGGCGGCGCATCGGCCCCGTGCGCAGACCGACGTGCCAGAGGCCAAAGCCGATCAGCAACGCCAGGGCCAGCAGCGCCTCGGGGAAGTGGCGCAGCAGCAGGGCCGGCAAGTTGTCGTGCCTTGTCTGCCAAATCATCGTCACCTCGCTGTCCTGGGTCAGGTACCAGAGCAGCCAGGCATTGTCATAATTGCCGATCGAGCGGGTTTTCCACAGGTTGGCGTCAGTCACTACAGTGATCAGCCCTTTTCCACGGTGGATTTGCAGCATATGGGTGGCCTCGGCGCTGTTGGCCCAGGACTGCGCCTGATCTTCAGGGTCCTCGAGGTGAAACGCCGGGTCGAAGCTCATGTAGGCCGGCTCGCTTTCGTTTTCCAGATAAAGGCGGGTCAGCTCGGGCCAGGGCATCTTTTTACGATGAGGCGCAGGCCTGATCATCGGAATGGGCGGCATGGGCTGCGGGTCGTTCAGCTGTTGCTCCTGTTCATTGATGACCTTGCTGAGGTATTGATGAACCTTCAGCCTGTCCAATAGCAGGTCGCCACTGCGACCTTTTTGTTCGTCCCAGAGTTGTTCGGCCACGAACAGCAGATGCCCGCCCGCTTCGGTCCAGTTCAGCAGTTGCTCGGTTTGCGCGGGCGTCATGCCCGTGCGTTCGTCAAGCAACAGCAGGGTCTGAGTGCCCTGGCTCGGGTCGGGAAGCCGGGCCAGGGTGTCAGTGGTGTTCACGGTGAGAGAACGATCACGCAGAAAGTGCTCGGCGGCCAGCCAGGGGTTGGCTTTCGCTTGAGGCGATGGCCCTTGATCCACCGTTTCCTCGTAGCGCTCCAGATGACTGCCGATCAGGTAAAGCCCCGTGCCGGTGAGCAGCAACAGGGTCACTACCGCGATCAGTATTCCGTAAAAGCGGCTCATTTTTTCAGCGCCGTGTTGAACAGGCTACGCCAGCCATCGCAGAGTTGCTGCCGGGCATGGTCCGGTGGCAAGCGGTGACCGTAGGCCAGGTTTTGCCAGTGTACGGTCAGGTCATGGCTGAATTCAGTCAGCAGAGGCTGGTTGAGCAGCGTGATACGCGCCAGTACCTGGCCTTCGGTGTCGGCACTTTTCAGTGGCAGTCGGTAATCGCTCAACAGGCGGCTGAGCAAGGCGCGGTATAGCAAACCCAGTGCCTCGCGAGGCTGGCTGTTCCAGAGCTGCTCGGCCCGGCCGGCGACATCATCGGGCAGGCTTTCAGCACTGACCTGCAGGCCGAAAAGCTGTTCGGGAGCGGGGCTGGCTTTTTTCGTCGGGGAGGTTTCCCGGCGCGCAAAGGTTTTCAGCCAATCCCGGTAGTGCCAGATCAACAGGCCTGCCAGACCGATGACCACGCCCCATAGCAGCACTTCGATCAGGCTGGCCAGTTTGCTTGCCGCCTGCAGAAGTCGATTGAGCCAGGTGCGCAACCAGCCCTCGTCATGCTTGTCCCTGACCGTTGCCTGTTTTTTTTCCTTTTCAGGAAAGCGCCAGCCGGTCTCAGTGCGGATGTTCTTGAACGGGGGCTGTTCCAGAATGCTGTGTATTTCGCGCCTGGCGGCTTCGCTGTTCAGTGGCTGGCGGGTCAGGCGCGGCGTGTCGGGACCGGTCCCGGTCGCGATGGGTTCTGCTGCGGTAGTTTCAGGCAGCGGGCAGCTGTAGCTTTGTGGGTCGGCCAGCGCCGGGGCGGGGGCTGTCGAGAGCACCAGTCCGACACCGATCAACACTACGTAAGCACTGCCGATCAGGCGCTGACGCAGTCGCCTGAAAACCAGTTCGATATCCCAGGCTTCAAGGACTGTCCGGCGATTGAGGTACAGGGTGAAACCGCACGCAACATAAATGGGTTCCCAGAACACCAACGCCAAGGCATAAAAAAGGTTGGTCAGGTGGTCGATCCAGAGCCACTGGTTTTCTATTTCCAGCAGGTTCACCCAGTGCCAGTCGATCTCGATCTGTTGTGGAATCAGGGCGTAGAGCAGGATCAGCAATCCTATCCACAGGGCGTATTCCAGGTGCGCGCCGACGATGGTGAGCAACCGTGCCGCGCGCAGGTCTTTCTGGCTGAGCAGGCCGATTCGCATGGCGCGTTCGTTACCTGCCAGGTGTTCCAGTTGCTGCACAGGCAGTTGAAAACTGCGGCTCAGGCTGAGGCGTCGCCACAGCAGGCTGGGCAATAACTGGTCTTTCAGAGTGGCTGGCCAGGCCTTGAGGGCTTGCCTCAAGGTCGGCGTGGCCCCGAACAGTGACTGCGACAGTATCAGCAGCGGCAAGCGTTCGAAGGCAGGCTTGAGCCACCAGAAAAGGAAGATGACCGCCGTAGGGTAGTCCCAGAGCAGTACGCTGAGCAGGCCGAAAAAAGGCAGTGTGATGATTGCCCAACTGCTCATCAGCAACCTGCGATGCCGGCCTGCGAGCAAGACGCCCAGGTCGATGGCTTCCCACGGCGAACGAGGGCGTATGGCGACGTTCGATTCAGTCAGGCGCATGAGCGGTACGTCCGGCCAGGGGCAGGTACGCGGCCACCAGTGCCCATAGGGCGGCGCCCACCAGATATTTGATGAGCGGTCCGGGCCAGGTCATCGATGACCAATAGGCTTCGACAAACGCAGCGATCAGCAGAAACAGGACCACCCCGCCAATCAATTGCACGCTGATTTTTGCTGCGACGCGCAGCGCCGTGCTGCGGGTGACGTTTCCGGGTACCAGCAAGGCCCACCCCAGTTTCAGACCTGCCGCTCCGGCCAGTGCGATGGCGGTGAGTTCGAAGGCGCCATGACCCACGACGAACGACCAGAATGTCTGGCCGTAACCGATATCGGTCAGATGGCCACCCACGGCGCCGATCATCAACCCGTTGAACAGCAGGAAAAACAGGCTGCCCAGCCCGAACAGCAAACCGCTGGCGTAGGTCTGGAAGGCGATCCCGATGTTATTCATGATGTAGTAACCGAACATCATCCAGTCCGCGTCGGATTCCCGCTCGATGGATTGCCCGATCCGGCTGGCCGACGGGTCGTACATGCTCTGCATCTCAGTGAGCTGTTCCGGGCTGACGACGCTGTAGACCAGTTGCGGAAAACCGTACACCAGCAGCCCCATGATGATCAGGCTGCCGAACAACAGCCCGCTGGCGACCAGCACGAATCGCCATTCGGACCGCACCAGACGCGGAAACCCTCCCACAATGAAACCCAGCAGTCGGGCACCGGCAGCGCTGCGGTGACGGTAAAGCTGCTGGTGGCCACGCATGGCCAACTGATGCAAGGGATCGATCAGATGACTGCTGTAGCCACGCTCCTGAGCCAGCGCCAACTGGTGGCAAATACGTCGATAGTCGCTCGGGAATGTCCCGCTGGCGTCCGCATCGGCTTTGCCGTGCTCCAGCGCGTCAAGGTGCCGGGCAAAGCGCTGCCATTCCTCTTCATGGCATGTTTCGAACAGGCTCTGCTTCATTTCGACCCCAGCAGGCTGCGAGCAATGCCGTTCATGTGGACGACGGCCTTGTCGGCAGGAATGCGCAGTGGTTCGGCCAGAATCAGCGCCAGTTCCTGGGTGCGTGCGCTGGAGAGTTCGCTTTGCCGCTCTGCCAGGCTGAGCACTGCACGCTGTTCATCCAGGCGCAGGGGGAACGGCACAATGACCGGTTCTGCTTCCGGCAGGGTGGGGCGGGCTGTGGGTCGGTCGCTGTAGATCACCAGTGTGCCGGCGGCGAGATCTCCCAGGCGTTTGAACAACGGATGGTTCAGGCACGTGATCGCGCCGAGCCCGTAGCCGATCGGGAGCATGTCGACGAAGCGCAGCAGATTGCGTATCAGCGAGGAAGACCAGTCTATGGGGGTGCCATCGTCGTGTACCACTCGCAGGCCGAGGGCGCGCTTTCCCGGTGTACGCCCTTGGCCAAGCACTTCAAACAGCACCATGTACCACCAGTTCACCAGAAAAAACACGATGGCGCCCAAGCCGATGCCGAGTTTGTCGAACACTTGCAGGAACATATAGAGCACGCCGATGAGCGCTGCGCGTATAGCGAGGTCGATGCTGAACGCCAAGGCGCGGGAAACCAGACCGGCAGGGCGGAGAACCATGTCGATGCCTTCCGGGGTCTCGATGTCGATACGGGTGTCCAGTTGCATGGGCAGCTTTGCATTCCTTGGCACAGCGGGAAGGGATGACATTGTCGGGAGGGTGCCCCTGAAAACCAGAACTGATGCTAGCTACCGCAGCGGAGCTAAGCAACCGACCATTCAAGACGCCGGCTGTAAGAAAACATTTCCCTGTGCGCCGGATACCAGCCCATTAGCCAACGACGGCCTTGACGCCCTACACTTCGAGGGTCTTTTGCTCAGGATCAGCCCGTGACTTCCAGCATTTTCTGGTATGACTACGAAACCACCGGTATCAACCCGCGCAATGATCGTGCGTTGCAGATGGCCGGTATCCGCACCGATGCCGAGCTCAATGAAATTGCGCCTCCGGTCAATCTGTACTGCCAGCCCGGTGATGACATTCTGCCTCATCCCGCCGCCTGTGTGATCACCGGCATCACGCCGGCCACCTTGGCCGAAAAAGGCTTGTGCGAGGCCGATTTCATGACCCGCGTGCATGCCGAACTCTCTGCGCCCGGCACGTGCGGCGCGGGTTACAACACATTGCGTTTCGACGATGAAGTCACGCGATACAGTTTCTACCGCAACTTTTTCGACCCCTATGCGCGCGAATGGCAGGGCGGCAACACTCGCTGGGACCTGATCGATGTGGTGCGCGCAGCCTACGCATTGCGCCCTGACGGCATTGTCTGGCCGGAACAGGATGGTCGGGTCACGCTCAAGCTGGAGCGATTGACGGCCGCCAATGGTATTGATCATGGGCAGGCGCACGATGCGTTATCCGATGTCCGTGCAACTATCGCATTGGCTCGCCTGATTCGCGAGAAGCAGCCCAGGCTTTATGACTATCTGTTTGCATTGCGTACTAAACAGAAAGTCCAGGACCAGGTCCATCTCATGCAGCCACTGGTGCATATTTCGGGACGTTTTTCGGCCGCGCGTAACTACCTGGGCGTCGTGCTTCCGCTGGCATGGCATCCCCATAATCGCAACGCGCTGATTGTCTGCGACCTGCACCTGGATCATTCGCCGTTGTTAAAGTACGACGCTGAAACGCTAAAGCAACGCTTATATACGCGGCATGACGCGTTGCAAGAAGGCGAATTGCCAGTGCCGCTGAAATTGCTGCATATAAATCGTTGTCCAGTGGTCGCGCCATTGGGCGTGCTGCGTCACGAGGATCAGCAACGTCTGCAATTGGATATGGCAGCTTATCAGGCACGTGCTGCGCAGTTGAGTGACAGCCGAGAAGTTTGGCAGGATAAATTACAGGTCCTCTACGGCAAGGATGACTTCGTGGCAAGTGAAGATCCCGAACAACAGTTATATGATGGATTTATCGGTGATCGTGACCGGCGACTGTGCGAGCAAGTTCGACACGCCGAGCCTGAACAACTGGCCCGTGACGGGTGGCCGTTCGATGATGCTCGCTTGCCAGAGTTGTTATTCAGGTACCGGGCTCGTAACTTTCCAGGCACCTTGAGCGCCGAAGAGCAACAGCGCTGGCTGACGTTCTGTCAGCAGCGGCTGAGCAGCCCTGAATGGGGCGCGCCCAATACCCTACAGGATTTTACGAAAGCGCTGATTGACGTGTCGCTTAGTGCCACCCCGCCGCAGCTGGAGGTATTGCGGCAATGGCAGGATTACGCCCAGCAGCTGAGTAAACGTCTGGGGGTATAAATAGCGGACAATAAAAAACGCCAGCAAGCTGGCGTTTTTCAATGGCCGTCAATCACGACCGTATGAAGCTTAGCCCAACAGAGTGGCCCAGCTTTCAACGTCGTCACTGCCCCACTTGGCTTTCCACTCTTTCAGCGTTTTGTGGTTGCCACCTTTGGTTTCGATGACTTCGCCGTTGTGCGGGTTCTTGTATTGCTTGACCTTGCGAGCGCGTTTGGTGCCGGCAGGTTTAACAGCGCCGCCACGGGGGGCTTTGTTGACCTTGGCGTCCGGATCCAGCAGAGCAATGATGTCACGCAGCGATTTCTGATATTCGCCCATCAGCGTGCGCAGTTTGCCTTCGAATTCCAGCTCGGTTTGCAGTTTGTCGTCTTGCGACAGGTTCTTCAAACGGGCTTGCAGTTCTTTGATGGCTTCTTCGGTGGCGCGGTATTCGTTGATCAGGGACATGAGGAGACCTTATGTTGTGAAGGGTGGCAGGGACACAGTGCGGCAATAATAGTCACTGTAAATGAGCAAGTAAACATTAAATAAAAGTTTTATTTGAATTATTTAGCAATATACACGCGTCCTACAGACGTCTGAACTAGGTGGGCGCCCGGCTTCCTTCAAAAGAACGCGGCTATAAAGCCCTGCTTAATATAGGTCTTGTTTAGCGCCGGGTCCTCGGAAAGCCGATACTGGCAAGGTGCAATCTTTTGCCTGGGCGGCGTCCTTTCCGACAGGCGAATCGGGTCAACAGAGATACTGCAGTTTTGCTGCGCAGCCGCTAGAATGGCGGCTTTGCGAAGTTCTGGAGTTTCCCCCAATGCGCACTTTTCGTCTGGTGATTGCTTGCCCGGACCGTGTAGGCATCGTTGCCAAAGTCAGTAACTTTCTGGCGTCCCATAACGGCTGGATCACTGAAGCGAGTCATCACTCTGACACTCTCAGCGGCTGGTTTTTCATGCGTCATGAAATCCGTGCCGATACCCTGCCTTTTGATCTGGACGGGTTTCGTGAGGCCTTCACGCCCATCGCCGAAGCGTTCTCGATGGACTGGCGCATCACCGATTCGGCACAGAAGAAGCGCGTCGTACTCATGGCCAGCCGTGAATCCCACTGCCTGGCGGACCTGCTGCACCGCTGGCACAGTGATGAACTCGACTGCGATATCGCCTGTGTCATTTCAAACCATCAGGACCTGCGCAGCATGGTCGAGTGGCATGACATTCCTTATTACCATGTACCGGTAGACCCTAAAGACAAGGAACCGGCCTTTGCCGAAGTGTCGCGTCTGGTCGGGCATCATCAGGCGGATGTTGTCGTCCTGGCGCGTTACATGCAAATCCTGCCGCCGCAACTGTGCCGTGAGTACGCCCACCAGGTGATCAATATCCACCACAGTTTCCTGCCTTCGTTTGTCGGTGCCAAGCCTTACCACCAGGCGTCGTTGCGCGGCGTCAAACTGATTGGCGCGACCTGCCACTATGTCACCGAAGAGCTTGATGCCGGCCCGATCATCGAACAGGATGTGGTGCGCGTCAGTCACCGTGACAGCATCGAAAACATGGTGCGTTTCGGTCGTGACGTGGAAAAGATGGTATTGGCTCGCGGTCTGCGTGCCCACCTGGAAGACCGTGTTCTGGTACACGACAACAAGACAGTCGTCTTCAGTTGATCTATTGTTCGGGGGCGCGCCGGTCGCGCTCCCGACGCAATGTCGGCAAGGGTGCAATGCTCAAGGTGACAGCCGATGACAGATCCGCTCGATAAAGCCACGTCCACCGCCCCAGCCACGCTTGGCGAAGGCTGCCTCAGCCGATATGACCCCGCTGCCCTGACGCCGGAAGACGGTGCCGACTTTGACGGTGCTGCCCAGTTGTGGCTTGAACTGCAGAACGCAGCCGGGGGAGGGAGTACGCAGGTACTTGATGAGGCGGTTATCGCGGCGCAAAAACAACGCAGGTGATGCAAACCCCTTGGGGCGATGCCGGTTAGGCATCGCCCCAAGGACGTTGATCAGGACAGCGCTTTGGACGCCAGCCAGAACAGCGCAGCAGACAGGGCGACGGTCGCTGGCAGGGTCAGCACCCAGGCGAGCAGGATGGTGCGAACCGTTCCGCCTTGCAGGCCGCTCTTGTTGGCAACCATCGTACCGGCCACGCCTGACGAGAGAATGTGGGTTGTGGACACCGGCAGGCTGAACACGTTGGCGAGGCCGATGGCACAGGCGGTGGTGATTTGCGCCGACATGCCTTGTGCGTAGGTCATGCCTTGCTTGCCGATCTTCTCGCCGATGGTCAGGACCACACGTTTCCAGCCAACCATGGTGCCAATGCCCAGCGCCAGTGCAACGGCCAGAATCACCCAGAACGGCGCGTACTCCGTCGTGGCGGTCAGGTCTTTGCGCAGTTTTTCCAGGTCGGATTTTTCGCGGGCAGCCAGGTCTGGAAGCTTGCCGACCTTGCGTGCGGTGTCGTCCAGGCACAACAGATAGCGACGTACTTCGATGCGGCTTTCAGGCGCGAGCGAATGGTAGTCCGATACACCTTTCAGGCGGTCGAGCAGGGCGTCGATGGTCGGTTCGGTCTGCTTCGGGTTACAGGCGGAGCTGGACGGCAAGTCGCCTTTTTCAGCCTTGCCCATCGCCAGGTATTCGCCCAGCATGCTGCTGTTGCGTTGATAGAACTGGCTGAGATGCTGTGTGGCATCGCGGGTTCGTTCGATTTGATAGGTCGTGCTGGTGAGGTCCAGGACGAACTGGCTTGGCACGATGCCGATCAACACCAGCATGATCAGGCCAATGCCTTTCTGGCCGTCATTGGAGCCGTGTACGAAGCTGACCGCCATTGCGGAAATCACCAGCACCAGACGATTCCAGAAAGGGGGGTGCTTCTTGTCATCGAGCTTGCGGCGCTGATCGGGCGTCTTGTGCATTTTCGACAGTGGGCGCCACCATTTCAGCCCGAGCAACACCAGGCCGGCCACGATGAAACCGGCCAGTGGCGAGAACACCAGCGAAGCACCGATATCGATCGCTTTCTGCCAGTTGACGCCATCGGCCAGCGGGATGTCATTGATCAGGGCGTTGGCCAGGCCCACGCCGAGTATCGAGCCGATGAGGGTGTGGGAACTGGAAGCCGGGATGCCGAAGTACCAGGTGCCGAGGTTCCAGGTAATGGCCGCGGCCAGCAACGAGAACACCATGGCCAGGCCGTGTCCGGTGTTGACGTTGATCAGCAGTTCGACCGGCAGCAGATGGACAATGGCGTACGCAACGCCAACACCGCCCAGCAATACGCCGAGAAAGTTGAATATACCCGAGAAGAACACCGCCAGATGAGGCGGCATGGCTTTGGTATAAATGACTGTCGCCACCGCGTTGGCGGTGTCATGAAAGCCGTTGATGAACTCGAAGGTGAGGACGAAAGCCAGGGCGAGCAACAGGCTCACAAGCACCCAGGCATCAAGCCCGCTGAATAAATCGATCATGTAGGTTTTCTGACCGGGTCTGAAGGGGGCGAGATTATGACAGAAAAAATACAGCACGACTTGTCATCACTACGCGGTGTCGCTTCAAGCCAAAAAAAAGACGCATGAGCGCCGCCCCGTTGAATGCTCAATGAGGCCGTTGTGCGTAGGTTTGCGGATGCAGGAAAGCTGCGATGAACAGGTCGGGGCATTAGGCCCGTTGTGTCATGGCTCTTCTTTCAGACCTTCTTCCATTTTTTGCAGTTCTTGCTTGAACGCCTGATCCAGCAAGCTGGCTCGTTTGCGCCACGGCTTGCGCTCCGGTTCCGGTTGCGCGGCGTAGGTGGTGATTTCGCCGCCGTAGACATCCTTGTAACGTTGCTCCTGGCGCTCAAGTTCCGCGCGCAGTTCATCTTTAGTCACTGTATTACCTGTTCAAGTCAAATGAGGTCTGGTGATAACGCAAAACATGGCATGTATGTCCGCTACCGTCTGCTCGTTGAACCAGAACAGGCAAAAGCCTGCGCGGATGTCGAACCGAAGGGCGTCGGGCATCTTGCAATTGCTTGCGGCTACGCGCACCAGAAAAACAGTTGTCGTAGCGACAGAGGTTTTGATTTCAAGCGCCGGTGCCGGTGTTTGACTGACGTTTCGGCGATCTTGCTGGAGGTGCAACCTGAAGGCGCTTCGACAAGAGAGTCGAGGCAGACAGTTCATGCACGGATCCAAAAGTGCGAAGGGAGTGCCGACTCACTGAGAGACACTATCTCCAAGAAGCCCTGTTACGTCAACAGCAGACCTTGAATGAGTTCACATGTCTGTTTTTTTTGTACGACTGTTCTGAAGTTTTAGTGGGCCGTTTATATGAAAGAACTTTTATAAAGTAATGTTCAGCCCGTTATGACAAGACACGTGTGATGGAATTCACAGAGTTTCATACCTGAGATGACAGAGGGTTTTTTGCGCGTGCGGGAAAAGGGACTGACAAAAGGGGTGTCGAGCGGGTGGGTTCGTTTTCCAATGAAAACGGCCTTGCTGGTTGAGCAAGGCCGCTGCCTATGACTTCTCAGTGGGTACCTGACCAGTAATTTCCAAGAAGTCACTTCATGGCAGCGGTAAAGGTATAAGCATATGTGCATCGGGTCAATTGCGATTATCGGCCACCTGTTCGATAATCGCACGGACCGGCGTGCGCGTCACGGCTTGAAATGTTCTGAATCCTGCGTGTTACAAGGCCTGAACGAGTGTTACAGAGGGTGCGACCATGAACGATGAACTGCGTAATTCTTTTGCCTCATTGGCACCGCCCATCGTGGCTTCACCTGCCAAGCGTATTCAGGCCCTGACCGGTGACCCTGACTTCATGACCTCGTTGGCGCGTGGGCTGGCGGTCATTCATGCCTTTCAGGAGCGCAAACGGCACCTGACCATCGCGCAGATCAGCCACCGGACAGAGATCCCCCGGGCGGCGGTGCGCCGTTGTCTGCACACCCTGATCAAGCTGGGTTACGCGACCACCGACGGGCGCACGTATTCGTTGCTGCCCAAGGTGTTGACCCTGGGTCATGCCTATCTGTCATCGACGCCCCTGGCCACGTCTTCGCAGCCTTATCTGGACCGCATGAGCGATCAACTGCACGAGGCGTGCAACATGGCGACGCTGGAAGGCGATGACATTCTTTATATAGCCCGCTCGGCAACCACTCAGCGTCTGATCTCGGTGGACCTTTCCGTCGGTGGTCGTCTGCCGGCTTATTGCACGTCCATGGGGCGAATCCTGTTGGCGGCGCTGGATGACGTGTCGTTGCAGGAGTACCTGGACCACGTCGATCTGCAGCCCAAGACCAGCCGGACCATTCGTACGCCCGAAGCGTTGCTTGAATGCCTGCAACTGGTTCGTCAACAAGGCTGGTGCATTGTCGATCAGGAACTTGAGCAAGGGCTGCGTTCGATTGCCGTACCGGTTTATGATGCGTCGGGTCAGGTTCTGGCGGCGCTGAATGTCAGCACCAGTGCCGGGCGCGTAGCGCGTAGCGAGCTGGAGCAGCGTTTTCTGCCGATCATGCTCGACGCCAGTCGCGACCTGAGTACCCAGCTGTTTACCTGATGCCCTGAGGTGTGCCCTCGCAAGTGAATTTGTTCGGTTACCGAACGGTTAGTCGATTATCGGATTGTTTGCCAAGTGGCTCAGGCTTAACCTCATTTTCATTCCGGCGCAGGTTGTTCGCGCTGATCAATGAACGTGAAGTCGGGTTCGGAGCACCTCATGGCAGACATTCTTTCTTTACGCGACGCGGTGAAGCAACTGGTCAACGATGGCGACACCGTTGCGCTTGAGGGCTTCACCCATCTGATTCCCACGGCCGCTGGCCATGAAATCATCCGTCAGGGCAAAAAAGACCTGACCCTGGTGCGCATGACCCCTGACCTGATCTACGACCAGTTGATCGGTGCCGGTTGTGCGAAACGTCTGATTTTCTCGTGGGGCGGCAACCCTGGTGTTGGCTCGCTGCACCGTTTGCGCGATGCCGTCGAAAAGCAATGGCCGCGTGCGATGGAAATCGAAGAACACAGCCACGCTGACCTCGCCAATGCTTACGTGGCCGGTGCGTCGGGCTTGCCTTTCGCGGTACTGCGCGCGTATGCCGGTTCTGACCTGCCCAAGGTCAACCCGCTGATCAAGACCGTCACTTGCCCGTTCACCGGGGAAGTGCTGGCTGCGGTGCCTTCGGTACGCCCGGACGTGACCGTGATTCACGCGCAGAAGGCCGACCGCAAAGGCAATGTGCTGCTGTGGGGCATTCTCGGTGCTCAGAAAGAAGCTGCATTGGCTGCCAAGCGCTGCATCGTGACCGTGGAAGAGATCGTCGAAGACCTCAAGGCACCGATGAACTCCTGCGTACTGCCGACCTGGGCGCTGAGCGCGGTTTGCCTGGTGCCCGGCGGTGCGCACCCGTCCTACGCGCATGGCTACTACGAGCGGGACAACCCGTTCTATCAAGCCTGGGACCCGATTGCCCGCGACCGCGATACCTTCACGGCGTGGATCGACGAATACATCCACGGCACAGCAGATTTCAGCGAATTCCAGAGCAAGCTGGCTCGCGCTTCGGAGGCCAAATAATGACGTACTCCACCAGTGAAATGATGACCGTGGCGGCCGCTCGCCGTTTGCGTAACGGCTCGGTCTGCTTTGTCGGCATCGGCCTGCCTTCCAAGGCGGCGAACCTTGCACGGCTCACGTCTTCGCCCGACGTGGTGCTGATCTACGAATCCGGCCCGATTGGCGCCAAGCCCACCGTGTTGCCGCTGTCGATTGGCGACGGTGAACTGGCGGAAACCGCGGACACCGTCGTTTCCACCAGCGAGATTTTCCGCTACTGGCTGCAAGGCGGTCGGGTCGATGTCGGTTTTCTGGGCGCTGCGCAAGTGGATCGCTTCGGCAATATCAACACCACCGTCGTAGGCGATTATCACCACCCGAAAGTCCGCCTGCCCGGTGCCGGAGGCGCGCCGGAAATTGCGGGCTCGGCGAAGTCGGTGTTGATCATTCTCAAACAGTCGGCGCGCTCATTCGTCAACAAGCTCGATTTCATCACTTCGGTCGGTCATGGCGAAGGCGGCGATTCGCGCAAGCGTCTCGGGCTGCCGGGCGCGGGGCCTGTGGGGATCATCACGGACCTGTGCATCATGGAACCGGAGGAGGGCACTCACGAGTTCATCGTGACCACACTGCACCCAGGCGTTACCCGCGAACAGGTCATCGCTGCCACGGGGTGGGAAATCCGTTTTGCGGAGAATGTGGTGGTGTCTGAAGAACCCACGGACGTCGAGCTGACAGCGCTGCGGGATCTGGAAGCCCGTACTGCCGCTGCTCATGGCCAGGTTGCAGGAGAAGCGTGATGCGTGACGTCTTTATCTGCGATGCGATTCGTACCCCGATTGGCCGTTTCGGCGGCGGTTTGTCCACGGTCCGTGCCGACGATCTGGCTGCCATACCGATCAAGGCACTGATGGAGCGCAACCCCGCCGTCAACTGGGAAGAGGTTGATGAAGTGTTTCTCGGCTGCGCCAATCAGGCCGGTGAGGACAACCGTAACGTGGCGCGCATGGCGGCCTTGCTCGCCGGGCTGCCGAAAAGCGTTCCGGGCGTCACGCTCAATCGCCTTTGCGCATCGGGCATGGATGCCATCGGCACCGCGTTCCGGGCCATCGCTTCGGGAGAGATGGAGCTGGCGATTGCTGGTGGCGTGGAGTCAATGTCTCGCGCGCCGTTCGTGATGGGCAAAGCCGACGCTGCGTTTTCGCGCAACATGAAACTCGAAGACACCACCATTGGCTGGCGCTTCATCAATCCGGCCATGAAGGCTTTATACGGTGTGGATTCCATGCCGGAGACGGGCGACAACGTCGCGACGGATTTCAATATTTCTCGAGCCGATCAGGACGCTTTCGCCCTGCGCAGCCAGCAACGCACTGCCGTTGCTCAGGCTGCGGGCTTTTTCGAGGAAGAAATCGTGCCGGTGCGGGTCGCGCACAAAAAAGGCGAAACGGTTGTCGACAAGGATGAGCATCCGCGTGGCGATACCAGCCTGGAAACCCTGAGCAAACTCAAGCCGGTCAATGGTTCGGATCAGACCGTCACTGCTGGCAATGCATCCGGCGTCAACGACGGTGCCGCTGCACTGATTCTGGCTTCCGCCGAGGCGGTCAAAAAGCACGGTCTGACCCCTCGCGCCCGCGTGCTGGGCATGGCCAGTGCCGCCGTCGAACCTCGGGTGATGGGCATCGGTCCGGTGCCGGCAGTGCGCAAACTGGTCGAGCGTTTAGGCCTGGCCGTTGCCGACTTCGACGTGATCGAACTCAACGAGGCGTTTGCCAGCCAAGGCCTGGCGGTCTTGCGCGAACTCGGCTTGGCGGACGATGCTCCGCAGGTCAACCCCAATGGCGGCGCGATTGCCCTCGGGCACCCGCTGGGCATGAGTGGCGCACGGCTGGTATTGACCGCGTTGCACCATCTGGAAAAAACCGGCGGACGCCGAGGTCTGGCAACCATGTGCGTCGGTGTAGGGCAGGGGCTGGCACTGGCCATAGAACGTTAAAACCTTCTGCATCAACCCTGTTGTTCAGCAACCCGGTTCATCTGTTTGCCTCCACGAAAAGGCATGCTGATGAACCGGGTTGTTGTGCTTGGTCGAAGAGGATGTTACAGCTTGTTTCTTATGGACGTTTTGCTTGGGGGAAAATAATGACGACAACATCAAAAGCACCGCATTACACCGGCGAGGAGCGAAGCAAAAGAATCTTCGCGATTGTCGGTGCGTCTTCAGGGAATCTGGTCGAATGGTTCGACTTTTATATCTATGCGTTCTGCGCCATCTATTTCGCGCCCGCCTTCTTTCCTTCCGATGATCCGACTGTTCAGTTGCTCAACACCGCGGGTGTATTTGCGGCCGGCTTTCTGATGCGTCCGATTGGTGGCTGGCTGTTTGGCCGCGTGGCCGACAAACATGGCCGCAAGAACTCGATGCTGATTTCGGTCACCATGATGTGCGCGGGTTCTTTGATCATCGCGTGTCTGCCCACGTATGCATCCATTGGCGCCTGGGCGCCTGCGTTGTTGCTGATGGCGCGCCTGCTTCAAGGGCTGTCGGTGGGGGGAGAATACGGCACCACGGCAACTTACATGAGTGAAGTGGCATTGCGTGGGCAGCGTGGTTTCTATGCGTCGTTTCAATACGTGACGTTGATCGGCGGCCAGTTGCTGGCGGTGCTGACGGTGGTGATTCTGCAGCAGTTTCTCAGCACCGAAGAGTTACGCGCCTACGGCTGGCGTATCCCGTTCGTGATCGGTGCGGCAGCCGCTGTCATCGCCCTGTTGCTGCGTCGCACACTCAATGAAACCACCACCGCCGAAACGCGCCAGGACAAGGATGCGGGCAGTATCGTTGCGCTCTTCAAGAACCACGCCGCTGCGTTTATCACGGTACTGGGCTATACCGCCGGTGGCTCGTTGATTTTCTACACCTTCACCACTTACATGCAAAAGTACCTGGTCAATACCGGTGGCATGGAAGCCAAAACGGCCAGCTACATCATGACGGGCGCGCTGTTTCTGTACATGTGCATGCAGCCGTTCTTCGGCATGCTGGCGGACCGTATCGGTCGGCGTAATTCGATGTTGTTGTTCGGCGCACTGGGCACGTTGTGTACGGTGCCGATTCTGATGACCCTGAAAACCACGACCAATCCGTTTATTGCGTTCGCACTGATTACGCTGGCGTTGGCGATTGTCAGCTTCTACACCTCGATCAGCGGGCTGGTCAAAGCCGAGATGTTTCCGCCTCAGGTGCGTGCGCTGGGCGTGGGGCTGGCGTATGCGGTGGCCAACGCGATGTTCGGTGGCTCGGCGGAGTGGGTGGCCTTGAAGCTCAAGAGCGCCGGGATGGAAAACAGCTTCTACTGGTACGTGACGGCCATGATGGCGGTCGCTTTCCTGTTCAGCCTGCGGCTGCCAAAAGAGCCGAAATATCTGCATCAGGATCACTGATCGCCGAGGTGTTCAGCCATAAAAAAACCCACCTGATCAGGTGGGTTTTTTTGTGCGCTGCAATCAGAACAATTGAACCGAAGGCTTCTCTTTGGAGATGGTTTCGGTCTGCCCGGTTCTTTCATACCAGCCGCCGCCGAGGGCCTTGTACAGGTTGACCTCGCTGGTCAGCTGCGACAGGCGATCGGTGATCAGCGTTTGTTGCGCGCTGAACAACGAGCGCTGGGCGTCGAGGAAGGTCAGGTTGCTGTCGATGCCAATGCGGTAGCGACGCTCGGCCAGACGGTAGTAGTCCTGGTTGGCCGTGACAAAGTCACGTTGCGCCTGGAGCTGCTCGTCGTAGGTCTTGCGTGAAGCCAGGCCGTCGGACACTTCCTGGAAGGCGGTCTGAATGGCCTTCTCGTAGTTGGCGACGCTGATTTCTTTCTGGATTTTCGAGTAATCCAGGCTGGCGCGCAGGTTGCCGGCGTTGAAGATCGGGATGTTGATGCTCGGCTGGAACAACCAGGCTCCGGAACCCGCCTTGAACAGGCCAGACAGTTCAGAACTGCTAGTCCCGGCACTGGCCGTCAGGCTAATGCTCGGGAAGAACGCTGCACGTGCTGCGCCGATATTGGCGTTGGCCGCCTTGAGCGTGTACTCGGCCTGCAGAATGTCAGGGCGACGCTGCAGCAGGTCCGACGGCAAGCCGGCCGGCATTTCGGTCAGCATGTCGGAGTCCAGCAAATGGCTGGCCGGCAGGTTGTCAGGCAGGCTGGTGCCCAGCAGCAGCACCAGGCTGTTCTGGTCCTGGGCAACCAGACGCTGGTACTGGGCCAGTTTGGCGCGGGCGCTTTCGACAGCGGTACGCGACTGGCTCAGGTCCAGGGCCGAAGAAACACCGACTTCATTGCTGCGCGACGTCAGGCGGAAGCTTTCTTCGTAGGTTTTAAGGGTGTCCTGCGTCAGTTTGAGCAGTTCCTTGTCAGCCTGCCAGGTCATGTAGGCATTGGCGACGCTGGCCACCAGACTGATCTGGGTGCTGCGGCGCGCTTCTTCAGTGGCGAAGTAGTTTTCCAGTGCCTGTTCGCTGAGGCTGCGTACTCGACCAAACAGGTCCAGCTCATAGGCGCTGACGCCCAGTGTCGCGGAATAGCTGCTGGTGATGGCGGATTGGCCAGTCTGCGACTGGTCGGCAGGCACGCGTTGGCGACTGCCGCTGCCAGTGGCCGATACCGCGGGGAACAAGTCCGAACGCTGGATACGGTACTGGGCGCGGTAGGCGTCGATGTTCAGCGCCGCGACCCGAAGGTCACGGTTATTGAGCAACGCGGTCTGAATCAGCTGTTGCAAGGCCGGGTCGTTGAAGAAGTGGCGCCAGCCTTGCTCTGCGGCGGCCATTTTGGCCCCCTCGGCCGGCGAGTACGCCGGACCTTGCGGATACTGTGCGGCGACCGGAGCTTCCGGCTGTTTGTAATCGGGGATCAAAGAGCAGCCGCCGAGAATGAACGCGGTAACTGCAAGAGAGATCAATGACTTGCTCATTGGCCAGCCTCATCGTGTGAAATATGTTTCTGCTTGCTTTTGAACAGCCCCGAGATCGATACAAAGAACAGGGGCACCCAGAAGATCGCCAGAATAACTGCCGTGATCATACCGCCAATTACGCCAGTACCGATCGAATGCTGACTGCCCGAACCTGCGCCCGAGGAAATCGCCAGCGGCACGACGCCGAGGATGAACGCCATCGACGTCATGATGATCGGACGCAAGCGCATGCGGCAAGCTTCGATTGCTGCGTCGGTGAGGCTCTTGCCCTGTTCATGAAGTTCTTTGGCGAACTCGACGATCAGAATGGCGTTCTTCGCCGCCAGACCCACCGTCACCAGCAGCCCGACCTGGAAGAACACATCGTTGGACAAGCCGCGCAGGCTGGTCGCCATCAGCGCACCGATAACGCCCAACGGGACCACGAGGATGACGGCGATCGGGATCGACCAGCTTTCATACAGCGCCGCCAGACACAGGAACACGACCAGCAACGACAGCGCGTACAGGGCAGGGGCCTGGGAACCGGACAGACGTTCCTCGTAGGACAGACCTGTCCAGGAGATGCCGATACCTTGCGGCAGCTTCTTGGCCAGGGCCTCTACTTCAGCCATTGCATCGCCGCTGCTGTAGCCAGGGGCTGGCGTACCGAGAATTTCCTCTGCCGCCACGCCGTTGTAGCGTGACAGTTTTGGCGACCCGTAAGACCACTTGCCACTGGCAAAGGACGAGAACGGCACCATTTCGCCCGAGCTGTTGCGCACGTACCATTTTTTCAGGTCTTCAGGCGTCATACGGGCACCTGCGTCACCCTGGATGTACACCTTCTTCACACGGCCACGGTCGATGAAGTCATTGACGTAGCTGCCACCCAACGCGATGGACAGTGTGTTGTTGATGTCCGACAGGGTGATACCGAGCGCGCTGGCGCGTTCGTCATCAATGATCAACTGGTATTGCGGCTCGTCGTTCAGCCCGTTCGGGCGCACGCCTGCCAGGATCTTGCTTTGCGCAGCCATGCCGAGGAACTGGTTACGTGCCTCCATCAGCTTGGTATGGCCGACGCCGCCCTGGTCTTGCAGATAGACGTCGAAGCCTGTCGCGTTACCCAGTTCCAGTACCGACGGCGGCACGATGGCGAACACCATCGCATCGCGCAGGCTGAAGAAGTAACCCTGAGCCCGTTTGGCCAGTTCGAAAACGCTGTTTTCCGCAGTACGTTCTTCCCACGGCTTGAGCATCACGAACGCGATGGCCGAACTTTGACCACGACCCGCGAAGTTGAAGCCGTTTACCGAGAACACCGACTTGACTGCACCGCTTTCCTTGGTGAGCAGGTACTCGCGCATCTGGTCGATGACTTCCTGCGTACGCTCGGTCGAAGAGCCTGCCGGGGTCTGGATCTGGGCGAAGATAACGCCCTGGTCTTCTTCCGGAAGGAACGCTGCGGGAATACGCATGAACATGAAAACCATGCCGGCGCAGATCAGAACGTAACCCAGGTAGGCTGGCCACTTGTGCTTGAGCATGTTGCCGACGCCGCGTTCGTAGCTCAGAACGCTGCGGTCGAAGGTGCGGTTGAACCAGCCGAAGAACCCACGCTTGGGCTGGCCATGCGTTTTCTCGTCGATGGGCTTGAGCATGGTGGCGCACAGCGCCGGGGTGAAGATCAGCGCCACGACCACCGACAGGGCCATTGCCGAGACGATGGTGATCGAGAACTGTTTGTAGATCACACCGGTGGAGCCGCCGAAGAATGCCATTGGCAGCAGAACCGCCGACAGCACCAGTGCGATACCTACCAATGCACCCTGGATCTGCGTCATGGATTTGATCGTGGCATCGCGCGGGGAGAGCTTTTCTTCCTCCATGACCCGCTCGACGTTTTCCACCACCACAATCGCATCGTCCACCAGCAAGCCGATGGCCAGCACCATGCCGAACATGGTCAGGGTGTTGATGGTGAAACCGAAGGCCGCGAGGATGCCGAATGTGCCCAGCAATACCACCGGAACGGTCATGGTGGTAATGACGGTGGCGCGGAAGTTCTGCAGGAACAGGTACATCACCAGGAACACCAGCACGATGGCTTCGATCAGGGTGTGAACCACACCGTTGATCGATTCGCTGACGACCGGCGTCGTGTCATACGGGTACACGACTTTCATGCCGGGCGGAAAGAACGGCTCCAGCGATGAAACGGTCGCACGGATGGCCTTGGCGGTGTCCAGTGCGTTGGCACCGGTTGCCAGCTTGATCGCCAGACCGGAAGCCGGTTTGCCGTCGAACTGCGAGTCGGTGCTGTAGTTTTCTGCGCCTAGGCCAACGGTGGCGACGTCTTTCAGGCGAACCTGCGAGCCGTCGGTGTTGACCTTGAGGAAGATGTTGCCGAACTGTTCAGCCGTCTGCAGACGGGTTTTACCGATGATCGTGGCGTTCAGTTGCTGACCGCTGATCGACGGCAAACCGCCCAGTTGACCGGACGACACCTGAACGTTCTGTGCGGTAATCGCATTTTTCACGTCCACCGGGGTCAGCTGGAAGTTGTTCAGCTTGGCCGGGTCCAGCCAGATGCGCATGGCGTACTGGGAACCGAACACCTGGAAGTCACCCACACCGGAGGTCCGGGAAATCGGGTCCTGCATGTTCGACACGATGTAGTTGGCCAGGTCTTCCTTGCCCATGCTGCCGTCTTCCGACACCAGACCGATCACCATCAGGAAGTTTTTCACTGCCTTGGTAACGCGGATGCCCTGCTGCTGCACTTCTTGCGGCAGCAGCGGCGTGGCCAGGTTGAGCTTGTTCTGCACCTGCACCTGCGCCGTATCCGGGTTGGTGCCCTGATTGAAGGTCGCGGTGATGGTCATGCTGCCGTCGGAGTTACTTTCCGAACTCACATAACGCAGGTTGTCGATGCCGTTGAGCTGCTGCTCGATGACCTGCACCACGGTGTCCTGCACGGTCTGTGCAGAGGCGCCCGGGTAGGTCACCTGAATGCCGATGGCAGGCGGTGCGATGCTCGGGTACTGGTTGATCGGCAGGCTGGAAATAGACAGCGCGCCGACCAGCATGATCACGAGGGCAATAACCCAGGCAAAAATGGGTCGATCAATAAAAAATTTCGACATGGGTTACTCCCCTTTGCTGCCTGCGGCTTTATCAGTGGCCGGGGCAGGCGCCGGGTTAGCTCCTTTAACGTTGGTCGCTTCGGCGACTTTCACTTCTGCACCTGGTTTGACGTATTGCAGGCCTTCGGTGATGACGCGATCACCTTCTTTGAGGCCGTCTTCTATCAGCCAGTCGCTGCCCACGGTGCGGTTGGCCACCAGCGTGCGCACTTCAACCTTGTTGTCCTGATTGACCACCATTGCGGTCGGCGTGCCTTTCAGGTCGCGCGTGACACCTTGTTGCGGTGCCAGGATGGCCTTCGAATTGACGCCGGCCTGCAATTGCGCGTGAACGAACATGCCTGGCAGCAGACGGTGTTCCGGGTTAGGGAAGACGGCACGCAGGGTGACGGAGCCGGTGGTCTGGTCAACCGACACTTCGGAGAACTCCAGCCTGCCTTCCTGTGCGTAGGTGCTGTTGTCTTCGAGCGTCAGTTTGACCTTGGCAGCGTTGTCGCCCACTTTCTGCAACTTGCCGCTGTCCATGTCATTGCGCAGCTTGAGCATGTCGGCGGATGACTGCACCACGTCCACGTAGATCGGGTCGAGCTGCTGAATGGTCGCCATTGCGTCGGTCTGGGCACTGCTGACCAGTGCGCCTTCGGTCACGACAGAGCGCCCGATACGGCCGGAAATCGGCGCCAGCACCTTGGTGTAGCGCAGGTTGATCTGAGCTGTTTGCAACGCAGCCTGGGCTTCCTGGGTCGAGGCCAGAGCGGTGTCGTATTCCTGACGACTGACCGCTTGCTCGCTGACCAGTTGCTTGTAGCGATCAGACATCGACTTGGCGGACTGCAACGTGGCCTTTGCGCTGTTGGCGTTGGCCTCGTAGATGTCGGGGTCGATCTGATACAGCTGCTGCCCGGCCTTGACGTCGCCGCCTTCGGTAAACAAACGCTTGAGAATGATGCCGTTGACCTGAGGGCGAACCTCGGCCACACGGAACGCCGTTGTCCTGCCCGGAAGCTCGGTGGTCAGGGTGTAAGGCTGTGCTTTGATGGTAACGACGCCGACCTGAGGGGTTTGCGCAGGCGGGGCGGCCTGTTCCTTCTTGCTACAGCCGCTGAGCAGTGTTGCCAGGGCGACGGCAGTGACCAGAACGGTAACAGCTGGCTTGAATTGCATGAAGATCCTCGGGGCAGGAGCCTGTTGTCTCAACGTTACGTTGAAGTGTAAAAAAATATTTCGGCTAGATAAGTAGCAGGCTAAGGAATATACTTACATTCGCGGTTGTTTGTAAATACCCGCAGCGCTCATTCGGCCACTCTTCAGGACGCCGATAGCCGATTCGGGACAAGGCGAGACAAATGCCGCCCGGTTATGTCTCCAGGCACGCATCCGGACAGGTGCCTGAGGTGAATTTTTTGAGGTTTTATTGCCATGGTTCGTCGCACCAAAGAGGAAGCCCAAGTCACCCGCAGCCAGATTCTGGAGGCGGCCGAGCAGGCTTTTTACGAGCGAGGCGTTGCTCGCACCACGCTGGCGGATATCGCGACGCTTGCCGGTGTGACGCGGGGTGCTATCTATTGGCACTTCAACAACAAGGCCGATCTGGTTCAGGCCATGCTCGACAGTCTTCAGGAGCCGCTCGACGAAATGGCAGAAGCCAGCCAGAGCGAGGAAGAAGAAGACCCGCTGGGTTGCATGAGAAACCTGCTGATTCACTTGTTTCATGAGCTCGCACTGGACCCGAAAACCCGTCGCATCAATGAAATCCTTTTTCACAAATGCGAGTTTACGGATGAGATGTGTGATTTTCGTCGTCAACGCCAGGACAATGCCGTCCAGTGCCATGACCGTATCACCCTGGGGCTGAACAATGCCGTTCGCCAGGGACAACTTCCTCAGGGTCTGGACACCGGCCGGGCGGCAGTCGCGCTGTTTTCCTACGTCAACGGCATAATCTATCAGTGGTTGCTGGTGCCAGACAGCTTTTCGCTGCCTGCCGAGGCCGAGCAGTTGGTGGATGTCTGTCTGGACATGCTTCGCTACAGCCCGACCTTGCGGCGCTCGTCGGCGACGGTCTGAAAGACGGGGGCTCATGGCGTGTCGTATTGTCTTACAGAGCCTGCCTCCATTCCATGCTCGATAGACGGCGGGTTTACCGACGGGTTATTCGTTTGTCCTGACGGTGCCCGTCGTTTACAACCGGTTGACCTGCGAACTTACAAAAATTTGTAGGAAGCAGGTAGGACATTTCCTGATACATGTAGCTGATTTCCCAAAGTAATTTTCGAGTATTGCCCCGTGGGAAAACTCCCTTCACTCTGCGCGTCCTGAAAGACCAGAGAAGAGGAAGGTTGCATGCTTTTGCCAAATCTTGCGCCTGTGTGCCCGGACGCCAGTGCTGTTGCTGTTCATCCGGGTGAATATGACGGTGGCTGGCGCGCGCGCGGGCATCTGCCGGATGTGGTCGGGTTATGCAACGGGCCGGCATGCGTTGAAAGGAGGGCGGATGATGTCGGACGCCGCAACTGATGCCACGAGGTTACTGGCCCGGCTCGCGCAGCAGTCTGAACGCATAGGTGTGGATTCGGCGCAGGGGATGCCGGTCATTCGACTGGGGTTGATCACCACGCTGTATTTTCGGAATGGTCACACGCCGGAGATGAAGCAACGCGTCGACGCCTGTTTTTCGCGCTTTTACGAAACATTCAAGACGAAGCTCAAGTGGCAATTGTTCAAGCGCATGCGCCGTTTGAGCGGGTCGGGCTTTGCTTCGACCCGACGTCAGGTGGTGGAGAGCCTTGCGCAAGAGCAGTTCACCTGGTCAATTGCCAGCGCTACCCAGGCCGAGGTCGCGATGTACAGCCTGTTCGTGATGAACACGTCCGAAGGGCAGGCGGAAAACGACCGTTCCTGTCTGAAAATGGTGCTGCCACTGTCGTACCTGAGCGAGCCTGACGGTTTGAAGCATTACGAGGCCTGGATCAGATACCTGAGCAGCGAAGTGCAGGTCGAACACGGTTTTGGCGGGCTGGCCTGTGTGCTGCCTTGCGATGGTCATCAGTACCTGCCATGGGAATACCGGCTGGCTCAGGATTACCCTGGCCTGATGGTCGATCCCGGCCCGCATATAGAAAGCCTGCGATTGCTGGATCGTATCAAAGGCGTCAGTTGGTACACCGTGCTGGGCGAGGGGTTCGTCAGGCAGTTGGGGGGCAGCGACCAGTTGCGCGGAGACATGAGCGCGCACAGCGACATCGTTTTCCATCGCTATCGCAATGGCCTGATCATTCGCGCAGGCGCGGTGCCCGAGTTGGGTGGCCGAGGTTTGCCGCCACCGAAGGCGTATGTGACGGTCAATCGAATCATCAAACCGATCCGCCTGCAGGACACCGGCAACCTTCATCCTTACCTGGCGCCCGGTATCGGCTTTACCGAAGAAACCACCGCGCAGTGGTATGCGAGATTCGATGAAAAACCCTTGCCGCCGGTAGACGCCGGCCAGGCATGCCCGCGCTCAGGCTGCTGGTTCAGCAGCGCGCAGTTCGGTTCGCGGCGGCATTTCACCGAGGGCGAACTCATGCCCTCGTTTGCCCATGTAAAGAGCAAGAAGACCCAATGGTTTTGGGCCGGAATGCCGTCCTGATTCACCAGGACGATCTAGTCCCGGCCCCGCAACAAGGTGTTGGGCATGGCGACCGCAGCAGCAAGGCCCAGTAGCGAAATGGCTGCGCTGGTGATCAGCAGGTTTCTGAAGGTCGATGCCAGATCGGCGCGCAGGGTTTGCAGCGCCGGCCCGGTGGCTGCATTCAGGCTGTCGAGCAGCACATTGCCGGAACTGCCTTCGCCACCCAGCGCTCCTGCGCCAGGTTGACCGACGCCGGTGTGCTGCAACATGGCCAGCAATAACGCTGACATCAGCGCCACACCGACCGCACCGCCCAGCGAGCGAAACAGATTGGTCGTGCTGGTGGCAACGCCCATGTCCCGAGGCTGAACCGCGTTCTGGGTACCGACCAATGATGTGGGGAACTGCATGCCGGTCGCGATGCCGGTCAGGACCATGAATACACTCATCATCACCAGCGACTGGGGAGGCGTGAAGGCCATGCCCAGAATGGCGAGCGGCATCAGCAGCGCTCCGGCCAGGATCAGAGGTTTGTAACGCCCGCTCTGAGCAGTACGGCGTCCTGCGAAATAAGCCCCCATCGGCATGCCGATGGCCAGCGGAAGCAAGTGCAGGGCGGCGCTGTCGGCGCCGCCGCCGGTGACCGTCTGATAACGCAGCGGCATCAGCACAATCAGGGAAATGGCCTGGAAGCTGGTGAAAAACACCGTACACCAGCACAGCACCGCGCTTTTATTGGCGAACAGGTGCATGGGCAACAGCGGTTCAGGTGCGCGGCGCTCGTACCACACGAAAACAGCCAGCGCCAACAGGGCCGTCCCCAGCAGCAGTTGAACCTGACGGTCGCCCAGACCGTGCCCCTGGCCAATTTCGGTTATCCCCAACAACAGTGCGGTCAGGCCGATGATCATGAGCACGGTGCCCAGATAATCGATGATCGGCTTGCGTTGCGGGACGGGCAGGCCGACGAGGGTCCGGTAAGCGACAATCAGCGCGGCGGCCCCGAGTGGCAGGTTGATCAGAAAGACCCAGCGCCAGGACAGGTATTCGGTCATCAGGCCGCCCAACACCGGGCCTGCGACGCTGGCCAAGGCGTACATGCTGCTGAAATAGCCCTGATAACGGCCTCGTTCACGAGGCGGGACGATGTCAGCAATGATCGCCTGGCTGACCGAAACCATGCCGCCTGCACCGATGCCTTGAAGTATACGTGCCAGCACCAGTTGTTCCATGCTTTGCGCCATGCCACAAAACAACGAGGCGAGAGTAAACACGCCCAGTCCGAACAGCATCAGTTTGCGTCGACCGTAAAGATCGCCCAGCTTGCCGTATATGGGGACGGCCACGGTCAACGAAACCATGTAGGCAGAGATGACCCAGGCCAGCAGGTCGATGTCATGAAATTGCGCGGAGATGGCCGGCATCGAGACAGCAACGATGGTCTGATCGAGCGCGCTGAGCAGCACCGCCATCATCAACGCGAACAGAATGCTGCGAATGGCCGGAGGCGTTTGAGTAAGACTGGTCAAGGCAAAACCCGATGGCAGTGTTAGCCCGCCTCAAGCGTGGCGGGAGGGTCTGACCAGTCTAATCCGATAGCTTGCTAATCGATAGCTGCCTTTGCTGAATGGCAACGCAATTGGCATTTTGCGAGCGTCATCGCAGTACGCTAAAGGTCGCATCGGTCGGCACGCAGTGGCCGAAGGTGCAACTGGCGACCTGAGGCGCCTGGCGCGACAGTTCGTTACGATAGGCACCGGCTGCATAAACAGCCAGCACGGCAAAAGCACCGATTACCACCATGCATTTTCTTGTTCTTACTTTCATGACGCACTCCTTACCTCGGCTACAGAGCAGTTTGAAAGGGCTGACTTGAGTGTAGGACAAGGTTGGGGTTTGCGTTGGCTATCATCAAAGCCTGCAACGCCGTGGACGCGTTAGAATTCGCGCTTTGATTGACTGGCAAGCGGGGAACACATGGCACGCAAGGAATACGAAGGGTTTGAAGTGGTTTCGGCAGTGATGCCGTCTGACAAAGGTTACAGGGCGGCGATTGCCATCAAGGCGCTGGGCGCTGGCGGTGCGCCGCGTTTCCATGCGCTGTTGCCCGATCAGACGTTCAAGACTGCCGACGATGCCGATCTGGCCGCTGTTCAGGAACTGGAGCGGCTGACCGGTATCGACTCGGAGGGTGAGCCGTTGTGGGCGGGTGCCTGATCAGGCGCCCGGACGGAACATCTTGAACAGCGCTTCCGGGCCGAGCTGGAAATAATCCGCAGGACCACCGCCGCGCAGAATCGGCTCCGCGGCTGCAGTGTCGTAGACACCGTCCTTCAGCAGGGACTTGTCGATATGCACGGCCACCACTTCACCGAGAATCAACCAGCTGGGCACCGGTTCCTTGTCTGCACGCTGCAACTGGATGATCTGCGTGACTTTGCACTCGAACGACACCGGCGTTTCCAGTACGCGTGGCACCGCTACGATCTGCGACGCCAGCGGGGTGAGGTTCGCCAGCTCGAACTCGCTGACGTCTGGCGCTACCGGCGCGCAGCTCTGATTCATGGCCTCGGCCAGCGACCGGGTCGCCAGGTTCCAGACAAACTCGCCGGTCTGCTCGATATTGTTGAGGCTGTCCTTGCGACTCACACTGCAGAAACCAATGATGGGTGGCACGTAGTTGAACGCGTTGAAAAAGCTGTAGGGCGCCAGATTCAGCTTGCCGTTGGCATCCTGAGATGAAATCCAGCCAATCGGGCGTGGACCTACAATCGCGTTGAACGGGTCATGGGGCAGGCCGTGACCTTTGGATGGCTCGTAGGAGTGAATAGCGTCTGACATGCTTGATTCCTGATGGCTCGACAATGGGTGTGAGCATAGTGCTTCGCATTGGCAGAGGATGCCAGAGCAGCGTGTGTTTCTGCCTGAGCCAGACAGCCAGACACGAAGAAGCCCGGCATGAACCGGGCTTGGGGTGCAGCCTGATCAATCAGCCCAGGCGGTTGGCGCCTACGCGATCCGCACCGTCGGCAGCCAGACGATTGGCACCCACATGGTCGGCACCGTCAGCGGCCTGACGATTGGCGCCTACACGGTCTGCGCCATCAGCGGCCAGGCGGTTAGCGCCTACATGGTCAGCGCCGTCAGCCGATACGCGAATCGAACCGACATTGGTGTGCTTGGTGCCGCCTTCGGCAACGATGGTCGAAGTAGACAGGTCACTGCTGACGTTAGCGAATGGCAGTGCAAACGCGCTGGAAGCCAGAACAGAGAAAGCCAGGCCGAAGATCAATGTGGTAGTTTTCATGATGATGTCTCCAATGAATGTCGGGTGAGTTGTCATCCCGGTATGGAGGCAATGCTACGCGCCAGCAAATTATTAAGAAGTTAATAGGATTGCTAGCGATCATCGCTGAAAATGATAGTTGCCTGTAACGCTCTGATTTCGGGCCTTGTGGCTGGCTTCGCACTTTCGTGGTGCGTATTCTGAAAAACCTTGTAATAAAGGCTCTTGACAAGGCGGAAGTGCAAGTTATTCAACGCGTTATCGTGGTTAAACGTTAAAAGAGCGCACTTTGATGAAACACTTGGTTGCACGTGTTGGCTCGTATTCGGCGTTGTTGTGCAGTGGTTGTATCGATGGGGCAGATGGTAAGCGTGAACACTGACGGCGTGCCAACACAGTGAACTGAGTGGGCACGCCAGCCGGTTGTGCTTTCGCGAGTACGGCTTGCTGGATGAGTCAGTCGGTCTCGATCCGCGAATGCTTGCGGGTGTCTTTCATGAAAACGTACACCAGCAGCGAGCAGGCGATGCAGGCTGTCACGTACCAGTAATAGCCGGTTTCCATGCCGATGCTCTTGAACCACAGTGCGATGTATTCCGCAGTGCCACCGAAGATCGACACGGTCAGGGCGTACGGCAGGCCGACGCCCAATGCACGGATCTCGGTCGGAAACAGCTCGGCTTTGACCACGGCATTGATCGAGGTGTAGCCGCTGACGATGATCAGCGCCGCCATGATCAGGAAGAACGCGCCCCACCAGGTTTGAATGGTGTGCAGCGTTGTCAGGATAGGCACCGTACACAGGGTGCCCAGCACGCCAAACGCAATCAGGATCGGACGTCGCCCCACTTTGTCTGACAACGCACCGATAACCGGCTGCAGCAGCATGAACAGAAACAGCGTTGCGGCGGATATCGACGTCGAGTCGGTGATGCTCATGCCGACGGTGTTGACCAGGTACTTCTGCATGTAGGTGGTGTAGGTATAGAACGCCAGCGTACCGCCCATCGTCAGGCCGACCACTGTCATCAGTTCCTTGGGATGGCGCATCAAGGTGCGCATCAGGCTTTCCTTGGGCTTTTCCTTTTTCTTGCGGGTGAACGACTCGGTTTCTTCCATGCCGCGACGCAGGAACAACGCCACCACCGCGCACAAGGCACCGATGACGAACGGAATGCGCCAGCCCCAGGCATAGAGCTGTTCGGTCGTGAGTGTCTGTTGCAGCACGATCAGCACGCCCAGTGCGATGAGCTGCCCGGAAATCAGCGTGACGTACTGAAAGCTGGAGAAGAAGCCGCGACGTTCCTTGGTCGCCATCTCACTGAGGTAGGTGGCGGACGTGCCGTATTCACCGCCGACCGACAAACCTTGCAGCAAACGAGCGAACACCAGCAGGATCGGGGCGCCGACGCCGATACTTTCATAGCCCGGCGTCAGGGCAATGATCAGCGAGCCGAAGCACATCAACAGCACCGAGGCCATCAACGCGGCCTTGCGCCCCTTGTAGTCGGCATAGAGCCCCATCAGCCAGCCACCGATAGGGCGCATCAAAAAGCCGACAGCAAAAATTGCCGCGGTATTGAGCAACTGGGCGGTGGTGTCGCCTTTGGGAAAGAATGCTTTGGCGAAATACAGCGAGAACGCGGCGTAGACGTACCAGTCGTACCACTCGACCATGTTGCCGACCGAACCACTGAAGATCGATTTAAGACGGCTGGACGTGGTTTTCTGGCCTGCGGTGCTAGCCGCCGACCCGTTGGAGGCGGGGTTGGAAGTTTCCATGGTGTTCCTTGAATTCATTATTTTTAGAAGAAGGCATGCGTAATGCCCTGACCAGTCCTGTAGCAGGAGCTGTGCCACACCAGGAGCGCCTGTTTTAGAGCGGTTGGGGCATTTCGATGAGCAAGAATCCGCTTACTCGCCCTGTGTGGGTAAGCGGAAAATTGCCGATAAGGAACGTTGCGGCGGGGTACTCAGGTCGATTGCTGACAGGGACGGTCAAGCGTCCAATGTGGACGCGAACAATATCGTGGCCATGACGATGCTCACTGTGCCGATGATCACCATGAGGGTGTGCCGGGCGTAAAACTGGCGAATCTTCCGGCGCGCCGGTGCCGTTTGGTGCAGATAGCGATAAGGTGAAAAAGACACCCACAGCACCGCCAGCAACAGATAAGCCAGAAGCGTCCTGGGACCGCTGAGCGCATAGAACAGGCCGAGGAACAGAAACGGAATGCCATGACGCAAAACCAGTGCCTGAGCGCCCGGCCAGTTCAATACGCGGGGCAGTAGCTTTTGGCTGAGCCATGCATCTGCAGGCTCCGCCAGAATCATCAGCGGACGCCACGCGCAGAGAAAGATAAAAAAGCCGACTGTTGTCCAGAACGGTGTCAGGAACACCATCATCACCTGCGTTCCCAGATTGTATTCCACACCTTCAGGCGGCATCTGAGGCGCGAGCAACTCCAGTAGGAATGCGCCGATGTACACCCACAGGAGCGGCGTGAAATCGCTCTGTTCACGCATGAGTTTCCAGGCGTTCAGGTCTGCTTCGGGGTAGCGCTTGAGAACGTCGGGGTAGTGGACGGTCAATTGCTCACAGATATGCTCGCAGGCGTTCCACACCGAATTATCGTGCTTGACTGCGGTGCGGATACGCGCAGCCAGCCGCGGCGGCTTGAACAGCAAATGCGCAGCCTTGCCTTCGGCGGTCTTGGGTTTTGAATCAAGAAGTCGTTGCAGGTGCTCGGCGTATTCGACTTCGTCGCGTCGGGCCTGAAGCGTTTGCCAGAGGTCTTCGGGACCGGGGTGGACGTCGTGCTCCTTGCTCCAGCCAAACACGACGCCGGTCTGCTCGAACAGGTCAGAGGTCAGGTTGTTGCTGGCAATCAGCAACACCATGCACCGGCGCTGCAAATGCTCCCGACGCTCCAGTTCTGTCAGCCAGGGTTGCTGTTCCAGTGCCTTGAGTTCTTCGATGAAACGCGCATGTTGACCGCTCTCGATCAGTGCGCCGAACTCATCGAACGCCGCGCGCAGTATCGCTTCGGCCAGTGCCTGCTGTTGATAGCCGTTGATGTGGATGCTTTGCCAGACCGTCAGCCAGCGCAGGTGCTCGAAGGCGGCGTTGATCAATTCGACACGGCGCGTCGAGTCGTTCAGGCATTCCAGCAGCAACAGTTGCTGAAAGCGATCGCCTTGCCCGTGCTCCATTGCAATCTGATGTTGCTCGGGCAGGTTCTGCGCAGTGGTTTGCCGGACGCGTTCAAGCCAGTCGACGCCGGAAGGCGGCTGCTCAACCTCGACAACGGTCACGGGCTGAAGCGGGGCAGGCGAGGGCGTTATCGACGGCGTGTGCGCTGTGTCGGCGTCGGGCTCGTCTTCAACGGTGCGTGCCAGGGCCATTTCGAGCGCTCGCTCGTAGGCGTCACGCAGGTTCTGGAAGGCGACCGGGTCTTCGTCGGGACGATTGACCTTCAACAGCCGCGCGTATTGCCGTTTGATGCTGCGCTCGTCGGCATCCTGCTCAAGTTCGAGTACGGCCCAGCAGTCCCTCATCGTGTGCCCTGCTCGAACTTGTCGACTTCCTGCTTGAGCTGCTTGCGGATTTCGTTGATCTGTCGCTCGTCCTGACTCTCCAGAACATGCTGGAACTGGGTAGTCCAGCGATCGATGAGGTCCCGGTCACTGCCCAGGCATTCCTGATAGAGCCGTTCGAGCCGGGCAATCAGGTGCGTATTGGCCTGCTGTTCGCGCGGATGCACTTTGAGCGCTTCCAGCACCTTGAGGCGTTCCTGTATTTCTTCCGGTGTCATCACGCCCGGGTTGTTTTCAATGACCAGCTTGTGACGTTCTCCCGTCAACTGAGTCATCACGTCGGCCTCCAGCAGGCCGTTATTGTCATAGGTGAAGCGCACGTCGAGCGAGACTTCGCCAGCTTTGGCCTTGGGTATCGGAATGTTCAGTTCGCCCAGCGCGATGTTGTCCTTGACCATGCGACTTTCGCCCTGAAATATCCCGACCAGCACTTCCTCCTGATCATCCAGAACGGTACAGACCGTTTTCACCCGGCTGACAGGCACAACGCTGTTGCGCTCGATGATCGGCAGGTAATGACCGCTTTCGTAGCGATTGCCAATACGAGAAATCGTCTCGATACCCAGCGTATAGGGGCACACATCGGTGAGCACGATTTCTTCGAGCGCGGCGTCACGCTGCTTGAGCGCAGCCTGCACCGCAGCCCCTTGAGCCACGGTTTCATCGGGATTGAGGGCGATGGAAGGAAAGCGCCCGAACAGGCTGGCGGCAAGCTTGCGGATCAGCGGCATGCGCGTAGTGCCGCCCACCAGCAGAATCTCGTCCAGATCGGCCACGCGTATCCTGGCGTCCCGAAGCGCACGTTCGGCCGGCGCACGAAGACGGTTGAGCAGCGGCGTATAAAGCTCGCTCATCTGCTCCTGGGTAATGGTCTTGCGCCATTCCCGGTCCGCGTGGCGCAACACAAAGTCGGTGCTGCTTTCCTGCCCCAGCGTTTTGCGAACCCGCTCGGCTTCGCGTTTCAGGGCCGGGGCGATCAGCGATGTGGCCGGGAAATCCGTTTCGTCACGGTGCAGAGTCTGAAAGTGTTCGACCATCAACTGGTCGAAGTCCTCACCGCCCAGAAAATTGTCGCCTGCACTGGCCCGCACTTCCATCACGCCGTCGAACAGTTCAAGAATCGAAATATCGAACGTGCCCCCGCCCAGGTCGAAGACCAAGAACGAGGTCTCGCCTTCCTTCTGGTGCAGCCCGTAGGCCAGCGCCGCCGCCGTGGGTTCGTTGATGAGCTTTTCGACTTTCAGGCCCGCCAGTTCTCCGGCGATACGCGTGGCTTTGCGCTGAGCGTCGCTGAAATAGGCGGGAACACTGATGACGGCTTCGGTAACCGGCTCGCCAAACTCACGCTCGACATCGGCTTTCAGGCTTTTGAGGACCAGCGAGGACAGTTCTTCCGGACGGTAGGTGGCCGTACCCAGTCGAATCTGCTGCGCACTGCCCATGTGGCGCTTGAACAGCGCTGCGGTTTTGTCCGGGTGGGTTTGCAGGCGCTCGCGTGCGGCCTTGCCAACCAGAATATGCCCATCGTCGTCCAGGCCGACAACGCTGGGGGTGAGTGTCTCACCCAGCGCATTGGTGACCAGCTGGCTTTTGCCCTCGCGCCAGACCGCAACGAGGCTATTGGTGGTGCCCAGGTCAATTCCGACAATCATTTGAAAAATGCTCCCTGCTCAACGTTTGGCGTGATTCTGAATCAAGGCGCTGTCAACGCATTCTGCGCCCTCTTTTCCTGCCGGGTCTGCCGGACGCGTCTGAATTGCATCGCGCCATTCAGACGAGTATTCAAAGTTTTTGTTCCCCGCTGCGACTGACAGCCTTGTGCAGCAGCGCCGCGAGGTCTTCCCTGGAATAGGGTTTCTGCAACAGATCGAAACGGTGGGTTTCGTCCTGCGCGATGGTTGCGAATTCGGTGCTGTAGCCTGTGGTCAGGACCACCGGCATCCACGGATAACGTGATTCGATTTCGGCGTACAGCTCCAGACCGCTCATGCCCGGCATGGCGATGTCCGAGAACACCACATGAAAGTTTTCGGGGTTGCCGGAAAGCTCATGCAGCGCCTCTCGGGCACTCGATACCCAGAGGACCTGAAAGCCCAGTTGCTCGAGCATCGGGCGGGTGTAGGTGCCGATGTCCTGATTGTCTTCGACCATCAATACGCACAACCCCGGCGTTGTGGCGAGCGCGCAACGTTCGTCTTCGGCGACGACTTCGTGATCCCGGGCGCTGGGCAGGCACAAGGTAAAGCGGCTGCCACTGCCCAGTTCGCTTTCGACCAGCACTTCGCCGCCCGATTGTTTGGCGAACCCGAACACCTGCGACAGGCCCAGACCTGTGCCCTGGCCGACGCTTTTGGTGGTGTAGAACGGCTCGAAGATCAGGCCCAGTTTATCCTTGGCGATCCCGGCGCCGGTGTCGGTCAGCGACACGGTGACGTAATTGCCGTCGCTGAGCGTCGGGGCCAGATCGGCAGGGTCGCAGGCCGCGCATTCAACCTTGATGGTCAGTCGCCCTGAACCTGACATCGCGTCACGGGCGTTGACCACCATGTTGACCAGCGCGGTGTCGAACTGGCTGCCGTCGGCGAAGATAAAGCACGGGGCGGGGGGCAGGTCGATGTGTACCTGAATGCGTGCGCCGGTGAGTGTGTCCATCATTTCGCCAATGCGCGCCACGCTTTTGCAAACATCGAAGACTTCGGGCTGCAAGGCCTGCCTTCTTGCAAATGCGAGCAATTGGCCGGTCAGGCGAGCGGCACGGTCGACGGTGCTGGAAATGGCCTCGACGTATTTCACGCGGCGGGTTTCATCAAGACCTTGAGACTTCAGCAGGTCGCTGCACGAACGAATAACCGTCAACAGGTTGTTGAAGTCGTGCGCGACGCCGCCGGTCAGTTGCCCGATGGCCTCCAGTTTCTGCGCCTGGTGCAGCGCCTCTTGAGACAGCTGCAATGCCTTGTTGGCTTCTTCCTCGGCCTGGATATCGCGCCCGACCGCGTGTATGAATTGCTTGTCCGGCACTGCCGTCCAGGAGATGGTCCGGTATGAACCGTCCTTGTGGCGATAGCGATTCTTGAAGTGCGGGATGGTCTGGCCGTTTTCCAGTCCGCTCATGGCAGCCAGGGTGCTTGCCACGTCGTCGGGATGCACCAGCCCCAGGAACTGACTGTCGAGCAATTGTTCTTCGGACCAGCCCAGCGCCTGAGTCCAGGCCGGATTGACTGCCGAGATAATCCCGTCGAATTGCGCCACCAGCATGAGGTCAGTGGACAGCCGCCAGATCCGGTCGCGATCCTGGGTGCGCTCGACCACGCGCTGCTCAAGGGTTTCGTTGAGCGACAGCAGCGCTTCTTCTGCGTCTCTGAGTTGCGTCATGTCGCGGGATACGCAGAGGATTTTCTCTGGTTTGCCGTCCTTGCCGAAGATAGGGCTGACCTGCACATGCCACCATTTGGTGGTGCCTTTCAGGGTCTGCGCCGAGCCCATGAAGTTGGCATTCTGACCTGCCCGTGCTGCTTCAACCGCGGCAATGGCGTCCAGGTTACCCTGGTTCTTCCAGAAGTCAGGCCACGGGCAGCCAACAATCGCGTTGAAATCACTGACCTCCATGATGCGCTGACCGCCTTCACTCATGAACGTCAGGCGAGAATCGAGATCCAGTACCTTGATGCAGTCATTGATGCTCGACAGCACCCGGTTGGTGAACGCCTCGTTCTCGGACTGGCGGACTTCGGCAAGCACCTGCGAGGTGGTTTCGTTGACCCGGCAGAACACGCCCTCGATCTGGCCGGTATCACCGTAGAGCGGTGAGTAGGACAGCGACCACCAGGTCTGTTCGGTCTCGCCGTTGCGGACAATGACGCGTCGGATGTCGTCCGACCGGCAGCTGTGCCCGGCAAGTGCCTGTTCGGCCAGCGGTCGAACCGCTTCCCAGGCATCGCCCCAGACCGAGGCGATGGATTGTCCTTGCGCTTCTTGTGCCGTGACGGGCAGGACCTGGCAGTAGGCGTCATTGAAGAACAGGGTAAAATCCGGCCCCCAAAGCAGGTACATGCTGTCCGGGCAACTGAGCATCAGGTTCATCGCGGACAGCAGTGCAGTAGGCCACGCTTGCTTGGGTCCCAGTGCAGACGCTGACCAGTCTGTCTCTCGGATAAGCCGGCCCATTTCGCCGCCTCCCAGTGGGAGGTCGAGGGGATTGTTCACGGTAGAAAATGCCCCATCTTTCGTACTGCCAAAGTGAGCTGAATAAGAGAGGCGGGTATGATGTCATTACGCCTCGTATCTATCCAGCCATCACGACCTTATACGGCTGTGAACAGTATGCAGACACGGTGCCACGTGAAATGTTCGGTTACCGCCTGAAGATGCTTCCCGGAATATTCAACGTCTTCAGCCCAGAAACATTTCCCGCACCAAGGCATGCCGTTGCATCTTCTCGTTCAGCGTACGGCGCGGCAGTTGCAATTCGTGGAGCACCGCCTTGATATCACCCTTGTGGCGGGCCAGCGACGCACGCAGGCACTGCGCCTCAAACGCTTCCTGACGCGCCGCCAGGGACTGCCCCGGCGACTGACCGGCGGACTCCGGCGGGCTCAACTCCAGGCCGAGCGTCTGGCGCTCGGCGGCGTTGGCCAGCTCGCGTACATTGCCCGGCCAGTCGTGACTGAGCAATTGGCTGAGTCGCTCGGCATCCAGGGCCGGTGCCTCCCGCCCCAAACGCTCGGCGGCGGTTCGGGTGAAGTGGCTGAACAGCTGCGGAATATCTTCACGCCGGTCACGCAGCGGCGGCAGGCGCAGTTCGGCGACGTTCAGGCGATAGGCCAGGTCTTCACGAAAGCGTCCGGCACGCGCTTCCTCAAGTAGATCCGGTTTGGTGGCCGCGATGATCCGCAGGTCGACCTCGATGCTCTGATTCGAACCCAGCCGTTCGAGTCGTTTGTCCTGCAGCACGCGCAGCAGCTTGACCTGCTGGGCCATCGGCATGCTTTCGATTTCATCGAGAAACACCGTGCCGCCATCGGCGTATTCGAGGCGGCCAATGCGCTTGCCCTGTGCGCCGGTGAAGGCGCCGCTTTCGTGCCCGAACAGCTCGGCTTCGAACAGGTGTTCCGGAATGGCCGCACAGTTGAGGGCAACGAACGGTTTGCCGGCACGCGGCCCGAAATCGTGCAGGCAGCGGGCAACCAGCTCTTTGCCGCTGCCGGTTTCCCCCCGAATAATCACGTTGACCGGCAGTTGCGACAGCTCCAGCACCTGACGACGCAGTGTTTGCAGGCTTGGGGATACCCCCAGCAGCGTGGCATCCAGCCGGGTGCGGACATCGGCCTGCTCATGCAGGCGGCGATTTTCCAGCACCAGTTGGCGCTTCTCCAGCGCGCGGCGCAGGTTGCTGATCAGGGTTTCCGGGCTGAAGGGTTTTTCCAGAAAGTCGTAGGCACCTTCACGCATCGCCTCGACAGCCATCGGCACATCGCCGTGGCCGGTCAGAAGGACAACCGGCAAACCCCTGTCCAGACCTTGCAGCCGGGTCAGCAGCTCCAGACCGCCCATGCCGGGCATCCGTACGTCGCTCAGCACCACGCCAGGAAAATGTTCCGGCATCTGCGCCAGGCAATCTTCTGCGCGCGCGAAGACTTGCACCTCGAAACCCGACAACGTCAGCCATTGCTCGACGGCTTGCCGAATGGGTGGTTCATCGTCTACCACGATGACCGAGTTCAACATGGCGGGTCAGGTCTCCAGAACGTCATTGGGCAGGCTGAACCAGAACACCGCGCCATCGGCATGGTTTTCCGCCGTCAGTTGCCCGCCCAGTTCGTGAATGATCGCGTAGGACACCGCCAGGCCCAGGCCCAGACCATCGCCGACGGGTTTGGTGGTGAAGAACGGATCGAAAATATTGCCAAGGTCGTCCGGCGCGATGCCTGTGCCGCTGTCGCTGACGCTCAGCCGCCACTGGCCATGAGGGGTGGCGTCGATGCGCACCTCAAGGCGCCTGGAGGGGCGGGTGCGCATGGCATCCAGCGCGTTGCGCAACAGGTTGATCAGCACCTGCTCCAGACGGATGGCATCGCCGCGCACCCACGCCGGGCGTGCCAGGTGCAGTACGCAGTCAATATGCTCCTCGCGCAAGCGCGGGTCGAGCAGCAGCAATGCCTGGTCAACGACGGTGGACAGGTCCAGCCTTTCACGCAAACCGCTGGGACTCTTGCGCGCGAAGGTCTTCAGATGGCCGGTCAGCGCGGCCATGCGCGTCAGCTGTTGATCCACCGGCACCAAGGCTTTGCAGGCCTCATCAATCCGGCCTTGATCCAGAAGCAGCCGAACGGTTGCCAGTTGCATGCGCTGCGCGGTCAGCGGCTGATTGATTTCGTGGGCCAGCGCTGCCGACATCTGCCCCAGCGCGGCCAGCTTGGCCGACTGCACCAGCCCGTCCTGCGCCGTCTGCAAGTCTCGGGTGCGTTCCTGCACCTGACGCTCCAGCTCGTCGCGGCTGCGTTCGCGCAACCGGGCAAGTCGCCAGCGCTGATACAGAAACAGGCTCAGAAACACCAGCGCCAGCCAGATCCCTGCGGCGGCCAGCCCGGCGTTGCGAACGTCCTCGCTTGAGGCCTGAGGTTTGCGCAGCAGGTGCAAGGTCCAGTTTTCGTCATGCAGCGGCAACGACTGCCAGAGGTAATCCGCCGTGCCGTCCGGTCCTTCGACCCGGCTCAGGTGGCTGTTTTCGGCAAATCGGTCAAGAACCCGACTGCGCAGGGGCGACAGCGGTTTTTTGTCGTACTGGCGCGTGCGCTGCAGGTCTGCGCGGTCTTCAACGGAGATAGGCAGCAGTTCGCGGTAGCGCCAGCCGGGTTTGTTGGCGATGAACACAATGCCTTTGTCGTCGCTGACCAGCAGCAGGTCGTCGCCTTGACCCCATTCCTGCTCAAGGTTCGGAAACTCCAGCTTCACCACCATAGCGCCCATGAAGGCGCCCGTGTCGTTGGTGACTGCGCTGGACAGGAAGTACCCCGGAATGCCCGTGGTCACGCCCACTGCGTAAAAGCGTCCGGTGCCTTTGGCGCGGGTTTGCAGGAAGTAGGGGCGAAAGCCGTAGTTATGACCGACATAGCTGCTGGGTGTGCGCCAGTTGCTCGCGCCGATTGCCAACCCGTGCCTGTCGAGCAGTTCAAGGGTCGATGAATGGGCGGCGGCGTTGATCTTTTCCAGCTTGAGGTTGAGCGCGTGCTGCACGTCATCGGTCACCGGACCGCTCAATGCTGCACGGATTTCCGGGTCCAGCGCCAGAACCGAGGGCAGGGCGCGATAGCGTTCGATCAGGGTATGCAGGGTGTTGGCGTAAAGTGCCAGTTGCCCGCCGGCACGAACGGCATCTTCCGACAAGGCATGACGCTGTGCCTGACGCATCGCGAGGCCTGCCGACAGCGCGGCGCAGGCGAGAATCAGCAGCACGTACAGGGAAAGCCGCCAGAAGCGAAGCTTGAGCGTCATCGTTGTGGCCTGATCGGACTCCGCTGACGCGTTTGCAAGTGGGCACTCGCAAACGCGTCATGGACGGGCATTACAACAGGTTGAAGGTCGCTTCTTTCACGGCCTGCGAGTCGAGGCCGATCATGACCTTGAATTCGCCGGGTTCCGCAGCGTACTTGAGCTCGGTGTTATAGAACTTCAAGTCGTCTTCACTGAGGGTGAAGGTCACGACTTTTTCTTCTCCAGGCTCAAGCATCACTTTGTCGAAGTTCTTCAGTTCCTTGACCGGACGGCTGATCGAAGCCGCTACATCGTGCAAGTACAGCTGCACAATGGTCGCGCCCGCGACCTTGCCGGTGTTTTTCACGGTCACGCTGGCGGTGATCTTCCCTTTGCGCGGCATGTTGGCATCCGACAGCTTGACGTCCGAGACGTCGAACTGCGTGTAGCTCAAGCCATAACCGAACGGGAACAGCGGGCCATTGGGCTCTTCGAAGTAGTGCGAGGTGTAGTTGCCCGGGCTGCCTTCGTGGTAAGGGCGGCCAGTGTTCAAATGCGCGTAATAGATCGGCAACTGACCGATCGAACGCGGGAACGACATGGCCAGTTTGCCCGACGGGTTGTAGTCGCCAAACAGCACGTCAGCCACGGCATTGCCGCCTTCGGTACCCGGGAACCAGGTTTCCAGCATGGCATCGGCCTGTTCCTGCTCGTCGACCAGAACCAGCGGCCGGCCGTTCATCAGCACCAGTACCAGCGGTTTGCCAGTGGCCTTGAGCGCCTTGATCAGATCACGTTGCTTGCCCGGAATGTTCAGGCTGCTGCGGCTGGCCGATTCATGCGACATGCCGCGCGACTCGCCCACCACGGCAACGATGACATCGGACTGTTCGGCGACCTTGACCGCCTCGTCGATCATTTCCTGCGCAGGGCGCGGGTCGATCTCTACTTCCTTCTCGATGAAGTTCAGGTAGGTGAGCACGTGTTCGTTGTCACTGACGTTGGCACCGCGGGCATAAAGCAGCTTGGCTTTGTCGCCGACTGCATTGGCCAGGCCCTCATACACGGTGACCGACTGGTTGGGACGGCCGGCAGCCGACCAGCTGCCGAGCATGTCGAGGTGACTTTGTGCCAGCCCGCCAATGACCGCGATGGTGCCTTGTTTCTTCAAGGGCAGCGTGTCGTTCTGGTTTTTCAGCAACACCAGCGTCTTGCGCGCGACATCGCGGGCTTCGGCACGGTGCAGGCGGTCGTCGGAGTACGTGTCGGCCGGATCATCGGCAGCCACGCCGATACGACCATAAGGCGATGCGAACAGGCCCATGTCGTACTTGGCACCCAGTACTTCACGCACGGCGCTGTCGATTTCCTTCATGGAAACCTCGCCGTCCTTCACCAGCCCGGGCAACTGTTCGCCATAGGCGACATCGTTCATGCTCAGGTCGATGCCTGCCTTGATCGACAGCTTGGCGGCTTCGCGGAAGTCCTTGGCCACGCCGTGCTCGATCAGCTCCTTGATCGCGCCGTGGTCACTGATGGTCACGCCCTTGAAACCCCAATCCTTGCGCAGCAGGTCCTGCATCAGCCATTTGTTGGAGGTGGACGGAACGCCGTTGATCGAGTTGAGGGCGACCATCACGCCGCCAGCGCCGGCATCGATGCCTGCCTTGTAGGGCGGCAGGTAATCCTGGTACATGCGCGTCATGCTCATGTCCACGGTGTTGTAGTCACGTCCGCCTTCAACAGCCCCGTACAGGGCGAAATGCTTGACCGCTGCCATGATGCTGTCGTTGGCGGCAACGTTCTTGCCCTGAAAGGACCTGACCATCACGTCGGAAATTCGCGACACCAGATAAGTGTCTTCACCGAACCCTTCGGAACTGCGGCCCCAGCGCGGGTCGCGGGAAATATCGACCATGGGCGCGAACGTCATGTCGATACTGTCGGCACTGGCTTCTTTGGCAGAGACCCGGCCCATCGTCGCGATGGCGTCCATGTCCCAGCTGGCGGCCATACCCAGACTGATCGGGAAAATCGTGCGGTGCCCGTGAATCACGTCGTAGGCGAAGAACATCGGAATTTTCAGCCGGCTCTTGGCGACAGCGGCTTCCTGCAACGGACGGTTTTCCGAGCGGGTAATGGAGTTGAACGTGCCACCGATTCTTCCGGCGGCAATTTCCTTGAGAATTTGCGGCTGTGGCATTTCGGAACTGATACTGATCAAACGCAGCTGGCCGATCTTTTCGTCCAGAGTCATTTGTTTCATCAGTTTGCCAATGAAGGCATTTTTGGCTTGAAGCGTTGTATTGTCAGCAGCGGCCGGATTCTGGGCCATCACTGACTGGCTGGCCATACCGACCAGCAAACCTAATAAACACAGCTTATTCATGAATGATTTCTCAAGGCTTTTGTCGACGACTCGCGTTTAATATCCGACAGCCCGTTTTTGGGTTATGGACCTTTGGCGTTATGGTTCGGGCAGGACGCAAGGATAGTGTCTATCCGCTTCAGTGTCCGAAGTTTCCCAAGGTATGTACGAAAATGGCAGTTTGATTGATTTTTGTACAAACCCTGTCTGACTGATCATCGACCGGTGGCCGGAGTCAGTGACGGATTATGCCGGGGAACGTGTGTTTTGGCTAAGGCGTGTCGTTTCAACAGATTCAAAAAGTACCGGAGGTCCGATTTTGAAGTGTGTTTCACAGTTGATGTTGTACATGGTGATGCTGTTGGGAGGGGTCTGTAGTGCCGGGGCGGACGAGCCACCACTGGTCTTTCCACCGATGACCGGCAGTGTGGTGGATGCGGCACAGATGCTCGACAGCCGGACCACGGTGCGCTTGGCGAGGTTGCTGCGCGCCCATGAGCAGAGCACCGGAGAGCGGGTGGTGGTCGTGACGCTGGCGGACCTGCAAGGTGCGACCATCGAAGAGTTTGGCGCGCGGCTGGGCGATGCCTGGGGCCTGGGGCTGCATGGCGAAGACAAGAGTGTTCTGCTGCTGATCGATCGCGACAAACGCAAAGTGTTCATAGAGGTGGGGGCTGCGCTGAAGGCTCGCCTCAATGATGCCCAGACATCGCTGATCATCGACATGCTGATGACCCCCGAATTCGACGACAGCCGTCTGGCTGCCGGTGTAGAGCGCGGCGCTCAGGCAGTGATTGCCGCGCTGGGCGGCCAGATACCGGATTATCCTGAGCCGACTGGACAGATGACTGTTCACAACGAACAGGCCAATGATGATCAGGTCTGGCTGATCGCAATCATCTTGACGCTCATCGTATTGGGGATTGTTGTCATCAGTATCAGGCGTGGCGCCGCAGCCCGGCCTGTACGGGACAGGGCCGCCGAGCGCAGTGGCGGACGCTTCGGCGGCGGCGGTGCTTCAGGCAACTGGTAATCGGATTGATTCGGAAATGAGGGAACCATGGCGTTGTTGAACAGAGACGAACAGAAGCAGGTCGCTGAAGCGATTGATCGTGTTGAACAGCGTACGGATGCCGAGCTGGTCACCGTGCTGGCCGCGCGTGCCGATGATTACGCGTACATGCCGCTCATCTGGGCCGGGCTGATCGGTCTGCTGCTGCCGGGGACAATCAATTACTGCCTGCAGTGGTTGAGCGCGGACGAACTGATGCTCGCTCAAATGAGCACGTTCATTGTGGTGGCGCTGGTGTGCCGTGTGCCTAAAGTGACTGCCTTGCTGGTGCCGGTATCCGTCAGGCGCTGGCGGGCCGGGAACCTTGCACGCCGCCAGTTTCTCGAACAGAACCTGCACAAGACCCACGACGGAACCGGCATTCTGGTCTTTGTCAGCGAAGCCGAGCGTTACGTCGAAATTCTGGTCGATCACGGAATCGCCAGCCGTTTGCATGACGACACCTGGAAGGCAATGGTCGATGTCTTCACCCAGCAGGTAAGGGACGGTCAGATTCTGCAAGGGTTTCTGGGCTGTATTCATGCCTGTGGCGAACTGCTCGCCGATCATGTACCCGTGACCCACGGCCGGAACGAACTGCCCAACCGTCTGGTGGTGTTGCGGTAAAAGCAGAAGACAGGCGTCGATGGGGTCGACGCCTGCCTTCTTGAACACAGAGGTGTCAAAGGGTGCGTTTGATACCGTAGAACGATTTCACGTACGTCTTCAGTTGCTCGACATGCTGGCTGATCGAAGCCGATGATTGATCGGGCGACAGGCAAGTGTCCAGAAAGCTGTACAGCGACTGATAAACCTTTCTCGCTTCTTGCACCCAAAGCGTTTTGCTCTGGTCGACGCTGGCAAGCCCGTTCAACTCATCCAGTTTGCCGGCCAGTACTTTCGTGTCTTGCGTGCCCGTGCGGGACTCGGCGAGCAGGGCGTTATAGCGCAGCCTCAGCCGGTCGCGCTCTTTGGTCAGGTCAAAGTAAGTCAGGGCGCCGCTGACCTGATCAAGGAGTTTGCCCAGTCTGGCGATACCTGCGTTTACCAGTGCCAGTTCTGGCGATGGCATGTTGATCAGGCTCAGTTCTTCCGCAGAGGGCAGTGCATCCTTGAATTGATCGGCCAGGTTATGCTTTTCGAGTGCCTTGATGGTTTCGTCAAGCAGGCGCCGGTCTTCGAGGATCACGGTCATTGTGCTCTCCAGCGTGGCCACCCGCTGGGTGAGGGTGTCGATTTGCCCCTGCAGTGTTTCCTGCAACCGATTGCCGTCCAGCTTCAGGTTGATCTGCTGCACATCATCGCTGCTTTCGGCAATGGCCTGGGCGCTGCTGCGCACAACCGTCGTCAGTGTCGAAATCAGACGACTGCGTTCCCCTTCCAGCAGGCTGATCGCTTGCTGTTTCTGTTTGTCGGTCAGTCGTTGATCCGCTTCGATCAAATGCTGTTTCTGGTCCAGTGGCTGCAGGTTGACGCTGTTCAACTGGACAGAAACGGCGGCCAGTTTTTCGCGGTATAACGTGTCAGCCCTGTGGACGGCCGCTTGAAGAGGCAGCATTTTTTCTTTCATGGCGGGCAGAAAGTCGAGTTTCAGCGCGATGGCCTGGGTATGAATATGCCGGCGAGCCGCTTCCATGGTTTGCGTGTCGGGAGGCGTGAGGACCTGTGCCTCAACGAGGGTGTCAGTACGCATGATCATTTCCCTTTGCTGCCGGATTGCAGTTCGCGTTTAAATTGATCCAACGCACTTTCAAAAACCTTTAACAACTTGGTGGTCAAGCCTTTTATCTCCAGCCACGGTGTCACGACGCCCTGAAACTGCATGGCAAAAATCAGCAAGGCCTGGTCGTCCTTGATCGCGGCCAGTTCATTGACGGACGTGTTGATGTACGCGGCCAGTATGTTCCAGAGGTCTTTCAGGTTGGTCGCGCTCTTGTGAGCATCCACCATGCGAATGTTCATGTCTTCGAAGATCAATTGCAGGCTGCACACCGCCGCGGCCAAAGGACGCTTTTCATTGAGTAACTTAATTTTTTGCCCTTTTTCAGCGATCATTTTATTTTTCAGTTTGCGTATTTTTTCCGCCTGACTGCCAAATATGCCCCCGGTGATGGCAAGCCCGATAGGGCCTCCGATAAGGCCCGAGACGGCCTTGTTAACAGCGGCTTTATACTCTTTGTTCTTCTGCTCGATATCGAATGTCAGTTGGTCGATATCTTTTTCCAGGTCCTTGATTTGCTGGTCCAGGTCCGAGCGTTGTGCCAGTTTTACCTTGTCATTGATGCCGGGAATAAGTTCAACGCTCAGCACGGTGCTGAAGGTATCTATCTGTCGGGCCAGTTGCTCGGCAGCCTGCTGATGAATGGCTATCTGGCTCGCAAGGGTTTTCAGGAACTCGGCCAGCGTAACGCATGCCCTCTGATCGGTTTTGCTCAGTGGGGCGGGCGATTTCTCGCGGACGTCCTCAATGATCAGATCGGCAACAGTCAGATCAAGTTGTCGGGCGAAATCCATTTTTTCAATATAATGGATGAGCTGCTGGCCCTGATTCGAGAACTGCGTAGCAAACAGGTCGATCGTGACCCCGCTCAGCTTGATGAGGTCTTCGATACGCACCCAGCTTTTGCCGTGGCGGTTGATGGCCGTGTAAGTGGCCAGCATGTCTTTCGGCTCCAGGCCGGGAATGCCACTTTTCGTGAAACCCAGTTGCTCTTCGACACGCGTGAGTGAGGTGGGCAGATTCAGGCTGTGCCGTTCATAGCGTTTCAGGCTGAGGATATCTTCATGGCTCACAATAAGGGCCGCACTGCGGCCGCCGTTTTCTTCGTCGTTGGCAATAACGTTCAAGTACTCCACGGGCTTTAACGTGACCCGGGCGATGTCTTCGTTTTCTAAAAGTGCTGCGTGACTCAACATAATGCACGTTCCTTGTGCGAGTTGTTTTAACAGAGCAAAAAACTCTGGATATGTCCGGCCGACGGTACTTAATCGGTCAGGGCAACTATAAAGATGTTTAAGCGCGGTACAAGTAAGGTACGGTGTTTTTTGACCCGCAATCTTTTACTGAGTGTGTGTTTCATCGTGGTGTGTAGGCCCGTGGCGACAGTCGGTGTAGTCATTTAAAAATAGGGGTGACCCTGAAGCGCTGACGCGCCTAAAATACCGGCCTGATTTTTCAAGTCCCGGCAGGGACGCTTGAGGCACATCGTTCAATGTCAGTCATTACGTCCGCTCCACTTACCGCTTCGGGCGATCACCGCGCGCAGTTCCTTGGCTTGCTGGACACCAGCCTGTCGCAGAATTCGCTGATCAAGCTGGTGCTGGCCAAATACGTGGGCAGCGAGGCCGAGTTGCAGCGGGTCATCATCAAGCCGCTGACGGTCAAGGAGCAGCCATGCCTGACATTCGTGTACCGCTATAAAACCCGCGATATCACCAAGAACTTTCCGCTGGTCGACGCCGTGAACGTGATCGCCGGGCTTGTCCCCGAGTCGTTCAAAAACGCTCACCTGCTGTCGCTGACCGACGAAGTGCAACTGGAATTCAGCAAGAAGGGCAAGACCACGCTGTTCAAGAGCAAGCCCCAGCAGGCGCGCGAGGCACCTTCAACCGGGCACGATCGCGAGAAAAAACGCTACCTGGAGCTGACCCGGCCGTTTCTGACCGACCTGGGCGTGACCAACCGACAGCACGAGCTGATTCCGGCCATGTCACGTAAATGGAAACAGATCAACAAGTTCATCGAAGTGTTCTCCCATGCACTGAGCGCGTCGCCGCTCCAGCTCGATCAGCCGATCAAGGTGTCAGACTTCGGTTCGGGCAAGGGCTACCTGACCTTCGCCATCCATGATTACCTGTGCAACACCTTGCAAGCCCAAGGCCACGTGACCGGTGTCGAGCTGCGTGAGGACATGGTCACGCTGTGCAACAAGGCTGCAGCCGGTCTCGAACACCCAGGCCTGACGTTCCAGCATGGCGATGTGCGCACCGTTGCGCCCAGCGCACTGGACGTGATGATCGCGCTGCACGCCTGTGACATCGCGACGGACTATGCCATTCACATGGGCATTCGTTCAGGCGCATCGATCATCATGTGTTCGCCGTGCTGTCACAAGCAGATTCGCCTGCAGATTCAGAGCCCTGCGCTGTTGAAGCCGATGCTGCAATACGGTCTGCACATGGGGCAGCAGGCCGAAATGGTTACCGACAGTCTGCGTGCCCTGCTGCTGGAAGCATGCGGATATGAAACCAAGGTGTTCGAGTTCATCTCGCTGGAGCACACCAACAAGAACAAGATGATCCTGGCCGTCAAACGCGCCGAACCGGTTAACCCGAGCCGCTTGCTGGCGCGCATTCAGGAACTCAAGGCTTTTTACGGCATTTCCGAGCAATGCCTGGAAACCCTGCTTCAGGCGGATGGTTTTCTGGGCTGAAGACAACGACCCGGTTTTCGCAGTCTGCACCGGCTGCGACCAACGGCTTGATACATGGCAGTTTGTTGCTCTGGGTCAATGGTTGCACCTCGCACAAGGCGGATGCTTGAGCTATTCCTTAGCGTCCGGCCGCCCACGAGGGCCCATCATGATCAGCACTTTTTTCATTCCCGCTGTGAACATCATCGGCACTGGTTGTATTGATGAAGCGATGCGAGCCATACGAAAATACGGCTTTCGCAAGGCCCTGATCGTCACTGACGCCGGGCTGGCCAAGGCCGGGGTCGCCAGCCAGGTCGCCGGACTGCTGGTGGAGCAGGGCATCGACTCGGTGGTGTACGACGGTGCCAGACCCAACCCGACCATTGCGAACGTCGAAAACGGGCTGGCCTTGCTGAACGCGCAGCAGTGCGATTTCGTGATTTCTCTGGGCGGTGGTTCGCCCCACGATTGCGCCAAAGGCATCGCCCTCTGCGCCAGTAACGGCGGGCATATCAGCGACTATGAAGGCGTTGATCGCTCTGAAAAACCTCAGTTGCCACTGATTGCAATCAACACCACCGCCGGAACTGCCAGCGAGATGACTCGCTTCTGCATCATCACCGACGAAGCCAGGCACGTAAAAATGGCCATTATCGACCGCAACGTCACGCCGCTCTTGTCGGTAAACGACCCGAACATGGTGGTCGCGATGCCGAAATCGCTGACGGCAGCCACCGGCATGGACGCGCTGACCCACGCCATCGAAGCTTATGTGTCGACCGCCGCCAACCCGATCACTGACGCCTGCGCGCTACAGGCCGTGGCGCTGATTGCCAACAACCTGCACGACGCCGTCTGCGACGGGACGAACATCACGGCCCGCGAGAACATGGCCTACGCACAGTTTCTTGCCGGCATGGCCTTCAACAATGCATCGCTGGGCTACGTACACGCGATGGCGCATCAACTGGGCGGCTTCTATGATTTGCCTCATGGCGTATGCAATGCCGTGTTGCTGCCGCATGTGCAGTGTTTCAACGCCAGCGTCAGCGCTGCACGCCTGACCGACATTGCGCATGCAATGGGCAGCAATATTCGCGGCCTCTCCCCGGAAGAGGGGGCGCAGGCAGCCATCGAGGCCATTCGCCGCCTGTCCGCCGCTGTCGATATTCCTGCGGGGTTGACCGCGTTGGGCGTCAAGGAAGAGGATTTTCCGATGCTGGCTGCCAATGCGTTGAAAGATGCCTGTGGCCTGACCAATCCGCGTCCGGCGGACCTCGATCAGATTCAGGCTATATTCCGTCAGGCACTCTGATCAATCGCACAACACAGGCTCGCACATGGACACGCTTCGGCCCTACACCCTTGCAGACCGGGACCTCTGCCTGGCTATCTTCGACAGTAATGTTCCGCATTATTTCGACCCCATTGAACGGGAGCGATTTTCCAGCTTCCTCATGGCGCCGCTGGGGCATTATTTCGTGGTGGAACGTGATGGCGAGGTGGTCGCGTGCGGTGGATACCTGGTGCTGTCAGACCCGTCAGTGGCCGAGCTTACCTGGGGCATGGTCAAGAATGACCGCCACGGCGGCGGACTCGGCAGGTTTCTGACTCAGGCCCGGCTGGACGTCATGAAGTCCTTACCGGGTGTCACTCGTGCCTATATCAATACCAGCCAGCGTGTTCAGGGCTTTTACTCGACTATCGGGTTCGCCGTCACCTCCGTGGAGGTCGATGGACATGGCCGTGGCATCGACAGCGTCAAGATGGAGCTGACGATCTCGTGAGTGCGGGCGCCTGAACGAAGGCTGACGAAAGCTACAGAACACGCGGCATGCAGGCTGCTGCCCGTTTAGCATTCAGGCAGTCTTCGCGATCCCCGCGAATATGCCTGGATGACCTGTTCATGAGGCCTTGGCCTTGCCTGGTGAAAGGCAGCGTTCAGAGACGTGGCCTTTGGCAATTCACCGTTGCCTTGCTGCTGATTCTTTCCGGCCCACTGTGTTCGCAGGCCGCGGACAGACCACAAGGCTTCGCCAAAGACGTCACCGGTGGCGGCTCCGCGACAGCGGTGCATCCCGCTACGCTTGATGACCTTCGGTCGGCGCTCTGTGCGTCTTACAACTCGCGCGGTGCCTGCACTGATGAGGCCCCGCGGGTCGTTGTGCTGGACCATCTTTTCGACTTTCGTGGGAGCGTCGTTTCCAACGGGCGCGCCGAAACCACTGAGCCTGGCTGCATCGTCAAACCCTGTCCGCATGGCGGAGAACAACTGGCACTCAATGGTGCCAACGGGTTCTGCCAATCAAGGCCGCCAATCATGGTGACCTACGACAATGCCGGGCTCAAGCCACTGAAAGTCGGTTCGAACAAGACGCTGATCGGGACGGGAGGCAAGGCAGGCATCAAGGGCGCCGGGCTGTTCATCGGTGACGGCGCGCATAACGTAATTGTCCGCAACCTGACACTTTCCGATATCAACCCAAGCGTCGTGTGGGGCGGAGACGCGCTCACCCTCGACAAGGCTGATGGCGTCTGGATCGACCACAACACCTTTGCGCGCATCGGACGGCAAATGATCGTGACGGGGTGGGGTGCTGCTTCACATGTCACGATATCGAGCAACGAATTCGATGGCCGAACCCCTTACTCATCGACCTGCGACGGGCATCATTACTGGGTGTGGCTGTTCCTTGGCAGCCAGGACACGCTGACGATAGCGAGAAATTACCTGCACGACACATCCGGCAGAGCGCCGCATTCCGGGGGCATGAACAATGCAGAAATCCGGGCGCAAGTGGTCAATAACGTCTTCCAGCGCATGACCTACCAAGGCGCAATCATGTCCCGAACCCCGTCCTCGCACGTGTTGGTGGAAGGCAACGACTTCGAAAACGTAACTCATCCGCTGTTCAACGACGTGGACCAACCGGGCACCGCATTTGCCCTGTTCGAACCCATTTCTCTTGCTGTAAATGATGCTTGCACGAGCGTGATCGGCAGAGCGTGTGTTGCAAACCAGCAACGGGTAAGCGGCGAAGACTATCGCCCTCAGGATGCTTCTGCACTGGAGGCTTTCAGGGGTTATCGACAGTATCTGGTGGTGCCGATGACGGCGGAAGAGGCCAGGGAAAAGGTGCCGGAGGCGGCGGGGGTTGGGAAGGTCGCTGTGGGTGTCACGAGATAAAGGCGTTCAGAGAGATGACGCTCAGTGGGTTTGTGTCCCCCTGACGTCCGATAACAAGGCCACAGATCGCGGTCATTCCGTTCGGAGAGTGGCTGCGGAAGAGGTGCGAAGGCAAGACGGTTTACGCTGTTCGTCTTGCCTTGCGTAGCGGGCTCACGGGGCCGTAACCGGAACAGCACGATAGGCCGCCACCTGGTCTGAACGTATTGTTTCTTTCAGCACGTAAGTCGATCCCGCTTCAATGTTGATTTTCCACTGTTTGTCCGCCATCGATGCGTTCCCGTTAAAAGCTGATTCAGGCACTTTGTCGAAGCTATCGTAGCGGTACAGGGTATACGGCACGCCAGGCTTGAGCCCCGACACCGTGACAGTCAAGTTCACCTGTGCGGAAGCAGGACGAGTGTCAGAACCTTCGCCCATGACGGGCCTTTCTTCGTTTACGTCGGTCGTGAGACGAACCGGCAGCGTCTTGCCGTCCCGGTCGATAACCCCGGTAATGGCCACGCCATAGTTTTTCCTACCGCGAGGCAGCGAATACACAGGGCGGGACGGGTCGTTAGCCGTTTGACGGTTTGCCTGAAATGCATCGAACCTGAAGCGGTAAAGATAAGCCGGTTTCCCGTCGGGCGACCAAAGACCGTTATCGCTGAATGTAATCACGTCGTCGGCGTTATAGACAGCGGGATGAGCTTTCGTTTTTTGGGACGAAACACCGATGACGGGCACGATATGGTCGTACTCGTCATCGCCTGCGTTTTCATCGTCGGAATCTTCGAATCGGGAAAGATTTTCGTAAACGCCGATGATGACCGGATGGCCGGACAGTACATTGCCCTTGACCCATGCCAGGAATGTATTCGCGTTCGGCGTGGTAACGCTGTCCCACTCGACGGCGTTCAGGCGCATTTTAGCCGCGGCGGCCTCATCATTTGCGCCCAAGAGCAGCTGGCTTCCTCGCCTGGATTGGTGAGTGTTTGGGCTGGCAATGGCGCGAGCATCGAACTGGGATACGTATTGGCCGTAGTAAAGCCCGGCACTGATAAGCGCTGTCTCACCGCAATAGCCGTAGTTCGCTGTCCACTGGAGCCGTGGAGGAATGTCGTTCATGTGGGTGCGGTCTTTTATCGCGCTTGTCTCCGCGGGTTTGACCTGGGTGTCTGCCGCACAGACAGTTGAAAAAGGTGCGCACAGGGTCAAAGCCGCTAGCAGGCACACAGGTCCGGTTTGCGCGGAAGGGCTTTTCAGAAGCAGGCTGAAGTCAAACATTCTTGGTGCCTTTACGGAGTGTTTTAAGACGCGAGTGGTGTTCAGCGTTAACAACGTCAGTGGGCGAGAGTCAGGAGGTTCAGGGCGCCGATAATGTCATATCAATATTGCACAGCGATAGATCGACAAACCCGTGGCCGTCGTTAAACCGGGCAATAGAAACAGTCGAGCCTGCCTTTTATCGTGGCAACCCAGTGCTGAAATCAGAGAATGAATAGAGGTAGGAGTATCGGTGCCGCTGTGGGCTGCATTTTTACGCTGGACACACTGCTGTAATCACCGGCAATCGCCAGCAGTTATCAACCACCGCGCCTTTTCGTCCTTGAGGGGCTTATCCTCAGGATGAAGGCAACACAATGAGAGGGATGTGGAACGAGAAGTGCGACGCAAAAATGGAGCGGGTAGAGGGAATCGAACCCTTATTGGTCAAAGATCCTTTGAAGCGTGTATTCGTGTAGTCCTCAAACTATCTGGAACCTCAGTAAACGCTGGCGATCCTTCGATATCACTACGGTGCACCATGGTGCATGAAGCAATCGTAAAGTTTTCGCGCCTCATCCGATGGAGATTACGCTCGAACCTAGCCGCTGAACCCTCAGCCAGCAGGAGCACGCCTATCTTTCTTTTCATCACTTCATCCATACCTACCTCCGTAAGTCGATTGAAATGCTTCGTTGATGTCGGAGCTTCGATCTGACTAACGCCGTTTTTTCTGAGGCTGCATAAGGGGGTCGATTTTTTGCAAATTTGGAGGATAACGCCAAAGGCTTCAAAGAGGACGTATTAAAAGGGCATCTTGGGTCTGTACCGATGGCTGGGCCGAAGCGGCATCTCGACGCCCATCTAATACCTCGGCTATCACCCGATGGGTGATTGGAGAGTTCGTATGCGGTCGTAGATCAATGAGTTTTGCCGATGGTTTCCAAGCTCAGAGGTTGCCATCTTGGTTTAGGCGCATTGACATCATCGTCACATCTGACGATGATTGTCCCATGAAATATCCAGGTGGGAAGGGCAAGTGCTACCAGCGCTTGATTAATTTGATGCCCCCGCATCAGACGTACATCGAATCGCACCTAGGTGCGGGCGCGGTCATGCGCCACAAGAAACCTGCAGCTCGCAACATTGGGATTGACCTTGATCCTGCCGTTCAGGGGGCTTGGTCTAGCCAAGCCCGAGATCGTCTGGAGCTCGTACAGGACGATGCTACGAGTTATCTAAGCTCATTCCCTTACCAAGGGAATGAGCTGATCTATGCTGATCCACCGTACCTAACTCAAACACGACGTCGTCCCAAAATCTATCGATTCGAGTATGACCAGACCCAGCACGAGTCGCTGCTCCAAACACTGCGCAGCGTGCCATGTAAGGTCATGATTTCCGGGTACGACAGCCTGCTGTACAACGAGGTGCTCCACGGATGGAGGAAGGTTACATTCATGGCCAAAACGCACGTCGATCTCAGGGAAGAATGCGTATGGATGAACTACGCTGCCCCTGAAGAACTGCACGACAGTCGTTACTTGGGCGACACGTTCCGTGAACGTCAGACCATTGCCCGACGCCAGGCGCGCCTTCGTGACCGTGTAAGAGCTATGGATCCTCTTGAGCGCAACGACTTCATGCGCTGGATTTCGCAGGCCTATGGCTCCACCCAGGAGGCCGTGTGATGCAGAGCGGCGTGGTTTTCATAGATTCTCAAATTTACAGCCGGGAGTTCCCTGACGCTCAAAGTGAAGTCTTGCCTGGTGTAACGTGGGGCTTAATTGAGGCTTTTCCCTCTCCCGCATACTGGGCTTATCAAGCGTGGGCGAATGATCAAGAGCCCGAGCCACTCAACTACCACCTCGGTGATTCGCTCGTGGAAGAGGTGGGGGCGTGCCTTCTAGGTGGTCACGGTATTCCGTCACAGGTGGGGCTTGCGGCGTTTGCTCATCTTCGGGCTCTCGGGGTCTTCGAAGGTAGTGCTCCGTCTGAGACTCAGATTCTGGAGTGGCTGAGCGCGCCCTTGAGTGTTGGTAGCCGGGCCATTCGCTATCGGTTTGCAAAACAGAAAGCACGGTATCTGCATGCGGCCCTGGTCTCACTGGAGGGAGGCAATATCCCTACTCACTCTGGTAGAGCACTTAGGGACTGGCTGCTCAGGCTGCCAGGCATCGGATACAAAACGGCGTCGTGGATTGCGCGAAACTGGCTGGATGCCGATGACGTGGCCATTCTCGACATCCATATTCTCAGAGCTGGCGCGCTAGCTGGATTCTTCTCCGTAGGCCTGACTGTAGAGCGTCACTACCTCAAACTGGAGCAGGAGTTTCTTGCCCTGAGTAATGCCATCGGCGTTCGGCCATCAAAACTCGACGCCCTGATGTGGTACCAGATGATGTCGGCTACAGATCTCGTGCATGGCCTGATGGGGCACACTGGGAAGAAAGCCGCTTAATCGGGCTTGTCTGATCCACCGATCAAGGCGACTCCTACTCCGCTGAGAATTCCAATGGGTGCCAGCTGGCTGGCCCACGGCTCTCCCGTGACACCCAGCGGGCAAAAGGTGCAGCCGAGAGCCTCAGCAACCATTGCCATGATCGCCAGTAACACACCTGCATCACGCCAGATCAGGCTCTCACCTTGTTGGTATTTCGCAAACGTCTTGCCCGGCTCTGCGACCAATAACAACCGTGTGCCTTCCCCGATGGCCAATGTGGCCTCGCACTGCTGATTCATCTTCGCGAAGAGCTCAGACGAACCTGGGATGTCATGAAATCCGTGGCGGCGGCTGTCATAGCGTTGCCAGCTGCCCGTCGCATGGTGATCGACCAGGATGTGGATGGGATGAATGGCGCCTGCGGACAAAGCAGGGCGACGTTCCAGCTCGAACCCGTATTCGGAGTCAGCAACTGCCTGCGTACGCGCACAGCGCCATAGCAGTTCACTAAGCTCTGTTTTGCTCAATGCGTTGAACGAGCGCTTCGACCGTCTGCGTTCAAGCAAGTGGAGAAGCCCTGCATCGGCTCGGGCTACTGGTTGCTTAAGTGGATGAAACTGGGCCTCAGTCCATACGAAGGGTTCGTAATAGCCTGGGACTGCACTGACGATGGGGCTATCAAGAATGATCTTGCTCATGTTCCAGCTCGTGCCAGACTTCAAAGTACTTGTTGCAGCCTCGACAGTTGCCGCATGCCACGTTGGATTTATGGCAACTGTGAGCCCAAGCCAGTACGGAAGATGGCACGCCGGCGACCCGCACTAGCTCAGTGGTACTTAATCCAATGGCCGGTGCTTCAACCGTCATTTCACCCTCCTGAATAACCATGAGCTGATTGATAGCCTCGACAAATTCAGGTGTACCGTCGCGGTGCGATCCGTCAGATTTCACCGTTCCCAGATAGAGCGTTTTGACGCCCAGACTGATAGCTTTCATCGACGCCAAGGTGACGAGCATCTGGTTTCGATACGGCCACCAATCACTTGCCGGCGCATGAGCATCCGCCCGACCTCCCGCCATGTCACCAGAGCCCACGGAGCGGCAATCAATGGAAATGACATGGTGCTCAATCTGGAGCTGCTTACAGATCGCTGAAGAAGCTGAGATTTCTGCTTCTGCTGCGAGTTGGCCGTAATTCAGGGTGATGCCGACTTCTGGGTGTAGCCACCAGGCGATGGCGAGGGAGTCCATGCCACCTGATAGCAGAAGGGCTCGTTTCATAGCTCGGTCGTTTGCCAGAATGTTTGGTAGATCGCGGTGACGAAATCATTCGACATGACGCAGTCACTCCCCTCCATCATCTTCTGGCTTTCCTCAGACTCATTTTCCACATACACCACTACCGGCTTCTTCAGGGCGCGAGCATAGCCGATCTCGTATATCGTCCCAGCGTCTAGGCCGTCCCCTATGGCAAGCATCAGATCGCAGGCATGGATCGCATCGATATCCTTCTGGACGACCTCTTCGGCTCGCCCCAGTCCAACATCATGCACGGGAGAAAACACTCGCAGGCCCATATCGAGAAGTAGACCTCGCGCTTCCTCAACCAGCCACATCTGTGCCAACGAGAAGAACGGGCCTGCCAAGTAAACCAGTGGTGCTGGCTTCGAGGTCTGCTTGAAAACGGCAGGTGCAGGAGCATAGCGAGCGAGTTCTACTTGAGAGCCAAAGCCCATGGTCTTGCAGTAATAAGCGGTAGCGCGAGACGCTTGAGTTGCTGCGTCCAAGGGGGAGAGTTCTTGCTCCAGCCAGAAAAAAGCGAAGCTTGCAACGAACACATCCCCAGATCCAATCTTCCATACGTGCGGTGTGACGAAAGGCGGGATGAGGTGCGTTTGGTCGTCATGATGTAACAGCGCACCCAGTGGGCCCATTTTTATGATGACAATTTCGGCTTGCTGCGATCGCGCCAAGGCAGCAGCCATGTCAGCTGAACTGAGCTCTGTACTGCCATGCAAAGCTTCTGCTTCGCTTCTGTTAAGGATCAGAGCAAGGTGCTTAGCGCTTGAGCCGTTATGATTGAAAGGTAGCGGATCCTTCGAAGTTTGTGGGTCGTAAACCGCGCTTTCAGCATGGACAATGCAATCACCTTCCAAATAGCCAAAGCGAACCACCTTGTCAGCGTTCACGCTCAGCGGTGGCATAGTTTCAGGGATCGGGTAGATTGCCGGTTTGCTAAGGCCATGGGTATAGCGGAAATGAGGGCTTTCTTTGGTCGCCATCACATCCATCTCAAATCCTTCGAGCGCGGCTCGCTGGAGGAAAATCGCCTTCGCAGTTTCATCGGCATATGTGTGTAATTTTGCCATACCGCCCAGCCGAGCTATCGCAGTAGCAGCCCTGCCACCCGAACCAAACAACTCTTGCCACATGGGATGCATGCACTGCTCATAGTAGATTCCACCTGCTATCGTGATCACGATCAGCCCTCCTTGATCGGTGAAATTCTCAGGACAACTTGAGCCCCGTTTTTGTCGACTACAGCCGCTCTATAACTGGTACCGCTTTCGATGCATGCGATGAGCCGAAGTACTCTCGGAGACGCAATGCCGCCCGCAACTTGGCCTTGCCATAGCGCGACGGCAACGAGCTGGCCATTCAGGTTGCTCAGGCCAATATCCAAAACGTCATCAATGTTTATCTGATCGACAACATCTGGTTTAGGAGATGCAAGCTGGGTCTGCAGATACAGCATGTCGCATGCTGTTTCAGTCGGACTTCCCGAGGTGTAATCGCGAAAAAGCTTCCCATCTGTACCTGACATTCCGTTCCCCACCATCCCTATGTGAACCAGCGCAGTGCTTGCTTCGCGTTCTAGCTCATTCTGTTGACAGCTTCCCGCTTGATGCTAGAGTGCTGGCACTTTACCCCTCTCGGATCCAATTTGCCAATAGTTGAAAATGGCCTGGAAACTCCGACAGGGCGCCAGCTCGCCGGCTTGATCAACACCCCGGTTTAGCTCAGATTCGTGCTTACACAGGGTAGTGTGTGCTGATGTCGAAGATCCTGGATTTTGAAATTGAGAATTACAAAGGTATTGTCAAAACTAAGATCGAGCTTGCAGGGAGGATCGATAGTCCGGTCGTTACGCTGATTGGACTAAATGAGAGTGGAAAGACCACCATCCTTGAAGCTATCTCACAATTCGTGAGCAGCGATAGATCTGTCTCCAGCCTTTATTTTTTTAGCCCTGAGAATAAGGATGAGTTTTCATTCATTCCCGTGAGCCAAAAAGGGGGATTCACTGGGGAAGTCTCGATCGCTGCCACTGTCGTGCTCGACACATCTGAGGTCGAAGAGATCTCCGCCACTGGAGAAAGCCTGGGTGTGGAGGTGGATACGGCGGCTTTGTCAGCACCGTTCAAAATCATTAAGGCGATTCGTTTTAAGAACAGCGAGGCGCAGTCGAGCAGCGGAAGCTTGGGGTTTGATCTCAAAACAAGACTGCCGGGCACTCCGGATTATGAGATCTATGCCCAGCCAGACTCAGTATCAGAGAACCTCTGGGTAATAGCCGCCGACTTGATCGCGAGCAAGATCCCAACGGTGGCTTACTTCCCCACCTTCCTGATCCACGTCCCAGAGGAAATTTTGCTGGTTCATCGCCCTGGCGAGAAGTACGAAACACGGCATTATCGCGAGATCGTAGAACGAATCATCCGGTTCGCGGGCTATGACGTCGAAGAGAACGTCAACAAGGTCTTGAGGCAGTTTCGAGATCAGGCCAAGGGAAATTGGATTGAGGACTTTCGCCGAAGCGAGGAGGGGAGCCGAGTTGACGCGGTTTTCAAACGAATGTCGGGCGTGCTCTCCACTGAGGTCATCGGCGGTTGGAGGCGTGTGTTTTCACGAGATACCACCGCCAAGAGAATTGAATTGAAATGGTCGATTTCCGATGGTGAAAAGCCTTCGGTCATGGTCAGCTTTATGGTCAGCAGTGGTGATTCCGACTACCAGATCAGCGAACGTTCTGTTGGCTTTCGTTGGTTCTTCACATTTTTGCTGTTGACGAGGTTCAAGTCAGCGGATGATAAGCGCCAGATGATCTACGCCTTTGACGAGCCAGCAGCCAACCTCCATTCCCGCGCCCAGGTGGAATTACTGAGCTATTTTGCGCTAATGACGAGTGCCGGCGACAAGATCATCTACTCAACGCACAGCCATCACATGGTCGATCCGCGTTGGCTATCCAGCGCCTACATCATCGAAAACCGAGCCGCTCGTAGCGACGATTCTGACGGATATGAGCTGGAGTTCCTGCCGGCGGAAATCAACGCCGTTAAGTACAAGCAATTCCTCGCGATGCAGGGCACCCGACATCACTACTTCCAGCCCGTCATTGATCGTCTGCAATACGTGGTGCCAGAGATCGTGGGCGACAAACCTTGCCTCATTGTTGAAGGCATATCTGATTACTATGCCCTCAAGGCCGCGTCGTTAACCTTGAGCAGCGATCTGGAATTCAACATCATCCCAGGCGTTGGGTCGAGCGCCGCGGGCCCCTTGATCAGCTTGCTGTTGGGGCGCGGAGAACATTTTATCGTCCTACTTGATGATGATCTGGAAGGTCGTCAGGCGCGTGATCGGTATCGTGAACAATGGGTACTGTCAGACCAGGTTGTTATTACCTACGCAGACATTGATCCGGGATTTGCTAGCAAGGCTCTGGAAGGCGTATTGGGCAATGAAAGCCAAGAGATTGCCAAGCGCAGCCTGAATATAAGCTCGCGTCCATCGAAGAGCCAATACGGCCTCCTCTTGGCCGAGCATTACTATAAGGGCGATCCGGCTGGCGTCATTTTCTCAGATGAGGGGCTTGCGAACCTGCAGAAGGTGCTGGGGTTTTTAGGTCACCAATTCAAGAGTTTCTCAGCTGAATTCGTTCCGATTCCGACAGTAGAGACGGATTCTGCCTCAATGCGCGCAGATTCGACTTGAATGCACACTGAGCTCATTTGAAAGAAGCCGGATTCGTTTCGAACAACAAAAAATTTTTGCGTGGAGTGAAATCTGGTTTTTGCCAGAGATGGTTGGTCGACCGATCTGGTAACGCCTCCCCCCTGTAGGCCGCCGCTTTATGAAAAGTATATTGGCTATGCCGTACCCTGACCTAAGTGTCGCCTTTCGATACATTAATCCCCTTAAAATAGACTCAAGGGTGGCTTTGGGCTACTATGTTAGCATTTGGGATTAGAGTTGACTCTGCGCTTGAAGATCCGCGCAGGCTAGCTTTAACTAGGTGCGTACCTTTCGATTATGCAAGTAAATAAAATGAAAAGTGTAGAGATTAGCGAGCATTCAGTTGATTGGGGAAAAGCTTTTGCTAAGGAGGCTCAAGTAATAAGGGACAGATTGCATGATCTCTCGTTTTTCATTCATCATGTAGGATCAACATCAGTACCTGGGCTGTCCGCAAAACCTATAATTGATATTTTAATATCTCTACAGGACTGGAAAGCGTCTGGAGACGTAGTGAATAATATTCGAGATCTAGGTTACCAAGTCGGAGAGAGTGATTTGGATACCCCGCGTTATTTTTTAGTTAACTATTCGTCCCCTGATAGCATTGGTTATCATATTCATATTTGCAAGCCCCAAAGTACCTGGGAGAATGATATGATAAATTTTAGAGATGAGTTGCGTATAAACGATAAACTCGCTTGCGATTACGCGAGGCTCAAGGAAGGTTTGGCCAAAATTTATAAAAATGATATTGATTCCTATGCTCTGGGTAAAAAGGAGTTTATCGAAAAAGCATTGAAAAAACTAGCACCTAAGTTTAGCATAAATAAACTACTTACACACCAAAACTTAGAGCTCGACAAGGCCGATCGCTACGGTAGATCTATGATGTGGCTACAGTTGTCTATGGCTCTTACTGCAGCATTCTCAGTGTATGTTGATCAAGGCTGGCTGCTTTTGTTAATAGCACTCATGGGATTTGGGTTTCTGGCTGCATGGTTAATGCTAAGCCAGTCTCAACAAAAGCATCGTGCAGCGGGAGATCAAGCCCGGCGAGTAGTATTATTTATGAGTGGCTTAGGCAAAAAACCATCTCTAGAAGAACAGCAGCGAATTCTTAGAAAGTTTATTCTTCCGCTATCAGGTGCTGACTGGAACTTAGAGGAAAGTCGTTTCGCCAGTCGTGAATTTCCAGGCTATCAAAGGTTGGCAGAGATTATTGAGGAGTCTGCATTTTGGACTGGTGATCTCCATCATGCCAGTGCCGGATTGATGAGTAAATTTCTGTGGGGCTCTTTATTGTGCTCCTTTGTAGGGAGTATCGCTGCTATCGTGCTTGCCCCTCCTAATGACCTGATAGCATTTAATAGGGCTCTCATTGCTGTAATGTTGTTCTTTATTTCGTCCGATATGCTTGGGTTGTATTTCGCATATAAAAAATCAGCAACTTCTTTAGATGAAATATTTCATAGAGTAGAGATCTCTGCTCTGAGAGGCTATCCGGATGCGGATATTTTGCTATTAGCCTCTGACTACAATGCTGTGATCGAGAACTCTCCATCTCCGCTTAGTTTTTTTCTCAAGTCTAGAACGAATAAGCTGAGCCTGCGGTGGGCAATTTATAAAGAGATGAAACGAGCTGGTGCTGCGAAAGAAATTGAAGGTCGCCGCTCTTACTGATGAGCTGTTGTGGGGCGGTATTGGTTCTGTGTATGGAATTCACGGCATCACGTTGAGCCAGCCGGTAACTTGGAAGCCATAGTTGAACTCAGCCAGGTACGAGGTGTTTTGCCTCAGTGTGGTAAGCCTCTACTCAAAGGTGTCATTCAACCAGCGGCACGATCCGCTGCAAAGTCCCAGCGCTCGCAACCCTCGGATACCCCTCAATCTCATACACACAATGTTCAATCACACGAACTCCTTGCGCTTGCAAGTTTCTGACGAACGCTGGCCCCGCTACCGTTTCGCCTACCCCGTGCTTGACGGAGGTGAAGATCAACACTGGTGGGAGGGCGACGCCGAGCGCTTCATGGGGGCTCAGTGCAAACCCCGCAGCCCACGAGTACCTTGCAAACTCGTCGGCTTTGATCGTCCGATATGTCTGCGACTGTAATACAAAAAGCTCACTTGGCTTGACATTCATAACGCGAATCAGGGCGTCATCCTGGTGCCGGAGTCCACGTGGTGAGAGCCGAATCAGATCCCCCTTTTTTGGCACTTTCGTATCTGCTGGAATCGAGCTGTACCGCCGGTTAAGCAATAGCGAAATATCTGGACAGTCACATATCACTGCAATGCGCTGAACATCCTCTACATCGATCCGCGCCTCAATCTCGGAAAGCTCCTGACAGCAACGCTGGATCGGCAACGCACCTTGTTGGCGCACTCGGACATCGGCTGTTGGGAAGTAACGAGACATCTGCTCAACGGCAGCACTAGCCGGCAGGGTGGTATCGATCAGAGCAACCAGATTTACTAAATTTCCCAGCTTTGCCAACAGTTGAAATATCTCAAACAAAGGCAGTTGATTGAACTGGTGGATAACGACCGCCTGCCCGTGGGCGCCGTCGGTGATTTCGTAAAACGGAACATGGGTAACACCCAATTCATCCTCATAAGTTACACACCTGGCTCTGGCAGCTGTCACTGATGTCGGAACGGTGTTCGTCAGGAGCTCAGAGACAGCACAGTACTGTTGGGTGAATTCGAAGGCTGCCTTGATATCGTCATAACGCACAAGCACCACTCGCGAGTTAAGGGCCAGTGAAACTTCGTCGAGCATGTCGTGAGCAAAGAGATCTGGAGTGAATGCACTCAGGCGGCTGAAAGCATGTTCAATCTCAAGCTGGCTGTAGGCTGGGTGAAAAGGGCCGCATATCCTGGTCAGATGGTGACGTACCGCGTTCTGCAGGCAATAGTTACTTTGGAGTTGAATCAGACCATCCGTCGCGACGACCCAGCCATGGCGCTCACATTCGCGAACGGCCTCAAGCACTTCATCCAACCTCCCTCCAGCCCTAAGACGCCCAGCAACCCCACCCCCGTCAACATTACCACCCCCATAAATTGAAGCGACCTCAACAACGGTATTGCCTGCCAGAGACAGCGCTTCCAGATACCGCAGCAGCCTTACGGCATGCTCTAAGCCCGGATTCTGCTCGAAGCCGGATAGCACCGCTGAAACGTCATCGGCCTCAAGAAACGGCAGTGCCACGAGGGGGGTGGCCAGGAGGGCACTGGCGTCCACCGGCAGAGTTATCATCATCCGCTCTGCAGTGGCCTGAAGAAATCCTTGACGCATCACTTCGAACACCGATGCCTGGAAGGCCATGTAGTCTTCCCACGCGAATTGCAGCTGGGCCGTCTGGGCATCGCCGAGATACTTTCCAAGGACGAAGCGACTCTCATGCTCAAGCAGTTGTCGCACGCTGCGCCGTTCGGCCAAGGCAGCTTCTACGAGCTGGGTTCAAAATTGCGGACATGGGGTACCTCACTGCTGAGGATTTCATTTGCTCGCAGCCCAGACTCCAACAGAAGAAAAATACTATGGTCGCGCAGACTACTTGTGCGTTTGACAACCTGCCTGAGTGCCTCAATCTCCTTCTGGCTAATCGAGTTCTCGGGACGCCCGAAAGGGGTGGGTATTTCCGTTCTTATCATTGGATCTGTGTACATCGGAGTTGTCTTTGCAGGGCAGGTAAGATTCACTGGGCAGACTTGACCTGGTGTCGGGTCGAGCGTTAACGGCTTGGTGATTAGCGATGATGTGGCGCTTGAAGCCGCCATTTTGAAGGCGGTCAAGGCTGTCAACGGAAGTGTTTCTACGAAAGCTTCCAGGCGGCTAAGAGTGACGGATATCTCATTGGCGGATTGGAGAGCAGAAGCAAGTGCAGCCACAATCCCGGCGCGCGCGTCTCTTTCGGAAGGTGTCGGCGTTTCAGGAGGGCAGTTTAGGGACGAACTTCTGAGCTCGTAATAGTCCAGATACCCCAAGCCTTTAGAAAGGATTTCGTTGGCTAGCGTTTGCTGGATAGAGGGCTGGACTGGCCACCTGTTTTTGAGGCTTTTGGCGAGCTTCTTGAAGGCTGCATTGGGCAGCAAATCTTGGGCATAGATCGGAAGGCGCATGGCAATTCTCCAATACGTCAGGGTGTCGGCTTTCCGCTGACTATCGTCGAAGTGCGTGCGAAAAGAAGGGAGAAACACCTGATGCGCAAAGGCTTTGCTGACCGACCGCTCGATTCAGATAAATCGAAGCTCGACGGTATCACGCTGCTAAAGCTTCATCAACCTCCCGATCTGACACTGCGCTGATGCTGTGGCAACGGGGAGGCATTTACTTGCAGTAGTGGCTTTGGCGTGAGGCCAGGAAGGCGGTCTTTCCTCTTGGGCGTGTCAGTAATAGGATACGGACGTGTTAGTTTCTGGCAGCTAAGGACAGCGACGTGATCAAGAATCTCATACTGCGCGGCGTATCGAGCTACTCGCCCGAGCTCAACTCCCAGGTCGGCCCACTCACGAAAGTGAACATGTTCTATGGGCACAATGGCACGGGCAAAACCACCATTGGGAACTACCTCCAAGACCCTGCTGATTTGCTGTATCACCAATGCCAGACTCAGCCTGCTTTAGCGGAGCGTGAGGTGTTGGTGTACAACCATACCTTCATGGAGGCCAACTTCCAGGCCAGTTCGCAGGCCGGCATCTTCACGCTCAATGAAGGCAATATCGAGGCAGAGAAAGAGCTGGAGGCTGCCGAGCTGGCCCTCAAACAGGTGTTGACTGAACATCAGGCCGAGGTGGCGGCAGGGAACGCTTTTGGCGACTCTCAGAAAGCCAAAAAAGCGGACATGCTGGATCAGCTATGGGCCCTAAAAAAACCTTTCGAAACCGGCCCTCTCCGGTATTGCCTCGTTGGGCCCAATACCAAAGAGCGCCTCGGCGACAAACTACGTGATATTGCGCTTGTGACATCGAGTGAGGATTTCACCGCGTTGGCAACTGAGGCGGAGCAGTTGCAGTCTGCGGGAGATACCGAGCTCCCTGCGATACCTACTCTCAGATTTGCAGAAAGCGAGGTTGAAACCAGCCCCCTGCTTTCCGAAGTCATTTCCGGATCCGGCGACTCGTACCTTTCCGCGTTGATTACTGATCTGGGTAACTCGGACTGGGTCAAGCATGCCCTTGAGTTTCACGAACGCGAGCAGTGTCCGTTTTGCCAGCAAACCCTGGCAGCTGGTTTCTACGATGAAATCCGGAAGGTGTTCGACAAAACGTACGAGCAGCGGGTCTCTCAGCTGAAAGCTCTGAAAAACCGATACGACGGCGGTGTCGCTCGATTGAAAGGCCAGTCCCAGCGTGCGGAGTATCGGGCTCCTGAGTACCAGGCACTTCTGGCAAGGTTGGACGCATTATTCACCCAAAACATTCAAGAGCTGGCTGCCAAATTGGCGAGTCCATCGATGGTTATCACGCTGGAGTCGACCGAGGCTCTGCTCAGCGGAATCAACGCCTTGATCGCGGAAGATCAGCAGAAGATTGATGCCTTCAACCTCAAGGTAAAAGACAAGAAAACCCACCTGGAGAACATCAAAACGCGTTTCTGGAACTGCTTTCGAGCGAGCTGCGACACGGTCATCACGTCCGCGAGAAAGGTACATAGCGAGCTTGGTGTTAAAAAGGAGGAGAAGCGAAAGCTGGCTGACGAGATCCGCATAAAGGCTCAGGTTCACCGGGATGCTATTGCTCTGAGCAAAGCCAAGATCACGAACATCGACCAGTCCATCGACAGCATCAACACGTCGTTGGCTGTGCTAGGGCTCAAGGGCTTTCTGGTTGTCAGAGAGGAGGGTGAGCTTCCTCGTTACAAGCTGCAAAGGCCCGACCAGCAGGCCGGCGTGTTCAAGACGCTCAGCGAGGGTGAGAAGACGTTGATCTCCTTCCTATACTTTCTTGAAGTCTGTAACGGCGAGCTCGATGAAAACGGTTCCAAGCTGAAAAGCGAGCGTATCATCGTCATCGACGATCCCATATCAAGCCTTTCTCATAACTACATTTACGACATCGCCTCCATGATCCACCGGCGAGTACTCAGCCCGAAAGAGCGCTTCAAGCAGGTCTTCATCCTGACGCACAACCTGTTCTTCTTTCACGAGATGCTCAAGCATTTCAAAAAATCAGATGAGTTCTCGTTGTTCCGGATCACCAAGGCGGCACACAGCGTCATCACTCCGATGAAGGCCAATGACGTACAGAATGACTACCAATCATTTTGGCAGGGCATCAAGGACGCCCAGGCAGGGCGTACCTCCGCTACCGTCATTCCGAACATGATGCGAAATATCCTGGAGTACTATTTCACCTTCGTACATCGCCAGAATGAGCTGCAGGCGGCACTGGCGACACTCGCCGATGAGGATGCAGATTTCAAGGCCCTATATCGATACGTCAACCGCGAGTCCCATGCCGATGCGGTCAATCTCACGGATTTTGGTGAGATTGAGCCGGCGCATTACGTCGAGCGGTTCAGACAGGTGTTCGTGAGAACAGGGTTTGAGGAGCACTATGACAAGATGATGAGCTAATCACCCGAACTGGCCCGCCAGCAGAGGTGTGAACAGCTTGGCCGCAAAAAGCTAGGCGCTGTCAGAAACGCCACATAGAAATTTGAGCTGGACTCCTCTATCAGTTGCTACATTGTCACTAACCTTGCCAGGAAGATCTAAATTCGAATGTATAATTTTCTTGTGACTTCTCAGGATGGTGCGTGGGATCAGCCTGGTTATGAATACGATAAGAGTCGCTTCCTGGAGTACACAAGCGATGACATCGCTGCGAGCTTTAAGGAACTGAAAGAGCCTCAGCTTGCGGCGCTGATGGAGCTTCCGTGCTTATTCGCTTATGAAGGCACCCGTCAATCCCTGAGAGTGGGGAGGTTGGAGGTAAAACTTCGCAACAACGGCAAGACTTTGCTCATTCGACCAACCATCGACGATCGTATTGGCCCCATTGAATTCGCGCAGATCAAGCCTCTGCAAGCGGCTCTCGATATCCGCGATTGGGAAATCAATCGGACGCACTGGGCAGTTAAGGACGAGGATCTGCTGGACGTCCTCCATCAAGCCCAGCTAGTACCTGACGGGTTGATCCGCTCCAAGGTGACGAAGGAAGACCTGCCCGCGACCACGCCACCCCAGATCCATGCTGACAGCGTCGGAGCTTTTATTGAGCAGGTATTTCAACTCAATCATGGTGGGCGTGAGGTTTTTTATCGGGGCCACTCCAATAGCAAAAAATATCGGTTGGAACCATCAATATTTCGCAAAGATCCACACGGGAATTTTGTTCACCGGGACACTGAAGATCGGATGTACCGGGAGCTTCTGGTTTCCAATTCAGTGGATTTCAGCGGAGATATTTATACGCTCGATCGCCTCGTACGCATGCAGCATTACTCGTTGCCAACGAGACTGCTCGATATCACATCGAACCCGTTGATCGGCTTGTACTTTTGCTGCAAGAGTAACCTCGATGAAGACGGAGAGGTCATAGTCCTCTCTATGGACGCCGATCATATCAAATACTTTGATTCAGATACTGCAAGCTGTATTGCTAACCTCTCCCGTCTGTCCAAGAGCGTCAGAGACTCTATCTCATTCGATGCTGCCGGCCTGGAAGATTTCAATAGTCAGCGGCCACTACGGCAGTTGCTTCATTTCATCAAAGAGGAAAAGCCATTCTTTGAGCCCAGGCTGGAGCCTGAGCATCTTCGATCCGTTCTGTGTGTGAAAGGAAAGCACACCAACAGCAGGATCTCATTTCAGTCCGGCGCGTTTCTGCTGTTCGGGGATGAAGCGGTGCTGGATGAAGAGGGTACGGAAGATATTACGCTTCATCGCATAGCGATAACGAACAAGAGGAATGTGTTGAAGGAGTTGGATCGCCTGAACATCAATGAGAGTACGGTGTTTCCGTATATAGAGAGTTCGGCGAAGTACATTGCTCAAAAATTTGCCTTCCAGGCTCGTGTCTGATTGAGCTCGTCAGCGGGCTAATCACTGTCCCCGAAAACTCGGAACCGTATCGAGGTGGCAGGGATACTCGTGGGATGCCTCGACTGATGCCCCGCGCTACAAGGCATTTGTATTACTAGACGCTTTTGGCGCTGTAAATCATCTGCGCGCTTTGGCTGCTCGTTCGGCCCTAAAATGCTGGTGGCCTGGTGGCCCGGCTGCTTGGTATTGCCCAGGGCTCAAGGAAGGCGGTCAATCGCGCGACCGTAGTCGAAGGCCACTGTACTTCCTGACACGAGCACTGCTTCCAGCTGATGACTGGACGAACCGCTCACAATGCGAAATTCGCTCACTTTCCCGGTATGGCTGGTGGTCGACCAGATCAGCTTGAGCTTTTCCATAGCCATTGGATGGTCGATCACGCCTGATGAGAACTTCATCAAGAAAGTGCTCAGTCTCTTCTTAAGTTCGAATCGGGACTCGTAAGGGTAAGGGCCGAGTAAAACGGGGCCGTCACCGATGATCTGGTTCAAGTCCAGCTTCGGCTTCAACAGAACCGCCTGGATATCTTGGTGTTCCCTCCAGCGATTCCGGACGATGTAACTTAGGCCCGTGCATTGCTCGACCCACCGCGTTTCTGCAGCCAACGCGTGTTCTTCCGAATCACAGGATTCTACGACTTTGAAAATGGGGGACATGCCGGCATCGAGGATCTCAGCGATTTTGGCTGCCGCCCGCTTGGTATTGTGTCGAGCGCGTCCGAGGTGGGCTTGCTTTCGCCTTTCGAGATCGGTTGTAAGTCCGACGTAGAAAGGCTCTTCGGTGTCAGGATCGATGATCAAGTAAATGACATATCGCTTTGCACCGATACCGTCCAACGCCGTCTGCCGTGGCACGGCTGTCGGCTGTTTCTCAAAGCCTTCAGTGCTGAAATGGGTGACCGGGGAGTGGTTTGAACCAGGTGTAGGGCTGTGTTGGCGATACCACTCGACAGCGAGTTCGAGCGTGGCGAACGACTGGTGCTTCGCTTCCGGAAACCGCTCAATCGACAAGCGAGCTCCACCGTCCCAGGTATTGAAGATCCCTAGTTTCCGTCCTTTGACGACTGCGTAGAATTTGGGTTTCTTCGCCATCCTGTGCAACCTTCCTGAATCACCTGATCGGCCTATTGACGAGGGGGGACGAGAGCAATCAACCTCACTTGAGCGCTTCAATAGTGCGCTCGACGTTGATCGTATCGCCATCTGAAAGCGCCGCCAACGCCTTGGCAGGTTTGGCATTGCGAATGCTTGGCTTATGGAGAAAGAAACGATGGTGGTGGCTTGGTTTTCAGGCACAGATAGGTGTGCACCGTTCAAGCTCAGGAGGTATGTCGGCGGATCAGACTTTAGGGTTTTATTGAGTGAGCTGAGGCGGAAGTGGGTCAGGTAAGACGCCGTACTGGGGGAATCGACGGTGCACCAAATTTTCGGGGCTTTTTGGGGAGGCTGATGGGGGCGCTGCGAGGAGGTCTCGACAGGCCTAGGCGGTAGGGAAAAACTGCCTGGAACGCCCGGAATCATTGGCTAGAAGGTGGAGCGGGTAGAGGGAATCGAACCCTCAACTAAAGCTTGGGAAGCTTTCATTTTACCACTAAACTATACCCGCATTACGCGTTTCTACCATGCACCAAAGCGGCGTGTCCAATAAGAACCCTCAACTAAAGCTTGGGAAGCTTTCGTTTTACCACTAAACTATACCCGCTCTGGGACCTGCTTTGAGCGGCTGACTTTGTACCAGAACCCTGCCTTGATTTGAAGCGCTAATTTCTTCCCGCAGCGCTTTTCCCCGTGATTGTTTCAAAAAAACCACCCGCCAGACCCTGACGTTCATGCCCCGGCGGTGGTTCTTCTGTGGTTTCAGAACGCGAAAGCACGATGCTCGTGAACCCGTTTGTAGAGGCTGTATTCGGGCTCTCCCGGTTTCAGGAAATCCATCAGCACTTGCTTCGAGTCACTGCAGGCTGCTTTATGCTCCATGTCCAGAAAGTGGCCCGCGGCCGGGATGGTGGCGAAGCTGCACTGTTGCAGGTACCTGGAGAACTGTGCGGCGTCGTTCGCGGAGGTGTATTCGTCCCAGACGCCGTTGATGAACAGCACCGGTGCCTTGATGCGTTGGCCTGCGGTCAGGTAGTTGTCTGGATCAAGTTCCAGAACCTGGCTGAAGTGATAGTGCATCTGGTCATACTCATGACCGTCAAGGCTGCTGACGTGGCGATAGTTGAAGCGCTTGAACAGCGACGGCAGGTGTTTGCCGAGGGTGTTGTTGATCAGGTGCCCCATGTCGTAGCGGCTGTGTGCCCTCAAGTGGGTGAGGCCTTGATCCAGGTAGTTGCGCATGGGGTCGTTGATGACCGGGGAAAACGAGCTGATGACCGCGCTTTCGATACGTCTTGGTTGATGTGCCAGCGCCACCAGCGTGGCTGCGCCGCCCCAGGAAAAGGACAACACGTGCTCGGCGTTGAAGTGGTCAATCAGTTCCAGCAGAAGCTGGCCTTCCTCTTCTCGCGTCAGCGGCGCGCCATGCAGGTTGTGGGGCTTGGATTGGCCTGAATAGGGCTGGTCGTAAAGCACCACGTTGAACGTCGGGTGAAGGCTGCGAACGGTCTGGGCAAATGAGGCGGTGGTGGCCAGTGAGCCGTTGACCAGAATGATGGTCTTTGCGGCGGGGTCGGTGCGATAGAACTCGGTGTAAACCCGAAACTGTCCTTGTATGTCCAGCACTGCTTTTTCTGGCGACATAGGTGTAACTCCTGGCGTAAACAGGTATGCGTGCAAACGACGTTGCACGGGTTTCGTGACAGGCAGGCGATAGCCGATTAAAGGCCCAGGTCGATCCGACAAGCTGTTCGACAGGTATTGTTATTGGCGGGCAATGTGTCGCGAGCCGGAGGCTGTGTGCGACAAAAGTTTTCTTGGAATAGTGTGTTGGCTGGCGGCCGCATAAGGACCGACGTTTTGAGTCAAGCAGCCGATCCGGCAACCCGCAAGTGCCGTTCGTGCCTTGTGTTCTCAATCCGCCAGACGGTCACGGGCGTCAGAACAGGTCGATTTCCGCTGCATGCAGCGCACGGTAGCTGCCGGGTGCCAGCGCCGGGTCCAGGACCAGCGCGCCGATGCTTTCCCGGTGCAGCCGCAACACTTTGTTGTCGAAGTGGCCGAACATCCGTTTCACTTGATGGTAACGACCTTCGATGATGCTCAAGTGCGCGCTGCGTGGCCCCAGCACCGTCAGTTGCGCGGGTTGCGTGGTGATGTTCTCGAACGAGAAGTACAGCCCTTCGGCAAACGTCAGCGCATAGCGTTCGTCGATAAGTTGTTCGGTCTCGACGTAATACATTTTGGGCATTTTGGTTTGTGGCTGAGTCAGCCGTCGCGACCATTGCCCGTCATTGGTGATCAGCATCAGCCCGGTGGTGTTGAAGTCCAGTCGACCGGCGATATGCAGTTCATGTTTGTCAGGTTCGTCCAGCCAATCAAGCACGGTCGTGTGCTGCGCATCGGCCGTTGCGCTCACACAGCCGGGCGGCTTGTGCAGCATGAAGTAACGCGCGGCTTTGCCTGCCTGGATAATTTCCGTGTCGAACGCGACGCAACTGAACTCCCGCACTTCGTGATGCGGGTCCGTGGTGGTACGGCCGTCCACTTGCACCCTGCCGCTGGCCAGCGCCAGACGTACGCTCTTGCGATTGAAGCGGGGCAGGTTGCTGAGGAAGCGATCAAGGCGCATGAGGATGGCGGTGCATGGCAGATGAGACGCGCATCTTACTCTGTGATCGGACGGGTCGCTTGATCAGGCGTTGCGTCCATGATCCCTGCGCAGCGCGGGCACAGGCAGGCTTTGTTGCGCACCGCGTCGGGCAGTGCGGCAAGCAATGCCGGGTCGATGCGTTCGGAAAAGCACCAGCAGGGCTGATCCACTGTGCGTGGATCGGCCAGGCTGCACTGATTGCTGAAGCCGCACACGGGGCATAGCAGGGTATCGGTCTGAGCTGTTGTCATGCGGGTCAGGCGCCGTGTTCGATGATCGGTTCAGGCCAGTCGGTTAATCGCGGGGCTGGCTGTCGGAGCATGATAGACCGGAGCGCGGCGCAATACCGCCGATATCGCTGCACAGCGGCAGTGAACCAGCAATATTCGGTCGTAATGGATGCCCTGCGCCGACAGACTTTTGAACAGATCGGCCAACGACGGGGGCGTCATGCCGAAACGCTTGCGGACCGTCAATACATCCATTGGCGTCGGTGGCAGCCAGCCTCGGAGCGGCGAGGCGTTCGAGTTTCGCACCACGCGGGCGATCTCGTCATAAGGCTCGTCACGGGTGGTCTGGAACTTGGACAAATTGTAGTTCTTCAGCCGGCCTGGCAGCGAGGTGCCGGCCATGAGTTTGTCCGTGATGAGCAACGGTTCAAGCGGCGGCGGTTGCATCAATGTGTTTGCAGCGGTGCTGGAGAGTGCGAAGGGTCTGGCATTCTTGTTGACGACACGATGCAGGCCGGGGTCCGTCAATTCATAGCCATGAGGCGCGTATGTCCGAAGCTCGGTGCCGTTGGGGATTTTCACGGTGGCAGTCCACGGGGTGTAATAGCCGTGGGTGCTGACCACCAGCGTCCGTGCCTGACCTCTGTCAGACGTCCACAGTAAAAACCGTCGACCCAGTTTCCAGGCATGCACCGGTACAAGGTTCGGCAAAGCCCCGCCGTTCAGGGTCCAGCGTTTGAGCAGTGCGTCGGTGTGAAAGAACTTTTCAAGCCGTGTCTGGCGCGGCTTTATTGGCCCCAGACGCAAGGGCGTGATGCTTCGCGACACGGCACGCGACCTGAGTGCGGCCCGTGCTTTGTGAACGGCAGGTTTGGCGAGCTTGCGGAATGTGCGCAACAGCCTTGGCGTTTGCGGGCCGAGTTGCATGAGGCCCAGCGACAAGGTGGACAGCAGCGCCTGATTTTTTTCCGTCTGTCGGCTGCCCGGCAACTGTGCAGACGCAATGCTCAACGACGTGATGCCGATTTCTGCTGCCAGCGAGGCGATAAAGGCCGGTGTCAGCAGCAGTGACATGGGCATCAGCAGGGATTGCAGGTGCTGCAGGCGGGCTGTCCAGTAGGCCAGCGAGACGTGTGCCGAGGTCACGAGTTGATCGTCTGCGTCATCCTGCGTGTTCTGTTTCAGGAGTTGATGCAGGTAAACAAAGGGCGAACCTTCCAGTTCTTTTTTGCACAACGAGTGGTGCAGGGCGTGTCGCGTGTCGGGGTTGAACAGCGCATCGGTCCAGGGGCGCAGCAGGGAGACAGGCTGATCCGGGGCCTGAGCCCCGCCCCACAGCTTGAACAGGTACTCCAGGCGTGAATGATGTCGAGCGGGTACGTAACGCAGAACGGCACGTCGCCATTCGGGGTCTGCGGTGTTCTGATTCAGGTAGCGCTCGAGCGCCGGGGCGTCGGCGAACTCGACGAATGCCCGTTGATGGCCTGCCTGATAGAGCACTGTCGGCTTGGCCGGCTGATCCAGCATCAGCAGCCCGGTGTATTGGTGCTCCATGCCGTCGATCAGTGAACCCTGAACGAAAAATCCCAGCGCCCGCCAGTGGGTCTCGGCGTTCGTTGTAATGGTTTGCACCACCCGGTCAAAACCGTCCCGGGTGAGGCTGCCCTGCTTCAGGCAGATCAACGCCTGAGCGACGAAGGTCGATCTGAAGGCCTGTTCGATGGCCGTTTTCTGCTGGTGCCAGAAGTCGTTTAAGTGCCGCGTCATCCAGTTCAGGAAGTCGAATGCCTTGATGTAGTCCTCGAGTGCCTGCGGGTCGATAGCCAGCACCTGGCCTTGCGCGCTATTACCCAGGCCAGTGGTGTCGAGGAAGACCGCTGTGCTGCCGTCGTGATCAATGTAGCCCGCCGGATAATCGACCCGGTAGTTGTTCATCAGCGCTTCACTCAGGCTGAGCGGCTTTTCGTCGGGAGAATGAGTGTAGGTCGCCGGTGTGCGTGGGCCGCCCAGCGGGCTGATCAGCCGGCCGCGCTGATAGGCGATGAACACATGATCAGGGTTGAGCGTCAGGCCATGATGTTCATACAGATAAACCCCCATGATCTGGGCGGCCATTGTGGCGGGGACGGGAATCTGATCCAGCAGCTCGGGTTCGGCCTGCCAGAGGTCAACCGCCCCGGCCAGGGTGAGACCGCGCGTGATGGGCCTGAGCCAGTCGATACTGTCGTAGTGGTCGCCACAGAGCAGGGTGTCGGCGAAAGAGGCCTGTGCTCGTGTCAGTTCGGTAAACACATCCCCGTCGATCAGCGGTGCATCGGCCACGCTTTCAGCGTCTGGCTCGAGCGCATGCAGCAATGGGCCGTAAAGCCCTGAAGCGTTCATGGCGGCCACCAGACGGTCGCGCATTCTGCGTGGATCGTCGCTGATGTATTCGACTGCATTGCGCTGGGCGCCCAGCACATGAATAAAACAGTGAGAGGTGGTTTTCGATCTGACCTGAAAAATACCCGGCACCCGTTGGCCGTCGAGAGACAGCATTCTGACTTCGGATTTTTCGCCTCTTCCGGTGTGTGCCAAAGCCTCGGCATCAACCGGAAACGCACTCAGCCCCAGTGCGTCCAGTGTCAGCACATAGCCGTCCCGGCTGATGCGTCCCCGAGCGAACTGGCGGGCCAGGCTGTCCAGCAATCCCAGTCGTGAGAGCGCTCGACAGGTTTCACCATGACGGTTCCGAAAATCGTTGAGTGCCGCACTGTAATCGCTTGACCAGGGTGTCTCGATGATCCACTTCAGCACCTTGGCTGTGCTGATGGAGGGCGCGTCGTCGGGCATTGAGATGTCCGTGACCTGGCTACGATAGAGGGCCAGAAAATAAGGTGGGTCGAATGTCGCCAGTGCCACATCGGTCAACGAAAGGCGGACGCTGTCATGTTCCTGCTGTGCCCCGGTGCTGAAGGTGATCTGCAGTTGATCAGGGTTCAGGGCCAGGCCGGTCTTTTGCGTCAGCATCGAAGCCAGCTTTTGCTGAACAAAGTGGTGCCGGGTCGGTGGGGCATCCATGTCCAGCTGGCAGGCTTTCAGGAACAGCGCCGAGTCGGCAATCAGTTTGAAACCCGGGCTTTTGCGCAGCGCCTTTAATTGACGCTCGATACCTTTAGCCAGGTCCTCCGGCTCGTGTTCGTCCGTCAAAGGTGGCGTACTTTCACGGAGCGGCAGAAGAAGTGCAGGCAGCGCAAAAGGCGCCGAAGCATTGAGCGTGTCATGCCTTGGATTGCCCTGCCACGGCATCAGAATGCCGGGCTGCTCCAGCCAGACAGGTGAGGATTGAAACAGCGTGTCCTGGCGAAATGGACTCCAGAGATGATTCATGACGGCGGATCGAAGTGAGTGGATACTCACTATGCCGGGAAGCGAGGCCCTGCGTGTCTTAACTATATGTTGTGAAACCGACATGTTGCGAAGCCGGACGGAGGCAGCAGGGCGGCCTGCACGCGCCTGCCGCCCGTTCGGTCATTGCTGTTGCAGGTAGGCGCGCCAGCCGCCCAGATGGCTGATATCGCGAGCGCCTTCAAGCCCATAGGCTTCGCAAATGAAGCCGCTTTCCCAGCGACCATCAGCCAGTTGCACTTTACCCAGGCCGAGAGGGGCCGGAATGCCGGTCAGGAACGAACCCAGTTCGGCGCTCGGCAGCTCCCAGACTTCAACCGCAATCGCCACGCCATGCTCGGCCACTCGCACCATGCCGGGCCTGAATGGCGGTCCGCCGGCCAAGGCGAACAATTGATAGTCGGCAGAGCTGTGTGTGGTTTCCAGCAAGCGGGCACCGCGTTGTTTGAGCTGCCAGTTCAACGCCAGGCCGTCCAGGTGCGCGCCGCAGACCACCAGCCGGGCCATATCGTTGCGAGCGCTTGTGGTCGGTGCGGGCAACTGAGGGGGGGCGCCGCCAATCAAGGGCAGGGCGGTCTGCCGCTGGAATGCATCGGCAAGGCTGAGCAGAGACTGGTCGGTCAATGCCCGTCCGAACAGCGTGACGCCCCACGGCAGACCGTTGCTCATGAACGCGCTGGGCACGGCGATGGCCGCGTAGTCGAGCAGGTTGACGAAGTTGGTGTAATAACCCAGCTCCGAGTTACGCAACACCGGCTCGGCCATCAGTTCTGCCGACGTTACCGGGCGTCCGATACTGGGTGTCACCACGCAATCCAGCCCTTCCAGCGCCTGATCACACAGGACTTTGAGCGCTTGCAGACGGTATTGCGCACGGAAGGTGTCGACCCCGCTGACGCTGGGCGCGTTGGCCAGTACATCGCGAATGACCGGGAGTACCGAATCGGGATTGTTCTCCATCAATTGCCCGACAACGCTGTAGCGCTCGGCCACCCAAGGGCCTTCGTACAGCAACCGCGCCGCTTCCAGAAAAGGCGTCAGGTCTACTGTAACCGACTCGCCGCCCATTGCCGTGAGGTCATCAATGGCATCGCTGAACAGCTGCGGCCCTTCGGTGCAACCAAAAAACGCGAGGTCTTCAGCCCGTGGAACGCCAAAGCGGAACGGCCGGGGCGCGCCAAATGCCGACGCATTGTTCCATTGCGGGTTGTGACGGCTGTACGCGTCGCGCGGGTCAAGCCTGGCGACCAGCCCCAGCAACTGGCTGGCTTCTCTGGCCGTGGCGGTGAACAACGAAACGCAATCTTGCGTACGGCAGGCGGGCACCACTCCCGCTGTAGAGATCAAGCCCTTGCTGGCCTTCGTGCCCACCAGATTGTTCAGCGCTGCGGGCACTCGCCCCGAGCCTGCGGTGTCGGTACCCAGCGAGAAACTGCTGACCCCCAGTGCAACCGCCAGTGAAGAGCCGGAGCTTGAACCGCCGGACGGGTAGCCGCCGAGAACACTGTTGGGGCAAGCGCCATAGGGCGAGCGGCTGCCGTTCAGGCCTGTGGCGAACTGGTCCAGATTGGTCTTGCCCATCGGCACTGCGCCCAGTGCGATCAGTTGTTCGACGATGGTCGCTGAACGGTCTGGTGTGTAGGCGTACTCCGGGCAGGCGGCGGTGGTCGGAATACCGGCCAGATCAATGTTGTCCTTGATCGCGAAAGGCACGCCATACAGCGGCAGGTCGCTGGGGTCACGGCTTTCCAGTGCGGCCAGATAAGGCTCCAGTTCAGCCGGGCTGAGCAGGTGAATGAAGAGGTGATAGACGGGGTTGAGCGCCGCGGCTTTTTTCTGCAGGGCCAGAATCAGCTGGCGCGGCGACAGATGGCCGGCCTGGTAGTCGGCGCGTACGGTGTCCAGACGAAGGTCGTTCGGCAGGGGTGTGTCGTTCATGACGAAATTCCATTGAAGTTGAAAAGTTGATCGGCTCAGTCTGCTGTCAGCACCACCACCCGCTGCCCTGCGCGTATCGCAGAACCGGGTTGCACACGGACTTCCTGAACCACGCCAGCGACAGGCGCGAGCAGCGGGATTTCCATCTTCATCGACTCCAGGATCACCAGCACATCGCCCGCTTCGACTCGCTCACCGGGTTGCACTTGCACCTGCCAGAGGTTGCCGGCGATGTGGCTGTCGACGCCTTGCTGACCCGGTTGCAGAGGCAGTTCCTCGGAGTGCGGGGCAGCGCCTTCGTCACTCTGGAAGTCCGCCTGGCCATTGGCGATCCAGCGCTCGCGTTCGGCGTTGAACGCTGATTGCTGTTGCGCGCGAAAGGCCGCGATGCCGTCTGCTTCACGGGTCAGGAACGCCTGATAGTCAGTCAGGTTCAGCGTGCTGTGCTCGATGTTCAGCGCGAAGCGGCCCAGCGGGAAATCGCGGCGGATACGCAGCAGTTCGTCGGCACTGACGGGGTAGAAGCGGATCTGGTCGAAGAAGCGCAGCAGCCACGGTTTGCCCTCAAAGGCTGCGACCTCGCGATAACGATTCCACATCTGCAGCGTGCGCCCGACGAACTGGTAGCCGCCGGGGCCTTCCATGCCATACACGCACATGTAGGCGCCGCCGATGCCGACCGAATTTTCGGCGGTCCAGGTGCGCGCCGGGTTGTACTTGGTGGTCACCAGTCGATGGCGCGGGTCCAGCGGCGTGGCGACCGGTGCGCCGAGGTACACATCGCCCAGCCCCATGACCAGATAACTGGCGTCGAACACCGTGCGCTGCACTTCGTCGAGGTTGGGCAGGTCGTTGATGCGCCGGATGAACTCCAGATTGCTCGGGCACCACGGCGCGTCCTTGCGCACGGTGGTCATGTATTTCTCGATGGCCAACTGGCAGGCCGGGTCGTCCCAGGACAGTGGCAGGTGAACGATGCGTGAGGCGACTTGCAGGTCTTTCGCGGCGCACACGGCGTCCCATTCGCCGGCAATGATGTCGACCAGTTGCTGAAGCGGCAGTTGCTCCGGGCGGTAGTGGACTTGCAGCGAGCGAATGCCCGGCGTCAGGTCGATCACCCCTGCCAGCGCCTTGGCTTCCAGCGCGAGCATCAAAGCATGGCCGCGCAGACGCAGCACCAGATCCAGCTCCGGCGCGCCTATTTCCAGCAGCAGATGGGTATCGCCAGAAAGACGCGCCACCAGACGTTTGTCGTCCTGACCGATGTCCAGAATGATCGGGCTGGGCAGGCAAAAGTTCACGGCACCCTGTGGGAGCGGACTTGTCCGCGAATAGGCCGGTACATCTGATGCACTTTCTGCGTTTGAACCATCGCTTTCGCGAACAAGTTCGCTCCTACAGTTACTCACGGGACCTTGTGGGAGCGGACTTGTCCGCGAATGGGCCGGTACATCTGATGCATTTTCTGCGTTTGAACCATCGCTTTCGCGAGCAAGCTCGCTCCCACAGGCATTCACAGAACCTTGTGGGAGCGGACTTGTCCGCGAATGGACCGGTACATTCGATGCATTTTCTGTGTCTGGAATATAGCCTTCGCGAACAAGTTCGCTCCCACAGGTATTCACGGGACTTTGGGGGAGGGTTGAGGTCATGGCCGCATGGCACGCCTCGACACTCACCGGGTAAAACCGCACCCGGTCACCGGCCTTCAACTGTCCCAGTTGCCACAGGTCCGCTTCGATGATGGTCACCGGGCACACGAAACCGCCCAGACTCGGGCCGTCCGGGCCGAGGATGACCGGCATGTCTCCGGTGAAATCCACTGCGCCAATCGCATACGGATTGTCGTGAATGTTGGACGGGTGCAGACCGGCCTCGCCACCGTCGGCGCGCACCCATTCAGGCTTGGGGCCGATCAGTCGCACGCCGGTGCGGCTGGAGTTGAAATGCACTTCCCAGTCGGTCGCAAAAAAGGTATCGATGTACGCTTGGGTGAAATATTCCGGCGCCGCATGCGGGCCGTAGATCACCCGAATCTGGCGAACATCGTTCAGCGTATCGAGTGCTTCATCGGCAATCCGCTGGCCCGCACTGCGATCAGCCAGGGGCGAGATATGCAGCACATCACCGGCGCGTAACGCCCGGCCGCCATGCCCGCCGAACTGGCCGAGGGTGAAGGTGCTTTTACTGCCCAGATAATCCGGCACGTCCAGCCCGCCACGCACGCACAGGTAACTGCGCACGCCGGCACCGGCCATCGTGCCCAGCGCAAGGGTTGAACCTGCACGCACCAGCAGCGCGGTGTTCATGGCGCGGGCCTCGCCGTCCAGCGTGATCGGGATAACCGCGCCGGTCACGGCGATCACTGCATCGGTATTGAAGCGCAGCAACGGTCCGCTCATGGTGATTTCCAGCGCGGCACAGCCTTCGGCATTGCCCAGCAGGCGGTTACCCTGACGCAAGGCGCGGCTGTCCATTGGCCCGGAAGGTGGCACACCGACCGCCCAGTAACCCAGCCGACCGGGGTAGTCCTGCACGCTGGTCTGCGTTCCGCCGCTCAACACCTCGAAGGTATCAGCGTGATACACTAGGCCTTCCAGGCAGCGGGTCCACGGCTGGCCGCTGGCGAAGGGCTGGTCGTCGATGATCTGGCGCAGGTAATCGCGATTGGTCTCCACACCATACAGGCGCGTGTCATGAAGCGCGGCGGCCAGCCCGGTGCTGGCCTGATCACGGGTCGGCGCCCAACTGATCAGCTTGGCGATCATCGGATCGAAGTACGGCGGTATCTCGCAACCGGCCTCGACCCAGGTATCAATGCGCAGCGCATGGCCATCGGCAGGCGGAAAACTCACCGCTGTCAGCAGGCCAGGGCAAGGTTGAAAGTCACGGCCCGGGTCTTCAGCGTACAGTCGTGCCTGAATCGCATGCCCGACCGGTTTCAGACGGGCCTGCAACTGGTCGAGCGGCGGCAGATCACCCGCCGCGAGTTGCACCATCCAGCTGACCAGATCCACGCCCCACACTTGTTCGGTCACACCGTGTTCGACCTGCAGGCGGGTGTTCACTTCCAGAAAGTAGAAACGCTGATCTTCGCTGTCGAAGACAAATTCAACGGTTCCGGCGCTGCGGTAGTTGACCGCCCTGGCCAGCTTGATCGCCGTTGCGCACAGCTCATCGGCCATGCCGGCCGGCAGGTTCGGGGCCGGGGTTTCTTCCAGCACCTTCTGGTTGCGGCGTTGCACCGAGCAGTCGCGCACGCCGAGGGCCAAAACCTCGCCCTGGCCGTCACCGAACACCTGGACTTCCAGGTGGCGGGCGCGCTGGATGTATTTCTCGATGAACACGCCCGCGTCGCTGAAGTTGTTCTGGCCCAGCCGTTTTACCGCTTCGAACGAGTCCGCCAGTTCCTCTGCGCTGCGGCACACACGCATGCCGATACCGCCGCCGCCAGCGGTGCTTTTGAGCATGACCGGATAGCCAATGCCGCGCGCAGCGGCGATGGCCGATTCAAGGCTGTCGAGCAGCTCGGTGCCTTCCAGCAACGGCACGCCGTGCTGTCGGGCCAGCGCACGGGCGGTGTGCTTGAGGCCGAACACGCGCAATTGCTCCGGCGTCGGGCCGACAAAAGCGATACCGGCGTCTTCACAGGCTTGAGCGAAGGCAGCATTTTCAGAGAGAAAGCCGTAGCCGGGATGAATGGCTTTGGCGCCGCTGGTGTGGGCGATGGCGAGGATCTTGTCCACCGCCAGGTACGTCCCGGCCGCGCCGCCTTCGCCCAGGCTGTGGACTTCGTCGGCCTGCATCAGGTGCAGGCTGGCGGCGTCGGCTTCGGAATACACCGCCACGCCTTTCACCTGCAATGTGTACAGGGTCCGCAGGATGCGGCAGGCAATGGCGCCACGGTTGGCGATCAGCAGTTTGTCGAACATGGCATAACCCCGGAAACCCAGCCGCGCTCGGTTTCGTGATGGGAAGCGGGCCGTCCCGCTATTGATCTGTCTACGCAACGGTCGTCCGTTGCTGAGGGCGGGTGCCGGGTCAGTCGCGAATCAGCAGCTGCGCGGGCGTCGGGTTGTAGCCGTTGCAGGGGTTGTTGAGTTGCGGGCAGTTGGAGATCAGCACGATCACGTCCATCTCGGCACGCAACTCGACGTATTTGCCGGGCGCTGAAATACCGTCTTCGAAGGTCAGGCCGCCCTCGGCGGTCACCGGCACGTTCATGAAGAAATTGATGTTCGGGCCGATGTCGGCTTTGGTCAGGCGTCCGTCATGCAGGCAGGCGCGCAGGTAGTTGTCTCGGCAACTGTGCATGTAGCGTTTTTCCAGGGCGTAACGCACGGTGTTGCTCTCTTGGGCGCACGCGCCACCCAGCGTGTCGTGGCGGCCGCAGGTGTCATCGACAAGGGTCAGCATCGGCTGGCCGAGGTTGGAAAACAGCACGCTGCCGGTGGTCAGGTAAACGCTGTTTTGACGGCGTAAGGTGCGCTGCACGTCGTAGCGTTCACGCGGGTTGGCGAGGCTGAAAAACAGCGTGTCGACGGCCTGATTGCCTTCCAGATCGAGAATGCGCACGGTCTGCCCGGCCTTCACTTCGGCCAGAAACGGCTCGCCGGCCGGGATGGTCGCGTCGCAGCAATGATGATGGTGTGAGTTCATGACAGGGCTCCTCAGGCGAACAGGCGATCGGTGTTGATGAAACCGCGCTCGTTTTCCGGGCGCGAGGTTCGGCAGTGTTCGGCAACGCTGGCGTCGGCTTTCATCCAGCTGAGCTTGAGCGGTTGCGGCGCATATTCCGGGTTGGGGTCCATCGGGTGTTGCAGCGCGGTCAGGACCACCAGCGTGTCCATCGGCGCATACAGTTCGATACAGTCACCGGCTTTCGAATTGTTCGGCACGAAATGCAGCGCGCCCGTATCGTCGACATCGACGCGGCTGAACAGGTTGAGCGTCATCAGCAGGTCCGACAGCCCCAGCCCCCACTTGCCCAGCTCGACCAGCAGGTTGTCGACGCCATTGCGGAAGAAACCGTTACGCAGTTCCTGATAGCGACCCTGGCCGTATTTTTCAGCGACTTCCTGGGCGTTGAGCACGCCGCCAATGCTGTCGCTCCAGCCACAGGTGTCAGTGACGATGGCGGCCAGCACGCGCCCCATGTCCGAATACAGGCAGTGGCCTTTGCTCAACCTGGCGGTGTGCTGGCATTTGAGGCTGTCGGGCAGGTTCAGCCGTTCGGTTTTTTCGTGCGCGTTGAGCAAGGTCAGGCTGACGTTGGCATTGCCGTGCAGGTCAGTCAGACGCAGCAGCTCGCCACGTTTGAGGATGAACGAGCGATGGCCGCCACCGGGCAGGCGTTCTTCGGCGAAAACCGGGTACAGCGTGGTCGAGTCAGTCATTGAGCGGGCTCCTCTGAAACGGTAAGCAGCGAGTCGATGGCGGCGCGTTCGGCGCGGCGTTCGCTGTTGAGGGGGATGTCGTAAGTGATGCGCGCGCCATACGCGCCGGGTTCATGCGGGTCATGGCGCACCTTGTCGAACACCAGCAGGCGGGTGCCGAGGTTGAAGCCTTCGGACAGGTCATGGGTGACCATGAACACCGTCAGTTTCGTCTCGCGCCACAGCTCCAGCAGCAGGTGGTGCATGTCCTTGCGGATGCCCGGGTCGAGGGCACCGAACGGCTCGTCCAGCAGCAGAACGCGGGGTTTCATGATCAGCGCCTGGGCAATCGCCAGCCGCTGTTGCATGCCGCCGGACAACTGCGTCGGGTACTTGTCCAGCGCGTGGCTCAGGCCGACTTTGTTCAGCAGGTGCGCGGCCTGCTCGCGAGCCTCGCGTTTGGCCTGACCGAACAAACGGCCCAGCCATGCGGCACGGGGCAGCTCCAGGCCCAGCGCCACGTTGTCGAGCACCGACAAATGCGGGAAGACCGAGTAGCGCTGGAAGACCACGCCCCGGCTGGCATCCGGTTCATGGGCCAGTGCCTCGCTGTCCAGTGTGATCAGGCCGCGGCTCGGGGTTTCCTGACCCAGCAGCAAACCCAGGAAGGTCGATTTGCCACAACCCGACGCGCCGACCAGCGTGCAGAACTCACCTTCGGCGACGTCCAGATTCAAGCCTTCAAGCACCACCTGATCGCCGTATTGCTGCCAGACGTTGCGCACACGGATAAAGCTCATGCGCGGGCTCCTTCGTACCAGGGAAAGGCGCGTCGGGTCAGGGCTTTCAGGCCCCAGTCCATCAGCCAGGCGAGCAGGGTGATCCACACCACATACGGCAGAATCACGTCCATCGCCAGATAGCGCCGCACCAGAAAAATCCGGTAGCCCAGACCGTCAGTCGATGCGATGGCTTCGGCCGCAATCAGAAACAGCCACGCCGACCCGAGTACCAACCGCAGGGCAATCAACAGACGTGGCAGCAACTGCGGCAGGATGACCCGCAGAATCAGCGTCCAGGTGTTGGCACCCAACGTCTGTGCCTTGATCAGCAGTTCGACCGGAATTTCCCGAGCGCGCTGTTCCAGGTCACGCGCCAGAATCGGCGTGATACCGATCACGATCAGCATCACTTTCGACAGCTCGCCCAAGCCAAAGACGATGAACAGAATCGGCAGGATCGCCAGCGGCGGCACCATCGACAGCACGGTCAGCAAGGGCGACAACGGCGCACTGAACAGTGGCAGGGCACCCGCCGCAATACCCAGACACAGCCCCAGCAATGCGCTGATTCCGAGGCCGATTGCCAGGCGCTTGAGGCTCGACGCCGAGTCTTGCCACAGCAGGTAATCGCCGGTTCGGGCGTCGGCGGTAAATGCCACGCGTTTCACCGCATCGGCCATCTGCACCGCACTGGGCAGCAGTTTGTCGGTGGGGTTTTCCGCAAGCCGGGTGGCCGAACCCATGAAATAGGCGAACAGCAACAAGGCGAACGGCAGGATCACCAGAATCAGGCGACCGGCGCGATCCGGATGACGGTTTATCAAGCGCATGGCAATGACCTTTCTACTGAGCGTGATTTACAGCGTGCCGTCGGCGGCCATCTGCACGTAGCTGGGGTCGAAGTGCAGCTTCAGGTTGGCTTTGTCGCCCACGATCACACCGTTGGCGAACGACATGCCGACGGCATTGGCATCCCGCGCGCCTTCGCCCAGCAAGCCGTGAGCGAACGAGAAGTCAGCGACCTTGCGTTGGGTCTCGGGCAGTTGTTTGCTGGTGGCGAATTCGAGGGCTTCCTTAGGCGTGGCGAACAGCTTGGTGGTGTCCAGTTGCGCCTGAAAACCGGCCAGATCAGTGCCCGATGCCTTGGCCATGTGTTCCAGTGCGGCCTTGCTCTGGGCATTTTTGGCATTCATCAGCGCGACCACTTCAAACCATGCGCCGGTCAGGGCTTTGCCCAGGGCTGGGTTGTCTTTCAGGGTCTGAGTGTTGACGACCATCATGTCCATGATCTCGCCAGGGATCTGACTGGAGTTGAACACTTCGGTCACGCCGGGCCTGGCTTTGATGTCCGACAGCATCGGGTTCCAGGTGGTGACTGCCTGAACGTCATCGGTGTTGAAGGCGGCAGAGATATCAGCATCCGAGGTGTTGACGACCTTGAGGTCTTTCTCGCTGAGTCTGGCCGTGTCCAGTGCGCGGGCCAGCAGGTAGTGAGACACCGAGAGCTCGACCAGATTGACGTCCATGCCTTTCAGGTCGGCAACTTTCTTGCCTTCGCCCTTGAGCACGATGCCGTCGTTACCATTGGAGAAGTCGCTGACGATCAACGCGGTGCTTTCTACGCCCCCTGCGGCCGGGATGGTCAAGGCGTCCATGTTGGTCATGGTGCAGCCATCGAACTGGCCGGCGGTGTATTGATTGATGGATTCGACGTAGTCGTTGAGCTGAGTGACATCGATTTTGATGCCGTACTTTTTCGCCCATTTGTCGACAATGCCCTGGCTGCCTGCGTATTCCCAAGGCATCCAGCCTGCATAGATAGTCCAGCAGACGTTGAAGTGATCTTTCTGGGCGGCATTCGCCGAGAGGCTCAACGCAGCAAGCAGGCCTGCGGTGAGCAGGCCGAAAAGACGAGACTTTTGCATGTTGAGAAATCTCCAGTAGTGAAAAAAGGCGGCCAGGAGCAACGTGACACCACTGGTGTCCCTGTCTCCCGGGCTTTTGTCCCGCCGTGTAACCTCTACTGGAGGTCGCCAACTCTCGGACCAGCCACTTGCCTGTCGGCAAGCCGGAACCCTAGTCGGCTATTGCAAATTGTGGTGCCGCGAACCTGTGTTGACTCCTGCACGCCACTCATCAAGCGAGAGTTGTGCCAACTCGCTGAAACCGTTGGTTTTGAGGGGCACAGGCAAGGTTGCAGCGGATCGGCAGGCTTGGAGCTGCCTTGTGCTGGTGCGGGGCTGCACCGGGATGAAGCGAAGCAGTGACTGCTGTGGTGAAATGTTTTGTAGCATCTTTGTAAAAAACCGGAACAGCATCGAAAGTGTTGTTTTCACAGCTTTTTCCGGCCTGATCGGCATGGCGTATGAGACGCTGCCACTGCTGGACCCAGGGCACTAGAACGCGTTTTTGCTGTCTGATTTTTCGTCCGCCAACCGCTTTGGCGGACGCCGACCAGCGTCGCTGGTTTGTGCCCAATCGCGGTCCAGGAGGCCGCCATGTATCGAAGACCCTTGCTTATCACGTTGCTGACCCTTTTCCTTGCTGGTTGCTACGGAGGCCCTGGATACTACGAATCTGATGTGTACACGCAGCCGACAACTGTCGTCGGCGGCGCTTACGCGTATGACAACGGCTACCGCTCCACTTATTACCAGGAGCGGCGCATCTACGTGGCGCCTCAACCGCGCTATTACAATCAGCCGCGCTATTACGCCCCGGCACCGCGTTACTACGCGCCGCCGCCCGTCCCGCGCTACTACCAGCCAGGCCGTCCACCGGGCTATGGCTGGAGGAATGACGGATTCCGCGGGAACGATGGCTACCGTGGTAACTATCGCGGAGACCGTGGCAACCGCGGCTGGGATGACCACGGCGGACGAGGCGGGCGCGATGGCCGTGATCACGGAAGAGGCGGACGCGGCGACGGTCGTGGCGGTCATCGGTAGCTGAAGGGCTCCTGTATCTGGATCGACCATCCTGATCTCTATCGACTAGCGTGCCGACGCTCTGCGTCGGCATGCTTTTCTCGACGCTCTGCGTCCCTCCTGAATGCGCAAACCGCAACCGGCATTGACTTTGCCGCCGAGCTTTCCTAGTGTCCGCCCATTGTTTTTACCGGATGTAACCATGACGAGCGACGACCGCATCAAGCTTGAGCCAAGCTGGAAAGAGGCCCTGCGTGACGAATTCGAACAACCCTACATGGCGCAGTTGCGTGAGTTTCTGCGTCAGGAGCATGGGGCAGGCAAGGAAATCTATCCGCCGGGGCCGCTGATTTTCAATGCGCTGAACTCGACGCCGCTGGATAACGTGAAGGTCGTGATCCTCGGTCAAGACCCGTATCACGGTCCGAATCAGGCCCACGGTCTGTGCTTTTCGGTGCAGCCCGGCGTGCCGACGCCACCGTCGCTGGTCAACATCTACAAAGAGCTGAAACGTGACCTGAACATCGACATCCCCAATCACGGTTGCCTGCAATCCTGGGCTGATCAGGGCGTGCTGTTGCTCAACACAACGCTGACTGTGGAGCGCGCCAATGCGGCCTCGCATGCGGGAAAAGGCTGGCAGCACTTCACCGACCGCATCATTCAGGTGGTCAGCGAGCATCAGCCGCATCTGGTGTTTCTGTTGTGGGGCGCTCATGCGCAAAGCAAGCAGAAGCTGGTCGACGCGACCAAGCATCTGGTGCTGACGTCCGTCCATCCTTCACCGCTGTCAGCCTACAAAGGCTTTCTGGGCAACGGTCATTTCGGGCGGGCCAACAAGTACCTTGAGCAAAACGGTCTGGCACCGATCGACTGGCGGCTGCCCGCGCTCTGACCAAGTGCTTCTGATGCTGACCGACGCGCTCAGTCAGCGAGCCGCTTGTTCCAGCGTCGATACAGCGGCTCGGCGAGAAACAGCACGAACAGCAGGCGCATGACCTGCATGGCCGTGACCAGCGGCACCGACAGTTGCAGCACCTCGGCGGTCAGGCTCATTTCGGCAATGCCACCGGGCATCATGCCCAGCGTCAATGAGCGCAAGTCCAGGTGGGTGAGGGCGCTGAGGCCCAGAGCCGCCAGTGCCGCGATCAGCATCGTCAGCGCAGTACCCAGCAGCGTGCGCGCCAGAAACGACGGTGCTCGCCGAAAGAACTCCCGATTGAAATGGCAACCCAGCCCGCTGCCGATCAGCAACTGGCCGAGTTGACTCGCGCCATTGGGCAAGCCGATTCTCAGGTCCCAGACCACACTGACCACGGCGCTGAGCAACAGCGGGCCGAACAGCCACGGATTGGGCTGCTTGAGACGTTGCCACAGCCAGGCCAGTGCGGCGCCGAACGGCAGCAGAAAGGCCAGCCAGCGCCAGTCGACCGCGGTGGCGTGCAACACCGGCGCACCGTCACCCAACAGGTATTTGAAGATCGCCGGTACACACAGCACCACCGCCAGGACCCGCAGGCTTTGCGCGGCAGCGACACTGCTGAGCCTGGCGCCGTTGCGTGCGCCAAGGTTGACCATCTCCCCGGAGCCGCCCGGCATGCTGGAAAAAAACGCGGTCGCGCGGTCTTCTCCCGTGCGCAGCATCAGCCAGACGCCGACCAGGCACGACAGGCTGGTGATCAGCGCACCGATGAAAATCAGCCCGAAGTGAGCCAGTACCTGTTCGATGACCACCGGCGTGAAGTGCAGGCCGATACCGATTCCAATGATCAGCTGACCGCATTTGCGCCCGCCTGGAATCTGCGCCAACTGCCACGGTGTCAGGCAACGCACAAGGATGATTGCCAGCAACGAGCCAACCATCCACGGCAGCGGCCAGCCGACCTGACTGGCGAGGTATCCGCCCAGCAGGCCGACCAGTGACGTTGCCCACCATTGGCGCAGAGGCGAATCAGCCATGTGTCGCGGCAGCTTGCTGTTTCGCGCGTTTGCGCCAGATACGGAACAGCGGGAACAGCAGCATGAACACGGTCACGACCCAGACCCCGAGGGTGATCGGGCTGGACCAGAGAATCCCCAGTTCGCCGTTGGAGATGGACAAGGCACGACGCAGGTTCTGTTCCATCAGGCCCCCAAGGATGAAACCGAGCAGGATCGGCGAGAGCGGGAAATCCAGCTTGCGAAGGATGTAGCCGAAGATGCCGATGCCGACCATCAGGAACAGGTCGAAGGTGGTGGCATGCACCGCATACACACCGATGCCGGTGATGATCGCGATCACGGGCACCAGCGCCCAGTTCGGCACGGCGAGGATGCGGGTGAAGATGCGGATCATCGGGATGTTGAGGATCACCAGCATGATGTTGGCGATGAACAGCGACGCGATCAGGCCCCAGACGATGTCCGGCTGCTGTTGAAACAGCATCGGGCCGGGCGTGATGTTGTACAGCGACAGCGCGCCGATCATCACCGCCGTGGTGCCTGAACCCGGAACGCCCAGGGTCAGCATCGGCACCAGTGCGCCACAGGCGGTTGCACCGATGGCGGTTTCCGGTGCGGCCAGACCGCGCATGTCACCCTGGCCGAACTTGCCGGTTGCCCCGGCGATGCGTTTTTCGGTCATGTAGGCGACCGCGCTGGCCAGCGTTGCCCCGGCACCCGGCAGCACGCCGAGGATAAAGCCCAGCAGCCCGCAGCGAATGTTGACCACGAACACCGAAGCCGCTTCCTTGAAATTGAACATCATGCGCCCGGTGGCTTTGACCGCTTCCTGGCCGCGATGGGTTTTCTCCAGCAGCAACAGGATTTCGCTGATCGAAAACAGTCCCAGAACCAGCACCACGAACTGGATGCCGTCGGTCAGGTGAATGTTGTCGCCGGTAAAGCGGTACACGCCGCTGTTGGCGTCAATGCCCACGGCGGACAGAAACAAACCGATCAGCGCAGCAATGAACGTCTTGAGTGGCCTGTCGCCGGCCATTCCGCCCAGGCAGACAATCGCAAACACCATCAGGACGAAATATTCCGCCGGACCGAAAGCAATCGCCCATTTGGCGAGCAGGGGCGCGAACAGCACCATGCCGCAGGTGGCGATGAACGCACCGATGAACGAGCTCCACGCCGACAGCGACAGCGCAACCCCGGCCAACCCCTGGCGGGCCATCGGGTAACCGTCCAGCGTGGTCATGACTGTCGAGGCTTCACCCGGAATGTTCAGCAGGATCGAACTGATGCGCCCGCCATATTCACAGCCCAGGTAAACGGCGGCCAGCAGAATCAGCGCTGACTCGGGCGGCAGGCCCAAGGCAAACGCGATGGGTATCAACAAGGCCACGCCGTTGATCGGGCCCAGCCCCGGCAACAGGCCGACGACGGTGCCGATCAGCGTGCCGGAAAGCGCGGTGATCAGGTTATACGGGGTGAGCGCGACGCCGAAGCCCTGACCCAGGTAGCTGAAAGTATCCATGTCAGTTCTCCAGAACGCGAAGCAGGCCCAAAGGCAAGGGGACATCCATTGCTTTGTCGAACAGCAGGTAAAGGCCGACACTCATCAGAATCACCACCACCACGCTGGGCATCCAGCGCCCGCCGTACAGGCGCGCCATGGGAATACCGATCAGGATGCTGCTGAGGATGAAGCCCAGCGGTTCGAACAGCCCGGCGAAGATCAGCAACAGGACGATGCACAGGCCGATCTTGACCAGTGTTTCGCGATCCAGCGCAGGTTCCTCTTCGGTGTGGACGATGGCGGTAGGACGAATCAACAGGTAAAGCAGGGCGACGCCCATCAGCCCGAGCATCAGCAAGGGAAAGGCGCGTGGTCCGACCGGCTCATAGGAAAAAGGTGCCTGATACGGCCAGGCCATAAGGGCCAGGCCTGCGCAGGCCAGCAATAATGTGGCTGCGAAAATGCGTTGTATGACCATGAGAAGCTCCTGAGCTGCGCCCGCGGTGCAGGCGCAACTGAAAGTCAGTCAAGTGTGTTCAATCACTGAATCAGGCCGAATTCCTTGGCCATCATTTTGTAATCGGCTACCTGCTTCTTGACGTAGGTGTCCAGCTCCGCACCGGTCATGGCGAACGGGAACAGCTCGCGCTGGTCACGCAGTTTGGCGAAATCTTCCGAGGCCAGGATCTTGTCGAACGAGGCCTTCCACCAGTTGTAGTCTTCGTCGCTGACCTTCGGCCCGAGATAGAAACCACGCACCACCGGCCAGACGATGTCGTAGCCCTGCTCTTTGGCGGTGGGGATGTCTTTCATTTCCGGTTCGTCGATACGCTTGTCGGCGAACACCGCAAGCAGGCGCATGTCACCGCTCAGAATGTGCGGCATGGAGTCGGAGATATCGGTACTGCCCACCTGAATATGACCGCCGAGCAGTGCCGTGGCGATTTCGCCGCCGCCTTCCAGCGCGACATAGCGCAAGGCGCGTGGGTTGATACCTGCGGCCTTGGCGATCAAGGCGGTCTGCATCCAGTCCTGACTGCCGACCGTGCCGCCGGAGCCGATCACGACTTTGCTCGGGTCGGCTTTGAGCGCCTGAACCAGGTCATCAAGGTTTTTATAAGGCGAGTCGCTTTTCACTGCGATAGCGCCGTAACTGGTGCCGACCGCAGCAAGCCAGCGCACTGCGTTTTCATCGAAACGGCCGAATTTGCCCTGCGCCAGATTGAGCAGCGAACCGCTGGACCACGCGACCAGCGTGCCTGCGTCAGCCGGACGCTGAGCGACCACCGCGTTATACGCGACCGCCCCGACGCCCCCGGGCATGTACGTCACGCGCATAGGGGTGGACAGGATCTTCTCGTTGATCAATGCGCTTTGTATCAGCTTGCAGGTCAGGTCGAATCCGCCGCCTGGCGACGCTGGCGCGATGCACTCCGGGCGTCTTGGCTCGGCGAGCAACTGGCTGGCAATCAGCATGCATCCGGCGGTGGCCGCTATCTGACGCAGGGAAAATTTCATGTTCAGTCTCCAGAGATTTTTTGTTTTTGGATGAGAGAAGCTGTCAACAATCGCTTTTTGTCAGGCGCAGGGCGAAATACTGTTCAATGACAGAGAGGCGTCATGGGTACAGGGAATGGCGCGGGCGATTCGAGAAGGGGGCTGTCGTGGGAGTGCTTGCAGTGCGCAAGTGGCGGATAAAACGCGGTCAACGAACGGGCGAGCCTGGGCTGGCGTAGACATGGGTGACTCCGTTTACTGATTTATTGTTTTTATTTTCCAGACGCATCCGGGCGCCTGTTTTTTACGTACCCGTTTGTCGGGCCGTACTGCGATGCTAAACGACCAACCTTTCGCAAACCTTTCAGCTACCTTTCAATTCGCAGTGGTGGGGTGGCGAGTGGTTTCCGGGCTTCACAGAAGGCGGTCTGTCTGTAAACTCCGCTGCCACAAACCCTGACAATAACCGTGACTATCAGGAGACGGCGATGCGTGTTCTTCTTGTGGAAGATCATCTGCAATTGGCTGAAAGTGTCGCGCAGGCGCTCAAGGGCGCAGGGTTGACCGTTGATGTGCTGCACGATGGCGTGGCCGCCGACCTGGCGCTGAGCAGCGAGGAATATGCGGTTGCGATTCTCGATGTGGGGTTGCCGCGCATGGACGGTTTTGAAGTCCTTGCCCGATTGCGGGCGCGCAGCAAAAACCTTCCGGTGTTGATGCTCACCGCTCGCAGCGACGTCAAGGATCGGGTTCATGGTCTTAATCTGGGTGCCGACGATTACCTGGCCAAACCTTTCGAACTCTCCGAACTGGAAGCCAGGGTCAAGGCCTTGCTGCGTCGCAGTGTGCTGGGCGGTGAACGGCAGCAGCGCTGTGGCGTGCTGACCTACGATCTGGATACACGGCGTTTTACGCTCGGCGATGAGCTGCTGACACTGACGTCTCGCGAGCAGGCCGTGCTGGAAGCGCTGATCGCTCGGCCCGGCAGGGTAATGAGTAAAGAACAGCTGGCGGCGCAGGTCTTTGGCCTGGATGAAGAGGCCAGCCCTGACGCCATCGAAATTTATGTTCATCGACTGCGCAAGAAGCTCGACGGGCATGCTGTGGCCATTGTGACCTTCCGGGGCCTGGGGTATTTGCTTGAAAGCCGCGATGATTAACGACAGCCTGCGCTGGCGGTTGCTGTGGAATCTGGCCTTGCTGCTGGTGGTACTGATGCTGGCCAGCGGCATGAGCGCCTACTGGAATGGGCGAGAAGTGGCCGATACGGCCTACGACCGCACGCTGTTGGCCTCGGCCCGCACCATCGCCGCCGGCCTGACCCAGCGCGACGGGACCTTGAGCGCCGACATTCCTTATGTGGCGCTGGACACCTTTGCCTACGACAGCGAAGGACGTATCTATTACCAGGTCAACGATATCAACCAGAAGCTGATTTCCGGTTATGAGAACCTGCCTTCACCGCCTCCCGGCACCCTGCGCACGGATGATTATCCCGCACTGGCCAAGTTCTATAACGGCATTTATCAGGGCCAGGACGTGCGAGTGGTCAGCCTTCTCAAACCCGTGACCGACCCGGGGATGAACGGCACTGCCGAAATTCGCGTGGCGGAAACCCAGGAAGCGCGCAAGGGCATGGCACGCAGCCTGATGGCCGACACATTGCTGCGCCTGGGCATGCTGGGAGGCGGCGCGCTGCTGTTGGTCTGGTTCACGGTGAGCGCGGCACTGCGACCGCTGGAACGCTTGCGCACGGCGGTCGAAGAGCGTCAGCCTGACGATCTGCGGTCGCTGCCGATGGTTGAGGTGCAGCATGAGTTGCGTCCGCTGGTGGGCGCACTCAATCACTTTACCGAACGGCTGCGGCTGCAATTCGAGCGTCAGGCGCAGTTTATTGCCGATGCGGCCCATGAATTGCGCACGCCGCTGGCGGCCCTGAAGGCTCGGGTCGAGCTGGGTTTGCGCGAGCGTGATCCGCAACAGTGGCGCAGCACGCTGGAATCCGCAGCGTTGGGCACGGACCGACTCACGCATCTGGCCAATCAATTGCTGTCGCTGGCGCGGATTGAAAACGGTGCCAGGGCCATCGCCGAAGGCGGCGCGCAACAACTGGACCTCAGCCAGTTGGCCAGGGAGCTGGGCATGGCCATGGCACCGCTGGCCCATTCACGCGGCGTCGCATTGGCGCTGGAGGCTGACGAGCCGGTCTGGCTGCGCGGCGAGCCGACATTGCTGAACGAATTGCTGAGCAACCTGATTGATAACGCGCTGGCCCACACGCCCCCCGGCGGCAACGTGGTGTTGCGGGTGTATGCGCCCGGCGTGCTTGAGGTCGAGGATGACGGGGCTGGCATTCCGCCCGATGAGCGCGAGCGGGTTTTCGAGCGCTTCTACCGTCGTGGCCAGCAGGGCAGCGGGGCGGGGCTCGGGTTGGCTATCGTGGGAGAAATCTGTCGTGCGCATCTGGCTAGAATCACGTTGCATGACGGCGCCGAGCGAGGCCTCAAGGTACGAGTCAGTTTCAGCATGTCCTGACGCGGGTCGAGCCTAGTAGAGCATGCTCTTGGCTTCGTCCATCTGAACATCCAGCAGGTCGCCGGCCCTGGCAAGGCCAAGCTGGCTGAAGGCCGGCAGGTCGATCATTTCGATCAGGCTGAAGGGGTGCTCGGTGTTCTTGTGGATATGTACTGTGGCGATCTGGACCAGATCGGTGTAGTCCGGGCTTCTGGAAATGCGTGCGAAATTCTGGAACTGCCCCGGCACACAGGAAAGCGGCTCGGGAAAATCCCATGAGCGCAACAGGCGTTCGCCGATGACCGGGTGAATGCTGTCGATCACATGGTTGAGGCTGATCGGATCGGCCAGCAGTTCGTAATGGTCTTCAGCGTAAGTCAGGATCGGCAGAATACCGATCAGGTGGATCAGCCCGGCGAGCGTGGCCTGGTCGGGTTTGAGCTGGGTGTAGCGCTGGCACAGGGCGTAGCTGATACCGGCGACCTGCAGGCTCTGTTTCCAGATATCGCGCATCTTCTGCTCGATAACGGGGGATTTGGCGTGGAACATCTGCTCGACCACCAGGCCGATGGCCAGGTTGCAGGTGTAGTTGACGCCCAGCCGGCGTATCGCTGTATTGACGTCGCTGACCTCAAAATTCGGGCGCAGCAGTGGGCTGTTCGCGACCTTTATCAGGCGTGCGGAAAGGGCTGTATCGCTACCGATGACTTTGCTCAGGGCCGAAATACTGATTTCAGTGTCTTCGGCGGCAAGGCGAATTCTCAGTGCTACTTCCGGCAGGGTAGGCAGAAACAAGGCATCTCTGTCGATGGCCTTGATCAAATTTCTCTGCACCTCGTCAGCCATCTTGCTCATGTTGCTTCTCGCAGCCGTTGGGGGTGTCCAGCGTCGTTCGCGCGCCCCGGAGGGCGCCAGCATGTTCGCTGGATCGCTCTAGAGACAGTAGGAACCTGAATGTGTTCGCCGGGCTCAGCGCAGAGTTTCGAGTTTGCTGTCCAGCTGGTAGGGCAAGTCACTCATTTGCAACGCTGCGCCTTCAGGCGAACCCAGGTGTATGCGCCCGTCTTCGGCAGCATCGCCCTGCAGCACGGCGAGCAGTTCGATCCCCTGATCGGCCTGTGCAGCGATGACAACATTGCCTACGGCGCTGGCATGCACGGGCGAAAACACGGCGGTGCCAGGCTCCGGAATTTCATCGCCTTGCAAGGTCAGGCGGTAAAGCCGGCGCTTGAGTTTGCCAAGGTACTGCATGCGCGCCACGATTTCCTGGCCGGTGTAGCAGCCCTTCTTGAAGCTGACACCGCCGACCGCCTGCAGGTTGATCATCTGCGGGATGAACTCTTCGCGGGTGCTGCCGAACACCTGACCGATACCGACGCGGATCTGTCCCAGTAACCAGTCGTTCAGCGGGCCTTCTGCCAGTTGCGAAGCCAGTCGTGAGCGGACGCTGTCGGCCTGCTCGGCGCGCACCCAGAGTTCGGCGCGGGCGGGGGAGACGCGAATCGCGATCAGCTCTTGAGCCCGTACGACCGTATCGGTTTCCTGGGGAAGGTCCAGGCCGAGGCTGGCCAGTGCGCCATCACCGTCCTGCAGGCCGAAACGCACCCAGGCTGCGCGCTCATCGGTCAGCCTGGACTTGGAGAACACTGCGTATTTGCGAAGGTCCAGCAGTTGCGGCTCGATCAGCTCGCTGGCCATGGCCAGCAGGCAGCCGTCACCTTCGAAGACGACACGGAAGCTCGACTGCATCCGGCCTTTCTGTGTGCAGCGCGCACCGAGGCTGGATTTGTCTTCGTTGAGATAATTGAGGTTGCACGTCAGTTGACCCTGAAGAAACTTGCTGGCATCCACGCCGCGAACGGCGAGAACGCCTTCATGGGATAGCGTGCAGAAAAAAGCTGTGTGGGCCATGGTCATCGCAGATTGGGAAAAAAGTCCGGGGACACATCATAGTGCCGAGTCGAGGTTATGCATACGGGTACATGAAAACTGCTGCGACCATTGCAAGATTCGCGTGGCTGCCTCACGGCTGTATACTTGCCGCCTACTTTGAGGAGCGCTCCATGGTCGAAGACGTTGAACTCAACCGCCTTTACTGGCACAGCCGCCGTGGCATGCTTGAACTGGACGTGCTGCTGGTGCCGTTTGTCCGTGAGGTCTATCCGCATTTGAATGACGAGGATCGCGATCTGTATCGCCGTTTGCTGACCTGCGAAGATCAGGACATGTTTGGCTGGTTCATGCAGCGCGCCGAGTCCGAGGACGCTGAATTGCAACGCATGGTTCGCATGATTCTGGACCGTGTCCAGCCCAAGTGACCGTTTCGAGTGCCACTGGCAGGCATCACGCCTGCTGTTGGCGGCCTACCTTGTCGTTCTGGCGCTGGCACTGACTGCCCTGTTCTGGCTGGACATCGCGTGGTGGGCCACAATGGCTGGCGTTGTGCTGTGTCTGGCGCATGCGGCCTGGACGTTGCCCAGGTCCATTCTGCTTAGCCATCCGGCAGCCTTTCGTGCGCTGAAACGCGATCAGGATGGTTGGTGCATATGGAGCGAGCGGGGCGGCTGGCTGCCCGTGCAGTTATGCCCGGACAGCCTGGTGTTGCCGTCCGTGGTGGTACTGCGCTTTCGTCCGGTCATCAACGGCAGGCCGTCCCGTTCGACAAAAAGCTGTTGTGTCCCGCGTGACGCGCTGACATCAGACCTCCACCGACGCCTGCGCGTACGTCTCAAATTCAGCCGGCGTACGTGGGCGGTACCAGAATAGTGTCCAGCGCTTCGGGCAGCAGATCAGGGTAATCCAGCGTGTAATGCAGGCCGCGACTCTCTTTGCGTTGCATGGCCGAGCGGATCATCAGTTCGGCCACCTGTGCCAGATTGCGCAATTCGATCAGGTCGCGGCTGACTTTATAGTTGCTGTAAAACTCGTCGATCTCATCCAGCAACAATCGCACACGATGCTGAGCGCGCTGCAGGCGCTTGTTGGTGCGCACGATGCCGACGTAATCCCACATGAATCGCCTTAACTCATCCCAGTTGTGGGCGATGATCACGTCCTCGTCCGAATCGGTGACCTGACTGGCATCCCAGGCCGGCAGGTCGGTCGGCATCTGCACGTCAGCCAATTGCTGTTCGATGTCGGCGGCTGCCGAGCGGGCATAGACAAAGCACTCCAGCAATGAATTGCTGGCCATCCGGTTGGCGCCGTGCAAGCCCGTGAAGCTGGTCTCGCCGATGGCGTAAAGACCTGGCACGTCGGTATGCCCGTTGCTGTCCACCATGACGCCGCCACAGGTGTAGTGCGCTGCTGGAACCACCGGGATCGGCTGTCGAGTGATGTCGATGGAAAATTCAAGGCACCGCTCGTAGACGGTCGGGAAGTGCGATTTGATGAAAGCTTCCGGTTTGTGACTGATGTCCAGGTAGACGCAGTCGATGCCCAGCCGCTTCATTTCGTGGTCGATTGCGCGGGCCACGATGTCGCGAGGGGCCAGTTCTGCCCGTTCGTCAAAGCGTGGCATAAATCGCTCGCCGTTGGGCAGCTTGAGGTAGGCGCCTTCACCGCGCAGTGCTTCGGTGATCAGAAAGCTCTTGGCCTGCGGGTGATACAGGCAGGTCGGGTGAAACTGATTGAATTCAAGGTTCGCGACCCGGCAGCCGGAGCGCCAGGCCATTGCGATGCCGTCGCCGCACGCGCCGTCCGGGTTGCTGGTGTACAGGTAGACCTTGGCAGCACCCCCTGACGCCAGAATGGTGAAGCGCGCGCCGTACGTGTCCACTTCGCCGCTGTTGCGATCCAGGACGTAAGCGCCCAGGCAGCGCTGGCCGTCGAGGCCAAGGCGACGCTCAGTGATCAGGTCAATGGCGGCGCGCTGCTCGATCAGCTCGATATTCGGTCGTTTACTGGCTTGCTCGAACAGCGTCCGGAAAATAGCCGCGCCTGTGGCATCGGCGGCGTGGATGATTCTGCGGTGACTGTGGCCGCCCTCGCGTGTGAGGTGAAACTCGAAGCTGCTTTCGTCGGCATCGGCTTCGTCGCCCCGGGTAAACGGGACGCCCTGGTCAATCAGCCACTGGATTGCTTCGCGACTGTGCTCGACCGTAAAGCGCACAGCCTCTTCGTCGCACAGGCCGCCGCCGGCGTTCAGCGTATCGTCCACGTGGGATTGAACCGTGTCGGTGTCATCCAGCACTGCGGCTACACCGCCCTGAGCCCAGAATGTCGAGCCATTGGACAGGTCCCCTTTGCTCAGGACTGCAATTCGCAGGTGGTCCGGGAGGTTCAGCGCAAGGCTCAATCCGGCAGCGCCACTGCCAATAACCAGCACGTCGTGCTGAAAATTTCGACTCATCTGTGAATTCTGCCCTTGGCGGCTACTAGTATAAGTATGGGGGTAACGGCACAATAGCCACGCCTACATGGCAATGTGAGACCACGGCGGGTTCGGATTGTGCTCCAGTCCCGAACGTCCTGCATATTGTTTTCCCTTCGGTCGGTCACTGGAAATGTCCCAGTGCGTTGATTTCAGGGCGTTTCATACAATGTGCTGCTCACCCCTGCAATTGTGCCAATGGAACTTTTCCACAAGAACCACGCTCAATAGCAGGTTGCCTACACAGGAACAGCGCCGTTTTCGCAGGGTTAGATAAGTGATCATCAACTGCGAGCCGGCGACAAGACTATTCGCGTAGCCGACCTTGTCGAGCTGCGTTTTTCGTGCAGGCTTTACGACGTCCTGCAGGAAACTTGCTTGAAGGGGGAGAACTTTTGCGAAAAGCCCGAGTCTATGTTTGCGAGCCTGAACACTGTCAGTTGCAACACTCCTTCATGCTTAACGAGGAGTGTTCATGCTAACCCAGGAAGAGGATCAGCAGCTTGTAGAGCGCGTACAGCGCGGTGATACGAGAGCGTTTGATCTGTTGGTGCTGAAGTATCAGCATAAAATTCTAGGGTTGATCGTGCGGTTCGTGCACGACACCCATGAGGCTCAAGACGTTGCACAAGAAGCTTTTATAAAAGCGTATCGTGCGCTCGGAAATTTTCGCGGTGACAGTGCTTTCTATACATGGCTGTACCGCATCGCCATCAACACGGCGAAAAACTATCTGGTGTCGAGAGGTCGTCGGCCACCTGATAGCGATGTAAGGTCTGAAGACGCGGAGTTCTACGACGGCGATCATGGCCTCAAGGACATCGAGTCGCCGGAACGTGCATTGTTGAGAGATGAGATCGAGGGCACCGTCCATCGGACCATCCAGCTTCTCCCGGAAGATTTGCGTACGGCACTAACTTTACGTGAATTCGATGGTCTGAGTTACGAAGACATTGCGAGCGTCATGCAGTGTCCTGTTGGTACCGTGCGCTCTCGCATCTTTCGCGCTCGGGAAGCCATCGATAAAGCCCTGCAGCCGTTGTTGCAGGAATCCTGAGACAGCGGCGATAGCCCAAGAGAGGAACCCGCCATGAGTCGTGAAGCCCTGCAGGAATCGCTGTCCGCGGTACTGGATAACGAAGCGGACGAACTGGAATTACGTCGGGTATTGAATGCCATTGACGATGCCGACACTCGCGCCACCTGGTCGCGTTATCAAGTTGCTCGTGCAGCGATGCACAAAGAGTTGCTGCTCCCTCATCTGGATATTTCGGCTGCTGTGTCTGCCGCTATCGCCGATGAAGTAAGCCCGCTCAAAGCCGCTCGCGGTCCTTGGCGTACGCTGGGTCGTCTGGCCGTTGCAGCATCGGTAACCGTTGCCGTTCTGGCCGGTGTCCGCCTGTACAACCAGGACGACATCGCGGGTGCCCAGCTCGCACAGCAAACGCAACAACCTGCCAATCTGACGGTCCCGCAAGTCAAGGGTCCTGCTGTTCTGGCCGGTTACACTGAAAGCGCCGAACAGGCACCGGGTCCTATGGCCAACGGTGTGTTGCAAGGTGCTGGTGAAGGTGATCAGCGTCTGCCAGGTTACCTGCGTCAACACGCACAGGAAGCTGCGTTGAAAGGTACTGAAAGCGCGCTGCCATACGCCCGTGCTGCGAGCCTGGAAAACCGTTAAGGAGGATCATGCGAGCCGTCCCTCTACTGCCGCTACTATTTGGTGGATGGCTTGCCCTCCCGGTACAGGCTGATGATGCACAAGACGCGATCAACCGGCTTGCCAGGGTTGATCAGCAACAGAGCTATCAAGGTACTTTTGTATACGAACGCAACGGTAGTTTCTCTACCCATCGGATCTGGCACCGCATAGCGGAAGGCAAGGTTCAGGAGCGTTTGTTACAGCTTGATGGTTCTGCTCAGGAGGTAGTCCGTGTGGGCGGCCTCACTCAGTGCGTCAGCGGTACGCTTGAAGCGGGTGTAGCCAATCCCGCCGCTCCTGCCTCCCGCGCCTTCGATGTGAAAAAACTCTCTGCCTGGTACGACATGAAAATTGTCGGCAAATCCAGAGTGGCCGGTCGCCAGACAACCATCGTTGCACTGTCGCCCAAAGATCAGCATCGGTATGGCCTCGAATTGCACCTGGATAACGAAACCGGGCTCTTGCTCAAGTCGCTCCTGTTGAGTGAGCGGGGTCGGTTGCTCGAACGTTTCCAGTTTACCGATCTTGATACTGCCAGCGTCCTGTCTGAGCAGGCACTCAATCCTAGCGCCGACTGCAAGCCCGTCTCTGCTGTGAAAGCCAGGCCCGAGCCGTCCTTAAGCCCCGTGGTATGGCACTCCGACTGGTTGCCACCAGGGTTTGAACTCGGCAGCAGTGGTGTTCGCAAGGACGCTGCTGGCCAGTCGCCTGTCACGCGTCTGACCTACAGCGATGGTCTGGCAAGTTTCTCGGTGTTTATCGAGTCCGTGAAAGGATCGTCGTCATCAGACATACGTACGCAGTTGGGGCCTACAGTGGCCGTTTCGCGTCGCCTCACGATGCCTCAGGGCGACATGATGGTCACGGTCGTCGGGGAAGTGCCGATGGGCACGGCCGAGCGTATTGCGCTGTCGATGCGCAGTGACGAAACTCAAGCAAAGAAATAAACATCTGAAGCGACGAATGCCCAAGATGTAAAATTTTTCATCTTGGGTTCGATGAGCCGCCAGACCGCAGTCAAACTGGCCTTGGGCGAGGAGCTGAAATGTTTGGTGAGGTTTGCGAGTTGCAAAAAAACCGTTTTTTTTCTATAGGTCACAGCCTCGCAGCTCTGGCCTTTGTCGTTTGTGGGCCCCATATCTGACTCTGGAATGAGCATCGCTGCTCCGGGTCTCTGAGTCAGGTGCTCTGTACTGCTTAATTTGCTCGTTACGAACGGGAGCCGTATGTCGATACCACGCATGAAATCTTACTTCTCATTGATTGCCGCCGTGCTGATGCTCGGACAGGTTGCCACGGCGCAGGCCGAGAACCTGCCGGATTTTACCGGGCTGGTCGAGCAGGCATCGCCTGCGGTGGTGAATATCAGTACTCGCCAGAAATTGCCGGACCGCGCCGTCGCCAATCAGCAGATGCCTGATCTGGAAGGCTTGCCGCCGATGTTGCGCGAGTTTCTGGAGCGCAGCATGCCGCCGGGCTCCCGTGCGCCGGGAGCCGGAAAGGGCGATCGCCAGCGCGAGGCTCAGTCGCTGGGCTCGGGGTTCATTATCTCGCCTGACGGCTATGTGTTGACCAACAACCACGTCATCGATGGCGCCGACGAAATTCTGGTGCGTCTTTCTGACCGTAGCGAGCTGAAAGCCAAGCTGGTCGGCACTGATCCGCGTACCGATGTGGCGGTTCTGAAAATCGACGGCAAGGACCTTCCAACGGCCAAACTGGGCAACTCGAACACGCTCAAAGTGGGCGAGTGGGTACTGGCAATCGGTTCGCCGTTCGGTTTTGACCACTCGGTGACCAAAGGTATCGTCAGTGCCAAAGGCCGCAGTCTGCCGAACGACACCTACGTGCCGTTCATTCAGACTGACGTAGCGATCAACCCGGGTAACTCGGGTGGTCCGCTGTTCAACATGGCAGGTGAAGTGGTCGGGATCAACTCGCAGATATTCACGCGCTCCGGCGGTTTCATGGGGCTGTCGTTTGCCATTCCGATCGATGTTGCGATGGACGTGGCCAATCAGCTCAAGGCCAACGGCAAAGTCAGTCGCGGCTGGCTGGGTGTGGTCATCCAGGAAGTGAACAAAGACCTTGCCGAGTCGTTCGGGCTGGACAAGCCGGCCGGTGCGCTGGTGGCGCAGGTGCTTGAAGATGGCCCGGCTGCCAAGGGCGGGTTGCAGGTGGGTGATGTGATTCTCAGTGCCAACGGCCAGCCTATCGTCATGTCGGCCGACCTGCCGCACCTGATCGGTAACCTCAAGGACGGCAGCAAGGCCGAGCTTGAAGTGATCCGTGACGGCAAGCGTCAGAAGCTGACGGTAACTGTGGGCGCGCTGCCTGACGAAGGTCAGGAAATGGGTGATATTCCAGGCTCCGGTGCCGAGCGCAGCAGCAATCGCCTGGGTGTGTCGGTCATCGAGCTGACCGCCGAGCAGAAAAAGACCCTGGACATCAAAGGCGGCGTGGCAATCAAGGAAGTCACTGGCGGTCCGGCATCCCTGATCGGCTTGCAGCCGGGTGATGTGATCACGCACCTGAACAATCAGGCGATCACGTCCAGCAAGCAATTCACCGATGTGGCGAAAAGCCTGCCCAAGGATCGCTCTGTCTCGATGCGCGTCTTGCGTCAGGGCCGTGCGACGTTCATTACCTTCAAACTGTCCGAGTAACGGGCTGATCCGACCGAAAAGGGTGGCCGTGGCCACCCTTTTTTGTGACTGTCTGTTTGCCCTGTCCCGATCCGGGTGCCTGCGAGCGTGACGCCTCTTGCTTAGTTCAGGTACAATTCCCGGCTATTTTTCGGCGGGCAATCTGCCTGCAACCTTTTTGAGTGTTGATCCGTGAGTGATTTGAGTCATATCCGCAATTTCTCCATCATCGCCCACATTGACCATGGCAAGTCGACGCTGGCCGACCGCTTCATTCAAATGTGCGGTGGCCTGTCCGAGCGCGAAATGGAAGCCCAGGTGCTCGACTCCATGGATCTCGAGCGCGAGCGCGGGATCACCATCAAGGCCCATAGCGTCACTTTGTATTACAAGGCCAAAGACGGTATCACCTACCAGTTGAACTTCATCGACACCCCGGGCCACGTGGACTTCACTTACGAAGTCAGCCGTTCCCTGGCGGCGTGCGAAGGGGCGTTGCTGGTGGTCGATGCCGGCCAGGGCGTTGAAGCCCAGTCGGTCGCCAACTGCTACACCGCCATCGAGCAGGGCCTTGAGGTCATGCCGGTCCTGAACAAGATGGACTTGCCGCAGGCCGATCCGGACCGCGTCAAGGAAGAGATCGAGAAGATCATCGGCATCGATGCCACCGACGCCGTGGCGTGCAGCGCCAAGAGCGGTATGGGTGTGGACGAGGTGCTCGAGCGTCTGGTGGCAACCATTCCACCGCCGACCGGCGACATCGAAGCGCCGCTGCAAGCGTTGATCATCGACTCCTGGTTCGATAACTACCTGGGCGTCGTGTCTCTGGTACGGGTGCGTCATGGTCGCGTCAGGAAGGGCGACAAGATTCTCGTCAAATCCACCGGCAAGATGCACCTGGTCGACAGTGTTGGCGTGTTCAACCCCAAGCACACGGCAACCGTTGATCTGAAAGCCGGTGAAGTAGGCTTCATCATTGCGGGTATCAAGGACATTCATGGCGCGCCGGTCGGTGACACCCTGACCCTGAGCACCACGCCTGATGTGGACGTGCTGCCCGGCTTCAAGCGTATCCAGCCGCAGGTCTACGCCGGTCTGTTCCCGGTCAGCTCCGACGATTTCGAAGATTTCCGCGAAGCACTGCAAAAGCTCACGCTGAACGATTCCTCGCTGCAATATCTGCCGGAAAGCTCCGACGCACTGGGCTTCGGCTTCCGTTGCGGCTTCCTGGGCATGCTCCACATGGAGATCATTCAGGAGCGCCTGGAGCGCGAGTACAACCTCGACCTGATCACCACTGCGCCAACCGTAATCTTCGAACTGCTGTTGAAGACCGGCGAAACGATCTACGTCGACAACCCGTCCAAGCTGCCGGACCTGTCGGCCATCGAAGACATGCGCGAACCGATCGTGCGGGCAAATATTCTTGTGCCGCAAGAGCACCTGGGCAACGTCATTACGTTGTGCATTGAAAAACGCGGTGTTCAGCATGACATGCTGTTCCTCGGCACCCAGGTTCAGGTGAGCTACGACTTGCCGATGAACGAAGTGGTCCTCGACTTCTTCGATCGTCTCAAGTCTGTCAGCCGCGGTTATGCTTCCCTGGATTATCATTTTGATCGTTATCAGTCGGCCAACCTGGTCAAGCTCGATGTACTGATCAACGCCGAGAAGGTCGATGCACTGGCGCTGATCGTTCACCGTGACAACGCGCACTACAAAGGGCGTGCGTTGACCGAGAAGATGAAAGAGCTGATCCCTCGGCAGATGTTCGACGTGGCAATTCAGGCCGCCATTGGCGGTCAGATCGTGGCCCGGACAACCGTCAAGGCGCTTAGAAAGAACGTATTGGCCAAATGCTACGGCGGTGACGTCAGCCGCAAGCGTAAATTGCTGGAAAAGCAAAAGGCCGGTAAGAAACGCATGAAGCAGGTCGGCAACGTGGAAATTCCACAGGAAGCCTTCCTTGCAGTGCTCAGGTTGGAATAGTCAGGTCCTATGTCACTAAATTTCCCGCTGTTGTTGGTCATCGCTGTCTTCGTCTGTGGCGTGCTTGCACTGATTGATATGGTCATCCTCGCGCCTCGTCGCCGGGCGGCCATTTCGAACTATCAGGGAAGCGTCGGAGAACCTGACATTGCTGTCGTCGAGCGCCTGAACAAGGAACCTTTGCTGGTTGAGTACGGCAAATCGTTCTTTCCGGTGCTGTTCATCGTGCTGGTGCTTCGTTCGTTTCTGGTAGAGCCGTTCCAGATTCCTTCGGGCTCCATGAAGCCGACGCTGGATGTGGGTGATTTCATTCTGGTCAACAAGTTCGCGTACGGCATTCGTCTGCCGGTTCTGGACCAGAAGGTGATCGAGATCGGTGATCCGCAGCGTGGCGATGTGATGGTGTTCCGCTACCCAAGCGACCCGAGCGTCAATTACATCAAACGTGTGGTCGGCCTGCCGGGTGATCGCATTCGTTACACCAGCGACAAGCGGCTGTTCGTCAACGGCGAACTGGTGGCGAAGAAGCTGATCGGTACCGAGCCGGGTACCCTGGGCAGCGCGGAGCTCTATGAAGAGCAACTGGGTGCCGTCGAACACCAGATCCGTCAGGAAATGAGCCGTTACCGTGCGCCGCCTGACAGCGAGTGGACGGTGCCTGCCGCGCACTACTTCATGATGGGCGACAACCGCGACAACTCCAATGATAGCCGTTACTGGGATGACCCCAATATTCCCAAAGACGAGCTGGGCATGGTGCCGGACAAGAACATCGTCGGCAAAGCCTTTGCTGTCTGGATGAGCTGGCCAGAGCCCAAGTTGAGCCACTTCCCTAATTTTGCACGCGTAGGGTTGATCAAGTAATCGATGCGGCGCTGCCAGAAGCAGCGCCGTTTGTCATTTCGGGCTGGCGGGAAGCGCCGCTGAACGATGAGTCGGCCCGCTCGGGCAGGCTGTCCACTTTTGAGGTCGAACATGAAGTTCTCTACTTCTCAAAAAGGTTTTTCGTTCGTGGGATGGCTGCTGGTTCTGGCGCTGGTCGCGTTTGCAACCACCACGGCCTTCAAGCTGGTTCCGCATTACCTCGACTATATGACGATGAACAAAATCATCGAGGCGGTCGACACCAATCAGGCCCTGGACATCACCACGGTCGACGAATTTTACGGTTATGTCGGTAAGAACATGCAGGTCAACAGTATTCGGGATATAGATTTGAACAAGGCGTTGAAAGTGACGGTGGAGAACAATGCGTTCAAGGCTCATTTGAATTATGAGCAGCGTGAACCCTGGTTCCAGAACATCGATCTGGTGTTGAAGTTCGACAAGCAATTCAGTGTGGGTAAACCGTGAGCGTATCCTTGAGCCGCCTTGAGCGTCAGCTCGGCTATACCTTCAAGGATCAGGAACTGATGGTCCTGGCCCTGACCCATCGCAGTTTTGCCGGGCGCAACAACGAGCGTCTGGAGTTTCTTGGCGATGCGATCCTCAATTTTGTGGCAGGCGAAGCGTTGTTCGAGCGCTTTCCTCAGGCGCGTGAAGGTCAGTTGTCGCGTTTGCGCGCGCGTCTGGTCAAGGGCGAAACCCTGGCATTGCTGGCGCGCGGCTTCGATCTGGGCGAGTACTTGCGTCTAGGTTCCGGCGAGCTGAAAAGTGGCGGCTTCCGCCGCGAGTCGATTCTGGCTGACGCCCTCGAAGCGTTGATCGGCGCGATCTACCTCGATGCGGGCATGGAAGCGGCACGTGAACGCGTGCTGGCCTGGCTGACGACCGAGTTCGACAGCCTGACGCTGGTGGACACCAACAAGGACCCCAAGACCCGACTGCAGGAGTTTCTCCAGTCGCGGGCCTGTGACCTGCCGCGTTATGAAGTGGTGGATATCCAGGGCGAGCCGCATTGCCGGACGTTTTTCGTCGAATGCGAGATCAACCTATTGAATGAAAAGAGCCGAGGACAGGGTGTCAGCCGCCGGATTGCCGAACAGGTAGCCGCCGCAGCAGCACTCATCGCCCTGGGCGTGGAGAACGGTCATGAATGATACAACTGCAACACGCTGTGGCTATGTTGCCATCGTCGGCCGTCCTAACGTAGGCAAGTCCACGCTGCTCAACCATATTCTGGGTCAGAAGCTGGCGATCACGTCGCGCAAGCCGCAGACCACTCGCCACAACATGCTGGGCATCAAGACAGAAGGGGCCGTGCAGGCCATTTATGTCGATACCCCCGGTATGCACAAGAACGGCGAGAAAGCGCTCAACCGCTACATGAACAAGACCGCGTCGGCTGCATTGAAAGACGTCGATGTGGTGATTTTCGTTGTGGACCGTACTCGCTGGACCGACGAAGACCAGATGGTGCTGGAGCGCGTTCAGTACGTCGAAGGGCCGGTCATTCTGGCGATCAACAAGACTGACCGCATTGAAGACAAAAGCGACCTGATGCCGCACCTGGAGTGGCTGCAAGGCCAACTGCCAAACGCCTCCATCATGCCGATTTCGGCGCAGCACGGCCATAACCTGGAAGCACTGGAAGGCCTGATCGCCACCCATCTTCCAGAGAACGATCACTTCTTCCCTGAAGATCAGATCACCGACCGCAGCAGCCGCTTTCTGGCAGCCGAGCTGGTTCGCGAAAAGATCATGCGCCAGTTGGGTGCCGAGCTTCCGTACCAGATCACCGTCGAAATCGAAGAGTTCAAGCAGCAGGGTCGCACCCTGCATATCCATGCGCTGATCCTCGTCGAGCGCGATGGGCAGAAGAAGATCATCATTGGCGACAAGGGCGACCGCATCAAGCGTATCGGCAGCGATGCCCGCCGCGACATGGAGCTGCTGTTCGACTCCAAAGTCATGCTCAACCTGTGGGTCAAGGTCAAAGGCGGTTGGTCCGATGACGAGCGCGCACTTCGCTCGCTGGGCTACGGCGACCTTTAAGCTGTCCCTTCGCCCGACCGTTTTCCGGTCGGGCGAACCTTTCTCTTCCGAGCCCGCCCGATGAGCACGCCCACCGGCCAACCTGCTTATGTGCTGCACAGCCGTGCGTATCGTGAAAACAGCGCGCTGGTCGATTTTCTGACGCCTCAAGGTCGCCTGCGTGCGGTCTTGCGCAGTGCGAAAGGCAAGGCCGGCTCGCTGGCACGCCCGTTCGTGCCGCTTGAGGTCGAATTTCGTGGCCGTGGCGAACTAAAGAATGTCGGTCGTATGGAAAGCGCAGGTGTTGCCACCTGGATGACCGGCGAGGCGCTGTTCAGCGGCATGTACCTCAACGAACTGCTGATTCGTCTGCTGCCTGCCGAAGACCCGCATCCTGCCGTGTTTGAACACTACGCCGCCACGTTGCTGGCGCTCGCGCTGGGCCGTCCGCTGGAACCGTTATTGCGCTCGTTTGAATGGCGGTTGCTGGATGACCTCGGCTATGGCTTTGCGATGGACGCCGACATCAATGGCGAGCCGCTGGCTTCGGATGGCATGTATCGTCTGCAAGTGGACGCTGGCCTTGAGCGGGTTTACCTGCTCCAGCCCGGCCTGTTCCAGGGTGCCGAATTGCTGGCGATGTCCGAGGCGGACTGGAACGTTCCGGGTGCCTTGTCAGCAGCCAAGCGTCTGATGCGTCAGGCGCTTGCGGTGCATCTGGGCGGGCGCCCGCTGGTCAGTCGCGAACTGTTTCGCAAGCCGTGATCAGGCTTTATGCTCTGCGTTATCCGTCGGCTTCAAATAGCCCCAGGTCTTAAGCAACCAGCTTGTCCACTTTCTGGAGAAAACCGTGACCCAAAGCACTCGCATCCTTCTTGGCGTGAACATTGATCACGTGGCCACCCTGCGTCAGGCCCGCGGCACGCGTTACCCGGACCCGGTCAAAGCCGCGCTGGACGCTGAGGAGGCGGGCGCTGACGGGATTACCGTTCACCTGCGCGAAGACCGCCGACATATTCAGGAGCGCGATGTCCTGTTGCTCAAGGACGTGTTGCAGACCCGCATGAACTTCGAGATGGGCGTGACCGAAGAAATGCTCGCGTTTGCCGAGCGCATTCGCCCGGCGCATATCTGCCTGGTGCCGGAGACACGCCAGGAGCTGACCACCGAAGGCGGGCTGGATGTCGCGGGCCAGGAAGCGCGGATCAAGTCAGCGGTCGAGCGGCTGGCGAAAATCGGCTGCGAGGTTTCGTTGTTCATCGACGCCGATGAGCGCCAGATTGCCGCTTCGAAGCGCGTCGGCGCGCCAGCCATCGAGCTGCACACCGGCCGTTATGCCGATGCCCAGACGCCGACTGAAGTGGCTGAAGAACTGCAGCGTGTGGCCGACGGCGTAGCCTTTGGTCTCGCTCAGGGCCTGATCGTCAATGCCGGCCACGGCCTGCATTATCACAACGTCGAAGCCGTCGCAGCGATCAAGGGCATCAACGAACTGAACATCGGCCACGCGCTGGTGGCTCATGCTCTGTTCGTAGGGTTCAAAGCAGCGGTTTCAGAGATGAAAGCGCTGATCGTGGCGGCAGCCAGGTAAACCCTCGATCAAGGCTTGCGCCCCACGATCACCGCGCGCATCGGCGCGGGCAGGCCTTCGACGGTCTTGCTGTGATCGGTGGGGTCCAGGTAATCGCTCAGGGACTGGAAGCGCATCCATTCGGTGCTGCGCTGTTCTTCGACCGTCGTGTGGCTGACGTCGACGCAGCGCACATCGGTGAACCCTGCGCGACGCATCCACAACTCCAGCGCAGGCACTGACGGCAGGAACCACACGTTGCGCATCTGTGCATAACGGTCTTCCGGCACCAGCACCTGATGCACATCGCCCGGTATGACCAGCGTTTCCATGACCAGCTCGCCACCTTTCACCAGGCAGTCTTTCAACGCCAGCAAATGGTCGATGGGCGATTTGCGGTGATACAGCACGCCCATCGAGAACACCGTGTCGAAGCCCTCAAGGTTGGCGGGCAGGTCTTCGAGGGCGAAGGGCAAGTGCCAGGCGGGGAGATCGGGCAGGTAGCGTTGCATGGCCTGGAACTGGCAGAAGAACAGCCAGTTGGGGTCTACACCGATCACGCTGTCGGCCCCGGCACCGAGCATGCGCCACTGGTAATAACCGTTGCCACAACCCACGTCCAGAACACGCTTGCCCTTCAGGTCGAGGTGCGGCGACACCCGCGACCACTTCCAGTCCGAGCGCCATTCGGTATCGATATGCACGCCAAACACGTTGAAAGGCCCTTTGCGCCACGGTGACAAGCCGAGCAGAGCCTTGCGCAGCACGGTGCGGGTTTCACCATTGCATTCGGTTTCCAGGGTAAAGCTGTCAGTCAGGTCGACCGTGGCAGGTCGCAGGTCTGGTAATGCGTCCAGCGCACTTTGCCAGCGCTGCAAATCACCGTGACCCTTGGTCATTTTGGTGTCGAGTTGGGCTTGCAGACCGTTGGCCCACTCAGCCAGAGGGGTTCCCGCCAGACGGCGGACAAGGGGGGCGAGATCAATCATGGCAGGGCTATCAACGAGGCAAAGTTAAGGCATTGAAACCACGGCACCACCTTGGAAAAACCGGCAGCAAGCAGGCGCTGTCGGTGTTCTTCGAGGCTGTCGGGTTTCATGACGTTTTCGATGGCGCTGCGTTTCTGGGAAATTTCCAGATCGCTGTAGCCGTTGGCACGCTTGAAGGCAATGTGCAGGTCCGTCAGCAGCGCGTGTTCCGGTTCATCGTTGAAACGCAGTTTCTCCGAGAGTATCAACGCGCCGCCCGGCACCAATGCTTTACGAATGCGGCCCAGCAGTGCCAGGCGCTGATCCGGTGCGATGAATTGCAGGGTGAAGTTCAGCGCCACCACCGAAGCGGGCTTGAACTCCAGCGCCAGAATATCGCCCTCGATGACCTGCACCGGCAGCAACTCCTGAAACATGGAGTTCTGCGCATTGAGGTATTCACGGCAACGCTCGACCATCGCGCTGGAGTTGTCTATTGCAATGACTTCGCACCCTTCACTGCGCACATGGCGGCGCAGGGCCTGAGTCACAGCGCCCAGCGAGCTGCCCAGGTCATACAGAACGGTATCGGGCTGCGCAAATTGCGCCGCGAGCACACCCAGGTTTTCGACAATCGTCGGGTAGCCGGGCACCGAGCGCTTGATCATGTCCGGGAACACCCGCACGACGTCTTCGTTGAAGGCGAAGTCAGGCACCTGAGCCAGCGGCTGGGCGAAAATACGGTCGGGTTCTTTGCTCACGGCAGTTCCGGCGAAGGCTTTGAAAGGCGGGCATTCTAGCCAAGTTGTCGCCGGGATGCATGGTGCAGCGTGTACGGTCGGACAAGTCGCACCGAAAGCGTCAGTTCACCGTGATTGCGCATTCAAAGGTCTGTTCCGGCGGGACTTCTTGAGCCCAGGGCTGCTGGTAAGTCATTATCAGCTTCCCGGTGCCGGCGTCAGTGGCCTTGTAGCGCCACACGGATTGCCCGCCGCTGCCGACCATTTCCTTGCTTTCGGCATTGGCATACACCTCAGGCCCAAGGCTGCGCAGGATATTCTGCGCCGGGTTCTGGGTCAGCCAGCGAAAGCCGGTGGTTGGACTGCTGGGCAGCGTGAGGATCAGCGTCTGGCCCGCTTTGAGGGTCAAAGGGCAGTCGCCTTGCGTGTCGATGGAAACGATGTTTTTGGGTGTCTGGGCGCACGCTGTCAGCAGCGCAAGGCTCAACGGTGCAACAAAACGGGCAGGGGTCATGGCAGGTTCCGATAGTGCGAGACGATGCCGGAGGATAACCGATTGAAGTTTTGCGGGGGAGTACGGCACGTCTCTCGCCCAGAACTGCATTCCCACGCTGGAGCGTGCGGAACGAGAGGCGTCCGATAGAACGCCTCTCGTGCCAATGCTCCGCGTTGGCATCAACCTCTAGAACAACACTTTCACCACATCGGCAAAGCGCTTGGCGAAGTGGACGGTAATGCCTTCCTTCAGGTAGTCCGGCAGTTCTTCGAAATTGCCACGATTGGGCTCAGGCAAGATCAACTCGTGGATTTTCTGACGACGGGCCGCAATGACCTTTTCACGCACGCCACCAATGGGCAGGACATGCCCGGTGAGGGTCAGCTCGCCGGTCATGGCGACGCCTTTCTTCGGTGCCTGATTACGCGCCAGTGACAGCAGAGCACTGGCCATGGTCACGCCCGCGCTCGGTCCGTCTTTCGGGGTTGCACCCTCGGGAACGTGAACATGGACGAACGCTTCATCGAAGAACTTCGCGTCGCCACCAAACTTTGACAGATTGGCGCTGACGTAGCTGTAGGCGATTTCTGCCGACTCTTTCATGACATCACCCAACTGCCCCGTCAGCTTGAAGCCACGGTTCAGCGTGTGAATACGGGTCGCTTCGATCGGCAAGGTCGCGCCGCCCATGCTGGTCCAGGCCAGACCCGTGATGACACCAACCCCCGACAGCACCTGTTCGCTACGGAACACCGGCATGCCCAGCGAGGCTTCCAGGTCTTTTGGACCGATCTTGATCACCGAATCGGGCGCATCCAGCAGCTTGACGACGGCTTTGCGCACCAGTTTGCCGAGCTGTTTTTCCAGGTGCCGCACGCCGGCTTCCCGCGCGTAGCCCTCGATAACCGCGCGCAGGGCGGTGTCGCTGATGGTCAGCTTGTTCTTGGCAACACCCGCCTTCGCCAGTTGCTTGGGCCACAGGTGACGCTTGGCAATCGCCAGTTTTTCTTCAGTGATGTAGCCGGACAGGCGAATGACTTCCATCCGGTCCAGCAACGGGCCGGGGATCGAGTCCAGGGTGTTGGCGGTACACACGAACAGGACTTTGGACAGGTCCAGACGCAGGTCCAGATAGTGATCGAGAAACTCGACGTTCTGTTCCGGGTCCAGGGTTTCCAGCAGCGCAGAAGCCGGATCGCCCTGATAGCTCTGACCCATCTTGTCGATTTCATCGAGCATGATGACCGGGTTCATGACTTCGACGTCTTTCAGCGCCTGCACCAGCTTGCCCGGCTGGGCGCCGATGTAAGTGCGGCGATGGCCCTTGATCTCGGCCTCGTCACGCATGCCGCCCACGCTCAGACGGTAGAAGGGGCGGCCCAGGGACTCGGCAATCGAGCGTCCGACACTGGTTTTGCCCACGCCCGGCGGACCGACCAGCAACACAATCGAACCGCTGATTTCGCCTTTATAGGCGCCGACGGCGAGGAATTCGAGAATCCGTGCCTTGATGTCATCCAGCCCGGCGTGGTGCTGGTCAAGCACCTTGCGTGCGTGCTTGAGGTCCAGCTTGTCTGCACCGTAGACGCCCCACGGCAACGAACTGGTCCAGTCCAGATAATTGCGGGTTACGGCGTATTCGGGGGACCCGGTTTCCAGCACCTTGAGTTTGCCGATTTCCTCGTCGAACTTCTTGCGAGCCTGCGGTGGCAGGGTTTTGCCCTCCAGGCGCTGCTCGAACTGTTCGATGTCGGCGCTGCGGTCGTCTTTGCTCAGCCCGAGTTCCTGCTGGATGACCTTGAGCTGTTCCTTGAGGAAGAACTGACGCTGGTGTTCACCGATCTTGCGGTTCACCTCGGCGGAGATTTCTTTCTGCAGCCGCGCCACTTCAACTTCCTTGCGCAGCATCGGCAGGACTTTTTCCATGCGCTTGAGCATCGGCACGCAATCGAGCACCTGCTGCAGTTCTACGCCGGTTGCAGAGGTCAGGGCCGCGGCGAAGTCGGTGAGCGGCGAGGGGTCGTTGGGGCTGAAGCGATTGAGGTAGTTCTTCAGTTCTTCGCTGTACAGCGGGTTGAGCGGCAGCAGTTCCTTGATCGCATTGATCAGGGCCATGCCGTAAGCCTTCACCTCGTCGGTAGGCTCATTGGGCTGTTGCGGGTACTCGACTTCCACCAGGTACGGCGGACGATGGTGCTTGAGCCAGGTACGAATGCGCACGCGGCTCAGGCCCTGCGCTACAAACTGCAGGCGACCGTTTTCGCGACTGGCGTGGTGAACCTTGACCAGAGTGCCATACTCGGGCAGCGCGGCCGTGTCGAAGTGGCGCGGATCTTCCTGGGGGGTGTCCATGAAGAACAGCGCCAGCGAGTGGTGCTCGGACTTGCTGACCAGTTCCAGCGTTTCGGCCCACGGCTCTTCGTTGACGATGACCGGCAGAACCTGCGCCGGGAAGAACGGGCGGTTGTGGATCGGGATGATGTAGACCTTGTCCGGCAGGTTCTGACCGGGCAAGGCAAGCGAGGTGCTGTCGGAACTCAGAGACACGTCGTGCTCGTCTGCGTCATCGGGCAAATCTGGCGAGTCTGTCTGCTGGTCGCTCATGGGGCACCTGAGAAGTTGAACATGGCTCTTAGATGGGGCAGTGACCCTCAGGTTTCAATAGTCTTGGTCGATAGTCTGTAAAGCGACAATAAAACCGCTGTTTCGTGGCCTTGAGGGAGGCAGCACAGCGCTGGATTATTTATTTGCGGCGCTGCCGCTATGGGTTGAGTCAGGTATGAGTAACGGATTTATCAAGGCAATGCTGGCCGGACTGTGCATGGCAGCCGCTGCGACGGCATCGGCCGCGACCTTCACGGCGCAGATGCTCGACAATCAGGGCAAACCGGTCGCCGACGCGGTGGTCACGCTCAAAGGGCCGCCCGGTGCCGCGCCGCTTGTGCTTCAGGCCTCGATGGACCAACGTGATCAAGAGTTCTCGCCACATGTTTTGGCCGTTCACACCGGCACTCAGGTCAAGTTTCCCAACAGCGACAACATCCGCCATCAGGTCTACTCCTTTTCCCCGGCCAAGCGCTTCGAGCTGCGGCTGTATGAGGGTACGCCCTCCGACCCGTTGCTGTTCGACAAGCCCGGTGTCGTGGTACTGGGCTGCAACATTCATGACTGGATGGTGGGCTATATCTACGTCACGGACGAGCCCTGGTTCGGTGTGACGGACAGCAACGGCCAGGTCAGGTTTGATCAAGTGCCGGTCGGTCATTACGTCGCCACGCTCTGGCACCCGCAGATCGAAGGCATGCAGCCAGTCTCGGGCGGCGAATTCGACGTGCCTGCCGCGGGCCTGACCCAGCGCTTCAGCCTGCCGCTTGAGGCGAAGGCCGAGGACAAGCCCGCCAGGCCTGCGCCCGGCGGATTCGGCGATGCCTTCCACAAGGCCGCACATGAATGAAATTTAAAGTCAGCTTTCAGGCGCGTATCGCCGGGGTTCTGATTGCCCTGTTGCTCATCGTCGTGGGCGCCGTCTACCTCGCGGTCAAGGTTGCCACCGGAGATGCCGTGCGCACCCAGGCTCAGGCGCAACTGGAAGTCGGTAGCCGGGTGTTTGAACGTCTGATTGATTCGCGGGGCAAACGCCTGCGTGACGGCGTGCAATTGCTGTCGGCCGACTTCGGTTTTCGCGATGCAGTGGCCAGTGCTGACTCATCGACCATTCGTTCCGTATTGCTCAATCATGGCAAGCGCATCAATGCCAGCGACATGTTTTTGCTGGGCATGGATGGCATGGTGGTCGCCAGCACCGTGGCCGAAGTACCTGAAGGTTCGAGGTTCATTTACGACCAGGCCCTGCGCGCGGCCAAGCGTGCCGGGCAGTCCGTCCTTATTGTCCCGGGCGGTGGGATCCCTCACCTGCTGGTCGAAAGCACCGTGCTGGCGCCATTGCCGATTGGTCGAGTGGTCATGGGGTTCACCATCGACAGCGAAATCGCCGAGGAACTGCGCTCGCTCAGTGGTCTGGAAGTGTCTTTTCTGACCGTAGAAGACGGCAAGGTCGGGGATTTGATCAGCACCCAGCCGCCCGCCTTGCATGCGGGCCTGATCCAGCTGATGCGCAGCTCCTCCGAAGGGCAGATGCTGCTGACCGAGCAATCAAACCTCAACTTTCTCAGCCAGACCCTGATACTCGCCAAAAGCAGCAATGGTGTTGACGGGCAAGTCATTGCCTTGTTGCAAAGCCCGCTGGACAAGGCTTTTCAGGCGTTTGCGCCGCTGGACGAGAAGATTTTCTGGATATCCATGGCCGCCTTGCTGGCGTCGTTGATCGGTACGCTGGCGCTGGCCCGAAGCGTTTCGCTGCCGGTACGGGCACTTGCGATTGCTGCCAAGCGCATTGGTGACGGTGATTACGAGACGCCGGTCAGCATGGCCCGCAGTGACGAACTGGGCATGCTCGCCAGCGCGATCAACACCATGCAGCACGGCATTGCCATGCGTGAAGGGCAGTTGGCGCATAACGCGTTGCACGACAACCTGACCGGGCTGCCTAACCGCGCCCTGATCATGGAGCGTCTGGGCAGCCTGATTGCGGCCCAGCGTCGGTTTGCCTTGTTGTACCTCAGTGTCGAGAACCTGACGACAATCAGCGAAAGCGCAGGTGCCGAGGGTGTCGAGCAGGTGTTGCGTCAGGTTGCCTTGCGCTTGCAGGGCATCGTGCGGTCCGGTGATACGGTCGCGCGGCTGAGCGCCAATGAATTTCTGTTACTGCTCGACAACACATCCGATGACGGCGCGGTGGGCATCGCTGACGCTGCGCAACGTCTGCTCAATGAGCCGCTGCGTGTCGACAATCAGGACCTCGCCCTTGAATGCTGCATTGGCATCACGGTTTACCCGGAACACGGCGATTCCGCTCAGGAACTGGTCAACCGTGCCGCTATCGCGCGCAAGGATGCAGCATTGCTTCCTGGCCGCCTGCAGATCTACCAGACCGGTAGCGACCTGGCTCACCAGCGTCAGATCAGCCTGATCCGCGACCTGCGCAAGGCACCGCAGAATGGCGAGCTGATGCTGCATTACCAGCCCAAGCTGGACATCCGCCAAGGCTATGTTCGTCAGGCCGAAGCTTTGCTGCGCTGGTCCCACCCTCAGTTTGGTAATGTCTCGCCTGCTGAATTCATCGTTCTGGCCGAGCGTACCGGCAGCATTAACCTGCTCACCAATTGGGTGATCGAGGATGCCATACGCCAACTGGCCGACTGGCGCCAGCGCGGTCTGGTGCTGCAGGTGTCCGTGAACATTTCCGCCGACGACCTGTTAGGCGATGACCTGGCGGCGTATGTCCTGAAATTGCTCAAGCAATACGCCTTGCCTGCCGAACAACTGGTATTCGAGATTACCGAGAGCGCCATCATGAGCGAGCCGGAAAAAGCCCTGGTGGTGCTGCACCGTCTGCGTGATTGCGGCATCAGCCTGTCGGTCGACGATTTCGGCACGGGCTATTCGTCACTCGCGCACTTGAAACGGTTGCCCGTACAGGAATTGAAAATCGACCAGTCGTTCGTACGTGATCTCGACGAAACCAGTGAAGATGCCGTCATCGTCCGCTCGACCATCGAAATGAGCCATAACCTGGGGCTGAAGGTGGTGGCCGAAGGTGTCGAGTATCAGCACAGCCTGGACTTGCTCCGGCGCTGGCACTGCGATACTGCACAAGGTTATCTGATCAGTCGTCCGCTGACGGCCTCGGCATTCGAAGCGTGGATCGCCGAGACTCAGGCTCCACCCCGACTCAATGTGAATTAAGCCATGTCCTACAAAATCTCGATGCTGTTGGGGGGCGTGCTGGTGAGTGTGTCCGGGGTCATCCCGACGCTTGCGCTGGCTGATAACGGGCGGTTGATCGCCACGGGCGGTGCAACCAGTATTGAAGGCAGCGCCGGTGGCGGCATCACGCCGTGGGCGGTGATCACCGGCTACAGCGAACAGGGCGAATGGGGTGCCACCGCTTTCGCCACGCATGTGAATCTGCCGGACTACAACCTCGATGTGGCGGGCCTTGCCGTCGCTTACGGGAATCGGGTCGAGTTTTCCTACGCGCATCAGCGCTTCGACATCAGCAATCTGCAGCACAAACTCAGCCTGCCTGACGACAACCTCAGCCAGGACGTGTTTGGCGTCAAGCTGCGGCTGTTCGGTGATTTGATCTACGACAGCCTGCCGCAGGTGTCGCTGGGGGTTCAGTACAAGCATCAGAACGATTTTCTGATCCCCAGCCTGGTAGGGGCTCAGCGCGATTCGGACGTCGAAGGCTACCTGACGGCCAGCCGTTTGTTCATGGGGGCCGCGTTCGGCTACAACGTTGTGGTCAACGGCGGACTGCGTTACAGCCGCGCCAATGAAACCGGCCTGTTGGGCTTCGGCGGGGATCGGCGCGACAGCCGCAGCGTGTTGAAAGAGGGGTCGGTTGCGGTCCTGTTCAACCCTCGCTGGGCCATGGGTGTCGAGTACCGCGAAAAGCCGGACAACCTTTCATTTGCGGGTGAAAGCGATTGGGCCGATATGTTTGTCGGGTATTTCCCCAACAAGCACCTGTCGGTCGTGTTGGCCTACGCCCGTCTGGGCGAAATCGCCACGCTGGACAACCAGAACGGCACGTATCTGTCTGTGCAGGGGAGTTTCTGATGAGGCGTTTGCTGATCTGTGTGGTGCTGACAGTGCTGGCCGCGTGTGCCCAACAACCGCCGAAGGACGACAGCCTTTATCAGGACCTCGGTCAGCGTGCCGGTATCCAGCGGATTGTCGAAGGCATGCTGATGAATGTGGCCAAGGACGACCGCATCGTCGAGCACTTCAAAAAGGTCAATATCGTGCTGCTGCGCGACAAGCTGGTCGATAAGCTCTGCGTCGAAGCTGGCGGCCCGTGCCGCTACACTGGCGACAGCATGGCGGAGTCCCACAAGGGCCAGCACCTGACGCCCAGCGACTTCAACGCACTGGTCGAGAACCTGATCGCATCGATGGACGCTGAGAACATCCCGGTTCCCGTGCAAAACCGCCTCATCGCCCGGCTGGCGCCGATGCGCGGCGAAGTGATCGGTAAGTAACGTGACATCAGTGGGGTGCCGGTCGTGACGCGACGCATGCCTCTTTCAACTCAGCCGCGTCAGATACCCCGGCACCTCCTGCTCCGGCAACACCGATAGCACCTTCAGGCGCTGGAGCATGCGTTGTCGTGCGCGTTGCAGGTGTTCCTTGAGGTTGAGTGCCGCGGCGTCAAACGCGCCGTGCAGCAACAGCTCGATGATCAGCCGGTGTTCGGCCAGCATCGCTTCGTCTGCCCCGATGTCCAGCAACCGGTAAAAAATCCGGTTGATGATCATCGGGCTCTGCGCCTGACTGATCAGGGTCGAGATCTTGCGGTTCTGCAGGCCTGCCAGGCATTGCTGATGCAGGTCATCCTCGATGCGCTCGATCTCCTCCAGGCTGCATTGCTCCGCGTTTTGCGCCTGTATGACCCTGGCCAGCATCGCCTCAAGTGTTTCACGGCCCAACTGCGGTGCGGTCAACCGCAAGGCCTCCGGTTCAAGGCAGGCGCGCAGCTCGTAATCTTCGGTAATCTCCCGAGCCGTCAGCGGTCCGGCCAGCCATTGCGAGTAGGGTTCTTTTTCCACCAGGCCGCGATCGCGCAAGCGCATCAATGCCTCACGCACCACGGCGCGGCTGACACCGTAATGCTGCGCGGCGCTCTGTTCATCCAGCCGGTAATGACCAAACGCGATGCAGGCCGACAATGCCGCGCCGATTTCGTCGTGTATGCGCTCGCCAAGCGGGCGTGTGTCGACCAGTTCCTCACTGCTGTCCAGGCCAAACTGTTTGTGGCTCAGGCTCAATCGTAACGGTTCCACGTCCTGGCGTTCCGGGTTGACCAGATAACCCCGGCCATCGAAACGGCTGATCAGCGCTTCTTCATGCAGCAGGTTGAGCGCCTTGCGCACTGGCACTCGACTGGTGCCGAACAGTTCTGCCAGCGGGGCCTCAAGCAGCACCAGTCCCTTGGCGGCCGCGCCCGTGACGATGGCGTTACGCAACACCTCACGGATCATGGTGTAGCGCGATGCGGTACGCGCGTCCTCTTCTGACATGGGTCTCATACACTTCTGGCGACTGACGGGCGATTCTCGCACAGAAGCGTCACTGTCACCTTGGGCTACGTTCCGATGCTCGCTCATGGGGCCACCGTTACTTTTTTGCACTGAAATGTACCTTTTGTAAAAGATACATTATTTCTTTATGACGTATTGAATTGCTCGCAGATCGCCAGATGAGGGAAGCAACGATGTGTTACGAGGCGTTCTAGTACGCATGTTCCAGCTTGATCATGAAGAACGGTTGACTGGAAAACCTTACAGTGCCAGCAGATTGGCATGAAATCTGCCTCTATAAAATGTACATTTTATTAATAAGTACATTTATAGGGTGCGTCTTCATGATTGATATCAGGAGTTCCAGCGTTCGCCAGGACGCCTGTGCAATGGCAGAGGATTTCGCCCAAGGTCGCAGTGACCCGTTGCAGGTCCTGGACAAGGCCCTGCAGCAGGCATCGCAGATCGACAACGTGTTTATTTCCCTGAGTGTCGAGCGTGCCCGTCGGGAAGCCGAAGCCTCTGCCGCCCGCTGGAAGCAGGGGCAACCATTGAGCCCGTTCGACGGCGTACCGATTGCCTGGAAAGACCTCTTTGATGTGGCCGGCTGCATCACAACCGCAGGCGCCGCGGTACGCAAGAGCCTGTCGCCTGCCTTGCTGGACGCCCCGAGCGTCGGCCTGCTGGCACGGTCCGGCATGATCAGTCTGGGCAAGACCAACCTCAGCGAATTCGCCTATTCCGGGCTGGGCCTGAATCCGCATTTCGGCACGCCGGTCAACCCGATGAGCGACAGCTCGCCACGCGTCCCTGGCGGTTCGTCCTCCGGTTCTGCGGTGGCAGTGGCTGCCGGGATCGTGCCGATTGCGATGGGCACCGACACCGCCGGTTCAATCCGTGTTCCTGCCGCCTTCAATGGCCTGGTCGGGTTTCGCAGCACCAGCCGCCGTTATAGCCGCGACGGCGTGTTTCCGCTGGCGCTGACCCTGGACAGCATCGGTCCGCTGACCCGCAGCGTACGGGATGCGCTGGTGATCGATGATCTGCTTTGCGCGCGCAGCACACCGTCTTCATTGATACCGCGCAGTCTGGCCAGCCAGCGTTTTCTGATCGACAAAGCCGTGCTGGAGGATGAGCGCGTCGAGCCTGCGGTGCGTGACAACCTGCTGCGTGCTATCGGCATCCTGCATGACAGCGGCGCGCTGATCGAGGTGCGTCCCTGCCAGGCCTTTCAGGCCACCTTGCAACTGATTCGGCAGCAAGGCTGGCTGGGCGCTGCAGAAGCCTTCGCGCTGCATCAAACGTTGCTGGACAGCGACGCCGCAAACCAGCTTGACCCCAGGGTTCGCAAGCGTCTGGAGGCTGCTCGGCACATGCCGGCCAGCCTGCTGGTCAATTTGTACGGCGCGCGCGAGCAATTGCAGGAGCAATTGGCCGCCGAACTCGATGGCGCACTGTTGCTCACCCCAAGCGTCGCCCATGTCGCACCGCCACTGGCGCCCTTGTTGGCCGACGACGAGCTGTTCGTTCAAACCAACCTGGCCACGCTGCGCCTGACGATGCCGGGCAGCCTGCTGAACATGCCGGGCGTATCGCTGCCCAGCGGAGTCGATGCAGCGGGCTTGCCTACCGGACTACTGGTCAGCGCTCCCGCCGGGGAAGACGCCCGCCTGCTGCGCGCCGCGCTGGCGGTCGAGTCGCTGCTGTTTGAGGCCGCTTGAGTCAACACACATGTGAACCCTTACCAACCGGCACGCGCGCAGACCCTTGCGGTGCCGATCTGATAACCAGCGGGAGAACCAAGATGGCCAAAGAAATTCTGTGTGCGTTTGGTGTGGATGTCGATGCAGTCGCAGGCTGGCTCGGCTCGTACGGCGGTGAAGATTCGCCGGACGATATTTCGCGCGGGCTGTTCGCCGGTGAGGTCGGGGCGCCACGTCTGCTCAAGCTGTTCGAGCGTTATGGCCTGCGCACCACCTGGTTCATTCCGGGGCATTCGATGGAGACCTTTCCCGAGCAGATGAAAGCGGTGGCAGACGCCGGTCATGAAATCGGCGTGCATGGCTACAGCCATGAAAACCCGATTGCCATGACCCCGGAGCAGGAAGAGATCGTTCTCGACAAGTCCATCGATCTGATCACCCAAATGACCGGCAAGCGCCCGACCGGTTACGTCGCGCCCTGGTGGGAGTTCAGCAACGTCACCAACGAGCTGTTGCTCAAGAAAGGCATCAAGTACGACCACAGCCTGATGCACAACGACTTTCACCCGTATTACGTTCGCGTCGGCGACAAGTGGACCAAGATCGACTACAGCCAGCACCCTGACACCTGGATGAAGCCGTTGGTGCGCGGTGAAGAAACCGACCTGGTGGAGATCCCGGCCAACTGGTACCTCGATGACCTGCCGCCGATGATGTTCATCAAGAAAGCGCCCAACAGCCACGGTTTCGTCAACCCCCGGCACCTGGAAGAAATGTGGCGCGACCAGTTCGACTGGGTGTATCGCGAACACGAACACGCCGTTTTCACCATGACCATTCACCCGGACGTGTCTGGTCGCCCGCAAGTGCTGCTGATGCTGGAGCGCTTGATCGAGCACATTCAAAGCCATGCTGGCGTCAAGTTCGTCACGTTCGACGAGATTGCCGACGACTTCGTGCGTCGCAATCCCCGTACCCGCTGATTCATTGCCCTGTCCGAGGCGTCACTCATGTCCATATACAATAAGCTCGACCTGACCGGCTGGAAACCTGAGCAACTGACTCCGGACCAAGTACGGTTCGCCACATGGATTGCGTTTTTCGCGTGGGTGTTTGCGGTATACGACTTCATTCTGTTTGGCACGCTGTTACCGGAAATCGGTCGGCATTTCAGCTGGAGTGAGGTCGAACAGGCCGAAATCGCGACCTGGGTCGCGGTCGGCACGGCGGTGGTGGCACTGGCCATCGGTCCGCTGGTAGATCGCCTGGGACGGCGCGTGGGTATCATTTTCACCGTGAGCGGTTCGGCGATCTGTTCGGCGCTCACGGCCATTGGCGGGTCGTGGGGCAAGTCGCCGCTGATCCTGATTCGCTCACTGGGCGGTTTGGGGTACGCCGAAGAGACGGTCAACGCGACCTACCTGAGCGAAATCTACGCGGCGTCTGATGACCCGCGACTGGCCAAGCGCCGTGGCTTCATTTACAGCCTGGTGCAGGGCGGCTGGCCGGTCGGCGCGTTGATCGCGGCCGGTCTGACGGCGGTGTTGTTGCCGATCATCGGCTGGCAGGGCTGCTTCGTGTTTGCGGCCATCCCGGCGATTATCATCGCGATCATGGCGCGCAAGCTCAAGGAAAGCCCGCAGTTCCAGATTCACCAACGCATCACGCAACTGCGCAAGAAAGGTGACGTGAGCCAGGCGCAGGCCGTGGCGCAAACGTACGGTGTCGATTACGACGAGCACAGCAAAGCGGGGATCGGTGCGGCCTTCCGGGGTTCTTCGCGGCGTGCCACGCTGGTGATCGGTGCTGCAATCCTGCTCAACTGGGCGGCGATTCAGGTGTTCAGCGTACTGGGCACGACAGTCATCGTCAGCGTTCACCACATCTCGTTTGAAAACTCGCTGATCATTCTGGTGCTCTCCAACCTGGTGGGCTACTGCGGTTACCTGTGCCACGGCTGGATGGGCGACCGGATCGGTCGTCGCAATGTCATCGGCCTTGGCTGGATGCTGGGCGGTCTGGCTTTTGCCGGCATGCTCTACGGGCCGAGCAATATGGCCATGGTGGTCGGGCTTTACAGCCTGGGGCTGTTCTTCCTGATCGGGCCTTACTCGGCGGCGCTGTTCTTCATCAGCGAAAGCTTTCCGACCAGTATTCGTGCCACCGGTGGCGCAATCACTCACGCGATGGGGCCGCTCGGCGCTGTCGTTGCAGGCTTTGGTGCCACCTCGGTACTCAGTGCAGGCGGCGACTGGCAGACCTCGGCGTTGTACTTCGGCGCGGTGCCTTGCTTTCTGTCGGGCGCGTTGATGTTCGCCGCGAAACATGTGCGACCTGAAACCGTTAAATAAGGAGCAGCTCATGAGTCGTAAAGTAGCAGTGGTCACCGGTGCCGCCAGCGGCATCGGACAGGCGCTGGCAGTGGCCTTCGCTCGCCGGGGTGTTGCGGTGGCAGGCGGGTATTATCCGGCTGACCCGCATGACCCGGAGCAAACCCGTCGGCTGGTGGAAGAGGCGGGCGGCGAATGCCTGATGCTGCCGCTGGACGTGACCTTCACCGAGTCAGTCGACGACCTGGCCGCCCAAGCGGTCAAGACGTTTGGTCGCATCGACTACGCAGTGGCCAATGCCGGATTGCTGCGTCGCGCGCCATTGCTGGAAATGACCGACGAGCGCTGGAACGAGATGCTCGATGTGGACCTGACCGGTGTGATGCGCACGTTCCGCGCCGCAGTCAGGCACATGGGCGAGGGCGGTGCGCTGGTGGCGATTTCCTCGATTGCCGGAGGTGTTTATGGCTGGCAGGACCATTCCCATTACGCAGCGGCCAAAGCGGGCGTACCGGGGTTGTGTCGCTCGCTGGCCGTGGAGTTGGCGCCAAAAGGTATTCGCTGCAACGCCGTCATTCCTGGTCTGATCGAGACGCCGCAATCGCTGGACAGCCAAAACTCGCTGGGGCCGGAAGGGCTGGCGCAGGCTGCCAAGGCTATCCCGTTGGGGCGCGTCGGCCGAGCGGATGAGGTCGCGGCGCTGGTGCGGTTTCTGTGCAGTGACGAAGCCAGTTACCTCACCGGGCAAAGCATCGTGATCGACGGCGGCCTGACCGTGCGCTGGCCGGGATAAACCGAATCAGTTCCGTGCAGGCCACAACACTGTGGATGCAACCGGGGCGGCGATCCGCCTTGCTCGCGAAGAGGTCGGCACAGACACCGAAAACAGTGTGTCTCTGACTGAGCGTTCGCGAGCAATACGGATCGATCCCCCACCCAATCAAGGAACCCGACCCATGCAACAACTCAAACAAAAGCGGGCAGTGATCACCGGGGCAGGCAGCGGCATTGGTGCTGCCATCGCCCGCGCCTACGCGGTTGAAGGCGCGCATCTGGTGCTGGGTGATCGTGATCCGGTCAACCTGGCCAAGGTGGCCGAAGAGTGCCGTCAGCTCGGCGCGCAGGTGCATGAATGCGTGGCCGACGTCGGCAGCCTTGAGGGCGCGCAGGCCAGCGTGGATACCTGCGTCGAGCATTACGGCGGGATCGACATTCTGGTCAATAATGCCGGCATGCTCACCCAGGCACGCTGTGTCGACCTGACCTTCGAGATGTGGAACGACATGTTGCGCGTCGACCTGACCAGCGTGTTCGTGGCCAGTCAGCGGGCGTTACCGCACATGATTGCGCAGCGCTGGGGCCGCATCATCAACGTCGCGTCGCAACTGGGCATCAAAGGGGGCGCCGAGCTCACTCATTACGCTGCTGCGAAAGCCGGAGTGATCGGTTTCACCAAATCCCTGGCGCTGGAAGTCGCCAAAGACAACGTGCTGGTCAACGCCATCGCGCCCGGTCCTGTTGATACGCCGCTGGTGGAGGGGATCAGCAGCGCGTGGAAAGTGGCCAAGGCCGCCGAGCTGCCGCTGGGTCGTTTCGGCCGGGCCGAAGAGGTTGCGCCGGTCGCTGTACTGCTGGCCAGCGAGCCAGGTGGCAACCTGTTTGTCGGCCAGACACTCGGCCCCAACTCCGGCGATGTGATGCCATGAATACGCTGCGGGAGAACAGCTGATGTGCGGACTGTGCGGCCTGTTGGGCGAAGATGTTCACTGGAGCGATCCACTCGCGAGCGAGCTGCCCCGGCGGCGTGAGCGTTTGCGGCGGATTGCGGCGATCAACAAGGTCGTTGCACCGTTTCGCCTCAAGGTCGAAGATTTTCAGGGCGTGTCCTACCTGCTGCTCGGTGCCACCGGCAAGCAGGAGCTGGCGACCGGTCTAGAGCAACTGTGGCAGAAAGCCGAAGGGCTGATCGGTCGTCCCCTCGATCCGCTGGATGCCGCACTGCTCGACCATTTGCAGAGGTCATCATGAGCATTGCCCTCAACGTGATTACCGGCTTTCTCGGCAGTGGCAAGACCACATTGCTCAAGCGTCTGCTGGCCGACGAGGACATGGGTGACACCGCGCTGCTGATCAACGAATTCGGCGATGTCGGCATCGATCATCTGCTGGTCGAAGAGGTCGCGCCAGACACCGTGCTGCTGCCCAGCGGCTGTGTGTGCTGCACGGTCCGGGGTGAACTGAAAGACGCGTTGCTCAGTTTGCTGGATCGCCGCAATCGTGGAGAGATTCCGGCCTTCCGGCGGGTGATTCTGGAAACCACTGGCTTGGCCGATCCGGCCCCTATTCTCACCACCCTGAGCAACGATCCGCAATTGCGCGGGCGCTTTCACATCGGTCTGATCGTGACGCTGGTGGACGCCTGCCATGCCGTGTTGCAAGAGCGTCTGCACCCGGAGTGGCTGGCTCAGGTCGCGGCGGCGGACAGGCTGCTGCTGAGCAAGACCGATCTGGTGGACGAGCTTGCGCTCGACGCGCTGCGCCTGCACCTGAATGCACTGAATTTTTCTGCGCCGCTGCTGGACACGGCGCAGATCCACAGCGGTGATCAATTGCTGCTCGGGGAGGGCGTTCGCAGCGCCGAACCTGCGGTCGAAGTGACGCGCTGGCAGCTGCACCGCGTCGAGTCGACGTCAGCCCGCCACGGTGATGCACAAGTCTGCTGCCTGACCTTCGACCGTCCGCTTGACTGGGTCGGTTTCGGGGTGTGGTTGTCGATGCTGTTAAGATGCCACGGCGAACGAATCCTCCGCGTTAAAGGACTGCTCAACGTGAACGACAACCAGGCTCCCATCGTGATTCATGGCGTGCAGCATTGCCTGCACGCGCCGGTGCATCTTGCCGCCTGGCCAGGCGATGACCGCACGTCACGTCTGGTGTTCATCCTGCGCGGGCTGGACCCGGAATTGCTGCGTCGCTCGTTCGAGGTCTTTTCCGGAAGCTTCGCGCCGGCGCTTAACGAGTCTGCGGCATGAGCATTACCTTGCGTGTGCTCGGCACCTCGGTGACGTTGCTCGAATCCCTGCGCGAGCGCGCCGAACAGGACCTGGGCATCAAGCTGATCTATCAGATCCATGATGTACAGACTGCGCAGCGCATTGCGGTCATGCAGCCGGACAGCTACGACCTTTATGACCAGTGGTTTCACAACGTTGATTTCGTCTGGCCTGCGCGGGCGATTCAACCCATCGACACGCGGCGTATCGCGCTGTGGCATGAAATCAATGACTTGCCAAAACGGGGGCGTCTGCGGCCAACCGACCAGCCGGGTAGCGGCAGCGTGCCCAGCGAGCGCTTGTTCGTGCAGCACGACGGCAGCCTCGGCAGCGGAGTCACCGAGCGCATCAGCATGCTGCCGCTGACCCACAACGCCGACAGCTTTGCTTACCGCCCCGAGCGCTTGCCGGACGGTCTCAGTTCTGCTGATGAAAGCTGGGGCTGGTTGCTCGACCCTGCGTGGGGCGGGCGGATTGCGTTGCAGAGCGACGCGGCCATTGGCGCGCTGGATGCTGCACTGGCGGTGCAAGGCGCGGGGCTGGCGAGATTCAACGACATCGGCAACATGAGCATCGAAGAGATTGACCAGCTTGCCGATGTGCTGGTGCGCAAACAGCAACAAGGTCACTTCGGCGCATTCTGGTCAGACGACGAAGAAGCCGCCGAACTAATGCTCAGCCCGACCATCGACATTCAGAGCCTGTGGTCGCCGACGCTGGTCAGGCTGCACCGTGCGGGCGTGAAATACCGTGTGGCGGTGCCGAAAGAGGGCTATCGCGGCTGGTTCGGCGGCCTGTCGTTGTCGCGCTACGCCAAAGGCCCGGTGCTGGATGCAGCCTATGCGTACCTGAACTGGTGGTTGTCCGGCTGGCCGGGAGCAGTGATGGCGCGACAAGGCTACTACATCGGTAACCCGGCGCGCAGTCGCGATCACCTGAGTGCCGCCGAATGGGACTACTGGTACGCCGGCCTGCCCGCCCGCGAACAACTGCTCGGCAGCGACGGCCTGCCGCTGATCGACGCCGGAGAAGTCCGCGACGGCGGCTCTTACGAAGAACGCATGGGCCACATCGCCGTGTGGAACTCGGTCATGAACGAACACAATTACCTCGTCCGCCGCTGGAGCGACATCCTGCGCGCAGGCGGCAAGAACAGCGTGAAAGCGCGTTAGGCATCCGGGCTTCTGATGATCATCGTGCCAATGCGTGCTGGCGTGCATAGGGCGAAGGAACCCGACGAAGTCGGGCCGGAAACGGAGCTTGGTTACTTTTGCCCGATCAAAGTAACTCGCCGAGGGGCGAAAAAGTGCCTCGAGCTGTAAACACATCCAACTGACATCGCAGAACCGCTGTGTGACGCGAAGCGCCACAAAGAGGACGCAGAGCGTCCAGAAATGCATGCCGACGCAGAGCGCCGGCACGATAGTCATTTGTGACGCCCTGCGTGACAAATCCACATGCTGCACAGCGTTATGCGTTGCCGGTCAGTGGCTCAAAAAGCAGTGCTTTTTATCGCGATGGCACTGACAACGCAGGGCGCGACGTAAGTGACGGCTGAGTCCTGACGCTGATCCGGGGGTAGCCTGGCAGGACGCCAGGCTAGCCGCACCGGGCCATGGATGGCCCGTTGCGGCGACCCCCGGATCAGTGGCAGGGCGAAGGAACCCGACGAAGTCGGGCCGGAAACGGAGCCAGGGGCTTTGGTTACTTTGGCCCCATCAAAGTAACTCGCCGAGGGGCGAAAAGGTGCCTCGAGCCGTAAACACATCCAACTGACATCGCAGAACCGCTGTGTGACGCGAAGCGCCACAATGAGGACGCAGAGCGTCCAGAAAGGCGTCACCACGCTGGAGCGTGGGGACGATAGGTGACCGTGAGAACACCATCGCAATCTACAGCCTTGCCCGGCTATAGGTGCAACTCGGGTCAAGGTTTCAACAGCTATAAAAAAAGCGGCTACCTCTCGATAGCCGCTTTTCATTTACATCAACAACAGCTTACTTCGGCAGCTTGAACGCCATCACGTAGTCACCTTGCTTGGTGCCCAGCGAACCGTGACCGCCAGCCACGACCAGCACGTATTGCTGGCCGTCCTTGCCGGTGTAGGTCATCGGAGTGGTTTGCGCGCCTGCTGGCAGACGGGCTTCCCACAGTTGCTTGCCGTTGCGCACGTCATAAGCACGCAGGTACTGGTCAAGCGTAGCGCTCATGAATGCCAGGCCGCTGGCGGTCATGAAGGGACCCCCAAGGCTGGGAACACCCATCGTCAGCGGAAGCGGAATCGGCGAGCTGTCGCGCACCGTACCGTTCTTGTGCATCCAGATGGTTTTATGGGTCGTCAGGTCGACTGCTGCCAGATACCCCCACGCTGGCGCCTGGCACGGCAGGCCCATTGGCGACAGCAGCGCTTCAAGAATCACGCCGTAGGGCGCGCCTTTGTTCGGCTGTACGCCTTCGGTTTCGCTGTTGTGGCCCGGACCGCCTTCAACTTCGGCAGACGGCACCAGCTTGGAGCGGAATGCCATGTAGTTCGGGTTGACGAAGGCGATCTGGCGAACCGGATCGACAGCGATACCGCCCCAGTCGAACACGCCGAAGTTACCCGGATAAACGATCGAGCCCTGCAGCGAAGGCGGCGTGAACGGACCGTCGTAGCGCAGCGACTTGAAGTCGATCCGGCACATCATCTGATCAAACGGGGTCACGCCCCACATGTCGCGTTCCTTGAGCGGAGGCGGCATGAAATTCAGGTCGGACTTGGGTTGGGTCGGCGAGGTGTGGTCGCCTGCAACAGCGCCTTGTGGAACCGGTACTTCCTTGATCGGCACGATTTCCTTGCCGGTGCTGCGATCCAGCACGTAAATGCTGCCCTGCTTGGTCGATGCCAATACCGCTGGCTTGACGCCGTCGGCGGTTTTCATGTCCAGCAAGGTCGGTTGACCGCCCACGTCCATGTCCCACAGGTCATGGTGCGTGAACTGGTAATCCCAGCGTACGCGGCCAGTGGCGATGTCCAGTGCAACCAGGCCAGCGCTGTATTTCTCGGACTCTGGCGTACGGTCGCCGCCCCACTGGTCCGGCGTCTGGTTGCCCATCGGCAGGTAGATCATGCCCAGTTTTTCATCGACGCTGAACATGGACCACATGTTCGGCGAGTTACGGGTGTAGATCTTGCCTTCGGCAATCGGAGCCGTTTCTTCAGGGTTGCCACTGTCCCAGTTCCAGACCAGACGGCCTGTGTGTACGTCGTACGCACGGATCACGCCGGAAGGCTCGTCGACAGAGACGTTGTCGGTCACGTGACCGCCGATGATCACCAGGTCTTTGGTGACTGCCGGTGGCGAGGTGGAGTAGTAACCGCCCGGTGCGAATGTGCCCATGTTGGCGGTCAGATCAACCGAACCTTTGTTGCCGAAATCTTCGCACATCTTGCCGGTGTCGGCGTTCAAGGCGATCAAGCGGGTGTCGGCCGTCGGCAGGAAGATTCTGCGCGGGCAGGCACTTGCTGTGGCGGTGTTTTCAGCAGCCGGTGCTGCCGGGCTTTGAGCCGGCGCGCTGGCGGCATACGCGGCGTCGTCGTGGTAGGAAACCCCACGGCAGGTCATGTGCGCCCAGCCCTTGAAGTTGGCCGCGTTCTGCGTGCTCAGCTTAGGGTCGAAGCGCCAGATTTCCTTGCCTGTGTCCGGGTCCAGTGCGATCACCTGGCTGTGCGGCGTACACACATAAAGCATGCCGTTGACCTTCAGCGGGGTGTTCTCGGCGGTGGTTTCACCCGGGTCATTCGGCCCCGGAATGTCACCTGTGCGATAGGTCCAGGCCGGCTCCAGCTTGTTGACGTTTTCCGGTGTGATCTGCGTCAGTGGCGAATAGCGGTCACCGAAAGCGGTGCGGCCATAAGACTGCCAGTCGCCGTCAGGCATGGCCGGAGCGGTGTTGGTGGTCCCGGCTGTTTCACGGTCCAGTTGGCCTTCGATCCGGCCTGGATGGGTGAACTGGCTGGCCAGAGCGGTCAGGCCCGCCAGCACGACAGCGATGCTCAAGGCACCCGTGCCCAGGCGGGCCGGCCCTTTGAGCAGCAACGGGCGACGGAACCACGGCAGCAGCAACACGATGCCGAGCGCGAACCACAGCGCCAGGCGTGGCACCAGTTGCCACCAGTCCAGGCCGACTTCCCACAACGACCAGACCGTGCTTGCGAACAGCAGCAGTGCATACAGACCCAGTGCCGCGGCACGCCCGGTCATCAGCAGAACACCCGTCACAGCGAAGCCGATACCGGCCAGCAGGTAATACAGCGAACCGTCCAGTTGCAGCAGCCGGACACCGCCGACCAGCAATGCCAGCCCCATCAGCAGGATCACCAGCCCGAGCAGGGTCGGCAACAGGCGATTTCTGTTTGAAGCACTGTCAGTGCTCATAATGCGAATCTCCGCGAGAATTAAGTAATGGATGTCTTGTTTTCATGTGCATTGCCGACCCTGGCACCATTCTTTGAAGCTGTTTATTTAAACGAATCACCGACAGTCGAATTCAACGTCAAGCAGAACGCCGCTGCCCATTCAACCCGGCGCGGTCATTGAGTCGTAGACCATTGCCGCCCGGATTCGTGCATAGGCGTTCATTCAAATGAGCTTTGGCAGAAGGAAATCTGTAGTCCTTAAAGGCGCAATGATAGGACGCTAACGATTTTTCTAAAAGCGATAAACATGACATGGATCATTGCGGACCCCGCAACAGTGCTTCAAGTCCGCTGTGTTTTATGAAAGCGCGGCGCTTACAATGGCGAGCGTTGCTGAACACCGGCACGCTCCGGCAATCGGCCCAGCGTCGGTTTCCCACTTACCCGTTTCAAGGTTCATCATGACGACACCCAATTCCGATCCGCTCCACGGCGTCACGCTGGAGCAGATTCTCAGGGCTCTGGTCGAGCACTACGAGTGGTCCGGCCTTGCCGAGCGGATCGACATTCGCTGCTTCAAGAGCGACCCGAGCATCAAGTCCAGCCTGACCTTCCTGCGCAAGACCCCTTGGGCGCGGGAAAAGGTCGAGGCACTGTATGTAAAGCTGCATCGCGGCAAAGGCTGGTAACCGGCTTCTGCCTTACAAGCCCGGCACGGACGCTGGCACTCAAGGAAAAAGATCGATGCACAGCGAACACTCGCAACCTGCGCAGGGACAGCGCTATTACGCTTTAATCGCAGCCTGTCTGGGCTGGTCGGGACTGGTGATTCAGCTTTACCTGATCTTCATGGGGCGTTATGCCGACCACGCCAGCCTGTTGGGTGGGTTGGTGAGGTTTTTCAGTTTTTTCACCGTGCTCACCAATACCCTCGTGGCAGTCGCGCTCAGTTGTGCATTGACCGGGCGCCAGTCGGCGGGGCATCGATTCTTTCGACAGCCCGTGGTGTGCGGCGGCATTGCGGTCAGCATTGCACTGGTCGGTATCGCTTACACCCTGCTTTTGCGTCACTTGTGGCACCCGCAGGGCTGGCAGTGGGTGACCGATGAACTGCTGCACGACGTCATGCCGCTGGCCTTCGTTCTGTATTGGTGGTTATACGTGCCCAAGGGCGAGTTGCGTCTGCGTCATGTGGCGCTGTGGGCGATGTACCCGGTGGGGTACTTTGCCTACGTTCTGCTGCGCGGCAACATGATCGGGGATTACATCTACCCGTTCATCGACGTCGGCACCCTCGGTTTTGTGAAAGCGTTCAGCAACGCACTGGGCGTGCTGCTCGGTTTTGTGCTGATTGCGCTGTTGCTGGTGGGGATTGACACGTGGGCGGCTCGTCGCAAGGTGTGAGTCGCCCGGTGTCGCTTACTCTTCGTTGCCGCCCAGCTTCCAGTAGCCGGCGGCCTTGACGAAGTCTTCTTCCAGGCCGAACTCGTCCAGCAGCACCCGACGCAGTTTGCGCGACAGACCGGACTCGGTCGCGATCCATGCATACAGTTTGCCCTCGGGCATTTCCAGGCGGCGGACGACGTCCACCAGGCTCTGTTCATCGCGCACGATCCAGATCACATCGACCTGCGCCGCGCTCTGGAACGTCTGCTGTTCCTGCTGGCTGGCCACCTCGACCACCACCAGCGCGGCCCGGTTGGCAGGCAACGCTTCCAGACGCCGGGCGATGGAAGGGATGGCGGTCTCGTCGCCAATCAGTAAATAGCTGTCGAACATGTCCGGCACCACCATCGAACCACGCGGCCCGGCGATGTGCAGGAATTGCCCCGGTTGCGCCTGAGCCGCCCAAGTGGCAGCCGGACCTTCACCATGCAGGACAAAATCAATGTCCAGCTCGCCGCTGGTTTCGTCATAACGGCGCGGGGTGTAATCACGCATCGGTGGACGCGGCGCGTCTTTGTCGCCTGCTGGGGTCAGCGATTCCAGGGCCGCGTGTTCTTCCGGGGTTTGTGGGAAGAACAGTTTGACGTGATCGTCGGTGCCCAGGCTGATGAAGCCTGCCAATTCAGGGCCGTGCAGCGTGATGCGGCGCATCAGGGGCGTCAGGTCCGTGACCCGCAGAACCTCCAGCTTGCGGCGCTTGATGTCGTGCATGACGCGATGGATCGTTTGTGGCGAATTCATACAGCAGCCTCCGGTGCAGATTGAGCCCCATCGACGATGGCCTTGGCGGTGGTATTGAGCAGGTCGCTGACACGGAGGATTTCTTCCGGGCTCCAGCGGCCGTGGTGCATTTGCAAGGCATGACGCAGGTTGTGTACCGCTTCATGAATCTCGGGCGGACGGTCGTGGCCGCGCAACGAGCGCTTGCTCACGTCGATGCGTGTACGCACACCGTCCAGCGCAACCGCCTGATCCTGCAATGAACGGCGGCCAGCGTCGGTGACCGTGTAGAGTTTTTTGCCTGCCTGAGCATCGCCGAGGATCATTTCGCTTTCTTCAAGAAAGGTCAGGGTCGGGTAGATCACGCCGGGGCTGGGGCAATACGCACCGTCGAACAGGCCTTCGATCTTGCGGATGAGGTCGTAGCCGTGGGCAGGCTGTTCGGCGATCAGCGCCAGCAGCAGCAATTTCAGATCCCCAGGGGCGAAAACCCGTGGGCCACGTCCGCCGCGTTCACGGCCAGGGCGTTTTTCGAAACCGTCGCGGTCTTCGCCCGCTTCACGAAGGTGCGGCGGACGGTGATGGGGAGGGTGTTTGTCTTCGCGCATGTCATTCATCTCTCGTTACACGTTAGATATACCTTAAGATATATCTAATTGTATTGGCAAGAGGTTTGGACGAACGGTCTTTTACGCCTTACGCACCTTTGGGCGGGTCGGGTAAACGGGTATTGCACATGGCCTGACCGTGGTTTTCCAGGTACGGCGTCAGGATCGGCGCCATGCCCTTGAGCACCTGTACCGGCAGTGCCGAGGTAAAGCGGAAGCCTTCTGCAGCCCGGCCCGGCACAAATGCAGTCAGCGCGCCGAAGTGGTTGTCACCGATGTAAAACACGAACGTGGCGGTGCGGTTGATCGCTCTGGAGCTGAGGATGCGTCCGCCCGCACCGATGCTCTCGATCCGGTTATCACCCGTGCCGGTCTTGCCCCCCATCGCCAGTACGCTGCCGTCCTGCATCCTGAACGTACCCTGCACACGTTTGGCTGTACCGCCGTCGACCACTTGCGACAACGCTTCGCGCATCGCGGCCGCCACTTCGGACGGCAATACGCGCTGCCCCAGTTCAGGGTTGATGGTCAGTTCGGTTTCATACGGCGTATCGGCGGCGAAGCGTAACGAGTCGATACGCACCGGCGGCAGACGAATGCCGTCGTTCTGGATGATGCCGATCAGCTCCGCCAGCGCCGCCGGACGATCCCCCGAACTGCCAATGGCCGTCGCCAGTGAGGGCACCAGATGGTCGAACGGATAACCCACACGCTGCCAGCGCTGCTCGATGTCCAGAAACGCTTCCACCTCCATCATGGTCCGCACCCGGCTGTCGCGCGCGCCTTTGTGGCGGCTCTTGAACAGCCAGCCATACACTTCCTGTCGCTCGTAACGGCTGGCCGCCGCCGCATCCTTGAACTGCGCGTCCGGGTGCTTGAGCAGGTAGCCCACCAGCCACAGGTCCAGCGGGTGAACGCGGGCGATGTAGCCTTGATCGGGCAAGTTGTAAGCGCCCGGGCCGTAGCTCGTGTACAGATCGGCCAGGCGCTTGTCGGTCAGTTTCGAGGTCGTTCGGGTTTCTTCCAGGTGCGCACGGACAAACGCATTGAACGTGGCCTGATCGGCACTCGGCAGCAGGTAGCGATGCACGGCGGCCAGGCGAATCGCCGTCGGATGAATGCCGTCCAGAAAGGTGTCCAGCCGTTCCTGTGTGGTCTTGTCCTTGTAGCGTTTCCAGAAACGCAGCAGGAACACAGTGCCCTCCCGGTCGGCAAACTGACTCAGGTATTCCTGACGGCGCGGGTTGTCATCATCCTTCAGCAGCGAGGCGCTGTTGTTGGGCGCTTGATAGGTGCTGTAACGCACGATGTCGCGCATCAGGCGAATGAACGGCAGGTTGATTGACTCACGCAACGACTCGCGCAGGGTCGGGATGCGCTCGTTGTCTTCACGCCGGAAGTTATTGAAACGGTGCATGCCGCCACCGGTGAAGAAGGCTTCGGCAGGGCTTGCCGAGTAGGTCCGGTCCAGTGCCGCAGAGAGCATTTTTGCCAGGTTCCGGTCCTTGTTCAGCAGCAGGTAATCGACGGCCCAGCGGGTCAACCGGTCAGGCTCTTCGACAGGGATTTTCCTCAACTGCGCCGTGTTCATGTCTGCGTAGCGCCCGTGCAATTCGGCGATGATTTCCAGGTAGGTTGTCAGCACGCGCATCTTGGCGGTGGAGCCCAGCTCCAGCTTGCTGCCCTCGTTGATGTCGAACGGTTGATCGGTGCTGTCGGTCTGCACCCTTACCCTTGAGCCATCTGCACCGCGCTCGAACAACGTAAAGCTGTAGCGCACCTGAGCCGTGCTGGCGGGGCTTAGCAGGCGCTCGCCCATCAAACCGACGTTGGCGGCAAATTCAGGGTTTGCCAGATCGCGCAGATACTGGCTGACGCTGCGCTGCAACTCGCCGTGCAACGTGCTGGTGGCGGACAGGTCCAGGCGGTCCAGATCATAGAGCGGACGATTGAGCAGGTTCGACAAGCGAGTGCGAGCGACGCTGATGCCTTTGTTGGTTTCGATGGGTTGAATCGTAGGCTGCTGCGCCCAGTCGCGATACGTGACGGTGGTTGCCAGGGCCGCGTCGGCCAGCGGCTTGTCAATGACGTTAGCCTGGGCCAGCAGACGAATATGGCTGTCGGTCAGTTCTGCGAGTTCGGCACGGCCCTTGGCCAGGTAGTGCGAAGGGCGACGCTGGGCGATCACCAGCGACAGCACCTCGCGCAACGCCAGCGCCTTTTCGCTCAGCCCCTTTTGATCGGAGGGGCTGGAAGCCAGCACTTCATTGGTCCTGGCGAAGTCCACGCCGAACCAGACCCGCAGACCTTCGGCCAGGCCATGCACTTCACCGTGCCCCGGCACCGCAGACAGCGGCACACTGTTCAGGTAATCGCGCACCACTCTCTGGCGCACTGACAGCGTTTGTTCGCCGGGCTGGTAGGCTCGCACGCTGGCAGAAATCATCTGCCGCAGTTTTTCCGAGCCGGACTGCGTCAGCCCGTCGGGTGAGTGGCGGTATTTCTCCAACTGAGTCGCCAGCGTACTGCCACCGGCTGACTGGCCGGGGAGGGCAAACATCTTGGCCAACTGCGACCACGCGGCCTTGACGAAGCGTGGCCAGTCCACGGCCGGGTTGGCGAGCGGTTGCTGCGGATCCAGCAGGTCACGGTTCTCGATAAACAGAAGACTGTGGACCAACAACGGCGGGATGGCGGCGAAGGTCGGGTAAAACTGCTGCGGGTAACGAAACTCGTACAGCGGCGCGCTCCGGCAATCGGTGATGGACAGCCCGGCCTGGGTCTTCTCTTCGTAAGGTACGAAAAAGCCATGCTGAACGTAGCGCATCAACTCCGGGGAAAACCGCGTCTGGCGAGTGATCACGTAATCACGCTTGAGCAGGCGCGGCAGAAACTCACCCAGCGACGAATAACCGAGACGCTTGTCGAACGGTCCATCGCCCGGGTACACCACCGCATTACTCGGCCCGGCCTGCACCGAATAACTCAGGTTGGCAGCAAACCGGCTGAATTCCCGCGCCTGTAGCCTCGAACTGCGGCTCTCCATCGCCACGGCCACACCCAGCGCGACCCCGGCCAGCACCAAAACCACCCAGAACACCCGCCAACCGTATCGCTTGCGACGAGGACGCTTCGGCGTTCGTGAGTCATCCTGACGGTCAGCTGACATCACATCCTGCTTGCTATCGGAATGCCGAAATACGCCCATAGTCGATTGTCCGGTCATCCTGTAAACGCACCTGATCCTAGCTTAGACGCTGGGTGGGAATGCGGGGGGGAAATTGTCGGGTGGGTTTTGAGCTGAATCGAGGTGAACTGTGGAGGGATGTGGTTCGCAGGTTTTGTCTAGGCTCTGTACGAAAAGTGGCTGCGCTCGGTGATGCTGCGTTAAAACAGGCTCGGACGCGAGCCTAATCGGAATGCTCATTTACAACCCGTAGACTCCGCGTACTCGCCTGTTTTTGCCTTGCCTGACCTTCGCCACCGACTTTTCGTACAGAACTTAAGCCTGGATGCCTTCCTGTTGATTGGCAGGCGTACAAGCAACAGTCTATCCGCCCGCTAGTCACAGGTGGTCAAATACTAAATAAATTATTGTGTAGGAAATGTCCGGTAATTACTTCCGGTACTTGATCTCGACTCTAACAACTGATTACGTCCGGTTTTATCAGTGGCGGTGATGCCCTGCATAATGAATAACGACTGTCGAGATCAATAAAATGAAGAGTAAGAAAAACAAAGCGCACCGAGTGCTTTTATCCGGACTGCTATGGGTTATGTCTTGGCATGCGTTGGCGCACGTAGAGGGGGCGCCTACCGTCAGTGAGCAACCGGCACATCAGGAGCCGACGGTTCCGGATGCAAAAACTTTTATTTCTGTGGTGCTATCGGATAAGGTTCATCAGATAAATAACACGCTGGACAGCACCACCGCCGTTCATCAGTATGGTTTTACTGCCGTGCGTGGACAGCATGTACTCATCGCGACCCCGGACAGCGATGACCACCAGAAATGGAAGCTGGAATTTCAGGTGGACGGAGGGGAGTGGCAGGTCAAACGTCACTCATTGGCCGAAAGGGTCGACGGGTTGATCCCCGGGTCTCAGGTCAATATACGTATCGTTGCGACCGACGGTGCCCTGTTTGATAGCGCCGACTACAGGGTGGTGTTCGGCTCTTTTCCTTATATGAATTATGACTTGCACCATCAGGCGGGATTCAGGTTGATTCCATATGGTTTTACCGACCCTCCTTTTCTGGCGACTCAGGCGCTTACAGAGGCGATGCTGGACGCGACGTTTACAGACAGCAAGGCTTTTCCATTGGAAGGCGGAGTGCTGGATTTTTTGCTCGGTGTTGAAAATGACGTCGCCGTGACGTATACCTCGGACAGCGCTGGAAAGATCATGCAGTTGATAACGTTCGACCGATGTGAAGGTGGACGACTGGCCGATAACTTCACGTACTACAGCGAGAACGGCAGAGAAACGTGGAGTACACGCTATCAGCTAAAAAAATATTGGGCCAGGAATGTACTGCCGGAACAATTGGCTGATAAACCGCACATTTATAATTTCGGACATGTTTGCAAACGATGGCTAACTCACTGGTCCAGAAACTGATCTCAGTGTAACTGCTCTGCCCAGGGCCACTTGGGCAGCGCATTTCTACTTCTATAACCAGGCCCCGCGTGGCGAACAAAAAATGCTTTTTCCTATTGCTAGTGGAAGCGTGCCCGGAAGAGCCTTGGCGTTGGGGACATCAAACATGAGTGTCAATCGTCGGCGTGCGCTCATCCTCCCGCTTCGGCGCGTTGCGCTCCACTTGATAAAGAATGGTGTTGATGAAGTTGCCGATGTGATTGCGGCTGAATACCTGCCCGTAGTCAATGACCTTGCTGTAATTCTCTAGATTAAGCGCGTACCGTGTGTCCAGCTTTTCCGTGTAGTGATCTACGAGTTCCATGATGCTTTTGGCGTTCTTGCGCAGGTCGTCTTTCAATGACTGGCGCTCGTTTAGCTTCTCGGTCAGGTAGGTGAACTCTGCAGGAGTGAGTACACCGTCAGGGTCGGTAACCTGAATCTCCTCATCAAAACCCAGTGTGAAGCCAAAGTTCTTTTTTGACAGCTCTGGATTTAAATAAGGAAGCTGCTGTTTGAAGTCGTGGTAATTGTCGTACATGCGAAACATTTCCAGGTTCGATGTTTTGATGAGGTCCTTCAGGTAGCTATTTTTGAGGTCATCAAGCTCTTCTTGGGGAAGCGCCTTGTAGAACGAAGCGATTTCTCCTTTTGAATTTTTTGTCAACCAGGGGGAGTCCACGTAGCGGTAGAACTCTTCATTAGGATTTCGTTGTTTTATGACCGGCTTTGCAGTGTCGCTTTTTACGTTTTCAGGCGGCGGCGTGGAGGGACGACTGTTGAGTGTGCCACGCGAGCTTTGTAACGTTGAGAGTGAAGCATTTATGTTCATGCCAAGGACTCGTCGGTAGTAAAGTTAAATTACTAACGGCCGTCCTCAGCAAAACTTGGCCTGATAAACCCGTAGGAAATTTCCTGGCGAGCACATTGTTGTGACGCGGTTCTCAAGTAGCTAAAAGCGTTGGCGATTTCCCCAGTCGCTTATTCAACTCCAACCCGTTCGCCATCAGCATCATCAGCCCCAACCCGACTATTGCCGTGGTCACTTGCATCGGCCATGTATCACCGGCCAGGGCATTCGCCATGTCTGCCAGCGGAGCGAGCAATACACCCAGACAGAAGACTTCCAACGAGTAACGCCCCATGCGGCAGGTCTGACGGGCGGGCCAGTTTTCGAGCCAGTTGCCTGAAGTGGGCAGCAGTCGGGCGACGACGTAGACCAGGGCGAGGAAGTGCAGCAGACGCGCGGGTGCCAGGTCGGTTTTGCTGATGGGGTACAGCGCGTCGAGGTGGAGGGTCGAGACCAGTGCAGCGTGCAGATCGGGCCATTTTTCGCTGAAGGTCAAAGCCCCGGCGATCAGTACGTAAAAGGCAGCCATCAGGAGCAGCGGTTGTTGGTGGCGTGGGGGGCGTTCCGGTGTCGCCGATGTTTCGCTGCGCAACGCACAGGCACCGCCGAGAATGAACAGCAACTGCCAGGCCACCGGGTTGAAGTACCACACACCGCCGCCTTCGTAGGCGCGCAGGTTCCAGCCGAACAGCGGCACCATCAGGTACAGCGCAATCGACAGGCCGACCGCCACTTCGAGTTTGCGCAGCATCAACGGCAATGTCAGTGGCAGCGTCAGCAGCAGGACGATGTACAGCGGCAATGGATCGGTCAGGTTGGGCTTGAAACGCAGCAGCAATTCATCGGCCAGTGCCTGTTGCGGGTTGCCGACGAAGTATTCGAGGCCCATCTGCTGGACCATGTCTCGGGTTTCGACATGATTATTGGCGACGAAGACGATGCCCATCAGCAAGGTCAGCAAAAAAATGTGTACCACATACAGCACCCAGGTGCGGCGCAGGATCCGCACGCCGGCCACCAGCATGCCGTCGCGGCGGGCAATGCGCCCATAGGCCATGATTGCGGCGTAGCCAGCGAGGAAAACAAAAACTTCTGCGGCATCGCTGAAGCCGAAGTTGCGTAACGTCAGCTGCGCCAGAGGATTGTCCGGTACGTGATCCCAGAATATGAAGATCAGCGCCAGGCCCCGAAAGAAGTCGACTCGATGATCGCGTCCGTGAGTCATAACGGTGGACTCTTGAAAGTGCTAATGAATAAGGATCGGCCACGCAGGCTCAGGTTCCAGGCCGGCGACCAGTGACGTTCGGCGGCGCGGCAGGGTGCCGTTATGCGTCGGAAAATGCAAAGGCGGGCTATTACAGGATGTCTCCAGCGCGTCGGTTTCCGAGCGTCGGGGCCGACATCGCTCAGGCTCGGAGGTGCGATCACGCCCGGTAATGTCAGCCATCAACAGTAATCATTCTCATCTTACTTTGTGTTACTGTATAACGGTTGCAGTCAACTCAACGGAGAGATTTCCATGAAACCCGATATCCATCCTGCTTACCGCACCGTGCTGTTCCACGACACCGCCGCCGATGCGTACTTCTTGATCGGCTCGACCGTAGACACTGATCGGACCCAGCAGCACACCGACGGCACGACCTATCCCTATGTCGCGCTCGACGTCTCCAGCGCCTCGCATCCGATGTACACCGGCCAGCAGCGCAAGACCACCACCGAAGGCCGCATCGCGGGTTTCAACAAGCGTTTCGCTGCCTTCGGCTCAGGTGGCAAGAAAGAAACCGCAGCGGCTCAATGAGCTGTCTGACTTCCCGGCCGTGGGCATTTCGTATGGATTGCCCACGACCGGGATTTTTTTGCCTGAATTTCAGGCCAGCGGCCAATCATCTACTGGACTAACAGCCAGAATTGCTTTTATCTTCGCGGCCTGAAAAACAGGAGTAGCCGCTTTGAAAAAGTCAGTCGCCATCGTTTTCGGTGGGCAATCCAGCGAGCATGAGGTTTCGTTGCAGTCAGCACGCAACGTGATCAATGCGATTGATCGTGAACGCTATGCGCTGACCTTGATCGGCGTTGACAAACTGGGCCGCTGGTTGCGTTTCGAAGAGGCCGATTACCTGCTCAACGCCGATGATCCTGCGCGGATCAGACTGAGCGCGTCGGGTAAGCAACTGTCGTTGTTGCCGGGCAGTACGGGCGGGCAGTTCGTCGAGGTCGAGACGGGCAAAGCGCTGGCAAATATCGACGTGGTGTTCCCGCTGATCCACGGCGCATTTGGTGAAGATGGCGCATTGCAGGGTGTATTGCGGATGCTGGCCGTCCCTTTTGTGGGCGCAGACGTACTGGCCTCTGCCGCGTGCATGGACAAGGACGTGACCAAGCGTCTGTTGCGTGACGCGGGCATCAATGTCGCCCCGTTCCTGGTACTGACCCGCGGCCAGAGCCTTTCATTCGCCGATGCTTCTGCGCAACTGGGCCTGCCGATGTTCGTCAAGCCGGCCAATCAGGGGTCGTCGGTGGGTGTCAGCAAGGTCGCTGACGAGGCTGAGTTCGACGCGGCACTGGCGCTGGGTTTCGAGTTCGATCACAAATTGCTGATCGAGCAAGGCATCGTCGGCCGGGAAGTGGAGTGCGCGGTGCTGGGTAATCTTGAGCCGCAGGTCAGTGTCTGCGGTGAAGTGATCGCCAACGATGAGTTCTACGCCTACGACACCAAGTACCTGAACGGCGATCAGGCACGCATCGCCATCCCTGCCGAGATGCCTGCCGATCTGAGTGATCAGGTGCGTGACGTTGCGCTGCAGGCGTACCGAGTGCTGGGGTGTGCGGGGCTGTCACGGGTCGATTTTTTCGTCACCGACGCACGCGAAATCATCATCAATGAGGTCAACACGCTGCCCGGCTTCACCTCGATCAGCATGTACCCCAAACTCTGGCAGGCCAGCGGTCTGACCTACGCCGAGCTGATCCACCGGCTGATCATGCTGGCCTTCGAGCGGGCAGAGCAGGCGCGCCTGCTCAAGACCGACATCTTCGCATGAAGGTCATCAACATTGCGGCGGCGCTGTTGATCGGTGCGGATGGCCGGACCCTGCTGGTACGCAAGCGCGGTACTCAGGCATTCATGCAGCCGGGCGGCAAGATCGAGGCTGGCGAACCGGCACCGTCGGCGCTGGCCAGAGAGCTTGAAGAAGAACTCGGGCTGGCCATCGACCCGCAGCAGGCCTTGTTTCTGGGCGAGTTCGCAGCACCCGCTGCGAACGAGCCGGGCTTTGAGGTTCGTTGCCAGCTTTATGAAGTCAGGACGGGTGCCGACGTACTGCCCGCCGCCGAGATCGAAGAAGTGATCTGGGTCGGTGCAGACAGTCTGCCGGGGCTGCATCTGGCCCCTCTGACCCGTGATTTGATCCTGCCGCTGTACCGGCAGCGACAGACCCAAAACGTCTGAAAACAAGCGTCGTCCCATGCCCTGCGGACGGCGCTGTCAGCGAACCGCGCTCACACCGTCCAGTGTCGAGAACGACGTGTCTTTGGCCGTCAGCAGGAAATCACGCATGTACGGCGCATCGAGCATGTCGGCACGAATGCCGGCATAGAGCGTTGCGAACAGCCCTTTCTCCCCCAGCCGCTTGCCCTTCACGTAACCCCGTGAGCTGTACTCATGCAAGGCCCAGTGGGGCATGCCGCAGACCCCGCGACCACTGGCAACCAGTTGCATCATCATCACCGTCAGTTCCGAGGTGCGGACCTGGCCCGGCTCGATGTCGGCGGGTTCCAGAAAACGGGTGAAGATGTCCAGACGATCACGCTCGACCGGGTAGGTGATCAGCGTTTCGGTCAGTAAATCTTCAGGCACGATGTACGGCTTGTTGGCCAGCGCATGCTGATTGGCGACTGCCAGCATCGCTTCATACGTGAACAGCGGCACGTAGGTAATGCCAGGCAATTCCAGTGGATCGGACGTGACCACCAGATCCAGATCGCCGCGCGCCAGTGCTGGCAGCGGGGCGAACGAGAAGCCGGAAGACAGGTCCAGCTCGACCTCCGGCCAGGCATCGCGGAACTGGTCGATGGTCGGCATCAGCCATTGAAAGCAACTGTGACACTCGATGGCCATGTGCAGACGTCCCGCCGTACCGCCTGCCAGACGGGCAATGTCGCGCTCGGCACTGCGCAGTTGCGGCAGCAGCGAGTCGGCCAGCTGCAGCAGGCGCAGACCGGCGCTGGTGAAGCGCACCGGCTTGGTCTTGCGCACGAACAGCGGCATGCCCATGCGCTCTTCCAGTTCCTTGAACTGGTGGGACAGGGCCGACTGCGTCAGGTGCAGCCGTTCGGCGGCTTCCACAAGGCTGTCGGCCTCGCGCAAAGCGTGCAGGGTTTTGAGGTGGCGTATTTCAAGCACCGTCACAGCTCCATGAATAGTATTTGTGATCAACACGAAAAAAATGAGTTTGTCTCATGTTGTGTCGGCTGTCGACAATAGCGCCATCTTTTATGGAGGACGCACCATGGCCTTGGCCCCACACCCTGAATGCCTGCGCATCGGCGCAGATCGCGAATTGCAGCAAGCGCTGCAGGCTTTCTGGAAAGACGATCAGGGTGGGTCGACTGCCGGTGAACGGTCAGGCGCCGAGTTGCGCACCTGGCTGCACGCGCATTATCCGGCACGGGTGCCGCAACTGCAGCGTGATCAACGCTTTCAGCCGGATTGGCAGCCGCTGTTGGCAGACGCCAGCGAAGCCTGTGAGCAAGGCCGCAAACCTGCGCTGATCGGTCCACTGACGTTTCTTTGGTTGAGCGAGCTTCAAGGGCGTGAACCTCAGAGCGAGGACATTGATCGCCTTGACTGGCTGGAGCAGCTTTTGCCTGTTTATGGCGAAATCTTCGGGCGTCTGGCGGCACGCGGCGTCGAGTGGGTGCAGATTGACGAACCGATTCTGACCCTCGACCTGCCGCTGGCGTGGACCAACGCCTTCGAACGGGCTTATCACATCCTGCAATATTCGCCGTTGAAAAAGCTGGTCGCCACCTATCACGGCGACCTGCGGTGCAATCTCGGCGTGGCGGCGCTGTTGCCGGTTGCAGGCCTGCACCTGGACAGCGTCAGTGTGCCTGAGCAACTGGCATCGGTGTTTGATCGCCTGCCCACTTACAAGGTGTTGTCGCTGGGCAATTGTGATCAGCGCGACGACTGGCGCCATGAATCGCTGCTGGAAGCCCGTGCCCGCTTCGGCGAAAACCTGATCCTGGACGATCAGGCAGCCGCCTGACGTGAAACGGTTTAACGACCGCTCAGCGCCATTCATCAAACTGTCACGCAACTGTGGCAGCGCGCTTGGAAAAACATCATCAGACTCGCGGCCTACTGGGGATCTGTTTTTTGGTGTTTTTCATGCGGGTTTTAATATTTTTGGCCGCGCTTCTGTGCGGCTTGCCGTCTTTTGCGGCCGATCGTTGTGATATCAATGCTCCTGTTCAGTTTGCTGACCTCAAGGAAGTCCGGATTGCCTACCAGAGTATTGGCCGCGAATCCGACCCTGCCTTGCTGCTGGTCATGGGTTTGGGTGGGCAACTGATTCATTGGCCTGACGAAGTTGTCGTTGCGCTTTGTCAGCAAGGATATCGGGTGATTCGCTATGACAACCGCGATGTCGGTTTGTCGACATGGGTCCGGCAGCCAGCCGACGCCAACCTGACCTTTGAAGTGCTGCGCTACAAGCTCGGCCTGCCTGTCTCGGCGCCTTATTCGCTGACCGATATGGCCGACGATGCGTTGGGCCTGATGGATGCGATGCAAATCCGCCAGTTTCACGTACTGGGTGCGAGCATGGGGGGCATGATTGCCCAGCACCTGGCCGACCTGGCGCCTTCGCGGGTCGAGAGCATGACGCTGATCATGACCAGTTCCGGTGCCCAGGGGTTGCCGATGCCCAGCGCGGCGCTGATGCAACTGTTGGCGCGTCGCGGCGCACCTAACCGGGAAGTGGCCATAGAACAACAGGCTGATTTGCTTGCTGCCTTGGGCAGTCCGCAGGTCAAGGATGATCGCGAGCAGTTGCTGCATCAGGCTGCGGTCTCCTACGACCGGGCGTTCAACCCCGAAGGCGTCAAGCGTCAGATCATGGCGATTCTTGCCGAGCCCAGCCGTGTCGAGTTGCTGAATCGCCTGCGCCTGCCGGTGCTGGTGGTTCACGGCACGGCCGATCCGTTGCTGCCGGTCATGCACGGTATTCATGTTGCTGCGCACATCCAGGGCAGTCAGCTGCGCCTGATTCCAGGCTTGGCGCACCGTTTTCAGGAAGCCTTCAAGGCGCCCTTGCTGGGCGCGGTGTTGCCGTACCTGAAAGCGCAACATGAAGATGGCCGAAGCCTGGCTCAGTTGTAACGCTTGCCGGTTGTCAGGTACTGGCAGAGGTGTATCGTGTGGCCTTTGCTTATTGAACGAGGGCCACCATGACAACTGCACTGAAGATCGATTTCATTTCCGATGTTTCCTGCCCTTGGTGCGTTATCGGTCTGCGCGCACTGGATCAGGCGCTGGAAGCACTCGGCGACGAAGTGCAGGCGCAGATTCATTTTCAGCCTTTCGAGCTGAACCCGAACATGCCTGCCGAAGGGCAAGACATCAAAGAGCACATCGCCGAGAAGTATGGCTCTACGCCTGAGCAGATCGAGGGTATCCACGACACGATTCGTGAGCGTGGTGCTGAACTGGGTTTCAGGTTTGCCAGCGGCGAGCGGCGTATCTACAACACCTTCGATGCGCACCGTCTGTTGCACTGGGCCGAGCAGGAAGGCAAGCAGCACGCGCTGAAGCAGGCACTGTTTGACGCCTATTTCAGTGAGCTGAAAGACCCGTCCAATCATCAGACCCTGGCGGATGTGGCGCAGAAGGTGGGCCTGGATCGTATGCGTGCTCAGGCCATTCTGGACAGCGATGAATACACTGCCGACGTTCGCGAAGCCGAACAGCTCTGGATATCCCGCGGCATCACATCCGTGCCGACCATGGTTTTCAATGACCAGTACGCCGTCTCGGGCGGGCAGCCGGTTGACGTGTTCGTCAGCGCGATCCGGCAGATGCTCAGCGAGCCAAAGTAACTCGCCGAGGGGCGAAAAGGTGACTCAAGTCAAGCCTGAATATCGCAGATTTATATAGCGGGCACTGGCTTCAAAGCCCGTATTTCTTGACCTTGTCGAACAGTGTGGTCTTGGCCATGCCCAGCTCCTGGCTGGCCTGGCTGAGGTTGCCGCCGCTGCGCTGCAAGGCTTCGCTGAGCAATGAGCGCTCGAACGCTTCCACCGCTTCGGCAAACCCCAGGCTCTGACTCTCACTCACCGTGCCCGTCTGCTTGAACGCAGGCAGGCCCAGTGCAAAGCGTTCTGCGACATTACGCAGTTCACGCACATTGCCCGGCCAGTCATGACTCATCAGGTTTGAGCTGGTCTGGCGATCCAGCGGTGGCGGCTCACGGTCGAAACGCAATGATGACAACTGCAGGAAGTGTTCGAACAGTTGCAGAATGTCTTCACGGCGCTCGCGCAAAGGCGGTAGCTCCAGCGTGACGACGTTAAGGCGGTAATACAGGTCGCTGCGAAACTGATGGGTCTTGCCCAACGCATTCAGGTCGGACTTGGTCGCGGCGATTACCCGGCAATCCACAGCGACGCTTTGATTCGAACCCAGACGCTCCAGCGTCCGCTCCTGTAAAACGCGCAACAGTTTGATCTGCAGGTTGATCGGCATGCTCTCGACTTCATCGAGAAACAGCGTGCCCTCATGAGCATGTTCGATCTTGCCGATGCGTCGCTTGCCGGCGCCGGTGAAGGCATTGGCTTCGTGACCGAAAATCTCGGATTCGAACAGGCTTTCCGCCAGCCCGCCGCAGTTGAGGGCCACGAACTGATGGTCCTTGCGTCGACTGAAGTCATGCAGGCAGCGGGCGACCAGCTCCTTGCCCGTGCCGGTCTCGCCTTCGATCAGAACGTTGGCCGAAGTGTCGGCGACATTGGCAATCAATGCCCTCAGGTTTTGCATCGCCGCAGAGCGCCCGATGATCCGGCCCTCCAGCGAGTCGCGTTCGGCCAGTTGCTTGCGCAAAGCCCAGACTTCCCGCGCCAGCCCGCGCTGTTGGAGCGCACGGCGCGTGACATCGACCAGACGCTCGGGCGAGAACGGTTTCTCCATGAAATCATAGGCGCCGTCACGCATCGCATTGACGGCCATGGTGATATCGCCATGACCGGTGATCAGCACCACCGGCAGGCTGCTGTCGCGTGCCTTCAGGCGGCTCAGCAGCTCAAGCCCGTCCATGCCCGGCAAGCGAATGTCACTGATGACAATGCCGGCGAAATTATCACCGATACGTGTCAGCGCCTCTTCGGCGTTCGATACGCCTTCGCTGCTGATATCTTCCAGCGCCAGCGCCTGCTGGCAGCCCAGCAATACGTGCGGGTCGTCTTCGACGATCAGGACGGTCAGGTCGCTGTTGATGCTCATGGATGTTCCCTCATGCAGGCTCGCCCCGTCGAGAATCGGTCGGTGCGTTCGGAATGAACGGCAGGCACAGTACAAAGCTGGTGCCGGTTTCTCCCGCGGGTTCTGCGCCGAGGCTGCCTCCCGCGGCTGCGGCAAGGCTCGCTGACAGCGTCAGGCCAAGTCCCAAACCTTGCGCGCCCGGTTTGGTCGTGAAAAACGGTTCAAACAGGTGCTTGCGTGTTTCATCGTCAATGCCGTGTCCATTGTCACTTACCCGCAGGCAGTAACGGCCGTCTACGAGGCTTCCTTCCAGCCACAATTTCGGGTGCGGCTGGTCGGACATGGCGTCCAGTGCGTTGCCGATCAGGTTGACCAGAATCTGCTCGAGCCGGGTCTGGTCGATGGTCAGGGTGGCATCGATAAAGTCCCGGTGCAGGGTCAGGCCGGATTGCTCCAGACGCACGCCCAATAGCTGCAAGGCCGCGTCGATCGCCTTGCTCAGCAGCGCCTGACCCTGATCGTCGCCACGCCGGGCGAAGGCCCGCAGGCTGGCGGTGATGCGGCCCATACGGTCAACCAGGTCGTTGATGGTGCGCAGGTTGGTGCTGGCGGTGTCCAGCGCGCCACGCTCCAGAAAGCGTACGGTGTTGCCAGACAGGGTGCGCAAGGCGGCGAGGGGCTGGTTGAGTTCATGCGCGATGCTGGTCGACATCTGGCCGATGGCCGCCAGCTTGCCGGCTTGCACCAGTTCATCCTGGGCCTTGCGCAACGTGTCTTCGGCCTGTCGCCGTTCTCGAATCTGTGCCTTGAGACGTTCGTTGCTGGCCCGCAAGTGTTCGGTACGTTCGGCGATCTTGCGTTCGAGCTCATTGTTCGCCGCCTGCAACGCCTCTCTGGCGGCAAGCCGGGTCGAGATCACTTTGCGGCGTTCGTTCCAGGCGATGAGCAGAAAGGCCACCAGCGCGCAGGCCACGGCCACCAGCATGCCGCGACTTGCCGCCTCACTGCGCAAGTCTTCCAGAGGGGTAAGCAGCGTCAGGTGCCAGGCCGTATCGTACAAGGGGCGGGTCTGGGCCAGATAGCTGACCTGCGTGTGGTCCCGGTCGACACTGGCGTTGGCCGGGAAAACAAGTTTCTCGACGCCGTCGGACAGGGTTTCTCGTTCGAGCGGCACCAGTTCGTTGAGCGGCCACCAGTAATACTGCAGGCTGCGGGCCAGGCGCTCCTTGACGTCTGGCGTCAATGGACGCACTGACTTCAAACGTCGCGCCGGGTCGCTGGACAGAATGATGATGCCGTTCTCGTCGCTGACAAAGGCTTCCAGGCGCGCTCGCTGCCAGCGCTCCTCCAGTGCTTCAAGGCGGACCTTGATGACCGCTACGCCGATAATCCGGCCTTTGTCTTCCAGCCCGTGAGCCAGGTAATAACCGGATTCACCGGTGGTGGTCCCGATGCCATAAAAGCGTCCGGGCAGGCCGCGCACCGCGTCCTGAAAATAGGCCCGGAAAGACAGGTCTTCACCCTGATAGCTGTCGGAGTCACGCCAGTTGCTGGTAGCGAGTACGCGACCCGTGGTGTCCATCACATAAATCGCACGGCTGCGGCTGCGTCGATTCAAGCCTTCGAGGTAACGGTTGACCTGTTGCTGCAGCTCGGGGGTCGGCTTGTTCAGCAGTTGCGACACACTGGATTCAAGCTCCAGAACGCTGGGCAGGTAGGTGTACTTGCTGATTTCGCTCTCAACGGTGCGCGCATGCAGCTCCAGTTGGCGTTCACCGCTCTCGCGCAGGCTCTTGATGCCGTTGTGCTCGCTGATCAGGTAGGCAACGTAGCCCAGACCGATCATCAGCATGAGGATCAGCGGTGGCAGAAACAATTGGCGGATCAGGCGAGGTTTCACGGCGAGTGATGGCGGCGCGGCGCGATAAAGAGTGGGGTCGCATTTCATCACAGTCATCCGGAACCGAACAGCTGTCCGCGAAACGGCGGACAGCTGCGAGAGGCACTGCCTAGTGCTGGAGAATCTTGGCGAGGAATTGCTGGGCGCGTTCGGAGCGTGCGTTGACGTCACCGAAGAATTCTTCTTTCGCGCAATCCTCGACGATTTGCCCCTTGTCCATGAAAATCACCCGGTCGGCGACCTTGCGAGCGAAACCCATTTCGTGGGTCACGCACATCATGGTCATGCCTTCGTGGGCCAGTTGCACCATCACGTCGAGCACTTCGTTGACCATTTCCGGGTCCAGTGCGGAGGTCGGTTCGTCAAACAGCATGACCACCGGGTCCATTGCCAGGGCGCGGGCAATCGCAACACGCTGTTGCTGACCGCCGGAAAGCTGGCCCGGGTGCTTGTGGGCATGCTCCGACAGGCCGACCCGCTCTAGCAGTTTCAGGCCTTTTTCCGTGGCCTCGGTTTTGCTGCGGCCCAGTACTTTGATCTGTGCGATGGTCAGGTTTTCAACGATGCTCAGGTGCGGGAACAGTTCGAAATGCTGAAACACCATGCCAACGCGCGAGCGCAGTTTTGGCAGGTTGGTTTTCGGGTCGGAAATCGAGGTGCCATCGACCACGATGTCGCCTTTCTGAAACGGCTCCAGCGCGTTCACGCACTTGATCAGGGTTGACTTGCCGGAACCGGAAGGCCCGCACACCACGACCACTTCACCCTTGCTGACCTCTGTGCTGCAATCGGTCAGCACCTGGAAGTCCCCGTACCACTTGTTGACGTTCTTGATGGAAATCATACGGCAAACCTTTTTTGCAGACGCTTCACCAGCACGGAGGCGGCAAAGCTGATCGTGAAATACACCAGACCGGCAATGATCAGGAACTCGTTGGCGCGACCGATGATGTCGCCGCTGGAGCGCGATGCGTTGAGGAAGTCCACGAGGCCGACGGTGTACACCAGAGAAGTGTCCTGAAACAGAATGATGCTCTGCTGCAGCAACAGCGGGGTCATCTTGCGAAAGGCCTGGGGCAGGATGATCAGTCGCATCATCTGCGAGTAGTTCATGCCCAGCGCCTGTGCCGCGCCCATCTGGCCCTTGGAAATGGACTGCACGCCGGCACGCACGATTTCGCAGAAGTACGCCGCTTCGAACATCATGAACGCCACGACGCACGAGGCGAATGCACCGATGGGCGTGTCCTCGCCGGTGATCCAGCGCAGCACGAACGGCACCGCCAGATAGAACCAGGTGATCACCAGCAGCAGCGGGATCGAGCGAAAGTAGTTCACGTAGGCGCCTGCCACATTGGCCAGCAGTTTGTTCGATGACAGGCGCATCAGCGCCAGAACAGTGCCCAGTACCAGTCCGCCGACGATACCCATCGCCATCAGCTTGAGGGTCATGACCATGCCGTTCCACAGGCCGGGAATGGCCGGAACGATTCCAGTGAAGTCCATTATTTACCCCCCAGAGAGATCAGGCCGGGCACCGCGACTTTCTTCTCGATCACGCGCATCAGCAGCATCAGCCCCATGTTCAGCGTGAAGTAGATGAGCGTGGCGAGTGTGAAGGCCTCGAACAGGTTCGCGGAAAATTCGGCGGTCTGTTTGGTCTGCGCGAGCAGCTCCATCAGGCCGATCAGTGACGCGACCGAGGAGTTCTTGAACACGTTCAGGAATTCGGAGGTCAGCGGCGGAATGATGATTCGGTAGGCTTGCGGCAACAGCACGTTCCAGTAGATCTGTGGCAGCTTGAAGCCCATGGCCCGTGCAGCCGATTCCTGGCCTTTCGGCAACGCTTCGATGCCGGTACGCACCTGTTCGCAAACCCGCGCGGCGGTAAACAAACCCAGGCAGACCACGACGCTCAGGAAAGCCGAGGTGGTCGGATTGAGGTCCTGCTTGTACCACTCCTGCAGGTTTTCAGGCAGCAGGTCGGGCACCAGGAAGTACCAGATGAACAGCTGCACCAGCAGTGGCACATTACGGAAAATTTCCACGTATACCGTGGCGATGCCTGACACCAGTCGGCTTGGCACGGTGCGCATGACACCCAGTACCGAGCCCAGTATCAGGGCGATGATCCAGGCAACGACTGCGATGGCGATGGTCCAGCCCAGACCGGATATGAACCAGTCCAGATAGGTCTCGCTGCCGACGCCGGTGGACTTGAAGAACACGCCCCAGTCCCAGTTGTAATTCATCAGGGTCTACCCCTCTTTTTTTATTGCGGTCGAGATGCACGCGCTGGCGGAAGTCGGGCGCGAAAAGCCGGTCCCGAACGGGGTGCGCCCGTTCGGGAGACGATCAGTTCAGACTGGCTGAACCGGCTGCTCAGGCTTTCTTGTCTTCTGCAGCCTTGTCGGTCGGGTTCTGAATCAGTTCCTTGAGCTTGTCGCTCATCGGGAAATTCAGGTTCAGACCTTTAGGCGGGACCGGGGACATGAACCACTTGTTATAGATGGCATTGATGTCGCCGGATTTGAAGGTCGCGACAATGGCGTCATCCACCGCTTTCTTGAACGGGGCGTCGCCCTTGCGAACCATGCAGCCATAGATTTCGTAGGATTGCGCGGTGCCGGTCACTGCCCAGTCGTCCGGCTTCTTGGCTTTGGCCATTTCGCCGGCCAGCAGCGCATCGTCCATCATGAACGCGACAGCACGGCCTGATTCGAGCATCTGGAAGGATTCGCCGTGGTCCTTGGCAGAGATCACGTTCATGCCCATCTGCTTGTCGGCGTTCATCGCCTTCAGAATGCGCTCGGACGTGGTGCCCGCCGTGGTGACGACGTTCTTGCCTTTCAGGTCATCGAAGTCCTTGTACTTGGAGTCTTTCTTGGACAGCAGTCGGGTACCGACTTCGAAAATGCCTATGGAGAAGTCGACCTGCTGCTGGCGTTCGACATTGTTGGTGGTCGAGCCGCACTCCACATCGACGGTGCCGTTCTGAACCAGCGGAATACGGGTCTGGGAGGTCACCAGGTTGTACTTGACCTTAAGGTCAGGCATGTCGAGGTCTTTCTTGATGGCTTCGACGATTTTCAGCTGGATGTCGTGGGAGTAGCCCATCGGCACGCCAGACGCATCAGCGATGTAAGAGAAAGGGATGGACGCGTCACGGTGACCGAGCGTGATGGTGCCGGACTCCTTGATCTTCTTCAGGGTGCCGGTGAGTTCTTCTGCCAGGACCGGAGTGCTGATCAGTGCGGCGGCGATTGCGGCGCCCAGAATGTGGGGAACGATGCGCATCGGTTGAATCCTCGATTTCATTTTTTTATTGATAGGGCCGCGGGGAAGACGGACCACTTGGTAACGAATGCTTCAACCGCGTCCTGAGTCAGACACACGCCTGTGTCGAAGCTGTCGATACAGGGAGTAGAGCAGGAGTCGTGCCAAACGTCGCCTTAGATTCAAGTGGCTGAAAATAAAGGGTTTTATTGGCCTTGCGTGCAGGGGCGATGTGCTGCGCGTCCGGGAGTCCGAATATGAGGGGGCGAAATGTTCGGAAAACCGAATGGGAGCGAGGGCTAAAAGTGGGCTGGAGAGTTGGCGAAGGAAGGGGAGGCAGCGAGAAACCTGTTCATCCCGTGAAAGATGAACAGGTGGAAGGGCGTGAAGAAATCAGGCGGCTTCGATGTCAGCCTTGTTGCGTACGACGGTTGCCAAGTAATTGCGCACACCGTCCTGTTCTTCTGGCGTGGTGAACAAGCCGAGTTTGGTACGGCGCCAGAGAATGTCTTCGATGCTCGTGGCCCATTCCTGATCGCACAGATAATCGACCTCGCGGGTGTACAACCCTGCGCCCAGGTGCTGACCGAGGTCATCCAGGCTTTGCGCGCCTTCCAGCAAGCGCCAGCTGCGGCTGCCATAGGTGATGGACCAGCGTTTGGCGATGGGTGCCGGCAGCCAGCTAAAGCGGCGGGACATCTCTGCGGCCAGTGCTTCCGGCGTGGTCATGTCTTCACCGCCGGGCAGCGCAGCCTTGGCTGTCCAGCTCGGTTTCATCTGCTTGAAAAACGGTGCCAATTGCGTCATCGCCGATTCGGCGAGCTTGCGATACGTGGTCAGCTTGCCGCCAAACACCGACAGGATCGGTGCTTCTTCGCCGCTACCTGACAGCGACAGGGTGTAATCGCGGGTGATGGCTGACGGATTGTCGGACTCGTCGTTGCACAGTGGGCGTACGCCGGAGAAGGTGTGAAGCACGTCTGCACGGCTCAGTTGCTTCTTGAAGTGGTCGTTGGCCACCTTCAGTACGTAGTCCATTTCGCCTTCAGTGATATCGACCTTGTTCGGATCACCCTGGTACTCACGGTCGGTGGTGCCGACGATGGTGAAATGTTCCAGGTAAGGAATCGTGAACACGATGCGCTTGTCTTCGTTCTGCAGAATAAAAGCGTGCTCGCCTTCGTACAGCTTCGGCACGATCAAGTGGCTGCCTTGAATCAGACGAATGCCATAGGCCGAATCGAGTTTGAGGTCTTCGCGAATGAACTTGGCAACCCAAGGGCCTGCCGCATTGACCAGTGCCTTGGCGTGGATCGAAAACAGGCTGCCGTCGCTGCGCTCGAGGTGCAGGTGCCACATGCCTTTGATGCGGCGCGCGCTGACACAGCGGGTCTGGGTGTGAATGTGCGCGCCGTTTTCACGGGCTGCCATCGCATTGAGTACCACCAGGCGAGCGTCATCCACCCAGCAATCAGAGTATTCGAAGCCGCGGGTGATGCTCGGGTTGAGCGGGCTGTCTGCACCGAAACGAATGGTTCGCGAGGCAGGCAGCTTTTCGCGCTTGCCGAGGTTGTCGTAGAGGAACATCCCTGCACGAATCATCCAGGCCGGGCGCAGGTGCGGGCGGTGTGGCAGCACAAAGCGCATCGGCTTGACGATGTGCGGTGCCTTGGCGAGCAGCACTTCACGTTCTGCGAGCGCTTCACGCACGAGGCGGAATTCGTAGTGCTCAAGGTAGCGCAGGCCGCCGTGAATCAGCTTGCTGCTGGCCGAGGACGTATGGCTGGCAAGGTCGTCTTTCTCACACAGAAAAACCGACAGGCCGCGACCGGAAGCGTCCGCCGCAATCCCGACACCATTAATGCCACCACCGATGACGGCAATGTCGTAAACCTCTGAAAGGGGCGGGGTTGGCACGTTTGTGTGGGGCATTGGTGGCCTCCTGGACAGTTCTTGAGCACGGCTCGAAAGGCGAATCTGAACATTAATGTTCATTTTCGAAAATCATAGCTCAATAAAATTGACCTTGCCAGCAGGTATTGATTGAAAATACTGATGATGGCAACGCAAAAAGAACAAAAATGAACATTGTAGGGCGGGAGGTGGCGCGGGGATGATCTTACTGTCTGACGCTTCTCGTTCTGTAAGCGCCAGTCCAGACACCTCTCGTTCCTCACGTTTCAATGGGAATGCAGTTCGTGACGCTCCGCGTTGCAAAAGAGGACGCGGAGCGTCCGGAACGGCATGCGACGCAGAGCGTCGCACGATAGTGGTGGTTTTCTTCCAGAAGCCTCTCGTGAACTCATCGCAATCCGGTGTCTACGATCAAACCACTTCCAGACGAATCTTGTGCTGGTTCAGCAGTTGTTGAAGCGCAGGGACGGGAGGCTGGTCGGTGACCAGGCAATCGATCAATGTAATCGGCCCGAGCCGGACCATCGCATTGCGGCCGAATTTGCTGGAGTCCGCCGCCAGCAGCACTTTGCGCGCGTTGGCGATGATCGCCTGAGAAACCCGAACTTCCTGATAATCGAAGTCCAGCAGGCTGCCGTCTTCGTCGATCCCGCTGATGCCGACCAGCGCGAAGTCCACTTTGAACTGGCTGATGAAATCGATACTGCCCTGACCGACCACCCCACCGTCACGGCGAACATTGCCGCCTGCGATAAGTACTTCAAAATCGTCCTTGGTGCTGAGGATAGACGCCACATGCAGGTTGTTGGTGATGATCTTCAGGTTGTTGTGATTGAGCAAGGCTCGGGCGATGGACTCGGTGGTGGTGCCGATATTGATGAACAACGAGGCGTTGTCGGGGATCTGCGCGGCGATGGCCTCGGCGATCCGTTGTTTTTCATCCCGCATCTGATCCGCACGCATGGCGTAGGCGGTGTTTTCGATGCTGGAGTCATAAGCCGCGCCGCCGTGGTAGCGACGCAGCAGGTTCATTTCGGCCAGTTGATTGATATCACGGCGAATGGTTTGTGGGGTCACGACGAACAGCGTCGCCATTTCTTCGATGCTGACGTAACCGCGATCACGGACCAGTTCGAGAATCTGTTGTTGGCGGGGAGGCAGGTTCATTGTTTTTCCTTGAGCGCCCTCTACAAATGGCGTCCATCATGCCGCAGGAAAGTGTGACCTGTCAGCCGGAATCCTGCTCCCCTCTCAACAACAGCGCTTATCACTCTTCGTTTTCGTGCGGTTCCCAGTCACGGGTGCGTGCCACGGCTTTCTGCCAGCCGGCGTACAGCTTCTCGCGATGCGCCTCTTCGCAGGAAGGTTCGAAGACACGCTCGATCACCGCCTTGTTACGCAACTCGTCCAGGCTGCTCCAGAAACCGATGGCCAGACCGGCCAGGAACGCTGCGCCCAGTGCCGTGGTTTCACGCATTTGCGGGCGTTCAACGTGGGTGCCGAGAATGTCCGCCTGGAACTGCATCAGGAAGTTGTTGGCCACCGCGCCGCCATCGACACGCAACGACTTGAGGCGTTCGCCGGAGTCCTGCTGCATCGCATCAAGCACGTCGCGGGTCTGATAGGCGATGGATTCCAGTGCAGCACGAATGATGTGATCGACTTTCACACCACGGGTCAGGCCGAACAGCGCGCCACGGGCATACGGGTCCCAGTACGGGGCGCCCAGGCCGGTGAAGGCGGGTACCAGATAGACACCGTTGCTGTCTTTGACCTTGCTGGCGAAGTATTCAGTGTCCAGCGCGTCATTGATCAGCTTCAGTTCGTCACGCAGCCACTGCACGGTCGAGCCGCCGTTGAACACGGCGCCTTCGAGTGCATAGGCTACTTCGCCGCGCGGGCCGCAGCCAATGGTGGTCAACATGCCGTGGGCCGATTTCACGGCTTTCTTGCCCGTGTTCATCAACAGGAAGCAGCCGGTGCCGTAGGTGTTCTTGGCCTGGCCGGGTTCGACGCACATCTGGCCGAACAGCGCTGCCTGCTGATCGCCTGCGATACCGGCAATCGGGATGCCGCTCTTGCTGTGGCCGTAGACCTCGGAAGAGCCTTTGACCTCGGGCAGGATCTCGCGCGGGATGTCCAGCACGTCGAGCATGCGCTGATCCCATTCCAGCGTATGAATGTTGAACAGCATGGTCCGCGAGGCGTTGGTGTAATCGGTGACGTGAACCTTGCCGCCGGTGAATTTCCAGATCAGCCAGGTATCGATGGTGCCGAACATCAGCTCGCCTTTGCGGGCGCGCTCGCGGCTGCCTTCGACGTTGTCCAGAATCCACTTGACCTTGGAGCCGGAGAAGTACGGGTCGATGACCAGCCCGGTGGTGTCCTTGATGTATTCCTCGAGACCGTCGCGCTTGAGCTGCTGACAGATTTCGGTACTGCGGCGGCACTGCCAGACGATTGCGTTGTAGATCGGACGGCCGGTGTCACGTTCCCAGATCACGGTGGTTTCACGCTGGTTGGTGATACCAATGGCGGCGATCTGATCGTGGTGCAAGTCAGCCTGCGCCAGCGCCTTGGTCATGCACGCAGTCTGGGTGGCAAAGATTTCCATCGGGTCGTGCTCGACCCAGCCAGCCTGCGGATAGTGCTGTACGAATTCACTTTGGGCAGTGCTTACCACGTTAGCGTCGCGGTCGAAGATGATGGCCCGCGAGCTGGTGGTGCCCTGGTCAAGAGCAATGATGTAGTTCTTGTTCTTTGTGTCAGTCATGTCGATTGCCTTGCGTTATTAAGTGGGATTCAAGATGAAGCCTGAACTTTGCCGCGAACCACTGGAACATCTTTCTTGTTTTCAACAGGTGCGGCGCTTGGCAGATGACGCGCAATCAGCGCGCGATAGCCGGCAGCACCCAGGCAGGCACCCAGAATGGGCGCGAAAATCGGAACCAGGAAATAAGGGATGTCACGACCGCCGGTAAACGCTATTTCACCCCAGCCGGCGAAAAACGTCATCAGCTTCGGACCGAAGTCACGTGCCGGGTTCATGGCGAAACCGGTCAGAGGCCCCATGGCGCTGCCGATCACAGCCACCAGAAGACCGATCAGCAGCGGGGCCAGCGCGCCGCGCGGCAGCCCGTTATTGTCATCGCCCAACGCCATGATGACGCCCATCAGAATGGTGGTGATGACCACTTCGACCAGAAATGCCTGACCCACGGAAATGGCAGGGTTCGGATACGTCGAGAAGACCGATGCCAGTTCGAGGCTCTGCTGGCTGCCACGGATGATGTGGTGGGTATGTTCGAAGTCGAAAAAGAGACTGACGTACAGCACGTACACCAGACCCGCTCCGCAGAATGCGCCCGCGACCTGTGCAGAGATGTAAAACGGCAATTTACGTTTTTCAAAACCGGCAAACAGACTCAGCGCAATGCTGACGGCCGGGTTGAGGTGGGCACCCGAAATGCCGGCGCTGAGGTAGATCCCCATGCTGACCGCCATGCCCCAGATGATGCTGATTTCCCACAAACCGAAAGTAGCTCCCGCGACCTTGAGCGCTGCAACGCATCCTGTGCCGAAAAAAATCATCAGCGCTGTGCCCAGAAATTCAGCTACACATTGCCCGGTAAGTGACGGTTGTTTTAGTGCGATGGTCATGGATACCTCATTTTTGTTTTTGTCTCGGCACCCTGAGACAGGCATGGGTGCTCGTTATTCATGCGTCTCAGAAAAACCCCATTTCTGATCGCTGCTGCGAGTTATACCGAAAAACTGCTTTCGATAATATTCGTAAACGAAAAAATATAGGCAAGAAACACGGCTGTCAAAGGTCGGAACCGAACGGTCAGAAAATTGGCATGACGCTCCGCAGAGGGTTCGCGCAGGCTGTACGACGGGATATTCAAGCTGTTTTCAAAAGGCCATCAGTGTCGCAGGTCGCGTGAATCAAGGCATGTTCACTTTACTTGGCTTAAAGTGTGCGTCGTCCCGACCCCTTTGGAGCGCTGCATGACACCCGCACTGGATTTGCTGAAGAAAAACCGCGCCGAGCACCGTATTCACAGCTACGAACATGATCCGAAAGCGGCGTCGTATGGGCTGGAGGCTGCGGAAAAGCTGGGGCTGGACGCCGCGCGGGTGTTCAAGACCTTGCTGGCCAGCACCGAAAAGGGCGAGTTGCTGGTCGCGGTAGTGCCGGTCGTCGGAACGCTCGATCTGAAGGCTCTGGCGCAGGCATCCGGGGCGAAAAAAACCGAAATGGCTGACCCTGCCGCCGCTCAGCGCTCCACGGGTTACCTGTTGGGAGGCATCAGTCCGCTGGGTCAGAAGAAGCGTCTTCGCACTTTCATTGATGACACCGCACAGCGTTTTGACAGCATCTATGTGAGCGCCGGGAGGAGGGGGCTTGAGGTCGAACTGTCAGCGGACGTGCTGGCGGAGCATACCCAGGCCAGGTTTGCCCCGATCGGTCGGGAATAAACCTGACGCTCAGCTGTTTACCGCATGCGCAGCCACACTGCCCGGTGCAGCGAACAGCACCAGATGGTCGGCGGCGACACGAATGCCAACGTCATCCCCCTGCCGGTGATCGGCATGGCTGGGGAAAATCGCTTCCAGCTGACTGCCGGTGGGCAGTTGCAGACGATACAGGGTCGAAGCGCCCTGGAATGTCCGGCCAATGACCCGTGCTTTCAGATGGTTTTCTGGCGCGTAAACGATGTCATCGGGTCGTAGCAAGACGTCCACAGCACTGCCGCTGACGCCCGGATAAGCCCGATTGCCTCGCAGTACGCCCAGCTCGGTGTGTACCGATTGTGGATCAAGCATCTGCCCGCGAATGAAATAACCCTGCCCGATGAAGCTTGCAACAAAGGGTGTCAGGGGTTCGTGATACAGGTTGTAAGGCGTGTCCCACTGCTCCAGTCGACCCTCTTTGAAAACGCCGACGTGGTCACTGACGGCAAAGGCTTCTTCCTGGTCATGAGTCACCAGAACGGCACTGGTGCCGCGCGCCTTGAGGATGTCTCGCACCTCATGGCTCAGCCGCCGACGTAACTCGCCGTCCAGGTTGGAGAACGGCTCGTCGAGCAGCAACAGTCGGGGTTCCGGTGCCAGCGCTCTGGCCAGCGCCACGCGTTGCTGCTGGCCGCCGGACAATTCGTGGGGGTAGCGTTTGCCCAGCGCGCCAAGGTTGACCAGTTCCAGCAGTTCAGCGATGACCTGATCAAGGCGCGGGTGCTTGCGAATGCCGAAGGCAATGTTTTCAGCCACGCTCAAGTGCGGGAACAGCGCGTAATCCTGAAACACCATACCGATGCGGCGTTTTTCCGGTGCCAGCGTCCAGCCCGGACGGGAAATGACCTCGCCGGCCAGCGTGATCTCTCCCGTATGAACCGGTTCGAAACCGGCAATGGCACGCAGCGTGGTGGTTTTGCCGCAGCCCGACGAACCCAGCAGGCAGCCGATATCACCCGCGTTGAGGTGCAGGTTCAAGTCCTGCACCACGCGCTGGTTCTGGTAGCCGCAGGCCAGGTCGCGCAGGTTCAGCAGCAACTGACTCATGCGGGCTTGAAGGACGGCGCGACGAGAAACTCCAGCAGCGCCTTTTGCGCGTGCAGGCGATTCTCTGCCTGGTCCCAGGCGACCGAGCGCGAGTCATCCAGCAGGTCGGCACTGATTTCTTCGCCGCGATGAGCCGGCAGGCAGTGCATGAACAGGACGTCCCTGTCCGCGAGGTCGAGCAAGGCGCGAGTGACCTGGAACGGAGCGAACAAGGCTTTGCGCCGAGCGGTTTCTTCTTCCTGACCCATGGATGTCCAGACGTCGGTACTGACCAGATGAGCACCGGTCACCGCCGCTTTCGGGTCACGAACCACGGTGACACGATCACCGGCCAGGGCCAGGAACTCCGGGTTTGGCTCATAACCGGCAGGGCAGGCGACACGCAACTGGAAGTCGAACTGAATCGCGGCTTCTATATAGCTGTTGCACATGTTGTTGCCATCACCAATCCAGGCAACGGTCTTGCCCTTGATCGAGCCGCGATGCTCCAGAAAGGTCTGCATATCGGCCAGCAACTGGCAGGGATGCAGGTCATCTGACAGACCGTTGATCACCGGCACGCGGGAATTGGCCGCGAACTCGGTCAGGTTGCTGTGCGCGTAGGTACGGATCATGACCGCATCGAGCATGCGCGAAATCACTTTTGCACTGTCGGCAATAGGCTCGCCACGACCCAACTGGGTGTCACGGTGCGACAAAAAGATGGCTTGGCCACCCAACTGAATCATCCCTGCTTCAAAAGAAAGACGGGTACGTGTCGAGGATTTTTCAAAAATCATCCCGAGTACCCGGTTCTTTAGCGGCTCAAAAAGTACGCCGCTGTTTCGCAGGTCTTTGAGCTCTACGCCACGACGGATCATGCCCAGAAGTTCGTCCGGGGTGTAATCCATCATCGAGAGAAAGTGCCTGGCGTTCATGATTAACTACCTTTTTTGCAACAGACCGCAGGTTATCAAAGCCGGTTTTTATCGGGAAACCGGGCAGACCTGCGGCGGAAGCCGCACGGAGCGACGAATAAGGAAGGCGCGATAGTATAAAAAAATGTCGCGTCTTACCAATAGCATGCGTGTTTCGGAAAAGCCGAAGCCCTCGTCGCTTCCACTAAAGGTGCGCCGTAATACGTCATTGACGGGCTGAAAAGTTGGCTACGCTGAGAACGTGAATGGCGATCTCTGCTTTTTCTGAAGGCAGCATTTGTACACTGCTCAAATAGCGCTTGGCAATTAGTACCAATCCTGCAACAGTCCACTTTTGCGCCGCTGCGCTTATGCGACGCGCATCACGGGTCTGGAACAGGGGCCATTTCTTTAATGCCCGTCACAGGTTATAAATCGTTGCCGACACATTACTGATCGAGGGGTGGGGAATGGACTCAAAAGAGCGTCAATTAACGGAGTTACTGGGGCTGACTGCTCGCACGCTCACCCATCTGACGGCCTCAATGACCTCGATGTCCTTTGAGCTGCTGCGCAGCGAGGACGAAGTAACGCGTAACGCGGGGCGCCGCATGATCGATCGAATGGCAACCATCAGTTCGGGGCTCGACGAACACTGGCGGCTGATCGGTGACCTGACGGGTGTCCACGTGGCTCAGGAACAGATCGAAACCGTCACCGAAATCCAGCTTCAGCACAAAGTGGTCACGCCAATCGGCGGCTGACCCGGCCCGCTCATCGGCCCGCCTGATGCCCCCCGATTCACGAGACGAACGTCAGTGGCGAAGGTCATCACCAGCCACCATAGTGCCTGTTCAGCAATCAGCCTGATTGCCATGACAAGACCTGAGGTTGCGATGACCCGGACCGAACACTACCGCGCCTGCCACCTGTGTGAGGCCATTTGCGGCCTCGCCATCGAGACCGTTACCGAGCCGGATGCCGCCCCCCGGATCACGTCGATCAAAGGCGACCCGCTGGACACATTCAGCCGTGGTCATATCTGCCCCAAAGCCGTTGCGCTTCAAGACATCCAGAACGATCCCGACCGCTTGCGCCAGCCGATGCTGCGCAACGGGGACGAGTGGCAGCCGATTGGCTGGCAGGCTGCATTCGATCATGTCGCTGAACGTCTTCATGCCATTCAGCAACGCCACGGGCAAAACGCCGTGGCGATCTATCAGGGCAACCCCAGTGTCCATAACTACGGGCTGATGACCCACAGCAATTATTTTCTCGGCCTGCTCAAGACCCGTAACCGTTTCTCGGCGACGTCGGTCGATCAGTTGCCGCATCACCTCACCAGCTTTCTGATGTACGGCCACGGCATGCTGTTGCCGATTCCGGATATCGACCACACCGACTTCATGCTGATTCTGGGCGGTAACCCGTTGGCGTCCAACGGCAGCATCATGACCGTCCCGGATGTCGAGAAGCGCCTGAAAGCCATTCAACAGCGCGGCGGCAGGCTGGTGGTCATCGACCCGCGTCGCAGTGAAACGGCCGCTATCGCCGATCAGCATCTGTTCATAAGGCCCGGCGGCGATGCTGCACTGCTGTTCGGGTTGCTCAACACGCTGTTCGAAGAGGGGCTGACCCGTGAAAGTCATCTGCCTGTCGAGGGGCTTGAAGACGTGCTGCACGCGATTGCCGGCTTCACGGCCGAGACCATGAGCCCGCGTTGCGGCATTTCCGCCGAACAGATCCGGCAATTGGCCCGGGATTTTGCCGCTGCTGACAAGGCAGTCTGTTATGGACGCATGGGTGTCTCGACGCAGGTCTTCGGCACGCTGTGCCATTGGCTGACGCAGTTGATCAATCTGGTGACGGGCAACCTGGACCGCGTCGGTGGCGCACTGTGTACAGAGCCTGCTGTGGACCTTGTCAGCTCGACCTCGGGCGGGCATTTCAATCTGTGGCAAAGCCGGGTATCAGGGCTGCCGGAGTATGGCGGCGAGTTACCGGTCTCGGCACTCGCTGAAGAAATGCTCGTGGAGGGAGAAGGGCAGGTTCGCGCCCTGGTGACGGTCGCGGGCAACCCGGTGCTGTCGACGCCCAACGGACGTCAACTCGACCAGGCGCTTGAAGGTCTGGAATTCATGGTCAGCATTGATCTGTACATCAACGAGACCACGCGCCATTCCGATTTGATTCTGCCTTCCACCTCGGCGCTGGAAAACGATCACTACGACACCACGTTCAACACGCTGGCGGTGCGCAACGTCACGCGCTTCAATCGCGCCATCTTCGACAAGCCCGAGGGCGAGTTGCACGACTGGGAGATCTTCGTCGGCCTGGCCAAGGCGTTTGCGGCCAGGGCTCAACGCGAACTCAAGCCGACCCTGCCACCGGCGCAGATGATTGATCGGGGGTTACGGGCTGGACTGTACGGCGAGGCATCGCGCCACAATCTCTCTCTGGAAACCCTCGCCAGCCACCCGCATGGCCTGGATCTGGGCGCGTTGACACCAAACCTGGCCAGCCGCCTGAAAACCGCCAATGGACACGTTCAGGCCGCGCCAGAGGTGATCATGGCTGATCTTGTGCGCTTCGCTGCCGACACGGGGCCCAAGCCCGGTGAAACGTCCGGCGAGTTGCTGTTGATTGGTCGCCGGCATGTGCGCAGCAATAACTCGTGGATGCACAACTATCACCGACTGGTGAAAGGCAAGCCTCGCCATCAATTGCTGATGCACCCTGATGACCTGGCGTGCCGTGGCTTGAGCGACGGGCAGCAGGTCCGGGTCAGTTCGCGGGTCGGGATGATCGACGTTCAGGTGCTGAGCAGTCTGGACATGATGCCAGGCGTTGTCAGCCTGCCGCATGGCTGGGGGCACTCGCGGGCCGGAGTGAAAATGGAGATCGCTCAGGGGCAGCCTGGCGTGAGCGCCAACGACCTGACTGACGAACGGCACCTCGACGTGCTGTCCGGCAACGCGGCGTTGAACGGCGTGCCGGTGCAGGTTGCGTCGTGTTAAGGCTCAAGACAGAGCGTCATGCTCGGGATTTCGTTACAATGCGCCACCGTGCCGACAACTGAGTCGGATATTTCAGCCGAGGTGCTCCATGGATATCATCGAAACGATCAAAGAGCAGATTGCCAGCAACACCATTCTGCTTTACATGAAAGGCGCTCCGAACGCTCCACAATGCGGTTTTTCGGCCAAGGCTTCCCAGGCATTGATGGCGTGTGGCGAAAAGTTTGCCTATGTCGACATCCTGCAAAACCCTGAAATCCGCGCCAACCTGCCCAAGTACGCCAACTGGCCGACGTTCCCGCAGTTGTGGGTGGCCGGCGAACTGGTCGGCGGCAGCGACATCATCACCGAGATGATGGCTGACGGCTCGCTGCAGACGCTGGTCAAGGAAGCCTCGGCCGCCAAAGCCGAGTAAAGCCCCGCGCTTCATGGGCATGATCAATGTTCGTCCAGATGACGCTCGTTCCTCACGCTCCAGCGTGGGAATGCCTTTCACGACGCTCTGCGTCGCAAGAGGGCGCAGAGTACGTCTGAATGGCGTGGTTTTACGGACAAGAAAAAGCCCGCTCTCGATTGAGGCGGGCTTTTTCATTGCGGCGCGTTGGGTGAATCAGTCACCCATTTGCGACTGCAGGTAATTCTCGATGCCGACTTTGACGATCAGGCCCAGCTGGGTCTCTAGCCAGTCGATCTGCTCTTCCTTGGGTTCAAGGATGTCTTCCAGCAGCTCGCGGCTGCCGAAGTCACCGACAGTCTCGAAATGAGCAATGGCCGCTTTCAGATCAGCCAGACCTTTTTGCTCGATCTTCAGGTCGCACTCAAGCATTTCCTTGGTGTGCTCGCCGATCAGAATCTTGCCCAGGTCCTGCAGGTTTGGCAGCCCTTCAAGAAACAGAGTGCGCTTGATCAGCTTGTCTGCGTACTTCATCGCATGAATAGACTCGTGGTATTCGTGCCCACCAAGCTTTTTCAGGCCCCAGTCTTCATACATGCGGGCATGCAGAAAATACTGATTGATGGCGACCAGCTCGTTTCCGAGGATCTTGTTGAGATGCTGGATGACTGTAATGTCGCCTTTCATGTTCGAGGTCCTGCCGATAAGGGTGTCGATAAGCCGCGAGTGTGATCTGCGCTCCCTCGTCTGTCAAACCTAAGTTGTTGAATAATAAGTGAATTTAAATAGGAATAAGAATGTTTGAGTTCCGCATCTCGACGCTAAGCGCTTGAATTACAGGCATAAAAAAACCGGACATGGCGTCCGGTTCTTCAAATAAGGGGTGTTCAGGCCGCTGAAAATTTTGCGGGATAAGCCAGCGCCGCATGACTGCTTTGCAGTTCGGTCAGTGTGTCGCGCACCACTTCCTTGGCCAGGCAGGCGCATTTTCCACATTTACTCGCAACGCCCAGTGTTTCGCGGACTTCACGATAACTGCAGCAGCCTTCCAGAATTGCATCCCGGATTTGACCGTCTGTGACACCTTGGCAGAGGCAAACATACATAAGCTATGGACCGTCGCTGGTTTATTGCTTGGTGCCGAGGAGCTTAATGTTAATGAGAATGCTTGTCAAAACTGTTTTGGGTTAGATTCAGGTACGGCGATGAATGGTCGGTTATGCCATTTGCATCAGGGAAAACGCCCGACGCTTTTTGACCCGTATGAAAAAACCGGCACAAGGCCGGTTTGCTCATGACGCATCGACTTCAATCGTCGAAGTCTTCCCAGCCGCCCATCTCTTTCCAGCGGTTGACGATGCCGCAGAACAGCTCGGCAGTCTTCTCGGTGTCGTAACGGGCCGAGTGCGCTTCACGGCCGTCAAAGTCGATTCCGGCGGCCTGGCAGGCTTTTGCCAACACGGTCTGGCCGTAGGCGAGGCCGGCGAGGGTTGCGGTGTCGAAGCTGGAGAACGGGTGAAACGGGTTGCGCTTCATGTCCATCCGGGCGACGGCGGCGTTGACGAAGCCCAGGTCGAAGCTGGCGTTATGGCCGACCAGCACTGCGCGTTTGCAACCGTTGGCTTTCAGGGCTTTGCGCACGCCACGGAAAATGTCATTCAGCGCAGTCTCTTCACTGACCGCCATGCGCAGCGGGTGATCCAGCTTGATGCCGGTGAACTCCAGCGCGGCCGCTTCGATGTTGGCACCCGCGAAGGGCTCGACGCGGAAGAAATACGTGTGCTCAGGGAACACGAAGCCTTTTTCGTCCATGCCGATGGTGACTGCAGCGATTTCCAGCAGGGCGTCGGTGGCAGAATTGAAACCGCCGGTTTCGACGTCAACGACTACCGGCAGGTAGCCGCGAAATCGCGCTGCCATCGGGTGACGGGAACCGCCGCCACCGCCGTGGCCTTCGTGTTCGTCGTCAAAATGATCTTCACTCACGCGTGTTCCTCCAGACGCCAGCGCAGTGTTTCACCAGCGCGCAGCGGGATAACGGTCAACTCGCCAAACGGCAGGCTGGCAGGGGCGGTCCACTCGTCACGCACCAGCGTGATGGTGTCCTGATTGGCAGGCAGGCCATAAAACGCCGGACCATGAAGGCTGGCGAAGCCCTCCAGTTTGTCCAGCGCGTTACGTTGCTCGAATGCTTCTGCGTACAGCTCGATTGCGGCATAGGCGGTGTAGCAGCCGGCACAGCCGCAGGCGTTTTCCTTGGCATGCTGGGCATGCGGCGCCGAGTCGGTGCCCAGAAAGAACTTGCCGCTGCCGCTGGTGGCCGCGTCAAGGAGTGAAGTCTGATGCGTATTGCGCTTGAGGATCGGCAGGCAATAGAAGTGCGGACGAATCCCGCCGACCAGCATGTGGTTGCGGTTGTACAGCAAGTGATGCGCCGTGATGGTCGCCGCGACATTGGCCGAGGCTTCATTGACGAACTGCACGGCTTCACCGGTGGTGATGTGTTCGAACACCACTTTCAGTGTCGGAAAGCGTTCGACCACGCGACGCAGATGCTCATCGATGAACACCTTTTCGCGATCGAATACATCGATTTCACCGCGTGTCACTTCCCCGTGTACCAACAGCAGCAGGCCGACTTCGGCCATCGCTTCCAGGGCCGGGAAGATCTTGTCGATGCTGGTGACACCGGAATCCGAGTTGGTGGTCGCACCGGCCGGATACAACTTGGCCGCGTACACAAAGCTGCTGGCCTTGGCGGTGCGAATGTCTTCGGGCGTGGTCTGGTCGGTGAGGTAAAGCACCATCAACGGTTCGAAGCGGCTGGCGGCCGGACGTGCGGCCAGGATGCGCTGGCGGTAGGCGTCGGCTTGTTGCGCGTTGCGAACCGGAGGCACGAGGTTGGGCATGATGATTGCGCGGCCAAAAGTTCGCGCTACGTCAGCAACGGTATGAGGCAAAACAGCTCCGTCACGGAGGTGAATGTGCCAGTCGTCGGGACGCAGGAGGGTCAGGCGGTCAGACATTGGGGATTCCAGGCGGGTCAAACTCGTTGGGAATGCTACCGGAAAAGCCTCTCTCAGGCATCCGCTATCAAGTTTTGCATGAAGTTACCGATAGCCCCCTTGTCAGTCAGCATTTTCTGTTTCGCGTTCATTTCCAGTGGAGCCTCCCGTGCGCCAGCGATATTTAGCCTTGCTCAGCCTGTTTGCCAGCCTTCCGGCGATGGCTATCAATTTCCAGACGCGTCTGGAGAGCATTGAGTGGAAAGTCGAAGGCGATCAGTTCGAATGCCGCCTGACCCAGCCGATCACCGATTTCGGTGCCGGCGAGTTCGTGCGTCGCGCGGGGGAGCAGGCCACGTTTCGCCTCAAGGCGTCCTACAACATGCTTGGCAATGGCTCTGCGACATTGCTCGCCGCCGCTGCACCGTGGCAGCCTGGACGCGGCGATATCAACCTGGGGTCGGTGCGAGTCGTCAATGGCGACATACCGTTCAACACCTCCCAAGCGCAGGCCGGGCGTTTGATCAGCGGCTTGATGGACGGGCGCAGCCCGCTCATTCGTCACTACAACCGCGATGGCGGCCTGATGGAAATACGTTTGTTGCCCGTCAAGTTCAGCAAAGCGTTCAGTGATTATCAGGCCTGCACTGCCAAGCTGTTGCCGATGAATTTTGACCAGATCAAACAGGCTGAAGTGGGCTTTCCGGGGGGCGGCATCGAGCTGGATGCCCGGGCCAAGGCGCGCCTGGACAATATGGTGGCTTACTTGAAGGCCGATCCGACCGTCAACCGTATCGAGCTGGACGGCCACTCGGACAACAGCGGCAATCGCCTCACCAACCGTGACCTGTCCCGGCGCCGGGCGCTGGCGGTCATGGATTATCTCAAGGCCCAGGGTGTCCCCGAGCAGCAGATTACCCTGCGCTTTCATGGCGAACGCTACCCGTTGGCGCCCAATACCAATGAGGCCAACCGGTCGCGCAACCGCCGGGTGAACGTTCATCTCGAGCGTGTGGCCCCGGACGAGCGGCCTGTGCCTGTTGCCTCATCGGCGAGCGCAGCACACACGTCCTGAGGCCTGCCCACTGCGCTCCATAACGTCGCCTTGTCGTCACAAGCTGTCGCGCCCCTGTAAATTTGCTGGTTTGAACGGTAGAATCGACGGTTTTCCGTACAACCCGGTGGAGTGATGGCATGGCGGACGTAAACAAGGTAGTTCTCGCGTATTCCGGTGGCCTGGATACTTCGGTAATCCTCAAGTGGCTGCAAGATACGTACAACTGCGAAGTGGTGACTTTTACCGCTGACCTGGGTCAGGGTGAAGAAGTCGAACCGGCACGCGCCAAGGCTCAAGCCATGGGCGTCAAAGAAATCTACATCGATGACCTGCGCGAAGAATTCGTGCGCGATTTCGTGTTCCCGATGTTCCGTGCCAACACCGTCTATGAAGGCGAGTACCTGCTGGGTACTTCCATCGCACGTCCGCTGATTGCCAAGCGTCTGATCGAAATCGCCAACGAAACCGGCGCTGACGCCATTTCTCATGGTGCGACCGGCAAGGGCAACGATCAGGTACGTTTCGAACTGGGTGCTTACGCGCTCAAGCCTGGCGTCAAGGTAATTGCTCCGTGGCGCGAGTGGGATCTGCTGTCGCGTGAAAAGCTGATGGATTACGCCGAAAAGCACAACATCCCGATCGAGCGTCACGGCAAGAAGAAATCTCCGTACTCGATGGACGCCAACCTGCTGCATATTTCCTATGAAGGCGGCGTGCTGGAAGACACCTGGACCGAGCACGAAGAAGACATGTGGCGCTGGACCAAGTCCCCTGAGGACGCGCCGAACGTTGCAACCTATCTTGAGCTGACCTATCGCAACGGCGATATCGTTGCGCTGGACGGCGTCGAGATGACCCCGGCCACTGTGTTGGCGACCTTGAACCGCATTGGCGGCGAAAATGGCATCGGGCGCCTGGACATCGTTGAAAACCGTTACGTGGGCATGAAGTCCCGCGGCTGTTACGAAACCCCGGGCGGCACCATCATGCTGCGTGCTCACCGTGCAATCGAATCGATCACCCTTGACCGCGAAGTCGCTCACCTCAAGGACGAGCTGATGGCCAAGTACGCCAGCCTGATCTACACCGGCTACTGGTGGAGCCCTGAGCGTCTGATGCTGCAACAGATGATCGACGCCTCTCAGGCTCACGTGAACGGCGTTGTGCGCCTGAAGCTGTATAAAGGCAACGTGATCGTGACGGGCCGCAAGTCCGACGATTCGCTGTTCGATGCCAACATCGCAACCTTCGAAGACGATGCAGGTGCCTACGATCAGGCTGACGCTGCGGGCTTCATCAAGCTGAACGCGCTGCGCATGCGTATTGCCGCCAACAAAGGCCGCAAGCTGTTCTGAAAGCAATAAGCGGTTTGACGAGTGGAGCCCTTCGCGGGGCTCCACTTTAATGCTGGCTGACGCGCAACGCGCTCCAGGCAATCGTTTATCGGTATTAAGTTTCCCTGATAACTTGCTCAGGGCGTCAAGTTTATCAAGACGGTGTGTGACACCGTGTTTATAAGTACAGTGCCTGCAGGTGAACGTCTTCTTGCACGGCAATACAAAATTTCTAAACCCTGTAGTGTTTTCCTACACTGTGTGTCGCTGTTAAAGGCGGGATCATCAGAAGGTTCTACCGCGCGTCCCGTATTCTTCACGCAGCAGTTGTTTTCAATACAAGGGTTTTATGAAGGCTGCGTGTCGCCATCCTTTGAAGTTGGTTCAGGTTGATCGGGCGTATGGCTGTCTCGTTGCTGCCTGAACTCATACCGATAGTCCCTGCCGATATTCCAGACCTGCCGGACGCTGAGGTCGAGCACTTGCGCGATTTCGGCGGCGGTATAGCCCAGCGCCGAATAATGCATGGCGTGGCCGGCAACGACATCGTCGACAGCCGAGGGGTCGTGGCGCGCTTCTCTCCTGAGGCTGCGCATGGGCTGGCTGAAGTGTATCTTTACCTTGTTTTCCGTCGCCAGTTGGCGAACGTCCTTTTTGGTCATGCGCAATGAATACTGCAATGCATTGACGCCTGCGCCCTTTGCAACAAGGCACTTCAGTAATTCCACTTTGCCCGTGAGTTCAAGATCGGTCGGCGTATCGGTGAGCGGCGGGTTCGATGAAACCGCTGTTTCACCGTCGGGTATGACAGCGATAACCCCGCCGGTGGCGACAAACTGTTCCACGGCCGTGGCCAGTTCCAGAGCGGTGCGGGGGGTTGAAAATGAACGAGCGTGTTTGTTGTTCATGGTAGGTCCCTTTTTGAACATGGTTATACACATGGCCCATTCAAAAGAGTTGCCAGACACCTCGAAGTCTTGTCAAAAGGCAGCGGTGCCTGATCGGCCATGGCTTATTGCCCGAATCCATCCGGTCGGTGACATACACCGTGCCCGTCTAAATACTGTTGCTCATGAAGTGCATGAGCGCACTGCGTATTGATATAGCTTCATGGGAAGTCGTATTCAATGGCAGTAAATAACAAAGTTGTTGTCAAAAAAGTAACGACTGGTAATAAAATTTGCAAGTAAAAAATGGCGGCTTGAAGGGATTGGTTTGAAGGCTTTTATAAGATCTTACATGTTTTATTTTTACGTCTCTGATTTCTGTAGTACGTTTCCTATTCGCTTGGACGTGGCTGGATCTGAAATGAAAACTAGTATTTGCTACTTGTCGAATGAGCTATTTATAGTCTTGAATGACGTAGGCTTATGCTATGGTGTCTGTAAGATTTTACAACAGCATAGGTTTGGGCTGCTGAGCGCTCATGGCTTCAGTTCGCGGTTACCCTGAGGGGGCGGCTGTTCACTCCGGCGCTTTGATTGTAGGAAAGTTCTTTCAAGTAAGTAGGGGTTTTCTTTAAATAAATATTTGTACAATATTCTGTATTCGATGTGTAATTTTTAATCACAGTTTACGTATGTAAGGTATGACTGACCGTCATCGATTGCCCTCCAGAATGTGGGGTGCGTGAGCACAATCATTTTTTGGAGATGAAAAGTCTGGTCCGGTTTTGCCATATTCATTTGTCTGCTGGTGTTGTGCATGCTTATGCCGTTACGCCAGCAGCAACCCTTCACCAGGTTCCGAAAAGGAAGGCTCAGTGAAAATTAATAAAAAATGTACGTTAGTGCCGAGTTTTGTAGGAAGTTTCTGCTGTACTTGTAGGAATGGTCTTTGGCTGTCAGTCCTTAAGGGTGAGCGCAATGCAAAGCAGTAAACGACTAAGCTATTGTGCTGGCTCTGAAAATTCGAATAGCGAAAAATGGACTGCCCATGAATAAAGTGCTGATCGTGGATGATCATCCTGTCATTCGCCTTGCTGTACGCATGCTGATGGAGCGTCATGGCTATGAGGTCGTTGCGGAGACTGATAACGGTGTGGATGCGTTGCAGATGGCGCGTGAGCACCTTCCTGATATTGTCATTCTCGACATTGGTATCCCCAAGCTCGACGGCCTGGAAGTTATCGCCCGCTTGTCAGCGATGACGTTGCCGTTCAAGGTTCTGATCCTGACTTCCCAGGCACCCGGTCACTTCTCCATGCGCTGCATGCAGGCGGGGGCTGCCGGGTATGTCTGCAAGCAACAGGACCTGACCGAGCTGCTCAGTGCTATCAAGGCGGTGCTTTCAGGGTACAGCTACTTCCCCAACCAGGCGTTGCACACTGTTCGCTCCAGCATGGGAAATGCGAGCGAATCGGACATGGTAGACCGTCTTTCCGGCAGGGAAATGATGGTGCTGCAGCAGTTGGCGAGAGGCAAGACCAACAAGGAAATTGCAGACGGCATGTTTCTCAGCAACAAGACCGTCAGCACTTACAAAACGCGTTTATTACTCAAGCTCAATGCGCATTCGCTGGTTGATCTGATCGAGCTAGCCCAGCGTAACGGGCTTGTCTGAAGCGGGTCATGTTTGTCTGGTATCCGGCTTTTTACGAAAAGCCGGCCTGCTGCCCCGGCAGGGAAACCTCTCTTTGAGGGGCTGCCCTGGCGGGTGCCGCGATTTACAGGTCGAAGTCGTAATCGGCCAGTTGCTTTTGCAAGCGCCGCTCTTCAAGCAGGTTGTCGATGGTGCGTCGCTTGCTCAGGTTGGTTTTCGCCGCCTCCACAACCACAGGTTCTGTGTCGTCCGTTTCGACCACGACGATGTCGTCATCGACGTCCAGCTGCTCGTTGCCAGTACTCATGAAGTTGACTCCAGGGCTTGGGCTTTCTCTGGCGCCTCTTATATCGACAATCCACAGGCGGGTAAAAAAGATTTTTTCAATCGATGAGACAGCAATCGCCCGGCTGGCTCAATCGTCGGACGTCTTGTGTTTGTAATCGCACAGATCTTCGATGCGGCAACTGCCACAGCGCGGCTTGCGTGCCTGGCATACATAGCGTCCGTGCAGGATCAGCCAGTGGTGCGCATCGAGCAGGTAATTTTTCGGCACGAACTTCATTAACTGCTTCTCGACCTCCACCACGTTTTTCCCCGGTGCGATGCCTGTACGGTTGCTCACGCGAAAGATGTGCGTGTCCACAGCCATCGCGATCTGGCGGAAAGCCGTGTTGAGTACGACGTTGGCTGTCTTGCGCCCAACCCCCGGTAAAGCTTCTAGCGCTTCACGGGTTTGGGGTACTTCGCCATTGTGCAGCTCGATCAGCATCCGGCAGGTTTCAATCACATTTTTGGCTTTGCTGTTGTAGAGGCCGATTGTCTTGATGTACCCGGAAAGCCCCTCAACGCCGAGGTCGTATATCGCCTGCGGTGTGTTGGCAACCGGATAAAGCCTGGCGGTCGCCTTGTTGACGCTCACATCGGTGGCCTGAGCGGAAAGAATCACAGCGATCAGCAGTTCAAACGGTGTGGTGTAGGCCAGCTCGGTTTTGGGGTCCGGATTGTCTTCATGCAGCCTGCGGAATATTTCCTGACGTTTTGCGGCATTCATGGACGGCGCATTTCCTCGGAGTTGATCGGGGCAGACGCTGAGAGAAGCGCCTCCAGTGCCTGTTCGGCGGCCTCGTATTCGCGTTGCAGTTCCACCAGCCGCGCTGCCTGTTCCGCAATGGGCGGGTGACCAAAGGCCTTGAGCGACTTGTTGAGCTGGGCACGACTCATGGCCAGCGCAATCCTGGCTTTTTTCGTTGCTTCGTCCGGCGCTTCAGTCCTGTTGTTTCGCAGCGGTTTCACGGCAGCTTGAGGCGCGGCTTCACGAAGGGACTCGGCGCGTTGTGAGCGGGCGACACGTTCTGCCAGCCGGGCCTGCTGTTCGCGGCGCAGTCGTGCATTTCGTGAGTCGTAACGCAGCCGTGCTCGAGTACGCTTGTGCTGGCGAGCCAGTTGCAGGTCAACGGTGGGGGCCAGGCCGCCGGTGATCGGGGTGACGGTTGCCAGTGGCAGCGGATGCATTTCAATGCAGTCCACCGGGCAAGGAGCGACGCACAGATCGCAGCCCGTACATTCGTCAATGATCACCGTGTGCATCAACTTTGCCGCACCGACAATGGCGTCCACCGGGCAGGCCTGGATGCATTTGGTGCAGCCGATGCACTCGGCCTCGCGAATGAACGCGACCTGAGCGGGCGCTGCGCCGCGTTCCGTGTCCAGTGGCAACACGGGAACAGACAACAGCCCGGCCAGTTGAGCAATGGTTTCATCACCGCCCGGCGGGCATTTGTTGATGGCTTCACCGCCGGCAATACCCTCTGCATAGGGCTGACAGCCGGAATGCCCGCATTTGCCGCACTGAGTCTGGGGCAGCAGGGCATCGATACTCCGGATCAGGTCCACGCCGGGAAGTATGCGAATCGATTCAGTCATGATCGTGCCAGGTAATCGACAGGTGATCTGTCTTCCGAAAGGCGCATTATCGGCCATATCAGGGGGCTTGCGAATGCACGAAGGCCCGATATCCGCTGTTATCGAGCGGATACCGGGCCTTGTCTGGTTTACTTGATGCGTTGGCCTGGCTTGGCACCGCTGTCCGGGCTGAGCAGGTAGATTTCTTCACCGCCCGGGCCTGCCGCCATCACCATGCCTTCCGAGATGCCGAAGCGCATTTTTCGTGGCTTGAGGTTGGCGATCATCATGGTCAGACGGCCTTCCAGCTCGGACGGGTTCGGATAGGCGCTCTTGATGCCGGAGAAAACGTTGCGCTGCTCGTCGCCGATGTCGAGTGTCAGGCGCAACAGCTTGTCGGCGCCTTCCACGTGTTCGGCTTTGAGAATCAGTGCCACGCGCAGGTCGACGGCTGCAAAGGCGTCGAAGTCTATTTCCGCAGACAGTGGGTCTTTCGTCAGCTCACCATTGCCGACGGGGGCCTTATCGGCGGCGTCTGTGCTGGTAGCCGTCAGGTCTTCTCTGGACGCAGCCGCCATGGCCTCTACCTTGGCCGGATCGATCCGGGTCATCAGCGCCGAGAACGGATTGAGCTGATGATTGACCAGCAGGGTCGTGTGATCGTCCCAGGTCAGTGGCGCGACGTTGAGGAATTTTTCAGCGTCAGCGGCCAGGTTCGGCAGTACCGGCTTGAGGAAGATGACCAGTTGACGGAACAGGTTGATGCCCAGGGCGCAGACAGCCTGAACCTCGTCCTGCTTGCCTTCCTGCTTGGCCAGCGCCCAGGGGGCCTTCTCTGCGATGTAGGCATTTGCGCGGTCGGCCAGCGCCATTGTTTCGCGCATGGCACGTGCGAAGTCGCGAGCCTCGTAGGCGTCGGCGATGCTCGGTGCGGCGGCCAGAAACGCTTCGGTCAGTTCAGGCGCAGCATTGGCCTCGACCATCACGCCGGCATTGCCCTTGTGGATGAATCCGGCGCAACGGCTGGCGATGTTGACCACTTTGCCGATCAGGTCGGAGTTGACCTTCTGCACGAAGTCTTCGAGGTTCAGGTCCAGGTCATCCACGCCACGGCCCAGCTTCGATGCGTAGTAATAACGCAGGTACTCGGGTGACAGATGGTCGAGATAGGTACGCGCCTTGATAAAGGTGCCGCGTGACTTCGACATCTTCTGGCCGTTGACCGTCAGATAGCCATGAACGTTGATGCCGGTCGGCTTGCGCAGGCCTGCGCCTTCGAGCATGGCGGGCCAGAACAGGGCGTGGAAATTGACGATGTCCTTGCCGATGAAATGGTAAAGCTCGGTGGTCGCTTCCTTGCCCCAGTACGCATCGAAGTCCAGGTCCGGACGGCGCGCACACAGGTTCTTGAAGCTGGCCATGTAACCAATGGGGGCGTCGAGCCATACGTAGAAGTATTTGCCCGGCTCGTCGGGAATTTCAAAGCCGAAATACGGTGCATCGCGGGAGATGTCCCATTGTTGCAGGCCGCTGTCCAGCCACTCGGCGATCTTGTTGGCAACCGCGTCCTGCAAGGTGCCGCTGCGCGTCCAGCTTTTCAGCATGGCGTCGAAGGCTGGCAGATCGAAGAAGAAGTGTTTCGAATCCTTGAGGACGGGCGTCGCGCCGGAAATCGCTGACTTGGGATCTTTCAGGTCAGTTGGCGCGTAGGTGGCACCGCATTTTTCGCAGTTATCGCCGTACTGGTCTTCTGCCGCACATTTAGGGCAGGTGCCCTTGATGAAGCGGTCGGCCAGAAACATGTTCTTTTCCGGATCGAAATACTGAGTGACCGAACGCGTGGCGATATGACCGGCATCGCGCAAGCGCGTGTAGATCATGCTCGACAGCTCGCGGTTTTCGTCCGAGTGCGTCGAGTGGAAATTGTCGAAGTCCACCAGGAAGTCGTCAAAGTCGGCGCTGTGTTCAGCCTTGACGTTGTCGATCAGTTGCTCCGGGGTGATGCCTTCTTTCTCGGCGCGCAACATGATTGCCGAACCGTGAGCGTCGTCCGCACAGACATAAATGCACGAGTTGCCGCGGTGCTTCTGGAAGCGCACCCACATGTCGGTCTGGATGTACTCGAGCATGTGGCCAAGGTGAACAGGACCATTGGCATAGGGCAGGGCGCTGGTAACGAGAATCTTGCGTGGCTCGGACATGGGGCTCGGCTACTTGAAGTGAAACGGAGGTCGGCCACTATAAAGGTCTGAGCAATTTTTTTCACCCCGCGCAGCTGTGGGAATGCTCCTGAAAGCAAGCTGAAATCATGTGGGTGCCTGACAGAACAGGTACGATAGCCGCCTGTTTCAGTCAGTCTTTTTTCGGAGTAAGCCCATGAGCGCAGTCAATCGCGCAGCGGTGGAGACGATTCTTCGCCAGTACACCGACCCTTACATGAACCTGGACCCGGTCAGTGCCGGCTGCGTCAGGTCCATTGATATTCAGGGGGCGCACGTCAGCGTGCAGCTCGAGCTGGGTTATGCCGCCGCCCTGTTCAGAAACGGCTGGGCGCAGGTCCTCAAGACCGCCATCGAGAACCTGGACGGTGTGACGTCCGCCAGCGTCGACATAAAAAGTGTGATCGGCGCGCACAAGGCGCAGAGTCAGATCCCGGGTCTCGCCAATGTGAAAAATATCGTCGCTGTTGCCTCTGGCAAAGGCGGTGTCGGCAAGTCCACCACCGCCGCTAATCTGGCGCTGGCGTTGTCCCGTGAAGGTGCTAGGGTCGGGATTCTTGACGCGGATATCTACGGTCCGAGTCAGGGAGTGATGTTTGGCATCCCCGAAGGCACGCGACCGAAGATCAAGGATCAGAAGTGGTTCGTGCCCATCGAAGCGCACGGCATCGACGTGATGTCGATGGCTTTTCTGACCGACGACAACACGCCGATGGTCTGGCGCGGCCCGATGGTCTCGGGTGCGTTGCTGCAACTGGTCACGCAGACCGCCTGGAATGATCTGGATTACCTGGTCATCGACATGCCGCCGGGCACCGGCGATATTCAGTTGACGCTGGCGCAGAAGGTCCCGGTCGCGGGAGCCGTGATCGTCACGACACCTCAGGATCTGGCGCTGCTGGATGCGAAGAAGGGTGTCGAAATGTTCCGCAAGGTCAGCATTCCGGTGCTGGGCGTCGTGGAGAACATGGCGGTGCATATCTGTTCGAACTGCGGCCATGCCGAGCACCTGTTCGGCGAAGGCGGAGGTGAGAAGCTGGCGTCGCAATACGATGTCGAGTTGCTGGCGTCGCTGCCACTGTCGATGCTGATTCGCGAGCAGGCAGATGGCGGCAAGCCGACAGCGATTGCCGAGCCGGAAAGTCAGATTGCGATGGTCTATCAGGAACTGGCACGTCACGTCGGTGCGCGAATTGTGCTGCAGGAAGCTGCAAGCCCGGCCATGCCGACCATTTCAGTCAGCGACGACTGAGGCGGTAGCGATGCGACGGGGGAGGCGGTAGTGGTTCTGTCTCCCTCGGTCAGTTGAGGTGCCTGCGCACATGCTCAAATCGCAGGCAATAAAAAACCCCGCTTTTAAGGGCGGGGTTTTTAAGCGAATCAGTACAAGTTAGATAACTTGAACTTCTTCAGCTTGCATGCCTTTCTGACCGCGGGTAGCGATGAAAGAAACCTGTTGGCCTTCTTTCAGGCTTTTGAAGCCGTCGGATTGGATAGCTTTGAAGTGTACGAACAGGTCGTCACCGGATTGTGGAGTGATGAAGCCGAAGCCTTTTTCATCGTTGAACCACTTAACGGTACCAGTTTGGCGATTGGACATAGTATATCTCCTTGGACAAAGTTAACTGCGGCGTAGGAAGAGCCCTGGCCGAGACTGAGTGCAAAGAGCTGGAAAATTCATGGAGATGGTTGGATCGAAATTCAACATCGTGTAGAGATTCTCAGTGACACAAGCAACACAGTGACGCCACCTTAACCCTTTTTTTCGAACGTGCCAATGGTCTGTTGATGATTATTTCCATTCGCAGCCAATCGACGTCGCGCGGCCCCCAAACTCTCTCGCCGTGGCCTTTGAACCGTCGGCCCCACCCCGGTAAGATGCCGGATAACTTTTTTACCTCGCTATTCAGGACATCGCCATGAGCATCAAATCGGACAAGTGGATTCGCCGCATGGCGCAGGAACACGGGATGATCGAGCCCTTCGTGGAGCGTCAGGTGCGTGGCGAAGGTGCCGATCGCGTGATCTCCTTTGGCGTGTCCAGCTACGGTTACGACGTTCGCTGCGCAGACGAGTTCAAGGTGTTCACCAACATCAATTCGGCCACGGTCGACCCGAAAAATTTCGATGAAAAAAGTTTTGTCGATATCAAAAGTGACGTGTGCATCATCCCGCCGAACTCGTTCGCGCTGGCACGCACCGTGGAATATTTCCGCATTCCGCGTAATGTCCTGACGATCTGTCTGGGCAAAAGCACCTACGCGCGTTGCGGCATTATCGTCAACGTGACGCCGCTCGAGCCTGAGTGGGAAGGTCATGTGACGCTGGAGTTTTCCAACACCACTACACTGCCGGCCAAGATCTACGCCAATGAAGGCGTGGCGCAGATGCTGTTTCTGGAATCCGATGAGGAATGCGAAGTTTCCTATAAGGATCGGGGCGGCAAGTACCAGGGCCAGCGCGGCGTGACCCTGCCGCGCACCTGATTTGCGGGACAGGTGATTAGTGGAATTGAATTAATACTCTATTTCGTACTCTATCTGCTCACATGCTTTCGCATAATCGTTGTGTGCGAAGGCCTTTGATCTGGAGTGCCCTATGAAGACTACTTTCAAAATCTCTGAACAGGCTCAATCTCCTCCGCTTAATGAGATCGGGCTGCTCGCCTGGTCACTCATGGCTCATTCGGACCTGCTTCCGGAGCTGAACATGGTCGGTGGCGGCATTCCGGGTGATCCGGGGCCTGACACGCCTTATCCTGAGCCTACCGAGCCGGGTGGTCCGACCGTGCCGGACGAGCCGCCGCCTGCGCCTGTGGCCTGAATAATCAGCGCCCGCTTCCCGTGATGGGGAGCGGGCGTTTTCACGTCTTTTTTCACAGCCTTGGCACACTGGCCGCTAGAGCACGCGCCACACCGCGTCGCCACCGGTCACGTAGACCTCGGAGCCGTCCACCGGCTGGATACGGAACCCGCCTGTGAATTCGCCAAAGGCGGGCAGCAGGCTGACCCGCTGACCAAGGTAGAAGCAGGCCAGTCGCAAGCTCTGCCGGCCTCGGCCGTGCAGTCGGTAGACAGGGTGGACGTGACCCGCCAGCACATGAAGTTCGGGGTGCGGGTCGGGTTCATGCTGCAAGGCAAACGGCCCTAGTATCATTGGCTCGGGAACCACTTCGATACCCAGATAGGGCGGCGGATCGCCCGCTCTTTTATCGTGGTTGCCACGGATCAGGGTAATTGCCAGCGTCGAGCGTTCCGCCCGCCACTGCTGCAACGTCGCGAGTGTGCCAACAGCATGCGATTCGGGGGCGTGCAGAAAGTCCCCCAGAAAAATCAGATGATCACACGCGTAGGTGTTCAGCAGGCTGTCCAGCCGTCGCAGGTTTTCCTGAGTTGTACCGTGCGGCACCGGCTGGCCCAGCTTGCGATAGGCGGCGGCCTTGCCGAAATGCGCGTCGGCAATCAGCAATGTTCGTTCGGCGGGGTAGTAAATGGCCTTGTCGGCCAGCAACCACAGCTCTTCACCCGCCAGCGTCACGGCCTGGTAGGGTTTCATGGTTCATGCTCCGGGCCTGCGGCTTTCTCCAGATCGCGGACCATGCGGGCAATTCGGTCTGCGAGTTTTTCCGAACTGAGGCTTTCGCGAAAACGCTCGACCAGCAGCGGAAACGCCAGCGGCGTGGCGCGTTTGATGGCATGCAGGTCCAGCCTGCGGCTGTTGATCTGGCGCAATGTCAGCTCCAGGCGCTGCAGGTCCAGTTCCTGGCGCAGCACCTCTTCCTCAGCCTGGGTCAGCAACATGTTTTCGGCGTCATACTGCTTGAACACTTCAAAAAACAATCCGCTGGACGCCTGAAGCTGGCGATTGCTTTTGGCTGCGCCGGGGTAGCCGGAAAAGACCAGGCCCGAGATTCGGGCGATTTCGCGAAACCGCCGTAATGCCAGTTCGCCCGCGTTGAGGCTGGCAATGATATCGGCCAACAAGTCAGTTTCGCTGAACAGATCGGTTTGCAAGACGTGCGCCCAGTCAATCTCGCTGGCACTGAGCAACTCCAGGCCATAGTCGTTGACTGCGATGGAAAAGGTCAGTGGCCGATGGCGGCTCAGGCGCCATGCCAGTAAGCTGCCCAACCCCAGATGGACATGTCGGCCAGCGAAGGGGTAAAGAAAAAGGTGCCAGCCTTCGCGAGACTTGAGCGTTTCGGCCAGCAGCGTATCGCGTTGTGGCAGGCCGGACCATTGTTGCTGCACTTCCAGGAGCGGTTTGATGGCCTGCATTTCCGGGCTGTTGAATTCGCCACGGGCGGCGGCATCGAACTTTTCCACCACCGCCTCCGCCAGTTCGCTGGACAGCGGCATGCGTCCGCCATTCCAGCGCGGCACGGCGGCCTTCTTGCCCGTGGCGCGTTTGACGTAGGCCGTCATGTTTTCTACCCGGACCAGCTCCAGCAGACGTCCGCCGAACAGAAAGCCGTCACCGGGCTTGAGCCTGGCGATGAAACCTTCTTCGACGCTGCCCAGCGAGCCGCCACCGCCGCCTTTTTTCCAGTACTTCAGGTTGACGGTGGCTTCACTGACGATTGTGCCGACACTCATGCGGTGACGACGGGCCAGGCGTGCATCCGGTACGCGCCAGACACCGTGTTCGTCCGGCTCGGCGCGGCGGTAGTCGGGGTAGGCCGTGAGGGAGTGGCCGCCGTTGCGCACAAACGCCAGCGCCCACTGCCATTGCTCATCGCTCAGGTCGCGGTACGCCCAGGCACTGCGCACCTCGGCCAGCAGTTCATCGGGCAGAAAGCCGCCCCCCAATGCCATGCTGACCAGGTGCTGAACCAGCACGTCCAGCGGCTGATGCGGTGACTCGCGTGGCTCGATCATTCTGGCGGCAACCGCGTCATGAGCCGCGGCGGCTTCGACCAGCTCCAGGCTGTGGGTGGGCACCAGCGTGACGCGAGAAGGACGCCCCGGTGCATGGCCTGAGCGCCCGGCCCGTTGCATCAGGCGCGCGACGCCTTTGGGTGAGCCGATTTGCAACACGCGCTCGACGGGCAGGAAGTCTACGCCCAGGTCCAGGCTTGAGGTGCAGACCACCGCTTTGAGCGCACCTTCTTTCAGGGCTCGCTCGACCCAGTCACGCACCTCTCGGGCCAGCGATCCGTGGTGCAAGGCGATCAGGCCAGCCCAGTCCGGGCGCGCTTCCAGCAATGCCTGATACCAGATTTCCGATTGTGCCCGCGTGTTGGTGAACACCAGGCAACTGGCGCTGCTGTCCACCTCGGCGACCACCTGCGGCAGCATACGCAAGCCCATATGCCCGGCCCACGGGAAGCGTTCGATGGACGGCGGCAACAGCGTATCGACCTGCAAGTCCTTGACGATCTTGCCTTGCACGGTCACGCCGCCGTCGCCGATCAGTACCTGCTGCGCATGGTGCTGATTGCCCAGCGTCGCGGAAATGCCCCACACGATGAGTTGCGGATTCCATTGACGCAAGCGGGCCAGCGCCAGTTGCAACTGCACGCCGCGTTTGTTGCCGATCAGCTCATGCCATTCGTCCACCACGACCATTTTCAGCGTCGACAACGCGACCTGTGCGTCGGCGCGGGTCAGCAGCAGCGTCAGGCTTTCCGGGGTGGTGATCAGCGCGGATGGCAGCCGTCGGCTCTGTCGCGCGCGCTCGCTACCGCTGGTGTCGCCGGTACGCAGGCCCACTGACCACGGAATATCCAGTTCTGCCAGCGGCGCTTCAAGGGCACGAGCGGTGTCGGCTGCCAAGGCGCGCATGGGGGTGATCCACAGGACACTCAGCGGTTCTGCAGGCGGTTTGCGTTTGCGCGGCTTGTTGTCGGCGGTGAGGGTATTGGCTTTGGCGAAACGATTGAGGGCGGCAAACCACACCGCGTAGGTCTTGCCCGAGCCGGTGCTGGCATGCAACAGGCCCGACTCACCGTTTTTGACCGCCGCCCAGACGTCCTTCTGAAACGCGAACGGCTTCCAGCCTCGGGCAAGAAACCATCGTTTGGCGAAGTCGGTGGGTCGGCTCATCCGCTTGCGTGTGCTCTGAGTGGCGTTAAGTCAGAGACAGCGAAGAAAGGGTAATAGTTTTAAATGGTTATGGCGCTCATCGCTAGACACACATCTAACTGACTGTCGTGCCGATGCTCCGCATCGGCATGCCGTTCAGGCTTCATGCACAAAAAACGCTACTTCAGATTGCCACTCAAAAACTGCTGCAAGCGCTCGCTTTTCGGGTTGTTGAGTACTTCATCCGGGTGGCCGGACTCTTCGATCTGCCCCTGATGCAGGAACACCACCTGGCTGGCCACCTTGCGGGCGAAGCCCATTTCGTGGGTGACCAGAATCATGGTCCGGCCTTCTTCGGCCAGGCCCTGAATGACTTTCAGCACTTCACCGACCAGCTCCGGGTCGAGTGCCGAGGTCGGTTCATCGAACAGCATGATTTCCGGTTCCATCGCCAGCGCACGGGCAATGGCCACGCGCTGTTGCTGACCGCCGGACAGGAACGCCGGGTACTGATCGGCGACGCGCTCCGGCAGGCCGACTTTTTCCAGGTATTTGCGCGCGCGGGCCTCGGCTTCGGCCTTGGGCACGCCCAGCACCCGGCGCGGCGCCATCGTGATGTTTTCCAGCACCGTCATGTGTGCCCACAGGTTGAAGTGCTGAAACACCATCGCCAGGCGCGTGCGGATGCGTTGCAATTCATCGGCGTCCGCCACGCGCATGCCGTGCTTGTCGCTGACCATGCGTACTTGCTTGCCGTCCAGGCTCATCGCCCCGTCATTGGGCTGTTCGAGAAAGTTGATGCAGCGCAAAAAGGTGCTCTTGCCGGAACCGCTGGCACCGATCAAACAGATCACATCACCGCTGCTGGCCTTGAGCGATACGCCTTTGAGCACTTCGTTGTCGCCATAGCTTTTGTGCAGGCCATCGATGGTCAGTTTGTACATGACAGGTCCTCAAGGAGAAAGTAGATAGCCGCTGCGATAGGCCTGGGTGCCGGCGATGTGCGCAATGACCATGCCTGCGGTCGCCATGCGGCGCAGCGAGCGCGCGTACAGCAGGCCGGCATTCAGGGCATGGATGCAGCTCACGGCATCGCTGATCGGGTCGATGACCTCGGCAATCAACTGGCCGGCCTCGACGTACTCGCCAGGCATCGCGCAGAACACCAGCAGCCCGCCGACCGGCGTGGCGACCGGCTCGACCGCTGCCAGTGGCGTAGCGGGGTAAAGCAATTCGGGCGGCAGCGACAGTTCGCCGTCGATGACGCCGGCGTGAATCAGGTAATGAATGATCGCCTGACAGTCGCGGCTGGCGAGGGCGTGGTTCACATCGCCTTGGCCACGCAGCTCCAGGGTCACTGAAAAGCTGCCCATCGGGATCGGGAAGCGCTCGCCGAAGCGTTGCTGCAACTGCCACCAGACCAGCGTGAAGCATTCGTCGAACGACTGGCCGCCCGAGTCGGTGGCCAGCAGGCTGGCTTGCGCACCCAGGTAGCGCGACAACGGCTCGACTTTCGGCCAGGCTTCGGGCGTGGTGTACAGGTGTTCGACCGACTCGAAATCACAGTGCAGGTCCAGCACCATGTCGGCATCGCAAGCCAGGCGTTGCAGGGTCAGGCGCAGCGATTGCAACTGGGTGGTTGCGACTTGAGCGTTCAGGGCTGCCAGCAGGCTTGTACGCACCAAAATACGGTTTTGCTGTGGATCGTCAGTCAGACGGGCTTCGATATCATCACCGACCTGCACGCCAAGGTCGCTGAAGCCACGATTGAAATTCTGCCCGCTCTCCAGCTCGTAGCGGCCCAGCGGCGTGTCCATCAGCACCTGTTCCAGGCCTATCGGGTTGGCCACGGGCACCACGACGATTTCCCCCCGCAGGCGACCGGCATTTTCCAGTTCGGCCAGGCGCTGTTTCAAATACCAGGCAACCAGCATGCCCGGCAGTTCGTCTGCATGCAGCGAGGCCTGAATGTAGACCTTGCGCGAGCCGCCTTGCGGCCCGTAATGAAAGCTATGGACGTGCCGGACAGTGCCCGGCACGGGTGACAGCAGATCGTGGGTGTGATGGCGCATGATCAGCGGACCGGGCCGAGAAAGGCCAGCCAGCGCCGTTCGGCAAGGCGGAACAGTCCGACCAGAATAAAGGTGACGGTCAGGTACATGACCGCTGCGATGCCGAACGACTGGAACGTCATGAAGGTCGCGGAATTGGCGTCCCGCGCCACCTTTAGAATGTCCGGCACGGTGGCGGTGAACGCTACCGTGGTCGAATGCAGCATCAGGATCACCTCGTTGCTGTAATACGGCAACGAGCGGCGCAGCGCCGAGGGCATGATCACGTAGGTATAAAGCTTCCAGCCGGTCAGGCCGTAGGCCTTGGCCGCTTCGACTTCACCGTGGGCCATGCTGCGAATCGCACCGGCGAAGATTTCCGTGGTGTACGCGCACGTGTTCAGGGCGAACGCCAGAATGGTGCAATTCATCGCGTCGCGGAAAAACGCGTCCAGAACCGGTTGCTCGCGCACCGCGGCAAGGCTGTAAATGCCGGTGTAGCAGATCAGCAACTGGATGTAGAGCGGTGTACCGCGAAACAGGTAGGTGTAGAACTGCACCGGCCAGCGTACCCAGCGGTTTGTCGACACGCGGGCAATGGACAGTGGAATGGACACGCAGAAGCCGATGGTGATGGACGCGCTGAGCAGCCACATGGTCATGGCCAGACCGGTCACGTTGACGCCGTCTGTATAAAGGAAGGGTTTCCAGTATTCCTGTAACAACTCGATCATCGCTGCGCCTCCCGACTGCCTGCGGCGTAATGCCGTTCAGCCCAGCGCAGGGCGAAGTTCGAGGCGCTGGTGATCATCAGGTAGATCAACGCCGCCAGCACCAGAAAGTAAAACAGCTGATACGTGCTTTTACCGGCGTCCTGAGAAGCCTTGACCAGATCGGCCAGGCCGATGATCGACACCAGCGCGGTGGCCTTGAGCAGCACTTGCCAGTTATTGCCGATCCCCGGCAGGGCGTAACGCATCATTTGCGGGAACACGACATAGCGGAACCGCTGACCGCGCTTCAAACCGTAAGCGGTTGCCGCCTCCACCTGGCCGCGAGGCACGGACAGAATGGCGCCGCGGAACGTTTCAGTGAAGTAAGCCCCATAAATGAAGCCCAGCGTAATCACGCCTGCGCCGAACGGGTTGATCTCGATGTATTCCCATTCCATCGCGTCGGTGAGCAGGGTGAGCCAGGTTTGCAGGCTGTAGAAAATCAGCAGCATCAACACCAGATCCGGCACACCGCGGATCAGTGTCGTATAAATTTGTGCCGGTACGCGCAGCAGCGCTGAACTCGACAGTTTGGCAGTGGCTCCGATCAACCCGAGCACAATACTCAGGGCGAGCGACAGCACAGCCAGTTTGACGGTCATCCAGGTGCCTTCCAGCAACAGCGGGCCAAAGCCCTTCAGGCTGAACGCCGAGAGTCCCAGGTTTTGCATGAGTGCATCGAGCATGGATAGGCCTTGCGTCTACAGACGGAAACGCCCATCGATCGGGCAGCGAATCATCGCCGAAATCGATGGGCGTCAGGGTGTTATTTGCCGCTGTACAGGTTCAGGTCGCCAAAATGTTTTTTCTGGATTTCGGCGTAGGTGCCGTCATCGTGCATGGCCTTGATGCCTTTATCCAGCAACGCTTTCAGCTCTTTGTTGCCCTTGGCGATGCCGATGGCGGTCTTGGCAGGCAACAGCTCGCTGTCGACCGGCTTGCTGACTTCGTAATCAGCACCCGCTGGCGACTTCAGGAAGCCCAGTTCGGCTTGCAGCATGTCCTGGATCGACGCGTCCAGGCGACCGGACGTCAGGTCGGCGTACACCTGATCCTGGTTGGCGTAGGCCTTGGTGGTCACGCCTGCCTTGTCCAGCACGGCTTTGGCGTAGGCTTCCTGAATGGTGCCTTGCTCATAGCCTACGGTTTTGCCTTTCAGGCTGGCCGGGTCGGCGGTCAGACCTGCGCCTTTCTTGAACACCAGCGAGGTCGGGCCGGAGAACAGCTCATTGGAGAAGTCGATGACTTTCTCGCGGGCCGGTGTCACGGTCATCGAGGAGATGACACCGTCGAATTTACGGGCCTTGAGGCCAGGGATCATGCCGTCGAAGTCGCTTTCAACCCATTTGCAGGTGACTTTCAGCTCTTTACAGATGGCATTGCCCAGGTCGATGTCGAAGCCGACCAGGCTGCCGTCGGCGGCTTTGGATTCGAACGGTGCGTAGGACGGATCGACGCCGAAGCGCAGTTCCTTGTACTCCTTGGCCATCGAGTTACCGGCGGCAAGGCACAGAGCCAGTGCAGAAAGAGTGAGCCATGCTTTTTTCATTATTCAGTCCTTAAAACCTTAAATGGGGCGTTGGGAACACGCGAAGCTTGCTACCGGCAAGTGCCAGACTGGCAGAAGATAGCAATTTCCGAACCAGAGGGACGAACATGCGTTTGAAATGTAAGGCGTTGTCGCTATTTCATATGAATGGCTGGCAATCTGCCGCCTCTGCACGTTTGCAGAGCAGGTAATGACCGCCCGGAAGGGTGACGAGCATCGCTCACCGCAGCGCCGAGCGGCAGATTAGTAACGAAAGGGCGCTGTGTCTGGCGGGCGAGCAGTCGAACAGGCTGATCGGTGTGTCAAAAAGGTGCGCCCGAATCGGCGCGCACTTTTACGGTGCGTCAGTTCAGCAGGTCCTGAAGCGTCGCCAGGCTGTCGGCTTCGGCGACAGGTTTGTCCTGCCGCCAGCGCAACATGCGAGGAAAGCGCACGGCGATGCCGCTCTTGTGGCGCTTGGACAGGGCGATGCCTTCAAAACCCAGCTCGAACACCAGCGTGGGCGTCACGCTACTGACCGGTCCGAACTTCTCGACGGTGGTCTTGCGGACGATGGCGTCCACTTTGCGCATTTCTTCGTCGGTCAGCCCCGAGTACGCCTTGGCGAACGGCACCAGCGTGCGTTCGCTGGCGTCGGGCGGGCCGTCCCAGACTGCAAACGTGTAATCGCTGTACAGACTGGCACGACGTCCGTGGCCTCGTTGCGCATAAATAAGCACGGCATCGACACTGAACGGGTCGATCTTCCATTTCCACCAGACGCCCATGTCCTTGGTGCGACCGACACCGTATAACGCGTCGCGGGCCTTGAGCATCATGCCCTCGACGCCCAGGCTGCGAGAGGCCTCGCGTTGGGTGGCCAGATCGAGCCAGTCCTTGCCAGTGAGCACCGGGGAGGGCATCAGCACCTCGCTCTGGCAGTGTTCGATCAAGGTTTCCAGTTGCGCACGACGTTCGTGTTGAGGCCGGCTGCGCCAGTCATCGCCTTGCCATTCCAGCAGGTCGTAGGCCAAAACAACCACCGGCACATCTGCAAGAATCTTCTTGCCCAGCGTCTGGCGGCCGATGCGCTGCTGCAGCAAGGCAAAAGGTTGCACCGAGGGTGTCGCCTGCGGAACGTCACCGTTCAGGGCAAAGGTGGCGTCGCTGTCGGGATGGGGTTCGGGCGCTTTCCAGACCACGATTTCGCCATCGATGACCGTGCCGTCCGGCAGGCCATGCACCAGGCTGTGCAGCTCGGGAAAACGGTCGGTCACCAGTTCTTCGCCTCGCGACCATATCCACAGCCTGCCGTCGCGTTTGACCAATTGCGCCCGGATGCCGTCCCACTTCCATTCCACCTGCCAGTTTTCGGCAGGGCCGAGCAGCGCTTCGAACTGATCGGCAGGCTGCTGGAATGAATGCGCGAGAAAGAACGGGTAGGGCTGACCACCGCGTTGCGCATGTTCATCTTCCGACTCGGGCGCGATCAGCTTCAGATAGCGTTCGGCGCTGGGGCGATGTGACAGGTCGGTATAGCCGACCAGTCGCTGTGCGACGCGTTTGCTGTCGATGTCGGCCAACGCGGCCAGCGCTCGGGTGACCAGTAGTTTGGACACGCCGACCCGGAAGCTGCCGGTGATCAGCTTGATACACACCATAAGGCTGCTGCGGTCCAGTTGCGACCAGAACATGGGCAGGCGCTCGGCCAGTTCTTCGGGGGGCAGGCCGCGCAACGGCAGCAGCTTGTCTTCCATCCAGGTGGCCAGGCCTTCGTCATTGTTGTGATCGGCCTGAGGCAATAGCAGCGAGAGGGTTTCCGCGAGGTCGCCGACCGCCTGATAGCTTTCTTCGAACAGCCATTCAGGGAGGCTGGCGAGTGTCATGGCCTGTTCGCGCAATATGCGCGTCGGCACCAGTTGCCGTGGACGACCGCCCGACAGAAAGTACACCGCCCAGGCGGCATCCTCAGGGTCGGCTTTCTCGAAGTAATCGCGCATCGCCGCCAGTTTGGCGTTGCTGGACGTGGTGGCGTCCAGTTGGGCGTAGAGTTCGGCAAAGGCTTTCATGGCTGAGTCTCGCCCGGGCTTGCTGCTTGAGGCTCGGCCGTTGCCGGGTTGCTGTCTTCTTCATCGCCGTATTCGGTACTGAAGCCCTGGGCATCCAGCCCCAGTTCACGCAGATAGCGCACCAGTATCCCCACCGATCCGTGAGTGACCATGACCCGCTCGGCCCCGGTCTGCTCGATGGCCCATAACAGCCCTGGCCAGTCGGCGTGATCGGACAGTACAAAGCCGCGATCCACGCCGCGTCGACGCCGGGTGCCGCGCAACATCATCCAGCCGCTCGCAAACGCATCGCTGTACTCGCCAAAACGCTTCATCCAGCTGCTGCCACCGGCAGACGGCGGGGCGAGAATCAATGCCTGACGCAGGGCCGGATCGGTCTTCTTGAAGTCGCCGGCGTATTGAGTTTCCGGGATGCGAATGCCGCCTTCCCGATAGACGCGGTTCAAGGGTTCAACCGCGCCATGCACCAGAATCGGCCCGATCTGCGAGTCGATACCGTGCAGAATACGTTGGGCCTTGCCGAAGGAATACGCGAACAACACGCTGGCTTTGCCCTGGGCCGCATTGCCGCGCCACCACTCGTTGATGCCTTCGAAAATCTGTGACTGCGGTGCCCAGCGATAGATCGGCAGGCCAAAGGTCGATTCGGTGATGAAGGTGTGACAGCGCACCGGTTCGAACGCTGCGCAAGTGCCGTCCGGTTCGACTTTGTAATCCCCGGAAGCCACCCATACTTCGCCTTCGTACTCCAGCCGCACCTGCGCAGAGCCCAGCACATGCCCGGCCGGATGCAGGCTCAGTTTTACGCCGTGGTGGGTGATGGTTTCGCCGTATTCGAGGGTTTGCAGGTTGATATCCTGCCCGAGGCGCGACCGCAAAATACCCTCGCCGCTGGCGGCCGACAGGTAATGCTGATTACCGGTGCGGGCGTGATCGCCGTGAGCATGAGTGATCACCGCACGCTCGACCGGACGCCACGGATCGATATAGAAATCACCGGGCGGGCAGTACAAACCTTCGGGGCGAGCAACGACAAGGTCCATGGGGCAACCGTATGGAGGGGCTTGTTAGCTATGAGCCGGTAAGGAACTGGAAGTTCGGGGAGTTTGCGTGAGCGCTGCGGAGCGTAAGGCGCGACAGCAGGTGAATTAGGGCTCGACTCAAGGTCACCCTTTCGCCTCTGACTATCGTTCCCATGCTCCGCGTGGGAATGCAGTTCGTGACGCTCTGCGTCACACGGCGGTTTTCTTTGTCAGGTGGATTGGGGTTCGGCTCAGGTCACCTTTGCGCCCTTACGGCGCCTTACTTTGAGGGACCAAAGTAAGCAAAGTCCCAGCTCCGTTTCCGGCCCGACTTCGTCGGGTTCCTTCGTCCTGACACTGATCCGGGGGTCGCCGCAACGGGCCATCCATGGCCCGGTGCGGCTAGCCTGGCGTCCTGCCAGGCTACCCCCGGATCAGCGCCAGGACTCAGCCGTCACTGACGTCGCACTCTGCGTCGTCAGTGCCATCGCGACAGAAAAGCGCTTTTATGCACGATGGTGTTCTCCCGGACATTGATGACTCAAGCCGACCCCAAATCCACCTGAACCACGCTGGGGCGTGGGAACGATAGGTGTCTTGAAGCACGCCATCGTGCCCATGCTCCCTTTCGGCGCTTACTTGCCCGGCGTCAGCGTCAGGCGTTGTTTGCCGTAGCCTTTTTCGTAGTTCTGCTGTTGCACCGGAATCGACATGTATTGCGCCTTCTGCCACGGCTCGATGCTGTTGGCGTAGTACGGGCTGGCCGGGTTGCCGGACTGGCCGGTGTTGATCATGCCGGTCATGGGCTCGACCAGGCTGAAGTCGACGATCATGCGCAGGCTGGGAGCCACGCGTGTGTCGAAGCCTTTGCCCCACTCGAACCCGGACACGTTCAGCGTGCTGTGATCGCCACCGGCCGGAGTGGCGCTGCGGTTGAAGTCGCCGCCACCCAGTTGCTTCGCCAACGGGTTGGTCGAAGTCCAGTTATCGCGATGCAGCTTGCCCCACTGCCAGGCGCTGTGATTGTTGCCCAACAGGCTGTCGCCGAGGGTGACAGCGGCCGCCAGACTGCGTGCCAGGATCGCGGGTTTGTCTTCTTTCTGCGGGGTTTTGACGTCATCCCAATACGGGCTGTCATCGCGTCCCAGCAGGTGGTCGGCCTGCGGTGAGTACGACGAGCTGGCGTTGGCCACCAATGCCTGCCACGCAAGGCTGGTTTCCGGCCCCAGTTCATCAAGGAATATCTGTTTGGCGCTTTCCTGCAGGAACAGCTCATAAAGTGCTGCGTCAGCGGACGTGGCGCTGAGCTTGCCATCGAACGCCATCAGGCGCGTGAACGCTTCGCGGGCCTTGTTGCGATCGGCTTCCGGCAGGGCATCAATGGCCTGCTTTAGCGGCTTGCTCATGCCCGGTGCCTGGAACATGGTCTTGAGTTTGGCGGCGAATGTCGTGGTCTGGTCATACTGCATGGCGATGGTGCTGCGCAGGTCCTGCTTACCGCCATTGGCCAGCTCGGCAATCCGCTCGGCGCGCTCCGGGTAGCCCCACGAGTTGGAAAGCTGCATGCCGTAGCCTTTTGGAATCGTGCGCTGGTTGGCGGCCGCAAGCCAGCCCTGACGCGGGTCCTGATCATAAGGATGGAGCATCGAGTCGGCGAACCCGTCCCAGTCGTACTTGCCGTCCCAACCCGGCGAAGGCAACAGGCCCTGGCCTTCACGGCGATTCGGGAAGCGGCCGGTCACTTGCCAGCCAATGTTCGAGGCATCGGCGAAGATCATGTTCAGGGTGATGGCCCGAATCTCGCGGCTGGTGTCGAACGCCTTCTCGACGTTCGGTGCGCGTGACAGGTCAAAGAAGGCATCCAGGCTCTTGTCGTCCTTGAAGCTCGGGACCTGCAACGCCAGGCTCAACCCGTTGCCGGGCGGCGTGGCGCTGGCATTGAGCAGTGCGCCGTGACGCGTTTCATACACGGTTTCGCGAAGCGGGCTGCCACCTTTGACCAGAAAGGTCTCCTGATGGGCCGTTGCAGGCACCCATTTGCCATCAACCATATAAAAGACGCGGTTGCCCTCGCGCTTGATCTTCTCCAGAAACAGGTCCTGATTGTCGCCCTTGACGTTGCTCATGCTCCACGCCAGCTTGCCGTTGAAACCACTGAGAACCAGCGGCAGACCGGCGATGGAGACCCCGGACACCTGATACTTCGGCGCGCGGATCTGCACGAAGCTCCACGCAGAGTTGAGGCCGGCAGGCAATTGCATGTCGCTGGCCAGCAGGCTCTTGCCGTTACGGCTGCGTTGAGGCGCGATGGCCCAGTTGCTGGAGGCGGCGACGCCCAGCATGTTCAGGTCCGAGAGCTGCAAGGCGACCTTGTTCAGGTCGTTCAGGCCGGTGACCTGATTGTTCAGGTTCAGGTCCTTTAGCTTGTCGGCTTCGGCGAACGGCAGTTCTTCATCTGGGTAGGTCGGCAGCAGCCAGGCGAGCTTGTCGGCGCCGACCTTCTGCGCCAGCACCAGCGCCGACAGCTCTTCCTGCAGATTCACCGACAGGCTGAAATTGAGAAAACTGAAGATCAGTGCCGAGTCTTCCGGCTTCCAGTACTCGGGTTTGTAGCCCGAGCTGGCGATATCGGCCGGCAGTTTGTCGCGGTAGCGGAACAGGTACGCATTGACGCCGCGCGCGTACACGTCGAAAAAGCGCTTGAGACGAGGCGACGAGGCGTTGTACAGATCGCTGGCGTTCTGTTTGAGGTTGACCGAGCGCATCAGACGGTCGACTTCCAGCGCGTCCGGGCCGGCCATTTCCGACAGACGGCCCTGCGCGAGCAGGCGCATGCTCAGCATCTGACTGATGCGATCACCTGCGTGTACGTACCCCAGCGTAAACAGCGCGTCATGGTAGGTGCTGCTTTCAATCAGCGGCATGCCCATATTGTTTCGGCGTATCGAGACGTTCTGCGCCAGCCCTTTGACAGGAAAGGTCCCGGAAGCAGGCAGTACGGTATCAGGATCACCACCGCCCAACTGGCAGCCGGCAAGGCTCAGGAAACTCGCCGCAGCGGCGGCAGCGCCGAATCGGGGTAGAAAATGAAGAAGGGCTGGCGAGGCCATGGGCAAGCTCCTGAAGGGGTCACGTACAAAAGTCGCTACGTTAGAGAGCAGTCAGGCAGCACGCAAGCGGCAAGGGGCAGTTTATTTCAGGATTTTGCAGAAGCCCGTCGGCGCTCCTCATGGCAGCCGCTGCCACTTGGCTCAGGCTGTTATCTGAAAGCAGGCGGCACGCTCAAATGAAAACGGCCTGCAATGCAGGCCGTCAGAAGAACGCTAGGCACTTCACGCGCCGTGGCATTTCTTGAATTTCTTGTCGCTGCCGCAAGGGCATGGGTCATTGCGACCGACATCCTTCAGGGTGTTGCGCACCGGTTCCTGGTGAGCGTGACCGCAGTTCGGACCGTGGACATGGCCGTGCTGGTGGTCGTGATGATCATGGTCATGATCGTGGTTGCAATCGGGGCCATGAACATGGGCTTGCTGGTTCATCGGGTGTACTCCACAGTTAAATCTGCAATCAGTCTGGCGCGCATTATCCCGCAAATCGACGCGAAGCAGTAACCGGGTGTTCTTTTTCGCACACGACGGATTTTTTAAGTATGCTTAGTTTCAGGTGGACAGTTTCAGCGTCCTGTATTTCCTGACTTGCTCGAGCCATCACATGACCAGACAAGAACGCATCGCCAAAGCCATCGCCGCCAGTGGCAGGAAGAAGGGTGAGATTGCTGCGCAGTGCGGGGTGGCCAATTCTGCCGTCACGCAATGGATCAGTGGCGAGAGCAAAAGCCTGCGTCCTGAAAACCTGTATGCCCTGGCCAGGGCGACCGGCTTTCGCGCTGAATGGCTGGCGATTGGTGAAGGGCCTGAGAAAGAGGATTTCGACGCCAACGTCGCGATGATCGATCAGCCCGTTATGTCTTTTCGCTACCCGGTCATCAGCTGGGTGTCTGCCGGCTCGTGGGAAGAGGCGGTTCAGCCATATCCCGACGGCTTCTCCGACCGCTATGAAATCTCCGATTACGACTCCAAAGGGCCTGCCTTCTGGCTGGAGGTGAAGGGCGATTCCATGACCTCGCCCTCTGGTGTGAGCGTGCCGGAGGGGATGATGATTCTGGTGGACACCGAGGCGGATGTTCAGCCCGGCAAGCTGGTCATCGCCAAACTGCCCGCCAGTAACGAGGCGACGTTCAAGAAGCTGGTCGAAGACGGTGGCATACGTTATCTGAAGCCCCTCAACCCGGCGTACAAAATGCTCGAATGCGGTGCCGACTGTCGCATTATCGGTGTGGCGGTCAGGATGACCGCGAGGCTTTGAGCCTTGCAGCACAAGGCTCTCAGAGGGGCTCTGTGGAAACGGACCTGATCGCGCCTCTCACCTTCCACTTGCCGAGATTCTGCAGTCGGAATACTGTATTTATATACAGTCTAAGGGGAGGTAGATGTCATGGCCGACAACCATAATCCCGCGCCAGGTGCGTCACGTGCCTACGAACTGATCGGCAGGCGTATTCAACGGCTGATCTCGGCACCGGGTGTGCAGAAAATCCAGTGGGTGATCGTCACCCGTCGCGATGACGAGCCAGAGGACAGCTGGGAACGCGTACTTCAGGACATCGAAGAGACCGCCGGTATACAAGTGGACCGCCAGCAGGAAGGCTCCGTCAGGATTGGCTGGCAACGCTATATCGATAACTGAAGCGCAAGCCGTTGCACAGCCAACACCCGTGTGCGCCACAGCGACCGTTCAGCGCACTGCAGTTGACCTGTATTTTAAGTATGCTTAAATTCAGTCTTCTTCTGCACCGCACATTGCCCCGACAGTGATCCACACCATTCGCAAGGAAGCGACCCGGGCGAGGGCAGCCCGCGTGTCAGACCGGATGACCTCCATTCCCAACGTGCCTTCCGGCTCTTCGGCAGGGCCAAGTACCTGAGTTTCTGTGTTCTTGAACGGCTGTTATCTCTTGAGCGGAGGCAGGCTGATGGATCTCTTGAATGGTTTGGTTGACCGGGGCGAATGGCTGGTTGCCGGTCTGGTCGGCGCGATTATCTCGGGCTGGTGGCACAGGGCAGGCTTGCTCGACTGGCGTGCCTGGATGGTTTTTCTGGTGACCGGTGTGGCTTGCGCCGTATTCCTTACCGGCATAGCCAGCGACTACTTCGGTGTCGCAGAGCCTCGCAACGTCACCGGCGTGGGGTTTCTGCTGGGCTCGTTTGGGGGCGCCTTGATCGGTGCCGTCAATCGGGCGTTGGGGGCGGCCGATGTCTGGAAGTTTCTGATGGAGCTGATCAAAGGCAGGCTGGGCGGATAATGGACCGGTTATCGGCGATCCTTGATCAGATCGCCGGGAATCACGTCGCCTGAACGCAGGACCCGTACCGTATGCCGGAACACCAGCCCTGTCTTGAGTTTGCCTTCAAGCTGGTAATGAATGGGTTGGTCAGGCTTTTTCAGCAGCTTGGCGATATACCTGGCGTGCTGCCAGAGGTTGGTCTGCACCGAGATCAACAGCGTTTTTCGGCCGTTGCCCTCCACAAAGGACCAGTCGCTGGATTTGCCTTCGGCCAGCAATGCCTCGTTCAGCATGATCTTGTAAGTGAGCCCCCGCACCAGCAGCCGTGAGTCGTTGGGGTTGTCGACCTCGAAAGACAGCCTGAAATCCTGGTGCGTCAGGCGGGCCTTGATGACCTCGACCTTCACCAGATGCACTTCCGGGTCCTTGAAGCTGTCAAAGCTCAGTAATGAGCAGCCGCTGAGTCCGAACATGAACAACGCGAGGCTCAGGATTCTTATAATGTGCGCCTGAAAAGACATGGATGTGCTCCGTTTGAAGTCCGAGTCTAACAACTCGGCGCTGACGGGTAACGCGCTTGTTGTGCGCTCTGACGCGACGCCATACTTTTATTGACGTGCTAATCGGTGTTTCCATGAATGTCTACGAAATTGTCTTCAGCGCCGAACTGGTCGCTGGAGCCCAGCCCGAGAAGGTCAGGGCCAACCTGGCCAAGCTGTTCCAGGCCGACGCCGAACGTCTGGAATTGCTGTTTTCGGGACGTCGACTGGTGCTGAAAAACAACCTCGACGCGGCAACGGCCGAGAAGTACCGCGCCACGCTGGAGCGTGCCGGTGCGCGGGTTCATATTCTGGAAATGAACGCCCCGCCGCCCATGGAAGAGGTTGAGCTGGCCCCGCCGCCTGACGCGCCGACCTGGCTGCGCAAATCCCCGATCAGCCAGGGGCGTCTGCAGATCAAGCCACGCGATGCTTATATGGCGGCGTTTGTGGACGTCGATGCGCCGGACTATTCCGTCGCCGAAGCGGGGGTCGACCTGATGCCCGGAAAGCCCCGGCCGGTTGCGCCATCGCTGGATCTTTCCCGACTGAGTCTGGCGCCAGTGGGCGCCGACATGGGGCAGGCCGACAAGCCGGCGCCGGATGCGGCCCCCGACACCTCGCACCTGCGAATCCTTTCGGACTGAACACCGGGTGCATTCGCGGGTGGCGGGGTATCAGCCTTGTGCGCAGCTCACGCCAGATAGGCCGAGCAGCATTTCTTGAATTTCTGCTCACTGCCGCACGGGCAGGCGTCGTTGCGGCTGGCTTTGAGCGGGACGGTCGAGTCGATGAAATACCAGCGCCCCTGATTCTGTACGAACGATGAGCGTTCCTTGTGGCTGTGTTCGCCATTGCCATCGTGCCAGCGGGCAGTGAACGTCACGAATGCGTGCTCGGGTTTGCCACCGAATACTTCTGCGCGTTCCACGTCCAGCCCCAGCCAGGTACTTTGCGCGCTCCATTGAGCAATGGCTTCCCGGTCCAGCGCGGCTTGCTGCACCGGCAGCGTGGTGTGTACCAGGTAATCGGTCAGCCCCAGCACATAAGCGCTGTAACGCGAACGCATCAGTTTTTCCGCGCATGGCGCAGGCTGGCCAGCGTGATAGTGGCCGCAACACGCCAGCAACAGATCACCGCTGCCGCACGGGCAAATAGCACTACTCATAGGTCACCACCAATACTTTCCAAAATTCTCCGGGTTGGCCCAGAACTTTGCGTTCAGCCAGTCGGGCACCTGTTTGTACTCGCGCAGGTCGTACGTGAACAGGCTCAGCACCTGATCGTCGCGGGTGAAGCGTTCACTGGACTGCAAGGCCAGCGAGAAAAAGTCAGTCTCCTGCCAGCCACAGGCCTTGAGGTCAGCGAGTACCGCGATGCGGCTGGCGTTCAGGTTGCGAATGCCGCCCAGCAGTTCCAGCCCGGTCTGCTTGGGAATGTGCTCCAGGCAATCGACCACCAGGGCCAGGTCGAATCGTTGCGCTGCCAGATGCGCGGGCAGAATGCCCGGTTCGGCCAGCGCCACTTCGGTTTGCGGGTGCGCGTCCTGAAAGGCTTGCAGTGCGGGAAACGCCTGCGTCCCGATCAGCAACAGGCGCTTGGGCGCATAGTGGTCGAGCAGGGCGGCCAGTGCTTGCTGAGGCGTACGGGTGGAATAACCGACGGTCATTGAAAGTCCTCTGGTTGGCTGACAAGACTAGCCTGCGCGGAGAGGTCTGGAAAGCGCCGCTTACTGGCCAGGAGCGCATCGACTTGGCCACCCAACCATTTGATTGATACTTAGAATATAAAGTTACTTGCATGCTTTTTTCAGACCCATTAGGATGCCCGACACAAATGGGATCCAATGAGTGACTGCATGGACGCGAAACATACACACTTCCGATACAACCCCGACTTTCTTTTCTGCATCGCCTTTGCAAGGCGTGGCGCACCGTGCGCAGTCAATTGATTCGCTGACCCGTTTTGCGCATGAGTTATTACTATTAAAAGTGGCGTTTGACGTGTTGTGTCAAACGCGAATCGACCGTATCAGGTTGAGGTCATTCGGTGATGTCTGTCATTGCCACTGACGGTCTTTTAATTAGCCTTTAAACAGGCAGAAGGCTGGTGTGATTAGTGGCACTCTGCTGGCTATTGGTGCGAGGTCTTTCAATAAGGCAGGCCGCCTGCTGGCGGCGGATTTTTTATTTTATGCAGGCCGCTGTTTCAAACGCGGTGATTGCTTTGCTTGCGGCACAGGCCGTGAGTCATTTGTTTTGTTGTGAGACGGATAACACGATTCAGCCGCGTGCTGAAAAATAAAAATCATTAATTGATTAATGATGAATATGGAGAGAAACAACCGATGATTTCCACTGCTGAGATGCTGAAGACGCTTGAAACCACCGTGGATACCTGCCTGGAAGCAGAATTCAAGAAAGACACCGTCATGGGTGAATTTCACAAGGGTGACTGGTTCAATGAATCCTATTACAAGCGTCATATTCTTGAATGTGTGATTCGCATTCACATGAACAACGAGCTGGACGCACGCGCCGTGCAAGTGGCCGCGATCGACAACATCTCGGCTGCCAAGCAGTTGTCCTACTACTTGTACGATGAGTTCGGCCACGACGAAATGTTTGGCCAGGACCTCATCACGTACGGTTACTCCGCGTCGGACATCAAAGCCGAGTTCGCCTTTCCTGAAACCTGGAAACTCATGGGCTACCTGAACTTTTGCGTCAGCAAGTTCGGTCCGTTGTCCTCGATCACCTGGGACTGGTTCCTGGAATACTATGGCGATAAATACAGCTCGTTCATCACCCAGAAGGCCAGCGCCAGCATGGGCCAGCCAGCGGTCAGCGGGGCGGCTTCTCACGTGGCTTTCGACGAGGCCGAGGACCACAGCGGCATGATGAACAACATGCTGTCTTCGGTTATCAAGGATGAGAAAGACCTGGCGAAAGCAGTCGTTCACATCAAGGCATTCGTGCCGATGGTCGGCGAGTACTTCCAGGCCTTGCGTGCGGCAACGCTTTAATACACCTCACTCAAGGCCGGTGTAATGGCAATCTACAATGTTCGTATTGGAGGCCAGACTTACACCGCTGAACGTCAGCAACCTCTTACCGATGCAATTCCTCACGAAGCGCTGGTAAGAGGTTGTCTCAAAGGTGTATGCCGAGTGTGCAAATGCACACTTGTTTCCGGGCGCGTTCTGGAACACGGAAAGGCCGTCGCCTTGAAAGACACGTTCTTACCGTGTGTCAGTCACGCCGAAACGGATATTGATATCCGTGCTGCAATCAGCACGTTTCATGCGGCCAGGCTGAAGAGCAAAAAGATGCTCTCCGGGCAGGTCATGGAAGTCGTGCTTGAGGTTAAAAAGGTTTTTTACAATGCCAAGTCTGTCATCACGCTGAAACATCCTGATGTGGCAGCGTTGCGCAGTTACTCGGTGGTGACGCTGGGAGGGAAGGATTACGACAGCCTCACCTGCCACGTCAAGTTACGCGCCGGCGGGGTGTTTTCCGCGTTGTTGGAACAGTTGTCTGTCGGGGACCCACTGGAGTATTCCATTGCCAGTCCTGCATTGCCGGTCTATGACGATTCCCTGAGTTGTCTGAACGTGGTGAGCGGTGGCAGTGGCATGGGCGCGGCACTCAGCCGTGCGCAGGAACTGGCGTCTAAATACAACATTAGTGAAGTGGCGATTTACGCAATTAATCGTTCAGGCCTCAGCGACTATCACGCCGGGTGCATCGAGGCGTTTCGCCAAACCGTTGAATGCAACCTGCAGGTTACCAACTTTCCGTTTGCCGAGTGGACCCACGCCGATTTCGACATTGGCGAACACTTGCTACCTAACGCGCTCACCCTTGGCGTCGGATCGGAGGTGGTGATTGGCACGTTAAAGAACCTTCCCTTGTGTGAACTCGAAAGTTTTGGATAGTCGGAGACTGAGCCATGTCCATCGTTGTCATTGATCCTGTTTCATCCGGCATTAGCTATATCCATGCGGCGCAGCAGTTGGGCGTCGACGTTTATGTGTTTTCCAGCGACGGCGGAGAGCAGGAGCTCAACGCCGAGCTGCGTGCCAAGGTGCGTCAGGTCATCAGCATCGACACCGGCGATTTTGACGTTCAGTTAAAGAAACTCAATGAGTTGGGCAATATTCGCGCTGTTCTTCCCGGCGTCGAATACGCCGTGCCGATGGCTGCGCGCCTGGGGGCTGCCTCAGGTACGACGCACCTCAACGACAGCGCAGTGGAAAAAGTGCGCAACAAATTCAATTTCCGCAGCCGACTGACCGATGTCGGGCTAAGCAGCATCGGCTTTTTTCTTCTAGATCCCCAAGCGCCGGTGTCTGTGCCTGAAGGCTTCAGCTTTCCGGCCGTGGTCAAGCCGATCGACATGGCGGGCAGCATTGGTGTGCGCAAACTCTATAGCCATGAAGAGCTGGTCGAAGCGGTGCAGGCATTCCGTCAATCGCTGCCTGACGACATTGGCTTTACTGCCAGCGGGCGCCTTATTGTCGAAGAATACATTCCCGGCAATGAATACAGCGTGGAAGGGATCGTGCGCAACGACGGCAGCATCACCGTTGCTTCCATCACTGAAAAACTGCTTGGTTCAGAGCCTTACTTTGTCGAAGTCGGTCACATCGTGGGGCAAGGCTATGAAGAGGCGTTCCGCACCACGCTGACCGACTACTCCCTGGCTGTGCTTGACGCCATCAACCTGAATGTCGGGCCGTTCCATCTGGAGCTTCGCGTGACACCGCAAGGTCAGCCGGTGGCGGTTGAGCTGGCGGCACGCCTGCCTGGCGACAATATTGTCGAGCTGATCAAGCGCGCCAGTGGCATCGACCTTGCCAAAGAGACGCTCTGTGAATACCTGAACATCGACAGTCCTTTGGTGCCACGTGCGAACGGAGTCAGCGCCATCGCCTTCATTCCCCGAGGCGATAAAAGCGAATTCACCGAACTGCGCGGGCTTTCCGACATTTTCGACAGCCCGTACTACGTGTCGCATCAGGTGTACTACCGATCCGGTGATGCAATGGGCTCCGATCAGGACTGGACCTCGAGAATCGGGTACGTGATGTTCGGCGGCACCGACGAAGAAGTCGTGAGAGGCCTGGTCGGGCGGGTACACGCAGAGGTTGGAATCCTATGAAACATGTTCTGGTCATCAACCGTTACGACGACGAGCTTTCGGACTACCGCAAGTACATCGATCACTCGCAGGTCGATGTTTCCTACATCTCACTGGCCGGGCAATCGCGCCTGATTGACCCGCAGGTCAGCGCCACGGTGGTCGAAGTCAGCGCACTGGATGCCGATCTGATACTTCAGGAGGCGCGCGCCATTCATCGTCGTCAGCCGATCGATTTTGTGATCGCCTTTTCCGAATACGACCTGGACGCGGCTGCATTGGTGCGTACCGAGTTCAATATCCGGGGTGCCAAGGTCGCCGATAACCTGCTGTGCCGTAACAAGGCGAGCATGAAAGAGGCGTTGACCGGTTCTAGCGTTCGCTACCCGCAGTACCGAAACGTCGTGTCGCGTGGCGGGGTCGAAGCCTTCTGTCATGAGCATGGCTATCCGGTCATCCTGAAACCGCAGGTGGGCGCGGCGTCGGACGGCGTCGTGAAGATCGAACGTCCGGAAGACATACCGGACCTGCCGGATTTCAATGGCTACGAAGTCGAAGAATACATAGAAGGCGACATCTTTCACGTTGACGCGATACTGGCGGCCGGCAGCATGCCGTACTTCAAGGTGTCGAAGTACCTGAACACCTGCCTGGACTTTCGCAACGGCCTTCCGCTCGGCTCGGTCACTGTCGATAACCCGGCATTCATCGAACGTGTACGGGCGTTTACCGAGGAAGTCTGTGTACGCCTCAACCTGCGTAACCAGGCCATCCATCTGGAGATCATCGAGCGCCGAGGCGAACTGGTGTTTCTGGAAATCGGTGGTCGGGTCGGCGGTGGCGAAATTCCGTTCGTTGCCTTGCGCAGCGAGGGGATCGACCTGTTCGAGCTCTGGACCCGTGCGGCGCTCGAGATCGCTATCGCGCCCGTGGAAACCAGAATCACGGGTTTCCTGATGATGCCCAATCCTTTCCCGGGCGGGTTCACGTTCGACCCGGCCATGGAACTCTCGCATCCGCTGTTGAGTTACAGCAGCGTACAGTCCCACGGCGGCTCAAACGGGTTCAGCTACGAAGATATCCCTGCCAGATTGCACTTCACCGCAGACAGCCAGGCTGAGGTCGAACGTGCCGTTTTGCAGTGCATGGATATTTTGCAGACTTCCATTCGCCCACCTGATCTCTGAAACCATCGATGAACGTACTTCTACAGCTCCCTTCGGTCGTGCAGCCCGTTTCCATGTCGGTATTCATGGAGGCGCAGCAGCCTTACTCGCTTCGCCAGGCTGATGCCGATGTCATGGCGCTGGCCGGCTCGTTGAATGCGGCGGGTATACCGACCATTTTCCTGTCCGACGCGTTGTTCAGCGAAGAAGGGCCGCATGTGGCCATCGAAGACATGCGGCGGCTGGCCGCACGAGCCTTGCGCTTTGCCGATAATGTCGAGCAGACGCGTCAACAGCTGGCTCACGAACAGCTGGCCCGTTGCAGTCGGCAGGAGCTGGCAGAGATCATCATCAACCAGCCCGAACTGTGCCTGCATTACGATGACGAGCTTGGCCGGGTCAGTCCGGACGCTACCTACGAGAGCTACCGGATTCAACCGTTGTACGGTCTTCTGTTCCCGCGAGACCATTTCATGAGCGTGGGCGGGCAACCGGTTTTCGGTCGATTGAAGCGTCAGGACAGGGCGCGTGAAGTTGACGTGGTGAAGGCGGTGGTTGCTGCACACGGGCACGTTCCTGTCGAGCTCGATCAGGTACTCGAAGGCGGCGACTATCAGGAAAATGCACGCGTATCCGTGATCAACACCGGCTTTCGTACCGACGCTGCGGTGCTGACGTTTTTGCTGGCTTCGAGCTTGCTCAAGGGCGACGTTGTGCTGGCCGTGCAAGACGTAGGGTGCAACCCGGAACAGTTTCACCTGGATCACTACGCCTGCCTGCTTCGCGATGCGCTGCTGATCGATGCAAAGAGAGCGGACGCAGTCGACCGGTCACGGGTCAGCGTCTATCGCCGCACGCCAGCAGGTTGGCACCTGACGCACGAGGGGCTGACGTTGCGCCAGGCAGCGCAGGTTGCGGAGGTAGAGCCGATAGTGCTCGACGACGAGATGATGGCTGCATGGTGCGCGAATGCATTTTCATGGGGCAATCATGTCTGGATCGATCAACACGCACCGTCACGCCTGCTCGATCAGTTGGCCGGGCGTGACGGTCAGGTTCACCTGATCGCGTTCACAGAGCATCAAAAGCAGTTCGGCGGCATTCATTGCGCCACTCAACTCCTATAACTTCGAGGGACCGTCATGACGGTGGGTAATAAGTCGTTTCTGCCTGTTCTGGCACTGATCATTAGCACCGTCGGTGTGGCGTCCGCCATTGCGTTCGTCAAACTCAGTGAAGTCGATGCCACGTCGACATTGATGCTGCGTATGTTTATTGCCGGTGGCATGGCCTCTGCGCTGTCCGCCTTGCCGACCGGCAAAAACAATGAGACCGGGGCCGTTGGCACAGGGCGCAGCCGACGGGCGATGCTTTGGCTGCTGGTGCTGTCGGGCGTGGTGTCCTGTGTGGATCTGCTGTCCAATCACTGGGCGGTCAAGCTGACCAGCATGGCGAACACGTCGGTGCTGATGAACCTGTCGCCGGTCTTCGTGGCGCTGCTGTCTTATCTGTTCATGAAAGAAAAGATCGGTGTCTATCAAGTACTGGCGCTGGCCCTGAGTATCGGCGGGGCTTGCCTGCTGGTGTTTGACGGCAGTGCCAGCGTGGCGTTTTCCAGCCAGAGCGTGACCGGTGACCTGCTGGCCCTCAACTCTGCGCTTTTCTACGCCATCTACCTGATCATGATCAAGTCGCTGCGGGACTGCTTCACGTCTCGCAAGATTATTATCTGGAACAGCTTCACCTGCGCGTTGCTGCTGTTGCCCATCGCGCTCCTGACCAGTCCGAAAGTGCTGCCGGACACCGCGCAAGGCTGGCTGGTCATCGCCTTGCTGGCGTTGATCAGTCAGCTTCTGGGTCACGGCCTGATGGCTTATGCGCTCAGGCATGTCGATGTGGTGCTGGCTTCTGTCTCGGCACTGGCCCGCCCGGTGGTGGCGATACTGATCGGGTTCTTCTTCTTTGATGAGAAGCTCACGTTCGTGCAATGGGTGGGTGTTGCTGCTGTCTTGCTGGGCGTCTGGTGGTACAAGCGCCCGGTGCCGGTGGTCCGTCCGGTCGTGCAGGCAAAGGCAACCAGCGAAGCCTGATAGCCCGCGCGATGGTTTGAAGGAGCCCTGCGTGATCCGTCGCAGGGCTTCTGAGCGCTTTCTTCCCTTGATTGCACCGTTGCCGCACAAAATAGTTGCGACGTGTGACGCCATCCCCGATCTTTTTCAATACACCGCTGGCATATTCGGCGTACAGCACGTCTACTATGCGGCGACGAAAAGCACGCGAAGACTTCGCTTTCGTAATGGATCATGACGAGGGGCAGGCGATGAAGGTGTTCTGGGGGCTGGGAAAGATCTTGATGCTGGGCTTCTGGCTGGTGGTGCTGGCCAATGCGGTCGTTGAAGCGCCCAGCCCGTTCGGCGTGATGATCGACATGGCGGGTGCCGTGCTGTTGTTGACCCACTTGCTCGAGCTGATTCTGTTCAACGGCAGCCTGCGCGGGCGTCGGCATCCGTGGCGTGATCGGGGCAAGATCATCCTCTTCGGCATCTTCCATCTGCAATCCATCAGCCGCTCGGCTTCGGGGCACTCTCATGCGTAATCTCGTTCTGCTGGCGGCACTGTTCAGCCCTCTGGCGATGGCCCAGACCATCACTGTCGCGCCGCACTCGCTCATGCGCCTGCCCGGCAACAGCAGTGTTCTGCAACTGGATCGTCTGGAGGTGTCCGATTACGGCACCTTGCTGATCCCGGCCAATATCGACGATGTGAAAATCGGCGAGCTGGTACTGGGGCATGAAGCGCGCATCGCTATCGTTCCTGGCGTGCAAGCCTTCAATCTGGTGGTGGCGCACGGTGAATTCGGCACGGGCAGCCAGATCACGGCGCGTGGCGCACCGGGCACGTTCGAGAAGCCGGCGCTGGCCGGACGCAACCTCACGCTGCGCCTGCAAAACCTCACTGCGGAAGAACTGTCGATTGACGCGCGCGGTGGCGCTGGCAGCCCTGGTTATGTCGGCCTGGATGGCGGCAATGGCGAAGCACCGGGCTGCACCTGGGGGCAGGCCGGACGTGGTCATGACGGCCAGAACGGCAGCACTGGCCGCGACGGCGCGGCGGGCGCACAGGTTCGTCTGGAATTGCCGCAAAGCTTCCCGGCCGAGCGCATCAAGGTCAACGTCGCGGGTGGCGCGGCGGGCAAGGGCGGTGAAGGCGGAAAAGCCGGCAAGGGCGGGGCGTCGAAAGGCTGCTTCGTTTACCGCGCAGACGGCGGCAAGGCGGGTAAAGAGGGCGAGCCAGGCCAGCCAGGCGTGGCAGGACCGGCAGGCGCCTTGATTCTGCAGCGGTTGTAAGCGTTTCATGAGCTGTCCGGATCAGGCGCAACGCCCTGATCCAGACAGTTGTCATCCCTTCGTGCTTATTGCGGCACGCCTTTCTCCCAGTTCTTCCAGTCGCCGACTATCGCTTGCACCAATGGGTTACCGGTGCGGTACAGATTTTCCAGTGCCGGCACGAAAGCGCCCTGATCGGCATACTTGAGCAGGTTGTCCACCTCGCTGTAACCCGGATACGGGCGGTCGAAGTCCGAGCCCGCACGAACCACGGCCAGGCGATTCACGTCCACTTTGCCCGCCTTGCTGGCGCGCAGCAGGGCTTCGTACGTCGAGTTGTCCTCCTGCTGAGTGGTGCAATACTCGCCTTTACCGTCGGTCAGCAGCTTGGTCCAGACTTCCGCCCGCTCGCTCAGGCGCGTTCCGGAAAACCACGTATTGCCTGCCAGCGTGTCGCACCGGGTAACTTGCGGTGGCTGATTGGCGGGCGCGTAAGGGTATTTGACGCGCCAGGCAGCCGACTCTTTACTCTCGCTGAGCACCACTTTTTGCGACAGCGCGAACGCTTTGGCCTGAAGCGTGGGGTTCAGCTCGAAGACTTCGGTCTTGTAGTCCAGCGGCGGCTTCTCGTTCGGGCCTTTGGTGTTGATGCCCAGGTAACCGGTCGGCCATTCCTTGGGCACGTCGCGGGAATCGATTTCCCACTGGGTGCCGAATTCCACCAGATAATGCGCCCAGGCGGTGGTGCCGAGGGTGCCGCGGTGCGGGTTGATCCCGGCAATACCGGCGACGATGAAATAGGTCTTGCGCAGGTCGAATTGCGGCGACAGCGCCAGTGCGAGGGTCGACGCCGCCGCATTGGTCTGGCCCATGCCGGTGACCAGCAGGCACACGTCCTGCTCGTTGCAACGGATGGCGGGGTAATCGGCAGCGAGGCCCGGCACCTGGATTTCCTTGGTCAGGTGCAGGCGATCAATCCAGTTCTGGGCTTCGGGCGCGAACATGGCGACCAGCATGACCTTGGGCGTGACCGGTGCGGCGGCGGCCCAGATGCCGGGGCTGAGCAGGGCCAGTGTGGCGCACAGTGCGTTGCGAGTGATGTGTTTCATGAGAACTCCTGTAGTCAGATCAGAATTGATAGCCGACGCCTGCGTAGTAACCCCAGCCGTCCGAACGGGCGCGGAAGTTGCCGTCGCCGAAGTTCAGCTCGCTGCCGTCCTCCCAGTTGCCGCCGTTGTGGAAATAACGGCCCACCAGCGTGAAGCGAAGGTGGGTGAAGGCGTACAGCAACACGTTAGTGGCGACGGTTGAATTGCCCGTGCGTGCCGGATCGTTCTTGAGGTCCGATCCGAAGTCGAAGTTGGTGAAGCCGATGTAGGTCAGTGAAGCGCCGTTGTCGAACGTGTTGATCGGCACAATGTATTTGAGCTGGGCACGGTAGCCGTCCCACGAATACTCGTTGCTGGCGCCATAGTTTTCCCACTGGTAACGGCCATAGAAGTTGGCCGACAGGTTGACCCGCGAGTGGGTGTCGATGTCGGTCCCGAGACCGCTGTACAAAGTGTTGGCGCGGTTGGCCGAGTTACTGCCGTGGTCATAGATCCAGTCAAAGGCGACGTACCATTCCTTGAACGGCCCGACGGCCAGGCTGCGGCCGGCCAGGTAGTCGATGGAGATACGCGGCTCGTGCTCCATGAACAGCGGCGAGCCATGATCCCAGACGCCTTTGTCATTATCGTTACCGATGCCGAGGATCTTCGGCACGTCCACATAGCCGTACAGTTCAAACGGCCCCTTGCGGCCGAAGTACTCGTACTCCAGGTAGATGTCATCGTTTGGCTTGGGGCCGAAACTGATGTCCTTGCTGCCGATCAGCGTCAGGTCCTGATTGAACCAGTCTGAAAAGTACGCGCCTTTGCCTTCCTTGGGTGAGGCGGGCGGGCTGAGCGCTTCGCCCTGGGCGGAGTCTTCCGGTGTCGCGGGCTGGGCGTCTGCGGTTGTGCAGAGCAATGCGGCGGCTGCGAACAACAGGGGAGTCAGAAGAGTGCAGGGTGCTGCGGGCTGGATGAAAAACGGCTTGGGCATTGAAGCTCCTTTTCGTGATCGCGTACTGCTGGCCGCGTACGGCTGATCGCAAACGTTTGCACAGCTCATGCCAAAGTGTTTCAAGATGTTGAATGCGCGGTATATCAGCTCAAGAAGATGACCGATCGGCCAGGAAATTGCTCGCAAGCTGTGCGCGGTGTCACCTGCCGTGCCCCTTGATGTTCCGTTTCGCCTCAAAAGCCGGGACGGGCGGCTGCGAGCATGATCACGGCCACACCGATGATCAGATTGATGCCAACCAGCCTGCGGATATGACCCAGCGCTGCTGCACCTTGCGCCCATTGTTCTGCGTCGACGGCACGGCGCAGTTCCGGCAACTGCAATGAATGGATACGCAAAAACAGCGCAACCATCACGACATACAGGCCCATCATGATCTGCACGTAGCGCGGCGCGGTTTCAAAGCCGGTGAAGTTCAGCTGGATCATGCCGATGCCGGTGATCGGCAGTACCACGATGGCGGCCCAGACCCAGACGAAGAAGCGGGGAAACACCTGGACCCACACTTTCAAGCGGGCCGGCCCTTCAAGTGCTGCAATGAGGGCTGGACGCAATACCATCCAGGCGAAAAACATCCCGCCCACCCAGACCAGAGCAGCCAGCAAATGCAGCGTGTAAACAGTGGAAAAAGCGGTCATCGGACACTCCGTTCTGCGCGGATGGATTTAGCGCGCTATCATAGCGCCCACTCAGAACCACTGAAAATTTATCCAGCCTTTTTAGCCGTGCCCCCGAACCGAAGCCAATGATCAGTACCGAACTCAAAACCCAGATTCAGGGCGCCTACTCGCGTTTCCTCGAAGCCAAGAGTCTCAAGCCGCGCTATGGCCAGCGATTGATGATCGCTGAAGTCGCCAAAGTGCTGGGGGACATTGATACCGATGAAGAGGGGCGTCGTTCGGGCGACCCTGCGGTGGTCGCAGTCGAAGCGGGCACCGGCACCGGCAAGACCGTGGCCTACGCCATCGCGTCGATCCCCACCGCCAAGGCGGCGGGCAAGCGGCTGGTCATCGCCACGGCAACCGTCGCGCTGCAAGAGCAGATCGTCTACAAGGACCTGCCGGACCTGATGCGCAACAGCGGTCTGAACTTCACCTTCGCACTGGCCAAGGGGCGCGGCCGTTACATGTGCCTGTCCAAGCTCGACATGCTGCTGCAGGAAAGTGACGCGACCAACGCGACTGCGCAATTGTTCGAAGAAGAAGGCTTCAAGATCGAAGTGGATGAAGCCAGCCAGAAGCTGTTCACGAGCATGTTGCAGAAACTGGCGGGCAACAAATGGGACGGCGACCGCGACAGCTGGCCTCAGGAACTCGCTGATCAGGACTGGGCGCGGCTGACCACCGATCACAGCCAATGCACCAATCGTCATTGCCCCAACTTCCAGCAGTGCGCCTTCTATAAGGCGCGTGAAGGGATGGGCAAGGTCGACGTGATCGTCACCAACCATGACATGGTGCTGGCTGATCTGGCGCTGGGCGGCGGTGCGGTGTTGCCGGACCCGCGTGACACGCTGTACGTGTTCGACGAAGGCCATCACCTGCCGGACAAGGCCATCGGCCACTTCGCCCATTACACCCGATTGAAATCCACCGCCGACTGGCTGGAACAGACCGCCAAGAACCTCGCCAAATTGCTGGCTCAGCACCCGTTGCCCGGTGATCTGGGCAAGCTGATCGAGCAGGTGCCGGAGCTGGCCCGTGAAATCAAGGGCCATCAGCAGTTCATGTTCGGGGCCTGCGAGCAACTGGCGGATTTCCGCCCCGGTGAAGACATGCAAGGCCGCGAGCGACCGCGTCACCGGTTTGTGGGCGGCGTGATTCCCGAGCACATCCGCGAGATGGGCATCGAGCTGAAAAAGGGTTTCGCGCGCCTGGACGATCTGTTCACGCGTTTGACTGAACTGCTTAAAGAAGGCATGGACGGCGAGGTCAACATCGGTATCGCCAGCCATCAGGCCGAAGAATGGTACCCGCTGTTCGGCAGCCTGCTGGCCCGCGCCCACGGTAACTGGGAATTGTGGACGGCGTTTACCGCCGAAGACCCGGAAGACAGCCCGCCGATGGCTCGCTGGCTGACCCTGGCCGACAGCGGTGCGCTGTTCGATATCGAGGTCAACGCCAGTCCGATTCTGGCAGCTGAAATGTTGCGCCGTAACCTGTGGAACATCGCTTACGGTGCGCTGGTGACCTCGGCCACGCTGACCGCGCTGGGCAAGTTCGACCGCTACCGCATGCGTGCCGGTTTGCCGAAATGTGCTGTAACTGCAGTGGTGCCCAGCCCGTTCCATCACGCCGACGCCGGTGTGCTGCGGGTGCCGGACCTCAAGGCCGATCCGCGTGACTCCGTCGCCCACACGGCGGCGATCATTCGTGACTTGCCCGGTCTGGTGGAAGGTTCGCGGGGCACATTGGTGCTGTACTCGTCGCGCAAACAGATGCAGGACGTGTTCGACGGCCTGGACCGTGACTGGCGCAAGCAGGTGTTCATTCAGGGCAACCTGTCCAAGCAGGAAACCCTCAACAAGCACAAGGCGCGGGTCGACAGCGGCGAGTCCAGCGTGTTGTTCGGGCTGGCCAGCTTTGCCGAAGGGGTCGATTTGCCCGGCGCGTATTGCGAGCATGTGGTGATTGCCAAGATTCCGTTCGCGGTGCCGGACGATCCGGTCGAAGCCGCGCTGGCCGAGTGGATCGAGGCGCGCGGTGGCAACCCGTTCATGGAAATCGCCGTGCCGGATGCCTCATTGCGTCTGGTACAGGCCTGTGGCCGGTTGCTGCGCACCGAAGAAGACCGCGGCACCATCACGCTGCTGGATCGCCGGGTCGTCACCCAGCGCTACGGCAAGGCCATTCTCAACGCGCTGCCACCGTTTCGTCGTGAGATTTCCTGATTCAAAGATGAAGAGCGTTTCACATCTGTTCCCAAAGCGCCCGATCGCTGGAACAATACGCGCCCATTGAGCCTGTCATCAGGCTCGGTAACACCAGCAGGAGTCAGCCGTTGCAGATCCAGGGTCATTACGAACTTCAATTCGAAGCAGTACGTGAAGCCTTTGCGGCGCTTTTTGACGATCCTCAGGAGCGTGGCGCAGCGTTGTGCATTCAGGTCGGCGGCCAGACGGTGGTCGACCTGTGGGCGGGGACTGCCGATAAGGACGGCGCCGAGGCCTGGCACACCGACACCCTTGCCAATCTGTTTTCCTGCACCAAGACCTTCACCAGCGTGGCGGTTCTGCAACTGGTCGCAGAGGGCAAGCTGAAGCTCGACGAACCCGTTGCCCGGCTCTGGCCTGAATTCGCTACGGCTGGCAAGGCATCGATCACCCTGCGGCAGTTGCTCTGCCACCAGGCCGGTCTGCCCGCATTGCGTGAGCAACTGCCCGCCGAAGCCCTTTACGAGTGGCACACCATGACCGCGGCGCTGGCTGCCGAGGAACCCTGGTGGACGCCGGGGCAGGGCCACGGTTACGCAGCAATCACGTACGGTTGGCTGGTGGGCGAAATGTTGCGCCGCGCCGACGGCCGTGGTCCGGGCGAGTCGATTGCTGCACGCATTTCGCGTCCGCTGGGGCTGGATTTCCATCTCGGGCTGGCGGATGACCAGTTCTACCGGGTTGCCCATATCGCTCGCGGCAAAGGCAATGCGGGCGACGCTGCTGCTCAGCGCGTGCTGCAGGCAACGATGCGCGAGCCGGCATCGATCACTGCCAAGGCGTTTACCAATCCGCCCTCGATCATGACCAGCACCAACAAACCCGAATGGCGCCGCATGCAGCAACCGGCCGCCAATGGTCATGGCAATGCGCGCAGTCTGGCCGGTTTCTATACCGGGCTGCTGGATGGCAGCCTGCTGGAAGCCGACCTGCTCAATGAACTGACCCGCGAACACAGTATCGGCCAGGACAAGACCCTGTTGACCTCAACCCGACACGGGCTGGGCTGCATGCTGGATCAACCGACGGTGCCCAATGCGACGTTCGGTCTGGGTCCGAAGGCGTTCGGTCATCCGGGCGCTGGCGGTTCAGTCGGCTTTGCCGACCCGGATTACGACGTGGCGTTCGGCTTTGTCACCAATACCTTGGGGCCTTACATCCTGATGGACCCGCGCGCTCAGAAGCTGGTCGGCGTTCTGCGTGAGTGTTTGCAGTAAGTATCGGCCATAAGTGCTTGTTTCATACCGACTGTCAGTTAAATGGCTGTAACAGGAACCGTACGACGGTTTCTTTTTCCAACTGCATCTTTATGCATGTTATACCGGCGTAGTCACGTCCTTCTGTCTGATCAAAACCGTTGCGGGTCAACCATGTCGTCCAATAAAAGCCTCGTTCTTGCCCTGTGTATCGCCGTCACTGGCTGTGCTCAAACCCCACAATCCGACTCTGCTGCATCCGGAGGCCATTGGTGGCAGTTCGGTTCCGGCAGCGAGTCTTCTGATGCCAGCGCTGCTTCTAACGCTCCTGCACCTGGCCCGGCTCCTGCCCCTGCTCCGGTGGCCAAGGCTGCGGCACCAGCACCGGCAACTGGCGGCGAGAGCAGCGGCCCTTGGTACTGGCCGTTCGGCTCCAGCGACAACGCTCAGGCAAAACCTGATGCGGTTGCCAGCAAGCCCGCAGACAAACCGGCAGCGCCGGCGCTGGTTGCCAAGTCGGAAACCGACACCAAGTGGTGGTGGCCGTTTAGCAGTGCAGGTACGAAGGACGAACCTAAAGCGCTGCCGATGCCTGATCCGAAAGTGACCCAGGCCTGGCTGGACGAGTACGAGCCACGCCTGCGCGCTGCGATCAAGGACAGCCCGTTCCAGCTGGAACGTCGCGAAGACCTGCTGGCGATCACCGCACCGGTAGACAGCTCGTTCAATCCGGATCGCCCGGCCATGTTGCTGCCGAACACCTTGGGTCCGATCACCCGTCTGGCTAAAGTGGTTGAAGGTGATCAGAAAACCGCAGTGCTGATCCTGGGTCATGCTGACACTTCCGGCCCGACCGAAGCCAACCAGAAGATCAGCCAGGAGCGTGCGCAGTCCGTTGCCGCGATCTTCCGCCTGAGCGGTCTGGAACGTAACCGCCTGAGCCAGCGTGGCATGGGCGCGGTCATGCCGCGTGCTGCGAACGACAGCCTTGAAGGGCGCGCACTCAACCGCCGTGTCGAGATCCTCATGACGCCGCAGGACACCATGCGCGTTCTGATGAGCCGCTACGCGCTGCCGCCGGTTGCGCCGACCATGGTGGCCGCGCAGGACGTCAAGCCAGTAACGCCAGCACCGGCTGCCGCACCGGCCAAGAAAGCCGCCGTGGCGAAGAAAGACACGGCCAAGAAAGACACGGCCAAGAAAGCGCCGGCCAAGGCCAGCACCGCCAAAAAGGCTGCGCCTGCCAAGACCACCGCCGCAGCTAAAAAACCAGCAGCCACCAAAGCCCCGGCCAAGGCGCCTGCCAAGAAAGATGACAGCCAGGCCAGTAACTGAGGCCTGATTTCAGGCTTCTGCCCGGAGAGCGTGGGAGCGACCGGGGCGGCGATCCGCATTGTTCGCGAAGACGGTAATTCGGACGATACGTTTCATAGACTGTATCGGCCCTTTCGCGAACATGTTCGCTCCCACGGCCTTCGGCCAGAATCAAAACGAATGTGTGATAACGACGAGCGCCGAGCCTCGTACGAGAATTAGCTAACGTTCATGATGTGCGCGCAGGAATGAAACCATGACCCAGACCCTGGCCGACATGCGCCGTGATTACACTCGCGATGGTTTGACCGAAGCGCAGTCACCGCATGAGCCGTTTGCCCTGTTCCATAAATGGTTCGAAGAGGCGGTAAAGACCGAACAGCCACCGGTCGAGGCCAACGCCATGACCCTGGCCACTGTCGATGAGGACGGGCGTCCGCATTGCCGCGTGTTGCTGCTCAAAGGGCTTGATGCTCAGGGCTTCACCTTCTTCACCAACTACGAGAGCGCCAAGGGTCAGCAACTGGCTGCACGCCCGTTTGCGGCCATGACGTTCTTCTGGCCGACGCTCGAACGCCAGGTGCGTATCGAAGGCAGCGTCGAAAAAGTCAGCGCGCAAGAATCCGATGCGTATTACCAGGTCCGTCCACTGGGCAGCCGGCTGGGCGCCTGGGCATCACCGCAAAGCCAGGTGATTGCCGATCGCGACGAACTGGAAGGCCTGATCAGACAAACGGAACAACGCTTCGCAGACACCCGGCCGCACTGCCCGGAGCACTGGGGTGGCTACCGCCTTTTGCCTGAACGGATCGAATTCTGGCAGGGAAGATCCAGTCGCCTTCACGACCGTTTGAACTATCGTTTGATAAACGCCGGATGGGCACGCGAGCGTCTTGCTCCCTGATGGAATTATTCGCTTGCCGAATCGTCTGAGCGTTGTACAGGCACTCGCTGTATAGCGCCTGAATGAACTTAATTTGCGGGACCGTGATCGTGACAGGGCCTTTGTCGGGTAGTCTAATGGCCACTGGTTCCTCTGGAGATACACTTTATGCGCAAGTCTGCTTTTCTGGTTGCTTCATTCACCGCGATGGCGTTGATGCTGGGTGGCTGTACCTCAAACCTGACCGGTGATTCCTATTCCCGCGATGAGGCCAGGACCGTACAGACTGTCCGCATGGGGACCATCGAATCCTTGCGTCCGGTCAAGATCGAAGGCACCAAAACGCCAATCGGCGGCGTTGCAGGTGCGGTCGTCGGCGGCGTTGGTGGCAGCGCCATCGGTGGCGGTCGCGGTAGCGTTGTGGCAGCAGTGATCGGTGCAGTGGCCGGTGGCCTGCTGGGTTCAGCGACCGAAGAAGGCCTGACCCGTACGCAAGGTGTTGAAATCACCGTGCGTGAGGATGACGGCAGCATGCGTGCCTACGTTCAGCAGGTTCAGGAAAACGAGATTTTCCGCGTCGGTGAACGCGTACGCATCATGAGCGTCAACGGTACCAGCCGCGTTTCGCATTGATCCCGCAGCGGCGCACACCCAAACCCCGAGCCGGAAGGCTCGGGGTTTTTTTGTTTCTGCGTCAGATGGATTGTTGCGCAAGGCATTCCCACGCATAGAGCACGATAATCTCAACCATGACTATCGTGCCGACGCTCCGCGTCGGCATGCAGTTCTGGACGCTTTGCGTCCTCTGCGTCACACAAGGGTTCTGCGATGTCGAGTAGATTTACATAAGACTCAAGTCACCTTTTCGCCCCTCGGCGAGTTACTTTGATGGGGCCAAAGTAACCAAAGCCCCTGGCTCCGTTTCCGGCCCGACTTCGTCGGGTTCCTTCGTCCTGACACTGATCCGGGGGTCGCCGCAACGGGCCATCCATGGCCCGGTGCGGCTAGCCTGGCGTCCTGCCAGGCTACCCCCGGATCAGCGCCAGGACTCAGCCGTCACTTACGTCGCACTCTGCGTCGTCCATGCCATCGCGATCAAAAAGCTTTTCTTTTGCAGACGCTGCGGGTAAGGCATGGCGCTGTGTTGCTGCATGGATGTGACGCAGAGCGTCCAGAACTGCATGCCGACGCGGAGCATCGGCACGATAGTCATAATCATCGTGGGATTTAGCCCTCGATCCCCAGCATATCGCGCACCAGCGCTTCCGCAATCCGTATGCCGTCCACGCCTGCTGACAGAATGCCACCTGCATAACCGGCGCCTTCACCGGCCGGGTACAGGCCTTTGGTGTTCAGGCTTTGCAGGGTCGGGCCGCGGGTGATGCGCAATGGAGCCGAGGTACGGGTTTCGATGCCGGTCAGTACCGCATCGTGCAGCGAAAAGCCTTTGATCTGCTTGTCGAACGCAGGCAATGCTTCACGGATGGCTTCGATGGCAAAGGCGGGCAGGGCGTCAGCCAGGTCCACCAGTTTCACGCCCGGCTTGTACGAAGGCTCGACACTGCCCAATGCGGTCGACGCTTTACCGGCGATGAAGTCGCCGACCAGCTGCGCGGGGGCCTCGTAGTTGCTGCCGCCCAACAGGTAAGCGTGAGATTCCAGACGCTCCTGCAGTTCGATACCGGCCAGTGGGCTGCCAGGGAAATCCTGCTCCGGCGAAATGCCGACCACAATGCCCGAGTTGGCGTTGCGCTCGTTACGCGAGTACTGGCTCATGCCGTTGGTGACCACGCGGCCAGGCTCCGACGTTGCCGCGACGACGGTCCCGCCAGGGCACATGCAGAAACTGTAGACCGAGCGACCGTTGCTGGCGTGGTGTACCAGCTTGTAATCGGCAGCGCCCAGCTTGGGGTGACCGGCATACTTGCCGAGACGGGCGCGGTCGATCAGTGACTGCGGGTGCTCGATACGGAAACCCACCGAGAACGGCTTGGCTTCCATGAACACGCCACGGCTGTGCAACATGCGGAAGGTGTCGCGGGCACTGTGGCCCAGCGCCAGAATCACATGGCGGGACTCGATCTGCTCGCCGCTGTCCAGCTGGACGCCCAGCAGTTGGCCGTCCTCGATCATCAAGTCGGTCACGCGCTGCTGAAAACGCACTTCACCGCCCAGTGCGACGATCTGGTGCCGCATGTTTTCAACCACACCCGTCAGGCGGAACGTGCCGATGTGCGGTTTGCTGACGTAGAGGATTTCTTCAGGCGCACCGGCCTTCACGAACTCGTGCAGCACTTTGCGGCCGATGAATTTCGGGTCCTTGATCTGGCTGTAGAGCTTGCCGTCCGAGAATGTCCCGGCACCACCTTCGCCAAACTGCACGTTGGACTCGGGGTTGAGCACGTTCTTGCGCCACAGGCCCCAGGTGTCCTTGGTGCGCTGGCGGACTTCGGTGCCGCGCTCGAGGATGATCGGTTTAAAGCCCATCTGCGCCAGCAGCAGTCCGGCAAAAATGCCGCACGGCCCGAAGCCCACGACTATCGGGCGCTCTGTCAGGCCTTCGGGGGCGTGACCGACGACTTTATAGCTGACATCCGGTGCAGGGCCGACATGACGGTCATTGGCCAGCTTGCGCAGCAGTGCCTCTTCATCCTTGACCTGAAAGTCGATGGTGTAGATGAAGCACAGCTCGGAGGACTTTTTACGCGCGTCGTAGCTGCGCTTGAAGAGGGTGAAGTCCAGCAATTCGCTGCTGTCGATGCCCAGGTGCTGCAGGAGTGCAACGCGCAGGTCTTCTTCCGGGTGATCGATCGGCAGCTTGAGTTCGGTGATTCGTAACATTAAGGGGTCCAGTTTTCGGGCCGCAGGTTCAGCCCGACAGCACTACAAGACCGGCGATTATAAGCGCTGAACCCCTTTGGCGGCGAGCCTGCCGGTCAGTCGTCGCGCGAACCGCCGTAATAACCGCAGCCACGCTGGGCCTGGCCGTTGATACGCAGCTCGGCGGTCAGGTGTTGCACCGAGCCGTCGACGCTGTCCACGCAACGTTGCGGCGCCACCCAGATCTCGATGCGCTGGTTATTGGCTTCGCTGCTGATGCTGAAACTGCCGTCGGGCAATTTTTCTTCCACATAAGGCACGGCTAGCGGCGCGGCGCCTTCGCGTTCCAGCACCATGCCTTTGCCGCTGACATTGACGTTCCATGCAGGCTTGTTGCCGTTGACGTGCAGCGTCAGGCGCTTGAAGTTGAGGTCTTCACAGGCCTGACCGGGGCGTTCGACGCGATACAGTTGATGCAGATCCAGCTGGCCATCGCTGTTGCCCGCCTTGCTGGCAGCAAAGCTGCCGCGCAGATCGGCAAACACCTTGCCGTTGCTGTCAGCCAGCGAAGTGGCTTCCTGCAGGATGCCTGTATTGCCGCGATCCTTGACCACATAACGGCGCTGCTCATTGCACGGTTTGAACAGCAACTGGCCATTGCTGCCGGTCAGATCGCCCTGCATACGCAGCATGCCGGCGGTGGAAACCTGCGGGGCATCGGCCTTGCTGCCGAGCAGTTGGCACCCGGCAAACAGGGGGAGAAGGGCAAATACGAGGGCGGAACGCGCAGCAAACATGGATTGATCTCCAGACAAGTGCCGTCACGTTACTCAGACTGGTGGTGCATCACAAGGGTTGGAATGTTTATCGCGCCATCAGTGGCTATGACTGTCGTGCAGGTCTGACCCTGACCCTGACCCTGACCCTGACCCTGACCCTGACCCTGACCCTGACCCTCTGACCCTGAGACTCTGACTCTAAGACTCTAAGACTCTAAGACTCTGAGACTCTGACTGTGGGAGCGAACTTGTTCGCGAAAGAGCCGTTGTGTTCGACGAAAATGCATCGTCTTAACGACCGCCTTCGCGGACACGTTCGCTCCTGCAAAACCGCTTCGGCTTCTCGGGACTACCCGCCCAGATACGCATCCCGCACTTTCGGATCGACCAGCAGTTCTTCGCCTGTGCCCTGCATCACCACGCGACCGTTTTCCAGCACGTACGCGCGGTCGGCGACTTTCAGGGCCTGGTTGGCGTTCTGCTCGACCAGAAACACGGTCACGCCATCACTGCGCAGTTGTTCGACGATCTCGAAAATCTGCTGAATGATGATCGGGGCCAGACCCAGTGACGGCTCGTCCAGCAGCAACAGCTTGGGCTTGCTCATCAGCGCCCGGCCAATGGCGAGCATTTGCTGTTCGCCACCGGACATGGTGCCGCCGCGCTGGTTGAAGCGCTCCTTGAGGCGTGGAAACAAGTGCAGGACCTTGTCCATCTGCTCCTGATAATCCGCCTTTTCCGTGAAGAAACCGCCCATCGCCAGGTTTTCTTCAACCGTCAGGCGCGCAAACACACGACGGCCTTCCGGCACCACGGCGATGCTCTTGCGCATGATGATCGACGACTCAAGCCCGACCAGCTCTTCGCCCATGTAGCGGATACTGCCGCTGTGAGCGCGAGGTGAACCGCACAGGGTCATCAGTAGGGTGGACTTGCCGGCGCCGTTGGCACCGATCAAGGTGACGATCTCGCCCTGACGCACTTCCACGTTGACGCTGTGCAGCGCCTGGATCTTGCCGTAGAAGGTGGAGACGTTTTCAAACTGCAGCATTTACGCTTCCCCCAGGTAGGCTTTGATCACGTCAGGATTGTCGCGAATCTGTTCCGGTGTGCCGTCCGCCAGAGGCGTGCCCTGATTGATCACCACGATATGGTCGGAAATGCTCATCACCAGCTTCATGTCGTGTTCGATCAGCAGGACGGTGGCATCGTGTTCGTTGCGCAACACGCCGATCAGCGCTTTCAGGTCGTCGGTTTCCCGAGGGTTCAGACCGGCAGCAGGCTCGTCGAGCATCAGGATGCGCGGGCGGGTCATCATGCAGCGCGCGATTTCCAGGCGCCGTTGTTGGCCATAGGCGAGTGTTCCGGCGGGGCGATTGGCAAACTCCCGCAGGTTGACGGCCTCGAGCCAGTGCTCGGCGTAGTCCATCGCTTCGCGTTCACTGCGACGGAACGCCGGTGTCTTGAACAGACCGGCCAGGAAGTGGGTGTTCAAGTGCCGGTGCTGGGCAACCAGCAGGTTTTCCACCGCGGTCATTTCCTTGAACAGGCGCACGTTCTGGAAGGTCCGTACCACGCCCTTGCGCGCAATCTGATGGCCCGCCAGGCCTTGAATCGGCTCGCCGTCCAGCAGAATGGTGCCGGCGCTGGGCCGGTAAAAGCCGGTCAGGCAGTTGAAGACCGTGGTCTTGCCCGCGCCGTTAGGACCGATCATCGACACGACCTGCCCTTTGTTGACCGTCAGGGCCACGCCGTTGACCGCCAGCAGACCGCCGAAACGCATGCTCAAGCCTGTGGCTTGCAGTAATGGGCGGCTCATTTTGGCAGCTCCGCTTTCAATTTCATTTCGGGGCGCTGCATCGGCAGGAAGCCCTGAGGACGCCAGATCATCATCAGCACCATCAGTGCGCCGAACATCAGCATGCGGTAATCACTGAACTCACGCATCAGCTCAGGCAACAGGATCATCACGATGGCCGCGAGGATCACGCCCAGTTGCGAGCCCATACCGCCCAGCACCACGATGGCCAGAATGATTGCCGACTCGATGAAGGTGAACGATTCCGGGGTAATCAGGCCTTGGCGCGCGGCAAAGAAGCTGCCCGCGAAACCGGCAAACGCTGCGCCGAGGGTGAAGGCCGAAAGCTTGATCACGGTCGGGTTCAGGCCCAGCGCGCGGCAGGCGATCTCGTCTTCACGCAACGCTTCCCAGGCCCGACCGATCGGCATGCGCAGCAGGCGGTTGATGACGAACAGTGCGGCCAGCGCCAGCAGTAGGGCGATCAGGTAGAGAAAAATGACCTTGTTGATCGAGCTGTACGGCAGGCCGAAGAACTCATGGAAGGTCTGCATGCCTTCAGCAGCCTTGCGCTCGAACGTCAGGCCGAAGAAGGTCGGCTTGTCGATGTTGCTGATGCCGTTCGGACCGCCCGTGATGTCGGTCAGGTTGCGCAGGAAGATACGGATGATCTCGCCGAACCCGAGCGTGACGATGGCCAGGTAGTCACCGCGCAGCCTCAGCACCGGGAACCCCAGCAGGAATCCGAACAGCGCCGCCATCAACCCCGCAATCGGCAGGCAGATCCAGAAACCGAGCCCGTAGTAATGCGAGAGCAGGGCGTAGCTGTAGGCCCCGACTGCGTAGAAGCCGACATAGCCCAGGTCCAGCAGGCCTGCCAGCCCGACCACGATGTTCAGGCCGAGGCCGAGCATGACGTAGATCAGAATCAAGGTCGCAATGTCCACCGCGCCGCGTGAACCGAAGAAGGGCCAGATGAATGCCAGTACGATCAGTGCCGCCAGGCCCCAGCGCTGGGTTTTCGGCTGGGTCAGGAAGTCGCTGGTCTTTTGCGGGATCAGCGGCTTATCGGAACCGACGCGCATGCCGCTGATCTGCTCGGCGAACAGCACCCGCAGGAACAGCAGGACCGAACACACGGCAATGACGGTGAGGGTCAGCGGGCTGGCATTCTGCACTTGCAGGGTAACGCCGGAAAACGCCAGTTTCAGGCCGAACACCGGGTAGGCGACTGCCCAGACCAATGCGGCGCTGAACAGCGCCTGTTTAAAAGACTTGCTCATACTTTCTCAACCTCCGGACGACCCAGAATGCCGGTCGGTCGGAACAGCAGCACCAGAACCAGCAGGCCGAAGGCCACAACGTCCTTGTACTGATCACCAAAAATGTCGGCGCCGAACGCTTCGGCGACACCCAGTACCAGGCCACCGAGCACTGCGCCGGGGATCGAACCGATACCGCCCAGCACGGCAGCGGTGAAGGCTTTCAGGCCGACGAGGAAGCCGGCGCTGGGGTTGATCACGCCGTATTGCATGCTCAGCAGCATGGCTGCGACCGCCGCCAGCGCGGCACCGACCACGAAGGTCAGGGCAATGATGTTGTTGGTGTTGATCCCCAGCAGGTTGGCCATTTTCATGTCCTCGGCGCAGGCGCGGCAGGCGCGGCCCATTCGCGAGCGGGAAATGAACAGGGTCAGGCCGGTCATGGCCAGCAGGGTGATGACGAACACCACAATCTGCATGTAGGAAATCAGCACTTCCTGCGCGCCACCCGGGCCGAACGAAAGACTGCCAGGCAGCAGGTTGGGAATGGCAAAGTTGCCGGAACCCTGGGAAAGCTGAACCGAGTTCTGCAGGAAGATCGACATGCCGATCGCAGAAATCAGTGGAATCAGACGGTTGCTGTTACGCAACGGACGGTAGGCCACGCGCTCGATGCTGTAGCCGTAGGCACTGGTCACGATGATCGTTGCGGCAAAACCGGCAATCATCAGCAGCGGCAGGCTGTGAATACCCAGCATCGCCAGACCGGCCAGTGCCATGAAGGCAACATAGGAACCGATCATGTACACCTCGCCATGGGCGAAGTTGATCATTCCGATGATGCCGTACACCATCGTGTAACCGATGGCGATCAATGCATACGTGCTGCCAATGGTCAGGCCATTGACCAGCTGTTGCATGTAGTGGAATAACTCGGGCATTTACCGCGCTCCTGAAAACCTGATCTGCATTTCTCTGGGATGAACCGGGTCGCATTCTGTCGATGCGTTGTTCGTGACGCTGTCAGAGAACCGCTGGTGACGGTTTTAAGATGTTCAGGTGGCTTCGTGCGCAGCTCTGTTTCCGGAGGTGTGCGGACGGGCCTGGATTCGTAAAACAAAGCCCACTGCGCTGGCAGTGGGCTTTGAGGGTTGATGCAAGCAGCTTACTGAGCGGCTTCGGTCTTCGGCTTGCCGAAGTGCCATTCGTAGACCACGAACTGGAAGTTCTTCAGGTCACCTTTCTCGTCGTAGCTCAGCTCGCCCATGGGCGTCTTAAAGGTGCCGGCATGGATGGCGGCTGCCACCTTGGTGGTGTCTTCGGACTTGGCGGCGGCGATGCCGTCGGCAATGACCTGGACGGCGGAGTAGGACGGGTACACGAACGGGCCGCTCGGGTCCTCTTTCTTGGCCTTGAAGGCTTCGGTCAGCGCCTGGTTGGCCGGGTCCTGGTCGAAAGACTTCGGCAGGGTGACCAGCAGGCCTTCGGAGGCATCGCCAGCGATTTGCGAGATGGACTCGTTGCCGACGCCTTCAGGACCCATGAACCTGGCTTTCAGGCCCTTTTCCTTGGACTGGCGCAGGATCTGCCCCAGCTCAGGGTGGTAGCCACCGTAGTAGACGAAGTCGACATTGGCTTGCTTGAGTTTGGCGATCAGTGACGCGAAGTCCTTGTCACCCGCGTTGATGCCTTCGAAGATCGCGACTTTCACACCGTCTTTTTCGAGTGTTTGTTTGACTGCAGTGGCAATGCCTTCACCGTATTGCTGCTTGTCGTGAATGACAGCAACAATTTTCGGCTTGGCGACCTTGGCAATGTAGTTGCCTGCGGCAGGGCCTTGGGCGCTGTCCAGGCCGATGGTACGGAACACCAGTTTGTAGCCACGAGCGGTGATGTCCGGGCTGGTGGCGGCCGGAGTGACCATGATGATGCCTTCGTCCTCATAGATGTCGGACGCTGGCTGGGCAGAGCTGGAGCAGAGGTGACCGACCACGTATTTCACGCCGTCATTGACCGCCTTGTTGGCGACGGCAACGGCCTGTTTCGGATCGCAGGCGTCATCGTACTCGACGGCTTCAAGCTTCTTGCCATCCACGCCACCCTTGGCGTTGATCTGCTCGATGGCCATTTTTGCACCATTGAACTGCATGGTGCCGTACTCGGCGACAGGGCCGGTCTTGGGGCCGGCGATGCCGATCTTGATGGTGTCAGCTGCGAACGAATGGCTGGCAACCCCCGCCATAACCAGTGCGGCAAACAGCCTGGAAAGCTTATTAGTACCCTTAGTCATGATGCTCCACTCTTGCATTGTCGTTTTTATAATCCTGATGGCTAAAGCTCCAGGACCGGATTCGATCACCGGTTTTCCCACGCCGCCAACTGTACCGGAACAGTTTAGAGTGCCGCTTGTTGGCTTGGATAGCCGGGCGTTTGGGGACAAACCGATGAGTGTCGCCTAATCGAAAGAAAGTTACAGAATCCAACCGCTTGAGTGCCTGAAATCACTTCAGATCCATAAGGTTATCTGCACTTCCCTGCGATTGATCACCTGCATCTGGGCTTGCCGGTGGGAAAGTCGGCGCTATCATTGTGCCGATTTTCTTTCTGGTGAAACCCATGACGCAAGAACCTAGCACCCTCTATGCCAAACTGCTTGGCGAAACCGCCTCAATTACCTGGACTGAATTGCAACCATTCTTTGCCAAGGGTGCCCTGTTGTGGGTCGAGCGGCCTCTGGACCTGATCGAAGTGGCCGAGGCCGTGGCCGAAAATGAGGCAGACAAGGTGTCTGCATGGCTGACCGACGGTCAGGTGAGCAAGGTGTCTGAAACCAAGGCGCTTGAGCTGGTGGAGGCCGATCCGACGCTGTGGGCTGTCGTAGTGGCACCTTGGATTTTGATTCAAGACAGGGCGCAGGATTGATCGACGCACCAATACAGTGCTGCTTGCGTTGAGCGAGTGGGTTGGAAGGTAACTGTGGGGACACCTGCGTAGCGTAAAACCCCACCTTCAAGTGAGCATTTTTGCCGGCCTCCGCTCGGGTGGCTTGCGTGGCGCCTGCTGCGAAGTGTCAGCTGCGAGCGCGCCCCCTGCTTGAATAGTTTTCAGTGTCGGGCAGGTCGGTGAACAGGTCCATTGACCGTGGGTTTTCATCTTCCTGTTCCGGCGGTTGCGGTTGCGGCATCGGCAGGGTTGGCCAGCGACTGGCGGGTTCGCACTCGTTCATCTGTTTGACGAGGGGGATGATTCGCTCCAGCGGCTGTGGCCTGCTGAACAGATAGCCCTGCACGTAGTCGCTGCCGAACTTGCTGAGAAACTCCAGCTGTGCGGGCGTCTCAACGCCTTCGGTAACGACCTTCAGGCGCAATGTATGCGCCATGACGATAATGGCCTGCACGATCTCCATGTCCTGAGGGGATTCAGGGATATCGGCGATGAACGACCGGTCGATCTTGAGTGTGTCCAGTGGCAGGCGCTTGAGGTACGCAAGCGACGAATAGCCGGTCCCGAAATCATCGATCGACAGCGAAACCCCAAGGCTGCGGATCTGCTTGAGCAGCAGGATGGTGTTGCTGATATTGCCCATCAGGGCGTTTTCGGTCACCTCCAGTTCGAGCCGGCCAGGCGCGGCCCCTGCGTCAGCCAGTGCCTGCTGGACTTCTTCCAGCAGTTCGTCGCGGCTCAGATTGAGCGCCGAGCAGTTGACGGTGATGATCACCGGGTCCAGCCCTTCACGGTGCAAGGTGCCCAGATCGTGACAGGCACGGCGCAGCACCCAGTTGTCCAGCTCGGCGATCAGACCGTTGGCCTCGGCAATGCTGATGAAGCGATCGGGCGTCAGCAAGCCGTGTTGCGGGTGATTCCAGCGCACCAGGGCTTCCAGCTTGGCAACGTGGCCGGTCCGCAGGTCGATGATCGGCTGGTAGTAGACCTGCAGCCCTGTCTCTTCGCGCAAGGCATTGCGCAGTTCTTCCTCCAGATGCAGCTCCAGACTGGCCTTGGTCTTGAGCGCCGGGCTGAAGAAATTGACCCTGTTTCGCCCGTTGCCCTTGGACTGGTAGAGCGCCAGGTCCGCATGCTTGAGCAATTCATCGCAGGATGAGCCGTCACGCGGGAACACGGCGATGCCAATGCTGGTGGTCATGACCATGCGCCTTCCGGCCAGCCCGATGGTCTCCTTCATTTTGTGCATGACCCGATGGGCCAGGTGTCGAGCCTCTTCATAGTCCGGAATGCTCAGCAGAATGCAGAACTCGTCGCCACCGAAGCGCGCGACCACATCCTGAACGCGGGTCGCACTGCGGATGCGTTCGGCAATCACTTTGAGCAATTCATCGCCAGCGTCGTGGCCCAGGCTGTCGTTGATGCGTTTGAAATGGTCGATGTCCAGAAACATCACCGCAAGCATGCCGTTGCTCTGAGTGTGCTCCAGCAGTTTTTCGGCAAAAATCTGATTGAATCCGCGACGGTTAATGAGGTTGGTCAATGGGTCGTAATGCGCCACCTGCTGCAGCGAGACGCGCGCCTGATCCAGTTGGCTGAGCAGGGCATTGACCCGTTGCAGGTCATGGTCCTTGCCTTGCAGCTTCTTGTCAGCCATCGCCGCGCTGATGCTCCCGGCAATAATCAGCAGGGTGATGACCGCAATGGTCAGCCCCAGTTGCTGACTGTTTTCGGTGCTGGGAATGTGCAGCGCGGTGCCTTCGGGCATGACCAGCCTCAACGCCCGCATGCCCATCAGGTGCATGGTCAGCAGGCCCGCGCCCAGCAGCAGGCTGACGCCGTAACGGAACATCTGGTGGAACATGCCGCTGTGCTGGCGCAAATGACGGGACAGCGTCAGCAACGCCACGCTGGACAAAATGGCAGCCAGGATCGAAAGCCCGAACATTTTCGGTTCGTAATACTGAGTGGCGGCGGAACGCATCGCTGACATGCCCAGGTAGTGCATGGTGGCGATGCCGATGCCCATGACGACCGCGCTGAGCAAACATCGTCGGGTAGTGAGCGTCGGGATCGTCAGCGCTTTCATCGCGACCAGCGCGGTGAGCAACACGATCAGCAGTGATATCAAGGTGACGGTCAGGTCATAGGCAATGGTCAGCGGAGCTTGAAATGCCAGCATGCTGATGAAGTGCATCGCCCACACACCGCCTGCCAGACAAAGCGCGCCCAGTGCTTTCCAGAGGCGGCGGCTTCTGGTGGCCTCCACCTGGATGACCCGGTCAGCAATGTCGAGCGTCGCAAAGCACGCGGCACAGGCCACACCATAGGCCAGTGCCACGAGAAAAATATTATGACTGCAGTCAATCAGCAATTGCCCGTCCGCTGGCAGGCCAGCGAACATGTCCAAACCCAGCCACTCCATAGCGTGCCCTATTGTTCACTACCAGGGCGCCAAGGCTAAAAGCCTGACGATTTCGAGTGAGTATAGAGGCTGTTTACGACCTGCCACGCAAATGAGCTGTCATTTTGATATGTCCTCAATAACGAATAGTTATAAAAGGCCATCACTTGTCCGCTGTCTTTACGAATGTTTACAGACAGATAGCCTTGCGGCTTCTAGATTGAAGTGAATAACGATAAAGGGACGGACGCCCACATGAACGAGCCCCAGCCGCAAAACGCTACCCAGGCTGCCAACGCCTGGCGTGTTCTGTTCCTGTTGTTTCTGGCCAACCTGTTCAATTTCTTTGATCGCACCATCCCTGCGATCATCGTCGAGCCCATCAGGCTGGAGTGGCACCTGAGCGACTTTCAGTTGGGGATGCTGGGCACTGCGTTCACGCTGGTTTACGCCATCGCCGGGCTGCCGCTGGGGCGCATGGCCGACAACGGCTCACGCAAGAAGCTCATGGGCTGCGGCCTGGCGGTCTGGAGCGGGTTGACGGCGGTCAACGGCATGGTGGGCAGTTTCTGGACGTTTCTGCTGGTCCGCATGGGGGTTGGCATCGGCGAGGCCAGCTATGCGCCTGCCGCCAACTCCTTGATCGGTGATCTGTTCCCAGCCCATCGACGGGCGCGGGCCATGGGGCTGTTCATGCTGGGGCTGCCGTTGGGGCTGCTGCTGGCGTTCTTCACCATCGGTGCAATGGTCAAGGCGTTTGACAGCTGGCGGGCACCGTTCTTCATTGCAGCGTTTCCAGGCTTATTGCTGGCCGTGTTCATCTTCTTCATCAAAGAGCCCCGGCGCGGCGCGGCTGAAGACGTGCGCATGTCCGAGGTAAAGATCGACAAGCCGATCCGCCGCGTCTTGTCGATCCCGACCTTTCGCTGGCTGGTGCTGGGTGGCCTGACCTTCAACTTTGCGACCTACGCCTGCAACTCATTCATGGTGCCCATGCTGCAGCGTTATTTCCTGCTGCCGTTGCAGGAAGCCGCCGTTGCAACGGGCGTCATCGTCGGTGTCACCGGGTTGATCGGTCTGACCCTCGGCGGCTGGATAGCCGACAAGCTGCATCAGCGCTCTCCTAACGGAAGGCTGTTGTTCGCGACGTTCAGCATGCTGGTGGCCGCGCTGGCGACAGGCTACGCGTTGCACGCAGGGCGTATCGAAATCGGCGTGTTCGTGGGCGTTTTCAGTCTGGGCTGGCTGTTTGCCTACAACTTTTACACCTGCGTCTACACCGCGATCCAGGACGTGGTCGAGCCGCGTTTGCGGGCAACGGCCATGGCGCTGTTTTTCGCCGGTCTTTACCTGCTGGGTGGAGGCCTCGGCCCGGTGGTGGTCGGCCTGCTGTCTGATCACTTCGCCCATTCGGCGATGGCTTTGGCGGGTGTCGAGGTGATGAATGAAAGCTTCAAGGCCATCGGGCTGCACGATGCCATGTACCTGATCCCGGCAGCGCTGTTCCTGACCCTGTTGTTTCTGTACCAGGCCTCACGCTGTTTCAGCCGGGATGCCGAACGGATGAAGGCGCGGATGGTGGCTGAACAGCCAGTGGCGGGGCTGGAGGAGGGGATTGTGGTGGCCAGACGCTGAGTGATGCTGGCTGAGTCTCGTGCCTATGCTCTGTGTAGGCATGCATCGAGTGACGCTCTGCGTCACACGGCGGTGCTGCGATATCAGATAGGCTGGGGGTCGACTCAGGTCACCTTTTCGCCCCTCGGCGAGTTACTTTGATGGGGCCAAAGTAACCAAAGCCCTTGGCTCCGTTTCCGGCCCGACTTCGTCGGGTTCCTTCGCCCTGTCACTGATCCGGGGGTCGCCGCAACGGGCCATCCATGGCCCGGTGCGGCTAGCCTGGCGTCCTGCCAGGCTACCCCCGGATCAGCGCCAGGACTCAGCCGTCACTTACGTCGCACTCTGCGTCGTCAGTACCATCGCGGCAAAAAAGCGCTTTTTAGCAACGGTTTCAAGTAAGGCATGACGTTTTGCAGAGGCCACTTTGTGACGCGGAGCGTCACGAAATGCATCCCCACGCAAAGCATGGGGACGAGCGTTAGCGTGGTTTCAACCCGCGACCAGCACCCGAATCGCTTCCAGGCGCAACGCGGCTTTTTCAAGCATCGCCAGGCCTTGTTCGCGCTGGGTGCGCAAGGCAACCAGTTCACTGTCGCGCACGGTCGGGTTGACCGCCTGCAATGCCGTCAGGCGGGCCAGTTCCTCTTCGGTATCGGCTGCCAGACGACGCTGGGCCTCGGCCACGCGTTCAGCGTGCTTCGGCGTGATTTTTTCTTCGCCCGCGTTGATCCTCGGCGTCAGCAGATCACGCTGTGCCTGAATGAACTTGTTGGCGCTGGCGCGTGGCACGCTCTCGAGCTGGTCGTTAAGAGTATTGAACGACACGCGGCTCGACAGATCATTGCCGTTCGGATCAAGCAGGCAGCGAAGGGCGGCAGGCGGCAGATAACGCCCCAGTTGCAATGAACGCGGCGCAACCACCTCACTGACGTAAATCAGCTCCAGCAGCACCGTGCCCGGCTTCAACGCCTTGTTCTTGATCAGCGCCACGGCGGTGTTGCCCATCGAACCGGACAGCACCAGGTCCATGCCGCCCTGAACCATCGGGTGTTCCCAGGTAATGAACTGCATGTCTTCGCGAGACAGCGCCTGATTGCGGTCGTACGTGATGGTCACGCCTTCGTCGTCACCCAGCGGGAAGCTGGCGTCGAGCATTTTTTCGCTCGGCTTGAGGATCAGGGCGTTTTCCGAGTGGTCCTCGCTGTCGATGCCAAAAGCGTCGAACAGGGTTTCCATATAGATCGGCAGGCTGAACTGGTCATCCTGATCGAGGATCGCTTCGACCAGTGCCTCGCCTTCACCGGCACCGCCGGAGTTGAGTTCCAGCAGGCGGTCGCGGCCGGTGTGCAGTTCGCTTTCCAGACGCTCGCGCTCGGCACGGGCTTCATTGATGAGGCCTTGCCATTCGTCATCGTCACCGCTTTCGAGCAGCGGCAACAGACGCGGTCCGAACTGGTGCTGCAAGGCGTTACCGGTCGGGCAGGTATTGAGGAAGGCGTTGAGCGCTTCGTGATACCACTGGAACAGGCGCGCCTGCGGGCTGGTTTCGAGGAACGGTACGTGCAGTTCAATGGTGTGCTTCTGGCCGATCCGGTCCAGACGGCCGATGCGCTGCTCCAGCAGGTCCGGGTGCGACGGCAGATCGAACAGGACCAGATGGTGGGAAAACTGGAAGTTGCGGCCTTCACTGCCGATTTCCGAACAGATCAGTACCTGAGCGCCGAACTCTTCGTCCGCGAAATACGCAGCGGCGCGGTCGCGCTCGAGAATGTTCATGCCTTCGTGGAACACCGTGGCCGGAATGCCGGAGCGCACACGCAGTGCGTCTTCCAGGTCCATAGCGGTTTCGGCATGGGCGCAGATGACCAGCACCTTGACGCGCTTGAGCATCTTGAGCGTATCGATCAGCCAGTCGACGCGCGGGTCGAAACGCCACCAGCGTTCTTCTTCGCTGACGTCCGAATGCGCCTGGAAGCTCACTTCAGGGTAGAGGTCGGCATGCTCGCCCACCGGCAACTCAAGGTATTCGACAGGGCAGGGCAGCGGATAAGGGTGCAGCTTGCGCTCCGGGAAACCCTGCACGGCGGCGCGGGTGTTACGGAACAGCACGCGGCCCGTGCCATGACGGTCCAGCAATTCGCGAATCAGGCGCGCCTTGGCTTCGTCGTCACCGGTATTGACGGCAGCGAGCAGCGTCTCGCCTTCGGCGCCCAGGAACCCGCGAATGGTGTCCTGCGCGGCAGCGGACAGTTTGCCCTTGTCGAGCAGCTCTTGAACGGCCTGCGCCACCGGGCGATAGTTTTCGCTCTCGGCGCGGAAGGCTTTCAGGTCGTGGAAACGGTTCGGGTCGAGCAGGCGCAGGCGTGCAAAGTGGCTGTCCTGGCCCAGTTGCTCCGGGGTAGCGGTCAGCAGCAGCACGCCGGCAATGACCTCGGCCAGTTGCTCGACCAGCGAGTACTCGCGGCTGGCCTTGTCTTCGTGCCAGACCAGGTGGTGCGCTTCGTCGACCACCATCAAGTCCCAGCCCGCCGCGAACAGGGCATCCTGAGCCTTTTCGTCTTCGACCAGCCATTCCAGCGCAACCAGCGCCAGTTGGGTGTCTTCGAACGGATTGCCGGCATCGCTTTCCATGAAGCGTTCGGCGTCGAACAGCGCAACCTGCAGGTTGAAGCGGCGACGCATCTCCACCAGCCACTGATGCTGAAGGTTTTCCGGCACCAGAATCAGCACGCGGTTGGCGCGCCCCGACAGCAATTGGCGATGAATGATCAGACCGGCTTCGATGGTCTTGCCCAGGCCCACTTCGTCGGCCAGCAATACGCGTGGTGCGATGCGGTCGGCGACTTCACGGGCGATGTGCAACTGGTGCGCGATAGGTTGCGCCCGCACGCCCCCCAGGCCCCAGAGCGAGGACTGCAACTGGCGGCTGGTGTGTTCGAGGGTGTTGTAACGCAGCGAGAACCAGGACAACTGGTCGATCTGCCCTGCGAACAGGCGGTCGGTTGCCAGGCGGAACTGGATGAAGTTGGACAGCTGGGTTTCCGGCAGCGTGACCACTTCGTTCTGCGCGTTCAGGCCGTGGTAGACCAGCAGGCCATCGACGTCGTCAACTTCGCGAACGGTCATTTTCCAGTTTTCGAAGTGAGTGATCACATCGCCCGGCGAGAAACGCACGCGGGTCAGCGGTGCATTACGCAGTGCGTACTGGCGTGTTTCGCCAGTGGCCGGATAGAGCACGGTCAACAAGCGGCCGTCCTGTGCCAGAACGGTGCCCAAACCCAGCTCGGCTTCGCTGTCGCTAATCCAGCGTTGCCCCGGTTGATACTGCTGCGCCATGCTGCCTGTCTCCCGCTTGAAAAAGCTGACTATGTTAACGGAACGCGCCCCGAAGACCAAAGGCGACGTGAAAAAACCTCAGATCGTGCGCCGACCGCATTTTGATTTTTGGTTCCATGACACTTATTTCACTCAGTGCAGTCCAAAAAGACCCTAAATTACTGCAAACCATGCCAGCCCGGTTCAAGTTGCCGAGCGCACGGCCGACACCCCGGTAAGAGGATATAACCATGCTGCAACCTATGCTTCCGCTAAGTGTGGTGCCCGTGACATCACAGCTGGACCCGGCCAAACGCATGCCGGACATCCCGCCTGTCGCGGCCGTGGAGAAGAGCTCTAACGAGACGTCCATCGATCTGCACAACGAGGATGCTGAACGCAGCGCATTACTGTTGCGTGAAGAGCAGCAGCGTCAGCAACAGCAGCAGGGCCGATCCTCCGAAGAAGCGGAGGAGTATCAGGGCCTGGTCGTTCCGGGTGATTCCCTGAACGCAGACAACACCGTTCCGGTTGTACCGCTCATCGACGACGAGCCGCGCCAGGGACTCTGGGTGGATATTCAGGTCTGACCGCGAAAATCGCCGGATCCGCGCTGGTCATGGCCGATGTGATTAAGCATTATTGGCGCTGATTCCGGTGTTCGAGAGCGGCAAGTCATGAGCGATGATGAAAAACTGATCGACCTGGGTGCCGAGCGCGCCAGGCGCATTCACGATCTGAACGATAAACGCCTCAACGAAGTGCGCAACGCCTTCGAGCAGGCGATGCCGTTGAGCAGCAAGAAGCCCAAGAAAAAACCGAAAAAACGCTGATCCCTTCCTTGCCCCGTTGATCGGGTCGATTCTCAACGTCTGCCCGACGGCCAGAGAACTGATCTGGATCAACGCGCGCCGTTACAACTGCGATTAATCTGAGCCCACTGAACGCGCTGTGAGGGGCATCACAGCGGCGTTGCCAGGCGGCATCAAAAAAGACCGAGGGGCGTCGGTCATTGACACGAGCACGCAAGGCATTTGGGGCGACTCCGGTCGCCCTTTTTTTCGTCTGCGCGTCGGCTGTGGCATCAAGTGCCCGGGCTGTCAGCCTACCGTTTTTGCCCCTGCGTTGGCCTCTACATAGTCTTTCGTCTCTTCTGCTGTCATGACGTGCCGCTGGTAGCTCGGGGTCCAGGCTGTTACCGGTGATTTCTGGGTGAAGCTGACATTGCTGCCGATGTCTTTGAAGTGGGCGTCGCCGTAGTCATCCAGCACACCGGCGTTGCTGGCCTTGTTGGAGACATCCACGCCTTTTTCGAAATAGTTGGCCTGCGACAGGATGTTTGCGTCCCCGGTCGCGGTGAAGCCGAGGTGGAAGTTGTCGACCTTGTTGTTGTACACGTCAAAATCGCCATGACGCATCAGGCCAGGTGCCCGCACGTCGAGGTTGTTGAACGCGTTGTTGGCGATGGTCATTTGCGGGTAGCCCCTGTACTCGGCCCTGGCGGCAGGGGAGTCGTCCGGCTGGCCGAGGATCACGCCATATTCGTTGTTCTGAAATTTTGAATGGGTCAGGCTGACCTTGTCCGCCGTCCCGCCCACATAGAGCAGTTTATCCAGCCCCTTGGGGTTCTGATCCTTGGTGCCGGTGTAGGTGTTGTGGTCGATCCAGTATTTCTGGCCGCTGCTGATGAACATCTGCATGTCACCGTTTTCGCGGTAACGGCTGTCATGGGTGAAGTTCAGGTTCTGGAAAATGTCATTGCCTGCGTTTTTGCCACTGGCCAGGTAGATGTTATGCAGGCTGTTGCCCTTGTCGGTGCCCAGCAGGGTTTTGTTGGCACCGAAGTTGATGGTCACTTTGCTGTCGGCGGTCAGGTTGGCACCGAGGCGAATGGTGCGGGCCGTGTCGTCTTCCATGTTCTTCTTGAGGTCTGCCACGGTATTGACGGTGACGACATCGCCATCGTTGCCGCCGGTGGTGTTGGCTTCTTTGGCGAAACCGACCATGCCCGACATGTCCGCCCCCAGGCCATGAGCGGCAGGCGCTGCGGGTTTTGCCACTTTTTCTGCGGCGTCAGGTTTGTCGGCGGCAGGCGCTGACGTTTTCTGCAGCGCAGGGGCCGCAGTTAATTTGGCTGACGCATCCGCTGGATGATCGTTCTGCACCACAAAGGGCTTTTCTGTGTTGCCTTGGGCCACTGACGGCGATGCGGGGGATGCGGTCGAAGGCGACGATGCCGGTTGAGAGGCGGTCGGTGCCTGTTCGCGTCGAGCCTGCGCAGGCGTCGGGCTGTCTGGCTGATTTGCCGGCGACCTGGAAAACAGGTCTTTGAGGACGTTGCGAATGGCCTCTACCAGCTTGTTCAGCAGCAATTCGACGGTGTTTTCATGCCCGGTCGAAGAGGCGTTCGTGGCGGGTGTTTGAAGGCGGGAACTCAGGGTGTCGAGCGGTGACTGCACACCCGTTGCGTGTTGCGGCGGGCTGAAATCGATCTGGTTGCCGGTGTGGTCCGGTTTGCGTTCGCTCGGCGGATGACTGTCAGTCTCTGGGTTGAGGGCCTGGGGAGACAGCCCGGAGACGGGGTAGTAATTTCTGTTGATCGTATTCATGGCTGATGTTCCCGCCTGTGGGAATGAACAATTCGTGATCCCGGACAGCAACGTGCTGCGTGTTCCCTGAGTGGAAAGCGCAGGAAAAGAGTTCCGGGTGCATCATGAATTTGTGCTCATGCCACAAGCGAGTCTTGCGCGCGTGTCGTCCGGACACGCGCTTGCCTTCGGTATCAGCCGAACGTGATCTCGGGCAGTACAGTCAGGTCGACGGTCTGCTGTTTGCGCGGGGCGAGGATTTCAGCTTCGCCGTCCACAACCAGTTCATCGTTCTGGTTGAAAACGCGGGTGGCGATACGAACGCGGAATTTAGGCAGTTTTTCCAGAATCTCCAGGCGCACCGTCAGGGTGTCGCCCAGTTTCACGGGCTTCTGGAAGGTCATCTGTTGACCGATATAAATGGTGCCCGGGCCAGGCAGCTCACAGGCGACCGCAGCGCTGATCAGCGCGCCACTGAACATGCCGTGGGCGATACGCTCCTTGAACATGGTCTTGGCGGCGTATTCGGCGTCCAGATGGACCGGGTTGTGGTCACCGGACATGGCGGCGAACAACTGGATGTCACGCTCTTCCACTTTCTTGCTGTAGCTGGCGGTCTGACCGACTTCAAGGGCTTCGTAGGGCGTGTTGGTGACTTGAGTCATGTGGCTGTCCTGACAATGAAAATGAGTTGAAGCTGGCCGTTCATTCGACCTGCGTAGCCGCGCCCTTGGGTCGCGCCGTTAATAGACCGTGTTTTGTAACACTTGATGACTCACTACTGCCAATACACCGGCAAGATCATTCAGACGTTTGTTGAGGCTCACCGGATCACATTCGCCACGAATAATAAGCCACGGGCTTGAAAACAGGGCTTTCACGGCACTGGCGCGCTGCCAACCGACGTCGGCTTCGGGGCCTGCGCCGGTCAGTGTATAGCGAGCGGCAGATTGCAGTCTGAACAGCGACGAGATTCATGCCGCTGATGACGCTCGGGTGACGATTTGCCTGCTGCCTTTTAACTGCTAACGTCGGGCCAGGCATAGGCAGGGAAGAGGATAAAAACAATGAACGCTGATTTCTGGAATGACAAACGTCCCGCCGGGGTCGACGCCGAGGTGGATCTGCGAGCCTATCAATCGGTCATCGATGTGTTTGATCGCAGTTGCAAGAAATTCGCACATCGCCCTGCCTTCAGCAACATGGGGGTGACGCTGACCTACGCTGAACTCGATCATCATTCCGCTGCGTTTGCCGGGTATCTGCAACAGCACACGCAACTGGTGCCGGGCGACCGCATTGCGGTACAGATGCCCAACCTTCTGCAGTACCCGATCGCGGTATTCGGTGCGATGCGGGCCGGGCTGATCGTGGTCAACACCAACCCGCTGTACACCGCACGCGAGATGCGCCATCAGTTTCAGGACTCGGGCGCCAAGGCGCTGGTGTACCTCAACCTGTTCGGCAAGCTGGTGCAGGAAGTGCTTCCGGACACGGCCATCGAATACCTGATCGAAGTCAAAATGGGTGACATGCAGTCGGCGGCCAAAGGGTGGCTGGTCAATACCATTGTCGACAAGGTCAAGAAGCTGGTCCCCGCGTTTCAACTGCCCCAGGCTGTCGGCTTCAAGCGTGCCCTGCGGCTCGGGCGCGACAGCCGTATCGAGCCTGTCCCGCAGGGGCTGGATGATATCGCCGTGCTGCAATACACCGGCGGCACGACAGGCCTGGCCAAGGGCGCAATGCTGACCCACGGCAATCTGGTCGCCAATATGCAGCAGGTCTATGCCTGCATGCGCCAGCAACTTCCCGAAGGCGGCCCTGCGTTCGAAGAGGGCGGCGAGGTGATGGTCGCGCCGTTGCCGCTTTATCACATCTATGCATTCACGGCGCATTGCATGTGCATGACGCTCAGTGGCAACCACAACATCCTGATCACCAACCCTCGCGATATCAGCGGCTTCGTCAAAGAACTGCGCAAATGGAAGTTCACGGCGATGGTCGGCCTCAACACGCTGTTCGTGGCGCTCATGAACCATCCGGAATTCAGCAAGCTGGATTTCTCGTCGCTGAAAAGCACCAACTCCGGTGGCACGGCGCTGGTCAAGGCCACGGCCGAGCGTTGGTTGCAGATGACCGGCTGCACGATTGTCGAGGGGTATGGCCTGACCGAAACGTCACCGGTTGCCAGTGCCAATCCGTATGGCTCGCTGGCGCGCCTGGGCACGGTCGGTATTCCGGTGCCGGGCACGGCGATGAAAATCATCGATGACGAGGGCACCGAGTTGCCCTTCGGCGAGCGCGGCGAGTTGTGCATCAAGGGGCCGCAGGTCATGAAAGGCTACTGGAACCAGCCTGATGCCACTGCCGAGTCTCTGGGCGCCGACGGCTGGTTCAAGACCGGCGACATTGCGGTGATCGGCGCCGACGGTTTTGTCAGCATTGTGGACCGCAAGAAGGACCTGATCATCGTGTCCGGCTTCAATGTCTACCCCAACGAAATCGAAGACGTGGTCATGGCTCACCCGAAAGTCGCCAGTTGCGCCTGCATCGGTGTGCCGGACGAGCGCTCCGGGGAGGCGGTGAAGCTGTTTGTCGTGCCACGGGATTCGGGGGTCAGCGTTGAGGAACTCAAGACGTTCTGCAAAGAGAATTTCACGGCCTACAAGGTCCCCAAACAGATCGTCCTGCGAGACTCATTGCCGATGACGCCCGTGGGCAAGATTCTGCGGCGGGCGCTCAGGGATCTCGCTTGATTGTAGGAATCGTCTCTCAATCCGTAAGTCTTCCCGTCTCTGTGGCGGGGTTTGAAGTGTGCCGCGTTCGAGGTCATCGCCCCTCGAAAGGCCCTGAATAACACTTCAAACCCTATGGTCCGGTCGTTTTCGCAGAGTCTGCCGCCGTGGGGGTTCCGTCCCGAAAGTGACTGATGTTCGTGTTTTGGTCTTTTTGGTGACTGGTTGGCCCTCTATTGCATCTAGGCGGCCTTTTACAAAGCTGCTACTCTCGGCGCGCTTTTTGATCAGTCATGAAGCGGAAAAGCGTCTACTGGATCATCCCAGATACAAGAAAATCATCGCTCGAAGCGATGTGAAGAATTCGCGATCGCTACGGAGCTGGCTGAATGATTGAAAACTTCTGGAAGGATAAGTACCCGTCCGGCATTCCGGCCGATATAAATCCTGACGAGTACCCGAACGTCCAGGCGGTCCTGAAGCAGTCCTGCCAGCGTTTCGCTGACAAACCGGCGTTCAGCAATCTGGGCAAGACGATCACTTACGGTGAGCTGTACGAGCTGTCCGGCGCGTTCGCCGCCTGGATTCAGCAGGACACCGATCTGCAGCCGGGCGACCGCATCGCCGTGCAGCTGCCCAACGTATTGCAATACCCGATCGCCGTCTTTGGTGCCATTCGCGCCGGCCTGATCGTGGTCAATACCAACCCGCTGTACACCGCGCGGGAAATGGAACATCAGTTCAACGATTCCGGCGCCAAGGCGCTGGTGTGCCTGGCCAACATGGCGCATCTGGCCGAAAAGGTCGTGCCCAAGACCCGGATAAAGCATGTCATCGTCACTGAAGTGGCCGATATGCTGTCGCCACTCAAAAGGCTGGTGATCAACAGCGTCATCAAGTACGTGAAGAAAATGGTCCCGGCGTATCACTTGCCGCACGCCATCAGGTTCAATGACGTACTCGGCAAGGGGCGCGGTCAACCGGTCACCGACGTTGCGCCTGGCAGTGGCGATGTGGCGGTGCTGCAATACACTGGCGGCACCACCGGTGTGGCGAAGGGCGCAATGCTGACCCACCGCAACCTGATCGCCAACATGCTGCAATGCCGGGCGTTGATGGCCTCCAACCTGGATGAGGGCTGTGAAATCCTCATCACGCCCTTGCCGCTTTATCACATCTACGCCTTCACCTTTCACTGCATGGCGATGATGCTGCTGGGTAACCACAATATCCTGATCAGCAACCCGCGCGACCTGCCGGCAATGGTCAAAGAGCTGTCGAAATGGAAGTTCAGCGGGTTTGTCGGCCTCAATACGCTGTTCGTGGCGCTGTGCAATAACGAGGGCTTTCGCAACCTTGATTTCTCGGCCTTGAAAGTCACGCTCTCCGGTGGCATGGCCTTGCAACAGGCGGCCGCCGAACGCTGGAAACAGGTGACCGATTGCCCCATCTGCGAAGGGTACGGCATGACCGAGACCAGCCCGGTCGCTACGGTCAATCCGTCGCAGAACATTCAGATGGGCACCATCGGCATTCCGGTGCCTTCGACGCTGTGCAAAGTCATCGATGACGCCGGCAACGAGCTGGCGTTCGGTGACACCGGCGAGCTGTGCATCAAAGGCCCGCAGGTCATGAAAGGCTACTGGCAGCGCCAGGACGCCACCGACGAAATGATCGACAGCGATGGCTGGCTCAAGACCGGTGACATCGCGATCATTCAGCCTGACGGCTATATCCGGATTGTCGATCGCAAGAAAGACATGATTCTGATCTCCGGCTTCAACGTGTACCCCAACGAGCTGGAAGACGTGCTGGCCACGCTTCCGGGTGTGCTGCAATGCGCGGCCATCGGCGTGCCGGACGAGAAGTCGGGTGAAAGCATCAAGGTTTTCGTCGTCGCCAAGCCGGGCGTCACGCTGACCAAGGACCAGGTTATGGAGCACATGCGCGCCAACCTGACCGGCTACAAAGTGCCGCGCAGCGTCGAATTCCGCGACGTTCTGCCGACCACCAACGTCGGCAAGATCCTGCGTCGCGAACTGCGTGATGAGGAATTGAAGAAGCTGGGCGTGAAGAAGTAGGGCAGTGGGTCTGAAACCGCATTTGCTTTCACGCGCCTTGTTCATCTTCTAATTCAACTGACTCTCGTGCCGATGCTCCGCGTCGGCATGCCTTTCGTATCGCTCCGCGTCAAAGGCTGCGCTGCACTGCGCATTCAGGATCGGACGCAGAGCGTCCAGACAGGCGTTACCACGCGGAGCGTGGGAACGATGGTCAAGGCATTCTCGTGCCGATGGTCATACCAACCACCCGTGACCGTCTGAGGAGCAGATCATCGTCACAACCCACCGCAATCTGCGACAATCCGCACCTGCCATTTGAAAAGACCCTGCGCACCTGATGACCGACGAATCGCCCTCTATCGACCAACTCCTGAAAAACCTCGACCAAGCGATGATCAGCGAACGCCATCGTCTGCGTCGCCAGTTGCACGAGCTGCGCAAGAAGCCTGACGAGGCGAAGCTGGCGCAGTGGGTGGCTCGGGTTCAGGCGTCGTGCGCGCAGGTGACAGCGCGGCGGGAGAGCGTGCCGGCGATTCGTTATGACGACAACCTGCCGATTGCCGCCAAGCGTGACGAAATCAAAGAGGCGTTGCTCAAGCATCAGGTGCTGATCATTGCAGGCGAGACCGGCTCGGGGAAAACCACCCAGTTGCCGAAGATCTGCCTGGAAATCGGTCGCGGCCAGCATGGGCTGATCGGGCATACGCAGCCGCGCCGGATTGCAGCCCGCAGTGTGGCGAGCCGGGTGGCCGAAGAAATCGGCACACCGCTGGGCGCGCTGGTCGGTTATCAAGTGCGTTTCGAGGATCAGAGCGACAGCAATACCCTGATCAAGCTGATGACCGACGGCATTCTGCTGGCCGAAACCCAGCACGACCGCTTTCTTGAGCGCTACGACACGATCATTGTTGACGAAGCCCACGAGCGCAGCCTGAACATCGACTTCCTGCTCGGCTACCTGAAAACCCTGCTGCCGCGTCGCCCGGACCTCAAAGTCATCATCACCTCTGCAACCATCGACCTGCAGCGCTTTTCCGAGCATTTCAACGATGCGCCAGTGATTGAAGTGTCTGGCCGCACGTTCCCGGTGGATGTCTGGTATCGACCGCTGACCAGCGAGCAGGACGAAGAAGGCAACAGCGTCGAAGACGACCTGACCGTCGATCAGGCGATTCTGGCCACACTGGAAGAGCTTGCTGACTTTGAACGCAGCGAGCGCAAGAGCCCTGGCGATGTGCTGGTGTTCTTGCCCGGCGAACGCGAGATTCGCGACGCCGCCGAAATGCTGCGCAAGGCCCAGCTCAGGCACACCGAGATTCTGCCGCTGTATGCACGGCTTTCACCCGCCGAACAGCAGCGCATCTTTCAGTCGCACCCCGGCCGTCGCGTGGTGCTGGCCACCAACGTGGCGGAAACCTCGCTGACCGTGCCGGGCATTCGGTATGTGATCGACACCGGTACGGCGCGGATCAGCCGCTACAGCTACCGCGCCAAGGTCCAGCGCCTGCCGATCGAAGCCGTGTCGCAGGCCAGCGCCAACCAGCGCAAGGGCCGTTGCGGGCGTGTCGAGCCCGGTCTGTGCGTGCGGCTGTACAGCGAAGAAGATTTCAACGGCCGCCCCGAATTCACCGATCCCGAGATTCTGCGCACCAACCTGGCCGCCGTTATCTTGCAGATGCTGCACCTGCGTCTGGGCGAGATCACCGATTTTCCGTTCATCGAACCGCCGGATGGCAAAGCGATCAGCGACGGCTTCAACCTGTTGCAGGAACTGTCGGCAGTCAATCGCGAGAATCAGTTGACCCCGCTGGGCCGTCAACTGGCGCGCCTGCCGGTAGACCCGCGCATGGGGCGCATGCTGCTGGAAGCTGCAAAGCAGGGCAGCCTGCAAGAAGTGCTGATCGTGGCCAGTGCCATGTCCGTGCAGGATGTGCGCGAGCGTCCACCCGAGCGCCAGCAGGCCGCCGACCAGGCCCACGCGCAATGGAAAGACGCCGATTCGGATTTCGCCGGGCTGGTCAATCTGTGGCGCGGTTTTGAGGAGCAGCGCCAGGCGCTGACGGCCAGTCCGTTGCGCAACTGGTGTCGACGCAACTTCCTGAATTACCTGCGCCTGCGCGAGTGGCGTGATTCCCATCGGCAATTGAGCCTGATCTGCCGCGACCTGCAATTGACGGTCAACAAAGAACCGGCGGATTACCCGAAATTTCACAAGGCCATTCTGTCCGGCCTGTTGAGCCAGGTCGGGCAGAAAGCCGACGAAGGCGATTACCTTGGTGCGCGCCAGCGACGCTTCTGGATTCATCCGTCCTCAGGGCTGGGCAAAAAACGCCCGCAGTGGTTGATGGCTGCCGAGTTGGTCGAGACCACCAAGCTGTACGCGCGCATGGTGGCCAAAATCGATTCGGACTGGATCGAGCCGCTCGCCGGGCACCTGATCAAAAAGAACCATTTCGAGCCGCATTGGGAGAAGAAGCGCGGGCAGGTCGTGGCGTTCGAGCAGATCACCCTGTTCGGTCTGATCGTGGTCGGTCGACGTCCTGTGCATTACGGCCCTATCGACCCGGTGGTGTCGCGCGAGCTGTTCATTCGCGAAGGGCTGGTGCGGGGCGATATTCTGTCCCGGGCCAAGTGCCTGAGCGCCAACACCCGCTTGCTCGAACAGCTCGATGAACTGGAAGCCAAGGCCCGACGTCGCGATATTCTGGCTGACGAAGACACGCTGTACGGTTTCTACGAGGCGCGGATCCCGGCCGAGATTCACCAGACAGCCACGTTCGACAGCTGGTACAAGACCGAAAGCCAGAAGAACCCGCAGTTGCTGATCATGCGCGAAGAGGACGTGCTGGCCCGCGAGGCCAGTGAAGTCACGGCGGCGCAGTACCCCGACACCTTGCGCCTGGGCGATCTGAGCCTGTCGCTGAGTTACCACTTCGAGCCCAATCACCCGCGTGACGGCGTTACCCTGCGCGTGCCCGCGCCGTTGCTGCTGTCACTGCCTGCCGAGCGTCTGGAATGGCTGGTGCCGGGGTTGCTGGAGACCAAGTGCATTGCGCTGGTCCGCAACCTGCCCAAAGCGGTGCGCAAGAATTTCGTACCGGTCCCGGACTTCATCAAGGCGGCGCTGCAACGCATCACCTTTGGTGAAGGTTCGCTGCCGCAGGCGCTGGGTCGCGAGCTGCTGCGCATGACCGGGGCACGGGTCAGCGACGAAGCCTGGGCCGAGGCTGCCCAGCAGCTTGAAGGCCACCTGAAGATGAACCTGGAAATCGTCGATGGCGCGGGCAAGTTTCTCGGTGAAGGCCGTGACCTGGACGAGCTGACGGCGCGTTTTGCCGAGGCGAGTCAGGCCGCACTGGCCGTGCCGCAAACCGCTAAAAGCCAGCAGCCGGTGCAGGCCAAGGCCTTTGCTGCGGTGGCACAGAAGACGCAACAGAACATTGCCGGGCTGTCGATGACGGTCTACCCGGCGCTGGTCGAAGAGGGCGGTGCGGTCAAGGAAGGCCGGTTTTCTACCCAGGCCGAAGCCGAGTACCAGCACCGCCGCGCCTTGCAGCGTTTGCTGTTGCAGCAACTGGCCGAGCCGGCAAAGTTTCTGCGCAACAAATTGCCGGGTCAGACCGAACTGGGCTTGCTGCACCGTGAACTGGGGCGCATTGATGCGCTGATCGAGGACATCCTGCTGGCCAGTCTCGACAGCTGCGTGCTGGAAGGCGAGGCCGAGCTGCCACGTGACGGTGCCGGTCTGCTGTCGCTGGCCGAGCGCAAGCGTGCCGACTGGACCGAACACGCCGAGCGGCTTGCGAAGCTGACCCTGGAAATCCTCAAGCTGTGGCACGGTCTGCAAAAGCGTTTCAAGGGCAAGATCGACCTGTCGCAGGCCGTTGCGCTCAATGACATCAAGGCGCAACTGGGCAAGCTGGTGTACCCCGGCTTCGTGCGGGAAACCCCGGCGCTCTGGCTCAAGGAATTGCCGCGCTACCTGAAAGCCATCGAGATGCGCCTGGAAAAACTGCCGGGTCAGGTGCAGAAGGACCGGGTGTGGAGCCTCGAGCTGGCGGGCCTCTGGGCGCAGTATCAGGCGCGTGCCGACAAGCACGCTCAGGAAGGCAAGCGCGACCCGGAGCTGGCGCTGTATCGCTGGTGGATGGAGGAATATCGTGTCTCGCTGTTCGCGCAACAACTGGGCACCAAAATGCCGGTGTCGGACAAACGGTTGAGCAAGCAGTGGAGCCAGGTGGAGGGCTGATCCCAAGCCGGGCACGCGTTTACCCAAAAGCGTCTATCGGGTCGATATTCATTGGCCGATAGCGCCAAAACCGGGCTCTATGGCACACTCCGCGCCTGTCTTCACCGTGTCATGAAACGCTGCTCCTCCTGCGGGCAGCTTTTACAGTCGCATGGGTACGTGGGTCCCGATAACGCGCGGGTCTTCGGATGCCATGCCTGAGCAGGTATTACCTGCAACTCAATAAGAGAGGAACGACCGTGTACGACGTCGTCATCAGCGGCACAGGCCTGTTTACCCCGGCCAACAGCATTTCCAATGAAGAGCTGGTGCAGTCTTTCAATGCCTGGGTTGCACAGTTCAACAGTGAGAACGCGGCCGCCATCGAGCGCGGCGAGGTGGAGGCGCTCAGCGAGTCCAGCGCTGCGTTCATCGAGAAGGCGTCAGGCATCAAAAGCCGCTTCGTGATGGACAAGCAGGGCATTCTCGACCCGCAACGCATGAAGCCCCACTTGCCGGAACGCGGTAATGACGAACAGTCGATCCTCTGCCAGATGGGTGTTGCAGCCGCTGAACAGGCCTTGCAGCGCGCAGGCAAGACGGCAGCAGACATCGACGGTGTGATCGTCGCGTGTTCGAACCTGCAACGGGCTTATCCGGCGATCTCTATCGAGATTCAGGAAGCGCTGGGCGTTGCAGGCTACGGTTTCGACATGAACGTTGCCTGTTCTTCGGCAACGTTCGGCATTCAGGCCGCCTGCAACAGTGTGCAACTTGGTCAGGCCCGTGCCTTGCTGGTCATCAGCCCGGAGATCTGCACCGCGCATTTGAATTTTCGTGACCGCGACAGCCATTTCATTTTCGGTGATGGCGCGACGGCCGTGGTGGTCGAGCGGGCAGACCTTGCCACCTCGCCTTATCAATTCGATATCGTCAGTACCCGTTTGCTGACGAAGTTTTCCAATAACATCCGCAACAACTTCGGCTTCCTCAACCGCACCGCGGACGAGGGCCAGAACGCACCGGACAAGCTGTTCGTGCAGGAAGGGCGCAAAGTGTTCCGTGAGGTGTGCCCGATGGTCGCCGAACTGGTCAGCGCGCACCTGCAGGACAACGGCATCAACATCAGTGATGTGAAACGCTTCTGGCTGCACCAGGCCAACCTGAGCATGAACCACCTGATCGTCAAGAAGCTGCTGGGCCGTGAAGCCACTGTCGAAGAAGCGCCGGTGATTCTCGATACCTACGGCAACACCAGCTCGGCCGGTTCGGTCATTGCGTTCCATACCTATCAGGATGATCTGCCCGCAGGCGCGCTGGCGGTACCCAGCTCGTTCGGCGCCGGTTATTCGATTGGAAGCGTGATTCTGCGCAAGCGCTGATACGGCGGTCGCGCTCGTCCCCGCGATATGGTTTGATTGATAAGGTGTCAGGCCGGGCGTCGTCTCTTCACAGGTCATGTCGAGAGGCGTACGCCGGTCTTCAAACTCCGGGGAACCTGCATGCCCGTTCACGTTATCGACAATCTCGGCACCGTCGCGCCCGCCCAGTGGGATGCGCTGGTGCCAGGCAACCAGCCATTTCTGCGCCATGCCTTTCTCAGTTCGCTGGAAGACAGCGGCAGCCTCGGGCCACGCTCCGGCTGGCGTGCCGAACATGTGCTGCACTACGAAAACGATCAGTTGGTGGCGGCATTGCCTGCCTACCGCAAGTGGCACTCCTACGGCGAGTATGTGTTTGATCACGCTTGGGCCGACGCTTGCCGCCGCGCCGGAATCGCTTACTACCCCAAGTTGCTGGTGGCCGTGCCGTTCAGCCCGGTCGGTGGATCGCGCATTTTGTCTGCAACGCCGCAAGGTGGCCTGGAGTTGCTCGGCGAACTGCCGGCGTATCTGCAAAGCGAAGGGCTGTCGAGCGCACATGTGAATTTCACCGACCCGGCCGCCGATGCCTTGCTCGAGCAGCAGCCGGGCTGGCTGCAACGCTTCGGCTGTCAGTTTCACTGGCACAACCGCGGTTACCGGGACTTTCAGGACTTTCTTGATGCATTGAGTTCGCGCAAGCGTAAGCAGATGCGCAAGGAGCGCGAGCAGGTGGCGGGGCAGGGCATCGCGTTCGAATGGCTTGAAGGCGCGCAGATGAGCGAGGTGCTGTGGGACTTCGTCTATGCCTGCTATTCCAATACCTATGAAGTGCGCGGGCAGGCGCCTTATCTGACGCGTGAGTTCTTCAGCCTGCTGGCCGAACGCATGCCGGAATCCATCCGTGTGGTCATCGCCCTGCAAGGCTCACGACCCGTGGCGATGGCTTTCAGCCTGATCGGTGACGACAGTTTTTACGGGCGCTACTGGGGCTGTCTGGCCGAATTCGACCGCCTGCATTTCGAGACCTGTTTCTATCAGGGCATGGACTACGCCATCGCCCACGGGCTGCAACGTTTCGACGCGGGCGCTCAGGGGGAGCACAAGCTGATCCGCGGCTTCGAACCGCAGATCACCCGTTCCTGGCATTACCTGATGCATCCGGGTTTGAAAGACGCCGTCAGCGAGTTTCTGGAGCAGGAGCGCGTCGGCGTACTGGCGTATGCCGAGGACGCACGAAGCGCGTTGCCGTATCGGCAGGTGGACTAACCGACCCGCAGGCATTCAGCAGCTGCACTGGCCTCTTCGTGAGCAAGTGAAGTGTTGCACGGTGCTGGGCACTCCTGGATACCTTGAGGGAGCGAGCTTGCTCGCGAATAGCCCTGAACACACCTCCCCAGCCCTCAATCGACCCCCACAAACCCGCCGGTCTGGTGTTGCCACAATCGTGCGTACAGCCCGCCCCGGGCCAGTAGCTCGGCGTGGGTGCCGGATTCGGCGATCTGGCCTTTTTCCAGCACGACCAGACGGTCCATGCGGGCGATGGTCGACAGCCGGTGCGCGATGGCGATGACCGTCTTGCCTTGCATCAATGTTTCCAGGCTCTCCTGAATCGCCGCTTCGACTTCCGAGTCGAGCGCCGAGGTGGCTTCGTCCATGATCAGGATCGGTGCATCTTTGAGCAGCACACGCGTGATCGCAATACGCTGGCGCTGCCCGCCGGACAGCTTGACGCCGCGCTCACCGACATGCGCATCAAAACCGGTGCGGCCTTCAGAGTCCGACAGCAACGGGATGAACTCGTCGGCGCGGGCCTTGTGGATCGATTCCCACAGTTGCTCATCGGTCGCATCCGGATTGCCATACAGCAGGTTTTCGCGAATCGAACGGTGCAGCAGCGAAGTGTCTTGAGTGATCATGCCGATCTGCGCGCGCAGGCTTTCCTGAGTGATGTCGGAAATGTCCTGGCCGTCGATCAGAATCCTGCCACCTTGCACGTCGTACATGCGCAGCAGCAGGTTCACCAGCGTCGATTTGCCTGCGCCTGACGGCCCGATCAAGCCGATCTTCTCGCCCGGTTTTATGTCCAGGTCAAGGTTGTGAATGATCCCGTTGCCATTGCCGTAATGGAAATCGACGCCATCGAACCTGACGCCGCCCTTGTCGATTTTCAGCGGCAGGGCTCCGGGTTTGTCGTTGACGGTGATCGGCTGCGAAATGCTCTCCAGACCATCCTGCACGGTGCCGATGTTTTCAAAGATGCCGTTGACCACCCACATGATCCAGCCGGACATGTTGACGATGCGGATCACCAGCCCGGTGGCCAGAGCAATGGCACCCACCGAGATCATGGATTGGGTCCACAGCCAGAGGGCCAGGCCGGTGGTGGTGACGATCAGCACGCCGTTCATCGTGGTGATGGTGGTGTCCATCGACGTCACGACCCGGCCGGCCAACTGGCTTTTCTCGGTCTGGTCACGCATCGCTTCACGCGCGTATTGCTGCTCATGATGGGAGTGCGCGAACAGTTTCAGGGTGGTGATGTTGGTGTAGCCGTCGACGATCCGGCCCATGAGTCTGGAACGCGAGTCGGACGAGTCCACCGAACGTTGCTTGACCCTGGGCACGAAATACATCAGCGCCAGGATGAACGCGGCAATCCAGGTGCCCAGCGGGATCATCAGGCGCCAGTCCGCTTCGGCGAACAGCACCATCGCGCTGATCGCGTAGATCAGGACATGCCAGAGTGCGTCCACCGACTGCACGGCCGAGTCACGCAGTGAGTTGCCGGTCTGCATGATGCGCTGGGCGATACGCCCGGCAAAATCGTTTTGAAAGAAATTGACGCTCTGTTTGAGCACGTAGCTGTGGTTTTGCCAGCGAATCAGGTTGGTCATGCCGGGGCTGATGCTCTGGTGGACCAGCAGGTCGTGCAGGCCGACGAAGATCGGACGCAGCAGCAGGGCCACGACCACCATCCAGATCAGCTCGGAACCGTGGGTGCTGAAAAAATCCTTGGGCGGCGTGTTCTGGGCCAGGTCAATGATGCGGCTCAGGTAGCTGAACAGCGACACCTCGATCAGCGCACCGATCAGGCCCACGACCAACAATGCAAGAAACGTCGGCCAGACTTGACGCAGGTAGTACAGGTAGAACGCGAAGACGGTGGTGGGCGGGGAAGCGGTAGGGGCGTCTTTGAAGATATCGATCAGTTGTTCAAAACGACGATAAAGCATTGGCTATCACACCCACACGCTGTGGGTTCTCCTCGATAAGTGGAGGCTCTCCCGTCCGGACCGCATGAAGCCGGGCGCTTCATGCGGTGCAGGTTTCCGGATCAGTCGACGCGCTTGGCGGACTTGATCAGGATCGGGTCCATTGGCACGTTTTGCATGCCTTTCTGGTTGCCGGTCCGTGCGTTGACGATGTTGTCGACCACGTCCATGCCCTTGACGACTTTGCCGAACACCGCATAACCGAAGTCGCGGGTGCCGTTGTCGAGCATGGCATTGTCGTTGGTGTTGATGAAGAACTGGCTGGTGGCCGAGTTCACGTCTGAGGTACGTGCCATTGCGATGGTGCCGCGCACGTTATGCAGACCATTCTGGGCTTCGTTCTTGATCGGAGACTTGGTCGGCTTCTGAACCAGTTGCTGAGTGAACCCGCCGCCCTGGACCATGAAGCCCGGGATCACGCGGTGAAAAATGGTGTTGTTGTAGAAACCGCTGTCCACGTAGCCCAGGAAGTTCTGCGTGCTGATGGGGGCTTTGGTGTCTGCAAGCTCGATTTCGATCTGACCGAAGCTGGTGTCGAGTACCACATGCGTGGCCTTGTCTTGAGCAGCCATCAGGTGGGTGGCAAACAGCACGGAGCAGGCGGTGAGGGCTATTTTTTTCAGCATGTGGCAACACGTCCTTCATAAAAGAGATATCGACTGTGGCCGGCAAGGTAAACACGTTTGGCTTTTTTTGCCCAGTGTGGCGTTTCAGGTTGCGCGGTGCTTGATGCGACGGTTTGCGCAACCATGAGGCACGGTTTTCAGACCCCGGTGCTGTCGATGAATTCCAATAGCGTGCTATTGAATCGCTCGGGCTGGTCCAGGGGTGTGGCGTGCCGGGAGTCGTTGATGACCACCAGTCGCGCATGGGCGATCTGTTTGACGTAAGCCTCTTTCAGCGATACCGGCGTGTAGTCATGGTCGGCAGCGATGACCAGCGTCGGGCAGATGATGCGCTGCAGCTTGTGCTCCACCCCCCAGCCGACGATGGCGTCGAAGCTGGCCAGGTAGGCGCGTCTGTCGTTCCTGCCCCAGCGTTCGGCCATCTTGCGCCGCAGGTCGGCCTGCTCGGGTTTTGGAAACAGCAGCTTGCCCAGCGCCTTGCCAAGGGTTTCCATGCTGACCAGACGTGACAGTGTCCAGCGTCTGGCCCACTGCCAGAGGTCTGCGAGGCTTCGGACCTTGACCTGCGGAGCACTGTTGACGATGCACAGGCTCTTGAGCAGGTACGGCTGATCCACCGCCAGTTGAAAACCGATCATCCCGCCCATCGACAGGCCGACCAGGTGTACCGACCCCAGACGCAAGTGCTCGATGAGTGCCTCGACATCGTGACTCATCGCCTGAATGCTGTAGTGCGCATGCGGTTTGTCCGAGCGACCGTGACCGCGCATGTCCATGACGATGACGCGGTAATGTCTGGCCAGCGCCGGGATCTGGTATTCCCAGTCCTGACCGCTGGACCCCAACCCGTGCAGCAGCAGGACCGGCTCGCCCTGACCGTACTCTTCATAGTGCAGTGAACACTCGTCATGCTCGAAGAACGCCATGTGCCGATTCCTGTCAGGCCTGTTGCAGCGCGTTGGGCGCCGTGGTCAAGGGGGCCGTGTCGAAGGTGCGAATCAGGTCGATCAGAATCTGCGTGGCCGGCCCCAGCGGCTTGTCCTTGCTGGAGTAAAGATAGAACGTCGGGTTGCGGTTGCCGCCCTTGTTCAGCGGCAGGGGCTTGAGCAGCCCTTCCCGGAGTTCGCGTTCGATCATGTGCCGCGGCAGCCAGGCAAAGCCCAGACCGTTGCTGACAAAGGTCGCTGCGGTGCCGAGGCTGCCGACGGTCCAGCGCTGCTCGGCGCCCAGCCAGCCGAAATCCCGGGGTTGCTGGCGGCCTGAATCGCGAATGACAACCTGCAGCTGACTTTCCAGGTCGTGAAAGGTCAGTTCGCGATTGGCCTGGTGCAGGGCGTGTTCCGGGTGCGCGACGGCAACGAATTCGACGGAGCTCATTTCCGTGCCCAAATGGCCCGCGATGCTGTAGCCGCTGATGGCCAGGTCCGCCACGCCTTCAAGCAGCACTTCTTCGACGCCCGAAAGCACCTCTTCGCGCAGGCGTACCCGGCAACCACGGCTTTGCGGCATGAACGCGGTCAGGGCCTTGACCAGGCGCGCCGACGGGTAGGCGGCGTCGATGACCAGCCGGACCTCGGCTTCCCAGCCTTGCTCCATATGGTGAGCGAGGTCTTCAAGCTGGCTGGCCTGTTTGACCAGTTGCCGCGAGCGCCGTAGCAGCACCCCCCCGGCTTCGGTCAGCACAGCCTTGCGTCCGTCGATGCGTAACAACGGCACGCCGAGCTGTTCCTGCATGCGCGCCACGGTATAACTCACCGATGATTGCGAGCGGTGCAATGCCTCGGCGGCCTGAGCAAAACCACCGTGATCGACTACGGCTTGCAACGTGCGCCACTGGTCGAGCGTCACGCGGGGCGCTTTCATGCTGTCATTCCTCTTTAAACTGCTGGCTATTGTTCTACTCTGACAATCCCGTCCCGGAGATCGCCGAATGAATCGACTGTATTGTTTACTGCTGGTCATACTGCCTGTCACGGCGTTTGCGTACCCCATCGAAGTGGAGAAACAGTACCAAGGCGTGAAGATCGACTACGTCACCCATGACGTCTATCACGACACAGGGGCGATCACCGTCAATAACTACGGAGACGTAGACGCCAAATGTTCAGTGGTGTTCATCAATGGGCCGGAAGCGCCGCGCACCCGGCGTGTGCAGGTCGGTGCGGGCAAGAGCGTTGACGTTTCATCCAGCTTCAATCGCAGCATCATCAAGTTGCGCCTCAAGCTCACGTGTCAGCCAGCCTGAGAGTAGAGCGCTCTTATGGATAAAACAAATTTAAGGAGGGGCTGAGGGGCATTGCGTTTTTGATCGACAAGTTGATCTTTAATCGAGGTTTAACGGCTGGAACTGACGCTCGCGTCCACGCAGAGTGTGGGGGCAAGCGTGAATGAGGTGCAAGGCCCGCGTTCCGGGCTCATCGGGGCGTGTGTATAACGATGAGCCCGGCGTACGGCCGCGATCAGACGATAATGTCGGCCGCTTGCAGGTTCTGTACGCCCGTCAGCTGGATTTCGAAGTCCGCGCCGGCATTGTCATCGATATTGCCGTACAGCACGCCATCGGCAAAACGCAGCTCGCCGGTGTTGTTGGCGCTGAACGCCGAGTTGCCTATGAACATGAACGCATCTGCCGCCTCGGTAGACGGTCGGGCGTCGAAGCCGGAGAAGTCCATTTTGTCGCCTTCGGCGGTCTTGAAGCCGTTGATGATGTCGCGCAAGGCGCCCAGACCCGTTTCGCTGAGGTTATTGAACACGTAGTGGTCAGCGCCGGTGCCGCCGATCAAGGTGTCGGCGCCCGCACCGCCCATCAGCACGTCATCCCCCGCGCCGCCGGACAGTGTGTCGTTGCCGTCACCGCCTATCAGAACGTTGGCGTTCTTGTTGCCGGTCAGCGAGTCGGCGAACTGGCTGCCCGTCAGGTTTTCAGTGCCCTTGAGGGTGTCCATGCCCGAGCCGCCCGTGACCTGCCGGGCGCTGGTGTTCAGCCCCACGGTGACCCCGGCAGTGGCGAGCTGGTAAGACACCGTGTCATTGCCATCACGACCGTCGAGAACGTTGTCGCCAGCGCCTGCATACAGCACGTTATCCAGCGCGTTACCGGTTGCGTTGGAGGCGTCCGTGCCGGTGATGACGATGTTTTCCAGATTCGCCCCCAGCGTGTAACTGCTCAGCGCGCTGTACACGGTGTCGGTGCCGCCGACCTGTTGATCGGTGTTGGTCTCGACCACGCGGTCGGCGGCATCGTCCACGTAATAGCTGTCCGACCCGTCGCCGCCGGTCAACAGGTCAGCGCCCGCGCCACCATTCAGAACGTTGTTGTTTGCGTTGCCGGTCATGACGTTTCTCAATGCATTGCCGGTGCCGTCGATGGCGGACACACCCGTGAGCAGCAGGTTCTCCACGTTGGCGCCCAGCGCCCAGCTGACTGAAGACACCACGGTATCGATTTGCGAGGGCGAGTCATTGCTCTCCGTGACCGTATCGAGTGCGTTATCGACCACGTAGATGTCGTTGCCGTCGCCTCCTGTCATGTCGTCGGCGCCCTGATCACCGTCCAGTATGTCGTTGCCGGCACTGCCGACCAGGGTGTCGTCGTCGCTGGTGCCGAAGATATGGCCGCCTTCGTTCTGGCCGGCGTCGAAGATTCTTGCCGGATCATTGTTGTCGCTGGCATCGCCGCGATAACCCAGATCATTGGCAATGAAGTCGGCCAATCGCTGCCCGACTATTTCTGCCGACTCTTCGTGCAAGTGCCAGACGTCGTCCGGGTAGACCAGCGGGTTGACCTCGTAGCGCAAGGGCAGGTCGGTGTAGTCGACGGCCAGTTTGACGTCGCTGCGCTCGTTAGCGATTGCCTCCTGGGCCGCCCGCACATAACCGGCGCCTTCAACAATGGCGCTGATCTTTTCATCGGTGTAACCGCGCGCTTTGGCAGCTTCGGTCTGGTAATGCCCCGTCTCGGCCATGTACACGGTGAAGTCGCCAATCTGCGCGTGCAGGTAGTCGAACACCTTGAGGGTCGACGCCTTGTAAAGGTCAGCCGCAGCCTGCTTGTCGGTGGCGCGTGCTATTTCCTGAGCGGCTTCTTCGCCCTGACCCCAGATAATGCCGGTGGTGACTTTGTCGATTGCCGTCAAGCTCGCCAGTTGCGACTTCAGCAATTCGGTCGCACGCAGCAATGCCGGGCCGGGCTGGTCGGTATCGGTCAGCCACCAGGAAACACGTTGCTCTTCCGCGCTGGCGGTCGAGTAACCCACCACGGTGCTGCCGCCCACGGCGAGGTCGATGCCGTCACCGTTAGCATCGGTGAACTGGCTGCGCACGTCGTAATCGGTGTAGCGAGCCAGGTCCTTGACCATTTCCGAGGTGCCGGACTGGTTGTCGTCCTCGGTCATGCGCAGCAGCCGCGCGTTCGACTGGCCCAGGGTCGGCAGGTAGAGAATCTCCTGGGACTCGCGCTGGCCGAACACGAAGTCGGCGTTGGTCAGGGTGTCGATCAGGTTGCCGCTCAGGGCGATTTCAAAGCGGTTGCCGTCCGCGTCGGAGGTGGCGGATTTGACGTAGGTCTTGTCGCCAGCCTCGTTGAGCGTCATGTACAGGGTGTGGTCTTCGCCGTTGCCCAGCCCCAGGAAGCCCAGTGCGGACACGTCGATCTTGTCCTGGCCCGGCGTGAAGTCGTAAATCGTGTCGGTGGCCGTCAGCCCGCCCGCATCGTAGTCGCGGTAGCTGTCGGTCAGCGCGCTGTAGACAAACGTGTCGGCGTCGGCGCCGCCGTACAAGGCATCGCGGCCCGCGCCGCCGTTGATCACGTCGGCGCCGCTGTCGCCGCGCAAGGTGTCGTCGCCACCCAGCCCCAGCAGCGTGTCATCGCCCTCGGTGCCGTACAGCGCTTCGGCGTTGTCGGTGCCGGTGATGATGCCCGGCGCGACGTTGCCCACGTTGATGGCGAAGCTGTCAGCCACCGAAGCACCTGTCGCGTCACTGGCTGTCAGCAACACCGAATAGAGCCCGGATGCCGTGCCGCCCGGTGTGCCGCTGAATGTCAGGGTCTTGCTGTCGAACTTCAGCCAGTCGGGCAGGGCGCTGTTGTCGGCCAGGGTCGCGCTGTAGGTCAGCGCGGTGCTGTCCGGATCGCTGAAACTGCCGGGCTGCACGGCATAGGAAAACGCCTTCAGTTCGGTAACGTTCTGATCCATCAGCGGCGTGTTGAGCACCGGTGCCTGATTGGTGGCCGATGCCGTGGAAAAGATGAAGCTGGACGCATCCAGTTTGTCGAGCAGATTGCCTTGCAGGGCGATCTCGAAGCGATTGCCGGTGGTGTCGACTGCGTTGGTCTTGATGTAGGTCTTGCTGCCGTCGGCATTGACCGACAGGTAAATGGTGTTGGCGCTGCCATCGCCCAGGCCACGCAAGCCGATGCTGGACAGGTCGATCCGGTCTTCGGCAGGGTTGAAGTCGGTGATGGTGTCGCTTTGCTTGGTGCCGCTGGCGGTGTAATTGCGATAGCTGTCCAGGCGCGAGTTGTAGACGAAAACGTCCGCCCCGGCGCCACCGGTCAGGATGTCGGCATCAGCGCCGCCATTGATCGTATCTGCCCCCGCGCCGCCGTCGATGCGGTCCACGCCGGCATTGCCGTTGATGATGTCGTTGGCAGCCGTGCCGGTCAGGGTATCGCCGCCAGCGGTGCCTTCGGTGACACGCTGGAACACGAAATGACTGGCATTGAGGGTGTCTTTCAGGTTGCCGCTCAGGCCCAGTTCGAAGCGGTTGCCGCTGGCATCGGCGTCGAGGGACTTGATGTACGTGCGGTCCAGGGTGGCGTTGTAGCTGATATTCAGCGTGCCGGCCTTGCCGCTGCCCAGCCCGGTGAACCCCAGGTTCGACAGGTCGATGCGGTCCTGGCTGATATCGAAGTCAGACACCAGATCGGTCGCGCTGGTGGTCGCCGTGCGATAGCTGTCTGTCAACTGATCGAAGCGAAAGGTGTCGGCACCCGCGCCGCCGGTGAGCTTGTCGGCTCCGGCACCGCCGACCAGGATGTCGTCACCTGAACCACCGCTCAAGGTGTCCTTGCCCGCCAGGCCAAAGATCAGTTCGTGGGCCGCGCCACCGGTGATGACGTCGTTGGCGTCGGTGCCATTGACCGTCACCAGCGGGAACGCATCGCCCGCAAAACTGCCTTCGCCGTAGACCAGGGTCAGGCCCTTGCTGGTGTGGCTGATGGTGTTGCCGACGATGCTGTTGCGGTCGGTGCCGTCTTCATTGCGCTCGGCCACGCCGTAGGTGGAATGGTCGCTGCCGGTGATGGTGTTGCCACGGATCAGGTTGTCGCTGCCGTTGAAATACTTGCCGGAAACACCTGAGGTGTCATCGTAAGACTGAATGATGATTTCCGGCACCGGAGCGCCGAGGGAGTTGTTGCTCAACGTGTTATCAAACACGTCCACGCCGGAACTGCCGTAGATGCGCACACCAGCGTTGCCGTTGTCATGGATGTCCACGCCGCTGACCGACACCTGGCTGGACAGTTTGATCAGTACGCCCTCGGCGCCATTGCCGTATACCGCGCCGCCGGTGATGGTGATGTTGGCGGGGGAGGGAATGTTTTCGCTGCCGCGCTGCACCACAATGCCGGTGCTGCCATTGCCGTACGCGACGTTGTTGCTCAGGGTGAAGTCGTGGGTGCTGGTGACCACGTTGAAGCCGTGACGATCGTTGTTGTAGGCGACGTTGTTCTCGAACACGCTGTCGCTCAGGTAGTCGGCCACGAAACCGTCCAGGCCGTTGCCGTGGGACACGCTGTTCCGGATCACCATGTTGACGGTCTGCTCATGCGGGTCGAAGCCGTAGCCCGAGCAATCCTTGATCTCGACGCTGTCGAGGGTAACGTTCGAGTCCTTGCCGTCAGCGCCTGGAATGTAACCGTTGAACCAGCCGTCCACCTTGCCGGTGGTGGCGTCCCGATTACCGTCCAGCGTCAGGTTTTTCATGCCGAAGTCGTGGGTTTCTTCGCCATAGGCCGAGCGGACGATACCGGTGACTTTGGTGTCCGAGCCGTCCGCCAGCTTGATGACTGTCTCGCCCATGCCCGCGCCCGACAGGGTGACGTTGCTCTTGAGCATCAGGCAGCCGTCTGACGGCTCCTCGCCACCGGACACGATGTAAGTGCCGGCCCCCATGACCACTTCTCCGCCGCCTGCCGCAGCGGCTGCGTCGATTGTGGCCTGAATGGCAGCCGTATCATCAGTAACGCCGTCGCCCAGTGCGCCGAAGTCTTTTGTGTTAAATATCATGGTGTTGCTCCAGGCGACGACGAATGTGGATGAGTTGAGTCAATATTGCAGCGTCTGGATGATAAGACCTTTTGTTCAGGAAAAGTTGCTCGATATAGGCTATATTTTCGCCGAAACCGACGACATGTGTGTCAATAATGCGGCTGTCATATTTGTGGCGGGTAACGCAGGGCGCGGCGACCGGTTGGCGTCAAAAAGCGGCGACCTTCGAGTGGACAGTGAGTGATGCAACCGCTAAGGTCGCGCCCTTCAAAACTGGGGGGCGGGCATGGGCTATCTACTTTTCGTCACACTGATTCAGGCGTTTTCGTTCAGCCTGATCGGTGTCTATCTGGCCGGGCACGTCGACAGTTATTTCGCGGTGTTGGTCCGCGTGGTGCTGGCCGGTCTGGTATTCATCCCGCTGACCCGCTGGCGTCAGGTCGAACCCCGCTTCATGCGCAGCATGCTGCTGATCGGCGCGCTGCAATTCGGCGTGACCTATGTCTGCCTGTACCTGAGCTTCAGGGTGCTGACGGTGCCGGAAGTGCTGCTGTTTACCATCCTCACGCCCTTGCACGTGACCCTGATCGAAGACGCGCTGAACCGACGCTTCAACCCGTGGGCGCTATTGGCTGCGCTGATAGCGGTGCTGGGCGCGGGCGTGATTCGCTATGACGGTCTGGATGGCGACTTCCTCGGCGGGTTCCTGCTGCTGCAACTGGCCAACTTCACCTACGCCGCCGGGCAGGTGCTGTACAAGCATCTGGTGGCGCGCCACCCGAGCGACCTGCCGCATTACCGACGCTTCGGCTACTTCTACCTCGGCGCACTGGCGGTGGTGCTGCCCGCGTTTCTGATGTTCGGCAACCCGCAACACCTGCCCGAAGCGCCGACCCAATGGGTCGTGCTGCTGTTCCTCGGCCTGTGTTCGACGGCGCTGGGCATGTATTGGTGGAATAAAGGTGCGTGCATGGTCAACGGCGGCACCCTGGCGGTGATGAATAACCTGCATGTGCCGCTGGGGCTGTTGATCAATCTGCTGATCTGGAACCAGCATGAGGACTTCACCCGCCTGCTGATCGGCGGCGGGGTAATCGTGGCGTCGGTGTGGATCAGTCGCCTGGGCGTGCGGCGTGTGCCGGAGAGCGCTTCCGGCACACGTTGAGTCAGACGTGCTGGCCGCCGTTGACGTGAATCTCCGCACCGTTCACGTAGGACGCACCAGCCGTACACAGGAAGTAGATCAGCGAAGCGACTTCCTCGGGCTTGCCCAGCCGGTGCATCGGCACCAGCCGCTCGACAATCTCTGCGGTGCCGGGTGACAGAATCGACGTATCGATTTCACCCGGCGCAATGGCATTGACCCGTATCCCGTGCGGACCGAAATCGAAGGCCATTTCCCGGGTCAGCGCCGACAGCGCTGCCTTGGACGTGGCGTAGGCGACGCCTGCAAACGGGTGGACCTTCGAGCCGGCAATCGAGGTGACATTGATGATGCTGCCTTTGGCCGCCTTCAACTCGTCAAACAAACCCCGACCCAGCAGCGCGGTGGAGAACAGGTTGACGTTGAACACCTTGATCCAGGTGCTGTAATCCGACTCCAGCACACCCATGCGCCCGCCGTCCTCGGTCTTCGGTGAAACGCCGGCATTATTGACCAGCGCATCGAGCCGCCCGCCGAGCTTGTCCTTGATCGCCGCCATGCTCTCGCTGACGCTGCCGATGTCTTCCAGGTCCAGGTGAATGTGGTTGAGCAGGCCTTCTGCCCAAGGGCAGTCAGCGACCCAGTTCTGCCGGGAGGCGGTAAACACCTCCCAACCCGCGGCATTGAAATGCTTGACCGTGGCGTGACCAATCCCACGGCTCGCGCCAGTCAGCAGCAGCTTTTTCTTGTTGCCCATGAGTGCGTTCCGGTTTTTAGGGTAGCTGCATCATGTTTTTTGGTGGGAGGGGTGTCAACGGAGTTTACGCGGTACCTGTCAGGCGGCAGTGCGCAGGGTGTTGATGCGCTTCAACACCCTGCGCCATAACGGCCGCTTCGCACGAGGAGCTGCCTCGGCTACCACATTCGGCATGTCCCGCAAGCGAACCCAGGTCTCGCTGCGCCAGTGCAGCACGCTCAGTGATGTGCCGGGCCATTGCAGCTGGCTCATTCTGGGGTTATCCAGCGTGACGTTCTGTTGATCATGCAAGGTCGTCAGCACTTCATGCGTCAGCCACTGCCGCAGAGCGCGGTTCTCCGGCACATAATGATGAACCAGCAGCGCCAGCACGCCAGACTCGCTGATCATCAACTGCCGCTGGCACTCGCCATAAGCTTCCAGCCAGACCTCGCGACGCTGATCCGCATCGAGCTTGAGCGTGGCGCGTTCGTCCAGCGCCTTGTCCATCAAGCGGGCAAGGTCCGCGAGGCAGAACCACGCCTGAGCTTCAGAAAAAATGGCCCGCAGCGTGCGCCGGTGGCGCAGGAACAGAATGGCTTCGAAATGGGGCGTAGGTGTCACGCAGGGGGTTGCAGTGAACATGGGTGCAGCTCCTGGAGATGAGACTGCCACAAGACGTCGCTAAACGAATGGGTGGCAGCTGTGCGAAGGTTAGCGAACCGGTATCCAGGAAACCGGCAGACCCGAAGGTCTCTGACGCACAGCCGCCATAGCACGTACTTCAAGTTTACCTTGATGCAGTGTGTGGGGCGCTGACACGCCTGGATAGAACGGATCGCTAAATCCGGCCGCTGATTTGGCAGCGAACGGCGGGGAGGTTAGCGTGGTGGGGGTGGGGTGACAAGGGTGTGGACGTGGGTTTGGGGCGTAGGAAATGGCGTTTTTTTGGGGAGGGTAAGGTGCATGAGGTTTTGCGTTGTGGTCAGATGCTGCGCTGCCGGTTGATGTTTATCATCGGGAACGTACTTATCTGCATGGAGTAGATGGGGTCAGGCCACTCAGTAATCTGCCCGTCAACCTCGACAACCCCACACAGGAGGCGACATGTTCGACAAAGGCATCTGGCTGAACCAACCTCGGCACTGCAGCTTGAAGGACGAGCGTCTGACAGTCATCACAGACCCGCAAACCGATTTCTGGCAACAGACGCACTACGGCTTTTGCCGCGACACGGGGCATTTTCTGAGTGTTTCGGTGACGGGCGATTTCACCGCGCAAGTGCATGTGCAGGGTGATTTCAAGACGCTTTACGATCAGGCGGGCTTGATGGTCCGCATTGACGAGCGCAACTGGGTCAAAACCGGTGTTGAAGTCAGCGACGGCGCCCTGATGCTGGGCAGCGTTCTGACCTGCGGACAATCCGATTGGGCCACAGGTGCGTTTGATGATTCATCATCCGGCCTCTGGCTGCGAGTCACCGTCGCCAAGGGCGTGCTGCGTATTCAGCACTCCAGCGACGGACTGCGCTGGCCGCTGCTGCGCCTGGCGTCATTTCCCGCGAGTGAGGTTTATGCAGTAGGCCCAATGTGCTGCAGCCCGGAGCGAGGAGGGCTGGAGGTGGTGTTTTCCCATTTTGAAGTCATGCCTGCGCTGGGCAAGGATTTGCATGACCTGACGTAAATTGCCCTTCAACTGGCATCTGCAAGCCAGTTGAAGGGTTTCACACATCAGATCGGGTTACTTGTTGAGGGTGAAGGTGCAGTTTTCGGGCGATGTTTTCTCACACACGTTGTAGGTCAGACCCAGCGGTCCTTCTTCTTGTTGCCAGGCACTGCCTTCAGTTTTTACCGTGACAGGTTTGCCGCTGGTTGCAATAAAACGCATGTCGATGGTGTCAGTGCCGCCCAAATTATAGGTGCAGTACTGAATTCGCTGTGGGCCGGTTTTACTTTCCTGAGTGGCCAGTGCCATATCAAACGACTGCACTGTGGCGTCTTTTGTCACAGCACCTTGAAGGATGCCAGTCCACTCGCCGTCCGTTCCGTTCGCACGGTAGACGCCCGTAGATACCTTCTGGATTTTTTCAATGGACGGGCAGTTCTCCATGGCTTGAGAGGCCATAGACATTCCCAGCATGGAAGTAGCAATTGCGGCGCTGATGAATACTTTTTTCATGATAATCCTTTATGTATGATTTCAACACTCATGCGTTTGGCAATAGTGAGTGCTGCTTATGCTGTAGATGACTTGAAGGTCACATTTCGCACGAGTGGCGGTGGTATAAGAAAGTGAAAGCATCTTAGCCATGACCTGCTTTGCTTCAAACGAGACAAGAACGAATGTTAGGCATTCAGTTTTACGCTGTCTGCGTCTTGATGCCGTGACCGGTTGTAGGAAATGGCACTATTTTCTGTGCGCATGTATAGGCGTGAAAATCTGCCAAAGTTAGCCATCTATTGAAGAGTGCTATGGCAGGAGAGGCCTGCGGGGCAGGCCGGGGTGATGTCGGTATGGCGCTTCAGGTACACCAACGTGTAAGCGAGGAATGTGCTTCTTAGAGCGTCACCGATCTATCGACTTCGTCGGAACATAAAGATATTTAATCCTTCACTCCAATTTCTCGGGCACCTCTAGATTTGACGATCTTCACCTGTAAAAGGCGCTTTTACACGATGACTGGGTTCATGGAAAATCACCTAGGATCTGACCACCCAATTCCATAGCTGTTGACCAGTTGATTGCATTCGCACTGACCACTTAATTGCATTCGACCTGACCAGTTATCCTGCTCATTACGCTTAGCGTACTGAATCCCAAATCGCGTTTAGCGAGTATCAATTTGAACATCAGATATTCGCTCGCGTGCTGAGGCGCATGCTAACCCGTGTCCTGCCTCTGTTAGACCGCTACTTGGAGCGTAAGGAAAGCCCGGGGGCACTCTCGAAAAGGGTCAATCAAAGATCGATAGTGACCTTGCCCCTGAAAAACGTATCCCTTGCCAGGTGCCTCAATAGCCGCAAGGATACGACATGACTAAGTCCAAGACAGATCGCGTTAAATACACCCTCGAGTTCAAGCTTGAGGCCGTGCGACTGGTTGATACCGGCCTGACGCTTGCTGCCGCTGCCCGCTCTCTGGGTATGTCCGACCAGACCCTGTTCAACTGGGTCAAGGCGCATCGTCAAGGCAGGCTCACTGGGGCTGACATCAAGCCTGTTACCCCCGAGCAGATGGAGATAAGCCGTCTGCGAGCTGAGCTGACGCGGGTCAAGATGGAGCGCGACATTCTGGAAAAGGCGACGGCGTACTTCGCAAAAGCATCCAGCTGAAGTACGCATTCATCTTTGATCATCGGCGTCTCTGGCCTATTGGCGTGTAATGCCGGGTGCTGGGTGTCAGTGCTACCGACTTTCACGGCCACCAAGTCCGCTGTGCAGCCAATTGTCCTCGACGAGGAGTCAGCGACACGGCATTGCTCGTGCATATCCGCGTCGCTCATGCCCGCAGCCGTGGCAGCTACGGCTGGCCTCGGATCTGGCAGTGTTTGTTGGCCGACGGTGTTCGTGTCGGCAAGGAACGAGTGCAGAAACTGATGCAGCTCCACGGTATTTACGGCAAGGGCAAACGACGTTTCAGGGTCACTACGGATAGTGCCCATGATTTGCCTATTTCACCCAACCTGCTGGATCGTCAGTTCGCCGTGACAGAGCCTGACAAGGCTTGGGTGGGCGACATCACCTACATCCCGACCGATGAGGGCTGGCTCTTTTTGGCCGTCGTTATCGACCTGTTCAGCCGTCAGATTGTGGGTTGGTCGATGGATGAACGGATGAAAAGCAGTTTGGTGATCAATGCGTTACGCATGGCCTGGTTCAAGCGCCATCCGCAGAAGGACTCAGGGTTGTTGTTTCACAGTGATCGCGGAAGTCAGTACGCCAGCTTCGACTTCCGAAATACCCTCTTGGCTTACGGGATCGCCAGTTCCATGAGCCGACGTGGCAACTGCTGGGATAACGCGTGCAGCGAGACTGTGTTTGGCTCATTGAAAGTGGAGCGCCTGCATGGCCTGAAATTCAAAACCCGGCGCGCCGCCAAGGACGAGGTCATGAACTGGCTGCTGTGGTACAACCAAGAGCGCCTGCACTCGACGCTTCATTACGTAAGTCCGATGCATTACGAGCAGAGCTGGCAAATGCAACAACCTTAGATACTCAACCCCGACGCCGGGTTAAGGGATACGTTTCTCGGGGGCAAGGTCATAGCCACGAACATTTGGGCGTGCGAGACCTCCCCAGTGGCCTGGTCAGTGAGCCACGGCTTCTCTTGATGCGTGTAGCTGCAATCTCGAATCAACTCTTCGAATGACTAGGTTCTGTACGAAAAGCCGGTGAGCGAAGGTCAGGCAAGGCAAAAACAGGCGAGGGAGCGGAGTCTGTGTGTTGTAAATGAGCATTCTGAGCCTGTTTTTAACGCAGCATCACCGAGCGCAGCCACTTTTCGTACAGAGCCTAGCCATCTAGCGCGTTAAATTGCGATTCCTTGCTCGCCGCTCCGGAGCGCCGCCCAAACGACTACCCCCCCCCCCGCCAGGCTCAAAGCTTCCTTCACAAACGCAAGCACGACGGGGACCTGATTCAATTCTATCCGGCCATTACGCTTGGCGTACTGAATTCAGAATCGCGTTCAGCGAGCATCCATTCGAACACCAAGCCTTCGCTCACTTTACTGACGTAAGTTCGGGCTACTTCTCAAGCGGGCAACTGAATCCTCGTGCCGTGAGCACGCTACAAGCGCTAGATATAGACACTACATATCTCTACAGCAAAGGCTCAGAGGTTTTTCATTCGGCGCTTCTACCGATAGGGTTGCTCCCTCACTTGGCCTTATGGATGACCAACACTGACTACATACACGCATCGGCATATCTCAACCTGATGGTTTATCAAACACCTCAACGACGTGGCAAATGTTTGCCATGGAAGCATAGAGTGAAAGTAATGGGCAGTTGATGCATGGCGCCATGGGACTCGACGACCAGCACGCCATGAGGCCTCAGTTCGAGTTAAGAACCGATATTAATGAAATCCCCGCTGATCTGATCAAAAAGTTTGAATAGGCTACATCTCTTAGGATATGGGGAAGGACGTGCATTCTTGGAGGTAAATCGGAGCGTTTTTTATCCGCTCACGTTGTTAAAACATCGGGATCACCACATCGCTTTAACTCGAGTTGAAGAAGACGAGCGCAATGGAATTGATTCCAACGTGACCTGTGTACGTGCATTAATCATCGAATCACCTCGCTGTTACGTAATTAGAGACGCGTCTGCTGACATAGATAGAATCGAGCTTGACCCGAATTGCCACCAGCACAGCGATGTACTACCTGGTGAGCCGTAGGCCGGATCCAGTTACATAACTGTGTATTGACAGATAGGGGCTTGTGACTCGCAATCTAACACTTTGTGCGCTAGCCCCAGCGTCAATCAATAGAATTTTCCCTCAACTTGATGATTCGGCGAATTACTGGTTTCTTAGCCATTTGGTATCGTGTATGTATCATATAGCGCTGCTGGCGCCTTAAGTTTATCTCTCGCGTAATTCCGAGTCGACGATAGTTAATAAAATAACAAAATTTGGCATGATGGTGGCAATGTGATATCTTTGTCATTGTGGTGTTAGTCATACGCTCAAAAGGAATTTGATTATGCTCATTAATGAAGTTTTTCGCTGTTGGTCCACCCACCCTTCTAAAAGCTCAGCACCCACATAATCGGCATGTAGAAGTGTGCAAAACAATATGCAAGATCCTATAACTTGATACGTTTTTTTGGGATTGTAATAGTTAACAAGGAAAAAGCATGGAAGAGCTTCAGAAGGACTTGCTGCAGAGCGGTTACGAGATTTACGACTCTTTTTTATTTGAGGCGGAGCCTAACTCAGGCCAACCGAATCTGATCAGCGCAGAGAAAAATGGAGAGCCATATTTAATTAAATATTGGCCTCGAACTCCGGATGTTAATGATGATGATCTTGAGGATATTTGGCTTCATGAGCTTCGTCAGCTTCACCGCTTGAAAGGATATCCGGGCGTTGGTGACTACGTTTCATCCTTGGTCGATTCGGGAAAAGGCGTAAATGGATTTTATTTGGTTCTTGACACTCAAGGGCGGCTACCATTGAGTAACATACTTGAAAGAACCGCAGTTTTAAAATTGAAACCCCATTGGTTGAAGCGACTTCGCACACCCGATATGCGGATTGTTTTTTGGGAGAATATCTTAAGAGTTGTGAAAGCCATCGAGCTACTACACGCTCAAGGTCTTTTACACCGTCATCTGGATTCCAACTCTCTATTGAGTCAATCCGAATCTAATGATAATCTGATTGACTTTCAATTGACGGGTTTCGAATGGTCTATTAGGGTTCCTACATTAACGACCGCACCCATTGGAATATCTGTAGATAATAACAGTTCGACGATCTACTCATTTGCAACTGACTGGGCCGATCTTGGAATGCTCATTGCCAATCTACTAAATTTGGCGATTGATAAAGTACAGGATTTGTCGGGCTCTGTTGGTGACTTAGTAGAGTCAACGGGGCTAATGTTAAGCGAAATAGGTATGATAAGAGCGCTAGTGGGCATAATGCCAATGCAGGCAAATAACCCACACAGTGCTCTAAATGGCGATCTAATAGAGAGGACCACCAAAGCTATAATCGAATCCTTGAAAAATATCACCAATAAGAAGCCTCAAGTATACGATCTCGCTATAAACATTAATCCTGATGCCAAAAGCATTAGGGCGCCATTTCCTATATTTTTTCTAGTGCAGCAAAAGTACAAAGAAAAACATGGTGTAACCATTTCTAACGATCAGACTGACGAGGTTAAAAAATTCATTTACCAAGACCTTTCTGATAATCCTACGTTGCTTTTCTCTACTACACAGAATAAAGCTGAAAAAAGGCTATTAATTAAAGGTAAGCAATTAATTTATCAGGTTGAGAGTTTCTTGGTGAATCCGAAGACTCAAGAGTACACTTGGGAGATTGGTACATGTCAGAAAGGCTACTTGGAGCCAGCGCACTGGATGTACCAAGAGAAGACTACTATTGATTTGAGATCTGAACAAATAAAGCTCTATACGGTTCCTGAGGCTAGACATTTGTATCGGACAGCGCCTGGAGACCTTTCTCAAACCACTTGGAATACGGTGTACGCAAAATTTGATGAAGATACGGACTCAAAAACACCAGAGCAACGGTCACTGATTCAAGGGCTTGCAGCCTGCCATCTTACTGAAATCTCTTACGCTCGTGCCGAAATTTTCCCCGTAGAAATTTTAGAGAAAGTTATGGTTGAGGACGGAACCTGGAAAATAAAATTTGCCAGTATCCGTTCGCCTGACGCTGAAGCTCTGTCTCATTCTATGGGGCTAGAGGCTCCCGCTGCTCGACTTGAGAAAAAGCTTATTAAGAATGAAGGCGAATTTGAAACGATCACTTGGAGTCTAGTCGGGAACTCCTTCCTTGCTAAAGAAGATGAGAATGAAACGGTAATAACTTTTCAGGAATATGAAACAACTGTTGAAGATCAGCTTATCTATGTATTTAATTCTAGGACCGCACCTGCGAACTTTAAGCAATACTTCATCGCTCCGGAGTCTCTGCAAGGTACGTTTCGTCAATTAGGGCGACGTGCAAAAGCCCTAGACACTCTAGAAACACACGCTGAACTTATGAACGTTCTGATTCACCCTCAGCAAAATCTCCTCACGACTCAAGATTCAGTTCCTGAGAACGAAACTTACCAAAAACTAGATGAGTCAAAACAGGCAGCTTTTAAGAAAATCCTCCGGACGCTACCTATGTATTTGGTGCAGGGTCCACCTGGAGTAGGCAAAACACACCTCGTTACTTCATTGATCAAACAAGTGTTTGAGCAAGAACCGGATGGCCGAGTTCTGCTTACAGCTCAAAGTCATTCCACTGTACAGCATCTTTACCATGAAATTGACACGGCGCTTTCATCGCAGTCATATGCATCCACACGAGATGAGCTCTTAATAATTCGGTGTAGCAAGCAAGATAAAGATGACGAAAATGAAACTTCGGATGCTGACATCAAAGCCAAGGAGTACTTGGGACGACTGTTAGCGAGTGACTTGTTTAAGAGATCAAAGTCCTCTGAGGTCAAGAGTTCAATAATAAAAATGTTGGATGGCGTAAAATCCAAACGCTACCCGCTGATAAATCAACTCCTAAGATCAGCTAACATGGTGTTTTCAACGACGAATTCAGAACAAGTCGAGCGAATGATCCGTGATAAGGCTCAATTTGATTGGTCAATTATGGAGGAAACAGGAAAAGTTACTGGGATCGAACTTCTAAGCCCTCTACTCCTGTCTCATCGAAGACTAATGATTGGTGATCACAAACAACTACCCCCTTATCGATCAACTGAAACTAGAGCAATACTATCTGATGTAGAAAAATTGCGAACCGTGCTTCAGGAATCAGAGCAGATATCTAACTCAAGAATTAAAGGTGAAGCAGTTAAGTCTATGCTAGATGAAGCGTTCCCTACCGACGAAAAAATTCGGGAGATGGGTGTTAGTGCAATGCGAAATCTTATGCTATTTGAGACTCTTGTTAAAGACGAGCAAGGTGAAACCGCAGCGTATCAAGCCGCTTTTGGCTCTACGACTAGTCGAAAAGCCATAGGCAGCATGCTGAGTGTACAGCACCGTATGCACCCCGATATCGCGGATATCATTTCCGAGGTGTTCTATAGTGGGGGGCTCGAAACAGATCGCCAAAAAATTGATCACTTTTTGAGTGTGCCTAATCCTAGGCCATTCTCTTTTACAAGTCCTTCGGAACTTAAGAGCTCTGCCGCTGTAGTCTGGATCGACATGCCCGATGTGCAAACAACCAAGACCATGAAAGAAGGTGATTCTCTTCCACGATGGCACAATAAGAAAGAGGCAGAAGTAGTAGTTGAGATTTTAAAAAGACTAAGAGCTTCCAATGGTGTTGAGAGGAAGCCGAAGCTCGCTATTTTGTCGCCATATGCAGAACAGGTTAATCGTCTTACCAAGGCTTTAACTAAACAAGATCCAGCTAGCCGTTTCCTGTCAAATCTCGATGCATTTTCAAAGCCTGATGATCACCAAAGCTTTTGTAGCACTGTTGATGGATTCCAAGGCAGTGAAGCAGATATCGTTGTAGTATCTTTGGTCAGAAATAATGATAAGGGTAGCTTGCGCAGTGCGTTGGGCTTTTTGGTAGATGAACGTCGGATGAACGTCTTGCTTAGTCGCGCAAGATATCAACTAGTCATCGTGGGGTCCTTACAGTTCATTAGGGCATGGGCGGAAAAAATCAATGCCACGCAAAATGTTCCTGAGCACAAAAATAGTGAGTTCTTGATTCGACTGGTAGCCAAGCTAAAACAATATGAGTCTAACGGAAAGCTTGCAGTTGTTCCATGGCAATCAATTTATACAACTGGCGTTCGCGATATTCAAAATAAAGCCAGTAAAAATGCCACGTTGATCAAGGAATTAACTACGTCACGTAGAAACAAGCCAAAGGATGGTAGATAACATGTCGACAGCACTCAGGCCGGTAATCGTTAAAGTTCCATTCTGCCAGGGGCAACATCGATTTAAAATTCTTAAGGGGCAAAACTGGGGCGCCGTAGATCACCTTTTACTTCAGGAAGTAGTGCAGCAGCCATGCTCTGCGCAGCAATTGGCGGATCAGTCCAATTTGCCTCGGCGATTGATTATAGAGATTATGATCCCTTTTATGCGTGTAGGATGGGTGCAGTTAGTAAAGAACGATCAAGGCTACTTTTTTCAAGCAACCGATCGAGGTTTAGTTGTTGCGTCGAGTGATGAATTACCAATAGAGAAAGACCCTATACTCTCGTTTCGGCAATTTATAATTGACCCTGTTACAGGGCAGTGTTATCGAGTGGGAAGTCGGCAACAAAGTTTTCAAATATATAGCGACTTTAAAATTGCAGAAATTCTTCGTAATAAAGCTAGTATAACATCGGAACTTATAATTAGAAATGCACGAACTCAACCTGATCTAATTGATGTATTGGAATGTGTTGCTGAAGATGATGAGGAAGTTATCGGTTACGAGGAACATGCTCTTGAGAGACCGTACAGTTCAAATATCAGATATGCGATAGCAGTTGTAGATGAACACGACTATATATCTGGCGTGCCAGATATCTCGCCGGAACTTAGGGCTCAAATTATCGAGTCTGCTCGAAAAATGTCTGAGCATATTGATATGCGTAATTTACAGTCATCTATAGAAAGCCCCGATACACTCCCTTTTAAATCGTTCGAGGGGGCATCGATAGATCATCTGTATGTGGAGCATAGAATTGCAGTGGATCAATACCAATTGGTGTTAGGGCCAGAGGAGCACGAGGCACACCTAATAAAAATGATCAGTAACGCGAAGAACAGATTAATTATACATTCTACATTTATAAATCCAACAAACTTGGAGAAATTGATACCAAATTTGATGGATGCAGCTAGGCGCTATGTTCAGATAGATATTTTATGGGGACATGTGGAACCAGACGAAGCAGTCAAGATTCAACAATACGAGGAGACCCTAAAGTATCTAAATGGCCTGAATCGTCGGATTCAGAACGAGGGATTGGGTACTTTATTCGTGGTTCACGTCGAGCCGACTAATTCTCACTCAAAATTCATTATCGCCGACGATCATGACGATGAATTTGCTGTAACTCTAGGCTCCTGCAACTGGCTCGCAAGCGGCTTTAATAGATTCGAAGCTTCTGTCAGCATTCAAAATACTCAGATAGTTGTTGAGATGCTAACTATAGCTAGCCGCCTCGCGAGAGGATTGTCTCGGGTTTCGAATAATTTGAGTAGAGAGCTTGCCGTATTAGCTAGAAATATAAAAAAAACGGGGATGGATATATCTAGACCTAAAGCTTCAGAAGTTGCGGGGATTGGTGTGCAGTTAGTTTTGAAAAGTCAACATCATGAATTCATAAGGAAAGCACGCGACGAGGCGGCTCATCAAATATTTGTATGCAGTCATCGAATCAGTCATTTTGCTGACCGCCCAATAATTGCACCTCTAATAGCGTCCGTCGGAGCTCCCAATGCTATCTCTGCAGAGATTTATTATGGGGCGCTGAGTGGGGGAATGAAGTCTGCCGATGCTGCCACGCTTTCTGAAAGACTAGCAGGTCAGGGTATAAAAATAGAGAAAGCTAGTCGACCTATGATTCATGCTAAAATTTTAACGTGGGATCATGATAACGCCGTTATAACTAGTCTGAATTGGCTCTCTGCTTCAACCACTGGAGATAACTATGATGAGATCGGTATTTATCTTCGCGGTGACGATGTCGCTACAAAGGTAAAAGAATCGTTTATAAACTATGTTAAGGCCTAGGGTCGAAAGTGTGATAGAGTTCTAGAGCTGAGATCAGTGGTCAGGAGTAGGGTAGAGCAATAGACTTTATTCTGCTCCTTTTTTACTTTTAAGAACAGTCCAATAAAGCTAGTTCGGTAGAGTTGCTGAGACTTTACTGCCGATGCAGTATAACATTCGCGATTAAATAACGACACTAATGCGCCGCTCTACAAATCAACTCTCCTAATGGCTAGCCTTTTCGTAAATAACGTTGTGGTTCCTTGCTCGGCTCTCTAGAGCTCTTCTGAGAACGAACCCCACCGACGCTCCAAAACTTCCTGTGCGAAATTCAGCTTAGGCGGTTGCTCCTTCATCCAAATTATGAGGACAACACTAGGGCTAGGTGGTTAGATCGCATGAAACTGAGCGGTCATTAGCAAAGCAATCGGCTGGTCAGCACGAATGGAAATGACTGGTCAATTCGAATGCAAGCAGGTGGTTACATAAACGCAATTACACATTCACACTCTTTCTGTAAATTTCTGGCCATCGTGACTGGGCTTTTATTTGTGAGGCGCTCAAATAAAGGTTTGCCGTAGAGCAAAAACTCCAGACCCGATCCCTTTTCACGGCATAGCGCTAATCAGTCTTCCCCCAGACGACGACTTTTACAGCATCTCGTGAGGATACTCCGCTGCTGACCCTTGCTTACCCATTCTTCTGAACTATTCTTGAATGAGTCGCTGGTGTGGCGACGTGCGCTTGAGGACTTGATTATGCCAACACGATATCGCGATGCGGTGACGGGAGAATATGTCACTAAGGAGGAAGCAGATAAGAGGCCCAGAGAGACAGTAAAGGAAAAGGACAAGCCCACTCCAAAAAAACCGCCGAGTGGAGGTAAGAAGAAATAGCATGGGGGCGAGACGCCTTGTGGAATCTCGCCTTTTACCTCAGTTTTTTATCAAAGAAATCTGTTTTTTATTCCTTCGCTGTGAGCCAGCGCCTTCGCCCGGTGTGATGTGGCCAACCGTCTTCCCCCGCAACCCCACCCGTATAACTGACGTGGGTGGCGCCGGAGAAGGCGGAGAACTGCACCGCGTAGTATTCGTATGGAAAGCTCTCTTGGTAATCTCGAATCAGTTCAAGAATGGTTCCGCCGAAATCTTCCATCAAGGGAAAGATGGCCATGCGCAGACCATCGCTGTCTGCCCCCATCGAATTCTGGCGTCCGTACAGGCCTTGGTCGTCACCCGCTTCAAGAAAAACGTCCACTATCATCTCTGGCAGCAAATCGAGGCGAGCTGGGCCTGCAGAGCATGGAGGCTGTGCTCGTCATACGGAGCCGCTGTACATCGGCACGCATGAATGGCCATGATCCGTATGCCTATCTGAAAGATGTGCTGACACGGCTGCCGACACAGCGGGCGAGTGAAATCGGTCAACTGCTACCTCATAGGTGGCGCCGGCCTGGCTGATTCAAGAAGAGCTAAATACACACTTACACTTCAGCAAGGGCAGTCCTGAGAAAGCTTAAAGCATCCTTGAAAATCTGATGCCATCTTTCAGAAGGCTCACTCATTAGTGGATGCCAAAAAAATCTGAACTCATGGCCCCCATCATCTTCTGCAAAATGCACCCAGATATCGGGAAGGTCTTGGGCAACATGACACTCATGAAATACCCACGTATGACCTGTTTCAATGGCACGCCACTCACCCAAATTTCGCCCTACTGCGGATTGAATCCCTGCTTCTTCTCTCAGCTCTCGCACGGCAGCCAAGTCGGTTGGCTCACCTGGTTCCACACTGCCCTTGACCAGTTGTAGCCCTGCCAAAGGATGCTCAAATGCCAGGATCTCTAGCGTTTCACTGACTCGCAGAACCACAGGACAAGATTTATCTGCTCTCATGCCGTTACACCTTCTCCTGTTCCAACTAATCCTTAGGCAAGTCGAGAAGCATAGAGGAAGCGAGCTATCATCGAAACCGAATGACGCGAAGGCCTCGTAGAGGTGTGTTGTCTAGACGCTTACGTATCTTCTGCCCCATAAACCGACCTACATGCATAGAGGAAGAAATGCGAATTTATATTACGGGCGCCTCGTGTGCGGGTGTAACCACATTAGGTCAGAACCTCGCCGTGCAACTCGGGTTGCGACACGCCGACGTCGATGATTATTTTTGGATGCCGACGAACCCGCCTTTTACGACCAAGCGGCCTGCCAGCGAACGTGTGCCCTTGATCCAGCAAGCGCTTGGCGACGAGGCTTGGGTACTAACGGGTTCTTGTATGGTCTGGGGAGATGCACTATTGACTCAAGTCAATTTGATCGTATTCGTTGTGACGCCAACACCCGTCCGACTGGAACGGTTAGACGCTCGTGAAAAATCACGCTTTGGCGAACGTATAGCGCCCGGAGGTGATATGCATGAAATACATGCGGGATTCAGGGAATGGGCTTCGCAATACGATAATCCGGACTTTTCAGGACGAAATCGGGCGTGGCACGAGCGATGGCTATTGGGACAAGCGTCTCCAGTATTGCAAGTTGACGGCACAAATAGTGCGGAAGAGATGGCTGCTGGAGTTACTCGTGCGCTGTCGCAAGCATCGTAGCAGGCCTCAGGCGCAGCATTTTCCTGAGATGATCTCCAACGAAGAGAACGCCTATCCGGAATGTACTGCAAGTTAGTCAGGTATTCATTAATGCGGCAATAGCTGCTCGACCTTACTGGCTTTCTGCCTAGGCAACCTCGTCAGCGCATCCTTGAGATACGCCTATGGATCATGCCCGCTCAGCCGCGCGGACCAGGTCAAGCTCATAATCGACGCCGCCCGTTTCCCATTGCATAACGAACCTGCGAACAGCCAATTTTTTGACCGAGAGCCCGAAGCCCGCAATTATGCGAACTCCAGGGCGTTTCTTGCTATGCCTGCCACGTAGGCCAATAAAGACGGAAAGGCTTAAGGCGACTCTTTTTCGAAGGAGTGATCACCTCTGCTCTAGGTCCTGCACGCACACCTTTCTACTGTGCTTCCTTTACAAACTGCTCACGGTCTTCAGGAAGTAGCATCCGCGCTTCAATCATACCTATTTTCATGGTAAATCGCGCTGTGCTGGCGCACGCTGCCAGCCCAACAAAAAGTCTTTCCAATACAGCCACAGCCAGTGCAAGCCTACTGCAATGGATAGGTATGGAATTTCATTCTTCGGTCTAGCCCCGAAAAGGCTGTTGCTGAGCGTTACGACTATGAAAACCACCACCCCGAGCCAGCACCCGACGCCCGGCTCATTTGTACCGGATCTGAAAAAAAGAAAGAGCCTCCAACCAGACACTAACCCCCAAAGACCTGCCGCCATCGGTATGAGCAAAAATGGGGCCATGAAAATTATAGGCAACGCGTAGATCGCCAACAGTAATCCCAAGGCGGCGCTTAAGGTGGCAGGTAAAAGTGCAATAGCAAAGCCTGCTATTACTAGCACGCTATGCACTCGCGACTGGTATTTCATCAACTGACTCTCTGTTTGCCCGCTGAAAATGTTAAGCGCTTGTCTACCGAATCTACACTACGATCCTGAGCCAAGGCCAGCGAGCTTGATAACTTTTCGCCTTCTGATCGAACATATCTGGCTTGGGGTTCTTTGGGTTGATACGAAGTAGCCCTTGCTCGATGTCGGCCAAGCCATTGGGAGCATAAACTTCGCTAGTTTCAACATCCCAACCAACGCAGGTACCGGCAATTAGGTAGCGATCAATCCCGTCTTTAGCCGACTGAAGCTGAGGATAATCCCCGCCAAACCGCTGTCTGTACCACAGGTGAACGCGAGCCTGATTTTTGATCTCAATGTTAACTTTGAGGTCTTGGAAGAGGCGCTGAACAGAGTCGATGACCTCATTCTCTGCTTCCCAGGACAGATCATTGTCGAAGTAAAAAACGTCGTAATCTTTCACCCCCCAGGCTGACGGCAGGTGACACTGATGATTCCAGACGGCTTGGAACAGGCAGCCAGCAGTGAGCATGCATTGATTCAAGCCGAGTGAAGGTAAGCGTGAGATGATTTCAGCGTTTGATGGATTGGCCATTGCTATTTTGGTCAATCTCTCGACAGTCAACATCATTTTCATCCTTTTTGAATCGATCTAGCCCCAGCGATCGACAATACACCATAGCCTTATAATGCTCCGCCAAGGACAGCGTTTTTACACACGCTGGGCCGAAAGCCGTCCGTCATGTAGCCTGTGCTGCGACTCTTCGGCCATTAGTGGCACAAAACTGAGCCTATGACGACATGGATAGAAGCGAATGAATCAGCTGAGTACCGCTCTGCGTGAAGACCTCCTAGAAGTGCTGGATGAGGTTTCTACACTGATGTCCGCTGCATATGCGCAGCTTAGCTCCCTGCCTGATAATCATCCACTGGCACAGTCTGGTCTTGAGAAGGGGGCAGAGATCGTTCTGGACTACATCGCGCACGGCGAGGCAGGTGTCGCACTCGAACATCTGTTCTACATGATCAAAGAGCCTTCTCTCGCTATCTCTGCCAGATCCGCCGAGAAACTGGCTCGGGTTGCTAAAGTGTTCGAAATACCCTTGAACTGGAGGTCATGAGGTTTGATCTGACAGGAGAGCAGGACGTGCCATTGTCGGAGCGGAAGGCACCTATCAACCCGAAGCGGAGGTCGAGGGTGAGCTTCCGAAATGTTCGCTAGGACTATTTACGTGGCAAAGGTAAGCACTCTTGTCTCTTGAGTATCCGCTATGAACGCATTGACTTGCTCTTGCGGATGCGGGTAGAGCTCTGGGTATTCATCTGCAAGGTATTCGATGACTGTATCTTCTTCCCAAGGGCCGAGCGACGTCATGTAGTCAGGGTACTGATTTTGAATTTCTCTCCATGATTGGTAAGGATGCCTGGAGAGCAACATGACTGTTCGGGTGTAGATAATATGAATCTGCACGAATCTATTTCCGTATGTTGACGTCTGGGACACCGCCAAGTGAGTTTAAATGCTTTTCAAGATTACCTTCCTGTCGGCAGCTTCTGCCTGAAGAAATATGGTGGGCTGGCCGTCTATTTTTGGCCGATAGCTGTACATCATGAAAGACTGCAATCGACCAAAGATGACCATTCATGACAGGTTACTTTTCAAGGCCTTACGGACGCTAGCTATGGACGAAGGGTTAGGTCATCACCTGCACAACGCGTTACGCATTATCTGCGCCGTTCAGCCTGAATGTTCTGTAGGCAACGGCTCTGCCAGCGGTGTAGCCCCCACCCGCGCCGTCTCCCCCCGCAACCCCACCCGCATATCCGCCCCACTCGGCTGCTGATACAAACTCAACCCGAACTCCGGCATCACCGTAATCAGGTAATCGAAAATATCCCCCTGTATCCGCTCGTATTCCACCCACACCGTCGTGCGGGTGAAGCAGTAGATTTCCAGCGGGATGCCCTGCGAGGTGGGCTCTAGCTGGCGAACCATACAGGTCATGTTCGGGTTGATGTCGACGTGGCTTTTCAGGTACGCCAGGGCGTAGGCGCGGAAGGTGCCGATGTTGGTCATGCGTCGGCGGTTGGCGGACATTTCTGCGACGTTGCCTTGTGCCTGGTTCCAGGCCAGCAGTTCGGCCTGTTTGCGGCCGATGTAGTCGGTGAGCAGGTGGATTTGCATGAGTTGCTGTTCTTCATCGTCGCGCACGAAGCGCACGCCGCTGGCGTCGATGAACAGGCTGCGTTTGATGCGCCGTCCGCCGGATTGCTGCATGCCGCGCCAGTTGCGGAACGACTCGGACATCAAGCGCCATGTCGGGATGGAGACGATGGTTTTGTCGAAATTCTGCACCTTGACGGTGTGCAGGGTGATGTCCACCACGTCGCCATCCGCGCCCACTTGCGGCATTTCGATCCAGTCGCCGACGCGCAGCATGTCGTTGCTGGTCAACTGCACGCTGGCGACGAAGGAGAGCAGGGTGTCCTTGTAAACCAACAGGATGACCGCCGACATGGCGCCGAGGCCGGACAGCAGTAGCAGAGGCGAGCGATCAATCAGCGTGGCGACGATGATGATGCCGGCGAAGACATACAGAATCATCTTCGACAGCTGCACGTAACCCTTGATGGAGCGCGTGCGGGCGTGTTCGGTGCGGGCGTAGATGTCGAGTAACGCGTTGAGCAGCGCGCCGATGGCGAGGGTCATGAACAGGATGGTGAAGGCCATCGCGATATTGCCGATGACGTTCCTGCCCGCAGTACTCAAGCCCGGGACCAGTGTAAGGCCGAACTGGATGACCAGCGACGGCACCATCTGCGCCAGCCGGTGGAAAACCTTGTTATGGCGGAAGTCGTTGACCCAGTGCAGGGAAGGCTGACGGCCCAGCATTCTCACGGTGTACAGCACCAGAAAACGCGCCACTCGGCCCAGCACCAGTGCGGTGGTCATCAGCAGGATCAGGGCCAGCCCGGTGCGTACCCACGGATGCTGATCGAGCATGTCCCAGAGTTCCTGGGTCCTGAGCCAAAGCGAGTGAATGTCCATTAAAACGAAGTTCTTTTGCGAAACGGGGAGACGATTAAAACATTAACGGTGTCCGGTCGGGCGATGGCTGGCAAAATCGGTCTGCGCGATGCATTCCGACCATGAGTAGCGCATCGTAACGTCCTGGGATGACACTGAAACGGAATACACTCGTCAGCCATCGAATCATCCACAGCAGGAAAGACACTGTGCAGATCTCAAACATTCAAAACGGTACCTTGTGGCGCTGTTCACGAGCATGGATCGCAGGGGCAGCGCTGATGATGTCAACGCTGAGCTGTGTGGCTGGTGTGCCGACTGCCTATGGCGAGATGGATGTGAAAGCCTTCGAGCAATCGCCTCGGGAAACTTACACCGTGCAGGACTTCTCCGATCGTTACCGGGCGACGCTGGATATCTCAGCCGGCGGCGATGTGTTTCGTCCTGGCGTGATCAGCGTTTACGACAAGGCCAGCGGGGCTGAGCTGCTCCGGGTTCGGTCCGATGAGCTGGTTCTGGGTACTGACCCGAAAACCGGCAAGGTCAAAGCCAACGTGCATGAGTTGCCCTATGGCGAACAGAGCGTACTGATCTATCAGGATTTCAACTTTGATGGCATCAAGGATCTGGCCTTGATGGACGGGCAGAACAGCTGCTATCACGGCCCCTCGTATCAGGTCTTTCTCGGCACGTCCGGTGGTTTTCGGCACAGCGATTCGTTTACCCAACTGGCGCAAAACAACTGCGGCCTGTTTAGCGTGGATGAGAAAGCCCGCAAGATCGAGACCATGACCAAAGACGGTTGCTGCTGGCACCAGATGTCCACTTACACCGTTCGTGACGGTGAGCCGGTTCTGGAAACGCAGACGGTCCTTGACCATACCGGTGGGTCGGGACTGCCGACTGAAACAGTCAGTCGCAATCAGAATGGCAAGATGACGCACACCACCCGCATCGTCTGGGAGGAAGACGGGCAACGTGAGATTCTTTTGTCGTTCAGGCTCGCGCCGTCCGGCAAGCAGATTGTGTTGTTCCGCTCAGGGGCTGCAAGCCCGGTCTTCTACGCGGCAGTGGACAGCAAGAGTCAGGTCGGGCTGCTGTTTCCCCAGGCTGAAGGTGAGCAGCTGAAGTACGACGCTGCCAGTCACGTATTGAGCTTTGTGCGCGGCGACACCGCTTACCGGATCGTGGGTGACGCAAAGGGGGCGCCAAAAGCCATGCAGGTGGTGGTGCGTGGCAAAACCACCGAGCTGAAACTGCTTGCCGAGCCTGCCCAGGGTTCGCTTGATAAGGTCGCAGAGGCTTTAAAAGCCGCGCAGTAGTCAGGTGATGGGGTACTGATCCCGATACCTGACTGCCTCGACGAATGCACTGAACGCCGGCGACGCTTGTCGCCGGTTCGGGTAATACAAATGAAAGCCTTCAAAGTACGGACTCCAGTCGACCAACACCTCCTTCAAACGACCGCTGGCGATATGCGGTTTGGCCATTGAGTCCGGCACGTAGGCCAGGCCGACGCCGTCCAGTGCTGCGTTCAGCACATGGATCATGCTGTTGGAGGTGAACTGCCCGTTGACCCTGATATTGAGTTTGTGGGTGTCTTTTTCGAACTCCCAGGCGTAGCAGCTTCCGTTTGGCGAGTGCCGGATGTTGATACAGGTATGCTGAGTCAGGTCCTGTGGCTGCACCGGCACCGGGTGTTTCTCGAAGTAGGCGGGAGAACCCACCACTGACAAGCGCCAGTCGGGGCCGAGGCGGACGGCGATCATGTCTTTGCTGATGGATTCGCCCAGTCGGATGCCCGCATCGAAACGTTCGCTGACAATATTGGTGAAGCCATAATCGATGCAGATCTCGATCTGTATATCCGGATACTGCGCCAGAAACCCCGCAAGCATGGGCCTGATGATGCCTTCTGCGGCGTCATCGGAGCAGGTGATGCGAATGGTGCCGGCGGGTTTGTCGCGCAGTTCGCCCAACACCTCGACTTCCGCAGCGATTTGATCCAGCAGCGGCCCGACCGAGCGCATCAGTCGCTCACCCGCTTCGGTGGGCGCCACATTGCGCGTGGTTCTCGCCAGCAGCCGCAGGCCCATGCGCTCTTCAAGCCCTCTCATCGTATGGCTCAAGGCAGAGGGCGTGACGCCCAGTTTGGTGGCGGCCTTGGTAAAGCTCTGTTCCCGGGCAACCATCAGAAAAGCCTGCAGGTCGTTGAGTTTTGGTGTGCTCATTGCTGAGTCTTCCTCACAAGCGCGTGGAAATTACGACGTCTAATCATCCTAATACCTTTGCCCTAACCTGTGCCGACTATTTTGATAACCGGCAGGTCAGTGACGCATGAGTGCATTTGAATCAACCACGGGGACGCCGACGAAAACCTCGCACCCGCCGGCGTGGGGCGCAGTGTTTTCGATGGCGCTGTGTGTGGTGGTGCTGATTGCTTCGGAGTTCATGCCGGTCAGCCTGTTGACCCCGATCGCGCAGGACCTTGGCATCAGCCAGGGCCAGGCGGGGCAGGCGATTTCGATTTCCGGCTTTTTCGCCGTATTGACCAGCCTGTTGAACACATCGTTGACCGGGCATCTTGACCGCAAGCATGTCTTGCTTGGCTTCAGCCTGCTGTTGCTGGTGTCGGGTCTGGTCGTCACGCTGGCGCCCAACGGCGGGTTGTTCATGACCGGCCGTGCATTGCTTGGCGTTGCCATTGGCGGCTTCTGGTCGATGTCGACAGCCACTGTGATGAAGTTGGTGCCCAAGGAGTCCGTGGCCAAAGGCCTGGCGCTGATCAATGGCGGTAATGCGCTGGCCGCCACGGTCGCCGCGCCGTTGGGCAGCTTCATGGGGCAGTACATCGGCTGGCGAGGTGCGTTTTTTCTGGTCATCCCGCTCGCCGCTCTGGCTTTTGTCTGGCAGTGGCTGAGCCTCCCGGCCATGAGCAGCCAGCCGAACAGTCGGGCGCGCAATCCCTTTCGATTGCTGCGCACCCCGCAAGTCGCCATCGGCATGACCGCCATCATGCTGCTGTTCATGGGGCAGTTCGCCGTCTTCACCTACTTGCGCCCGTTTCTGGAAGAGATCACCGGGGTAAGCGTCACCGCCTTGTCCCTGATGCTGCTGTTGCTGGGGGCCAGCGGGCTGGCCGGTACGTACCTGATCGGCGGGCTGCTGCACAAACATCTGTATGCCTACCTGATCGCGATCCCGCTGGTGATGGCGGTGCTTGCCGTGGCGCTCACGGGCCTTGGCCATTCGCCTCAGGCGGTTGCCATTGTCCTCGCTGTCTGGGGGCTAATCGCCACACCGGCGCCGGTCGCCTGGGGCCTGTGGTTGAGCCGCACGCTGCCCGACGATGCAGAGGCCGGTGGCGGGTTGATGGTGGCGACCATTCAGATGGCGATCACGGCTGGAGCAGGCATCGGCGGTGCGCTGTTCGACAACCTCGGCTGGTGGAGCCCGTTCGTGTTGGGGGGCGTGGTGCTGGCGGGTTCGGCCGCGCTGGCCGCAGCGGCCCGGCGCAACGCCGACCCTCAATCAACAACGCCATAAAAAACGTGGACAACAAACGCGGGTTAATCACTTGACGAGGTAAGGCTTCATGAAAAGTTTTCTGTTGATGCTCGGGCTTTTAATAAGCTCGTATTCTGCGATAGGAGCAGACATGTCCCACGGTGCCGATAACTTTTACAACAGCGACAAAGTCATTGCGCAAAAAGTGCTGTTCAATAACCAGTACAAGATGAAGGTCGGGGGCAGCCTGTTTATCCCCAAAGGCTCGAACCCGACTGTCAAAGCCCCGGCAATCATCGTCGGCCACCCGATGGGGGCAGTGAAGGAGCAAAGCGCCAATCTTTATGCCCAGAAACTGGCCGAGCAGGGCTTCGTGACACTGTCGCTGGACCTGTCGTTCTGGGGCGAAAGTGAGGGCCTGCCGCGTAATGCTGTTTCGCCGGATATTTACGCCGAGGACTTCAGCGCTGCGGTGGACTTTCTCGGTACTCAGACGTTTGTCGACAAGCACCGCATCGGTGTATTGGGCATCTGCGGCAGCGGCAGTTTCGTCATCAGTGCCGCGAAGATTGACCCGCGCATGAAAGCCATCGCCACCGTCAGCATGTATGACATGGGCGCTGCCAATCGCAACGGTCTGAAACATTCGCAGACCCTGGCGCAACGCAAGAAAACCCTCGAGCAGGCGGCGCAGCAGCGTGACGTAGAGTTCAGCGGTGGCGACACGGCCTACACCAGCGGTACGGTACACAAACTGACTGAAAAGTCCGGCCCGATCGAGCGCGAGTTCTATGACTTCTACCGCACGCCTCGGGGCGAGTTCACGCCGGAAGGTCAATCACCTGAACTGACCACTCACCCGACGCTGACCAGCAACGTCAAGTTCATGAACTTCTACCCATTCAACGACATCGAGACCATCTCGCCACGGCCGATGCTGTTCATCGCCGGTTCAGAGGCGCACTCGCTGGAGTTCAGTGAGGAAGCCTACAAACTGGCCGGTCAGCCCAAGCAATTGATTATCGTGCCGGGCGCGGGACACGTGGACCTCTATGATCGCGTTGACCTCATCCCGTTCGACAAACTGGGTGAGTTCTTCAAGAAGAACCTGAAGTAATCATCCGGTACTCCGAGCACTTCAGAAGGCCCTGCAACAGCAGGGCCTTCTTCATGTTCAGTCTTCCGCAACTTCAAACCTGACGGTCACAACGCCCTGTTGCCATACCCGTGAAGAGGCATCTTTGCACTGAACATGTGTGATTTCACGGACACCTTGCCAGTCCCCGGCATCGTTCAGTACGGGGCGACAACGCCTTTAATGAGCACTGCCGCAAACAAAATAGCCCGTTTGTAGTAAAGAAACTCGGCCCCGGCGCTCGAAACCGTTACGCTATGCAGCTGTATTTTTGTTTTTCGTCGAGGTAGCACCCGTGTTTTCCGAATTCGCCCTGCACGAACGCCTGCTTAAAGCTGTGGCCGAGCTGAAATTTGTCGAGCCTACGCCTGTGCAGGCGGCCGCCATTCCACTGGCATTGCAAGGGCGCGACCTGCGGGTAACGGCGCAAACCGGTAGCGGCAAGACCGCCGCCTTTGTGCTGCCGATCCTCAACCGTCTGATCGGTCCGGCCAAGGTTCGCGTCGATATCCGCGCCGTGATCCTGCTGCCGACGCGCGAGCTGGCGCAGCAGACCCTCAAGGAAGTCGAGCGGTTTTCCCAGTTCACCTTCGTCAAGGCCGGTCTGATCACTGGCGGCGAGGACTTCAAGGTCCAGGCGGCCATGCTGCGCAAGGTGCCGGACATTCTCATCGGTACGCCGGGTCGCCTGCTGGAGCAGCTCAACGCCGGAAACCTGGACCTCAAGCACGTTGAAGTGCTGGTACTGGACGAAGCCGACCGCATGCTCGACATGGGGTTCTCCGAAGACGTCGAGCGTCTGGCGGGCGAGTGCGCCGGTCGCGAGCAGACCATGCTGTTCTCCGCAACCACCGGTGGTGCCGGCCTGCGGGAAATGATCGGCAAGGTGCTCAAGGATCCACAGCATCTGCAAGTGAACAGCGTCAGCGAGCTGGCTTCCGGCACACGCCACCAGATCATCACCGCCGACCACAATGTGCATAAAGAGCAGGTGCTGAACTGGCTGCTGGCCAACGAGACCTACCAGAAAGCCATTATCTTCACCAACACCAAGGCGATGGCCGACCGTCTGTATGGCCGTCTGGTTGCGTTGGAGTACAAGGCGTTCGTGCTGCACGGCGACAAGGACCAGAAGGACCGCAAGGCCGCCATCGACCGTCTGAAGCAGGGCGGCGCGAAGATCATGGTCGCTACCGATGTAGCGGCGCGCGGCCTTGATGTTGAAGGTCTGGACATGGTGATCAACTTCGACATGCCACGCAGTGGCGACGATTACGTCCACCGCGTCGGTCGTACCGGCCGTGCGGGCAGCGACGGTCTGGCGATCTCGTTGATCTGCCATGGCGACTGGAACCTGATGTCGAGCGTAGAGCGCTACCTCAAGCAGAGCTTCGAGCGTCGCGTCATCAAGGAAGTCAAAGGCACTTACGGCGGGCCGAAGAAGGTCAAGGCGTCGGGCAAGGCGGTAGGCGTCAAGAAGAAAAAGACCGACGTGAAGGGCGACAAGAAGAAAACAGCGGCCAAAGGCCCGACCAAGCGCAAGACCGTGAACCGTCCCAAGTCTGATCTGGTCAGCCAGGACGGCATGGCGCCTCTGAAAAAACGCAGCACACCGGCCCCTGCCGCCGAGTGATTGCCATGATCGCTCCCGCGCAGGTGGGAGCGATCAACATCCTTACAGTACTGACAACGCCTCGTTACACCGTCCGCCAGCTTCTCTGAACCGTCATACACCTCGCAGGTCACATTCTTCGAGTCGTATGCCTGTGGCTGGATGTCATGGGCGGTCAATCCATGCTGGACGGAGGTTTAGAAAAATGACTTATAACTGGGATCTTATCGAGCGTCTGTTGCACGAGGTGCAGAACAACGGCACCCCATCGACCTCCACGGAATTCGAGACGCTGCTGAATCGCAGCTACATCGAACCTCTTCCTCGCGAAGAAGGCGGATATGGTTCGACGTATATGCTGACGAAGCGCGGCGCAAGCCTGCTGTCTTTGATCGACAGCAGTATTCCGGGAAATGATCACCCACGTCAGGTACTCAATGAGCAGGCAGGCGACCCGCTTGACCCTGTGCTCTTCGACACTATCGCCAAAAAGCCACAGATCGCCTAAGACCGCCGACACCCTGCCCGTCGATTCAGGGCAGGACGCAGAGCGTCCAGAACGGCATGCCCACGCAGAGCGTGGGTACGCCAGTGGCTGACCGTTCCTCACGTTGCGCGTGGGAATGCACGGGATAACGCTCTGCGTCACAATTCTGCGCCGTACCGCGCACTCAGCACCGGACGCAGGGCATGCGCAAGAAAACGGGGCTGTCAGCTTACTTCTGCGACTTCAGGCAATCCAGTTCGGTGAAGTCCTTGCGCATGTCGGCGATACGGCTCAACAAGCGGGTGCGCTGTTCCGGTGTGCTCATCGCGGTGATGTCGACAATCAGCGATATAGCGGCCTTCTCGGCCTGGTCATACGCCTTGCGATACTCGGGCGTCCAGAAAGTCTCGCGGTCCTGCAGCAGGGCGGCGATGCGCTGAGGGAAGTCGGCGGCTTGCCGTTGTTGAACAGTGGCCAGAAACAGGTTCTGCCAGCGTGTGCGGTTGTCGATCCAGGCTTTGTTCTGTTCGCCCAGCGAAGCAGACCATGCCTGAATCCGGTCTTCCTGCGCCTGGCTCAGTTTGCCGATCCACGGTGTCAGGCGTTTTTCCATGCGCACGGCGCGCTCGGCAATCTGGCGTTCCAGCGGTTGATCGAGGTATTTGTTTTCGCGTTTGCGCTGGTCCTTGGCAAACGACTCTTGCATCTCCTGCACCTGCTTGTCGTCGAAGCGCGAAAGCAGCTCGACCGCAGACGGGGTGATTTCCTGGGAGATTTTCGCTATCGCTTCTTTGGCTTCGCGAGTGCGGGCTTCAAGCCCCTCGTAGGTCACCTGATCGTTCTTGACCATGTCCTCCAGCTTGTCCAGCCAGGCCAGATAACTGGGCAATTGGGTGCTGCAATGCCAGCTCAAGTGTTCCTTGAGACGGGTATCGAGCCAGCCTTTCTGCTCCGAGTTCATGTCCAGATAGTCGCTGAGCGTCCACGGAATGATCACATCGAGATTGCGGTACGCCAGCCCGACCTGATTGCATCCGGCAAGCAGTGACACGGTCATCAACAGCGTAATGAGGGCTTTGCAGAAAGACGGCATGACAACTCCTTGGCGTACTGACGTGCAGTAGAGGAGTTTAGCCTCTGGCAGTTCAACCGGGTTCGGCCATTAAAAGAACGAACGCACGGCCTTGAGCGTAAATGTTCCGTCGCAGCGTGCGTTGTGACCGCTGTAGACGCTGCAATCACCACCGCTCAGGCTTGAGCCGCTGTAGATCAGGTTCATGTCGATGCCCAGCCAGGGCCGCGAGAGGTTCAGTGACCAGTCGTTGAAGCCGCTGATCAGGCTGCCATCGGTAGACGCCTGGGGGATGTCGAACTGGTGATTGGCGTACTGCATGCGCACGCCCACGCCCAGTCGCTCGATGGCGCCAAGGTCGACAAAGACGGTGCTGTCCCGGCTGCCGACGTCGTTGCTGAACGCGGCGCCGATTCGGCTGTTGAGCATGCGCAGCCCGGCGTAAAACTCGTGGCTGTCAACCTGGTCGGTGTCCGGGTAGCTGTAGCGGATCATTCCCAGCTCATAGCCCAACGTGTTGTCGAACGGCTTCTTGAAGCCCATGTACGAGTCAAGCTCCATGCCCGAATCAGAGGCAAAGCCCATGTTGGGGGTCCACTGGCCGAAGTAGAAGCCGCTTTCGTGGGTCAGGTCCAGCCCGCCGTGGAACGAATCCGAACTGCCGCTGGGCGTTACCAGACCTTGCGCCATGCTGCGTGTGGGCGTGGTCGCCAATTTCAGGTCGAAAGCTCCCCAATCCCGCTCCATGACCTGGGCAGAGGCGGATTGACAGGCAAGCAAGGCGCTGAAGGACAGCACGTGTAAGCGATGGCTGAGCATGGCTCACTCCCTGATAGGCGAGGAGTGTGGTCAGGAATGGCGTATCAAAATGGCTCAGGAGCCGACACAAGCCGCGAGCTAGAGCGCTGCAAGGATACCGTTGAAATACCGTCCGGAAAAACCGTTCGTCAGATCGCAGGTTATCGGTTGGCGGTAACGGTATGGGACGGAGGAATCACCAGGCCACGAATCACCACCAGCGCCTGATCAAACGAGGGGTAGCCGCTCTTGGCAACGTCCAGCTGGGCGTACTCGGCTCGATAATGCTCGGCCTGCTTCGGATCGCTCACGCTGAGCTGCTGGGAGAGCAGCGCGATGGCCAGTGGATGCCGATTATTGGCTGCCGTTTCCAGCAACTGGATGATCTGTTTTTGATCGGCCTGCTGACGAATCAGCAGCACGGCCTGATAGAACTCGGCTTCACCCGACGCGTCATCAACCCCGGCACGGCGCAGGATCGCCTCGGCCAGTTCGTAGTTTTCGCGGTTGTCTTCGCTGATCAGCAATTTGGCCTGGAGCATGTCGTTCTGGTACAGCAAGTGCTCGGCCCGGCAGTTGTCATCAGCCGTCTGTCCGTTGCTGGAGCCGTTTTCGCACGGGTGCGATGCGCAGCCGCCAAGGTAGATAAGTGCGCCGAAAAGCATCCAGTTCTTCATTCGAGCATTCCACAAGGAGACAACTTCCAGAGCGTGAACCAGCTCGTGGTCATAGTGATATCAGAGGAGAGAGTAGCAGCGTGACCGGAAGAATATCCAGCGAAGGATGGTCAATCTAGCGCCTTGAGCGTCAAGGCGCATAGAGATCGACAGGCAGAGCGCGATTTATTTTTTACCGAGATTGATCTGCTTGGACGGTGCGAAGGTCTGGCCACTCACGCCTTTGGCAATTTGCTGAATTTCGCCGCCGGACTTCAGGAAAGCCGCGATCTGCGCGTTGATCGAGTCGCTCGTTTCAACGGCTGGGGCTGGTTTGGCTTTCGAGTGGGATGCTTTGATACGCATGGCTGCCATTTACCTTCATAAACGTAATACGGCCAGCCAGAATACAGGAAATACATGACGGTTGCTTGGCAAATATGGCACCTGCCGAGTGACATATAAACGCGCGGCGAGCGCAGTTTTGCAGATGGGGCGCGCTAAATATCTGTTTTAAATAACAGTTTTCAGGTGCCTCGTGTGGGCGGCGCGCTACCGGCCAGGCTGCGCATGACCGGGAAACTGACGAGCGGATGATGCACGTGCGCCTGCGGTGACACAAGGCGAACCCGGACACAAAGTCGGGTAGAATGCCGCCCACGTAATGAGGGTATCTGGAAATGGCTTTAATCGGGCGCTACAACAGCTTGCAAATCGTCAAGCACACGAACTTCGGTCTGTACCTGGACGGGGCGCAGGACGGTGAAATCCTTCTGCCCAATCGGTACATCCCCAAGGATGTTCCCACCGAAGATGAAGACTGGCTCAATGTGTTCATCTATCTGGACAGCGAAGACAAGCTGATCGCAACCACTGAAAAGCCCAAGGTGCAGGTGGGTGAGTTCGCCAGCCTCAAGGTGGTCGAAGTCAACAGCATCGGCGTGTTTCTGGACTGGGGCCTGCCCAAGGACCTGTTGCTGCCTTATTCCGAAGAGAAGCGTACCTTGCAGGCGGGCGAGTACTGCGTGGTTCACGTCTACCTCGACAAGCACACCCGCCGCATCACCGCCACCGCGCGTCTGGACCGCTATCTGGACAAGACGCCAGCAAACTACAGCGTCGGGCAGGAAGTCGATCTGCTGGTGGCCGAAGCGACCGACATGGGTTTCAAGGCGATCATCAACAACAAGCACTGGGGCCTGATTCACAAGAACGAAGTGTTCAAGTTCATGCGCGCCGGCAAGCAGGAAAAGGGTTTCATCAAGGAAATCCGCGCCGACGGCAACATCAGCCTGAGCCTGCAGCCAGTAGGGGCCGAAGCGGCAAGCAGCCTCAATTCGAAGATCCTCTCCAAACTGCGCGAAAACAACGGCACCCTGCCTGTCAGCGACAAGAGCGATCCGCAGGTCATCAGCGGTCTGTTTGGCGTCAGCAAAGGCAATTTCAAGAAAGCCATTGGCGCGTTGTACAAACAGGGCCAGATCGTGATTCACGCTGACCGTATCGACCTGGTCTGATACATCGCCCTGGCTCGACATCTGAGCGCCGCGGCTGTGCGCTAAGGGTTGTAACCTATGCTGCAACGCAATGTGATGCCCTGCTCATCGTCACTGCACATAAACGAAAGCGCTTTTTTATCGCGATGGCCCTGACGACGCCGAGGGGCGAAAAGGTGACCTGAGTCGAACCCCAACCCATCTGATTTCGCAGCACCGCCGTGTGACGCAGAGCGTCAAGAACTGCATTCCCACGCGGAGCGTTGGAACGATAGTCATCTAACCGACATCGCAGCACTGCCGTGTGACGCAGAGCGTCACGAACTGCATGCCCACGCGGAGCGTGGGTATGATAGTCAAAACCGCAGCTCCTGCCGCACAAGTGCTTTTCAACCGCAATGGCACTGACGACGCAGAGTGCGACGTAAGTGACGGCTGAGTCCTGGCGCTGATCCGGGGGTAGCCTGGCAGGACGCCAGGCTAGCCGCACCGGGCCATGGATGGCCCGTTGCGGCGACCCCCGGATCAGTGTCAGGACGAAGGAACCCGACGAAGTCGGGCCGGAAACGGAGCCAGGGGCTTTGGTTACTTTGGCCCCATCAAAGTAACTCGCCGAGGGGCGAAAAGGTGACCTGAGTCGAACCCCAACCCAACTGACATCGCAGCACCGCTGTGTGACGCAGAGCGTCATGAACTGCATGCCGACGCAGAGCGTCGGCACGATAGTCAGGAGGGGCGAAAAGGTGACCCGAGTCGAACTTCAACCCATCTGACATCGCAGAGCCGCCGTGTGACGCAGAGCGTCATGAACTGCATGCCGACGCAGAGCGTCGGCACGATAGTCAGGAGGGGCGAAAAGGTGACCCGAGTCGAACTTCAACCCATCTGATTTCGCAGAACCGCCGTGTGACGCAGAGCGTCACGAACTGCATGCCGACGCAGAGCGTCGGCACGATAGTCAAAAGCCCCATTAGCGCTTTCTGCAAAATGCACCTCAAGCCGTCCGCATTCTTGCAAGCGATGAAGGTCATACCTTCATACGGGTCTTTCCTGGCCCGACATTCGACCAAGGACGTCCCATGAAAAAAATACTGACGGCGTACATCGGCACATTGCTGGCGTTTCTGATCCTCGACGGTTTGTGGCTCGGCGTGCTCATGGGGCCGACCTACCGGGAATGGCTCGGACCGCTGATGCTGGCGACACCGGTGATGGGGCCTGCGATAGCGTTTTATCTGCTTTATGGCGCGGGAGTGGTGGTGTTCGGCGTGCTGCCCGCGGTGAGGGAGCAACGGTTGAGCCGCGCGACCTTGTTCAGCGGGCTGCTGGGGCTGGTTGCCTACGGCACCTATGATCTGACCAACTGGGCCACGTTGCAGGGCTGGCCTGCGCAGCTGGCGCTGATCGACCTGGCCTGGGGCACGGTCGTGTCGGCGCTGGCCGGTACGGCGGGGTACCTGGCGGTACGACGCTTTACATGAAAACTGCCTGCAACTTGAAAGCTGCCTGCAACGATGAGCGTCACTGAAGGGCAACGCTCATCCGCGAACGCTGTGCTGCAACCGACAGGCTAGTTCTGCAAAAAGCCGGCAAAACTCAGGTTGCTGCCTTTGGGGCGCATGTCTTTCAGGAACGAGTCCTTGTCGGCGCTCAGCTCAAGGCTGACGGTCGGCTTGCGCTTGTCAGCGTTGCGCACTTCCAGGCCTTCCATGTGATCACGCATGAACACGGTGGTCACTTTCAGGTGCAGCAACTGGTCGGTGTCCGGAGTGTGCAGCAGCAGGTGCAGCCATTCGTACTGGCCCACTTGCAGGCGCGGGACCGGCAGGTCGAACCACCAGATATTACGTTTGGGGTCGAGCACCGCGAAATGGGTGTTGTTGACGCCGAGCACTGCGCCGCCCAGAGCCTGGTTTCTGCGTGCAATGGCCAGTTTTTTATCGAGTTTCATAGCGTTCCTGAGAATCGGATTGTTCAGCGTGTCGGCCTTGCCGGACAACGGTGCCGCGCATTCTCGCACAAAGTCTGGCCCTGGCTCATTTCACTGCTCGAATGGCAGCTCGTCGTCCAGCAGACCAATGGTACTGTGGCGCAAAAAAAATCTTGAAACTCTTCGTTCTTGGCGCAGGTCAATCTTATTGTCGAGTACGACATCCGATTCCAGTGTGGTCTTCAGACCCAGGAGATTTTCGATGAGCAGCACCAGCGATAAAGTCAAAGGCATGGCCAACGAAGCCGTTGGTAACGTCAAACAGGCTGTTGGCAAGGCTACCGATAACACGAAATTGAGGGCTGAAGGCAAGGCGCAAGAGCTGAAAGGCGAAGGCCAGCAGGCTAAAGGCGAAGTGAAAGACGCTGTCAAGAAAGGCGTCGACAAGGTGTAAACGGAGTGTTCCCGTCACCTTAGGGTCGGGAGTCAGCAGCACCTGTAACGGTCATCCACGGATGGCCGTTATGCTTTCTGCCTTGCGGAACTGAAACCTTTCACGACCTGCCCAGTCAATGTGCCATCGGTATTCGCGTATAACCTTGCAATGACAGGGCCACGCGATGCAGAAAATGCCGGTCTTCAGGATGTACGGTGTTCCAGTTAGGGAGCAAGAGGAAACGCCATGATTTTCCCCCATTTGCGTCAACTGCCAGTCGGTAAAGTGCTGGTGCGCACCGTCAACGAGTTTCTTGACGACGAGATGTCCACCTACGCCTCTGCGCTGGCGTATCAGATGCTGTTTTCTTTGTTCCCGTTTTTGCTGTTTCTGATTGCGCTGATCGGCTTTTTGCACCTGCCGGACTTCTTCTCCTGGCTGCGCCTGCAATCCGAGTTCCTGCTACCGCCTCAGGCGCTCGAGCAGGTCAACCCGGTCATTGATCAGTTACAGCAATCCAAGGGCGGTTTGCTGTCGATCGGTATCGTGATCGCGTTATGGACCGCATCGGCGGGCGTTCGCCTGATGATGAGCGCCATGAACGCGGCCTACGACGTGGTTGAAGGGCGCCCCATCTGGAAGCGTTTCCCGTTGTCGATCCTGTACACCGTGGGCATTGCCGGCATGTTGCTGGCGGCTGCGGCGTTCATGGTGCTCGGGCCTCAGGTGATGAACTGGATCGCTGCGCAAGTCGGCATGGAAGAGTTCATCGTGACGCTGTGGACCATCCTGCGCTGGCCCGCGATCATCATCTTGTTAATGGTCGCGGTGGCGCTGATCTACTACGTGATGCCTGACGTCAAACAGGAGTTTCGCTTCATCACGCCCGGTTCGGTGTTGGCCGTCGTGGTGTGGATCGTGGCGTCGCTGGCGTTTGGTTTCTACGTCAAGACCTTTGCCGATTACAACGCCATGTACGGCAGCATCGGCGCGATCATCGTGCTGTTGTTGTACTTTTATATTTCTGCCGCCGTGCTGTTGTTAGGGGCAGAAATGAATGCCGTGATCGAGCACATGTCCGCAGAAGGCAAGGAAGCGGGCGAGAAAGAGCCGGGCGACGGTCTGGGCGACGAGCAGAATGAGGCCGGCGGCAAACAGCATGTTTCCGGACTGGGTCGTGATCATTCCGTGCCGCTGCCGAAGGCTGACGAAACCTGATGGCCATCTGTGGCAAGATCGCTTTTTATTCGAAGGGCTGGCAGCCATGATCCGTAACATTCTCAAGATGGGCGATGAGCGTCTGTTGCGCATTGCTCCGCCCGTTCCCATAGAGATGTTCGGCAGCAGCGAACTCGAAACGCTGATTGCCGACATGTTCGAAACCATGCACAGCGTGGGGGGCGTCGGCCTGGCCGCACCGCAGATCGGCATCGACCTGCAACTGGTGATCTTCGGCTTCGAGCGCAGTGAGCGCTATCCGCAAGCCGAGGCTGTGCCCCAGACCATTCTGCTCAATCCTCTGATCACCCCGTTGTCGCCAAACCTGGAAGAAGGCTGGGAAGGCTGCCTGTCCGTGCCGGGGTTGCGGGGCATGGTTGATCGTTATCAAAGCATTCGTTATGAAGGGTTTGACCCGGCTGGCCAGCCCATCGAGCGTGTTGCTCATGGCTTTCATGCGCGGGTTGTCCAGCACGAATGCGATCACCTGATCGGTCGTCTGTACCCCTCGCGAATCACCGATTTCAGCAAATTCGGCTTCATGGACGTGATGTTTCCGGACATGGACCCCAATGCGGATGAATGACAGGCCCCCGTTTCCCTCCGTCCGCTAAGCTTCCCGAGACAGCGCGATCAACGGCTTGCTGCGGCTGTAGCGCATCAAGCGCTCGCCGAGCGCCTGTGGCAGGCGTTGCGCCGTATCAAACCCGGCGAGCTGATAAAAACCCAGCAAGTCGGGATGACAGAACAGCCAGACAGGTCCTGACAGTGGCAGCAGCGCAGCATCGATCAAGCGTTGTGCTACTGATTTGCCGCGATGCGCAGGTGCGACAAACAGCCCGGTCAGCCAATGGCCCTCCGCCACGGGCGACAGGCATAAGGCACCGATGATTTCATCCTGCTTCGCCACCCAGACAGGCCCTTTGCTGGCCGCGCGCATTGAGGACTGGTGTTCGCGATAGAACTTGCCCAGCAGCGGGCGGCACACATCGGGCAACAGGGAAAACTGGATGTCGGACATCGCAAGCGGGCTCGCCGGCACGGAATAATGGCCGTGGATCATACAGAGGTCCACGTTGCTACAACTAATGGCAACGCGTCGATGTCGATAGCCTTGACCACACTTTTTTCTTTCCGCGCCATTCGAGGTGAGCATGAGATCAATAACACGACTGCTGGGTTGTTCACTTCTGGCGCTGGGATTGTTCGGGCCGCCCGCGATGGCGGCTGAAAAAACCACGCCGATCCAGTTCGGTGCGTTGACCTGGGAAAGTGGCAGTCTGATTACTGAAGTCTTGCGCACCCTGGTCGAAAAGGGCTACGGCTACCCGACCGATACATTGCCCGGCAGCACGGTCAGCCTGGAAACCGCGCTGGCCAAAAATGATATTCAAGTGATCGCCGAAGAATGGACCGGACGCAGCCCGGTGTGGGTCAAGGCCGAGGCCGACGGCAAGGTAATCGGGCTGGGTAACATCGTCAAAGGCGCGACTGAAGGCTGGTGGGTGCCTGAATACGTGATCAAGGGGGATGCCGCCAAAGGCATCAAGCCTATGGCACCTGACCTGAAGTCGGTGACTGATCTGGTTCGTTACAAAGATGTGTTCAAAGACCCCGAGTCGCCAGACAAGGGGCGTTTCCTCAACAGCCCGAGCGGCTGGACCTCCGAGATCGTCAATACCCAGAAGCTCAAGGCCTATGGGTTGAACGACAGCTTCGTCAACTTTCGTACAGGCTCGGGCGCCGCACTGGATGCCGAGGTCGGATCCGCCATTCGCCGCGGCAAGCCGGTGCTGTTCTACTACTGGTCGCCGACCCCGCTGCTGGGCAGCTACAAATTGATCAAGCTCGACGAGCCACCGTTCAACGCCGATGCCTGGAAAACCCTGACCGACGCCAGTGATCCGAACCCGCGCGGCTCGGCCTCACTGGAAGCCACGCTTTCTATCGGTGTGTCCGCAGCGTTCAGCAAGCAGTATCCGGAACTGGTGAGCTTCTTCAAACGCGTGGATTTCCCCATTGACCTGCTCAACCGGACACTGGGTGAAATGAGCGAAAAACACCAGGACCCACGCGTGGTCGCCAAGGCGTTTCTCGAGCAGCACCCCGAGGTCTGGAAAGCCTGGCTGCCGGCCGATGTGGCGGCCCGCGTCAGCAGTGGTTTGTAAGCCGCTGACCGGGGCAGATGAGGTCAGGCATAGCTGATAGCGTCACTCATGGCCGTTATGCGACGTGTTCAGTGGTAAAGCCTTGTCGAGCTGATAGGTTCAGGGTTCAGTCAATCAATGCGTGGGAGGGGTCATGACTGATCATATCCAGGGCTCGCGCAGGATGTGGGCAGGTCTTGTGCTGATGATTGCCTGCCTGGGCCTGGACGCTCTGCAACCGGCAGGCGCCGAGGAGGTCGACGACACGGCGCTGGCATTGGTCGAGGAGCGAAACCTTGGCGAGGGTCTGGCCTGGCTGGGTTATCAGGTCGCCTCGCGTACGGTCGCGTTTGCCGGTATCGTGAAAGCCGTTGGCAAGATCGAGGCCCAGACGCTGGTGCAAAAGGAACTGCAGGATCTGCAGCCTGATTATCAGGTCCAGTGGGATCGCAACCTCGCAGCGTCCTATGCGCATTCGTTCACGGCCGAAGAATTGCGCTCGCTCAATCAGGGCGAAGGGTCATCCACACTGGCAAGCCGGTTCAGGGCCAGGAACGCTCGGGTCAGCGCCGACATGAAGGCCCGCTCCTCTGAACTGCTGGAACAATTCGTGGCACGTGCGCTGGGCAATGCTCAAATGACACTGCAACACTGATACCTACTCAACGACACGAGGCAACATCATGGACGCATTCATGCAGGCTGCATTCGACGAAGCGCAGCTCGGGCAGAAAGAGGGGGGGATTCCCATCGGCTCGGTCATCGTCCATAACGGCAAGATCATCGGTCGTGGCCGCAATCGTCGTGTGCAAAAAGCCAGCCCTACCTTGCACGGAGAAATGGACGCGCTGGAAAATGCCGGTCGCCAGCCGGCCAGCGTGTACCGCGAGGCGGTGCTTTACACAACGCTGTCACCTTGCGCCATGTGCAGTGGCGCGATCCTGCTTTACGGCATTCGCAAGGTGATTATCGGCGAGAACCAGTCCTTCATGGGCGAGGAAGCGCTGCTGCGTTCACGCGGTGTGCAGATCGATGTGCTTGATAACGCTGAGTGCCGGCACATGATGCGGGACTTCATTACCGACAAGCCTGAGCTGTGGAACGAAGACATCGGCGAGTAACGCGCTGACGGCTGATTGTCGGCTGTTCCGAGTGTGGATCCCGTGCTGCGCGGTGCCCCTGCATTTAATCCGGCACTGCGGTTTGTGCCACTAGTGTGCCTTTAAGGATGATAATCTCCTCTCATTATCCTTAGTGCATGCACACCGTGGCGGTGGCGTGGTCATTTTTTCGGAGCCTGATATGTCGGTCCAGCAGCGCAATAACGTCAATGTCATGGGCGAGGGACCGGCCACCCTGATTTTCGCTCATGGATTTGGTTGCGATCAGCACATGTGGCGGTTCATGGCGCCGCACTTCGCCGAGCGCTTCAAAGTCGTGCTGTTTGATCTGGTGGGCAGTGGTCAGTCGGAAGTTTCGGCCTGGTATCCGCACAAATATGCCTCGCTCAAGGGCTACGCAACTGACCTGTTGGAAGTGGTGAGCGAGTTTGCCGACAGCGGGCCCGTCATCCATGTCGGGCACTCGGTCAGTTGCATGATTGCCGTACTCGCCGAGCTTCAATCACCTGGCCGGTTCGACGGCCATATCATGGTCGGCCCGTCACCTCACTACCTCAACGACGGTGATTACGTGGGGGGATTCACGCGCGCCGATGTCGATTCATTGCTGGAAACCCTCGAAAGCAACTACCTGGGCTGGTCCAGTACGATGGCGCCCACCCTTATGGGCGCCTCGGACCGGCCGGAGTTGAGCGAGGAGCTGGCCAGCAGTCTGTGCCGCACCAATGCCGAGATCGCCAAGCAGTTCGCCCGGGTGACATTTCTGTCTGATCATCGTGCCGATGTCGAAAGGCTCACCAGTAAAACGCTGATCCTGCAAAGCAGTGATGACCTTGTGGTGCCGGTTCAGGTGGGTGAATATCTGCACCGGGTCATCCCCGACAGCACCTTGTACATGATCGACAACGTAGGGCATTACCCGCACATGAGCGCGCCGCAAGACTGCATCACGGCCATGAATCAATTTCTGGTGTCTTACGAGAGCGCTGCACATGCCGGTTGAACAGGTGAGCCTGCCGGTCACGGAAGACCTTTACGAGCATGCGGCCTGCGGGCTGGTCGTGACCCTGCCGAACGGCACCATCGAGCGTGCCAACCTGACCTTCTGCCGCTGGCTGGGCCTGGAGCGCGAGGCGGTTCTGGGCCGCCGTTTTCAGGACCTGCTGAACCTTGCGGGAAAAGTCTTTCTGCAGACCCACTGGGCTCCGCTGTTGCAGACCCAGGGCTCGATTGCCGAAGTCAAAGTCGAACTGCTTCATGCCGATGGCCATGCCGTGCCCATGATGCTCAACGCCGTGCGCCGCGAGTACCCGTCGGGGTTCCTGCACGAGGTGGCGGTGTTTCTGGCCGAGGAGCGTAACAAGTACGAACGTGAATTGCTGGCATCACGCAAAATGGCGGAAGAGCTGCTGCAGCATCAGATGACGGTTCAGACCGAGTTGACCTCGGCGCGCAACCGCCTGCGTCTGGCCCATGCCGAAGCAGAAATACGCGCGATTTTTGCCGAACAGATGATCGGCATTGTCAGCCATGACCTGCGCAATCCACTGGCGGCCATCAAGATGGCTGCCGGGCTGCTGGAGCGGACTCAGCTCGAGTCGCGGCAGGAGCGGATTCTGGGGCATATTCACCATTCGACCGACCGTGCCGAGCGCATGATTGTCGACTTGCTGGATTTCACCCATGCCCGAGTCGGCAGCGGCATTGCCGTACTCCCCCAGCCTATCGACCTGCATGCCGTTGTCGCCCGAGGCGTAGAAGAGCAGCGTCACGCTTTTCCTCATCGCGTGCTGACTCATCGCCGCGAAGGGCAGGGCGCGTGCTCGGCTGATCCGGATCGCCTGCTGCAGGTGCTCGGGAATCTGGTCAGCAACGCCGTCAACTATGGCACGGAGGGCAGCGACATTCTGATCACCTCGTCCTTCGAGACTTACCTGATCAAGCTCTCGGTACACAATTTTGGCGAGCCTATCCCGCTGGAGAAGGTCGACGATCTTTATGAGCCTGTGATGCATGTGGTCAACGACAGCGATGAAACCCGAACCGTCGGGCTTGGCCTGTTCATCGTTCGTGAGATCGTTCGGGCGCACTTGGGCGAGGTGACGGTCAGTTCCTCGGCCGAAGCAGGCACGACCTTCACGGTTACTTTTCCGCGGCCCGCCGTATAAGCAGGTGTTGACGCAACGGCAGTTTTGCCCCGCGTGCGGTGCTCATACGGGCTGATCCGTGAGCGCATAAAAAGCGCCAGGCACGTAGAATGCCGTGCTGCGCCATTACCTCCAGGCTAAAACAGGTCTTACATGCGGCAATCCATTTCACATGATGTAGCCACGATCAGCCGGATCAGCGCAGTGCCGGCGATCCTGCAAGTCATTACCGAATCCACCGGCTTGGGGTTCGCGGCAGTGGCGCGTGTAACCGAAGATTCCTGGACGGCCTGCGCAGTTCTGGACAACCTCGGTTTCGGGTTGAAACCCGGAGGCGAACTGGAGCTGACCAGCACCATCTGCCACGAAATACGTTCCTCTCATAAGCCTGTGGTGATTGATCACGTCGCTGAGGACAAGCTGTTCTGCGCGCATCACACGCCGCGTCGCTACAACTTTCAGAGCTACATATCGATACCCATTTTTCTCACCGATGGCAGTTTTTTCGGCACCATCTGCGCGCTGGACCCCAAACCCGCCAAACTGACCGGCACGCCTATCGAGGCTATGATGGTGTCGTTCGCGCGCCTGTTGGCGTTGCAGATCGAGGCCGAGGAAAACATGCAGCGGGTGCAGGCTGATCTGCTGGCCGAACGGGAAGTGGCCGAACTGCGTGATCAGTTCATCGCGGTTCTGGGGCATGACTTGCGTAATCCGCTGTTCGCCATCAATGCGAGCGCCGAGCTGCTGTTGCGCCGCCCGCTGGATGACAAGACGCTGCAGGTTGCCCGGCACATCCTGACGTCGGGCAATCGTGCCTCGCAATTGGTCGATGATGTGCTGGATTTCGCCCGCGGCCGTATGGGGCATGGCATTCCGTTGAGCATCCAGAACGCTCATGGTCTGGATAAAACGCTTGAGCATGTTGTGTCCGAGATACAGCGTGTGCATCCAGACCGGCTGATTCGATCGGACATCGGAGCGCTGGAGCTTATTCGCTGTGACCATGAGCGGATCGCCCAATTGCTCTCCAACCTGGTGTCCAACGCAATCACTCATGGCGCCTCCGAAAGCTCGGTCGAGGTGGTTGCCGGAGTACGCGGCGATCTGTTTGTGCTCAGCGTTGCCAATCAGGGCGAGCCCATTCCCGAGTCGGTTCGCTCGCAACTGTTCCTGCCTTACTCGCGGCCTATCACCAGTGAACCGCAGGCCGGACTGGGGCTGGGTCTGTATATCGCCAGCCAGATAGCCTTGGCCCACGGTGGCACGCTTGAGGTGAACTCAACGCACGAGGGCGGCACCGTATTCACCTTCAGCATGCCTTTGAAGCCGGCCAGTGCCTGCTCCTAGGCTCTGTACGAAAGTGGCTGCGCTCGGTGATGCTGCGTTAAAAACAGGCTCAGAATGCTCATTTACAACACACAGACTCCGCTTCCTCGTCTGTTTTTGCCTTGCCTGACCTTTGCTCGCCGACTTTTCGTACAAAACCTTGCCTGCCGGCTCAGGTCGTGCGGAAAACATCGCCTGCCTGGCGTCTTGCTTTACAGGCGCATCGGGCTTTGACCATCCTTGTTACAAACTCGCGCATCGCTTTACTTGCTCATCGACGGTCTCGGGTCGAACCTGACGCCTCGGTTGCCATCAAAGGGCTGAGTCTCCATCGTTACCCGGAGTCTTCACCTGTACCCAGAGGTATGTGATGAACAGTTTTGTGCGCAAGTGTGTGGGCGTTGTGCTCGTGGCACTGGCCGGTGTCAGCGCCATTCAGGCGCAGACCTTGCCGAACAGCACCCTGAACAACGGTGCCTCCAGCAACCCCTACAACAGCCCGATCAAACGGTCCAACCCCAACAGCCGTCAAGGCACAGAATCGAGCACGCCGCGTGCCCCCGGTCCCAACATTGCGCCACCCGTGCGCAAACCCACCCTGGAGAACGGCGGCATCGGAAACGGTTACCCGACGCGCCAGACGGCACCGCGTCCGTCCACGCCGACAACCGACCCCAAACGCGGCAACTGAATTTTCAATCAAGCGGTCCCGTTGCCTGACGGGACGCCGACTCAATGCATAAGGAAACGCTCATGCTTAAAAAAACCCTGATCGCGACATGGTGTACAGCGGCCGTTCTGAGCCTGCCGATGGCGGCGAACGCTGCCACGGAACAATACAAAAGCGAGCTGGGCACTGTGACGGTCAGCTCAGTGGCTGAAGGGCTGGACCATCCGTGGGCGCTGGCGTTCTTACCTGACCGGCAGGGCATATTGGTGACCGAGCGTTCCGGCAACCTGCGCCTGGTGTCGGCTGACGGCAAGCTGTCCAAACCGCTTTCCGGCGTGCCGGAAGTCTGGGCGCGTAAGCAAGGTGGCCTGCTTGATGTCGTGCTTTCGCCGGACTTCGCCAAGGACCGCATGGTGTACCTGACCTATTCCGAGGGCAGCGGCAAAACCGCCGCCGAAGGCGACACGGCAGGCACCGCGGCAGGCCGTGGTCGTCTGTCGGCTGACATGACCCGGCTGGAAGACTTTGAAGTGATCTTCCGCCAGCAACCTAAACTGTCGGTCGGCAATCATTTTGGCGCGCGGATGGTCTTTGATCGCGACGGTTACCTGTTTATCGCGCTGGGCGAGAACAATGATCGGCCTACCGCACAAGACCTGGACAAGCTGCAAGGCAAAGTGGTGCGTATCTACCCGGATGGCAGCGTGCCGAAAGACAACCCTTTTGTGGGACAGAAAAACGTCCGCCCCGAGATATGGTCCTACGGACACCGCAACCAGCAGGGTGCAGCGCTGAATCCGTGGACCGGCACAGTGTGGACCAATGAGCACGGCCCCAAGGGCGGCGACGAGTTGAACATCATCGAGCGTGGTCAGAACTACGGCTGGCCGCTTGCAACCCACGGTATCAATTACTCGGGCGAGCCGATTCCAGAAGCCAAAGGCAAGTTTGTCGAAGGCACTAAAGTACCGTTCCAGGTCTGGGAAGTGTCACCGGGCGTCAGCGGCATGGCGTTTTATGACCACAGCCTGATCAAGGACTGGGATCACAACCTGTTCATCGGCGCGCTGGCCACCGAAGAACTGATCAGGCTGCAATTCGATGGCGACAAGATCGTTCATGAGGAGCGGATGCTCAAAGATATGAAACAGCGTATACGCGATGTGCGTCAGGGGCCGGACGGTTACTTGTACCTGTTGACCGATGACGACAAGGGAAGTGTGCTGAAGGTTGGGTTGGCCAAGTAATAAAGCATTAAAGGCCTAAAACGAAAATTCCCACAATTACGTGGGAATTTTCTTATGCGCGCTACAGGCCTGATTCAAGTATCAGGCTGCGGGATTAATGGTCTTCCGCGTCACGCATCACTTTGCCCGTCTTGGCGTCAACGTCGTAGTTCCATTCAACGCGATTAGGGCCTTTGAGTTCGATCTGGTAAACAAGTTGGCCGGTGGCGGTTTTGTCCAGCTCGGTGTCGTGAATCGTGAAACCGGGGTGGGCGGCCAGCGCATCTTTGTTGAACTGTTCGAAATCACCGACTGTGCCGGCCTTGTGCAAGCGTACTACTTCATCGGGACCGATATCGGCTTGAGCAACACCGGCAGCAGCAGTAAGGGCAACAGCAGCGAAGAGGGCAGACATACGTTTCATACGGTGTTCCTTCTGATTGATCTGTTTTAATGGATTCGTGAAACCCTGATGAGTTCAGCGGTTTTGTTGAATTCAGATTAGCCACGCTTACTTAATTCACGCTTAATTATTTCGCTCCGCTGCGCTTTTTGCACCCGCGTGTGTGTTGCCTGTTTTGTCAGCGATGTTTTCCAGTGCAATGTGTTTAACCGCTGACTGCACGTAAAGGTTGAAAAAAAACGGTGGTGAACGTAAAAGGTTGCCCCTGCCGGAAGGTGCATCGCGTCTGTCCGGGCGCCTGTCCTTGCGGAGTCTGATCGATGAGTACGCCCTACCGACCTGCCATGCGTTACGCCTGGCGTTTGTTGCCTCTGGGCATGGCCGTGGCCTCGCCGCTGCTGGCTGCCGAGCCGGTCAGTCTGGAGGCGGTCAATGTGACGGGCTTCAGCGAGCAGGACAGCAGGTCCGACTATAAAGCTGATCGCGCCTCGGTCGCCGGGTCTGAGCAAGCATTGCTGGACACGCCCGCGTCGGTTTCGGTCTTCAGCGAAGCGCTGATCAAGGACCGTCAGGCAAAACTGCTGAGCGACGTGCTGCGCAACGACGCGTCGGTAGGCGACGGCTATGCACCGGTGGGGTATTACGAAAATTTTGTGGTGCGTGGCTTTGCGTTGAACGCAGCCAACAGCTATCGCATCAATGGTCGCAGCATTGCCGGCGAGCAAAATGTTGCACTGGAAAACAAGCAGCAGGTCGAGTTGCTCAAAGGGTTGTCTGGCCTGCAGAGCGGCGTGTCCGAACCTGGCGGCGTCGTCAATTATCAGACCAAGCGCCCGCAGGACGTCCGCTCTGTGACGGTCTCCACCAATGAGCATGGCGAGCGTTACCTCGCGACCGATATCGGCGGCTGGTTCGGCAGCGAACAACAGTTCGGCCTGCGCGCCAATCTGGCTCATGAAGACATTCGCTCGTACGTGGAGCACGCCGACGGCCAGCGTGATTTTGCCTCGCTGGCGTTTGACTGGACCATCAGCGAGCGTGCCTCGCTGCAACTGGACGTCGAGTACCAGAACAAACAACAGCGCTCGGTGCCCGGCTATCAGCTGCTTGGCGGCACCGCGCTGCCTCACGACGCTTCGCCACGTAAGTTGTTGGGTTATCAGTCCTGGTCCAACCCGGTAGGCATTGACTCGTTGAACATGAACGGGCGGTTCGAATACCAATTCAACGACAGCTGGAAGGGCAGCCTCAGCGCGTCGCGCAGCCGGGTGGTCATTGATGACTACAGCGCCTTCGCCTGGGGCTGCTACGGTTCGGCCAGTTGTGCGACAGAGGCCGTGCCCAACCACTTCAGCGCCGAAGGCGGTTACGACATCTATGACTTCCGCAGCCCCGACGACACGCGTCGCAACGATGAGGTCGAGGCGGCGATGTCTGGCACATTCGCGACCGGGGCTCTCGAACATCAACTGACTTTCGGCACCAGTGCCTACCGCCGCACCGTGGACACGCGCGGCACCTTCAACGAATTTGTGGGCTCGGGCAACATCAATGAACCGCCTGAGTCGGTCGAGCCGTCCAGCCTGCCTCTGCCGCACACCGAGCGCCGCCTGGACAGCCGCCAGTACGGGCTGTTCGTCACCGACCGGATCAGCTTCAACGAACACTGGCAAACCGTGCTCGGCGGACGTCAGGTACGGCTCGACGAGCAGGCGTTCAACGAAGACGGCAGCGACGCGCGGCACACCGAACGCTACGTGTTCCTGCCCCAAGCCGCGCTGATCTACATGCCGCTGGACAACGTTTCGTTGTACACCCGCTACAGCAAGGGCCTTTCGCTGGGCGGGACAGCGGCCTGGTTCACCACCAATGCGAGCGAAACCCTCGCGCCGACGGTCTCGCGTCAGCTCGAAGCGGGCATCAAGTATGACTGGCAACGCATGAGCTTCACGGCAGCGCTGTTTCAGGCCCGTCAGGCCTACCAGTATTCCCGGCCCAACGATGACGGCACCTTTACCTACGTGCAGCAGGGCGAACAGAAAAACACAGGGCTGGAACTGGGCGCGAGCTGCTGGTTGACCGACCGCTTGCAGGTGTCCGCCAGTGCGGCGGCCATTAAGGCTCGGGTCGACGGCAGCGGCACCGAGGCTTATGAAGGCCATCAGGCGCTCAACGTGCCCAAGTACCGCGGTACGCTGCAAGCCGATTACAGCCTGCCGATTCGCGGCCTGGCGTTACTCGGCGGCGTGCAGTACAGCGCCAGCAAATACGCTGATCGCGAAGGCTCGGTGCAGGTCAATGACTACGCGCTGTTCAACATCGGCAGTCGATACAGCACTCAGGTGGGCGGGTACGACACTGTTTTGCGCTTCACCGTCGACAATGTGTTCGACAAGCGCTACTGGCGCGATGCCGGTGAGTACCTGGGCGACGATTACCTGTTCATGGGCGCGCCCAGAACCGCCAGATTATCCGCGTCGGTCAATTTCTAAGTCAGTGGATTCGCGTGTGCCGGGTGCGGAACTTCGCAGTACACGCGCTGCAAGCTTTGCTATTCTTCGCGCCCTGTGAGCGCCAGACGCTTTTTTCAGCCATGTTTCGGGGGCTTCATGACGGCCATCGTTCAACCCACTCCCCAACCGTTCACCAAAGCCGATTACAAGACCCTGAGTCTTGCGGCGTTGGGCGGGGCGCTGGAAATCTACGACTTCATCATCTTCGTCTTTTTTGCGCTGACCCTCAGCCAGCTGTTTTTTCCGCCCGACATGCCCGAGTGGCTGCGCCTGCTGCAAAGCTTCGGGATCTTCGTGACCGGTTACCTTGCACGCCCGCTGGGCGGGATCCTGATGGCGCATTTCGCCGACCGCTTAGGGCGCAAGCGGGTGTTCAGCCTCAGTATCCTGATGATGGCGCTGCCGTGTCTGCTGATCGGCGTCATGCCCACTTACGCACAGATCGGCTATTGGGCGCCGCTGGTGCTGCTGGCATTGCGTATCCTGCAGGGCGCTGCGGTCGGTGGCGAGGTGCCAAGTGCCTGGGCCTTCGTGGCGGAACATGCCCCCACAGGGCATCGAGGTTACGCACTCGGGGTGCTGCAAGCGGGGTTGACCTTCGGTTATCTGCTCGGCGCGCTGACCGCCACGTGGCTGGCGCGCGTCTTCAGCCCGGCAGAGATTCTTGAATGGGCCTGGCGTATCCCTTTTCTGCTGGGGGGCGTGTTCGGCGTGGTGGGGGTCTGGCTCCGACGCTGTCTGAGTGAAACGCCGGTGTTCATCGCCATGCACGCCCAGCGTGAAAATACGCCAGAACTGCCGTTGGGCCAGGTCTTGCGTAATCACCGACGGTCTCTGCTGCCCGCAGCCTTGCTGACGTTCGTGCTGACCTCTGCCGTGGTCGTGCTGGTGGTGATCACCCCGACCGTCATGCAGCAGCGCTTTGGCATCAGCGCCAGCCAGACCTTTACCCTGAGCGCTGTCGGCATCGTGTTTCTCAATATCGGTTGCGTGCTGGCCGGCATGCTGGTCGACCGCATCGGTGCCTGGCGCGGGGTCATGATCTACAGCCTGCTGCTGCCAGCGGGGATCGGCGTGCTTTACGCCAGTCTCATCCAGCAATGGCTGCCGCTCGGTCTTGCCTATGCGATTGCCGGCCTTGGCTGCGGAATCGTCGGGGTGGTGCCTTCGGTGATGGTCGGACTGTTCCCCGCACACATTCGCGTGTCGGGTATTTCCTTCACCTACAACATCGCCTATGCGTTTTGGGCCAGCACCACGCCGCTGCTGCTGATCGCACTGATGCCCTGGAATCTCTGGGTGTGCGTGTGGTACAGCGTGATCATGGGCATCGTGGGCCTGACGACCGCTGCGGTGTTCGGCCTGCGCCGTGGAGTCAGCGTGGACGCTATCGAAGGCTGCAAAGCCGGATAACAATCACCGGACAGTTGCAGTGTCTGCTCGAAACACCGTGACATCCCTCCGCTCACCTTCGTGGGCGGAGTGGTCACATAACGGATATCAGGAAAGTTTGCTCTTCACCGGTTTCAATTGTAACAACTGATTGTAATTCTGTTTGCTCAAGTCTATCTTGCGCCTGTCTATATCACTGACGCTTTTAATATGGTTTGTTCTCGAGTTTGTCCAGTATGAGCTATTCATACGGATCGCCTGTTTGCGATTTTTATACACAAGTCGCAGTGATTGTTCCTTATATGGTGTAGGAAATTTCTTTGGTACTTAGCTGTTGGTAAGAACTTTCTTACACATGGGCTTGTTCTTTCTGTGCGTCAGGCTACGTAATCGGGAGAAGCGCGAAAACAATACTCAATAAAACGATCTCTGTGCCGATTCAGTATTCAAGTCATGGAGGACAGATGTAAGAAGCATCCTACAAGAATTGCCTTTAGGCAAAATGATGGCAAGAGGGAAGATCATGTCGGTGACAATCAGAGAGCAAGAGGTACTCGGCCTGTTACTGCAGGGCTGTACGAACAAGGAAATAGCCAGGCAGCTCAGTATCAGTGACTATACCGTGCGTGACCACGTGTCTTCGCTGCTCAGAAAGAATCAGGTAAAGACGCGTGTCGAGCTCATGGCTCGTTGTGTTTCTTTGCTGCTGCCCAGGAAAAACTTTGACCCCCTACATCTGTAGGATTGTGTAACGCGTGATTCGCTACATAATGAGTTCTGTCACTTCTGCTGTTTACTAGTTCAGTCAGCAGGGCAGTAGCGCTGCCGGGCAGCGTCTACTTATGCCTAGTGCGCTGTCGTTGCTGAATGTGCAGGCATCGGCTACTTATCCGAAACGTATGGTGTTAAAAGACTTGCTTGCACGCCCTATCGTCAACAATAAAAAGGAGCAACTCATGACTGTTTGTTTTCTTCGGAGCGAATCAGAATCCGATCAGTCATTGCGGCTGGATCCGCATCGGCCTGGCTTGAATCTGACGACGGACTTCCATCGCCTCGCCACCCGGCAGGCCGCACTGTCTGTCGTGCAACTCGTCGAGCAACAGGCACAACTGTCGGGTCCCGTTGGCGTGTTCGTGAAGCTTTCTCGACAGCTCCGTTCCTCGGGGCGTCTGTCGCCGCTGCTGCAGGACGTCGAACGGCTGAAAGGGCGCAAGCGCCAGTGGCTGGCCGAGCGGGCGGTGCAATTCGCACTCGGCAAGCATTGTCGCCGACCCGAAGTCGACAACCCTTTCAAGGATAGGCTGCGAGAGGACCTGTGCTGCATCGTGTTCGATGATGCCTCAATGCACACACTGGTCGAGCGTTATGCCGCCTTTGAAGCGTTGCGGCGTCAGGACGGCGAGTATTTCGTCAAACTCATCGCCACCACACGAAACACTGTCGAGCGACGGCTTGTCTTTCATGGTTTGCTCGAACACTTCGACCGTTTGCTGCCCATTGAGAAAAGCATCTATCCGCTGGATTACCGCGCCGTTCAACTGGCCTACCTGGAACAGGAAGAAGCCCTGTACGGCAAGTTGATCATGGAACAGCCCATCACCGCATTGCTTAAGGTTCACACCCCCGAGTGGTTGTTGAAGAACCTGTCTTCGTTTGAACTTTCGATTGATTGAACCTGCGCTGTTCGGGTGCTGCGATGTTCCACGAGTGTGTGGGTCTCTGTCGGCAATACGCCGAGTATGGCGTTAGGTCCCAGTCGAATGAGTGTTCTTAAGTTTGATGAGTTCAGGCGAGTACTCATCATTCTCTTTTAACCCAGTGATGGTGAGCCTTCGGCGATCGCTGCCAGGGACTTGATCCATCAGGAGTCAGCATTATGCGAGTTATAAGTTCTGGCGCAGAAGCACTGATCGCCGCGCAACAACTTGATGACAAAAGGACAGCAAAAACTACGTCTACATTGACCGATACTTCCCGGCGATTCAGTTCGCCAGACTCAGCAGTGACCATCAGCGGTCAGGCCCTTCTCAAACAAAGGGTGTTCGGGCTCGTGGACCCCAATCGTTCCGCACCTTTGCTCGGAAAGAGCGAATGCGGAACGTCGATGCCTCAAGCCTCTTTTTTAAACCGGGATGATAGAAGGCTACTGGGCGACGTTTATGAGTGGGCGGCTGATCAGGGTGCTGATCTGGGTTATGTCGATGATCTGGCCTTTGGGCTGGCATCGTATAGGGAGAAAGATGATGGAAGAGTATGGTCTCGTCATAATCAAGGCAAAACCTATGACATGGAAGGTCACAAGGTGTTCTACCGTTTTACCGATCGGCACGCGGCCACGGCCCAGCGCATTATCGAGGGCGATGCGTTAAAGACGACGCGGCTGGATCAGGGTTTTATTCGCTTTATCACTGACAGGGACTACGGAGCGATAGGCCACAATAATTTTGAGTTCATGGAAAAAGTGATCAACCGGTTTTCAACGTCGGGGGAGAGGAGTCAGCCACTGGGCGCTGAGTTCGCCGTGTTTAAAAGCGAGAAAAACGACTATATAAGAACCTTGTCCAAGGAAACCTACACACCCGGCGAGGGTGACACCCTGGACATTCTGACGCCCACAAAAAAAGCCGTAAAGCCAAAAGAAATAACCCTGGAAAGCCTGCGCGACGACATGCGCAAGGCGTTCTTTAAAGCGATGGGGGTCGAGAGCTTTTCGTCTCTGTTCGATACCCTGTTCAAGGACCGGCGTTGAAGCTCAGGCCTTGGCGCCCAGGGTCAGTTGTTCCGGCGACTCGTTCTGGGCGATGACCACGCGATTGCGGCCGGTGCTTTTGGCGAGGTAGAGCGCCTTGTCGGCCTCATGCAGCCATGAAGCGGCATCGGACATTTCCGGCGTGTAGGCAGCAATGCCGATACTGAGGCTTACCCTGAGATCGCAATGCAGCGAGTAAGTCATTTCATCAATGGCCAGGCGCATGCGCTCAAGGATTTCCCTTGCTTGAACCAGGCTGGTATCGGGCAGAATGACGCAAAATTCATCCCCGCCGCAGCGCCCGATCAGGTCGGAGTCGCGCAGGTTACCAAGTAGCGCCTCGCTGATATTTTGCAGCACGGTATCACCCATGAGGTGGCCATAAGTGTCATTGACGATCTTGAAGTGATCGATGTCGATCAAGGCAATCACGCATTTCTGATAGGCGTTCTGGCTTTTGGTGAATTCCAGATCGAGTAGATCCTTCCACGCGCCATGATTGAGAAGGCCGGTCAGGCTGTCCGTGCGGCTTAGTTTGCGCAGGATGTTGCGGTGTTCCCAGAGCTTGAGCGTGACCTGGTGGCTCAGCCAGCCGATGACGATGGGATAGATCACCAGTACCGGTACGCAGGCGTAGATTTGCGCCATATTACCTTGCAGATTGACGACCGGGTTGAGCACCGCCAGCGATATCAGAACCCCCAGGGCCTGTGCGCATACGCCCTGCAGCATCAGACGCGGACCGGCGGCGGCCATGTTATGCATGGCCATCATGGCGATGATCGTGACGCACGGAAGTATGCTGAACCCGATGGCACCCATCCAGAAGCCGCCGAACAGTGAGTCGGTCAACAAGTTGCGCCATTCGGCCTCGTAGGGCTGCCGTGAGCGGCGGGCAATCTGATAGGCGATATGTGGCCATATCAATGAGTTGAGCAGCGCCAGGTACCAGACCCAGTGCGCAGCATTCACGTAATACAAAGACACGGCAATGGTAAAAAAGCCAATGCCGACACCGAGTATCCTCGGGGCATAAATCCGCTTGGCGAATGCCAGTCCCCTGCGGTGATATGTACTCATGGTTTCTTACCGAACATTGCTTTTGAATCGGTCAGAATTGCCACCCCGTGACCGAAAGGCAGGAGTTTGAGCGTTCACTAGTGTCATGGGAAGAGTATTTTGCCGGGGAGTGTCAAATAACTACATCTTGGCAAGGCTTGACTGTCTTAGAGTCAATTAACTGACAGAAAGGGCTGTAAAAGCGGTTCAAAAATATGACGAAACATAAGGGAAGAGGCATGTTTGCATCGTTGGCAACCGGACTATGAGTGATAGCCCGGTTGACCGGTGATGCAGGAAGGGCAACTGAGTGTTAAGCGGAAACCTTGTTTTTCTGAAGCTTGGTCACCCAGGCGACGGCAATGGCCAGTAACGCCACGATGGCCGCTACATACCCCACTGCGCCCAGGCCCAGGTGTTCGATAGTCAGGCCGCCGATGATAGAACCCAGCCCGATACCGGCATTGGCCGCCGACACGTTCAGGGTACCGGCCAGGGCCTGTGCCTGAGGTGCGGCTTTCATGACGCGGATCTGGCAGATCGGGAACAATGCGGTGTGCGCGATGCCCCAGACCGCCAACACCACAGCCAGCAACGGCATGGAGCCAGCGGCGGGTACGCTGGCCGTCATGCCCAGTGCCAGCAGCAGGGCGAACGCCACGGTCGAGCCCAGTGGGCTTTGATCGACATAACGGCCGCCCAGCGCGTTACCGATCAGTCCTACGGCACCGAAGCCCATCAGCCACCAGCCTACCTGAGCGGATTCGATACCGGCGATGCGCTCCAGAGTGTCGGCGAGGTAGGTGTAGGCACCGAACATCGCCGTGAACAGCAGAATCGACAGCAGCAGATTGGCGATGAAGTGCGGGTCACGCAGAATTTTCGCCTGCTCGGCGAGACCCACCTTGGCGGTGGGCTCCAGGCGCGGCATCGACAGCGCCAGTAGCACGGCCATCAAGCCAGACAGCAGGGTCAAAGCCCAGAATGCGCCACGCCAGCCCACTGCGTCGGCAAACACCGTGCCCAGCGGGATGCCGAACAGCATGGCAGCGGAAATCCCGAGATACACCTGCGCGACGGCCTTGCCCGCACGCTTAGGCCCTGCCAGCAGGCTGGCGGTTTCACTGGCGGTGCCCCAGAACACAGGCAGTGCTAGCGCCGGAATGAATCGCGCGAAGGCCAGCACCCAGATATTGCTCGAAACTGCCGCCAGTGCGTTGGAAGCCGCGAAGATCAGCAGGATGACGATGAACGTTCGTTTACGATCCAGGTGCGACAGCATGGCCGTCAGCGGCGGGCCGAACAGCATGACAGTGAACGCGAAAAGCGTGACCAGCAAGCCGGCGGTCGAGATGGAAATTCCCAAATCGCGCGCCAGTGAAGGCAGCAATCCGATGATGAGAAATTCAGTGGTCACGATCACGAAACCGGCCAGGGCCAGAATCGCGATGGACAAGCCAGCACCGGACGCGCTTTCGCGTGTGGTGCCGGAGGCGGCAGTTTCCAGAGACGGCATGATACAAACCCATGAAAAAATAAGTCCGCCAGCTTATTGCAGAAATCGTTTCCTATCTTTGGCGAATATTCCGTACATTGTGGAATTAAATTCAAGAACAGGGCTTTCCGTGTTGTCCACAGACCGCCTCAAAGGCATCGAAACATTTGTCGCCGTTGCCCACGCAGGCAGCTTTACCGCAGCGGCGGAGCGTCTGAACCTGACCAACTCTGCGGTCAGCAAAAGTGTGGCGCGTCTGGAAAGCCGTCTCGGTATGCGACTGTTCGAGCGAACCACCCGCAGCCTGGCGCTGACAGAGGAGGGCGCTACCTATCACGCGGTGTGTACGCGTATGCTTGCCGAACTGGACGACGCCGAAACTGCATTGGCGGCGCAGCGCTCTGAGCCCGCCGGGCAACTGCGCATCGATTTGCCTGCCACTTTTGGCCGTTTGCATGTGCTGCCGCTCATTCTTGAGTTCGCGGGCCAGCATCCGAAGCTGCGCCCCCGCGTGACGTTCACCGACCGCTTCGTGGACCTTCTTGAAGACGGCATTGATCTGGCGGTACGCATTGGCGGGCCGCAGGTCTGGCCTGCCGGCGTTGCACATCGTTATCTGGGCACCGAGCGGGTGATCTTCTGCGCAGCCCCGGCGTATTTGCATCGGCACGGTACGCCGCAGACCTTTGATGACCTGGCCGGACATGCCTGCATTCTGTTTGGTCGCGGGGATGGCAGCACAAGCCCCTGGCTGTTCGTTGATGAGCAGGGGCAGCAGGAGGCTCGCGCCGTCGAAGCGCGGCTGGTGATCGGCAATGGCGAGGCTCAGGTTGCGGCGGTCAAGTCGGCCTGGGGCATTGCGCAACTGGCGACCTGGCTGATAAAGGAGCAATTGCAGCGCGGCGAACTGGTAGAGATCCTGCCGCAACTGGCCACGGCAGGTCTTGATCTGCACCTGGCCTGGCCGCGCAGTCGCGAGTCATTGCCCAAGGTGCAGGTATTGGTTGAGTTGCTGTCCGATGCGCTGCGAGTGGACTGACCCGATGGCCGAATCCGGCATCAACATCCGGGGTTCAACTCATTGACCGATGACGGTTTTAACCAGTGCTGCGTGCTCTTTCGGGTTCTCGATTCTGGACAGCACATTCAGTGTTGCTGCCCGTGAGCCGGAAGCGGCAAAAACAGTAGTGCTCAACACTTTCATGTCGCTCATCGTGGCTGAGGTATCGACCTGACGAACGCCCAGCCCGTTCTTCTTGAGGATCGTGCGCTCGTTCAGCTTCTTGAAATCCTTGTAGCTGGTGCGCTGTTGAGCAAGCGTGCCGGTGGCCATGCCACTCAGTACGATTTCGTCGTTATCGCTGGCCTCAACGCCCATCGGGATAGGTGTCTCAGTGACGATGATTACCCGCTTTTCAGCCTTGTTGGTGTAGGTCATACCGGATATACCCTGAGCTTTTGCCTTCTCGTCAATTTCCGGTATCTCGGCCGCGACATAGCCCGCAGGCACGGTAAACGCCAGTTTGCCGCCCAGCAGCGAAACCTTTTGAGCGGCAGCGGCCGGTACGCCAGCCTGAGGCTTGGTGGCTGCCTGCACATGGATGGCGGCCTGGCCAGCGGCCAGCGCGATACATACAACCATTGCCTTGAAACCGAACGACTTCATGGAAATTCCTTTTCTGATGGGGTATCGAGCCGAGGGCGTAGTGTGCCTCGGCCCTGGAATTGTCAGGGACTGTAGAAACAAAAAAACGGCCAGCCCGATCACCCTGGCTGGCCGTTTTTCAAAGCGGCTCGCTTATTCGGCGACCTGCAGTTTGCGCGACTCGGTGTACACGTAACGGACCTTCTCGTACTCGAACGGCGAGTTCAACTGGCCATAGCGGAAGCTGGTCACGTAACGGCGATCAACCGCGCGCAATACAGTGATTTCCGGATGGTCACTGCTGACTTCCGCAACGTTCAGGAAGTTGATCTGGTTTTCAGCGGTGTAGTCGAACAGCATGCCGCCCGTGTCACGCAGGTTCGAGGGGCCGAACAGGGGCAACACCAGATAAGGCCCGGCAGGCACACCGTAAAAGCCCAGTGTCTGGCCAAAGTCTTCGGGTTGGCGCGGCAACCCCATCATGGTCGCCGGGTCCCAGAGGCCCGCGATGCCAATGGTGGTATTGAGCAACAGACGACCGGTGGTATCCAGTGAGCGTTCGCCCTTGAACTGCAGCAGGCTGTTCAGCAGGTTGGAGACGTCGCCCAGGTTGCTGAAAAAGTTGCTCACGCCGCTGCGCACGAAGCCTGGGGTGACATAGCGGTAGCCGTCAACGACCGGCAGGAACACCCATTCATCAAAACGGTAATTGAAGTGATAGACCCGACGGTTCCAGGACTCCAGCGGGTCGTAGACTTCCAGCGCGTTGATGGACGCACGCTCGAACTCGCGCTGATCCAGCCCCGGGTTGAACTGCAGCGACTTGAGCGGCTGAGTGAAACCGTCCGCGTCTGTCTGGCGGGCCACGGTGGCCGGGTGCTGAGCTTTGTTGCTGGTATCCGCGTCAGCGGCCTGGACTGTGCCGGCACAGAGCAGAGCAGCAAGTAATAAAAGACGTTTAGCCACGGAAAAACTCCAGCATGGCGTCGGTGTTGACGCGGTAATTAAGGTTGCCGCAGTGGCCGCCGTAAGGATAGACGGTCAGACGGTCACCAAAAGTCTTGCGCAGGAAGCCCAGGTCGCCCGAGCCCAGGATCACGTCGTCGGCATTGTGCATGACGGCGATCTTGGTGTTGCTGTGCAAGTAGTCCTTGAGTGCATACAGGCTCACCTGATCCACCAGTTGCAGCAGGCTGCCACCGTCGGTGCGTGCGCGCCACATCGGGATGACTTGTTCGGTCAGGTAGCAATCGAAGTCGCATTGCAGGGCGCGCTTGAGAAACGGCGTCAGGCTGGTGCCTTCGGAAATCGGGAATTTCGGTGGCGTGATCAGGCCGCGACGGTTGATCAGGTCGGACGTGAACGCGATGTCGGCCGACGAGAAGCGGAATGACGTGCCGATCAGCATGGCCATCTGTTCGTTGGTCAGGTGCTGTTTGGACTGCTGGAAGTCGAACAGCAGCGCGTCGTTCAGGTCGATGTAACCTTTTTGCCGGAAGTAGCGCGTCAGCTTGGCGAGCACCAGCTCATAGAATGTGGTGGTGTTGTTGATGCCCTTGACGTTGGTCTGGACCAGTTTGTCCAGGTTACTGATCGAGGTGTACAGGTTGACCGGCGGGTTGAGCAGCAACACTTTCTTGAAGTTGAAGCTGCGTCGCGTTTCATCCAGCTTGCTGACGAAGGCGGCGTCCAGCGCCCCAAGGCTGTAGCCGGTGAGGTAGTAGTCGGTCACCGGCAATTTCGCCTGCTGGGCACGAATGGCCTGCATGACGCGGTAAAGGTCTTCTGCATCGTCCGACGAGATGCCCGGGGTCGCAAAACGCGATGCCGAGGTCATGAAGTCATAGCTGGTCGGCGACGACAGCTGCACAACGTGGTAGCCCGCGCCGTAGTAGAGCTTTTTCAGGAACTCGTTGATGGTGCTGTTATACGGCGCACCGGTACCGGCGATCAGGAAGATCAACGGTGCGGCGTGGTCCTGTTTGGCCAGACGGTAGTGCAACTTTTTCACGGCCCAGAAGTTGTCCGGCAGTGTGAACTCGCGTTCAGGGTGCAGGTTCAGCGTGTAGACGTCCTGATCGATATCCTCATCGTCAGGCAAGTCGGGACGCAGATCGGGCGGCGTGGTGGCAATGGTCGCTTCAAACGGATTAGTCAGCGGATAGCCATAGGTGGCGGGGTCGACATTGGTCGCCAGAGCGGACGCACTTAAACACAAGCCACCTATAACGGTAGCGAAGCGCAGAAAACGGAGCATGACTAAATCCCTTGGGAAAGAAGTGCTGATGAGATACGCAGGCTATGACCAAGGTGTAGTGCCAAAGTGCCGCATCCACCGGTTAACCGTGTAAATATGACGGAACAATACACGGTCTGGGGATTTTTCAATGCAGGTCTGCGGTTTATTTTTCGCACAGAGCGGGAATGAGCTGCTTTGATCAGCCCGTTGGGGCGTCTTGAGCGTCATGGCATTCAGCGACCGGCAGGCGCGCGGGACGGCAGAAAGCACAAAGGAGAGCTTTCGCTCTCCTCCAATGTGTTTACGTGCTCTTTTTATTGTTATCGGTCGGCCTGTTATTGTTGTTGGCGGCCAACCGTTTACAGCGTTCTTGCGCGACCCCCACTCAGGGTCAAGAGCAAACGTATTTTTTTGAGCGCTGACTTGCTTTAATCATCTGTCTGCACAACATCATGATCCCACCGGTACTGGCGCTACCTGACGGTAGTGTTGTTGTTCTCTGCCCGGTCGCGAGGCCTTTCTATGAAAGGTCCCTGTAAAGCTGATCCACTCCAAAAAAATCTGTTAGCTGCGTCTCTGTCCGTGTTGTTCTTGTTGTCTCAGAGCCGTTACGTCTTATTGTTGTTATGGGGTGCTGCGTCATTTCTTGTTTTTGTTGTACAAGAGCTATAGCAGAAGCCGTGCCAGTTTTATAAATTCCTTTTAAAACATAGGGTTGGTGTGATTGGCGTAAATCACGCGGCTTGAGTGACACAAAAAATGTTTCCGTGTTACCCGTTCAGGCTGGCCACTGTCATGCTGCGGTAACACATCCTGTTTCCTTTGCCGCGTGGGCCAGGATGGTGCGCAGCCGGACTTGCACGACGGTGCGACGATCCTCCATTCCCCGGTAACCCTGACGCGCCTTGGCGCGCTTGAATGTACCGCCTCTTCTGAAACCTGACGTTTTTCCGGTCGGCGTGTCGCTGCTGACTGTCTGTTGTCGTTTCCCGTTGTCCCGGTGTCGCAGACAGAGCATGTCGGGTGGCCCGGCAGGTTGATGATCAAGGTGACGTTGCAGTGTGTGTCACTGCGCACGTCGTCGATCAAAGCGTGCAGGGTGCGGCGTGCCCCAAAGACGGGCGTGGGTGCGGTCCTGAAAAAACAACGTTAACGATGCCCGACAACCGTCGGTGCAGACTTCCGGGGAAGCCACAATGATGATGCGAAAAATACTGGGGGCGGGCGCCGCTCTGGTAGTTGCTGTCAGCTCCACGCTGGCGATAGCTGAAACCAAGACCCTGACCATCGGTTATGTAGAAGGCTGGTCCGACAGTGTCGCCACCACGTACGTGGCTTCTGAAGTGATCAAGCAAAAGCTGGGATACGACGTCAAGTTGCAATCCGTGGCGGCGGGGATCATGTGGCAGGCGGTGGCCTCCGACAAGCTGGACCTGATGCTGTCTGCCTGGCTGCCCGGCACCCACGGTGAGTACTACGCCAAGTACAAGGACCAGGTCGTCAACTACGGTCCCAACTTCAAGGACGCCAAGATCGGCCTCATCGTGCCTGAGTACGTGAAAGCCAAGACCATCGAAGACCTCAAGACGGATGCCTCTTTCAACAAGAAGATTACCGGCATCGACGCCGGTTCGGGGGTCATGCTCAAGACCGATCAGGCCATCAAGGATTACGGGCTGGACGGCTACAAACTGCAGGCCAGTTCCGGCGCGGGCATGATTGCCGAACTCACCCGTGCCGAGAAGGCGCAAAAATCCATTGTCGTCACTGGTTGGGTGCCGCACTGGATGTTCGCCAAATGGAAGCTGCGCTTCCTGGATGATCCCAAAGGCGTCTATGGCGCTGCCGAGACAGTTGACAGCGTCGGCAGCCTCGGCCTGGAGAAGAAAGCGCCAGACGTCGTGGCGTTTCTGAAGAAATTCCAGTGGGCATCCAAAGACGAAATCGGTGAGGTCATGCTGGCGATTCAGGAAGGTGCAAAACCTGAAGCGGCTGCCAAGGACTGGTTGGCCAAACACCCGGATCGCGTCGCTGCCTGGACCGCCAAATAATCAGACACTCTCTGCAATGAGGTTCTCAAGGCCGCCTGACGTTATCGTCAGGCGGCCTTTTGCAGTTCTGGAGCCATGTATTTTGGGTATGACCGACTGGCGGTACGTCGCGCCCGTGCGTGTGGCGCGATCGACGACTAATGTCGTTCTAATACTAAGGTCGTCTGGAGTGCGCGCCGGACCCGACTAAAGTGCATTACGTAACATCTCATCTGTGCTGCGAGGACAAAAACAATGAACGACAGCATTTACCTCTCGATTCAAAACAGCCCCCGTTTCAAGGAGCTGGTCTCAAAAAGAGAGCGTTTCGCCTGGATTCTCTCGGCGATCATGCTTGGCCTGTATGCGGCCTTTATTCTTTTGATTGCTTACGGACCCCATATTCTGGGCGCCAAACTAAGCCCCACGTCGACCATTACCTGGGGAATGCCGATAGGGGTAGGGCTGATCCTTTCCGCGTTCGTGCTCACCGCCATCTATGTTCGTCGTGCAAACGGCGAATTCGATGACCTGAACAACGCGATCCTGAAGGAGGCTCAGCAATGATCCGGCGCCTATCAGCAGCACTTGGCCTTGCCGCATTCGCTCCGACCCTCTGGGCGGCAGACGCTTTGACCGGCGCAGTACAGAAACAACCCCTCAACGTTGCCGCGATTGTCATGTTCGTCGTGTTTGTCGCTTTCACGCTGTACATCACGTACTGGGCATCGAAAAAGAACAAGACTGCGTCGGACTATTACTCGGCAGGCGGCAAGATCACCGGTTTCCAGAATGGTCTGGCGATTGCCGGTGACTACATGTCGGCAGCCTCCTTTCTGGGTATTTCCGCGCTGGTGTACACCTCCGGCTATGACGGCCTGATCTACTCCATCGGCTTCCTGGTGGGCTGGCCGATCATTCTGTTCCTGATTGCCGAGCGCCTGCGTAACCTGGGCAAGTACACGTTCGCCGACGTGGCGTCCTACCGCCTCAAGCAAAAAGAGATTCGCACCCTGTCTGCCTGCGGTTCGCTGGTGGTGGTGGCGTTCTATCTGATTGCGCAGATGGTCGGTGCCGGCAAGCTCATCCAGTTGCTGTTCGGTCTGGACTACACCGTCGCGGTGGTGCTGGTCGGTATCCTGATGTGCCTGTATGTGCTGTTCGGCGGCATGCTGGCCACCACCTGGGTGCAGATCATCAAGGCCGTGATGCTGCTGTCCGGTGCGTCGTTCATGGCGCTGATGGTCATGAAACACGTCAACTTCGACTTCAACATGCTGTTCTCCGAGGCAATCAAGGTTCACCCCAAAGGTGAAGCGATCATGAGCCCTGGCGGCCTTGTGAAAGACCCTATCTCGGCGTTCTCGCTGGGCCTGGCGCTGATGTTCGGTACTGCCGGTCTGCCACACATTCTGATGCGCTTCTTCACCGTGAGCGATGCCAAGGAAGCCCGCAAGTCGGTGCTGTATGCCACTGGCTTCATCGGTTACTTCTACATTCTGACCTTCATCATCGGTTTCGGCGCGATCCTGCTGGTCAGCACCAACCCGGCGTTCAAGGATGCGGCGGGTGCCTTGCTGGGCGGTAACAACATGGCGGCGGTTCACCTCGCCGATGCGGTCGGTGGCAGCCTGTTCCTGGGCTTCATCTCCGCTGTGGCATTCGCCACCATCCTGGCGGTGGTTGCGGGCTTGACCCTGGCCGGTGCGTCGGCGGTGTCCCATGACCTGTACGCCAGCGTGATCAAGGCGGGCAAAGCCAACGAGAAAGATGAGATCCGTATCTCGAAGATGACCACCATTGCGTTGGCTGTAGTGGCGATTCTTCTGGGTATCGCTTTCGAAAGTCAGAACATCGCGTTCATGGTAGGCCTGGCATTCTCGGTGGCGGCCAGCTGTAACTTCCCGGTCCTGCTGCTTTCCATGTACTGGAAAAACCTGACCACCCGTGGTGCCATGATTGGCGGCTGGATGGGGCTGATCAGCGCCGTGGTATTGATGGTGCTCGGGCCGACCATCTGGGTGCAGATCCTGCACAACCCTAAAGCCATTTTCCCTTACGAATACCCGGCGCTGTTCTCCATCGCCATTGCATTCGTGGGTATCTGGTTCTTCTCCATCACCGACAAGTCGAAAGCGGCAGAGGGCGAGCGTGCCTTGTTCTACCCGCAATTCGTACGGTCGCAAACGGGGCTGGGTGCCAGCGGCGCGGTGTCGCATTAACTCAACGGTGTAGTGAAGAAAGCAGCCTTATGGCTGCTTTTTTCATGGGCCATAAAAAACCCCGCGTAGCCACGCGGGGTTTCTTTTTACTGCCGGTGGCAGGCGCTGCCGTTATATCTTGCCGAGCAACACCAGAATCAGCAGGATCACCAGGATCGTACCGATGATGCCCGACGGACCGTAGCCCCAGCTGCGGGAGTGCGGGAATACTGGCAGACCGCCGACCAGCAGCAGAATCAGAACGATGATAAGAATAGTGCCGATGCCCATGGGTGAGTTCCTTCTTTAAAGTCCAGGTAAATAATGAATGCCATTCAGCTCTTCAAACCGTGCGGTAAGAAATTGATCAGCTTGACGTATCCGACTGCGCTCTTTCGGGAAAGGTTCGGGGTATTTTTAATAAAACCTTACACATTTTAAAAATCATCCAAATCATAGGCTTAGCTTGATTTTGTCCGACAATAAATCCGTGGGATTTGCCGTTTATCGGACTAAACGGTCTTAAAAAACGTTGAACTAAAAAATCGATAAAGTATCCGGGTTGGTCGTGGGGCCGGTGAAGCAAGTGTTCCCCTGGAGGTGGTGCTGATGGTGTATCGAATAGCCGCCGATGCGGTGGTTGTATTCCACTTGGTGTTCATTCTGTTCGTGTTGTTCGGTGGTCTGCTGGTGCTGAGAAGGCCCTGGCTGGCGTTGCTGCATGTCCCGGCCATTGCGTGGGGGGCAGCGGTCGAGTTTCTGCACTTGTATTGCCCGCTGACGCCCTTGGAGAACGCTCTGCGCGCCAGCGCCGGCGAGCAAGGTTACGACGGCGGTTTTGTAGAGCACTACCTGATTCCGCTGATCTATCCCGCTGGGCTCACGCCGGGCATACAGCTTTGGCTGGGCAGCATTGTCCTGCTGGTCAACGTGTTCGTGTATGGCGTTTTGCTTGTGCGAAGCGCAGCCCGGATCAGGCGAACGTAAAGCCGCAGGTTTGCTCCAGTCATTCAGCGCCTTGATGGTGGGGTTGCCGGGCCTCGGCTGTGTTTACACTCAGGCGACTCCTGCACATCACAAGGCATTCGGCTATGCATAACCGCATCATGATTACTGGCGCCGGCTCAGGTCTGGGCCGTGAAATTGCACTGCGCTGGGCGCGCGAAGGGTGGCGACTGGCGTTGTCCGACGTCAATGACGCAGGTTTGCAGGAGACCCTCAGGCTGGTGCGCGAGGCGGGCGGTGACGGCTTCGTCCAACGCTGCGATGTTCGTGATTACAGCCAGCTCACCGCGTTTGCACAGGCGTGCGAGGAACGCTTCGGCGGCATCGACGTCATCGTCAATAACGCAGGTGTGGCGTCGGGCGGCTTTTTCAACGAGCTGTCACTGGAGGACTGGGACTGGCAGATCGCGATCAACCTCATGGGTGTGGTCAAAGGCTGCAAGGCGTTTCTGCCGATGCTGCAGGCGAGCAAGGGCAAGATCATCAACATCGCTTCGATGGCTGCACTGATGCAGGCACCTGCCATGAGCAACTACAACGTTGCCAAGGCAGGCGTCGTGGCGCTTTCCGAAAGCCTGCTGGTGGAACTGCACGATCAGGAGGTGAGCGTGCATGTCGTCTGCCCATCGTTCTTTCAGACCAACCTGCTGGATTCCTTCCGGGGACCGACCCCCGCGATGAAAGCGCAGATTGGCAGGTTACTGGAGAAATCGCCGATTACTGCGGCCGACATTGCCGACTGCATCTTCAACGAAGTTGCCAAAGGCGAATTCATGATCCTGCCCCACGACGAAGGCCGTATGGCCTGGGACATGAAGCGCAGGCAGCCTCAGGCAATGTACGACGAAATGACCCTCATGTGCGCAAAAATGCGCGCCAAGGCCCAGAAAGGGCATGCCTGACGCGGGGCGCCAGCACCGAATGCGGAGCGTGGGCACGATTGCAATGGCCTCTTCGTGAGCAGGCTCACTCTCACAAGTGGGTAGTGGTCTTGGTTGAGATGCCCGAAGCCATCTCGGTCATGACCGCCCGGTTTTCTGATAGGGTTGCGGGCATCTTGCAGCCCTGTCCTGAGAACCCTTCATGCTCAATTACCTGTGGTTCTTCCTCGCCGCCTTGTTCGAGATATTCGGCTGCTACGCCTTCTGGCTGTGGTTGCGTCAGGGTAAAAGTGCCTTGTGGGTCATTCCGGCGCTGATCAGCCTGACCGTGTTTGCGTTGCTGCTGACACGCGTGGAAGCAGCGTATGCCGGGCGTGCCTATGCGGCGTATGGCGGGATTTACATCGTGGCGTCGATTGCCTGGCTGGGGCTGGTCGAGCGGATCAGGCCTCTGGGCACCGATTGGCTGGGGCTGGCGTTCTGTGTCATCGGCGCGACCATTATTCTGCTGGGGCCGCGATGGTCGGCGTCCTGAGGAAGAGCGCGCTACCTAAGGACTTTTCCTACAGATTTGGCTTGAAAGTAAGACATATCCTTCAGTCAATTCCGACGACCTTGCAGGACGTTACTGATTTGCCATCATCACATTGAAGCCACTGCGTGCGGCATGCACCCTGACTCTTTTGCGCACCAAGAGGGCAGGACGATGCTGGTACTGACACGGGAAATTGGCGAGACATTTTCGATCGGTGATGACATCACCGTGCAGATTCTGGGGGTGAACGGCAATCAGGTCAGGCTCGGGATCAATGCGCCCAAGCACATCAAGGTCCACCGCGCCGAGGTGTACAAGCGAATCGCCCACAAGCTTTCGCAACAAACCTCCGCACCTCCCCAATAACGCCATCGGGCAGCAAGCCTTACTCGAAGAACTCCTTGGGTACATCGTGCTTGAGCATCAACTGACACTGCTGGCTCTCAAGGTCGAAAAAGATCACCGCCTGGCCTTTGGTCAGCGCATGCCGAACACGCAGGACACGGGTTTGCAGCGGTGTTTCGTCGCCATTGTCAGTGCCCTCGCGGGTGACAAAATCCTCGATCAGGCGGGTGAGGGTGTCAGGTTCCAGTTGATCGTAGGGGATAAGCATGAGGGATCTCTTGTCGATGAGCGGCGATGATAGAACTGCGGTGCCACGCACCGCAATTCAATTCACCTGGGGGCTGCGGTAACAGACCCTGGCCTCAACTCTCTTCGCGATTCTGACCGATCAGGCTGTCGACCGGCGGCACGCGGGTATCGGACTCCATCTGCGCGTCGTGTTCGAGCTGATGGCTAAACCGCTCCAGTGATGTCTGCGCCGGTTTGGCGTCGCTGGCAAACACCGGCGGGCTAAGGATGTACGCCCCCAGCAGTTTGCTGAGCGCTGCCAGGCTGTCAATGTGCGTGCGCTCATAGCCATGAGTTGCGTCGCAGCCGAATGCCAGCAGGGCGGTGCGAATGTCGTGCCCCGAGGTCACTGCCGAATGCGCATCGCTGTAGTAGTAGCGGAACAGGTCGCGACGCACCGGCAATTCGTTTTCCACACCCAGGCGCAGCAGATGGCGAGACAGGTGATAGTCGTAAGGACCACCGGAATCCTGCATCGCCACGCTGACCGCATGCTCGCTCGAGTGCTGGCCGGGTGCGACGGGGGCGATGTCGATGCCGACGAATTCGCTCACGTCCCAAGGCAGGACACCCGCCGCCCCCGTGCCGGTTTCTTCGGTGATGGTGAACAGCGGATGGCAGTCGATCAACGGCTCGGCACCGCTTTCGACAATCGACTTGAGCGCCGCCAGCAGCGCCGCAACGCCGGCTTTGTCATCCAGGTGGCGAGCACTGATGTGGCCGCTTTCAGTGAACTCCGGCAGTGGATCGAATGCCACGAAGTCACCGATACCGATGCCCAATGATTCGCAGTCGGCGCGCGTGGTGCAATACGCGTCCAGGCGCAATTCGACGTGATCCCAACTGATCGGCATTTCATCGACAGCGGTGTTGAACGCATGACCGGAAGCCATCAACGGCAGAACGCTGCCGCGAATCACGCCCGTGTCCGTGAACACGCTGACGCGGCTGCCCTCGGCAAACCGGCTGGACCAGCACCCGACTGCGGCAAGCGCCAGTCGGCCGTTGTCTTTGACTTCACGAACGCTGGCACCAATGGTGTCGAGGTGCGCTGAAACAGCGCGGTCCGGGCTGTTCTGTTTGCCCTTCAGCGTGGCGCGAATCGTGCCGCGACGGGTCAGCTCGAACGGGATACCCAGTTCTTCGAGGCGCTCGGCCACGTAACGTACGATGGTGTCGGTAAAGCCCGTGGGGCTTGGGATCGCGAGCATTTCCAACAGAACTTTCTGCAGGTATTTCAGATCCGGATCGGGAATGGTTGCAGGGGTCATGAATGCTCCTTATGGAGCAGTTGCAAGCCGCAGGCTGCCTGGGTCGAAACCCTGTTGGCAGCCTGTTACTCGCAGCTGCGATCAGATATGCACAGGCAAACTGTGCGGAAACAGCAGATCGACGAAGCGTTCGGCAGTGGGTTGCGGTTCGTGATTGGCCAGCCCGACGCGCTCATTGGCTTCAATGAACACGTACTCGGGCTGATCGGCGGCAGGCACCATCAGGTCCAGGCCGACCACCGGAATATCCAGTGCTCGCGCAGCGCGCACCGCCGCATCACTGAGCACCGGGTGCAGAATCGCGGTGACGTCTTCCAGGCAGCCACCGGTGTGCAGATTGGCAGCGCGGCGCACGGCCAGACGCTGATCCATCGGCAGCACATCGGCGTAGTCATAGCCGGCTTCACGCACTGTGCGCTCGGTTTCCTGGTCCATCGGGATACGGCTTTCGCCATCGGTGGCTGCCGCACGACGACGACTCTGGGCCTCGATCAATTGCTTGATGGTGTGACGGCCATCGCCAATGATTTCTGCCGGGCGACGTATCGCTGCGGCCACCACTTGAAAGCCGATCACCACGATGCGCAGGTCCAGACCTTCGTGGAAGCTTTCCAGAATCACACGGCTGTCGAACTGACGCGCCTGTTCGATGGCGCTCTGCACATCGTCCGGCGTGCGCAGATCAACCGCAACGCCCTGGCCTTGCTCACCGTCCAGCGGCTTGACCACGACCTGTTTGTGCTCTTCCAGAAACGCGCGATTGTCAGCCTCGTCACCTGCGCGTTGTTGCGCCGGCAAACGCAGCCCGGCTGCTTTCAACGCACGATGCGTCAGGCTCTTGTCCTGGCACAACGTCATGCTGACCGCGCTGGTCAGGTCGCTCAACGATTCCCGGCAACGAATGCGGCGGCCGCCGTAGCTGAGCGTGAACAGACCGGCGTCGGCATCGTCCACTTGCACATCGATACCGCGACGATGAGCCTCTTCGACAATGATCCGCGCGTAAGGGTTAAAGTCCGCCTGCGGGCCTGGCCCGAGGAACAGCGATTCGTTGATGCCGTTCTTGCGCTTGATGGCGAAGGTCGGCAGGTTGCGAAAGCTCAGCTTGGCGTACAGCGCCTTCGCCTGTTCGTTGTCGTGCAGCACCGACAGGTCAAGGTAGCTCAGGCCGCGACTCATGAAATGCTCGATCAGGTGCCGAACCAGCACTTCACCCACGCCTGGGCGTGTGCATTGCGGGTCAACCGCCAGGCACCATAGGCTGCTGCCTTTTTCCGGGTCGTTGAACGCCTTTTGATGGTTCAGGCCCATGACGCTGCCGATGATCGTGTTGCTGCCTTCGTCCTCGGCCACCCAGTACACCGGGCCGCCTTGGTGACGCGGCGTGAGCAGGGCAGGGTCGATGGGCAGCATGCCTCGCGCCAGGTACAGGTTGTTGATGGCCTGCCAGTCGGCTTCGTTTTGCGCCCGACGAATGCGATAACCCCGAAACACACGCTGTGCCGGGCGATAGTCACTGAACCACAGGCGCAGCGTGTCTGACGGGTCGAGAAACAGCTGCTGCGGCGCTTGCGCCAGCACCTGCTGTGGCGCTGCCACGTACAGGGCAATGTCGCGCTCGCCGGCTTTTTCGTTCAGCAAGTCCTGCGCCAGCGCTGCCGGATCAGGATACGTGTGACCGATCAGCAGGCGCCCCCAGCCACAATGCAGTGCCAGAGGCTCCGCATCGATCTGGCTGCCATCTTCGGCGAGACGCGCTTGCAGACGTTCGTACGAGGGCGACTGTCCGCGCAACAGGCGTTGGCTATAAGTCGTCGCGTTCTGTTTCATCAATCACAGTCCTTGTTCGCTGAGCCACAGGTTCAGCGCAGCCAACTGCCACAACTTGGAGCCGCGCAGCGGCGTGAGCTGGCCTTCGGGGTTGGTCAGCAGTTTGTCGACCATGACCGGATTGAACAGGCCACGATTCTGACTCGGATCGGTCAGCAGCTCGCGTACCCAGTTCAAGGTATCGCCCTGCAAATGCTTGAGGCCGGGAACCGGGAAGTAGCCCTTCTTGCGGTCGATCACTTCCGAAGGGATGACCAGCCGTGCAGCTTCTTTCAATACTTGCTTGCCACCATCCGGCAGCTTGAACTTGCCGGGAATACGGGCAGACAACTCAACCAGACGATAGTCGAGAAACGGCGTACGTGCTTCAAGGCCCCAGGCCATGGTCATGTTGTCGACGCGTTTGACCGGGTCATCGACCAGCATCACGGTGCTGTCCAGACGCAATGCCTTGTCCACCGCAGCGCTGGCGCCCGGCTGGGCGAAGTGATCGCGAACGAAGTCGCCCGCAGCATCGTTGGCTGTGCGCCATTTTGGCTGAACGGTATCAGCGTATTCGGCATAACTGCGGTCCACGAACGCATCGCGGTAGGCTGCAACCGGGTCGCTCGCGCCGTCGACTTGCGGGTACCAGTGGTAACCGGCAAACAGCTCGTCAGCACCCTGGCCGCTTTGCACCACTTTGCAGTGCTTGGCCACTTCGCGCGACAACAGATAGAAGGCGATACAGTCGTGGCTGACCATCGGTTCGCTCATGGCGCGAAACGCCGCAGGCAACTGATCGATGATCTCGCTTTCCTGAATGCGCAACTGATGGTGGCGCGTGCCGTAATGCTTGGCGATCAGGTCCGAGTACTGGAATTCGTCGCCACGTTCGCCGCCGGCATCCTGAAAGCCGATGGAGAACGTCGACAGGTCTTCGACGCCCACTTCACGCAGCAGACCCACCAGCATGCTGGAGTCGACACCGCCTGAAAGCAGTACACCGACATCCACGGCGGCACGCTGACGAATCGCCACCGCTTCACGCGTGCTGTCCAGCACACGGTCACGCCAGTCCTCGAGGGTCAGGTTTTTTTCGTCTTCATGCGGGCCGTAAGGCAAGGTCCACCAGACTTTCTGCTCGACCTTGCCGCTGGCGTCGATACGCATCCAGCTGGCAGGCGGCAACTTCTCGACGCCCGCCAGCAGCGTGCGCGGCGCCGGCACAACAGCGTGGAAGTTGAGGTAATGATTGAGCGCCACCGGATCAAGCATCCCGCTGATATCACCGCCCTTGAGCAGGGCAGGCAGCGAGGATGCGAAGCGCAGACGCTTGTCGGTTTTCGACAGGTACAACGGCTTGACGCCGAGGCGGTCCCGGGCGATGAACAGCTGCTTGCTGTCGCGCTCCCAGATGGCAAAGGCGAACATGCCGTTGAGCTTGGGCAGCATGTCTGCGCCCCATGCGTGATAGCCCTTGAGCAGCACCTCGGTGTCGCCACCGGAATGGAACTGATAGCCAAGGCTTTCTAGCTCGGCACGCAGTTCGGGAAAGTTGTAGATCGCACCGTTGAAGGCCATCGACAGGCCGAGGTTGCTGTCGATCATCGGCTGCGCCGACCCATCCGACAGGTCCATGATTTTCAGACGGCGATGCCCAAGGGCAATCGGCCCCTGGCTATGAAAACCCCACGCATCCGGGCCGCGAGGCGCCAGCTCATGGGTAATGCGTTCAACCGCGGCGAGGTCCGCTGGTTGATGGTCGAAACGAAGTTCACCTGCTAATCCGCACATAAGTCCTTACCGGGTTTCCGTTGGGGAAGTGACTGAGAAAGTGCAGTCACCCAGAAACTGACCTAACGAGAGCGGGGTAGTTTTAGATCAAAAAGTTATAAGGGATTGCTCGGCCCCGTCGAGCCGACGCTTCCAGGCCATGTGGAATGTTGGTGCGCACTTCCCCGTCTGCATTTGAAACGAGCTGTATTGGAATAAAAAACATAACCCCAGGCTCATATTTTTGTATTGCTTTAATATGCGCCCAGGGTTATTTTTTTGTATCGGTTGCGAGGAAGGCCACGTGCAAAGCAGGCAATTGATAAGGGAGCTTGAGGCCGATGGTTGGGTTCTTGATCGTATTACCGGCAGTCACCATATGTTCAAACACCCCGAAAAAAATCAGACGGTTCCTGTGCCGCATCCCAAAAAAGACTTGCCATTCGGGACGGTAAAAGCCATCAGAAAGCTTGCCGGATTGGTGTAATCCATCATTGCCCTGCAACCTTTTCGGAGAAGAAAATGAAATATCCAATGTGCATAGAGTGGGGAGACGAGACCACAGCATTCGGTATCCAGATCCCCGATATCCCCGGTGCAATCACCGCAGGCGATACCTTTGAAGACGCTCACGCGGCGGCGGTGGAAATTGCCCATATCATGTTGCAGGAGATCGCAGCCAGCGGCGGCTCCATTCCGAAAGCCCGGGCAGTTGCCGAGCATGCCAAAAATCCGGATTTTGCCGGAATGGGCTGGGGCATGCTCGAAATAGACATAACGCCTTATCTAGGCAAAACGGAGAAAGTAAACGTCACTTTGCCGGGTTTTGTCATCAAGCAGATCGACCGTTATGTGAGGGATCACAGCATCAAGAGTCGTTCGACCTTCCTGGCCGATGCAGCACTGGAAAAACTCGGTCGAGCGTAACGTAGGCTGGCGTTGAAACAATCAATACCCCGTCATCTCCAGATACCCGACCCCCTTCTGGCTGCCGCTGAAACTCACCGGGCCTTCCCAGTAGGGAATGCTGGTGCCCATCCAGGCCTTGGGGTTCAGTGCTTCGGTGGTGATGTCGAGGTTCCTGCCGGGAACCCTGATCGCCCAGCGGGTCGGCACTTTGTGGTCGTCGATCGAGGTTTCGTTCAGGGGGTCGAGGCTGATCTCGTTGGCGTGCAGTAGCGTGGTCGTGCCGTCGGCGCCGATCCAGTTGCCGGTCAGGTAAGGGGCGCCATTCTTGTAACGGATGCGGTAGAGCATCAGTCGGTCGCCGTCTGCCAGTTGCAGGGAAAACCAGTCCCAGCCGCTCTGATTGGCGGTCAGTGGCTGACTGCTCCATTCCCGATCCAGCCAGGCTTTGCCGCTGACCTGATGGGTTTTGCCCTCAATGACAACGCTGCCTTTGGCATCGAAAAACGGCTGGCTGTAATAGTAGGAAGCCTGGCCCGCCTCGGATTTCTGGCTGAAGCCCTGTTCGCCCTGTAATACCAGCGGTTTGCTGGAGGTCAGGTGCAGGTCGTAGCGAAAATCCTTGCCGCTGGCTTTCAACTGCATGGAGGTGAGCGGGTCTCCGGTGTGTGCGTCGCTGGTGAATGCCCAGTCGTCGATCCAGGCGGCGAAGGGTGTCCGCGTTACGTTGGCCTGTCCGATTCCGCCCCGCGCAAAGCGCTCTGCCACGTAATGACCGCTGCCCGACGTCGCCGCCGCATGGCCCAGCCAGATCGTGCCTTCGTTCCAGCCGCTGCCGGCCTGCGTTCCGGGTCGCAAGGCGCTGCGGAACAGGGTCCATTGCACACCGAATGGCTGGCCGGTGTCATCTTTCAAGGTGGCGGTGATGTACCACCACTCGATGCGAAAGCCGGGGTGTTGGCCGTGGTCTTCGGGAAATGAGAAAACCTTGCCAGGCGTGACCTGCGTGTAGGCGTCGGCTTCGTTGCCCAGCCCGGCGAAACCGCTTTCGGGTTGCGGCGGTTTGTCATCGCAGGCAGCGAGCAGCCACGCGACGGCCAGCGGCATCAGCCACTTAATGTTCATTGGCGAACGTCCTCAGGAGATCCGCAGGTCGGCTGCGATACAGCTTCAGCAGCGGCCACGCCGAGGCCAGCAAGGTCGCCAGCATTGCGAGTGCCATTAATTGCAGCAATTGCAGCGGGAACACCTGTAGCGGCAGGCGCCAGCCAAAGGCGCGAACGTTGATCACGGCGTCCAGACACCACGCCAGCAGGAGCCCTAGCGGCACTGCGAGCACGAGCGTCAGCACAGCCAGCAGCCAGGTCTGCCCCAGGTTGAGCAGCATCAACTGTCGTCGCGTTACCCCCAATGCCCACAGCGGTGCAAGTTGCCCGAGACGGCTCTGGCTCTGGGTCAGCAGGCTGATGAACAGCGCCACGCCGGCCACGCCCAGTGTCAGGCTGTTAAGGGCGGCAGTGGCTGCAAACGTTCGCTCAAAGACCTGACTCGACCATTGCTTGAGCTGGCTTTGATCGATGATGTGAGTATCGTCCAGCTTGAAACGTGCCTGCAGTGCGTTGACCAAGGGCGGGATGGCCGCCTGATCGATCCTCAGATTGAAACGGACCGGCGTCAGTTGCGGCCAGTGGGCGAGCACGTGTTTCGAATTCACCAGCAAGTGGCCTTTCGGATTGCCATAGTCGGCGTATATACCGACGATCCGCACCGTCCATTGGCCGTTGGGCACCGGGATATTCAGCGTGTCGTTCAGTCCCAGCCCGAGACGGCGCGCCAGTTGCTCGCTGAGCATGACCGTATCGTCGTCACGCAGAAGACTCCACGCATCGCCGGTGACTGATTCCAGTAACGCCCAGTGTTGGCGATAAGTGGTGTGGTCAATCACCCCGAACAGATCGGCAGGCCAGCCCTCGATCTGAACCGGCACCTGCCAGTTGGGCAGCACGGCGCTGACATCGGGTTGCTGGCTCAGCCAGGTTTGCAGCGGCTCTGCCTGAGTCGGGTCTTGCGGGCTGACGTAAAGCTCGGCTGTCAACCGTTGCTCCAGCCAGCTGTTGAAAGTCTGGCGAAAGCCCGAGGTCATGCTGCCAGCGCCAATATTTGCGGCCATCGCCAACAGCAGCGCCATCAGCGCCAGGCTCAAGGCTGGCAACTGTTGACGGCAGTCGGCGAGAAACCACTGGCCCAGCACTGAGCGACTGCGCTTCAACAGCCCGCCAAGCAGTGCGTCCAGCAACACTGGAAGGCCCAACGCTGCGCTGAGCAGCAGGGCGGACATCATCACGAAGCCCAGCATCAGCGTGCTGCCGAACAGCAAGGCCGCCACGGCAATCACGGCACCGAATGCCGCCACCCACGCCTGCCGTCGCAGCCAACGCGCATGGGCCTGCTGCCAGGCCTGGGCATCAGCCAATGCCAGTAAGGGCATGCGGGCGGCGCGCAGCAGACTGTTGGCACCGGCCAACAAGGCGCCGAGCAGGCTCAGGCCGATCCCGCTGAGCCACCACCAGAGGCTGAGATTCAATTGCCCCGCGACCTCAGCACCATAAAGCCCTCGCAGGCTGGCTGCGACATCTGGCAGTAGCAGGCTGGCCAGCAGATAGCCGCTGACCACGCCGAACAGCCCGCCCAGCAAAGCCAGCGCACCCAGCTCGACGCCTAGCGCGATGATCAGCAAGCGGGCGCTGACCCCGCAAGCGCGCAAGTTGCGCAGCAGGCCGCGACGTTGTTCCAGTGCCAGGCCAATGGCGGCGTGGACGATGAACAGGCCGACGATAAATGACAGTACCCCGAGCGCATTCAGGTTCAGGTGAAAGCTTTCGGTCAGGCGCTCCAGGTTGTTTTCTTCGCCACTTTTCTTGATGACCAGCAGGTTGCTCAAGGCGGGCGGCAGCACTGAATCCTGCGCGGCAAAGTCCTTGGCCAGCAGCATTCTGGACAACTGCCCAGGCTGGCCGAGCAGCGATTGCGCAAAGCCTATGTCGGTAAGCAGAACGCCGGGTGCCATGTCGGTTTTGGTGCGCAGTGGCGGCAGTGGCATGCCGTGTTCAGTCAGTGGTTGCTGGCCTTCCTCAAGCCCCAAGGTTTGCAACGTCTGCGGCGCAATCCAGGTGGTGCCCGGCGGCGTGAGGAAGTCGACGATTTGATCGGAATCCAGGGTCTGCCCGGCCAGTGCCGACCCCGGGGGAAGCGTCACCGGTTCGATGCCCATCAGTTGCAAGCGGCGATCTTCCAGCCCTTTAAGCACAATGCGCCCTTGCAGTACGGGCGACACAGGCCAGCCTTCGCGGCGCAACTGGATGAACAGCTCCTGAGCAAACAACCCACCGCCGGTCGCGGTAATGCTGGTCTGCGGCTCGCCGCCGATCAACTGGCTCGCTCGCTGGTAGCTTTCACGTGCCTGGCTGTTGAGCGCCTGTACGCCGGTCAGCAGTGCGGTGGCCAGCCACAAGCCGGTCAGCACGCTGAAGAACTGCACCGGATGACGCCGCCAGTGGCTGAGCAATGCGCGCAGGGTCCAGTAGAAAACCCGCACCTCAGCGGCCGCCTTCGGTCGCCAGACGGCCATGATGCAACACCACCTGACGCGCCAGGCGTTCGGCGACCCGTGGGCTGTGGGTGACCATCAACAGGCTGGTGGTGCTGTCACCGAGCAGGTCCAGCAACAGCTGCAGCACTTCGTCACTGGTGGCCTCATCGAGATTGCCGGTGGGTTCGTCGGCCAACAGCAGGCCGGGACGTGAAGCCAGGGCGCGACCGATGGCGACCCGTTGCTGCTGGCCGCCAGACAGTTGCTCGGGGTAGCGGTCAAGCAGATCGCCCAGCCCGAGTCGCTCGATCAATTGTGCCTGCCAGACGGCATCGAAACGCCCCGCCAGTCGCGCCTGAAATGCCAGGTTGTCAGCTATTTTCAGGCTGCCGATCAGGTTGAACTGCTGAAACACCAGACCGATTTCGGTACGTCGCCAGTTAGCCAGCTGGCTTTCGTTCATCAGGTCCAGACGCTGGCCCGCGACGTCGATACTGCCCTCATCGACCTGATCAAGGCCCGCCACCAGGTGCAGCAACGTACTCTTGCCACTGCCGGATTCGCCCATCAGCGCCAGGCTTTCGCCCTGTGACAGGTGCAGATCCACCCCCCGCAACACAGCCAGAGGCCCCTGTGCCGTGGTATAGCGCTTGAATACGTTTCGCACTTGCAACATGAGTGGCTCAATTGTCTGACTGAGGTTCAAGAGTAGCGCCTGAGCGACCGCGCGTCGCGGCTGATGGTAATTGTTGTCGCGCAGGGCCTTGGAACGAGAGTCGAAAGCCCTGACACCTTTTCGTTACGCGTGCTCTGCACAGGAAACGGGGTATTCGCTATCGTGCGACGCTCCGCGTCGTCATGCCGTTCAGGACGCTCTGCGTCCTCTTTGCGGCGCAGAGCGTCGCGACCAGCATGCCCACACCGGAGCGTGCGCAACGAGAATCCTAAACTACTTCCCGCCGCCGCGAATCAGCCCGCGCAGCGCAAACCGATTGGGGTGGCAGGCTTCCGTCACGCTGCGCGGCAACGGCAGCGGTTCGTTGTCGAGCCAGGCGGCGATCAACTCTGCGGACAGCGGGGCAGTGATCAGCCCGCGAGAGCCATGACCGCTGTTGACGTACAGCCCCTCAAGCCACGGGCAGGCGATGTCCGGTACTTGGCGCGCATCCTTGCCCAGCGCCGCATAGGCCTGAACGAATGCGTCGCGGTCTGCCAACGGCCCGACAATGGGCAGGTAATCCGGACTGGTGCAGCGAAACGCCGCACGGCCTTGCAACTGCTCGGGCGGCAGGTCGGCGGCTGCAAGGCGCGCAGCGAGGTCTTTCGATATCTCCTGCAACAGCTCCAGATTCCCGACGTGATCGGCCAGACTCGGCGTCAGGTCTACACTGTTGAAATCGAAACTGGCCCCCAGCGTGTGTTCGCCCAGCCGGGCTGGCGCCACATAACCTTCGGCGCAGACCACGCTGCGCAGCCCCATGCTGGCCGGGGTCTGTGGCAGGCGGGTGATCTGCCCGCGAATGCGTTTGAGCGGCAAGTCGGCACTTTGCGAAAACTGCTTGATGTCAGCCGCCCCGGCCAGCACCACGACAGGCGCGCTGTCGATCAACTGTTCATCACTCCAAACCTGCCACTGATCATCGACACGCCGCAGCTCCAGCGCCTGCTGATGGGCGATCAGCTGAATGTTCGGGTGTTCGCTCTGTGCGTGGCACAACGCAGGCGGATGCACCCAGCCGCCTTCGGGGTAGAACAGCCCGCCGCTGTCGAGCGCGATGCCGCTTTGTGCTTCGGCTGCGGGCTGGTCCAGCAAACGCAGGAGTGATTCGGGAAAGGCCTCGGTCAGTTGCTTCTGGCGCTGGGCTTCCTTGTCGTCGAAGGTCAGTTGCAGCACGCCGCACGCTTCCCAGTCCACACCGCGCTGCAAGCGTTCGAGCAGTCGGCGGGTATGGCCGAAACCACTCAGGATCAGTTGTGACAAGGCGGTGCCGTGAGCCGAGAGTTTCAGGTACAGCACGCCTTGCGGATTGCCCGATGCTTCCTGCGCCGGTGCCGCATGACGCTCCAGCAGGCTGACCTGCCAGCCGCGCTGCGCCAGGCTCTCGGCGGTGGCGCACCCGGCCAGCCCGGCGCCGATCACCAGCGCCTTGCGTTCGCCTGCAACCCGGGGAGGGCGGGCAAACCACGGCTTGGCGGCTGGAGCCGAAGCAACGTCCAGCGGCCAGGCAATGAAGACGCCGCGCAGCACCTCCCACTTATGGCCGATGCCCGGCACCCGTTTCATCTTGAAACCTGCTGCGTTCAGCGAGCGTCGCACCCAGCCGGTACTGGTGAACGTGCCGATGGTGGTGGTGGGCGCAGACAGCCGCGCCAGCTCGGCAAACAGTTCCGGGGTCCACATCTCAGGGTTCTTCGCCGGAGCAAAGCCGTCGAGAAACCATGCGTCGATCTGCCCGTCCAGTTGCGGCAACATCTGCAAGGCATCGCCAATCAGCAGCGTCAGGGTCACACGCCCGTTATCGAACACCAGGCGCTGAAAGCCCTCATGTATCGCCACGTACTGCTCCAGCAACGGCTGAGCGAGCCTCGACAGTTCCGGCCACAACACAAGCGCCCGTTGCAGGTCGGCATGGCTCAGCGGGTACTTCTCGACACTGACGAAATGCAGGCGTGCATCGACAGGCGCGCACTCATCGAACAACTGCCAGGCACAAAGAAAATTCAGCCCCGTGCCAAAACCGGTCTCGCCAATGATCAGCCGTCCGCCAGCCGGCAATTCGGTAAAGCGCCGATGCAGGTCGTTCTGCACCAGAAACACATGGCGCGTTTCGTCCAGGCCGGATTCAGTGGAAAAATACACGTCGGAAAAGTCGCGGGAACGCGGGTTGCCGTGTTCGTCCCAGTCGATCTGGGCGTGGCGGGTAATAGTCATGTCAGGCTCAGCGAAGGCAGTGGCGGCATTTTAGCCGTCTGCGCGTATAAAAGTGCTATCAAGGCTGCGCGGATTGACCGATGCCCGCAATCAGTGGTCACACTCTCCATCGGGCGTTCACTGAGCCACCCCCCATCAGGAGTTGTGCATGTTTGAATCTGCTGAAATCGGTCATGCCATTGACGATGAGACCTACGAAGCCGCGCTGCCTGAATTGCGTGAAGCGTTGCTGGAAGCACAGATAGACCTGCACGAGCAGGCCGGTCGGCAGATTATCGTGCTGATCAATGGCATAGAAGGCGCGGGCAAGGGCGAGACCGTCAAACTGCTGAGCGAATGGATGGACCCGCGGCTGATAGAAGTGCGCACCTTTGATCAGCAGACCGACGAAGAACTGGCACACCCGCCTGCCTGGCGGTATTGGCGACAACTGCCCGCCAAGGGCCGCATGGGGATTTTCTTCGGCAACTGGTACAGCCAGATGCTTCAGGATCGCGTGCATGGCCGGTACAAGGACGCTGTGCTCGATCAGGCCATCAGTGGCGCTGAACGCCTGGAAAAAATGCTCTGCGACGAGGGCGCGCTGATCTTCAAGTTCTGGTTTCACCTGTCCAAGAAGCAGATGAAACTACGCCTCAAGACCCTCAAGGATGACCCGCTGCACAGTTGGCGCATCAGCCCGCTGGACTGGCAGCAATCCAAGACTTACGACAAGTTCGTGCGCTTTGGCGAGCGGGTACTGCGTCGCACCAGTCGCGAGTACGCGCCTTGGCATGTCATCGAGGGCGTGAACGCCAACTACCGTAGCCTGACGGTGGGTCGCCTGCTGCTGGAAGGCATGCAGGCCGCGCTCAACAAAGTCGAGCCCGAACCCAGCGCACTGACGGTCGGGCCGCTGGCGATTCACAATGATGAGCGCACCTTGCTGGACAGCCTCGACCTGAGCCTGCACTTGAGCAAGGATGACTATCAGCAACAACTGATTACCGAACAAGCGCGGCTGGCAGGTCTCATGCGCGACAAACGCATGAAAACCCATGCGCTGGTGGCGGTGTTCGAAGGCAACGATGCGGCCGGCAAGGGCGGGGCGATCCGCCGAGTCGCGGCAGCGCTGGACCCGCGTCAGTACGCCATCGTGCCGATTGCTGCACCCACGCAGGACGAACGGGCGCAACCGTACTTGTGGCGTTTCTGGCGGCAGATACCGGCGCGCGGCAAATTCACCATTTTCGACCGCTCCTGGTACGGCCGGGTGCTGGTCGAGCGAGTCGAGGGTTTTTGCAGCGACTCCGACTGGAAGCGCGCGTACGCCGAAATCAACGATTTCGAAGAGCAGCTCACGGACGCTGGCGTAGTGGTCGTCAAATTCTGGCTGGCCATTGATCAGCAGACCCAGCTGGAGCGCTTTCAAGAGCGTGAAAAGATCCCCTTCAAGCGCTACAAGATCACCGAAGACGACTGGCGCAACCGCAAGAAATGGCCTGAATACCGTCAGGCTGTAGGTGACATGGTGGACCGCACCAGCACCGAGATTGCGCCCTGGACGCTGATCGAAGCCAATGACAAGCGCTGGGCCAGGGTCAAGGTCTTGCGCACGATCAATGAAGCGCTGGAAGCCGCGTTCGCCAGAGACAAGAAGAAGTGATCGCCTGAGCAGCAGCGTGCCTGTGGCGCATCATTTGCGAGGCGGGCGCGTCTTTTGCCGGAGGATGTAAATCGTCACCAGCACGGCGCTCGTCAGCATGAACGTGCGCGCCCAGACCGATGGCACCAGGTAGCACGACAGGCTGATGCTGGCCCACATCAGTGCTATCGCCCAGACCTTGCCTTTGAGCGGAATGCCGTTGCCTTCAAGGTAATCGCGAATCCACGGGCCAAGTTGCCGATGGTTGACCAGCCAGTGGTAGAAGCGGGGAGAGCTGCGGGCGAAACAGGCGGCGGCCAACAGAAGAAAGGGCGTGGTGGGCAGCACCGGCAGGAAGATACCGATGACGCCCAGTGCAACGCTCAACCAGCCGACCGCGATAAGCAGGTAGCGCACCCACCAGTGCCGGCTGGTGCGCGGTGAGTCTTGCGCCATAGGCGCCGACTCAGTGATGGCGGGGCTTGAGGATCGCCGGCTTTTCGTCCGGGGCCTGGCACAGCAGGTAAAGCGCAGTCAGCGCTTCCGGGATCTGCACGATCATGTCGTCCATCAGGTTGGCGTTCTGAGCGATGTCGGCAAATTCAGGTTGCTCGTCGAACAGGCCCGAACCGACCATGATTGGCAGAAGCATTTCGCTGACTTCTTCCTCGGCACTTTCAAACCAGGCGTTTTCACGCAGGAACACGCCTTCCATGAAGCCGATGCACCAGCCGCGAAGGTCCGAATCATCCGGGTCGTCGCCCAGGTCCAGATCGCACGGCAGTTCGAACTCTTCGTCCGATGCCAGTTGGCGGGCAATGTGCGCCTTCAACAGCACCAGCGTGGTTTCGACTTCTTCACGCTCGATGTCGCTGCTGTATTTCGGTTCCTCGGAGAACAGGGCGTCGATCCACTCGCGCTCCGGCACCTCTTCGGCGCAGATGGACAGGGCGGTCAGGTAGCCATGCGCGGCCACATAGTCCAGTGCTTCATCGTGCAGCTCATCTGCATCGAGGAAGACTTGCAGGCGGGTTAATTGCTCAGCGAAGGACATGGAGGCACTACCTTGAAAATAAACGATGCTGGATTCTAGGCCTTGAGCGTCCGTGGCGCCAGCGCGCAGGCCAATTGCAGTTAATTTTGACCGCTGATGTCCCAGTCATCCATTGCTCGCGAGCGCTCGGGTATACTCCCCCGTTTTGCAGTGCAGCAGGATATTCCGGGGTTTTTATGCTTGAGCAGGCACAACGCGTACTTAAAGACATCTTCGGTTACGACAGCTTTCGTGGTCGCCAGGGTGCCATTATTGAGCGTGTAGCCAACGGCGGCGATGCACTGGTGCTGATGCCGACCGGTGGCGGAAAATCCCTGTGCTTTCAAGTGCCGGGGCTGTTGCGCGACGGTCTGTGCGTGGTTGTGTCGCCGCTCATTGCGCTGATGGACGATCAGGTGGCCACGCTGGACGAGCTGGGCGTTTCCGCCGCTGCGCTCAATTCGACTCTCAGTGCCGAGCAGCAGCGCGAGCTGGCCAACCGCATCCGCCTCGGCGAAGTGAAAATGCTGTACCTCGCCCCGGAGCGTCTGGTTCAGCCACGCATGCTGTCGTTCCTGCAAAACCTGAAAATCGCCCTGTTTGCCATTGATGAAGCGCATTGCGTGTCGCAATGGGGCCATGATTTCCGTCCCGAATACCTGCAACTGGGGCAACTGGCCGGGCTGTTTCCGGACGTGCCGCGCATCGCGCTCACTGCCACCGCCGACAAGCGCACCCGGGAAGAAATCGTCACGCGCCTGCACCTGCAGAATGCCGAGCGTTTTCTGTCCAGCTTCGACCGGCCCAACATCTTCTATCGCATCGTGCCCAAGGAACAGCCGCGCAAACAGTTGCTGGCGTTCCTGTCCGAGCGGCGCAGCGATGCGGGCATTGTCTACTGCCTGTCGCGCAAGAAAGTCGATGAAGTGGCCGTGTTCCTGAGTGACAACGGTTACCCCGCACTGCCGTACCACGCCGGGCTGCCCTCGGAAACCCGCGCCGCCAATCAGAAGCGCTTCCTGAATGAGGAAGGCCTGATCATGGTGGCAACCATCGCATTCGGCATGGGCATCGACAAACCCAACGTGCGTTTCGTGGCGCACATGGACCTGCCCAAATCGCTGGAGGCCTACTATCAGGAAACCGGCCGGGCAGGGCGCGACGGTCTGCCCGCCGATGCCTGGATGGCCTACGGCCTGCAAGACGTGCTGATGCTCAAGCAGATGTTGCAGAACTCCGAGGGCGACGAGCGACACAAGCGGCTGGAGCAGCACAAGCTCGACGCCATGCTGGCCCTGTGCGAAGAAACCCGCTGCCGCCGTCAGACTCTGCTGGCCTATTTCGACGAAGACATGCCCAACCCCTGCGGCCATTGCGACAACTGTGTCGATGGCGTGCAGACCTGGGACGCCACCGAGCCTGCGCGTCAGGCGTTGTCGGCCATCTACCGCACCGGCCAACGCTATGGCGTGGGGCATCTGGTGGATGTACTGCTCGGCAAATCCAACGACAAGGTGGAAAGCTTCGGTCATCAGCACCTGTCGGTGTTCGGGGTGGGCAAGGCGCGTACCGAAGCCGAGTGGCGTTCGCTGTTCCGCCAGTTGGTCGCGCGCGGGCTCGCGGACATCGACCTGGAAGGCTACGGCGGCCTGCGCCTGAGCGACACCTGCCGTCCGTTATTGCGTGGTGAAGTTTCTCTGGAACTGCGCCGCGACCTCAAACCACAAACCACATCGAGAAGCAGCTCCGGCAGCCCGGCCAGTCAACTGGTGCGAGGCGAAGAGCGCGAGCAGTGGGAAGCCCTGCGCGCCCTGCGCCGCAAACTGGCCGAAGAACACGGCGTGCCGCCTTATGTCATTTTTCCGGACTCGACGCTGCTGGAAATGCTGCGCAGCAAGCCGGGATCGATGGCCGAAATGGCCCGCGTCAGCGGCGTCGGTGCCCGCAAGCTGGAGCGTTACGGCGAGGCGTTTCTCGAGGTCCTCAGCGGCAAGGCCGAGGCACCTCGCGTAGTGGCCGATGTGCGCCACGAGCTGATCAGCCTGGCGCGAGCCGGGATGACGCCGACGCAGATTGCTGGCCAGTTGCAGTGTTCGGAGAAAAACGTGTACACCCTGCTGGCCGAGGCCATCGGCAAGCAGCAATTGTCCATCGAGCAGGCGCTGGACCTGCCGGAAGATTTGCTGGGTGAGGTTCAGGACGCCTTTCTCGACGGCGAAGGCGAGTTGCCGCCGGTGTCGGCCATTGCCGAACAATTCGCCGGGCGGGTCCCGGAAGGCGTGTTGTATTGCGTGCGTGCGGCGCTGCAATCGGAATTTGAGGTATAACGGCGTGCGACGAATCGTCACCGCCTCCTGCTTGCCTGATCATAAGGACCATGCTTAGCTCGCTAATAATTAGTTTGAATCATGAGTTCCCTTATGCCATTGACTGATGAACACCGTTTCGGGATGCAACTTGGCCACCTGACCCGGGGCTGGCGCGCCGAGCTGGATCGTCGGCTGGTCGATCTGGGCCTGTCACAGGCTCGCTGGCTGGTTCTTCTGCACCTTGCGCGCTTCAACGAACCGCCGACCCAGCGCGAGCTGGCGCAGAGTGTCGGGGTTGAAGGTCCGACCCTGGCGCGTTTGCTCGACAGCCTTGAAAAGCAAGGCCTGGTTCAACGCGTGGCGGTCGCCGAAGACCGTCGGGCAAAGAAGATTCTGCTCTGTGACACGGCGTTCCCCCTGATCGAGAAAATCGAGAACATTGCCAATGTCTTGCGTGTGGAACTGTTGCAAGGCGTGAGCGAAGACGATCTGCGCGTCAGCATGCGGGTGCATTCACAGATTCTGGCCAATCTGGAAAGATCCTGAGACGAAGCGGCGAGTTCTCAACCATACTCTCGCAATGGATACTGACGTCCATCTGATTACGTGAGAAGCCTGCTGTGGTTTCCATAAGGGTTCGCATTTTGAAGAATTCCCTGGCTGCTGTCGAAGGTGCAGGCCGCACGGCACGCGCAGTGTTTTGCAAGAGCGTCATGGCGTTCTCGCTGTTGACCTGTTCTACCCTGGCGTCGGCACTGGGGCTGGGTGAAATCACTCTGCATTCGGCGCTCAATCAGCCGTTGAACGCTGAAATCGAGGTGCTGGAAACGGACGGGCTCAGCAACGAAGACGTTGTGGCCCGGCTCGCGTCTCCCGAGGCGTTCGCCAAGGCAGGCATCGAGCGGGTGTTCTTCCTTAACGACCTGCGTTTCACCCCGGTGCTGCGTGGCAATCGTGGTGTGATCCGGGTGGTGTCCAGCAAGCCGGTCACCGAGCCTTACCTGAGTTTTCTCGTGCAACTGGCGCGGCCCAATGGCGACCTGCTGCACGAATACACCTTGCTGCTTGACCCGGCCACGTCCCCGCAAGGCCTGGCCGCGACCCGCAGCCGCAATCAGCCGCGCCTGGCGAACGCCGCGCAGGAAACCCGCATGCCGGTTGCGCCGCCCGCTGCGGTGCAGGGCAAACATTACACAGTTGTCAGTGGCGACACGCTCAATGGCATCGCCAGCCGCCTGCAAGGGCCGGGCAACAAGGTGTCGGCGAGTCAGTTGGCGGACGGCATCCGTTCGCTCAACCCGCAGGTGTTCGCGGCCGGTGCCGGGGCAGGGCTTAAAGTCGGTCAGGATCTGCTGCTACCGGATTCAGCAACGCTGCCTGGTGCTGCGGCCCCCGCTGCAAACGCCGCGGCACCGCAAGCGAAACCTGCCGAATTGCAGCGCACCGCCGAACAGCTCTCGGCGGCGGCCATCGAAAACCAGCAACTGGAACAATCGCTGGAAGCCCTCAAGGTGCAGACTCAGGAACTGCAAGAACAGATGAGCGGCAAGGACAAGCAGATCACCGCCTTGCGCAGCGATCTGGCCCTGGCGCAATCCGCCGCTCGGCCGGTCGCGCCGGCAACGCCTGCACCATCGCCCGCCACGCCTGCCGCTGTTCCGGTTCAGCCTGCGGCGGCGGTCGCGCCAGGCAGTGAATCGTTTGTCAGCCTGCCGATACTGCTCGCCGCCGTGCTGATCGTGCTTCTGCTGCTGGCGTTTGCCTATTCGAAACAACGCCAGCAGCGTGCCTTGGCTGCAGCAGCGCCGACCACCCCTGATGATCCGTTGATCAAACCCGCCCAAGCCTCAATGCTGCCGGTGTTTGAAGTGCCTGCCGTTGCGCCGCAAGTCAGCCCTGATACAGCGCCTGCACCGGTCAGGCCCGCTGCGTCGCAACGTCAGGCGGGCGCAGCGCCCGACGCGCTGGACGGTGTCAGTATCTACATCGCCTACGGACGGTTCAGCGAGGCGATGGGCATTCTGCGCAGTGCGTTGGAGACGCAGCCGGAGCGTGGCGACATTCGCATCAGGTTGCTGGAGTTGCTGGCAGAGCAGGGCGACGGCAGCGGGTTTGTCCGCGAAGAGCAAGCGGCGCTGGAACATGGCGTCGACCCGCAGACCATTCAGGACATCCGCGACCGCTTTCCGCAAATCAAAGCCGCTGAAATCCCTGCGGCTGCGGCTTTGGTGCCTGCTGCTGCCGTTGCGGCCAGCGGGCTGTCGTTCGATAAGCCCGAGCCGGCGGCAGCCGAACGTGTTCAGCCTGATCTGCTGCCTGATCTTGAACCCGAGCCAGCAGCGCAACTGGACGAAACAACCGCTGCGGCCCTGAACCCGCAACATGCCGACGAATTCCAGTTGAACCTCGACGACCTGTCGATGGACGCCGACTGGGACCTGGTCGACCCGTTCGACAGCCCGCCGCCGCGCAACAAAGCTCCCGCGACGGTCGCACCTGTCGACGTCGACCCCGGCTTCTCTTCTGACCTGACTCAGTTGCCTGAAGTGTTCGAACTCTCGGATGAGCAGTTCCTCAGCGACTTCTCGGAGCCTGAGGTGATTGAGCCCGTCGAGGTGGTCGCGCCCGTCGCTGCAGACGACTTGAGCGACGAGTTTCTCGACAGTTTCATGAGCGATGATTCCGATTTTGACCTGCTGGACCTTGAAGAGCCGCCGCTCAGCCAGATCAATCAGGCTCAGGTATTGATCGAGGAGGGCGACATCGAGTCGGCTCGGGAAATCCTGCAACAGGTCATTGCCGAGTCAGACGACGAACACCGGCGCATGGCGCGGGAACTGCTGGCCGGGATCAGCTGAGTTCGCAGTATTTTCTGAAACGGCAGGCCGGTCTTGCGCTCAGCGAAAGATCGGCCGAATACCCCGACACGCCGGATATGCGGCACACCCCCAGAACTCCCCGGCGTTCTTGCCGGTCCGGGCCACTTTGATCACCATCGTTTTTTTGCAATGCGGGCACGCGGGCGCTGAAGGTGCGGGTGCAGGTTTTGGCACGTCGCGCGCGCGAGGCTTTTTGATACGCCGGGCAGGCTGGACGTCGACAGGCTGAGCGGAGGGCGTCGGCTCAACAGCAGGTGCATCCGGCTGTTGATCAGGGGCGCGAGCCACCGGTGTATCCGCGGTGCGGCGCAAGAGCCTGCGCAATTTTCTGATGAACCCTGTCAGCGCGGACGTCGTATCGCGTGTCATGGAAATGCCTGAGGTGGAATCGCTGTCGAGGCCGGCATGGTGCAGACATCCCCATGACGATGCAAACGCCAATCCCGCACCAATGACCGGCCAGCACTAAAGACCCGACGGCCACGGGCGATAACCCCTGCGATGACTCACCGGTTGCCACTTCAAGAGGCTGTGCTACACCTTCAAGACTGGCCCGGACTATCGAGCATTCAACGGAGTGGTTTTTAATGCGCGTCAATATGCCCATTACGCAGACTGAACGGACTTTCCCGGCATCTGAACGTCTCATTTCCACCACCGACCTCAACAGCAAGATCACCTACTGCAACGACGCCTTTGTGACCCTCAGCGGCTTTACCCGTGAAGAGCTGATCGGGCAGCCGCATAATCTGGTGCGCCATCCGGACATGCCTGCTTCGGTGTTTGCCCACATGTGGGAAACCATCAAACAGGGCAAACCCTGGATGGGCGTGGTCAAGAATCGCTCCAAGCAAGGCGATTATTACTGGGTCAGCGCCTACGTCACCGCCGTTTACGAGAATGGCCGCGTCGTCGGTTATGAGTCCGTACGTTCGCTGCCGACCCGCGATCAGGTTCGGCGTGCCGACGCGTTGTATGCACGCCTGCGCGAGGGGAAGCCAGCAGTGTCTGCCATCAGCACGGCGGCTTATCACCTGATTCGCCAATTGCCGATGATCATCTGCGCCCTCGCCCTGGCGAGCGGTGTGTACCTGCTGGACGATCTGCCGTCGATCATCATGATTCCGGTCGTGTTGGTGGTGTTGGGCGGTTTTCTGGAAATGCGTCAGCGCAGCAGCATTCGCAAGACGCTTGAAGACCACCCGAAGGCCTTCACCAGCACACTGGTGGCGTTGACCTACAGCGACAACCGTGGCCCGCAGGCGCAACTCGACCTGGCGATGCTCAGTGAAGAAGCCCGCCTGCAGACGGCCCTGACACGGCTGGCGGATACTGGCGAAAGCGTTCGCCAGCACGCCGGACGCTCCGCGCAGTTGTCGTTGCGTCAGGCGGAATCGCTGGATCAGCAGCGCAGCGAAGCGGATCAGTCGGCGACCGCGATCAACCAGATGGCAGCGACCATTCAGGAAGTGACCCACAACGTGCAGAACACGGCGCACGCCGCCGAAGAGGCTGACAAGCTGGCGCAGCAGGGGCGCGGTCTGGCCGATGAAAGCCTGCTGGCGATTCGGCACATGGCCAATTCGGTCACCGACATCGGCAGCGCGGTGGGTGAACTGGCCGAGGCGACGCAGTCGATTGTCAGCGTGGTGGACGTGATCAATGCCATCGCCCAGCAAACCAACCTGCTGGCGCTCAACGCGGCCATCGAAGCGGCCCGTGCGGGCGAGCAGGGGCGTGGCTTTGCGGTGGTGGCCGATGAGGTCCGCTCGCTGGCTTCACGCACCCAGTCTTCGACCGAGCAAATCCAGCAGATCATCACCAGCCTGCGCGACAACGCCAACCGTGCGGTGCTGACGGCCAACAAAGGCGAGCAGATATCACTGGAGAGCGTGGCCAGCGTCGAGGCGGTGCAGAAGGCGCTGGACGGCATCAGCCAGGCCGTGTCCCGCATCACCGGCATGAGCCAGCAAATGGCCTCGGCGTCCGAAGAACAGAGCCACGTGGCGGAAAACATCAGCCAGCAAATCACCCGCATCGCGCAACTCTGTGACCAAAGCGCCGGTCAGGCGCAGCAAGGCTCGCAGATCAGCACCGAACTGGAAGAAATGGCCCAGTACCTGCACAGCCTGGCGGAACGGTTCAGTCGGTAGCGTCATTCGCTCCAATGAGGCGCGGAGGGGACGTAGATCGCCCGGAATGTATTCCATGCGTGGCAACGAGAACCAGGTGTGTGCTCCAGCCACGCACACGGCCGCCGAACTCAACACGTATCGTGCCCATCGCTTCGCGTGGGCATGAGGATCTGTTGTGTGCTCCAGCCACGTACACGGCTGCCGAATTCAACGCGTATCGTGCCCATCGCTCCGCGTGGGCATGCAGTTCGTGACGCTCTGCGTCATCTCTTGGGCAGATCAGAATTCCATGTTGATCAACTATTGTTGGACAACTTCTACAGGCTTAGATAAGTAAGGCGCTTAACCGGTTGTTGCTGTAAATACGCCTCATCAAAGAGCGAAAATGCAATTGCGTGCAATTATATAGCCACTATCCGTGAGCGGTAGAAACCCTTGTTCATCCTGATAAATTCAATAGATTCAAACGGATATCACTGATGTATATAAGCAGCAATGTGCTATTCATATACCTGAGCCTTTGTATCAGAATTGAAATAAATCTGTTGCCAAGTGTGTAACTGCGGATTATGTTCTGGACTCGCTCAATTACGAGCCGACCATGATCAGGTAAGCAGGGATGCAAAAGTCGACGTGCGTTAATGCTGTCCGTTATTCGTTCAAGCCTGTAGCCACCGGCGCACTGTGTGCCCTGTCTTTTACGTTTGGCTGTTCTGCTCAGGCCGATTATGTCGAGCAGGGCAAGTTGGGCAATGCCGCCAGTTGGCGCTCGGCAGAATTTCAAAGCGATTGGGGCCTGGGCCGCATTCAGGCGGATCAGGCCTACGCCGCTGGTATCACCGGCGCAGGGGTCAAGATCGGCGCGCTGGACTCGGGTTTCGATCCGTCCCACCCAGAAGCCAGCCCGTCCCGCTATCACGCAGTGACCGCCACAGGCACCTACGTCAACGGCTCGCCGTTCAGTATCACTGGCGCCATCAACCCGAATAACGACACCCACGGCACACACGTCACCGGCACGATGGGTGCTGCGCGTGATGGCGTGGAAATGCATGGTGTGGCGTACAACGCGCAAATCTACGTTGGCAACACCAACCAGAACGACAGCTTCCTGTTCGGCCCCAACCCTGACCCGCAGTATTTCAAGGCGGTGTACGGCGCGTTGGCCGATGCTGGCGTGCGCGCCATCAACAACAGCTGGGGCAGCCAGCCGTCCGATGTGACTTACGCCACCGAAGCAGGGGTGCGCGCTGCCTACGCTCAGCATTACAACCGCGGCACCTGGCTGGACGAAGCCGCTAACGTCTCGCGCAAAGGCGTGATCAACGTGTTTAGCGCGGGCAACAGCGGTTACGCCAACGCCAGTGTGCGGGCGTCGCTGCCGTTTTTTGAACCGGACCTCGAAGGTCACGGGCTGGCCGTGTCGGGCCTCGACAGTAGCAACGGTCAACGCTACAACCAGTGCGGCCTCTCCAAATACTGGTGCATCACCATGCCCGGTCGGCTGATCAACAGCACCGTGCCGGGCGGCGGTTACGGCATCAAGTCCGGCACCTCGATGTCCGCGCCCCATGCGACCGGTGCGCTGGCGCTGGTGATGGAACGCTTCCCGTACATGAACAACGAGCAGGCGCTGCAAGTGCTGCTGACCACGGCGACCCAGCTGGACGGCTCGGTCACTCAAGCGCCGACCAACAGCGTCGGTTGGGGTGTGGCGAACCTGGAGCGGGCGATGCGCGGTCCCGGTCAATTGCTCGGCACCTTCGATGCCAATCTGGGCGCAGGCCTGAGCGACGTGTGGAGCAACAACATCTCCGATCAGGCGCTGATTCAGCGTCAGTCCGAAGACTCCGCCGAGCAGGCCACCTGGCGGCAAACACTGATCAGCAAAGGCTGGCAAAACGGCGTCGCCAGCACCGCCAGTCAACAGGATCAAGCTGACTACGCCACTGGCACCGCCCGCGCTGCCGCCGCGGCGCAGCGTCAGTATCAGGGCAGCCTGGTCAAATCCGGCGCAGGCCGACTGATTCTGGACGGCGCCAACACCTATCGCGGTGACACACTGGTCAACGGTGGCGTGTTGTCGGTCAACGGCTCGCTGGTATCGGCCGTACAGGTCAACGCGGGCGGCACGTTGGGTGGCAATGGCCAGGTCGGCGGGCTGACGGCGCGCAGCGGCGGTGTCGTTGCGCCGGGCAATTCCATCGGCACCCTGCGGGTCAACGGTGATCTCACCCTTGAGCCGGGTTCGACCTACGCCGTGGAGCTTTCGCCCACCGCCAGCGATCGTATCGTCGCGACTGGCAGTGCGACGGTGTCAGGCGCAAACATGACGCTGGAGCTGGATAACACGCCGGTTGCCTTGAGTTCTGCGCCGATCCAGAGCGTGGTGGGCCGTCAATACAACGTGTTGCAGGCCGCCAATGGCGTCAATGGCCAGTTCGGCACGGTAACGTCCAATTACGCGTTTCTGGGTGGCCGACTGGATTATGCCGCCACCGGCGTTGCCTTGAACGTCGAGCAAACAACCGCCTTCAGCAGCGTTGCACAAACCCCCAACCAAGCCGCCGTGGCCACTGCTGCCGAGCAACTGGGTGCAGGCAACGCGGTGTATGAAAACCTGTTGCTGACTCAAAGCGCAGCTGCTGCCCGAGACAGCTTTCAGCAATTGTCCGGTGAAATCTACCCGGCCATTGGCAGCGTGTTGATCAACGACAGCCGCCAGGTTCGCGATGCGGTCGTTGAGCGCCTGGGGGGCAGTGCATTCGGCACCGACGGCCACACCACCGCGCAAGACAACTTCTGGCTCAAAGCCTTGGGCGCCTGGGGCAAGACCGATTCACGTGACGACACCGCCGGTTACACCAGTTCGATTGGCGGTCTGTTGGCGGGTGTCGATGGCAACGTTGCCGACGACACGCGTCTGGGCGTCGTGGCGGGTTACAGCGACAGCTCGCTGAACATGGGCTCGGGCACGCATTCCCGAGCCTCGGTGGACAGCTACCACCTGGGCGCTTATGTAGGCCATGAAATCGGCGCGTTGCGCCTGACCCTCGGCGGCGCGCACAGCTGGCACCGCATCGATGCGCAACGTGACGTGCAGGTCGGCGGCGCAGCCGGCAAGCAGAAAACCAGGCACGATGCCCAGAGTACGCAAGTGTTCACCGAAGCGGCCTACCGCATCCGCCTGCAACCGGCGACCCTCGAACCGTTCGCCCATCTGGCCTACGTCCACCTCAACACTGACGGTTTCACCGAGAAGGGCGATGCAGCGGCGCTGTCTGCCGGCAGCGATAACCGGGATGCGGTGCTCAGCACCCTCGGCGTGCGTGCGTTGAAAACCATCGCGATCACCGAGCGGCAGAAAGTCGACCTGTCCGGCAGCCTTGGCTGGCAGCACAACCTGAGCAACACCGATGCCGAGCAGCACCTGGCCTTTGCCTCGGGTGGCGGCAGCTTCGGCATCGAAAGCTCGCCGCTGGTGCGCGATGCCGCGCTGGTCGGTGCTCACGCCAGCCTTGCGCTGAGCAAAGACGCGAGGATCAGCCTCGATTACAGCGGCCAACTGGCCAGCCGTGAAAAAAGCCACGGTGTCGGCCTGAGCCTCAACTGGCAGTTTTAACCTGAGCATTACCCAAGCCTGAACCAAAAAGAACGACGCGCATGCAGAGGCATGCGCGCAGAGACTCGTGCGCGTTAACTAAGGACGGTCGTTACATGAAAGATGCATCCAACACCCGCCATACCGCTGTCAAACCCCTGCGCCAGGCCATTCGGGCGATCAATCGCGCTTCCTGCGGCGCGCTGGCCTGTTACCTCGCCAGCATGGGCGTGGCCCATGCAGCGCCTTATGTGGAAGCCGGTCAGGCCGGCAATCCCGCCAGTTGGCGCAGTGCCGAATTCAAGGCCGACTGGGGCATTGGCGCGATCAACGCCGATCAGGCCTATGCCGCGGGTTACTCCGGCAAGGGCATCAAACTGGGCATCTTCGACCAGCCGGTCTACGCCCCGCACCCGGAATTCTCCAGCGCCAACAAGGTGGTCAACCTGGTCACCAGCGGCCTCCGCGAGTACACCGACCCGTACATCCCGGTGAAGGCGGGCGACGCCTTCCGCTACGACGGTGCGCCGACCCTGGACTCCGGCGGCAAACTCGGCAACCACGGCACCCACGTGGGCGGTATCGCGGGTGGCGATCGTGATGGCGGACCGATGCACGGCGTGGCCTACAACGCGCAGATCATCAGTGCCGACAATGGCGACCCAGGCCCGGAAGACGGCATCGTGCTGGGCAACGACGGCGCGGTGTATCAGGCCGGCTGGAATGCGCTGGTCAACAGCGGCGCACGGGTCATCAACAACAGCTGGGGCATCGGCATCACTGATCGCTTCGACAAGGGCGGTCGCGATCCGGCCTTTCCGCACTTCACCGTGCAGGACGCGCAAGTGCAGTTCGACCAGATCCGCCAGATCCTCGGCACCCGTCCGGGCGGCGCGTATCAGGGCGCTATCGATGCCGCGCGCAGCGGTGTGGTGACTATCTTCGCCGCGGGCAACGATTACAACCTCAACAACCCCGACGCGATGGCCGGGCTCGGTTACTTCGTACCGGACATCGCCCCGAACTGGCTGACCGTTGCCGCCCTGCAACAAAACCCCAACGCCGCCGACGCCGCGACCACGCCTTACACGCTCAGCACCTTCTCGTCGCGCTGCGGCTACACCGCCAGTTTCTGTGTCTCGGCACCGGGCACGCGCATCTACAGCTCGGTCCTCAACGGCACCAGCCTTGAAGACCTGACCGTCGGCTGGGCCAACAAGAACGGCACCTCAATGGCTGCGCCGCATGTGGCGGGCAGCATGGCCGTGTTGATGGAGCGCTTTCCGTACATGACCGGCGCACAGGTCGCCGACGTGCTGAAAACCACCGCGACCGACCTTGGCGCACCCGGCGTGGATGCGTTGTACGGCTGGGGCATGATCAACCTCGGCAAAGCCGTCAACGGCCCGAGCCTGTTCGTCACCGAAGCGGACATTCCGGCCGAGTTCCGCATCGACGGTGCCTACGGCGACAGTCAGTTCGTTGCGGACCTGCCAGGCGTCGGCGCGATTGTCGATGCCGGCAAGCCGACCCAACGCACTTGCACCGGCCCGCAGTGCGGGCTGGATGTGTGGAGCAATAACATTGCCGGCCACGGCGGCCTGACCAAACAAGGCATCGGCACTCTGGTGCTGACCGGGGCCAACAGCTACAGCGGCCCGACGCTGGTCAATCAAGGTCGCCTGGCGATCAACGGCTCGCTGGCTTCGGCGGTCACCGTCAACAGCGGCGGCGTGCTGGGCGGCAACGGCAGCGTTGCGTCGCTGACCGCCAACCAGGGCGGCACCGTCGCGCCGGGCAACTCCATCGGCACCCTTCAAGTGGCGGGCGACCTCAACCTGGCACCCGGTTCGACCTACGCGGTGGAATTGTCGCCCACCGCCAGTGACCGCCTCGTGGTCGGCGGCACCGCGACCGTCAGCGGCGCCAACATGGCCCTGACGCTGGAAAACGACAACGCCGCACTGCTGAGCAGCAACCAGACCCCCAGCGTCATCGGTCGTCAATACAACGTGTTGCAAGCGGCGGGCGGCATTCAGGGCCAGTTCGGTTCGGTCACAGACGACTACGCGTTCCTCGCCGGCAACCTGGCGTACACCGGCACCGGCCTGACCCTGGCCCTCGAGCGCAACGGCGACAGCTTCGCCAGCGCTGCACAAACCGACAACCAGCGCAGCGTGGCCCAGGCCATCGAGCAACTGAGTGCGGGCAACTCGGTGTACGAAAGCGTGATCCTCAGCCCGGACACCGCGACCGCACGCCGTGCGTTCACCCAGCTGTCGGGCGAAGTGCATCCGGCCATCGCCACGCAACTGATCAACGACAGCCGCCAACTGCGCGACGCCGTAGGTGACCGTCTGCGCGTAGAAGGCTTGTACGACCCGCCAGCACCGGGCGCTGAAGACAACTCGGTGTGGGTCAAAGCACTGGGTGCTTGGGGCAAAAACAGCGGCAGCAGCGACAGCGCCAGCTCGACTTCATCCTTGGGCGGCTTGCTCGCCGGTGTCGACGGCCTGATCAGCGAGCACACCCGTTTGGGCGCGATGGCCGGTTACAGCGACACCTCGCTGAGTTTGGGCGACTACACCCATTCGCGTGCCTCGGCAGACAGCTACCACCTGGGCGCCTACATCGGCCACGAACAGGGCGCACTCCGCCTGACCGCAGGCGCGTCGCACAGCTGGCACCGCATCGACGTGAAACGCGACCTGCAATTCGGCGAGTTTTCCGACCGCCAGAAAGTCAAACGTGACGCCCAGTCGAGCCAGGTCTTCACCGAAGCCGCCTACCGCCTCAACCTGCAACCGTTGGCACTGGAGCCATTCGCCAACCTGGCTTACGTCCATTTTGACAGCGACAGCTTCACCGAAAAAGGCGGCGCCACAGCCCTCAAAGGCGGTGACGACACCCGCGACACCGTGCTTTCCACTCTGGGCCTGCGCGCGGTCAACCGCTTCAACCTCAACGACACCCAAAAACTCGACGTCTCCGCCATCCTCGGCTGGCAGCACAACCTGAGCGACACCTCGTCGGAACAACACCTGGCCTTCGCCAGCGCAGGCAACAGCTTCAACACACAAAGCGTCTCAATGGACCGCGACGCCGCCGTCGTCGGCGCCCGCGCCAGCCTGGCACTGGGCAAGGACGCCCGCATCAACCTGGACTACAACGGCCTGCTCGGCGCACGGGATAAAACCCACGGCGTAGGCTTGTCGCTGGATTGGCAGTTCTGATGTGGGATGCCTGCGGGGTTTAGTAGCCCCGCAGGCACTCGGTAATACCTATCGTGCCTATCGCTCCGCGTCACATCCAAGCCATCAGGCAAATGCTGCACAACTCACAGCCCTTTGCTTCTGGCCGGAGGCCGTGGGAGCGAACGTGTTCGCGATCTGCCGGGAACCGGCAGCAAAACCTGTGTATCCGGTACATCAGGCACAACCGAGGTCACCAGTTTCAGGGCCGCTTCGCAGCCCATCGTAGCCGTCGTAACCTCCTGAAACTCCCACGCCCTCCGGGCAGAAGCCTGCTCTATGGGCATCTCAAAACGTGTGTGCAACTCTGATCACTCCGCTCGGTAACGCAATGCGTGAAGTTTTGCGTCAATCACCCAATCCTGCACAACTCACAGCCCTTTGCTTCTGGCCGGGAACCGGCAGCAAAACCTGTGCATGCGGTACATCAGGCACAACCGAGGTCACCAGTTTCATAGCCGCTTCGCAGCCCATCGTAACCTCCTGAAACTCCCACGCCCTCCGGGCAGAAGCCTGCTCTATGAACCTCTCAAAACGTGTGTGCAACTCTGATCACTCCGCGCGGCAACGCACTGCGTGAAGTTTTGCGTCAATCACGCAATGCTGCACAACTCACAGCCCTTTGCTTCTGGCCGAAGGCCGTGGGAGCGAACTTGTTCGCGATCTGCCGGGAACCGGCAGCAAAACCTGTGTATCCGGTACATCAGGCACAACCGAGGTCACCAGTTTCTGGGCCGCTTCGCAACCTTCGTAACTTTTCAACGCTAGAGGCAGAAGCCTGCTCTATGAACCTCTCAAAACGTGTGTGCAACTCTGATCACTCCGCGCGGCAACGCACTGCGTGAAGTTTTGCGTCAATCACGCAATGCTGCACAACTCACAGCCCTTTGCTTCTGGCCGAAGGCCGTGGGAGCGAACTTGTTCGCGATCTGCCGGGAACCGGCAGCAAAACCTATATATGCAGTACATCGTTTGCGAACCAGGTTTCAGGCTAGGCCTAGCCATGCTGCCCTCAATCACCTCAATAAACAAAATTTGATGGCTCATTAACATCATGCTAAAACCTTGCAACAGACACTCGTCTGCACTCGCTAAGGAATAGCCATGAAAAAGACAGGGACAGGTTTCGTCACCATATTGGCACTGCTCTGCGCCTTCTCCGCACAAGCCAGAGAAACCCAGGTAACAGACGCCTCAATCGTCAAAGCCATCATCCAGGAATCCATCGACAGCTACTCCGGCAACTGCCCCTGCCCATACAACTCTGCCCGCAACGGCAGCCGGTGTGGCAAGCGCAGTGCCTATAGCCGTGAAGGTGGTGAGGAACCGATCTGCTACAAGGAAGATGTCACCAAAGAAATGATCAGCGATTACCGACGCCGCCTGAAAGACTGATTCCGCAAAAACACGATGGTCGTCACCTAGCGTCACGACCATCACGCCACATTCAACCCATCCGAGCGACAGGCAAAACAGCCCGCCACCACGACTTCGCCAAACGACGCGGCCGCGCCTCAACCTGCATCTGCGGATGCGCCAACAGCATCGGCATATCCCTCAACCGTATCCACGGCTCGCTGTGCCAGTGCAACAGACTCACCGACAACCCCGGCCACTGCAGCATGCTCAGGTTCGGTGTGCAGTCATCAAACGGCACTTGCCCATCCCGCAACGCAGGCACCACCTCATTGGTAATCCACTGTCGCAATCCACGATTCTCCGCATGATAGTGATGCACCATCATCGCGTACGCCCCCGACTCACTGACCATCAGCTCCGGCTGTGCTTCGCCGTGCAGGTCGAGCGTGATCATCCGATGCTGGTCAGCGTCCAGCTTGCGCAGCGTCCGCTCGTTCAAAGGCCAGCCGATCATGCGACCCAGATCGCGGGCGCTGAACCAAGGTTGGTTTTCGAGGAGGAGGGCGAGGAGTTGGCGGTTGTGGCGGTGGAAGGGGGTTGGGGTGTGCGGCGTTGTCTGATTTAGGCTTGCGATGTGAGGCATCTAGGTAATCTCTACATTTTTAGCTTTTTGAGAGCTAGGCGTCGGGAGCTAAGAAACCCCAATGTAGAAAAGGCCGGACGTATTCCCCTTGCGGGTCTTGTATTGGTCCACTCCCGACATATCAGAGATTTTAGGACGCGCAGCCGAAGGCCGCAGGTACAAAAAGCCGCATTTTATCGGAAGCGGTCAGGCCGCTACATTTGAGTTTCTTGGGCGTTTCTTAGGCGCGGCGCAAGGGTAAGGCAGGCTTTATGACTGTGAAAGGCTTTATAGTGTAGGACTTTTCTGAAAATATCCGAAGCATCAGCTTGTGGGGCGTAGCCTTCATTTAGGGATAATGCAAATCGCTGTGATGTGCTGATCTGGTATGTCTTCAAGAGGGACGCCCAGTCCGGTAATCTCGACCGCTCCGTAGTTATCATCAGCGTAGAAGAACTCTTCGGTCTCATCGAGCTCAAGCCGGGTGTAGGGTAGAAGTTCGGAAACCAGACTCCCAAACCCTATATTTTCAGGGAGAGTTCCTTTGTGAATATAGTTCTGAACCGCATCTCCAGAGAAACTAAAGTTATAAATTTTTATAAGAGTAACTCCATAGTTTCTTAATGAAATAGACAGCACTGGTTTACCTGTGCGACGATTAACGCTAATGAAGGCGAGGCAAGAGATTAGCTATTCTGTTGGTCGTAGAGAAGGACGCTGTTTTTATAAAAGTTAGGTATGGATATATTTGAAGGTTATATATTAAATTTTACACCGTAATAGCGGTTGACTTTTTGATGTCATATACTGGATTTCTCATGTGCTCACAAGGAGGCTTAATGGCGTGAGTAACGTCTCCTCGGTGCTTGGCAATGGCAGTATAAAATACTTGTTCCTAATTGAGCAGGTAGCAATATTCGTTTTTTAAAACTGCCGTTTGGGAATTATTTTGCAAAATTTAGGTTGATTTTTTTGCCATGGGGCTTTAAGTTCTGATCGTGGTGTTAGGTATGAAAAAGGATTTAAGTATGAGTAAGAAAAGATTTGACGAGCTTAGTAAGTTTCTCAGCTATGTTTTGCGGCATGAGCCAGAAGCCATTGGCCTAGAACTTAATCAAGAGGGGTGGGCAGATATAGATATGCTTATTGTATGTGCCGCGAGAAAAGAGCAAGTTTTTGATCGGGAATTCTTGGAAAGGGTTGTCATTGAGAGTGAGAAAAAGCGATTCATTATTTCTGAAGATAAACGGTATGTTCGTGCTGCACAAGGTCATTCAACTCGTAACGTCAACATTCAATATGTGCAGATGATACCTCCCGAATTCTTATATCACGGAACAGCCACGCGATTTCTTGAGTCAATTTACAAAGAAGGAATTATTGCTGGAGCTCGTCATTATGTTCATTTGTCAGAAAGTACAGAGACGGCTTATTCCGTAGGGCTTCGATATGGGAAAGCGGTTGTTTTGGAAGTTGAAGCCCTTCGTATGCACGACTTGGGCTTCAAGTTTTTTCAGGCTGAAAACAACGTGTGGCTTATCGATAAAGTTCCTGCAGATTGGCTGATTCTGAAAAGCTAATCTATAATTTCAAAAGATTGTGCAATTATGTGAATTGCTGCTCCTTCAGATTGGAGGTATAACCTATAGTGTTTAAAGTTAGGCGATCCGGAGATTTTATTAGCGATGTCTAACATGTCCGAATTTTTATATTCGACTAAGCAGTTAAGGAGCGATAAGTCTCGATCTTCAGGGCAGCTAAAAAAACTATGGCCGGGAAAAGGTGTTTTTATAAAGTAGTTTGGCCACAAAAAACGAATGCTTTTTTTGGCTCTTGTAATGTCAGGAAGCTCGGGATCATAAAATATGTTAAGCGTTAAATAGTTATCTATATAGGACAGGTCAAAACCATCTTCACCGTCTGGAGGTAAAAAGGTATCCAAATCTAAAAGCTTTTGAGGTTGAGAGAGCTTCATGTTTTATTACCTCCTTGCATTAAGTGCGGAGCCGCCGTAGTTTTTTCTGAGTTGATCTCGAACAAGATCATCAAAAGTTATACTGTCATAGGCTATAACGCCCGTTTTATTAGCGCCATACCATTGGCTTTTGGGTATTCCTGCATTAATGAGTGCCGTGGAGCTACGAGTGTTAGCTATAACGTTGTGCCCGTCTATGCTAACGTAATCAAGAGGCACTTGGCTAGGCTTTATAATACCTTTTTTCAAAGCGCTTGTGAGGTCGGCCACTGTTTTTATAGGTTGACCCGCAGCTTGCGAATAAATATTTTGTCCTTCTTTACTGAAGGCTTTAGTTGGTTTTGAGATTTTTTGTGCGAAGACACTATCTTCTAATACCCCTAAGAGCGGATTTCTGTTTGGAGGAGGAAGTTCATCCTCTTTATCAATGGGTTTCTGTCTTTTTGACTCTTTGGGAGCCAATATTTCTGCTTCTTTTTTAGCCAGTGGAGTTGGCTCATTTGCTCGCAATTCTGGATGAGCCAGCAGCTTCTGCTCATTACGAGCCAACCAACCTGCAATTTGCTTGT
>NZ_MTSB01000020.1 GCF_002093745.1 Pseudomonas graminis
TGGGGTGTCTGGATCATCTGTTCGTGAGCAAGCTCACTCCCACAGGGATCTTGCGGGCAAAGCCCCATGCTCACCTATCAATCCTTATGTCGAGAACCCCTTGGCCCATCCTGTCCAACGCCGCTGGTACCCACTGGTTTTCGGCATCGCTGCGCTGGTGGTGCTGCCGCTGAGTGTTTTGCTGTTGTCGTGGGGGACTCTCGATACGCAGATCTGGTCACACCTGCTCGAGACCCAGATGTCGCGGCTGCTCAGCAACACGCTGATTTTGCTGCTGGGCGTCGGTGTCGGCGTGACGCTGCTGGGCGTGAGCCTGGCCTGGCTGACCAGCCTGTGTGAGTTCCCCGGCAGGCGCTGGCTCGACTGGGCGTTGATGCTGCCGTTCGCAATCCCCGCTTACGTACTGGCGTTTGTCTTCGTCGGGCTGCTGGATTTTTCCGGGCCGGTGCAGAGCCTGATGCGCGAATGGTTCGGCGCCGGCCTGCGTCTGCCGCGGGTGCGCTCTACCGGTGGCGTGATCATCGTGCTGGTGCTGGTCTTCTATCCCTACGTCTACCTGCTGGCCCGGACTGCGTTTCTGGCGCAGGGCAAAGGATTGATGGAAGCCGCGCGGGTGTTGGGTCACTCGCCGCTGCAGGCCTTCTGGCGCGTGGCGTTGCCAATGGCGCGCCCGGCGATTGGTGCGGGAGTGGCCCTGGCGCTTATGGAAACCCTGGCGGATTTCGGCGCGGTCTCGGTGTTCAATTTCGACACCTTCACCACCGCCATCTACAAGACCTGGTATGGCTTCTTCAGCCTGTCCAGCGCCGCGCAGCTGGCGAGTCTGTTGCTTCTGGCCGTGTTGATCCTGCTGTACGGCGAGCGCCGGGCCAGAGGCGCGAGCCGCCCGACCAACGAGCGGCCTCGCGCTGCTGCGCTCTATACGCTGCGCGGCATCAAGGCATGGGCCGCCAGTTTCTGGTGTGGGTTGGTGTTTACCTGCGCTTTTGTCGTGCCCGTGCTGCAATTGATTATCTGGGTCTGGCAGCGTGGCCGTTTCGATCTGGACGAGCGTTACGCCGGCCTCATCCTGCATACCCTCTATCTGGGCGGTCTGGCAGCGTTGATCACGGTCAGTGTTGCGTTGATTCTGGCCTTTGCCCGACGGATGGCGCCTACGCCCGTCATCCGCTCGGGCGTCAGCCTCGCCAACCTTGGCTACGCGCTGCCAGGCTCGGTGCTGGCGGTGTCCATCATGCTGGCGTTCAGTTATCTGGACCGCGAATGGGTGGTGCCGCTTTCGGGCTGGCTGGGAGGGGCGGGCAAGCCGCTGTTGCTGGGTAGCCTGTCGGCGCTGTTGCTGGCGTATCTGGTGCGGTTCATTGCCGTGGCGTTCGGCCCGCTGGAGCACAGCCTGTCGCGTATTCGGCCTTCACTGCCCGAAGCGGCCCGCAGTCTGGGTGTCAGCGGGCCAAAGTTGTTTCTCAACGTGTACCTGCCGCTTCTGGTGCCTGGCGCCCTTAGTGCAGCGCTTCTGGTGTTTGTCGATGTGCTCAAGGAAATGCCCGCGACCCTGCTGATGCGCCCGTTTGGCTGGGACACGCTGGCCGTGCGCATCTTCGAAATGACCAGTGAGGGCGAGTGGGCGCGAGCAGCATTGCCAGCTTTGTCGCTTGTGCTTGTAGGATTATTACCCGTCATTGTGTTGATTCGGCGCTCTGCCCGTCAGATTGGTTAGGTGCGGGTCCCTCACCTAGCGGCTACAATGCGCCGCAATTGGTGCGGTCTGTCAGATTATTCGGTCAGCTGTAAGGTGCTGCAAACTTCGGTTTATGGGGGGCTTGCCGATGCTCTCTGCCCGCACCTTCGCCACGCCCGGAAGGAGAAACCCATGGGACAGCGTACCCCCCTGTTCGACCTGCACCTCGCCCTCGGGGCGAAAATGGTCGATTTTGGCGGCTGGGACATGCCATTGCATTATGGATCGCAGGTCGAGGAACACCATCAGGTGCGTCGCGACTGTGGGGTCTTCGATGTCTCTCACATGAACGTGATCGATGTGGTCGGCCCAGAGGCCAAAAGCTGGCTGCGCCACCTGCTGGCCAACGATGTAGACAGGCTCCGAAGCCCCGGCCGCGCCTTGTACAGCGCCATGCTGGATGAAAGCGCCGGGGTCATCGACGACATGATTGTCTACCTGACACCCGAAGGTTATCGGTTGGTCGTCAACGCCGCGACCGGCGAGAAGGACCTTACCTGGATGCAGTCGCAACTGGGCGACTTCGATGTGCAACCGGTCCCGCGCAGCGGGATGGCAATGCTGGCCATTCAGGGGCCACAGGCCAGAAACCGCATCGCCGATCTGGTTTCCAGCTCGCGTGCTCAACTCATTCGCCAGCTCAAGCCGTTCGAAGGCATTGATGAGGGCGACTGGTTCATCGCGCGCACCGGTTACACCGGCGAGGACGGCCTGGAAATCATGCTGCCTGCCGACGAAGCCCATCGTTTTTTCAATGAACTGATCGGTGCCGGTATTTCCCCGATCGGGCTGGGCGCGCGCGATACACTGCGTCTTGAGGCGGGCATGAACCTGTATGGTCAGGACATTGATGAGCACGTCTCACCGCTGGCCTCGAACATGGCTTGGAGTATCGCCTGGGAGCCCGCCGAGCGTGATTTCATCGGTCGCAAGGCGCTGGAACGTGAGCGCGCCAACGGCATTGCCTTCAAACTTGTCGGCCTGGTCCTTGAAGAGCGTGGTGTTTTGCGGGCTCAGCAGGTAGTACGCGTTGCAGAAATTGGCGATGGTAAGATCACCAGTGGTAGTTTCTCTCCTACGCTGAGCAAATCCATTGCCCTGGCGCGCGTTCCGATGGCAACCGCCGACCGGGCCGAGGTGGAAATCCGCGGCAAGTGGTATCCGGTGCGGGTGGTGCAGCCCGCTTTTGTGCGGCATGGCAAAACGTTGATTTAACCCTGTGGCGGGTTTTCCGCTGACCCGATTGTGAGGATGACTAAATGAGCAATATTCCCGCCGAGCTGCGTTTCGCTGAAAGCCATGAATGGGCGCGTCTGGAGGCTGACGGCACCGTGACCGTCGGTATCTCGGATCATGCACAGGAAGCGCTGGGCGATGTGGTGTTCGTCGAGCTGCCGGAAATCGGCAAAGAGTTCGCTGCCGGTGACGCTGCGGGTGTTGTCGAGTCGGTCAAGGCGGCTTCGGACATCTACTCGCCGGTTGCAGGCGAAGTCATTGAAGTCAACGACGCTTTGGGCGATTCGCCCGAGTCGCTCAACAGCGAACCGTACAGCGCCTGGATCTTCAAGCTGAAGCCAGCGGACGCTGAAGCTGATTTGGCTAAATTGCTGGACACGGCAGGCTATAAAAGCGCCATCGGCGAGTAATCGCCGGGCAAAAAAATGCCGCTCATCGAGCGGCATTTTTTATGCGTGACGCTTATTGGTTTTCAGCGACCAGGTTCTTGTCCAGGATCGCGTTGGCCAATTCCATGTCGGTGGCTTTCAGGCCCGGATTATCGATACGCACCTGCTGAATGGCTGCTTCCAGGAAAGGACCACGGATGTTGCCGTTGCTGGCGACATAACTGCCGGCATCGTCCTGAGCGGCGACGATCAGCTTGTGATCTTTGAAAGTGAGGTAAGTCGAGCCGGTGGTGGCACCCGAGGACAGCACATTACGCCAAAAGGTGTCAGCCATCGCTGAACCCATAGGGATGGAAAGCAAGGCTACGGTGGCGACAGCAAACTTGAGACGCATGATATGGTACTCCAACTGTGGTTATTCTGAGGGGTTGGATAGGCAAAGCCTCAAACTAGTTCAATCAACGTGTACCACCTAGTTCACTTTAGCGGGGCTAGCTGACGAAACGTACCTGCACGGCGGCTGAAAACCGGGCGTTGAACCCGGCTCAGCGTTGTTCGCTCTGTGGGGTAACCCGCAGCACTTCTTCCAGTGTAGTCAGCCCTGCCGAGACTTTCTGAGCACCGGACAGGCGCAAGCTGCGCATGCCCTCCTTGAACGCCTGTCGGCGCATGGCGGTCAGGTCCAGGTCTGCGGAGATCAATGCCTTGATGTTGTCCGACATAACCATGATCTCGTAGACCCCGGCCCGGCCCCGATAGCCGGTATCGCGACACTCCACGCAGCCGACGGCCTGATGCGCGCCGGCCGGTACAGGCGCTTGCCAGGGGCGGGTGAGGGTTTGCCAGTCGGTTTCGTTCAGGTTGATCGGCGCCTTGCAGTGCGGGCACAGCGTCCGCACCAGGCGCTGGGCCATGACGCCGAGGATCGTCGCCTTGAGCAGGTAATGCGGCACGCCCAGCTCCAGCATGCGGCTGATCGCGCTGGGCGCATCGTTGGTGTGCAGCGTCGATAGCACCAGGTGCCCGGTCAGCGCAGCCTGGATAGCCATTTCTGCTGTCTCCAGGTCGCGAATTTCGCCGATCATGATGATATCCGGGTCTTGTCGCATCAACGCACGTACCCCGGAGGCGAAGCTCAGCTCGATGTTGTGCTGCACTTGCATCTGGTTGAAGGCCGGCTCGACCATCTCGATAGGGTCTTCGATGGTGCAGAGGTTGACCTCCGACGTCGCCAGCTTCTTGAGGGTGGTGTACAGCGTGGTGGTCTTGCCCGAACCGGTCGGGCCGGTGACCAGAATGATACCGTTGGGCTGGCGGGTCATTTCCTGCCAGCGACGCAGGTCATCGCTGGAAAATCCCAACTGGTCGAAGTCCTTGAGCAGCACTTCCGGATCGAAAATCCGCATCACCATCTTCTCGCCGAATGCTGTCGGCAGTGTTGATAGCCGCAGCTCCACTTCGCGGTTTTCAGGCGTGGTGGTCTTGACCCGTCCGTCCTGCGGTTTGCGTTTCTCGGCGACGTTCATCCGCCCCAGGCTTTTCAGGCGGCTGACAATCGCCATGATGACCTGTGCCGGAAACTGATAGACGTTGTGCAACACGCCATCAATGCGAAAACGCACCGTGCCCTGCTCGCGACGCGGTTCGATGTGAATGTCGCTGGCACGTTGCTGGAACGCGTACTGGAACAGCCAGTCGACGATATTGACGATGTGTGCGTCGTTGGCGTCCGGCTCCTGATCGCTGGCGCCGAGCTTGAGCAACTGTTCGAAGTTGCCCATGTTGCTCATTTTCTGTTCGGAAGCGTTGGCGCCGCTGACCGATTTTGCCAGCCTGAAAAACTCCATCGCCATGCGCTGGATGTCTGTCGGGTTGGCGACCACACGCTTCACCTGAAGCTTGAGCACATGGGAAAGGTCGGCCTCCCACGAGCGAACATACGGCTGGGCACTGGCGATGGTCACCGTTTCCCGGTCAACCGCCACGGCAAGAATCTTGTGACGCTGGGCAAACGCATAGGACATCAACGGCGTGACCGCTGCGACATTGATCTTCAGCGGGTCGATGCGCATGTAGGGCTGGCCGCAGGTTTTTGCCAGCCAGGCGGTCAGGGTTTCCACGTCCAGCTTTTTGCCGGGCCGCTTCAAGTCGTCGAACTGCAGCGACGCGATAAATTCGAGCGGGTGCAACTGAATGTTCACCGCACTGCGGCGCTGGATGAGCGCCGTCTCCGAGTCGTCCTGGCCAAGAAAGCCTTCAGCGACCAGGTCACGCAACACATCGTTCAGATCGAGCCAGCGATCCTGTGAAGAGGGGGCCAGGGCTGCCATGCGTGCTCCTTGAGGCAATTCGTCATTGGACGATGAACAAGAGTAGACGCCAAGCGTGACAGCGTTACTCGTTCTATGCGACCGGGAATTACCGGAGCGACTAAATTGATTCAGCCGGTGGCCAGGGCGACGTGAGTCTGCGGCGTATCGAGGGCATCGACTTGTTCGACCTTCACCGAGCAGACGTCGATCAGGTTGCGCATTTTTTCACCAATGACCTGGGCCCGATGCCCACTCAGTTTGGCGACGTGGAGGTCGATGACCAGCGTCCTTTCCTGCTGAACAACGCTGAGGCGTTCGGGAATCAGGTACTGCATCGCAAACAGGTTCAGCACTTGGCAGAGCAACGCCGGCTCGGCTTCGGCAACAATCTGGTAGCGCGCGCAGCATGAAGCCGCGCTGGCTGACCAGTGATCGGGGCGGTGCGAAAGGGCGGCAACGGCTTCAAGGTTGGGCATGCTGATTCTCCAGAACGATGGTGGAAATCTTTGCATGAGAAAAAAGAAATTTCTGGTCCATCATCAACTGGATTAGTCTTGTGGCGACTTGTTAATGCGTAGAAATCCACTGCCGGAAATTAATTATGCAAATCGATCTGGATGTGTACGACCGCAAGATTCTGGCGCTGCTTCAGGACGACGCTTCGCTGTCCAGTGCGCAGATCGCCGAGCAGGTCGGTCTGTCGCAATCGCCCTGCTGGCGGCGCATCCAGCGGCTCAAGGACGAAGGGGTAATCCGTCGGCAGGTCGCGTTGCTGGACCGCAAGAAAATCGGCCTGAACACGCAGATTTTCGCCGAGGTCAAACTCAACGCTCACGGCCGCTCCAACTTCACCGAGTTCACCGACGCGATTCGTGGTTTTTCAGAGGTATTGGAGTGCTACGTGCTGATGGGGTCGGTGGACTTCCTGCTGCGCATCGTGACACCGGACATCGAGGCGTATGAGCGATTCTTCTTCGAAAAGCTGTCGCTGGTGCCCGGTATTCAGGAAGTGAACTCGACAGTGGCCCTGTCAGAAATCAAATCCACCACCAGCCTGCCGTTGTTGCGCTAGCGGGGCTGATGCCCGGGCTGGAGAACAGCGTACCGACGCAGAGCGCCGGCACGATAATCATACTTAGTGGGAGCGAGCTTGCTCGCGAATGGGCCAGTACATCCGATGCATTTTCTGTGTCTGAACCGTCGCCTTCGCGGATGAGTCCGCTCCTACATAGTCCGGGAGATCGTAGACCGACGAAGCGTCACTTGGTCCACTTCTACGGTTTCTGATCCAGCCTTACAAACGCAACAAGGTCTTCCACGCGCGGCTCTGGAACACGGTGATGGCTTGCTGCACGCGGGCATCGAGGACTTCGTCGCTGATGTCCAGATGCGCCAGTTCTTCCAGCTTGCGCATTTCGCCGTACAGGCGGTCCAGTTCCGGCAGGTCCAGCGCGCTGCGTGCCCAGTGCAACCAGGCCTGCAGGCGTTCGATACGTGGCAGTTGCTCGGCCAGGTCTTCCGGCTGCTGCTGGTAACGGCTCAGTTGCAGTGACGTCGCTTCTTCGCCCAGCAGGCGCGGCAGCCAGCTGCTCAGCAGGGCTGCGCCCTGTCGGTTGCCGCGTGTATTGCGTTCGGCGGTCCAGCTGCGGGTCAGCAGCCAGCGTGAGGTGTTCAACGAGAACTCGCCCCAGCGCGTGTCCTGCAATTCTTCGAGGAACTGCTCGTGCGCCGCGCCACGTACATCGGCATCGTCCTGACCGGCCTGAACCAGCGGGCGCCAGTCTTCGAGCAGCGCATCCAGCGAAGCGCGCAACTGGGCCGTCGAGGTGCGTGGCGCAGCCTGGCCGAGGCTGCTGGTCAGGGCGCGCAGTTCGGCGAGCATCTCGACCCAGTCCTGCAGCAGACGCCAGTGACCATTGAACCGGTATTGCTCGGCCAGACGCTGACTGCTGCCCAGCAGGTGCCAGGCCAGCGCCGAGTAAGCGTCATCCAGCGGGGTTTCTGCGTCCAGCGTCGGGGCTGGCAGGCTCAGCGAGTAACTGCTGGCGTCGAGCAGGCGATAACCGCGCTCGGCCTTGCTGATGTCGCACGGCATCAGCGGCAGGGTAGCCGCCAGTTCGGCGGCCAGCTCCAGCAGGGCGGCAGGGTCACCTTCGCGCAGCTCAAGCTCCAGCTCGCAGATTTCTTCTTTCTGCTTGCCGGCAATCACTTGGCCCAGGTCCAGCGCGGCCTCGATCACGACTTTGGTCTTACCGCGACCCCAGGCGATTTCGGCTTTTTCACGCACGAAGTCGGTGGTGAACAATGGCTTGATGGTTTTCTTGTCCAGCTCGGCCAATGACTCGGGCCAGCAATCGCCTTCGAGCTTTTTCAGGTCCAGTTTGGCTTTGGCCAGGTCCCAGTTGTATTCATTGCGTTCGGACAGGCCGGCAATGCTTTGCCCGCGCGTCTTCAGGGTCTGGATGATCTGATCGCCGTCACGGCGGATGCGCAGGGCCACCTTAGCTTGGGCCAGCTCGCGCTCAGGGGTGTCGAAATACTGGTTCGACAGTTCCAGGCGTTCCCAGCCACTCTTGTTGCGCTTCTTGAGCAACGGGTGTTCGCGCAATGCAGCGAGGGTCTCGCGGCTGACGCGGAGTTTGATTTCTGTTTCTTTTTGCATGGCCGGGGGAATCCAAACGCTGATACGAATAACGGGAGCGCAGCCCATGACGGAACGGCTGCTGATGGCGCCAGTGTACAGGACATGGCCCGAAACGGTTTATTCCTGGGTTGCTATGGCCCTATGATGGGCCGTGTTTCGTCTTGATTACAGGAAGCGTCCATGCCGTTGCCGTCCATGAAAGACCAGTTCGCCGCCTTGATCGCTGCGCCGTCGGTAAGCTGCACTCAGCCTTCCCTGGACCAGACCAACCGTCCCGTCATTGATCTGCTGGCCGGGTGGCTCGGGGACTTGGGTTTTGCCTGTGATATCCAGCAGGTGTCACCCGGCAAGTTCAACTTGCTGGCAACCTTTGGCACCGGCCCTGGCGGTCTGGTGCTGGCAGGCCACAGCGACACAGTGCCGTTTGACGAGGCCTTGTGGAAAACCGATCCGCTGAAGCTGACCGAAGTCGATGGCCGCTGGGTCGGGCTGGGCAGTTGTGACATGAAGGGGTTCTTCGCGCTGGTGATCGAGGCGGTGCGTGGGCTGCTGGATCAGCCGTTCAAACAGCCATTGCTGATCCTCGCCACTTGCGACGAAGAAAGCTCGATGGCTGGCGCGCGGGCGCTGGCAGACGCCGGACGTCCGTTGGGGCGTGCGGCAGTGATCGGCGAGCCGACCGGGCTCAAGCCGATCCGCATGCACAAAGGCGTGATGATGGAGCGCATCCATATTCTCGGGCGCAGCGGCCATTCGTCTGACCCGAGTCTGGGGCACAGCGCGCTGGAAGCCATGCACGACGCGATCAGCGAACTCAAAGGCCTGCGCACGCAATGGCAGTCGCAATACCGCAATCCGCAGTTCACGGTGCCGCAACCGACCTTGAACCTGGGCTGCATTCATGGCGGCGACAACCCGAACCGGATCTGTGGTCAGTGCTCGCTGGAATTCGACCTGCGTCCGCTGCCGGGCATGGACCCTGACGTATTGCGCTCGGCCATCCGGCAGAAACTGCAGCCGCTGGCCGAGTTGCATCAGGTGCAGATCGACTACGCTCCACTGTTCCCCGAGTGTGCGCCGTTCGAGCAGGTGGCCGATGCCGAGCTGGTGCGTGTTGCTGAACGACTGACGGGTCATACGGCGGCGGCAGTAGCATTCGGCACCGAAGCGCCTTATCTTCAGCGCCTCGGTTGCGAGACGCTGGTGCTGGGCCCAGGCGATATCGCTTGTGCGCATCAGCCGGGGGAATACCTCGAAATGTCACGTCTGGACCCTACAGTGCGTCTGTTAAGCCAACTGATTGAACATTATTGCCTGACGCCTCAGTGAGTCAGGTTTTACACAGGTTGAATACAAGGAGATTGCGCGTGTTGCCAAGCCTGTTCCGACGATAACCACCACACCGTTGTGCGTGCTTTTTCTCTTCGTCCATTTTTTCTACAGGCTCTTGTTGTCATGCCCGAATACGTCAACTGGCTTCGCCATGCGTCTCCCTACATCAATGCCCACCGCGATTGTACTTTTGTCGTCATGCTCCCCGGCGACGGCGTTGCGCACCCTAACTTCGGTAACATCGTCCACGACCTGGTGCTGTTGCACAGTCTGGGTGTGCGGCTGGTGCTGGTGCATGGCTCGCGCCCACAGATCGAAAGCCGTCTGGCCCAGCGCGGCATTACACCGCGCTACCATCGCGACCTGCGTATCACCGATACCGAGACGCTGGAGTGCGTGATCGATGCCGTTGGCCAGTTGCGCATTTCGATTGAAGCGCGCCTGTCGATGGACATGGCAGCCTCGCCCATGCAAGGTTCGCGGCTGCGGGTGACCAGCGGCAACGTGGTGACTGCACGGCCTATCGGCGTGCTGGAAGGGGTCGATTACCAGCACACCGGCGAAGTGCGTCGGGTTGATCGCAAGGGCATCAATCGCTTGCTGGACGAGCGCCATATCGTGCTGCTGTCGCCGTTGGGTTATTCACCGACCGGCGAGATTTTCAATCTGGCCTGCGAAGACGTCGCCACGCGGGCTGCCATCGATCTGGCCGCCGACAAGCTGCTGCTGTTCGGCGCAGAAACCGGTTTGCTGGATGAACAGGGCCGGTTGGTACGAGAACTGCGCCCACAGCAAGTGCCCGCGCATTTGCAGCGGCTGGGCGGCAACTATCAGGCCGAATTGCTCGATGCAGCAGCCGAAGCCTGTCGTGGTGGCGTGGCTCGTAGCCATATCGTCAGCTACGCCGAGAACGGCGCGCTGCTGACCGAGCTGTTTACACGCGACGGTGGCGGCACGCTGGTTGCGCAGGAGCAGTTCGAACTGGTTCGCGAAGCGGCCATCGAGGACGTCGGCGGGTTGATGGACCTGATCACGCCGCTGGAAGAGCAGGGCATCCTGGTGCGGCGCTCTCGGGAAGTGCTGGAGCGCGAGATCACTCAGTTCAGTGTGGTCGAGCGGGAAGGGCTGATCATTGCCTGTGCGGCGCTGTACCCGATTGCCGACTCGGAGTCAGGCGAGCTGGCGTGTCTGGCCGTCAACCCGGAATACCGGCACGGCGGACGCGGTGACGAGTTGCTGGAGCGTATCGAAAACCGTGCCCGGGCGTTGGGCATCAAAACCCTGTTCGTGCTGACCACCCGTACCGCGCACTGGTTCCGCGAGCGCGGCTTCGAGCCCAGCAGCGTCGACCGCCTGCCCAGCGCCCGCGCGTCGCTGTACAACTACCAGCGTAATTCGAAGATTTTCGAAAAGGCGATTTAAGCCTGGGGGCGGACGCAGAGCACTCTTGGCTATATTTTGTGGGAGTGAGCTTGCTCACGAAGAGGCTGGTACAAGCCCCAAGAAAGGGGCGTTTGAACCGTCCCTTTCGTGAGCAAGCTCACTCCCACAGTAATTGCGCGGCTCAATTGCTGATCGACAAGATGCTCGCCTGATACGACCCGACGAACGTGTCGAAATCCACCACTTCTTCTGTCGCTTCCAGCTCGGCCTGTTCTTCAAGAGAGGCTTTTGCCTGTGCTTCGAAATGTGCCTGGTCTTCAGCGCTCAGCGGATGGGTGCGGAAGTATTCGGCGTGGACCTGGCTTTGGCGCAGTGAGAAAGCCGTAAAGCCTTCGTTATGCGCTTTCATGCTCGCCAGTACCTGAGCTGACGGTGTCAGGGCGGTATCGTCGATCTTGGCCTGTTGCACGGCAATCGATTTGACGTGCTCATCAATCCCTTGGGCTTGATCCAGCAGGCGGGCAATCGGCGTGATTTTCTCCAGCAACTCGGTGGCCCAGGCCTTGAGTGCGACAGGGCTGTTGTTGCGCATCAGGTTCAGGTCCGGACGGCGACCTTCCTTGACCACCGAAAAGAAGTTCGAACTGGCATTGGAGCACTCATGGCTGGCCAGTTGCGGGCTTTCCTCAAGGGCGCAATACAGCACGAACGCGTCGATAAAGCGTGACTGTTCCAGGCTGATGCCGGTGGGCAGAAACGGGTTGATGTCCAGGCAGCGCACTTCGACGTATTGCACGCCACGGGCCACCAGCGCCTGGATCGGGCGCTCGCCGCTATAGGTCACCCGCTTCGGACGGATGTTGGAGTAGTACTCGTTCTCGATCTGCAACACATTGGTGTTGAGCTGAATCCACTCGCCGTTCTGATCGTGGGTGCCGACATCGACGTAAGGTTTGTACGGCGTCGCAACGGCTTTGCGCAGGCTGTCGGTGTAGCTGACCAGATCGTTGTAGCACGGCGTCAGGTCGGCCTGCGCGTCGCTCTGGTAACCCAGATCGCTCATGCGCAGGCTGGTGGCGTAAGGCAGGTACAACGTGTCGGCGTCGAAGTGTTCCAGCTGGTGCTCGCGTCCGCGCAGGAAACCGGCATCCAGCGCAGGTGAAGCACCGAACAGGTACATCAGCAGCCAGCTGTAGCGGCGGAAATTACGGATCAGCGCAATGTAGGCATGCGACTGGTAGTCGCGTGCATCGCCGGCAACGTCTTCTTCGGTCTGCTTGAGCAACGCCCAGGCGTCTTCCGGCAGCGAGAAATTGTAGTGAATGCCGGCAATGCATTGCATGGTCTTGCCATAACGCAGCGCCAGGCCCTTGCGGTAGACGTATTTCAGCTTGCCGATGTTCGACGTGCCGTAATACGCGATTGGAATATGCGCTTCGTCAGGCAAGGGGCACGGCATCGACGGGCTCCAGAGCAGCTCGTTGTTCAGCTTGCTGTAGGCGAATCGATGGATCTTGTCGAGGCTGTCGAGCGTATCGGCCGGGTTTTTCAGCGCCGGGGTAATGAACTCCAGCAGTGACTCGGAATAATCGGTCGTGACCTGGCCGTTGGTCAGTGCTGCACCCAGAGCTTGAGGGTGGGGCGTGCGCGCCAGTTCTGCCGTTGTCGTAACGCGCAGGCATTCACGCTCGATACCGTGCAGGCATTGCTCCAGCAAAGAGAGGTTGTTGCGCTCGCCGAGCAAGGCAAGACGGCGGTTTAAAAGTTCGCTCAAGGTGTAATCCTTCACGCATCGGTCGCCCCGATATGGGGGTGGACTTGACGGTCTACAAGGGTGAGGAAAGGAGCTGGCGTGGTCGCCTGGTCGGGTCGTTGACGCCTGTTCACAATCATTGCACTTCGTCGTACCACCCAAATGGACTCGGCACCACGCTAATGGTGCCGAAATTAACCCAAATGATGTCGATACGGCTAGGTTCCGTTGGCATTGATTGCTTTCAACAGCCTTCGAGCCAGTCTAGATCACCGCAAACGTGCCCTGAGCCTTTGCGACGAGCTTGTCGCCCTGGACAACTTCGGCCTCGACCACCAGCGTCCTGCGCCCGGCATGCAGCACCTTGGCGATGCACAAGACTTCGCCCTCGGACACGCCGCGCACGTAGTTGATCTTGCACTCGATGGTCACGCTGCGCTGGTCGAAGCCGTGGGCGCTGGAGCAGGCCAGCCCCATGGCGATATCGACCAGGCTGAAGATTGCCCCGCCGTGCATCACATTGCCGCGGTTGCGCAAATGCGCCTCCAGCGGCAGCGCGACTTCGGCCACGCCTTCGTCAAGACGCCGCAACTCGCAGCCGAGCATCTTGAAGTAGGCGCTTTGGGTCAGGTCTTCAGGAATGTCCATCAGCGCTTCTTCAACTGCTTGGCGTTGGCGAACAGCGACGCCATCGCGTTGTTGGCCGGTGCCGGTGCCGAGGTTTCCTTGCGCGGGGCGCTGTTCTGCTGACGTGGCGCCGAGCCAGGGCGTGCGCCGCGGGCACCGTCGACCTTCTCGCCGGGTGTGTCGCTCATGCGCATCGACAGGCCGACGCGTTTGCGCGGGATATCGACTTCCATGACCTTCACTTTGACCACATCGCCGGCCTTGACCGCTTCACGCGGGTCTTTGATGAATTTTTCGGACAGCGCCGAAATATGCACCAGACCGTCCTGATGCACGCCGATATCGACGAAGGCACCGAAGTTGGTGACGTTGGTCACAACACCTTCGAGGATCATGCCCGGTTGCAGGTCCTTGAGGTCTTCGACGCCGTCCTGGAATTCGGCGGTCTTGAACTCAGGACGCGGGTCACGGCCCGGTTTTTCGAGTTCTTGCAGAATGTCGGTCACGGTCGGCAGACCAAAGGTCTCGTCGGTGAATTTCTTCGGGTCCAGACGCTTGAGAAAGCTGGCGTCGCCGATCAGCGAGCGAATATCACGGTCGGTTTCAGCCGCAATACGCTGCACCAGCGGGTAGGCTTCCGGGTGAACGGCGGAAGAATCCAGCGGGTTGTCACCGGTCATGACGCGCAGGAAGCCGGCGGCCTGCTCGAAGGTCTTCTCGCCCAGACGGCTGACTTTCTTCAGCGCCGCGCGGGTCTTGAACGCGCCGTTTTCATCGCGATGCGCCACGATGTTCTGGGCCAGCGTGAAGTTGAGGCCGGAAATGCGTGCCAGCAAGGCCACCGACGCGGTGTTTACGTCCACGCCCACGGCGTTTACACAGTCTTCGACCACCGCGTCCAGGCCTCGGGCCAGCTTGAGCTGTGAAACGTCGTGCTGGTACTGACCGACACCAATGGATTTCGGGTCGATCTTCACCAGTTCGGCGAGCGGATCCTGCAAGCGACGGGCGATGGAGACCGCGCCACGGATCGACACATCGAGGTCCGGGAATTCCTTGGCGGCCAGTTCGGAGGCGGAGTAGACCGATGCGCCGGCTTCGGAAACCATGACCTTGGTCATTTTCAGGCCTGGGTATTTTTTGATCAGATCGGCGGCCAGCTTGTCGGTTTCGCGGCTGGCGGTGCCGTTGCCGATGGCAATCAGGTCGACCGAGTGCTTGGCGCACAGCGCCGCCAGCACGGCGATGGTCTGGTCCCATTGATTCTTCGGTACATGCGGGTAAACGGTCGCGTAGTCGAGCAGTTTGCCGGTGGCGTCCACCACGGCGACCTTGCAGCCGGTGCGCAGGCCCGGGTCGAGGCCCAGTGTCGCGCGCTGGCCGGCCGGGGCGGCGAGCAGCAGGTCGTGCAGGTTGTGGGCGAACACGTTGATGGCCTCGGTTTCCGCGCCTTCGCGCAGCTCACCCAGCAGGTCAGTCTCCAGATGGCTGTACAGCTTGACCTTCCAGGTCCAGCGCACCACCTCGGCCAGCCACTTGTCGGCAGCGCGGTTCTGGTTCTGGATACCGAAGCGCTCGCCGATCATCAGTTCGCACGGGTGCATGGCGCCCGGCAGTTCTTCACCGACTTTCAACGCGCTGCTGAGAAAGCCTTCATTGCGACCACGGAAAATAGCCAGCGCTCGATGCGACGGCATGCTCTTGAGCGGTTCGTCGTGTTCGAAGTAGTCGCGGAACTTGGCGCCTTCCTCTTCCTTGCCCGGCACGACGCGTGCGCTGATGACCGCTTCCTGCTTGAGGAAGCTGCGCAGTTTGTCCAGCAGCGAAGCGTCTTCGGCAAAGCGCTCCATCAGGATGTACTTGGCGCCTTCCAGCGCAGCTTTGACATCGGCCACGCCTTTTTCGGCGTCGACAAAGCGCGCAGCCTCGGACTCCGGGTTCAGGCTCGGGTCGTTGAACAGGCCGTCGGCCAGCTCGCCGAGGCCCGCTTCAAGGGCGATCTGGCCCTTGGTGCGGCGTTTCTGCTTATAAGGCAGGTACAAATCTTCAAGGCGGGTCTTGGTGTCGGCCAGCTTGATGTCGCGGGCCAGCTCCGGGGTCAGCTTGCCTTGCTCTTCGATGCTGGCAAGAATGCTGACGCGCCGGTCGTCCAGTTCACGCAGGTAGCGCAGGCGCTCTTCCAGATGGCGCAGTTGAGTGTCATCGAGGCTGCCGGTCACTTCCTTGCGGTAGCGGGAAATGAAGGGCACGGTCGAGCCTTCATCCAGTAGTGCTACGGCCGCTGCGACCTGTTGTGGGCGTACACCGAGTTCTTCGGCGATGCGGCTGTTGATGCTGTCCATAAGACCACCTGGAGTTGTGAGCAAAAAACGGGGCTCGTACGAATTGTCTTGCCGATTGTCGTTCGCCCGCATTTTGTTCGGTGCTGGCGAACCGCTATAAGCCCGGCGTTGCCTGACTTTGGAGGCGGCGCATTATACCCGTCGAAGCCGGATTAGGGGATTGACCGACAAACGCGCTGTTTTTTTGGCGAAAAGGCATGTGCAAGTGTCGCCCCCAGTAAAATCTGCTAACAATGCACACGGTGCGCATCACCGCAGCTACGCCATAATGCGCCCCGAGATCAGAGGAGCATCCGATGAGCAGCACCGCACAAAATGCTGAAGGCGAAAAAATCCTGATTGTCGATGACGATCCGGGGTTGAGCAGTCTCCTGGAACGTTTTTTTACCAGCAAGGGCTATCGTGCCCGCGCTGTGGCAAACGTGGAGCAAATGGACCGATTGCTGGCCCGTGAGGTTTTCAACCTTGTGGTGCTGGATTTGATGCTGCCTGGGGAAGACGGTCTTTCCGCGTGTCGCCGGCTGCGTGCCGCGAACAATCAGGTGCCGATTATCATGCTGACCGCCAAGGGCGATGAGCTGAGCCGTATCAAGGGCCTCGAACTGGGCGCTGACGATTACCTGGCCAAGCCGTTCAACCCGGACGAGCTGATGGCGCGCGTCAAGGCTGTGTTGCGTCGTCAGGCCGCTCCTGTACCGGGCGCGCCCGGCAGTGAAGACGAGTCAGTCAGTTTTGGCGATTATGTGCTGTCGCTGGCGACCCGCGAGCTGAAACGTGGCGAAGAAGTACACATGCTCACCACCGGCGAGTTCGCGGTCCTCAAGGCGCTGGTAATGCATGCCCGCGAGCCGTTGACCCGTGACAAGCTGATGAATCTGGCCCGAGGCCGGGAGTGGGATGCGCTGGAGCGATCCATCGACGTACAGATTTCCCGTCTGCGTCGTCTGATCGAGCCGGATCCGTCCAAGCCTCGTTACATCCAGACCGTCTGGGGCGTCGGCTATGTATTCGTTCCAGATGGTGCCGGCAATCGCTGACAGCCTGGCTGTCGGCATAGAAAACCGTCATTCCTGCCAGTTACGTCGATAACCTTTCAGGGGGTTATCGACGTACTGGTTTTTCTGCGTTCGTCCATCGGGTCTCGCCCGCGTTCGGCAAACCTGCGAGCCTCGCTCGCCTTGCAAAGTGTATGGCTGCAGTTATGAAGACTCCGCTCTGGTTCCCGCAAAGCTTTTTCTCCCGCACGCTCTGGCTGGTGCTCATCGTCGTGCTGTTTTCCAAGGCGCTGACGCTGGTTTACCTGCTGATGAACGAGGACGTGCTGGTCGACAGGCAATACAGCCACGGCGTCGCGCTGACCCTGCGCGCTTATTGGGCTGCCGATGAAAATGATCGCGAAGCGATTGCCGAGGCCGCGGGCCTGATTCGTGTCGTTGGCGGGGGTGTGCCGGAAGGTGAGCAGCACTGGCCGTACAGCGAGATCTACCAGCGGCAGATGCAGGCCGAGCTGGGTGCCGACACCGAAGTGCGTCTGCGTGTACACGCGCCGCCCGCGCTGTGGGTGCGCGCGCCAAGTCTGGGGGACGGCTGGCTGAAAGTGCCGCTTTATCCGCACCCGTTGCGCGGTCAGAAAATCTGGAGCGTGCTGGGCTGGTTCCTGGCCATCGGGTTACTGTCCACCGCGTCGGCGTGGATCTTTGTTCGCCAGTTGAACCAGCCACTCAAGCGGCTGGTGTTTGCTGCCCGGCAACTGGGGCAGGGCCGTAGCGTGCGCTTGCCGGTCAGCGACACGCCCAGCGAGATGACCGAAGTGTACCGGGCCTTCAACCAGATGGCCGAAGACGTCGAGCAGGCCGGACAGGAGCGCGAGCTGATGCTGGCAGGCGTGTCCCATGATTTGCGCACGCCGCTGACTCGTTTGCGTCTGTCGCTGGAATTGATGAACGACAACGAGTTCTCTGAAGGCATGGTGCGTGACATCGAGGACATGGATGCGATTCTCGATCAATTCCTCGCGTTCATCCGTGATGGTCGTGACGAGGAGATCGAAGAAGTCGATCTGGGCGATCTGGTGCGCGATGTCGTCGCGCCTTTCAACAACGATGAGGACAGCATTCGTCTGTGCCTGGAACCGATTCCGCCCTTCCCGCTACGCCGGGTGTCGATGAAACGCCTGTTGACCAACCTGATCGGAAACGCCCGTCATCATGCGGGCAACGGTATCGAAGTCGCGGCGTACGTTTCAGGCGACAGGAACGCGCCTTATGTCGTGCTGAGCGTGCTGGACAGAGGCGCGGGTATCGATCCTTCCGAGCTGGACACCATTTTCAATCCGTTCATACGCGGTGATCGCGCCCGGAGTGGCAAGGGCACCGGTCTCGGGTTGGCCATCGTCAAGCGTATTGCGGCCATGCACGGCGGCAATGTCGAGCTGAGGAATCGTTCGGGTGGCGGGCTGGAGGCGAGGGTGCGCCTGCCGCTGGGGCTGATGTTGCCGAGGGATGCGATTTAGTACGGGAATAACCGAAGGGGATATAAAGCGCCGTGCAGCGACATAGGGGGCACTCGACAGAACGAGGCAACCTCATTGACTTGCACGGCAGCTTGCCTGACCCGGCCCGTTGCGGAGGTACTCCCTGTACCCCTAGGTCACGCCGATCCTCTCGATCAACGCATCCCGGCCCCTTGGTCATGCGCGCACCTTCCTCAGGCCGCACATCAGAAAGGCAGCGGCTATTGGAGCCGCCGCCTTCCTTGCTGAATCAATACCAGTTCGGGTCGTTGCGCAATTGCTCTTGCAACAGACTCTTCATGCCTTTGTCAGGCTCACCCAAATAGCGGTAAGTCGCGTGACGGGTTGGCGATTTGTCTGCGGGCAGGCCTGCAGGCACTTCAACCAGCATGGCGTAAGCATCTTCCTTGTCGAAGCTGACAGCCACGATCAGGCGCTTGCTCTTGCACGTATCAGCAGTTTCGCAGAGCGGCCCCGCCAGATACTTGTCACCGTCCTCGGTAACTGCCGTCATTTGCTGCACGGAGGTGCCTGACAGGTTAATCACCCAGTCTGGCAGCCGCTCTTCCTTCTTGACGACCTTCGCCCAGGTGGTGCGGTACTCAGGGGCAGAGCTCAAAAGCTCGTTAACCCTCGACTGCCCATCGTTGGCAGCCAGTGCCATGGCACTACCGCCCAACAACAGGGCGGCGGCCAGCGTGCGAAATGACGTTTGCATCCTTAGCCTCGACCGCGACGACCGAAGAAGAACGACACAACGAACATCACCAGGAAGACGACGAACAGGATCTTGGCGATACCAGTAGCCGTGCCCGCGATACCGCCAAAGCCCAGGACTGCAGCGATAATGGCGATGATCAGAAACGTGATAGCCCAACTCAACATAGTGATACTCCTTTTTGATACCGTTTTAATAATAGGGGTGCTGCGTTTTTTTCAAATCGGATCAAAAGACCCATTTTTGCTGCGGCGCAACTTCATTTACCGAGACCAGACCGTCCACAGGACGAACGCTCGACGACATATCCCGATTCGCAGAAGCACTGACTTCGCGGTAGGAGATGTTGTTACTGTGAATGAATGGCTGTTTGATTTGAGTTGCCTCGTTGGCTTGACTCCAACGCTGGAACTGCTGAATGGCGATCAGAGTGACAAACAGGGCAAGCAGCAGGAAAAGACCTTGCTGGATGTGCAGGGGAGACATACGAAATTGTGCAAGACGCTGGCTGTTCATTCGCAAATTCCCCTGACCTGAGTGGGCAATCAATCTGATGGGTCTGTGTGTCACGACCTAGTTGAAAGGGATATTGCAGACTGCATGCCAACTTTTTATACGCTATTAAATTCAATAAAATCAGTGGGTTATAAAGTCTCGCGGAGCGCTCCTACAAGCAAGCTGCACGATTACACCTTTGTAATCGTGCGTTCTGCACGAACAGATCCGGGCCAAATGATCGCCGGCTCAGCCAGCGCTGCGCGTCATGACCTTCAGCGCATCGCCGTTGACGCCTTTGACGCCACGAATGTTTCGTGCAATTTCGACCGCCAGCTCCTTTTCGGCGAAGTTGGCGACCACACCGTTGAGGCTGACGACTCCCGCCTTGGTGTCCACTTTGATGTTCATCCCGTCCAGATTGCGGCTGTAGATCAGGCTTGCTTTCACTTTGCTGGTGATCCACGCGTCGCTCATTTCCTCGGTGGGCGTCAGTGACTGCGGCTGGGCCTTGGCGGCAATGGAATCGGCGGCGCTCAGGCTGATCAGGTTGTTGACGCTGACCACGCCGTCGGTATTGGTCGCCAGGCTGCCTGCCAGCTCTTTGGCCTCAGGGCTTTGCGCACGACCTTTGAGTGTCACGACGCCGTCCTTGCTGTCTACATCGATGTTCAGTGCCTCGGTGACACTGCTCCACAGCAGCTTGGACTTGACCGTGGCGACCAGCGTCGCATCTTCGAAGCGCTGTGCCATGCTGGTTCGGGTGCCCGGCTCGCTGGCGACGGAGGGGTCGATTTCCAGCTGGTTGTCGACTTTTTCAATACCTTTTGTGTCCAGCGCAATGCGTTCGGCCAGTTCGCGATCTACCTCGTCTTCCACTTTGCCTTTGAGAATGGCGGTGCCTTGATCGACATTCACTTCGATCTTGAATGGGCTCAAATGCTTGTTCAGCGCGAAGGCTGTCCAGATCGAACCTTCCTGACGCGCCTCGGTGAGCTGGGTCGGCAGATCGGGCTGGGCGAAAGCCGGGCCGCTGCCGAGCAACGCGACGGAGGCGGTAATCAAGGCAATCTTTTTCAGCGAAAACATAGGGGGCTTTCCTTTTGAAGTGAATTTCGTCTCCGGATAGACGGTTTTAACGACATAAATGCGGATTAATCACCCTGTTCGCCATTAGACGATCAGACAGCTAACATGCATGCCGCAGAATCAATCAGAATTGACCATGCAACTTGCCCGATGATTCCGAGACTAACTGAGACAATTCATTAAGGAGCGTAGGAAAAATGGAAGCAGCCACTGAGAATCAGGGCCGTATTCTGCTTGTGGACGATGAGTCCGCCATCCTCCGCACCTTCCGGTACTGCCTGGAAGACGAAGGTTACAGTGTCGCCACTGCCAACAGCGCAGCGCAGGCTGACACACTTATGCAGCGCCAGGTGTTTGACCTGTGTTTTCTCGATTTGCGTCTGGGCGAAGACAACGGCCTTGATGTGCTGGCCCAGATGCGCATTCAGGCGCCGTGGATGCGCGTGGTGATCGTGACCGCGCACTCGGCCGTCGATACTGCTGTTGATGCCATCCAGGCCGGCGCAGCCGACTATCTGGTAAAACCGTGCAGCCCCGATCAATTGCGCCTCGCGACTGCCAAGCAGCTTGAGGTGCGACAGTTGTCTGCACGGCTCGAAGCGCTGGAAGGTGAGGTTCGCAAGCCAAAAGACGGCCTGGACTCCCACAGTCCTTCGATGATGGCCATTCTGGAGACAGCTCGCCAGGTCGCGGTCACCGACGCGAATATCCTGATTCTGGGTGAGTCGGGCACCGGTAAAGGCGAGCTGGCCCGTGCGATACACGGCTGGAGCAAGCGCGCCAAGAAGTCTTGCGTCACGATTAACTGCCCGTCACTCACCGCTGAGTTGATGGAAAGCGAACTGTTCGGCCATAGCCGTGGCGCTTTCACCGGCGCCAGCGAAAGCACGCTGGGTCGCGTCAATCAGGCGGATGGCGGCACGCTGTTTCTCGACGAGATCGGCGATTTTCCGTTGACGTTGCAGCCCAAGTTGCTGCGTTTCATTCAGGACAAGGAATACGAGCGCGTCGGTGACCCTGTTACCCGTCGTGCGGACGTGCGTATTCTGGCTGCCACCAACCTCAATCTTGAGGACATGGTGCGCAGCGGGCGTTTCCGTGAGGACCTGCTGTACCGGCTGAACGTGATCACCCTGCATCTGCCCGCCTTGCGGGAACGCAGCGAAGACATCCTGACCTTGGCAGACCGCTTTCTGGCGCGTTTCGTCAAGGAATACGCTCGTCCGGCGCGAGGCTTCAGTGACGAGGCACGTGCCGCCCTGCTCAACTACCGCTGGCCTGGCAACATCCGCGAGCTGCGTAACGTGATCGAGCGTGCCAGCATCATCTGTCCGCAGGAGCGTGTGGAGGTCAGCCACCTGGGCATGGCCGAGCAGCCGACGAATAACGCGCCGCGAGTGGGCGCAGCGCTGAGCCTGGACGAACTGGAAAAAGCACACATCGGCGCCGTGCTGGCAACCAGCGAAACCCTTGATCAGGCGGCCAAGACACTGGGTATCGACGCATCGACGCTTTACCGCAAACGCAAACAGTACAACCTATGAATGACCTCCGATGAAACTGGCCATGAAGCTGCGCACACGCCTTTTTCTGAGTATTTCGGCCTTGATCACGGTCGCGCTGCTCGGGTTGCTGCTGGGGCTCGTCAGTGTCATGCAGATGGCCCGGACTCAGGAATCATTGATTCAGCACAACTTCGCCATTCTCGATCTGGGCTTGAAGCTGCGTCAGAACCTGGGCGATCAGCTGGTAATGATGACCGGTTCCCAGCGCAACACGCTTGAGCTGCATAACGCTCAGGTTCAGTTCGAGGAGTTGCTGGAGCAAGGTTCGGTGCAGGATACGCAGCAGAACGTGCGTAATGGCTTCGAGACAACCAAACGCGATTACCAACGGTTCATCGAGTTCTGGAACCGCTTCGGCGATGACCCGCGCGGTATTCGTGGAAACCCGCAACTGAGCGACAGTTTCGATACGTTGCGCAACGGGTTGCTGAATGTGCATCGCAAGGCGCTTGAAAACATCAGCAATGCCGAGATCAATTCCCGGGATCGCGCTTTGTGGATCGCGGGCCTGTTGGGGCTGGTCGGGCTGGCAGTGCTGTGCATCGGTTTTGTGACCGCCCACGGTATTGCACGGCGTTTCGGTGCGCCGATCGAAGCGTTGGCCAAAGCGGCTGATCGTATTGGCGAAGGCGACTACGAAGTCACCCTGCCTATTTCTTCGGCCGCTGAAATGAACCTGCTGACCCGGCGCTTCGGCATCATGGCTGAGGCCCTGCGTCAGCATCAGGCGACCAACGTCGATGAGCTGCTGGCGGGTCAGCAGCGCCTGCAGGCGGTGCTCGACAGCATTGACGATGGCCTGCTGATGATTGATCGCCAAGGGCATCTTGAGCATTTGAATCCCGTGGCCCAGCTTCAGCTCGGGTGGGACGAGAGTCGCCTCGGGCAGAGCCTCGGGGTTGCATTGAGCCGTCCGGAGCTGGATGAGCAATTGCATCTGGTCCTGCGCGGCGGGACGCTGGAGCGTGCGCCGGAAGATCTGGTCATCGAAATAGACGGCGAATCGCGATTGCTGACCTACAGCATGACGCCGGTGAGTCACACCAAAGGCCATATCCTGGGCGCTGTGATGGTCCTGCACGATGTCACCGAGCAGCGGGCGTTCGAAAGGGTTCGCAGCGAGTTTGTACTAAGGGCTTCGCATGAACTGCGCACGCCGGTCACCGGGATGCACATGGCGTTCGGCCTGTTACAGGAGCGGCTGCATTTCGCGCCTGAATCCCGCGAAGCCGATTTGCTCAACACGGTCACCGAGGAAATGCAGCGGTTGATGCAACTGATCAATGACCTGCTGAATTTCTCCCGTTATCAGAATGGTTTGCAGAAACTCAAGCTGGCGCCGTGTTCCATCGAAACATTGCTGGAAGAAGCCAAGGCCCGGTTCGAAGAGCAGGCCCTTGAGCAGGACATCGTGCTGATGCTGGACATTCAGGAACCGCTGCCGCGCCTGCACGCTGACCAGTCCCAGCTGGAACGTGTGCTGGACAACCTGCTGGACAACGCCCTGCGCCACACACCGCCCAAAGGCCTCATTCGTTTGCAGGCCAGGCGTCACGGTGAACGCGCGATCATCAGTGTCGAAGACAACGGCGAGGGCATCGCCTATGGGCAGCAGGGACGAATCTTCGAGCCTTTTGTCCAGGTCGGCCGTAAAAAAGGCGGCGCTGGCCTTGGGCTGGCGCTGTGCAAGGAAATCGTCCAGCTCCACGGCGGACGCATGGGCGTTTATTCAAGGCCTGGGCAGGGCACGCAGTTTTACATGGCGCTGCCGCTTTGAGGGGTTAACCCCCTCGTTTGCCCGTCAATTCGAGTGATTGAGCACCTGCAAGATAGCCGCGCTTTGTGCGTCCGGCTCGCCGTCGAAGCGGGCAGGGCGGTAGTGCATCTGGAAAGCAGCCAGCACCTGACGGGTCTCTGTGTCGAGTTCTCCGGTCTGCGGGGTGGTGTAGCCCAGTCGGGCAAGTTGTTGCTGAAACCAGCTGATGCTCGGCAGGTTGACTGCCAGCAGCGCCTGACGCTGGGCGACCAGTCGTTCGTCTGGCCAGATGCCAAGGCCTTCAGCGGCCAGGCGTTTCCACGGGAATAACGGCCCCGGGTCTTGCTTGCGCAGCGGTGCTATATCGCTGTGGCCGATGACATGCTTGGGGTCGATCCTGTTGCGCTTGACGACGTCTTTGAGCAGTACCGTGATCGACTGGATCTGGGCCTCGGTGTACGGATACCACAGGCGACCGGTCGGCGTGTCCTTGAAGCCGGGGTTGACGATTTCAATGCCGATCGAGCTGGAGTTGAGCCACGTACGCCCCTCCCATTCGCTTTCGCCGGCATGCCAGGCGCGGGCGTTTTCATCCACCAGTTTGTAGATTGTGGCCTGCTTGTCATCACCGATCAGGTAATGGCTGCTGACCTCGCCGTGGGTCAGCAATTGCAGGGATCGCTCCATCGATGCCGAGGTGTAGTGCATGACGACATACTGAACCCGGTTGTCGAAGTTCACCGATGGGTGGCTGGTGTCCAGCTTGGGACCGCTGGAGCAGGCTGTGAGAATGAGCAGCAGAAAGGCAGAGAAATACAGCTTCATGGGATTGGCAGCGTCGGCGGGAAATGAAACATCATAACAAAACGCGGGCAAAATGCTTCAACGTCGAAACATTCGTTCAGTCAAAATGTTTCAGTCAGCCTTGTTCAACCCTGTTGCGGCCATTTTCCTTGGCTTTATACAGCGCCTGATCGGCGCGTTTTATCGCGGTATCGCTTCGTTCGCCCTGGCGTAGCGCGGTGAGCCCGATGGAAACGGTGATCGTGACGCGTTCGCCCTTGAAGTGGAACGGGCACTCTTCGACTGCCGCTCGCAGTTCATCCAGCAACGTCAGTCCTGCGCCAAGCGGTGTGGCCGGTAGAAGCATGACGAACTCTTCACCGCCGAACCGGGCCAGGAAATCATTGGGCCGCATGCGTTTTTTAAGCACGCTGGCAACGATCTTCAACACCTTGTCGCCAGCCAGATGGCCGTATCCATCGTTGATCCGTTTGAAATGGTCCAGGTCGAGTATGCCCACCAGCAGGCTGTTTTTCGCCTGTTGCCACTGACTCATTTCAAGTTCGAGACGCTCGCCCCATGCAGCGCGATTGGCCAGCCCGGTGAGCGGGTCGATCAAGGCTTTCTGGCGTTGTTCCTCCAGGTGGGTTCTGAACCCCAGCGCTTCCTGCTCCATGCTCGCCACGCGAGCCGAGAGGCCTTGCAGCCGCGAGGCGACTTCCCGTTCACGGTCGTCGCGTTTTCGTTGGTAGTGATCCATCGTGCTGAGCAGGCCTTCCAGGCGGTTATCCAGCACCTGCTTGAGGCTCGGCAGATCGGAAGCATCCTGAACGCTGGTTTGCAGACCGCCGACCTGCTCGCGCAATTGGTCGTTCAGGTCGCGGGCCGTGGACTGCACCTCGGCATGGTCTTCACTGGCGGCTTGCAAGTGGCTCTGGAATGACTCGAGTCGCTCGTTGAGCTGCTTGAGGTAGATGCCGAATTCCTGTTGGCCGCCGTTGTTGATCGCCAGCATCAGCACCGCCAGATCATCCAGGATCGGCAGCAGTTCGTACCAGTTGAGCCCGTGTTTCAGGCGTAACTGCATGTCCTCGACTTGCGGCCGAAAATGTTCCGACAAGGTCAGATCATTGAGCAGGCCCAGCAGGGTTTCTTCGATGTGAGAAGCCACCGAGCTGTAGCTGGGTTCGGGAGAAGAGGGCAGCGAGTAGCCGTCTTCGCCTTCAGTGGCCTCTGCGTCTGGTGCGGTGCTTTCGGCCTGTTCGTCGACCGGCACGATGATCGGCGCGGGTCGCTGTTGATAAGGCACGCTGGGGATGGGCGCGAGCCTGTCTGTGAAGTCGACAGGTTCGACATAGGCATAAGCGTTTTCAGCAATCGGTTCGGGAGCGACGTCGGGGGCTGGCGGAGCAACGGGTTCGGCGGCCGGGGAGGGCGCGGATTCGACCGTTGCCGCAGGCGCCGGAGTGCCGACTTCGCTGACAGGCTCCGCCACTGGGGCGTGCTCGATGACCGGGGCCGCGACCTCTGTCGGTGTCTGTGTCGGTGCAGTTGGCGCGGGTGAGGCGACTGAGCCGGTCACGGGTTCGGGTGCTTCAGGCGCCTTGTCGGGGTGTTCCTGCACGGCGGGCGGTGCATCGGTTTGAACGGTCTCAGCCTGAGCCGCTTCAGGAGGGTGTTCACTGCTGTGCCCTTCCCGCACACCGAACAAACGCTGCAGCAAGCCCTGGCGGGGGCCTTCTTCGCTTTTTTCAAGTTGGGTCAGGGCCTGTCCCTGCAGGCTGCTCAACTCGCTGAGCAGCAAGGGCAGTTCGCGTGCCTGCGATGCCCGTTCTTCAAGGTCTTTGGCGAAACGCTTGAGTGGCTTGCGCGTTTCTCGCGTCAAAGGCAGTGCTTGCAGTTGAGCGACCAGCGCAGTCAACGCTGAGCTGATCTGCCCGACACGTACTTCACGACGATGTTCGGAGTCCAGCACGGCTTTTTCAAGGCGCGGGATCAGGGCCGCGAGGCCGGCGTCCATGTCGTCGGTGCGGACGATTTCGCGCATTTCCTTCATGCATTCATCGACGGCCCGGTCCGAACCTTCTGCCGCCAGACTGCTGCGCACCAGACCGCGGCGCAGCAAGTCGAGCCTCGCATCCCAGCGCTTTTCGAGCTTGTCCTGTTGCTCAATCCCTTTGAGGTACTTCTCTTTCCAACGCTCCGCGTCGTCGCTCATGCAAGGTTTCCACCAGAAGGCACAGGCAGCGAGTCCCCACATAATGAAGCAGGCAGGCGAATCTCGACAGCAACCGGCAGGTGATCGGAAATGGGTTGCGCCAGCACCTGCACACGCTCAAGCGTCAGTGTCGGGCTGAGCAGAATATGATCAAGGCAGCGTTGCGGCCGCCAACTGGGAAAAGTGGCTTCGATCTGTGGTGCCAGTAAGCCCAGGTCCCGCAGTGGCGAATGTTCCAGCAGATCGTTGGCGTGGGTGTTCATGTCGCCCATCAACACTTGATGACGATAACCACCGATCAGCTCGCGAATGTAGGCCAGTTGCCGGGTTCGCGTGCGCGTCCCGAGGGCCAGGTGCATCATGACCACCACCAGCGCATCCTCGCCTTCGCCGAAACGGACCAGAATGGCGCCGCGCCCGGCCGGACCCGGCAGCGGATGATCTTCGATCTTGGTCGGGCGCAAGCGGCTCAACACGCCGTTGCTGTGCTGGGCGAGGCGACCGAGGTTGCGATTGAGCTGTTGATACCAGTACGGAAAGCCACCCAGTTGAGCGAGGTGCTCGACCTGATTGACGAAGCCGGAGCGCATGCTGCCGCCATCGACTTCCTGCAAGGCGACCAGATCGAAATCGTTGATCAGGTTGCCGATCTTCTGCAGGTTGACTGCCCGTCCGCCGTGCGGCAGCAGGTGCTGCCAGCTACGGGTCAGGTAGTGGTGATAGCGTTGGGTGCTGATACCGACCTGGATATTGAAGCTGAGCAAACGCAGCCTGCCGTCTTCCGGCAGACCGCTTTGCGTCAGGTGATGTTCGTTGACCTGCGGATCATGCAGGCCAACGATACGCGGGCTACCTTTGCCCCAGCGGCGCATGACGGGCGCTTACTTGGCGGCTGTGGCAGCCGCTCGCTCTTTGGCAATCAGTTGGTCGGCCACTTCCAGGGTCTTTTCAGGACCGCCGGCAGAACCCAGGTCAAAGCGGTATTTGCCGTTGACGATCATGGTCGGAACGCCTGTCACTTCGTACTTCTTGGCCAGTTCCTTGTACTGCGCGATCTTGCCTTTCACCGCAAACGAATCGAACGTCTTGAGGAACTCTTCCTTGTTGACGCCCTGAGTGGCGAGGAAGTCGGCCATGTCGTTCTTGTCGGTCAGGCGCTTGCCGCCTTTCTGGATCGCTTCGAATACGGCTGCGTGAACCTTGTGCTCGACGCCCATCATGTCCAGCGTGATGAACAGTTGGCCGTGGGCATCCCAAGGGCCGCCGAACATGGCTGGAATACGAACGAAGTGAACGTCGGACGGAAGTTTTTCAACCCACGGGTTAATGGTCGGCTCGAATGCGTAGCAATGCGGGCAGCCATACCAGAACAGTTCGGTGACTTCGATCTTGCCCGGCTCTGCCACGGGCACAGCGCTTTTCAGCTCGACATACTGTTTGCCGGCCTCGATAGGCTCGGCGGCCTGGGCGGACATACCGAACAGACTGGCGGCAACCAGCGCGGCGCTGATGATCAGATTACGCATGCTTTACTCCTGAGCAGAATGAATCGCCTTCAAGCGACGGTGTTTCGACCGGGCGTGAAAGCCTGAGTTCGTTAGTGTAACGCTGAGGTTGTAAAAATGGGCGGCCTTGGAAGGCCTTTTTGCATAAGGAGTGAAGCAGGTCATGTCTGAATGTTCCAGCCGCCATTCAGAGCGCCCCGTCAGGGTGCGAGTATGGGCCGGGTGGCAGGTGTGTCATTATATGCCCACGCACTTAAACGAAACCGACACCTCTTGGCGCACCCCCATGCAGTCAAGGCCTTCACCGGAAATCACATGCAGCTCAAAAACCCCATTCTCGGTCTGTGCCAACAGGCCACGTTCATGCTCAGCGCCGCCAAGGTCGATCAATGCCCCGATGACGAGGGTTTTGAAGTCGCCTTTGCCGGTCGCTCCAACGCGGGCAAGTCGAGCGCGCTGAACACCCTGACCCACGCCAGCCTGGCGCGTACCTCCAAGACCCCGGGACGTACGCAGCTGCTGAACTTCTTTGGTCTGGACGAAGACCGGCGTCTGGTCGACCTGCCGGGTTACGGCTACGCCAAAGTGCCCATCCCGCTCAAGCTGCACTGGCAGCGCCACCTGGAAGCTTATCTGGGCAGCCGCGAAAGCCTGAAAGGTCTGATCCTGATGATGGACATCCGTCATCCAATGACCGACTTCGACCTGCTGATGCTGGACTGGGCCATCGCCAGCAACATGCCCATGCACATTCTGCTGACCAAGGCCGACAAGCTGACCTATGGCGCAGCCAAGAATACGCTGCTCAAGGTTCAGGCCGAGATTCGCAAGGGTTGGGGCGATGCCGTGAGCATTCAGTTGTTCTCGGCCCCCAAGCGCATGGGGCTGGAAGAGGCCTACACCGTGCTGGCCGACTGGATGGAGCTGGAAGACAAGGCGCCTGCGGAGTAAATCGCAGGCAAAAAAAGACCCCGGACTTCGCATGGGGAGGGGGAAGTTCCGGGGCTCAAGGTCCAGACCTTAGGGTGGGATCTGGATATATGCCAACACTTAACACAACTAGGAGCACGATGGATTTTTCAATCAATCGAAACCTCTGACTCCTGTCCAAATGGTTAAGTTCCAGCAATGAAGAAAAGTTCACATTTCCTACAAGGTTTGACGAACTCCCCTACGAGTTCGCCCTTTTTGGCTCAATGTGCCTCGTCCCAGTTGTTGCCGACGCCCACTTCCACGAGCAGTGGCACTGCCAGTTCTGCCGCGCCGCTCATGTGCGGACGGATCTGTTCGCTGATCTGATCGACCAGGTCTTCGCGCACTTCCAGCACCAGTTCGTCGTGGACCTGCAGGATGACCCGCGCGTCCAGGCCGGATTCTTCCAGCCAGCCATTCACCGCCACCATTGCTTTCTTGATGATGTCTGCCGCCGTGCCCTGCATCGGTGCGTTGATCGCCATGCGCTCGGCGCCTTTGCGCAGGGACGGGTTCTTGGCGTTGATGTCCGGCAAGTACAGGCGACGACCGAAGATGGTTTCGACAAAGCCCTGCTCGGCGGCCTGGGCGCGGGTGCGCTCCATGTAGTCCAGCACGCCGGGGTAGCGGGCGAAATAGCGGTCTACGTAGGCCTGTGACTGTTTGCGGTCCACGCCGATCTGCTTGGCCAGGCCAAACGCGCTCATGCCGTAGATCAGGCCGAAGTTGATCGCCTTGGCGCTACGGCGCATGTCGTTGGTCACGCCGTCCAGCTCCACGCCGAAGACTTCCGCCGCCGTTGCCCGGTGAACGTCCAGGTCGTTGCGGAACGCATGCAGCAAGCCTTCGTCCCTGGCAAGGTGCGCCATGATCCGCAGTTCGATCTGTGAATAGTCAGCGGCCAGCAGTTTGTAACCCTTTGGCGCCACGAACGCCTGACGAATCCGGCGCCCTTCGGCGGTGCGGATGGGAATGTTCTGCAGGTTCGGATCACTGGAGGACAAGCGCCCGGTCACGGCCACGGCCTGATGATAAGACGTGTGAATACGGCCGGTGCGCGGGTTGATCTGCTCGGGCAGGCGGTCGGTGTAAGTGCTTTTGAGCTTGCTCATCGAGCGGTATTGCATCAGCACCTTGGGCAGCGGGAAGTCCTGTTCCGCCAGTTCGGCGAGCACTGCCTCGGCAGTGGAGGGCTGGCCCGTTGCCGTCTTGCTCAGAATCGGCATGCCGAGTTTTTCGTAAAGAATCACGCCGAGCTGCTTGGGCGAGCCCAGGTTGAATTCTTCACCGGCAATCGCGAAGGCTTCGCGCTCCAGCGCGGTCATCTTGTCGCCCAGCTCGACGCTCTGGATGCCCAGCAGGTTGGCATCGACCAGCGCGCCCTGGCGTTCAATGCCCGCCAATACGGGGACAAGCGGCATTTCGATCTCGTTGAGGACGGGCTGCAACGTCGGTATTGCCGCCAGACGCGCCTCGAAGACCTCATGCAGGCGCAGGGTCAGGTCGGCTTCTTCAGCGGCGTAGTTGCCTGCCTGCTCGATGGCAATCTGGTCGAAGGTCAGTTGCTTGGCACCTTTGCCGGCGATGTCCTGGAAGTTGATCGGCGTGTGCGTCAGGTACTTGGCCACCAGGCTGTCGCGGTCATGGCGGGTCGCGGTGGAGTCCAGCACGTAGGATTCCAGAATGGTGTCGAACCGGACGCCCTGCAAATCGATGCCTTGAGCCTGATCGCCGTCGATTGCGCAGTTGGCGAGCAGATTGATGGCGAACTTGGCATGCTGACCGACCTTGGTCTTGCTCGGGTCTTCCAGCAGTGGTTTGAGGGTCTTGAGGACGGTGTCACGATCCAGTTGCTGCGGAACGCCCATGTACGAATGGGTCAACGGGATATAAGCCGCTTCGTGGGTCTGGATGGCAAAAGACAGACCGACCAGTTGCGCACGCTGAGCGTCGTTGCCGTTGCTCTGAGTGACGAAAGCAAACAGCGGCGCGGCTTGAAGTTTTTTCAGCCAGGCGTCGAACCGGTCCTGTTCAAGAATCACTTCGTACGCGGCTTCTTTGGCCGCCACGGTCGGCTCTTCGACCGGCAGTTCCTGCCCGGCGCGTTTGGCGTCGCGCTGCAAGTCTTCGATCCAGCTCTTGAATTCCAGCTCGGCGTACAGCTCCATCAGCGTGTCGCGATCAGGCTCGCCGCAATGCAGCTGGTCCAGCTCGATGTCCAGCGGCACGTCGATCTTGATGGTCGCCAGCTCGTAGGACAGAAAGGCCATCTCACGGTGTTCTTCGAGTTTGGCGGCGAGGGTCTTGGCCCCCCGGATCGGCAGGGTTGCGACCTTTTCAAGGTTGTCGTAAAGCTCCTTGATCCCGCCACCAACGCCGACCAGCAGGCCGACGGCGGTTTTTTCACCGACGCCGGGCACGCCGGGAATGTTATCGACCTTGTCGCCCATCAGCGCGAGGTAATCGATGATGTGCTCAGGGCCGACGCCGAATTTTTCTTTCACGCCTGCGACGTCCAGCACGCTGCCGGTCATGGTGTTGACCAGGGTGATGTGGCCGTCGACCAGTTGCGCCATGTCCTTGTCGCCGGTGGAGATGACCACCGGGCGATCCGCCGCCGCGCTGCTGCGCGCCAAGGTGCCGATCACGTCGTCCGCTTCGACGCCTTCAACGCACAAAAACGGGTAGCCCATGCCCTTTACGCAGGCGTGCAACAGATCGACCTGCACGCGCAGGTCGTCCGGCATGCTGGGCCGGTTGGCCTTGTAATCGGTGTACAGCGCGTCCCGAAACGTCCCGCCCTTGGCGTCGAAGACCACGGCCAGCGGGCTGTCCGGGTACTGGCGGCGCAGGCTTTTGAGCATGTTCAGCACGCCTTTGACGGCGCCGGTCGGCAACCCTTTGGACGTGGTCAGGGGAGGCAGTGCGTGGAAGGCGCGGTAGAGGTAAGACGAACCGTCCACCAGGACAAGCGGCGCTTGGGTCATGAGCAGAATCAACCTTTTCGGCGGGGTCGGCGCTAGAATGCGCGAACCATTGACGACAAAGGGACAAGGTTATCATGCGCAAGGTAAATCGACTGTTATTGACCGGCCTGTTGGCACTTTGCCCTTTGCTTGCCGTGGCGGCGGAGGACTCACCTTCGGCAGCGCCGGACGTTACCATTCGCACTGATGGCGACAGAACCATTCAGGAATACCGCCAGAACGGCTTCCTGTACGCGGTGAAGATCACCCCGAAGCACGGCAAACCCTATTTCCTGGTGCGCGCCGATGGTACAAGCCCAAACTTCATTCGTTCGGACCAACCGGATATGCTGATCCCGCAGTGGGAAATATTCAGCTGGTAGCTGTTATCCGGCAGCACCCTACATTCACTTAACTGTTGGCAGTCCCGATATGTCTGTTTTTACCCCACTGGCTCGGCCCGAGCTGGAAACATTTCTTGCCCCTTACGGGCTCGGCCGTCTGCTTGACTATCAGGGCATTGCTGCCGGTAGTGAAAACACCAATTACTTCATCAGCCTGGAGCAGGGCGAGTTTGTCCTGACCCTGGTCGAGCGCGGCCCGGTTCAGGAGATGCCGTTCTTCATCGAACTGCTCGACGTGCTACACGAAGCCGATTTGCCGGTGCCTTACGCCTTGCGCACCACCGACGGCCAAGCCCTGCGGGAACTGGCGAGCAAGCCTGCGCTTTTGCAGCCGCGCCTGCCCGGCAAGCACATCAGCGAGCCGAACACCCAGCATTGCGTGCAGATCGGCGAGCTGTTGGCCAATCTGCATCTGGCGACCCGCGAACAGATCCTTGAGCGCAAGACCGATCGGGGTCTGGACTGGATGCTCAGTGAAGGTCGGAATTTTCTGTCGCACCTGGGTGAGGCTCAGCGGACGTTGCTTGAGGCCAGCCTTCAGGAGATCGAAGACCTCACACCGCAGATCATGGCGCTGCCCCGCGCCAACCTGCATGCCGACCTGTTTCGCGACAACGTGTTGTTCGAAGGGACACACCTGACCGGGCTGATCGATTTTTACAACGCCTGTTCCGGTCCGATGCTCTACGACCTGGCAATCGCACTCAACGACTGGTGCTCACGCGAGGACGGCCAGCTCGACGCCGTCCGCGCCCGCGCCTTGTTGGGCGCTTACGCAGGCCTGCGACCGTTTACGGCTGCGGAGTCAAAGCTCTGGAACACCATGCTGCGCATAGCCTGCGTGCGTTTCTGGCTGTCACGCCTGATCGCCGCCGAGACCTTTGCTGGCCAGGACGTGCTGATTCACGACCCCGTGGAGTTCGAGCAGCGTCTGGCCGAGCGCCAGGCGCCCACTGTCGCGTTGCCGTTTGCACTCTGACGGATGCTCCGCTTTTGACTGTCGTGCCAATGCTCCGCGTCGGCACGACAGTCAAGCGTGAGCGAGCAGTGCCTGAAGTGCCTGAGCACTCAAAGACTGCTCAGGCAGCCCGCCAGATCATCCGCCAGTTTCTGCAGCACCTGCTCGTAACCCTGCGCAGTGGCCTGGGTGTAGCCGCCCAGCCCGTCGAGTTCTGCCAGTTTGACCGGCAGCCCGGCGCTTAGCGTTTCGGCCAGACGAGGGCGCAGCGGTGGTTCGCTGAATACGCAGGTCTTGCCCGCGGCTTTCAGACGCTCGCGCATGGCAGCTACATGCTGCGCGCCGGGCTGGATCTCGGCGGCGATGGCGAAGACGCCGGCATGTTTGAGCCCGTAAGCCTCTTCGAAATAATCGAACGCCTCGTGGAACACGAAATAAGGCTTGCCCGTGACGGCACTGACACGGTCTTTGATGCGCGCGTCCAGCGCATCCAGACGCTTGCTGAACGCCCCTGCATTACTGGCGTAGCGTGCGGCATTGGCCGGGTCGGCGGCGCTCAGGTCTGCAGCCATTTTGGCTGCAATCACCCGGGCGTTGACCGTCGACAGCCAGAGGTGCGAGTCCAGGCTGCCGGGCCGATGATCGTGATCATGCTCGTCGGTGTCGTGGTCATGAGCGTGGTCGTCATGGGAGGCATTGTCTTCGCCAAAGTGGCGCAGGTGCATGCCCGGCAGCGATTGCACGGCCACCGAAGGCAATGTGCGGCCCTGAATGACGCGCGGCAGGAAGGTTTCCATGTCCGGGCCGATCCAGTAGAGCAGGTCGACCTCCTTCACGCGCCGTACGTCGGATGGGCGCAGCGCGTAATTGTGAGGTGATGCGCCGGGTGGCAGAAGCACTTCCGGCTTGCCGACGCCGTCCTGTACAGCCGCCGCAATCAGCTGCAATGGCTTGATACTGGTCAGCACTCTGACCTCGGCGTGAGCAGGGGCAACGATCAGCAGACTGACCCACAAAACAGCAACAAGATTGAAAAGACGGCGCACTCGAATCACTCATATAAGCCAGGAACGGGTAACATAATAACGTCTCTAGCCAATATCGTCGCTGCTCATGCCCAATACTCCCCTGGCCAGTCGCCCCCATGATCATTCCCACTGCGTGCATTCGGCCCTCGCCGAAGCGGACGCTTTGTGCATAAAACAGGGGCTGCGCCTGACGACATTGCGCCGTCGCGTGCTGGAGCTGGTGTGGCAAAGCCACAAACCGCTGGGTGCCTACGACATCCTGGCAGTCCTCAGCGAGGAAGACGGTCGCCGCGCCGCGCCGCCCACGGTGTACCGCGCGCTGGATTTCCTGCTGGAAAACGGCTTGGTCCATCGTATCGCCTCGCTCAACGCCTTCACCGGCTGTAACCACCCGACCCACGCGCATCAGGGGCAGTTTCTGATCTGTCGCGTGTGCCACGCCGCCATCGAGTTGCAGCACCCTGCAATCAGTAATGCGGTAGTCGATGCTGCTGCCGGCGTCGGTTTTGCGGTCGAAGGCCAGACGGTCGAGATCGTCGGTGTGTGTTCCGGCTGCAAGGCCGCCTGATGACGGATGCATTGATACGTCTGGAGCAAGTCGCGGTCACTCTGTCCGGGCAAAGCGTGCTGGACAATATCCAGCTCAGCGTTCGCCCCGGCGAGATCGTCACGCTGATCGGCCCCAATGGCGCAGGCAAGACTACGCTGGTGCGTGCCGTGCTGGGTTTGCTCAAGCCCGACTCCGGCACGGTCTGGCGCAAGCCCAGGCTGCGCGTCGGTTACATGCCGCAAAAGCTGCATGTGGATCAGACCCTGCCGTTGTCGGTGCTGCGCTTTCTGCAACTGGTGCCCGGCGTGAGTCGTGCGGCTGCACAGTCGGCGCTGGAAGAGGTCGGTGCCGAAAAAGTCATCGACAGCCCTTTGCAGGGCATTTCCGGCGGTGAAATGCAGCGTGTTCTGTTGGCCCGTGCCTTGTTGCGCGAGCCTGAGCTGCTGGTGCTCGACGAGCCCGTGCAGGGCGTCGACGTCGCCGGGCAGGCCGAGCTGTACAGCCTGATCACCCGATTGCGTGACCGTCATCGGTGCGGTGTATTGATGGTGTCCCACGATCTGCACCTGGTGATGAGCACCACCGATCAGGTGGTGTGCCTGAATCGCCACGTCTGCTGTTCCGGTCATCCCGAGCAGGTCAGCCATGATCCGGCGTTCGTCGAGCTGTTCGGCAAGAATGCGCAGAGCCTGGCGATCTACCACCACCATCACGACCACGCCCATGATCTGCATGGTGCCGTCGTGACCGATGCCCCGGCGGCGCCCCACACTCACGTTCATGGAGACAGCTGCAAGCATGGCTGATTTTCTACTGTATGCCTTGCTCGCAGGCGTTGCACTCGCTCTGGTTGCCGGTCCGCTCGGGTCCTTTGTAGTCTGGCGGCGCATGGCCTATTTCGGCGACACACTGTCCCATGCCGCATTGCTCGGCGTGGCGCTCGGCTTTTTGCTGGACATCAGCCCGACCATTGCGGTGACCGTTGGCTGCCTGTTGCTGGCGGTGCTGCTGGTCACGCTGCAACAGCGCCAGCCACTGGCGTCGGACACGCTGCTGGGGATTCTCGCGCCGAGCACGCTGTCGCTCGGGTTGGTGGTGCTCAGTTTCATGCACGAAGTGCGGATCGACCTGATGGCTTACCTGTTCGGTGATCTGCTGGCGATCAGCCCGGCTGATCTGGCCTGGATTCTGGGTGGCAGCACGCTGGTGCTGGTGCTGATCGTTGCGCTGTGGCGGCCATTGCTGGCCATGACCGTTCACGAGGAGCTGGCGCGAGTCGAGGGCCTGCCTGTCGCTGCGCTGCGCATGGCGCTGATGCTGCTGATCGCGGTCGTGATTGCGGTGGCGATGAAAATTGTCGGTGTTTTGCTGATTACCTCGTTGCTGATCATTCCGGCAGCTGCGGCACAACGTCACGCCCGCTCGCCGGAACAGATGGCTGTGGGCGCAAGCCTGCTGGGCGTGATTGCGGTCTGTGCCGGGCTATCATTATCATGGTTCAAGGACACCCCGGCAGGACCGTCTATAGTGGTATCCGCTGCGGCGTTGTTCTTGCTCAGCTTTGTTCTACCCAGGCGAGCGGTGTAGACTTGCTCGTTTTTTGCGCAAACTAGAGAATCGCAGGAATGAAGCCGCTCGCCCCACGCTATCTGCTGCTGGTCGCATTTTCCATCCTGTTGGGTGCCTGCCAGAGTGCGCCTGATGCCGGGACGCCTGCTTCCGACGTTCCGCCTGACGCCTTTGCGCAGCTTGAACAGAACATCGCCAGCAACGAGCTGGCAACGGCCGAGGATCAACTCGCGGCGTTGCAGGCGGCCAATTCTGCTGACATCCGTCTGGAGCCTTCTCAGCGCCGTCTGGCTGAGGCCTATTTAAGCCGTAGCCAGATCAGTCTGCAAAAAGGCGACATGAACGCAGCCGCCAGTGCGTTGAGCCGTGCCCGGGCGTTGATGCCCAAAGCACCCGCGTTGACCAGTGGCGTCAACGGCGCCATCGCCCATGCACGCAAGGCAGAGCTGGAAAAAGCCGAAGCGGACTTGAAAGAGGCTGAAGCCAGAAGGGTGGCCAAACTGGTCGATCCGTCCGCAGAAAGCACCACGATCGATCTGAAAATCGGCGATATGCGCGCACTGCGCCATCAACTGGACGACATCGCAGCGGACACCGTCGCGTTCAATTGTGATGTGCTGCTGGTGGTGCCACGCACCGAAGATTACCCGTGGCTGGCCACATTGCTGACCAAGCGGGTGGTCAAGGCCAATCCGGATTTCGAATTGCAGCTGCGTCGAGAAATCGAGCGCAATGAAAAAGCGCACATCGTTTTGACGCCCGCGAAGTCCTGAACTGTTGTTTCATAAGCGGACGCAGAGCGTCCAGAACTGCTTGACTCTGGCAGAAGGCCGTGGGAGCGAACTTGTTCTCGAAAGGGCCATTACATCCGCTGATGATGTAGCGCCTGGAATAGAGCTTTCGCGGACAAGTCCGCTCCCACGCCCTCCGGGCAGAAGCCCCCATTTCGCACGCTCATCGAGATTATGCATCACGATGAGCGCGGGAGCGTAGGAACGAGACTGGCGTCTAGATCAAGCCGGAACAGCCTTGGCTTTCACTTCACGGTCCCAGACGCGGTGTTGTGCCATTGCATCGAAGAACGTTTCGAACGATTTGCTATCGGACACCACCAACAGCCCCGCGTCTTCTTCCAGGCGCAGCAAACTCAGCAGGTCTTTGGCTTCCCCGGCAACGGAGATGGCCTTGAGGTGCTTGTAGGCTTCCAGGATGAAGTGCAGCGCCACGCCGTCGGTGCTCAACGCTTTCACCGAGTCTGCGCCGCCCGGCACGAATACCGCATCGAACGCCACCGAAGGCAGGCCTTCAGCTGAGGCATCCACCGGCAGGCTTTTGCCATCGGCCGTCTTGACCGGTGCGGATGTCGGGCCGAGTACCTTGGCGTGTGCGCCCTTGGCCGTCAGCGCGGCTTTCATGGCGTCGACAGCTTTGCCGTCAACGCCATTGGCCACAAGAATGGCGACTTTGCGCGAAACGATGTCGCCAGACAGCAGGTTGACCTGACTCAGCGCCGGCGACTCTTTTACCGATGTCGAGCGCGCAGGGACAGTTCCGGCAGTCGGTGCGGGCAGGCCCAGATTGGCCGCTACCCGGCTGGCCAGTTCCAGGTCGATGTTGGCCAGAATCTCATTGACCTGACGGGCACGAATGTACTCGCGCTCGACCTTGCCCAACTCGAAGCTGTACGCCGCGATGATGTGCTCTTTCTCGTGATGGCTCATGCTCTGGAAGAACAGGGTGGCCTGCGAGAAGTGATCGCCGAACGATTCGCTGCGCTCACGAACCTTGTGCGCTTCAACGCGCTCAGGGTACGTCTCGAAGCCGCCATCCACGGCAGCCGCAGGGGTTTCTTTCGGCCAGCCGCCATCAATCGAGTTCGGCTCGTACGACGCACGACCCTTGTCGATGGTGGTGCGATGCTGTGCGTCGCGCTGGCCGTTATGGTTCGGGGCGATAGGGCGGTTGATCGGGATTTCGTGGAAGTTCGGGCCGCCGAGGCGGCTGATCTGCGTGTCGGTGTAGGAGAACAGGCGACCTTGCAGCAGCGGATCGTTGGAGAAGTCGATACCCGGCACGATATGGCCTGGGCAGAAAGCGACCTGCTCGGTTTCGGCGAAGTAATTGTCCGGGTTGCGGTTCAGTACCATTTTGCCCAGCGGCGTTACGGGTACCAGTTCTTCCGGGATGATCTTGGTCGGATCCAGCAGGTCGAAGTCGAATTTGTGCTCATCTTCCTCGGCGACGATCTGCACGCCCAGTTCCCATTCCGGGTAGTCACCCATCTCGATGGATTCCCACAGGTCGCGGCGGTGGAAATCGGTGTCCTTACCAGCCAGCTTCTGTGCTTCGTCCCAGACCAGCGAGCACACACCGAACTTGGGCTTCCAGTGGAATTTGACGAACGTGGATTTGCCTTCGGTATTGATCATGCGGAAGGTGTGGATACCAAAACCCTGCATGGTGCGCAGGCTTTTCGGAATCGCACGGTCAGACATGGTCCACAGCACCATGTGCGCAGATTCCGGCACCAGCGATACGAAGTCCCAGAAGGTGTCGTGAGCCGAGCCACCAGTAGGGATCTCGTTGTGTGGCTCGGGTTTTACCGCATGCACGAAGTCAGGAAACTTGATCGCATCCTGAATGAAGAAGATCGGCATGTTGTTGCCGACCAGGTCGAAGTTGCCTTCGTCGGTGTAGAACTTGACCGCAAAACCACGCACGTCACGCACGGTGTCGCCCGAGCCGCGCGGGCCTTGAACGGTCGAAAAGCGCACGAACACCGGGGTTTTCTTGCCCGGATCACGCAGGAAGCCTGCTTTACTCAGCGCGCCCTGGTCTTCGTAAGTCTGGAAATAACCGTGTGCCGCGGTGCCACGGGCGTGAACAATGCGCTCCGGGATCCGCTCATGGTCAAAGTGTGTGATTTTTTCACGCATGATGAAGTCTTCCAGCAGCGACGGGCCGCGGCTGCCGACCTTCAGGGTGTTCTGGTTATCGGCGATCTTGACGCCGTGGTTGGTGCGCAGCGCCTGGCTGGTCGCATCCGAACGAAACTGCTCGAGGCTGTCGAGCTTGGCATTGGTGTTGCCCCGATCCAGTGTGTCGGTGCCTGCCATTTCGCTTTTGGGTGTGGGGGTTACAGGTGGGTTTTTCTCGCTAGCCATCAGAAACAACTCCTTATTTCGACCCAATCGTTGAGTTGGGTTCGATGAATACGACTTCCCTGATGCAAGCGGGAAATCACGGTATCCAGAAAGTGACCGGCGTGGAAAACAGCCGTTCACTCCGATTGAAGGCCTTTCGCACCAACGGTCGTGTTATGCCCGTTACGCAGGACAGCCTGCAAATAAATGCTAAGCACTGCGGGCCGGACAGGCTAAAATGCGCGCCCGGCTAATCTGGCCGAGGTAACGAAGCAAGTGGGAACAGACCCTGGCCCACTGCGCTGATTTTTTAACGCGCCCCCACAAGGTTCGCTCCGTGATCGAGTTTCATAACGTCCACAAAACCTATCGGGTAGCAGGCAAGGAAATCCCGGCCCTGCACACCACCAGCCTGCGCGTCGAAGACGGTCAGGTGTTTGGCATCATCGGCCACTCGGGTGCCGGCAAAAGCACGCTGCTGCGCCTGATCAACCGGCTCGAAACCCCCAGCGGCGGGCAGATCGTGGTGGATGACGAAGATGTCACTGCGCTCGACGCCAATGGCCTGCGTCGCTTCCGCCAGCAGGTCGGGATGATTTTCCAGCACTTCAATCTGCTGGCGTCCAAGACCGTCGCCGACAACGTCGCGATGCCGCTGACCCTGGCGGGCGACATGCCGCGCCAGCAGATTGACCAGCGCGTGGCCGAGTTGCTGGCGCGGGTCGGGCTGTCCGATCACGCCAAAAAGTACCCTGCGCAACTGTCGGGTGGTCAGAAGCAGCGCGTCGGGATTGCCCGCGCGCTGGCGACCAAACCCAAGATTCTGCTGTGCGACGAGGCCACCAGCGCGCTCGACCCGCAAACCACGGCGTCGGTCCTGCAACTGCTGGCCGAAATCAATCGCGAGTTGCAACTGACCATTGTGCTCATCACCCATGAAATGGACGTGATCCGACGCGTCTGCGATCAGGTGGCGGTCATGGACGCGGGTGTGATCGTCGAGCAGGGCAAGGTGGCTGACGTGTTTCTGCATCCGCAGCACCCGACCACCAAGCGCTTTGTGCAGGAAGACGACCAGATCGATGAAAACGAACAGCGTGACGACTTTGCCCACGTTCAGGGCCGTATCGTGCGTCTGACGTTTCAGGGCGAGGCGACCTACGCGCCTTTGCTCGGCACCGTGGCCCGGGAAACCGGCGTCGACTACAGCATCCTGGCCGGTCGTATCGACCGCATCAAGGACACCCCTTACGGGCAACTGACGCTGGCGATCACCGGTGGCGATATGGAGGCCGCCTTCGCGCGGTTCACTGCCGCTGATGTCCATATGGAGGTGCTGCGCTGATGGACGCTTTTCTGAACCTGTTTTCCAACGTTGACTGGTACGAAATCTGGGTTGCCACCGGCGATACCATGATCATGCTCAGCGTTTCGCTGGGTTTCACTGTGCTTCTGGGGCTGCCGCTGGGTGTGCTGATGTTTCTGACATCGCCGCGTCAGTTGCTGGAACACAAGCAGCTGTATGCCACTGTCGGCCTGATCGTGAACATGCTGCGCGCGCTGCCGTTCATCATTCTGCTGATCGTGATGATGCCGCTCACTGAAATCATCACCGGAACATCGCTGGGGATTCTCGGCACATTGCCACCGCTGATTGCAGGCGCCACGCCGTTTTTCGCCCGTCTGGTGGAAACCGCGTTGCGTGAAGTGGATCGCGGCATCATCGAGGCCACACAAGCGATGGGCGCCACCACCCGGCAGATCATTCTCAAGGCGCTGCTGCCTGAAGCGCGGCCCGGCATCCTGGCAGCGATCACCGTGACGGCCATTGCGCTGGTGTCCTTCACCGCGATGGCGGGTGCGGTGGGCGCGGGCGGGCTGGGTGACCTGGCGATTCGTTATGGTTATCAGCGTTTTCAGAACGATGTGATGTTTGTCACGGTCGTACTGTTGCTGGTGCTGGTGCAGATTCTGCAGACCGTTGGCGACAGACTGGTCGCGCACTTCACCCACCGTTGATCGAATCAGTTGGCGTCGGCCCGCCTCATGCGGGCCTCAAAGGAGTTGTTGCATGAAGAAACTATTGGCCATATTTGCCGCTGTTACCGCCTTGTCCGCGCAGGCCAACGAAACCCTGACAGTGGCAGCTTCGGCTGTGCCGCACGCAGAAATCCTGGAGTTCGTGAAACCGACCCTCGCCAAAGAGGGCGTTGATCTGGAGATCAAGGTCTTCAACGATTACATCCAGCCGAACGTGCAGGTGTCCCAGAATCGTATGGACGCGAACTTCTTCCAGCATCAGCCCTATCTGGATGAGTACAACAAAGGCAAAGGCACCGATCTGGTGGCCGTGGCCAAGGTTCACATCGAGCCATTCGGCGCCTACTCGGACAAATTCAAAAGCCTGGACGAGCTGCCAAACGGTGCCAATGTCGCGCTCCCTAACGACGCCACCAACGAAGGCCGCGCCTTGCTGCTGCTGGCCAAGAAGGGGCTGATCACGCTGAAAGACCCGACCAACATCCTGTCCAAGCCTTCGGACGTGGTGAACAACCCGAAAGACCTGAAATTCCGCGAGCTGGAAGCCGCCACACTGCCACGCGTGCTGACGCAGGTCGATCTGGCGCTGATCAACACCAACTACGCCCTGAGCGCCAAGCTTGATCCTGCCAAGGACGCGCTGGCCATCGAAGGTGGCGATTCGCCCTATGCGAACATTCTGGTTGCGCGCCCGGACAACAAGGATTCGGACGCAATGAAAAAGCTGGTCGCAGCCCTGCACAGCCAGGCAGTAAAAGACTTTCTGGCCGAGAAATACAAAGGTGCTGTGGTTCCGGCGTTCTGATTTGATCGCGTTGCCTGAGTCGCATGCCGATGCTGGCGTCGGCACGCTGCTCAGTATCGAGACCTGAAAAAACTCACCGGATCGCTGTCGAGCGATCCGGATGAGGCTGCAATAACACCGGGGCCGGACAGGTATTCGTATTCTCGAACATTGCCCCGTCAACATGGACCGGCTTTTCGTCAAACGAACAGCCAACGACAGGTATTGTCATCAATGCATTCCACTTTCAGCAAAGGCGTCGTCTTTGCACTCTCCGCTGCGGCACTGAACGCAACGATTGGCGTACTCAGCAAAATACTCATGAGTAATGGCTTCACTGCCAGCAGTGTGGCTGTCATCAAGACTGTTCTGGGCTGCATACTCCTTTCGGCCTTGCTGTTTTTTCTAAAGCGCCCGGCGTCAACGGCGAAATGGATACACGCGGCGATCTGTGCCTTCCTCGGCATTTTTGTCCTGTTCCACTTTGAAACTTCCGCCTACCGAAGTTACGCAGCGGCAGGGGTGGTGGTGATACTGATGGCCAGCGCTTCGATATCCGCGATTATTCTGGGGCGCATCTTTCTCAAAGACGCCATTACGGCGAATGCGGTGGTGGGGGCGGGCCTGGCCATTGCCGGGATTGCGGTGATCTTCGGCGCCGATCTTCAGCAGGGTTTTACCCTGCAGGGTGCGGCGCTCGCCTCAATAGCCGGTTGCGGTTACGGAGCGTTCTCTGTCGCCATGAAATACATGGGCGTGTCAGGAGGGCTGCACTTTACTCGGCAACTTCTGTTTTTCGGCAGCCTCTACCTGTTGATGCCGGCAGCGGTAGACGGTTTTGTGATCGGCGAACTGTCACCACAAGCCATTGCCGCGTTGCTGGCGCTGGCCGCCTTACTGGCGTTTGTCGTGCTCAATGAAGTGCCGCGTGAAAGCCTGTATGCCGGCGCGGTGCTGATTATCGTCGGGCTATGTTTCTCTAACGAGCTGATTCGCCTGGGCAGCAAGGCACCCGCCCGGTTGAGCGAGTAGGCCCTGATCAGCTTCGCTGAGCGCTTAGTCCCGCTCCAGCAAACCCGGTAATTGCCTGATCAGCTTCTGGCTGTTCAACGGGGCGCGGATGAAGCCTCGTTGTTTGCCGTCCGGGCCGATCAGGGCCAGGTTGCCGCTGTGGTCGACGAAGTAGTTCGGCGTGCTGGTGTCGGCGGGGATGAACGGGATGCTGACCGCGCTGGCCAGCTTCTGTATGTCTTCCACCGGGGCGGTCAGGCCGATGTACTGCGGGTCGAAATAGCTGAGGTATTGTTTGAGCTGTTGGGGTGTGTCGCGATGGGGGTCGACGCTGACCAGCACCACGCGCATCCGCTCTACCGCTGCTTTGGGCAGTTCGCTGCGAATCTGCTTTATCTGCGCCAGCGTGACAGGGCAGATGTCTGGACAGAAGGTGTAACCGAAGAACATCAGCGTCCATTTACCTTTAAAGCCATCAACGGCGACGTCAGCGCCGTTCTGATCAATCATGCTCAGTGCGGGCAACGCACGGCTTTTTGGCAAGAGGATCACGCCGGCATCATTGAGCGCCGCCTGGTCTGGCGTCCCGTTACCCGGCAGCAAGCGACTGACGATCAGCCCCAAAGTAAGCGCCACAATGGCGGCAACGATGAAAGCGGTTTTCTGAATTCGGGTCATGGCTTCAGCGTGATGAGGTGGGTCGGCAATAATGGCTTATATCCTGAGCACAGCCTAGCGCGCAGAGACATCGAACAGCGTATACGCGAGGGTCAGGTGCTTCACGTCGGCCGGTAAATCGCGATCAACGATGAAGCGCACCGGCATTTCGATGCGCTCACCCGGTTGCAATGTCTGCTGGGTGAAGCAGAAACATTCGGTCTTGTGAAACCAGACCGCCGCTTTTCCGGGTGAAATACCCGGTACTGCCTGGGCCTTCATTGGTTTGTCCGTCGAGTTCTGCGCCACAAAGATCATTTCATTGATTGCGCCCGGTTGGACATGCATCTGTCTGGCACGCGGATAGAACGCCCAGACCATGCCTGCCGCGTTGGTCGAGGTGAACTGCACTTCGACCTGGCGCGAGTCATCAATCGGCTGCTGATCCGCATTGCCGGCCTTGTCATGCCCGTTCAGGGTTCCGGTCAGTGCGTCATAGAGCGGCGACAGCGCAAATCCGCCCGCGAACATGATCGCCAGCAGCAGTTGAAGGACAAACAGGCGTCCGCGCGAAACAGGCTGAGTCATGACGGCTCACTTTTACGTCAGTCGGGCGTGCCGAGAAGAGGGTTCTCGACATCAGAGTAGTCGGCTTGTGCAAAAGATGGGGCCTGGAGCCGCTGCAGCCGGCATAACGGTCAGTTACCGTATGCCGTTTATGGCCAAACGGTCAAAAAATGAGCAAAAAAGCAGCTGATATAGCCGATGCCTATAAATGCAGATCGGTTATGACAAAAACGTCTTAGGCATTTAGTTAATCAAGCTAACGTATGACTTTCCATAAACGAACCACGGGGTTCAAGACCCGCAGGAGTGCCTAACGCCATGAACACCGCCGCATTGCGCGAGCAGATACAACAAGCCCATCAACATGAGGCCAACACAGGCCATTTACTGCAACAGCTGGAGCAAAAGCTGCCCCATCTTCACCCTGCCATCCACTTGCCCGATGTTGACGCAAAGGACGTGCTGACGCGTTTCGTCACGGCCTACATCGATCTGGTGCCCGACCTGCTGGACGCTGCTCACGAGGTTGCGGTGGAAGCCGGAATTGAAGGGCAGATCAAGCCGGTGCTGAAGATTGCCGAACAATTCTTCGCTGCGCCACCAGCCATCATGGCCGGGCACGAAGGCCTGGAGGGACTGCTGGATGAGGCTTATCTGGCACATCGGCTGGTCGAGGAAGTGAACGACCTGTACATCAAGCATTTCGGTCAGCCGCTGATACCGTCCAATACAACGGTCGCCAGCGTGATCGCGCATCAATTGATAGGCGAGCAATTTGCCAACCAACTGGACGAAGCGGTCCATCACGCCGTGGATCAACTGCTGGATGATGAAAGCTTCGCGCTGGACTCTGTCGAAGCGTATCGCGAGAGGCTGATCAGTCCTGACACGGGCGCGGCGTGGAAGCGCTGGCCAAGCCTGTCACGGCAATTGGGCATCGGTCTGGAGCTGGAGCGCTCCGTTATCTGATCCGGACACCCGCCAGAATGTCTTCGCCAGCAATGGAAGGGGCCGAATATCGCTCCGCTGCTACGCGAAGACCCATCCGCCCCCTGTCATTTTCCGGCAACGACGATCAGGTTGCGGCTGAGCCGATACCTGTTGTCGTGTAGATTCGCCCTTCCAGACGACGCTTCAGGCCACGCGGTTCGATGATCAACCGGGTTCCGTGGGCAGCGTTGGAACGGCCCCACTCTTCCAGCAGTTCGAGGCAGGAGTGGTCGATATACGACAGATTGCCCAGCGGCACATGCACGGTGCTGCCCTGCGGGATTGTGCCCAGCGCCTGAGTCAGCGCCGGCACCTTGAGGAAGGTCGCAGCACCGACCAGACGCAGCTCGTACTCCTTCTTCTCTACCAGCTCGACCACATTGATCTTCAGGCGCGAAGCCTTGAACGCCAGCTTGACCAGCGTCATGCCGAAGCCGACCAGCACACCGGTCAACAGGTCCGTGAAGATGATCGCCATTGCGGTGGCCGCGTAGGTGAACATCGGCATCCGGCCATAGCGGCCCAGACCACGAAACGCTTTGAGGTCGACCAGTTTCAGGCCGGTGTAGACCAGCACGCCAGCGAGGCTCGCGACCGGGATGCTTTGCAGCACGCTCGACAGCAGCAGCACGAAGGCAAGCAGCCAGAGGCCGTGAAAGATCGTCGAGAAACGGGTTTTGGCACCGGCCTGAACATTCGCCGAGCTGCGCACGATGACGCCTGTCATCGGCAGTGCGCCGAGCAGACCGCACAGCATGTTGCCCACGCCTTGAGCGCTGAGCTCCTTGTCGAAGTCGGAGCGCTCGCCGCTGTGCATGCGGTCGACCGCCGACGCGGAGAGCAGCGTTTCAGCGCTGGCAATGAACGCCACCACGACTGCCGCAATCAGGATCGCCGGATCGGCCAGGTTCATCAGGTCCGCAGGGCGCAGCCAGTCAATGGCGTCGGCCAGGTTGTCAGGCACTTCAACGCGCTTGACCTGCAAGGCCAGGAACAGGCTGATGCCAGTGGCAAGGCCGACACCTAGCAGGGCGCCGGGCACGAACCGTAGCGACTGAGGACGCAATTTTTCCCAGCCCCACATGACCAGCATGGTGCCCAGACCGAGCATACCGGCCTGCATGCCGGTGCCTGGCCCAATGGCCTGGACCAGTGTGGCGGGGAACGCGATCAGGTTGTCCAGCCCGGAAGGTTTGGGACCGCTGTCAAACATCACATGCGCCTGTGACAGCACAATCAGCACGCCGATACCGGCCAGCATGCCGTAGACCACTGCGGGTGCAGTTACCCGGAACCAGCAGCCAAGTTTGAAACGTCCGGCCAGCAACTGAAGCAGCCCGGCCAGCAGCAGGATCGGCCCGAGCATGGCCATGCCATGCTCACGCACGACTTCAAAGACCAGCACCGCCAGACCTGCCGCGGGGCCACTGACCTGTAGCGGCGAGCCAGCTATCCAGCCAACGACCAGCCCGCCAATAATGCCGGTGATCAGCCCTTTGGCTGGCGGCATGCCGGAGGCAATCGCGATCCCCATGCACAGCGGCAGAGCGACCAGAAACACGACCACGGAAGCTAAAAGCTCCCGTGGTAAGACGGATTTCAATTCTGTAATTCCCATGACGCTGCTCCGTGATTCTTCAGACGAGGCAAGGCTGGCGGCGCGCATCATGCGCAGCCGCCACCCGCAAAAAAGAGGTGCTTGCCGTCAGCCGTGACTGTTAATCAGTCGACTGAAAAGCGTGCTTTGGGGGAAGCCATGGGTGCCGGACCTTTACCATCAAGGGGCACGAAACTGTCACGCTCGGCATCGTAGGCCAGGATTTCGCTGGTTTCGATGCTGTAGACCCAACCGTGTATGAACAGCTGACCGCTGGCCATCTTCGCCGCAACCGAAGGGTGGGTGCGCAAGTGTTGCAACTGGGAAATCACGTTTTCCTGAGTCAGGACCTGCATGGTTTCCAGCTCGCCGCTGCAGTTGCAGTTTTGCTCGACCACGGTGCGGGCCACTTCGGCATGACGCAGCCAGGCTTTTACCGTTGGCATCTTGTCCAGGCTGTCCGGGTTGAGAACGGCCCGCATAGCGCCGCAGTCGGAGTGTCCGCAGACGATGATGTGCTGCACACCCAGGGCAACCACTGCATATTCCAGCGCGGTGGAAACACCACCGTTCATCTGGCCATAAGGCGGCACGACGTTACCCACGTTACGTGTCACGAACAGGTCGCCAGGGGAGCTTTGAGTAATCAGTTCGGGCACGATGCGCGAGTCGGCGCAAGTGATGAACATGGCCCGTGGCGACTGTGCGGTTGCCAGCTTTTTGAACAGTTCTTCCTGCTGGGGGAAGACTTCGTTACGAAAATGTACAAAACCATCGACGATCTGTTTCAGCGCTACGTCGGCGCTACTCAACGAACTGTCGGTGCTGGACGACGTAGCCGAATGCTGGTTATCCGTGTCTCTCATCTCTTCATCCTCTCTGACGGATTGATGTGGATTTCTCATGCCTGTTTGACCAGAGCCGGATGTGATTCCTGTTACAAGAATCACGAAAAAAATCCCTTGAGCGTTATCGCTGATGACACTCAGGGTTACAGACTAATCGCCCAAGCTTAAGCGAAACTGAACGCGATGGCTCTGGATCGCGGGTTTGCACGATAGTACCAAGTTGTTACAGCAGTGACATTTGCCCGCCGGGCGGGCAAAACGCATCGCAATCCAGTGTAAAACTTTCGCGCCGGTTCAGGCCCAGGCGTTTTACAGCTATTGCATAACGCTGCGCCAGCAAGTCGGCAAACGGCCCTTCACCGCGCATCCGGGAGCCGAACTCGCTGTCATAAAGTGCCCCGCCACGGCTTTGACGTATGAGGCTCATCACATGATCAGCGCGTTGCGGGTAGTGTGTCTTCAGCCACTCGTCAAACAACGGGGCGACCTCCAGCGGCAGGCGCAGCATCACGTAACTGGCGCTTAAGGCACCAGCGGCTTTCGCCTCGCTCAGCAGGGCCTCCAGTTCGCTGTCATTGATCATCGGGATCATTGGCGCGCACAGCACACCGACCGGCACCCCCGCCTGACGCAGCACCCTAATGGCCCGCAATCGGGCCTTGGGCGCTGCGGCCCTGGGTTCGAGGATGCATTTGAGTTCATCGTCCAGCGTCGTCAGGCTGATAAATACCGACACCAGCCGCAACTTCGCCATTTCTGCGAGAAGGTCCAGATCCCGCAGGATCAGCGAGCCTTTGGTAATGATGCTCACGGGATGACGATAGCGCAGCAGTACCTCAAGCGTGGCGCGGGTGATCCGGTATTCGCGTTCTATAGGCTGATAAGGATCGGTGTTGGCGCCCAGCGTGATGGGTGCGCAACGGTAGCCCGGTTTGGAGAGCTGCTGCTCCAGCAGCGCCGCGGCGTTGGTCTTGGCGATCAGTCTGGTCTCGAAATCAAGCCCCGGCGACATGTCCCAATACGCATGGCTGGGTCTGGCGAAACAATAGATGCAGCCGTGCTCGCAGCCCCGGTACGGGTTGATCGAGCGATCAAAAGGGATATCCGGCGAACTGTTGCGGGTGATGATGCTTTTGGCGGTTTCGCAGGTGACTTGTGTGCCTTGGGTCAGCGGGACTTCCTGATACCAGCCGTCATCCTCGGCCACGGACTGGCTGGGCGCAAAGCGATTGTGAGGATTGCTGGCGGTGCCGCGGCCACGAACCGGGAAAAGACTGGGCATCTGAGGCTACTCGAATACTGTTTATACATACAGTAAAGCATAAGCCTCGGTGCATCGCTATTGCAGGCCAGTCAAACACCGCTCGCCTGACGAGCGGTGTGTGAACGAACCGATCAGATATCGCCCTCGTGAGTCAGCTCCAGCACCCGGTCAACCAGCTTGTTGATGCCCGATGCCGCCTCGCCGATGCTGTTGGCAACCATGTAAGCCGGCGTGCTGACCAGCTTGCGTGCCTCGTCCTCGACGATGTCATCGACAGCACATTCTGTGTGGCTGCCGCCCATTCTGGTAATCGTCGCAGCCGTTTCGGGGTCGTTGCCGATGGTGCAAGTGACACCCGGGCCGTAGATCTTGGCCGCCAGTGCCGGTGTGATGCAGATCAGCCCCACCGGCTTGCCAGCTTCGGCGAACGCCTCGGCCAGTTCCAGCAGGCCGGCCTCCACCTGACACGAATGGCCCTGAAGGGCGAGGTCAGACAGGTTTTTCGCAGCGCCGAAGCCGCCGGGGATAATCAGGGCGTCAAAGTCTTCAGCATTTGCCTCGCGTATGTCCTTCACCGCGCCACGGGCAATGCGCGCCGATTCAATCAGCACATTGCGCGATTCAGGCATTTCTTCGCCGGTCAGGTGATTGATCACATGATGCTGCGTGATGTTTGGCGCGAAGCATTGAACCTGCGCGCCCCGCTGGTCCAGACGAAGCAGGGTCAGCACGCTTTCATGAATTTCGGCGCCATCGTAGACACCGCAACCGGACAAGATTACAGCCACTTTTTTCTGCATCGATTCGGCTCCTTGAGCGCAAGCAATCTGGGGCTTCTTTTAATTCGCCTTACCATTGATCGCTTTTCGGACCGGGTGTTCAGTCATTCGATGCCGGCTGTGGTGGCGCGGGCAGAGGAGGGGCGTGTCAGTAGCGTTTGAAGGCGGCTGTGCCGGTCGCCGAGCGAGCCCGTCGGGCCGCACTCGGGAGTGGTGCGAAATGACGGTTATTCGTCGGTGCTTTTCTTCAGGTCGACCGGCACGGGCACAGGCTCATCCAGATCGGAAGCCGCTGCCGAGGCGCAGAAGCGTCCTTTTTCTTCACGCGCTTCGCGGGCAATGCGGGCGTTCTTGATGCGACGGCGGATCCACAGGCCCAGCCCCAGCAGCAGGAGCGCGCCCAGCACCCAAAGCTCGTATTTCTTGATATTGCCCAGCAGGCCTTCAAGGATCGCGCCGAAGTGGTAAGCCGCCGAACCCAGCGCTGCCGCCCAGACCGCAGCGCCGATGCCGTTGAGCAGCAGGTACCTGCCCGGTGGGTAGCCAGACAGGCCGATGGCCACCGGCATGACGGTTCTCAAACCATAGACGAAGCGGAAACCCAGCACCCAGATGTCCGGGTGCTTGCGCACCAGCCTGAGGGCCTTGTCGCCCATGAGTTGCCAGCGAGGCTTGCGCGCCAGCAGCTTGCGACCGTGCCTGCGCCCCATGAAATACCACAACTGATCACCCGCGTAGCTGCCGAAAAAGGCGACGAGAATGACAATGTTGAGGTCCATGTAACCGCGAAACGCAAGAAAGCCGGCAAGAACCAGAATGGTCTCGCCTTCAAAAAAGGTGCCGAGGAACAGGGCAAAGTAGCCGAATTCGTTCAAGAAATTCTGGAGCATTGTCTGGATGCTGGCGAAATGAACGCGCAGCCTAACGCGCCGAAGGGAATCATGAAAGTGTCGATATGTGTCTCGACGTTAAAGATTCTTACAACCACAATGGTTGCATCCCCTTTAAGTCTGTGACCGCGACGTGCAGTCGCAGGTCGAACCATGACTGTCACACATTGGTCATAATGGCGGCTTATAACTCTCTGGCTTGCCCGCGTACGCGGGCTCAGGTGTCTCGCCGTGAGCCTGACCCCCGCTAACCGCCTTTTTCCTCTCACTCGTCTGCGCCGTAATCGCCGCGACGACTTTTCTCGTCGGCTGGTGCGTGAAAACGTTGTAACCGTCGATGATCTGATCCTTCCCGTATTTGTGCTCGACGGTGAAAACCGTCGCGAATCCATTGCCTCTATGCCTGGCGTCGAGCGCCTGAGCGTCGATCTGCTGCTCAAGGAAGCCGAGCACTGGGTCGCACTGGGCATCCCGGCGCTGGCGCTGTTTCCCGTAACACCGCCGGAAAAGAAATCCCTGGAGGGTGCTGAAGCGTGGAACCCGGACGGGATCGCCCAGCGTGCCACCCGCGCCCTGCGTGACCGCTTCCCTGAGTTGGGCGTCATCACTGATGTGGCGCTGGACCCGTTCACCACCCACGGCCAGGACGGCATTCTTGACGAAGAAGGCTACGTGCAGAACGACATCACCGTCGATGCACTGGTTAAACAGGCGTTGTCCCACGCCGATGCAGGCGCTCAGGTGATTGCACCCTCGGACATGATGGACGGCCGGATTCAGGCCATTCGCGAGTCTCTGGAGCTGGCGGGGCACGTCAACGTACGCATCATGGCTTACTCGGCCAAATACGCCAGTGCCTATTACGGCCCGTTTCGCGATGCGGTGGGTTCTTCATTGAACCTGGGCAAGGCCAACAAGGCGTCCTATCAGATGGACCCGGCCAACAGCAACGAGGCGCTGCACGAAGTGGCTGCCGACCTTGCCGAAGGCGCCGACATGGTGATGGTCAAGCCAGGCATGCCTTATCTGGACATCCTTCACAGGGTCAAGGATGAGTTCAAGGTGCCGACCTTTGTCTATCAGGTCAGTGGTGAATACGCGATGCACATGGCAGCAATCCAGAATGGTTGGCTGAGTGAAGGGGTGATTCTCGAATCCCTCACTGCCTTCAAACGCGCAGGTGCCGACGGCATTCTTACTTATTTTGCCGTTCGTGCCGCTCAACTGTTGAAGGGGCAATAGCCTCACAGGAACATTCATGAATACCGAAGCACTCATCGAAGCCGCTGTTGAAGTCGATGTTCAGGAGGCAGCACCCGTGGTTGAGCCTGATATCGAAGTAATCCCGGCCATCGAAGCGCCCGCCGCTCTGGTGCCTGCCATCGTCGCTCCGAACCTGGACGACAGCAGCCTGTATATTCACCGCGAACTGTCGCAACTGCAGTTCAATATCCGGGTACTGGAACAGGCGCTCGATGAGTCCTACCCATTGCTGGAGCGGCTGAAGTTTCTGCTGATCTTCTCCAGCAACCTCGATGAGTTCTTCGAAATTCGTGTGGCCGGTTTGAAAAAACAGATCACGTTCGCCCGCGAGCAGGCAGGCGCCGACGGTCTGCAGCCGCATCAGGCGCTGGCCAGGCTCAGCGAGCTGGTCCACGGCCATGTCGATCGCCAATACGCGATCCTCAATGACATCCTGTTGCCGGAGCTTGAAAAGCATCAGGTCCGCTTTATTCGCCGTCGCCACTGGACGGCCAAGCTCAAGGCCTGGGTACGTCGTTACTTCCGTGACGAGATCGCGCCGATCATCACCCCGATCGGTCTGGACCCGACGCACCCTTTTCCGTTGCTGGTCAACAAGAGCCTGAACTTCATCGTAGAGCTTGAGGGGATCGATGCCTTCGGTCGCGACTCGGGCCTTGCAATCATCCCGGCACCGCGTTTGTTGCCGCGCGTGATCAAAGTGCCGGAAGAGGTCTGCGGCCCAGGCGATAACTTCGTGTTTCTGTCGTCCATGATCCACGCCCATGCCGATGACCTGTTCCAGGGCATGAAGGTCAAGGGTTGCTACCAGTTCCGCCTGACCCGGAACGCCGATCTGGCGCTGGACTCGGAAGACGTGGAAGACCTGGCGCGCGCCCTGCGTGGCGAGCTGTTCTCGCGTCGTTACGGCGATGCGGTGCGTCTGGAAGTGGCGGATACCTGCCCGAAACATTTGTCGGATTACCTGCTCAAGCAGTTCAACCTGAACGAGTCCGAGCTGTATCAGGTCAACGGGCCGGTCAACCTGACGCGTCTGTTCAGCATTACCGGTCTGGACAGCCACCCTGAACTGCAATACCCGCCGTTCACTCCGGCCATTCCCAAGCTGCTGCAAAACAGCGAAAACATTTTCAGCGTGATCAGCAAGCAGGACATCCTGTTGCTGCACCCTTTCGAATCGTTCACGCCGGTGGTCGATCTGCTGCGTCAGGCGGCAAAAGACCCGCACGTTCTGGCCGTGCGCCAGACGCTTTACCGCAGCGGCGCCAATTCGGAAATTGTCGATGCGCTGGTCGATGCGGCGCGTAACGGCAAGGAAGTCACGGCAGTGATCGAATTGCGTGCGCGTTTTGACGAAGAGTCCAACCTGCAACTGGCCAGCCGTCTTCAGGCTGCCGGTGCGGTGGTGATCTATGGCGTGGTCGGCTTCAAGACCCACGCCAAGATGATGCTCATTCTGCGGCGAGAAGCGGGCGAGATCGTGCGTTACGCGCACCTCGGCACCGGTAACTATCACGCCGGCAACGCGCGTCTTTACACCGACTACAGCTTGCTGACTTCCGACGATGCGCTGTGCGAAGACGTCGGCAAACTGTTCAGCCAGTTGATCGGCATGGGCAAGACGCTGCGCATGAAAAAACTGCTGCATGCGCCGTTCACGCTCAAGAAAGGCATGCTCGACATGATCGCCCGCGAGACGCAGTTTGCGCTCGACGGCAAGCCTGCGCACATCATCGCCAAGTTCAACTCGCTGACCGATCCGAAGATCATCCGCGCGCTGTACAAGGCCAGTCAGTCCGGGGTGCGTATCGATCTGGTGGTGCGCGGCATGTGCTGCCTGCGTCCGGGGATTGCCGGGGTCTCGCACAACATTCATGTGCGCTCGATCATCGGCCGCTTCCTGGAGCACACGCGGGTGTTCTACTTCCTGAATGGCGGCGACGAGCAGATGTTCCTGTCGAGCGCCGACTGGATGGAGCGCAACCTCGACAAGCGCGTTGAGACCTGCTTCCCGGTGGAAGGCAAGAAGTTGATTCTGCGCGTGAAGAAGGAGCTGGAAAGCTACCTGACCGACAACACCCACAGTTGGCTGTTGCAGTCAGACGGGCGTTATGTGCGCAGTACGCCAACCGGCAACCAGAACCCTCGAAGCGCCCAGGCGACCCTGCTGGAGCGCCTGAGCAACCCGGTTCTCAGCGTACGCTGAAGACGATGCCGACTCGGGTCAGCCACTCCGCTTCCAGCGCGAAGTCGGCCTGAGTCAGCTGGTTGTTTTCCAGCCAGCCTTCCGGGAATTCCGCATCCAGGTTTGGCCCGTCTGCACGTAACACCACGCGCGGCATTTCTTGAGTGCCGCGGATGTGGTGGAACAGAATCGCAAAGCGCAGCAGCACGCACAGGCGGATCAGCTTGATGCCTTCAGCGCCGAACTCGGCGAACTTGTCCTTGGGAATATTGCGGCGATGACCGCGCACCAGCAGGGCGAGCATTTGCTGGTCTTCGCGTGAGAACCCGGCGAGGTCGGAGTGCTCGATGAGGTAGGCGCCGTGCTTGTGATAATGATAGTGGGCGATGTCCAGCCCGATCTCATGCACCTTGGCGGCCCAGCTCAGCAGCTCGGCGTAGCTCTCGTGTTGCAACTCCCAGCTTTCGGCAACCTGCTCCAACGCATGCAGCGCTTTGGCTTCGACGCGGGCGGCCTGCTCCAGATCGACGTGGTAACGCTCCATCAATGAACTGAGGGTGCGCTCACGCACGTCTTCGTGATGGTGACGGCCCATCAGGTCGTACAGCACGCCTTCACGCAGGGCACCTTCGCAGTGATCCATGCGCTTGAGCTCAAGCGCGTCGAAGATGGCTTCGAGAATCGCCAGGCCTGCGGGGAAAATCGCGCGGCGGTCGGGTTTGATGCCGTCGAAGTCGATCTTCTCGACGTCGCCCAGTTTGAACAGCTTGCGCTTGAGCCAGGCCAGCCCTTCGGCATTGACCTCACCGGCGCCGTAACCGTTGGCCTTGAGCGCCACGCCAATGGCGCGAATGGTGCCCGACGAACCGATGGCCTCGTCCCATTTCAGGCGATGCAGCGCGTGTTCGATGCTCATGATTTCGAGTCGCGCAGCGGTGTAGGCCTGAGCGTAGCGGGCCGGTGTCACCTTGCCGTCGCGGAAGTAGCGTTGAGTGAAACTCACGCAGCCCATCTGCAGGCTTTCGCGCAGCAGCGGCTCGAAGCGCTGGCCGATGATGAATTCGGTACTGCCACCGCCGATGTCGGCGACCAGGCGTTTGCCGGGGGTGTCTGCCAGCGTATGCGAGACGCCCAGATAAATGAGTCGGGCTTCTTCGCGCCCGGAAATCACTTCCACCGGATGGCCGAGAATTTCTTCGGCGCGGTGAATGAAGTCGTTGCGGTTGCGGGCTTCGCGCAGGGCGTTGGTGCCCACGATGCGCACAGCGCCGAGCGGCAGGCCGTTGATCAACTGGGCAAAGCGTTTCAGGCAGTCGAGACCGCGCTGCATGGACTCTTCAGTCAGCTGGCGTTCTTCATCGATGCCGGCCGCCAACTGCACCTTTTCGCCCAGGCGCTCAAGAATGCGGATTTCGCCCTGATTGGCTTTTGCCACAACCATATGAAAACTGTTGGAGCCCAGGTCGATGGCAGCGATCAGTGAAAAATTCTTGGGTGTTGAATGCGGCATGGTCAGAAAGTCCAGTTCGATAACCGCACCATCGTGCCACGATCCATGCCTGCCGCCAACGCGAAGCTGTCCAGGCACCGGAAATACCCGGTATTACGCTTGGGACGTGGCGGATGGCTATCTAATCAATGTGATAGTTATGTCATTGTCGTGCCGATGCTTTGCGTTCCCGTGTTGGAGTGCTCGGCGTTATACACAGTCCGGACAGTTGAGCTTACAGGCTTCTGGCCGAAGGCCGTGGGAGCGAACGTGTTCGCGAAGACGGTGTTTCAGGCGACGCATCTTCGGCGGATGTACCGGCCCTTTCGCGAACAAGTTCGCTCCCACAGGGGCGTCCACCACTGCGTTCCCACACTGGAGGAACGATGACCCCACCCCACCTATCGTGCGACGCTCTGCGTCCGGTCTTGTCAGGCGTGTTCTGTGGTGCCGATGAAGTTCGCCAGTTCCGGGGTTTTCGGGTGGGCGAACAGGTCTTTCGGGTCGCCCACTTCATGGACCTTGCCCTGATGCATGAACACCAGCTTGTCGCCCACTTCACGGGCGAAGCGCATTTCGTGGGTGACCATGATCAGGGTCATGCCGTCGGCGGCCAACTGGCGGACCACGCTGAGCACTTCGCTGACCAGTTCCGGGTCCAGCGCCGAGGTGATTTCGTCACACAACAGCACCTTGGGCGACATCGCCAGCGCTCGGGCAATCGCCACGCGTTGCTGCTGGCCGCCGGACAGGCGATCCGGGAAAGCATCGAACTTCTCGCCCAGGCCAACACGTTCCAGCATCTTTCTCGCCAGTTTGGCGGCTTCTGCCTTTGGCACCTTCTGCACGACCTGCGGCGCGAGCATCACGTTCTCGCCGACGCTCAGGTGCGGGAACAGATTGAACTGTTGAAACACCATGCCGACCTTCTGGCGCAGGGTGCGCAGATCGGCGCGTGCCGCATCCAGGTATTCGCCATCGACTTCGATCACCCCGTCGTTGATCGATTCCAGCCCGTTGAGCGTGCGCAACAACGTACTTTTGCCCGAGCCGCTGCGGCCGATGATCGCCACCACCTGGCCTTCCTCGACCGACAGATCGATGCCCTTCAGTACGTGATGATCGCCGTAGTATTTATGCAGGGCGGAAATTCTAAGCAGAGGCATGCAGTCTCCTTTCCAGATGGCGCGCGCACAGCGACAAGGGGTAGCACAGGATGAAGTAGCCCAGGGCAACGAAGCCGTAGACCATGAATGGTTCGAACGTGGCGTTGGCCAGCATGCTGCCGGTCTTGGTCAGTTCGGTGAAACCGATGATCGAGGTCACCGCAGTGCCTTTGACCACCTGCACAGAGAAGCCCACCGTGGGTGCAACCGCGATACGCAGCGCCTGGGGCAGGATCACGTAACGCATCTGTTCCAGCGGGGTCATCGCCAGGCTGGCCGACGCTTCCCACTGGCCCTTGGAAATCGACTCCACGCAGCCGCGCCAGATTTCCGCGAGGTAAGCGCTGGTGAACAGCGTCAATGCCAGCGCGGCGGCGGCCCAGGGAGAAATGTTCATGCCCATCAGGGCGACGCCGAAGAACACCAGAAACAACTGCATCAGCAGCGGCGTGCCTTGGAAAAGCTCGATATAGAGCTTGGCACTCACGCGCGGGAAGGACTTTTCCGAGGTGCGCATGACCATCACCAGCAAACCGATCAGCCCGCCGCCTATAAAGGCGACCAGCGACAGGGCGAGCGTCCATTGCAGACCGATCAGCAGGTTGCGCAGGATGTCCCATAAGGTGAAATCCATCAGCTGTTCCTCGAGATGTAACGACGCCCGATCCAGGCCAGCAACTGCCGGATCAGCAGCGCCATCGCCAGGTAGATCAGCGTGGTCACGATGTAGGTTTCGAACGAGCGGAAGTTGCGTGACTGAATGAAGTTGGCAAAGAAGCTCAGCTCTTCAGTGGCGATTTGCGAACAGACCGCCGAACCCAGCATGACGATGATGATTTGGCTGCTCAGTGCCGGCCAGACCTTGCCCAGCGCCGGAACCAGCACCACGTAGCGAAAAGCTTCGTAACGATTCATCGCCAGCGCTGCCGAGGCTTCAAGCTGCCCTTTTGGAATCGCCTGGATGCCTGCCCGCACGATTTCAGTCGAGTAGGCGCCCAGGTTGATGACCATCGCCAGTACAGCGGCCTGCCACTCCGAGATCTGCACGCCCAGCGACGGCAGACCGAAGAAGATGAAGAACAACTGAACCAGAAAAGGGGTGTTACGGATCAGCTCGACGTAGACGGCGAAGATCGTCGCAAAAGGCTGGATCTTCCAGGCCCGGACGACGGCACCGACAATGCCGAGGCTGACACCGAGCAGCGTGCCAATGGCCGTCAGTTCCAGCGTGAACAAAGCCCCGCGCAACAGTACGTCGAGGTTCTGCAGGACCGGGGTAAAGTCGAAGTGATAAGCCATTGGTGAATCCTGTGACCGAAAAGCAGTGATCAGAGATCGGCAGGCAGCGGTTGCTTCAGCCAGGTCATCGACGCTTTTTCCAGCGTACCGTCAGCCTTGGCAGCTTCCAGAATCTCGTTGACCTTGCCCAGCAGTTCCGGCTGGCCTTTGTTCACGCCAACGTACACGGGCGAATCCTTGAGTTTCACTTTCAGCGCCGGGATACGCTTGGGGTTGCGCTCGCTGATGGCAACCATCACCACGTTGCCGCTGGCGATCAGGTCGGTCTGGCCGGCCAGGTAGGCGGCGATGGTCGAATTGTTGTCTTCAAAACGCTTGATGGTCGTGCCTTCCGGTGCAACGGCTGACAGCTCGATGTCTTCGATGGCGCCACGGGTGACGCTGATGGTCTTGCCCTTCAGTTCAGCAACATCCTTGACCGGAGACTCAGGCGGACCGAAGACGGCCAGATAGAACGGCGCGTAAGCCCGGGAGAAATCGATGACTTTTTCGCGGTCCGGGTTTTTGCCCAGGCTGGAGATGACCAGATCAACCTTGCCTGTTGTCAGGAAGGGGATGCGGTTGGTGCTGTTGACCGGCGTCAGCTCAAGCTTGACCTTCAGCCTGTCAGCCAGCAACTGCGCGGTGTCGATGTCCAGACCGCGCGGCTTCATGTCCGGGCCGACCGAGCCGAACGGCGGGAAGTCCTGCGGCACGGCGACCTTCAAGGTGCCGCGCGCTATGACGTCGTCCAGGCCGTTGGCGTGGGCGGGTGTCTGGCTCAGCATCAAACTGGCAAACAAGGCAGTAAGCAAGGCGCTGTAACGCTTGGTCATGTGAAGTCTCCGGGCGAAACGAAAGATGTTGGCCAGTCTCCAGTGCATAGCGCATGCCATCCGCTTGTTGTGGGCCGGAAACTCAAGGTTTCAGCGAGATTATGGTCTTACTGGTCTGAACAGTTGGCGGGCGGTACGCCCTGCTTTGGCGCGCTTTAAAGCCCGGTCGCCCCAGTGCTGGGCGTCGCTTGCCGAATGATCAGGATGGCGATAAAAGGGATTTTTACTGGACTGACTGGCCTGAACAGTGATGCCGCATACTTCACTCGCCGTACCCGAATCAGCCCTCCGGGCCATTCGCAAGTTGATCGCCGAGCAAGGGTACAAGCCGGGCGAGAGCCTGCCGTCGCAACGTGACCTGGCGGTTTTGCTGGGTGTTAGTCGTGCATCGTTGCGCGAGGCATTGTCGTCGCTCAGCGCCTTGGGAGTGGTCAGCGTGCAACCTGGCAAAGGCGTGTTCGTGCAGTCGATTTCTGAACCAGAACAGCGCACGGGAGGATTTTCCTGGCCTTTTGAAGCTCAGGTCTCACCGGCCGACACCTTTCAACTGCGTTATGCCCTCGAAGGATTTGCTGCCGGGCTGGCCGCGGTCACCCTGACCGCTGACGAGCGTGATGTGCTTGAAGACAACGTCGAAGCCATGCGTCTTGAGTTGTGTGGCGGCGATTTCGAAGCGGCGGCCAGGCTGGATTTCGAGTTTCATCGGCACATTCTGGTCGCCAGCGGTAACCAGGCCATGCTGGGGATCGTGACCGCCGGCGCCGATATTTTCCTTGAAAGCCAGAAAATGCCCTTCATACGCGCAGCAAGGGTCATGGAGACCTGGCAGGAGCACCGCAAGATTTTGCGGGCGCTGGCCCGGCACGCTTCAGGCCCGGCGCAAAAGGCCATGCAAGAGCATATTCGCGGCGCTGCCCTGCGTACCGGCATCGTTTTTGTCTCGCCTTCGAATTAAGCGCCCGTCATAACGTCCGTCATGCACCGTCATAGTCAGAGTCAATGAAGCATCGCTTCCTGAATGCCATAAGGGCCGCTATGATGGTCGTCTTTTTTAGCCTATGACCTCGGAGACTTCCATGAGCAACGACCTGATCAAACACGTCACCGACGCCAGCTTTGAAGCTGATGTACTCAAGGCTGAGGGTGCGGTACTTGTTGATTACTGGGCTGAATGGTGTGGCCCATGCAAAATGATTGCCCCGGTACTGGACGAAATCGCCGACACCTACAAAGGCAAGCTGACTATCGCCAAGCTGAACATCGACGAAAATCAGGAAACCCCGGCCAAGCATGGCGTGCGCGGTATCCCGACGTTGATGCTGTTCAAGAACGGCAACGTTGAAGCGACCAAAGTGGGCGCTTTGTCGAAGTCGCAGCTGGCTGCGTTTCTCGACGCCAACATCTGAGACGTTTCAAAGCCCCGCAAATAGCGGGGTTTTTTTCAGGCGTCGTACTAGACGCCTGGAAAATCAGGTGGTACATTCGGCCCCGCAACGGCTTCTCCGTTGCCCCCTGCAAGCCGTCGCCGACGCACTCCTTTCGATTTAGTACGCGATCCTGTCGCCTTTTCTGCGGCGCGGCCTCATTAAGCCAAAAGCTTAATTTCCCCCTCCATACATGATTACGTCATTCCCCATATGAACCTGACTGAACTCAAGCAAAAGCCGATTACCGAATTGCTCGAAATGGCCGAACAGGCTGGCATAGAAAATATGGCCCGTTCGCGCAAGCAGGACGTCATTTTTTCCCTGCTTAAACGGCACGCCAAAAGTGGCGAGGAAATATCCGGTGATGGCGTGCTGGAGATTCTCCAGGACGGCTTCGGTTTCCTGCGCTCTGCAGACGCTTCCTATCTGGCCGGCCCGGATGACATCTACGTCTCCCCCAGCCAGATCCGTCGCTTCAACCTGCGTACCGGCGACACCATCGTTGGCAAGATCCGTCCACCAAAGGAAGGTGAGCGTTATTTCGCTCTGCTCAAGGTCGACACGATCAACTACGACCGTCCGGAAAACGCCAAGAACAAGATTCTGTTCGAAAACCTGACGCCGTTGTTCCCGACGATCCGCATGAAGATGGAAGCCGGTAACGGTTCCACCGAAGACCTGACCGGTCGCGTGATCGATCTGTGTGCGCCGATCGGCAAGGGCCAGCGTGGTCTGATCGTTGCTCCGCCGAAGGCGGGCAAGACCATCATGCTGCAGAACATCGCGTCAAACATCACGCGTAACAACCCGGAAGTGCATCTGATCGTTCTGCTGATCGATGAGCGCCCGGAAGAAGTGACCGAAATGCAGCGCACCGTGCGCGGCGAAGTGGTTGCCTCGACATTCGACGAGCCGCCAACCCGCCACGTGCAGGTTGCCGAAATGGTGATCGAGAAGGCCAAGCGCCTGGTCGAGCACAAGAAAGACGTCGTTATCCTGCTTGACTCCATCACCCGTCTGGCTCGCGCCTACAACACCGTCATCCCGAGCTCCGGCAAGGTACTGACCGGTGGTGTCGATGCTCACGCACTCGAGAAGCCAAAGCGTTTCTTCGGTGCTGCGCGGAACATCGAAGAAGGCGGCTCGCTGACCATCATCGCCACCGCACTGGTTGAAACCGGTTCGAAGATGGATGAAGTCATCTACGAAGAGTTCAAGGGTACCGGCAACATGGAGCTGCCTCTGGATCGCAAGATTGCAGAGAAGCGCGTGTTCCCGGCCATCAACATCAACCGTTCGGGCACCCGCCGTGAAGAGCTGTTGACCGCTGATGACGAGTTGCAGCGCATGTGGATCCTGCGCAAGCTGCTGCACCCGATGGACGAAGTCGCTGCTATCGAGTTTCTGATCGACAAGCTCAAGCAGACCAAGACCAACGACGAGTTCTTCCTGTCCATGAAACGCAAGTAACAGGCCGGCTGACTCAAAAAATGGTGTCCTTCGGGGCACCATTTTTTTGCCTGCGCGCCGCGGATTAGCTGCCTTGAAGGGCTGGAGCAGGTAGGATGTGCGTCTATTTGGATAAATGGCCGGGTTAATGAAATTCAAAGATCTAAGGGATTTCGTGCAGCAGCTTGAGCAGCGCGGAGAGTTGAAACGCATCCAGATGCCGATCTCCCCTGTGCTGGAAATGACTGAAATCTGTGACCGTACCTTGCGCGCCAAGGGGCCGGCCCTGCTGTTCGAAAAACCGGTCGGCTTTGACATTCCTGTGCTGGGCAACCTGTTCGGTACGCCCGAGCGTGTCGCGATGGGCATGGGCGCAGAGGCGGTCAGCGAGCTGCGCGAGATTGGCAAGCTGCTGGCGTTTCTCAAAGAGCCTGAGCCACCGAAAGGGCTGAAAGACGCCTGGTCCAAACTGCCCATCTTTCGCAAAGTCATCGCCATGGCGCCCAAGGTCGTCAAGGACGCCCCCTGCCAGGAGGTCGTCATCGAAGGCGATGACGTCGACCTTGGCATGCTGCCCGTGCAGACCTGCTGGCCGGGTGACGTCGCGCCGCTGATCACCTGGGGCCTGACGGTCACCAAAGGGCCGAACAAAGAGCGGCAGAACCTCGGTATCTACCGTCAGCAGGTCATTGGCCGTAACAAGATCATCATGCGCTGGCTCAGCCACCGTGGTGGCGCGCTGGACTTCCGTGAGTGGTGCGCCAAGCACCCCGGCGAACCTTACCCGGTGGCGGTTGCGCTGGGCGCTGACCCTGCAACCATTCTCGGTGCTGTGACGCCCGTGCCGGACAGCCTGTCCGAATACGCGTTCGCCGGCCTGTTGCGCGGTTCGCGTACCGAACTGATCAAGTGCCGCGGCAGCAACCTGCAAGTGCCTGCGAGCGCCGAGATCGTGCTTGAAGGCGTGATTCATCCGGGGGAAATGGCCGATGAAGGCCCCTACGGCGATCACACGGGGTATTACAACGAAGTCGACAGCTTTCCGGTGCTGACCGTCGAGCGCATCACTCACCGTATCAAGCCGATCTATCACAGCACCTACACCGGACGTCCACCGGACGAGCCTGCGATTTTGGGTGTCGCCCTGAACGAAGTGTTCGTGCCGATCCTGCAAAAGCAGTTTCCGGAAATCGTCGACTTCTACCTGCCGCCGGAAGGGTGCTCGTACCGCATGGCGGTGGTGACCATCAAGAAACAATATCCAGGCCATGCCAAGCGCGTGATGCTGGGGGTCTGGTCGTTCCTGCGCCAGTTCATGTACACCAAGTTCGTGATCGTCACTGACGACGACATCAACGCACGTGACTGGAACGACGTGATCTGGGCCATCACCACCCGTATGGACCCCAAGCGCGACACGGTCATGATCGACAATACGCCCATCGATTATCTCGATTTCGCGTCGCCGGTCTCGGGGCTGGGGTCAAAGATGGGGTTGGATGCCACGAACAAATGGCCAGGGGAAACCAGCCGCGAATGGGGCAGGGCAATCGTCAAGGACGAAGCCACCACGCGCCGGGTGGACGAAATCTGGACTCAGTTGGGAATAGATTGATGCGCGTAACCTTGCAGCCGTCAGGTGCGGTGCTGGAAACCCTGCCGGGCGAGCGAATTCTTGATGCTGCCCAGCGCCTGGGCTACGAATGCCCGCAGAGCTGTCGCAATGGCAATTGTCATGTGTGTTCGGCCTTGCTGGTCGAGGGCCGGGTGACGCAATCGGGTCAGGTGCTGGATCACGGCGAGATTCATACGTGCGTGGCCGAGCCACTGGAAGATTGCGTGGTTCTGTGGGACGGCGTGCTGGCCAAAGGCGAGCTACCGGTGCGCAGCTTTGCGTGCCAGTTGAGCGAGTGTGTCGAGGTGGGTGGCGATGTCTGGCGCGTGGGCCTGCGCGCTCCGGCAGGCAAACCGCCGCGCCACCACGCCGGGCAGTACCTGATGATCGAGCGCGAAAATGGCGAGAAGTCGGCGTTTTCCATCGCCTCACCTCCGCACAGTGGCCGTGATCTGGAATTGCACGTGCTGGTTCGCGAAGACAGTGCGCGCAGCTTGATCGAACAGCTGCAACGCAACAAAATGGCGCGCGTCGAGCTGCCATTTGGTGATACCCACCTGGCCGAGTTGCCTGAGGGGCCATTGGTTCTGATCGCTGCCGGTACAGGGATGGCACAGATGAACAGCCTGATCGAGCACTGCCGTGCAAAGGGCTTCAAGTATCCGGTGCATCTGTATTGGGGCGTGCGGCGGCCTGACGACTTCTACCAGGTCAGCCATTGGGACGAGTGGGCGAAGCTGCCCAACCTCTTCCTGCACAAGGTCGTCAGCGATCTGTGTGGCTGGGAAGGGCGCTGCGGTCTCCTGCACGAGGCGGTCTGCGAGGACATCAAGGACCTTTCAGCCGTGCATGTCTATGCCAGCGGCTCGCCCGCGATGATTTACGGCACGCTTGACGCCCTGGTCAGCGCGGGAATGGACGCCCATCAAATGCGCGCAGACGTGTTTGCCTACGCCCCGCGTCCATGACAACGGACTGACGGCGGCATGACTGGAGTGTAAATTGCTTCAACTTTTTGTAGTTTCTGGCGATGTCATTGAGTAACCAGACGATTTTTGGCAAGACAGGCCTTCGGCCTTGAGCGCGAACCGAACCACGATACCTTGATGCCGCTCACCCACGAGCGAGTCAGCGGGGCTCGGTAAAGACTGACAGTCAGCCTGTCAGGGAGGCAAATGGATAATCCGGTCAACGAACTGGCCGCGGCGGTACACGACGGCCTCGGCCTGACGTACCCGCCCGTTATTGATATGGGCCCTCAGCTTACCCGCGAGCAACTGCTCGCCTCCATGAGCGCCACCATGCACAGCCACAAAGGCGGGCCGGTCTGGCTGTTCGCTTATGGTTCACTGATCTGGCGCCCCGAATGCACCGCAGTAGAAAGCCGGCGCGCGCGCGTTCACGGTTATCACCGCGGCCTCTACCTGTGGTCTCACGAACATCGCGGCACGCCGGAAGTACCGGGGCTGGTATTTGGCCTCGATCGCGGCGGCTCATGCACCGGTTTTGCCTATCGGCTGCCGGATGAATGCCTGGAAAAGTCGCTGCTGGCCTTGTGGGAGCGCGAAATGCCGTATCCCTCATACCGGCCGCATTGGCTCAATTGCCGCCTTGAAGATGGCAGAAAAGTGCAGGCGTTGGGGTTCGTACTGGAGCGGCACCTGCCCAGCTACGCGGGCAACCTGCCAGACAGCGTGTTGAGCCAGGTGCTGGCCAGTGCCAGCGGGCGTTATGGAACCACCCGCGAGTACGTTGAACAGACGGCCAAAGCCCTGCGTAGCCACGCCATGCCAGACCTGAATCTGGAGGCGCGGCTCAAGCGCTGCAAGTCAGAGACCGCCTGATCAGCCTTTGTTGTCGCGGGACGTGCTGGCGACTTGTTTGTGCCGCAGCGTCGGCGCCAGGAACACCATCGCCAGAATGCACGCGCCGATCAACAGCACGAAGCCGCCATCCCAGCCGAAGTGGTCAACGGTGTAACCCATCGCAGCGCTGGCCGCGACCGAGCCGCCCAGGTAGCCGAACAGGCCGGTGAACCCGGCCGCCGTGCCTGCAGCTTTCTTCGGCGCCAGTTCCAGCGCCTGCAAGCCGATCAGCATCACCGGACCGTAGATCAGGAAGCCGATGGACACCAGTGCGATCATGTCGACGGTCGGGTTGCCTTCAGGGTTCAGCCAGTACACCAGCGTGGCGATGGTCACCAGAAACATGAACACCATGCCGGTCAGGCCGCGGTTGCCCTTGAAGATCTTGTCCGACATCCAGCCGCACAGCAGCGTGCCCGGAATGCCTGCCCACTCGTAAAGGAAGTAAGCCCACGAAGTCTTGTCGACCGTGAAGTGCTTGGCTTCTTTCAGGTAGGTCGGTGCCCAGTCCAGTACGCCGTAGCGCAACAGGTAGACGAACACGTTGGCCATCGCGATGTACCACAGGAATTTATTGCGCAGCACGTATTTGACGAAGATTTCCTTGGCGCTGAATTCCTCTTCATGGCTCGCATCGTAGCCTTCCGGGTAATCGTTCTTATAGTCCTCGATGGGCGGCAGGCCCACGGACTGTGGCGTATCGCGCATGGTGGCAAACGCAAATACCGCCACCAGCAACGCCACCGCCGCCGGCACGTAAAACGCGGCGTGCCAGTCATTGGTCCAGCCCATGCCGAGCAGAAACAGCGGACCAATCAGGCCGCCGCCGACGTTGTGCGCCACGTTCCACACCGACACCACGCCGCCGCGTTCTTTCTGTGACCACCAGTGGACCATCGTCCGCCCGCTCGGCGGCCAGCCCATGCCCTGGGCCCAGCCATTGATGAACAACAGCACGAACATGATCGTGACGCTGGACGTTGCCCAAGGCGCAAACCCGAAAATGAACATGATCCCGGCAGAAACCAATAGCCCGAAGGGCAGGAAGTAGCGCGGGTTAGAGCGGTCTGAAACGATCCCCATAAGGAATTTCGACAGGCCATAGGCAATCGCGATGGCCGACATCGCCAAACCCAACTGACCACGCGTGTAGCCTTCGTCGATCAGATACGGCATCGCCAGCGAGAAATTCTTGCGCAGCAGGTAGTAACCGGCGTAACCGATAAAGATGCCTGCGAAGATCTGCCAGCGCAGACGACGATAGGTGCTGTCGACCTTTTCTTCGGGAAGGGGTGTCTGGTGCCTGGCGGGACGGAAAAAACCAAACATGGAGATGCTCCTGATTATTGTTTTTTTGCGAAAGCGAATATTACATTTTCATTACAGAAAAAAGCAGTGCCTCCGGGCTGATTCTTTGTAGGAATCGCGGACGTTTGCCTGTTCTTTTATGAACATTTGACACCTGTTTGTTTGTGTTTCAAGAGTTTGGGATCGGTCCTACAGCCTTCTCGGAAGCCATGCGCTGACTGGCCCGCGGACAGGCTTTTACCATCGTTGGCATTGCGCCGCCGGGGCGCACTCAGACGATGAGCCACCCAACATGAGAATTCACGTATTCACGATTGCCGCAGCGCTGGCCCCGCCTGTCAGCGCAGCAGAGTCCTTTCTGGTGCCCGTCTACACACCGACACCGGTGTTTCCCGCTGAACTGATCAAAACCCGCTATGCAGGAAAAGTCCGCGCACAGCTGTGGATAAAGTCCGATGGGCAGGTTCGCGAAGTCAGGGCCATCGAGAGCGGGCATCCACAACTTTCCAGATCGGTGGAGCAGACACTTCGCCAGTGGCGCTACAAACCCTGGATCGGAACCGTCGGCGCGCCGCCACAGACCACGATTACCGTTCCGGTCATTTTCGGCTCCCACGGCTACCGGCGTTTCAACACCGAAGTGACCGTCGGTCTTGGCAACATCCGTTGCGGCTATCTTAATCACGAGGTGAAGTCTATCCGGCAGGAAGAGCCTTTGAGCAAGGTCGATGTGTTCTGGTACACCGGGCAGGTTCTGTTCGGCAGCCATGTTGCCCACCAGCGCAGCGAGCCCCAACGCAAGGCGTTGCTTGAATTGCTCGGAACGTCGATACCTGCGGTAGTGAGCAACTGCAGAAGCAATCCTGACCACCGTTATGGGGATTACCTCCCTACGCCAGTCAAGGTGTTGATGGTGGGGCTGGCTGAGGGCGGCGAATGAGCCGCGTGCTTGGTGTGATTGTGCTTGCGGGCTTGCTTTCGGCGGGCGCAGCACAAGCGTTGCCGTCGTATCCAGTGCCGTTGTATATGCCGGAGCCGGACTATCCGGCGTCGATGCGTTATGTCTTGGTAAAAAACAGTGTCACCGTCAGGATTTTCATTCAGGCCGATGGAGGCGTGCGCTTTCTTGAAGTGCGGGGGGCAACTGATCCGAGGTTCATCAGCCTGACCCGAAGTGCTGTTGAACAATGGACCTTTGAGCCCTGGGAGCCACCGGACTCTCATCCCGAGGGCGAAGCAGTCACGGTCACGTTTACCTTCACAGGGCGACCACACACCAACCCGCCGCTGACATCCAATACCGAGCTGAAGCAGGAGTTGTGCTGGCAGCTGAACAGAGAAATGTTCGAGGGTCGCAGAGGGAGCAAGGACGTCAAGCCGGACGTGCTAATGCGAACAGAGCTGTACCTGTCGAGCGGTCCGGTCATAGAGCAATTCCTTACTCTGGACGAGCGTCAGGCACTGGTTCTTGAACTGCTGGAGGCGACGCCGGGCATTATCGCCCAATGCCAAAAGAATCCGATGCGCAAGTACGTGGATTATTTGCCGGAGAATGTGAGGCGCGCGTTGTAGGAAGGGGGCAGCGAAGTGCCGGGACCAAAGCCATTTCAGAATGCAGCCCTACTTTGCTCGCCGGCCGCTGCCGAAGTACCCTCCAATAAAAAAGGCGACACGAGCAGTATGAGGATTTTTTCTCGGCGCGCACAAAGCGTCAGTCATGGATACCTTGAGCGCCGCGCACGTGTGGGAGTGAGCTTGCTCACGAAGAGGTCGGTGCAGCCAGTGAAAATCTCACAGACATCTTTCGTTCCGAACGCGTCAGTAGGAGTGCCTTTCTCAGGGCTCCGCGTCACCATTCGCGCCATGACGCATTTGATGCACAGTGCCCAGAAATGCATGAACGAGCATTGGAACAAAAGGATTTTGCTGCCCTATAAATACGCCTTCGGGAGCAAGCGAAGCGTCGCCCGGCTCGCTCCCGCAGGTCAGGTAATTTCGCATGCTTTCGAGTGAGCTTCAGGTCTTGCCAACCAAAACCACCACCTTCCCCACTGCCAGCCTCCCACCCAACAAATCAATCGCCTCCCCAGCCCGCTCCAGCGGATAAACCGTCGACACCAGCGGTTTCAATTTTCCTTCCTCAAACCACGCAAACAGCTGATTGAAGTTCGCCGCATTATCGTGTGGTTGCCGCTGAGCAAACGAGCCCCAGAACACGCCGACCACCGAAGCCCCCTTGAGCAGGGTCAGGTTGACGGGCAGTTCTGGAATGCGGCCGCTGGCGAAGCCGACGACCAGCAGGCGGCCGTTCCAGGCGATGGCGCGGATGGCCTGGTCGAAGAGGTCGCCACCGACCGGGTCGTAGATCACGTCGGCGCCGTTGCCATTGGTGAGGCGTTTGATTTCGTCCTTGAGGCTGGTCTCGCTGTAGTTGATGAGTTCGTCTGCGCCAGCGTTTCGGGCGACTTCCAGTTTTTCGGCGCTGCTGGCGGCGGCGATGACGCGCGCGCCCAGGGCTTTACCGATTTCGACGGCGGCCAGGCCGACGCCTCCGGAGGCGCCCAGCACCAGCAGGGTTTCGCCGGGTTGCAGGTTGGCGCGCTGTTTAAGCGCATGCATGGAGGTGCCGTAGGTCATGCTGAACGCGGCGGCGGTGGTGAAGTCCATGCTTTCCGGGATCGGCAGCACGTTGTACTGCGGCACGGCGACCTGCTCGGCGAAGCTGCCCCAGCCAGTGAGGGCCATGACGCGATCGCCGGGTTTGAGGTGAGTGACTTTTTCACCCACTGCCGATACCACACCGGCTGCTTCGCCGCCCGGCGAGAACGGGAAGGGCGGTTTGAACTGGTATTTGCCTTCGATGATCAGCGTGTCGGGAAAGTTGACCCCGGCCGCGCGCACATCAAGGAGGATTTCGTTCTTTTTGATCTCGGGGCCGGGCACTTCTTCGAGCACCAGCGTGCTGGCGGGGCCGAAGGCTTTGCATAACAGGGCTTTCATCGGGCTATTCCTTTTCCGGTAATGGCCGATAAAGTCAGTTAAGCGGGTTCCCGGGTCAACAAGCATGACCCTGCCTGATAAGCACACATAAGCTGTAAGCTACGTGGCAAACCGTATTAAGGAGTGGACTGTGAAAGCGTGGATTCTGATGTTGCTGGCCTTGTCATTGCCCGTCATGGCGCAGGAAGAAGCCAAGGAAGAAGGTCCGCCTAAAGCGGCTTATGTTTCGCTGACGCCTCCGTTCGTGGGCAATTATGCGCTGGATGGCGGCCCTAAACTGCGCGTCTACAAGGCTGACATTTCCCTGCGTGTGACCGGCGCCGACGCCGAGGCTGCCGTGAAACGCAATGACGCGTTGATCCGCAATCAACTCGTGGCGCTGTTTACCCAGCAGACCGTCGAGTCCATGAGCAGCGCCGAGGCGAAGGAAAATATTCGTCAGGAAGCGCTCAAACAGGTTCAGCGAGTGATGAACGACGAAGAAGGCAAGCCGGTCGTCGATGACTTGTTGTTCAACAACTTCATCGTTCAATAACGCTCTTCAGCGCAGTGCCAGAATCGCCGCCCATTGTTCGGCGGTGACGGGCATGACTGACAGTCGACTGCCTTTCTGCACCAGCGGCAGTTGTTCCAGCGGGGTTTGCTGTTTCAGATAACCCAGCTCCAGCACGTTCTTGAAGCTCTCCACAGACTCGACGTCGATGGCGCTCCACGGATTCTTTTCCGCAGTGGCCTTGGCGTCGTGATAGTGACTGTCGGGGTCAAGGGCGGTGGGATCAGGATAAGCCGCTCGGGCGATTTTCCCGATGCCGGCAATGCCCGGTTCAGGGCAACTGGAATGGTAGAAAAAGAATTCGTCTCCCTCGCTCATGGCCCTGAGGAAGTTACGTGCCTGGTAATTGCGGACACCGTCCCAGCGCGCACGGCCCAGTCGTTGCAGGTCGCTGATCGAGAATTCGTCAGGCTCGGACTTCATCAGCCAATAGGCCATCGTGGTGCTCCAGAGGCAGAAAGTTTCACAGTGGTGAAGAAAGTTGTATGACAAACCGACAGTCGGCTCGCGCCACTATTTGCGTACTGGTTCACGTTACCGCAAAATGCCGACCTTTCAAGTTCCACACTGCTGCACGGTTCTCAAGTAACCGATGCGGACGGTGTATTGATTTGCCTAAGGAGGGCAGTCATTGAAGCGCAAGCCTGATTTACTCTGGATTCTGGTTATTTTGTTTGGCTTGGGCGTCGTGACAACGGGTTATGCGCAGAGCTTGTGGACCAGCAAGGACGACACGCCTGTAGAGATCACTCAGCAACAGCAGAAAATTCCCGGCAGGCATTAAGCGCTGTCGATGCTCTGATCGTTGAACGCCACACGATCAGAGTGCGCTCTTCAGATACCCGTCCTCAAAATCACTCATTCAGATACCAATGCCTGTCCGATACCGTGCCATGCAGCGGTACGTCCCAACTGGCCTGCGCCAATCGATCCACTTTCTGACATTCGTGAGCCAGCCCTAGCAGAACGGGTTTGCGCCAGGTTTTTCTGCGTGCCAGATACGCCAGGCTGCGGTCATAGAAGCCGCCGCCCATGCCAAGGCGACCGCCTTGATCATCAAAACCTACCAGTGGCAACAGAACCAGGTCGAGTGCCCACACCTTGCGTTGCTTCGCACGGTTGATGCGTGGCTCGGGGATACGAAAACGGTTGGGGATGAACCGCTCGCCGGGCCGCACGCGCTGGAACACCATGCGGGTGCGGGGCCATGCGTTGAGCACCGGGAGGTAAGTCGCCTTGCCACGACGTTGTGCTTCACGCAGCAACAGGCGCGGGTCGATCTCGCCATCCATCGGCAGGTACAGCGAGACATGCCGGGCGCGCCGAAACAGCGGATGCTGCGCCAATTGGTGGAAGAGGCCACGAGCGGCCATACGTTGCTGGACGTTGCTCAGCGACCTGCGCGCCATGCGTAGCTGACGGCGCAGTTGCGGGCGTGTGAGTGATTGGGCGCTGATCATGAGAGAGAGGTCATGCAGGCTGATCCGAGGTTGAAACCAGAGCTGGATCGTCATTGCCAGACAGGCCGTCTGGCAATGTATTGAATATGGACTCCCCGACGAACCGCTGTCGGTTTAGCCCTTGAACCCGAAAGTTCAAGGTGGAGATTGCAGGAGGTTTTAAGGCTTTCCGTCTAGCGGACATGCACACCAACCCCAACGTGCAACCCCCGTGGTTGTGCGTATCGGCTCAGGGACATGACCGACTGGCAAGCACTCCAGGGAGCGGCGCAAGTATACAGAAATGCCCCGCAATAATCAGCCCCGAGTTGAATCCGGTGTGCCGGGCGTGTCTGTCGCCAGCACCAGATCGACCTTGTCGAGCAGGTCACGCACCTGTTCGCGGGTCGAGCCGCTGGCCTGCACGTCAGGCACATGCTCCTTGTGCAGCAGGTCGTGAGTGATGTTCAGGGCGGCCATTACGGCGATGCGATCGGCGCCGATGACTTTGCCGCTGCTGCGGATTTCACGCATCTTGCCGTCCAGGTAGCGCGCAGCACTGACCAGGTTGGTGCGCTCTTCCTGAGGGCAGATGATGGAGTATTCCTTGTCGAGGATTTGAACGGTAACGCTGTTGCCATTGCTCATGAGTCTTGCTCCAGGGCTTTGAGGCGCGAAATCATTGACTCGACCTTCTGCCGGGCGATTTCGTTTTTTTCAATGAGTTGGGCGCGTTCCTCGCGCCAGGATTTTTCCTGAGCTACTAGGAGTGCGTTTTCGCCTTTAAGTTGCTCGGCATACTTCAGGAGCAGCTCCACACGTTTCATCAGCGCTTGCAGGTCGGTGTCTTCCATTGTTTTCCACTGAGTACTTTCTGATGAGTGGCAGGGGGAGCGATGCTTATGCTCAAGCTCGAACCGCCGTCCGGGTGATCTTGTCGCGCGGATAGTCTAGGATACAAGGCCTCCATTCTAGACATTGCGCCGATTGGCGACTAGCTACCCATGCCCATTCAGAATTCTCCGTACAAAGCGTTCGCCACCCTGCTCAACAGTGGCGGTCATCAGGTATCCCCCGCCGAGCTGCATGGTCTGTTGCTGGGCCGCAGTTGCGCGGGTGCCGGTTTCGATAAAGAAGGCTGGTTCGCCGATGCCTCCGTCCTATTCGAAACCGAGCCGCAAGACAACATTCGGACTGCGCTGGTCGGCCTGCAAGAGATGGTCAAAGGCGAACTCACCGGCGACGACATGACGGTCGTGCTGTTGCTGCCCGGTGACGACGAGCCGCTGACCGAGCGTGCTGCTGCGCTGGGCCAATGGTGTCAGGGCTTCCTGGCGGGCTTTGGCCTGGCCATCGGCGACAAGACGCTCGGCACTGAAGCCAAGGCGGTTCTTGAGGACCTGGCGGCCATCGCCCAGGTTCAGGATGCGCTGGAAGAGTCCGAAGACGGCGAGACCGACTACATGGAAGTCATGGAATACATGCGCGTAGCGCCGTTGCTGCTCTTCACCGAGTTCAACGAGCCGACCGCGCCGGAACCCAAGCCTTCTCTGCACTGACTGACAGCCATCACGGCGACACCGGCCCGGGCGCTTGCCGCCGGAGCCGGTGAGCGCCATCAGGACGCCCGCCGCCCATGATTCAGATCCCGAAGTCCGAATACGCCCGCCGTCGCAAGGCCCTGATGGCTCAGATGGAGCCGGACAGCATCGCGATCCTGCCCGCCGCCGCGGTCGCCATTCGCAATCGTGACGTCGAGCATGTGTACCGGCAGGACAGCGACTTTCAGTACCTGAGCGGCTTCCCCGAGCCAGAAGCCGTGGTCGTCCTGATTCCCGGGCGCGAGTACGGCGAGTACGTCCTGTTCTGCCGTGAGCGCAACCCTGAACGAGAATTGTGGGACGGTTTGCGTGCAGGGCAGGAAGGCGCAATTCGGGATTTCGGGGCGGACGATGCGTTTCCGATTACAGACATCGATGAAATTCTGCCGGGGCTGATCGAAGGCCGTGACCGGGTGTATTCGGCGATGGGCAGCAACCCGGAGTTCGACCGGCATCTGATGGACTGGATCAATGTGATTCGTTCCAAGGCGCACCTGGGCGCACAGCCGCCCAAGGAATTTGTCGCGCTGGATCACCTGCTGCATGACATGCGTCTGTACAAGTCGGCGGCGGAGATCAAGGTCATGCGTGCGGCGGCAGATATTTCTGCGCGCGCCCATGTGCGTGCCATGCAGGCTTGTCGCGCCGGTCTGCACGAGTTCAGCCTGGAAGCTGAGCTGGATTATGAATTTCGCAAGGGCGGGTCGAAAATGCCTGCCTACGGCTCCATTGTCGCCTCGGGCCGTAACGGTTGCATTCTGCATTATCAGCAGAATGACGCGGTCCTCAGGGACGGTGATCTGGTGTTGATCGACGCGGGTTGCGAAATGGACTGTTATGCCAGCGACATCACCCGCACCTTCCCGGTGAACGGTAAGTTTTCAGCCGAGCAAAAAGCCATTTATGAACTGGTGCTCAAATCCCAATATGCGGCGTTCGATGCCATTGGTCCCGAGAAACACTGGAACCAGGCACACGAAGCGACGGTCCAGGTGATTACCGCAGGGCTGGTTGAACTGGGCCTGTTGCGAGGCGATGTTGATCACTTGATCGAGACGGAAGCCTACAAAGCGTTCTACATGCACCGTGCCGGACACTGGCTGGGCATGGACGTACACGACGTCGGTGAATACAAGGTCGGCGGCGAGTGGCGAGTTTTGGAGGTTGGCATGATGCTGACCGTCGAACCCGGGATTTACATATCCCCCGACAATCTGGATGTCGCGAAGAAATGGCGAGGTATTGGTGTGCGAATCGAGGATGACGTGGTTGTGACCCGGCAAGGCTGTGAAATCCTGTCCGGCGGCGTGCCCAAGACCGTCGCCGAGATCGAGGCGCTGATGGCCGCCGCACGGGTGCAGGTCGCATGAGCCGGTTCAATATCGCCATTGTTGGCGGCGGGCTGGTCGGTGCAAGTCTCGCCCTGTCGCTGCAGGCAGGTGCCAAGGCGCGGGGCTGGAAGATCGTTCTGATCGAGCCTTTTGCGCCGGGGGAAGCCTGGCAGCCCAGCTACGATGCTCGCTCCTCCGCGCTGTCGTTCGGTGCCCGACGCATCTACGAGCGGTTGGGCATCTGGCAACAGATTTCCCGACGCGCCGAGCCGATCCTGCAAATTCAGGTCTCGGACCGCGGTCGCTTCGGCGCTACCCGCTTGTCCGCCATCGAAGAGGGCGTTCCGGCGCTTGGCTATGTCGTGGAAAACGCCTGGCTCGGTCAGGCCCTTTGGGCCGGGCTGGACCGTGACGTCGTGAGCTGGCGCGTGCCGGCGGAAGTCAGGCAGATGCAGCCGCTGCCCGATGGTTACCGCCTGACCCTGAACGATGACACCGAGCTGGATTGCGACCTTGCCGTGCTTGCCGACGGTGGTCGCTCCAGCCTGCGCGAGCAGCTGGGTATAGGGGTGCGGCAGCGTCCTTACGATCAGAGCGCGCTGATCGCCAATATCTCGCCGAGCGAGGCTCACTGCGGGCAGGCGTTCGAGCGCTTCACCGACGACGGGCCGATGGCCTTGTTGCCGTTGCCAGACAATCGCTGTGCGCTGGTCTGGACGCGTCCGGGCAACGACACTCAGCGTCTGGCCGAGCTGGATGACCGCCGTTTTCTTGAAGAACTGCAGGGCGTCTTCGGTTATCGCCTGGGCGCCTTGCGTCAGGTCGGTGCGCGCCATGTCTACCCGCTGGCGCTGGTGGAAGCCGAGGAGCAGGTGCGCTCGCATCTGGTTATCCTCGGCAACGCTGCGCACAGTTTGCATCCGATTGCCGGGCAGGGCTTCAACCTGTCATTGCGCGATGCCGATGCGTTGGCCGAAACGCTGCTGGACAGCGATGCCCCGCTGGGCGACCTGCCGACGCTGGCGCTTTACCGTGAGCGTCAGCGGCAGGATCAACAATTGACCGTTGGTTTCTCCGACAAGGTGACGCGCCTGTTCGGCAGCAGCCAGACGGCGGTGGCCACAGGGCGTAACCTGGGTTTGCTGGGCCTGGACCTGCTGCCGGTTGCCAAGCGCTGGTTTGCGCGTCAGGCCATGGGGCTGGGGACTCGAACCGATGTGTGACGCCAACAATTTCAACAGCCGGCTTCGGCCGCAAGCGAGAGCGGTTTGACCATGGAAACGCGCGCAGATGTGCTGATTGTCGGAGCCGGAATGGTCGGCAGTACCCTTGCGCTGGCCTTGCAGGGGAGCGGCCTTGATGTGTTGGTGGTCGACGGTAGCCCGCTGAGCGTCAAACCGTTCGACAGCCAGTCGACGTTCGAGCCGCGGGTCAGTGCCCTGTCGGTGGCCAGCCAGCGCATCCTGCAGCGCCTTGGCGTGTGGGAGGGCATCGTGTCGCGTCGCACCAGCCCTTACGCGCACATGCACGTCTGGGATGGCAGCGGCACCGGGCAGATCCACTTTTCTGCGTCCAGCGTGCATGCCGATGTGCTGGGCCATATCATCGAAAATCGTGTGGTGCAGGATGCGTTGCTCGACCGGCTGCACGACAGTGATGTCGGGCTGCTGGCCAATGCGCGCCTCGAGCAGATGCGTCACTCCGGTGATGACTGGCTGCTGACGCTGGCTGACGGTCGCCTGCTGCGTGCGCCGTTGGTGGTTGCTGCGGATGGTGCGAATTCGGCGGTGCGCCGCCTGACCGAAACGCCGACGCGAGAGTGGGACTATCAGCACCACGCCATCGTTACCAGCGTGCGCACGGCCGATGCTCACAGAAAAACCGCGTGGCAGCGTTTTACCGACGACGGTCCGCTGGCCTTTCTGCCGCTGGAACGTGAGGGTGAACATTGGTGCTCCATCGTCTGGTCGGTCACGCCGGCTGAGGCCGAACGCCTCATGCAGCTGGAGGACGACCTGTTTTGTCGCGAGCTGGAAAGCGCATTCGAGGGCCGGCTCGGTCAGGTCCTGACGGCTGACTCTCGTTTATGCGTGCCGCTGCGTCAGCGCCATGCCAAGCGTTACGTCGCCAAGGGCCTTGCGCTGATTGGCGACGCGGCGCACACCATTCACCCGTTGGCGGGGCAGGGTGTGAACCTGGGCTTTCTCGACGCTGCGGTGCTGGCGGAAGTGTTGACCCACGCTGCGCAGCGCGGCGAGCGCGTGTCGGATATTCGCGTCCTGGGTCGCTACGAGCGCCGCCGTATGCCGCACAACCTGGCGCTGATGGCCGCGATGGAAGGCTTCGAACGCCTGTTTCAGGCCAACCCGTTGCCGCTGCGCTGGCTGCGTAACGCCGGCCTCAAAATGGTCAACCAGATGCCGGAAGCCAAAGCGTTGTTCGTGCGCGAAGCGTTGGGGTTGTCGGGGGATCTGCCGGAGCTGGCACGGCTGGATGCCCGTCAGGACCTGGACTGAGCTGAACACCGCTCGTTCCGACCGCTCCCGCGTGGGAATGCCGTGGCGTGACGTTACGTTCCGCGTCACCTATCGGCGCCACGCCATGCGCTCGAGAGTGTCCTGACCTTCACCTCGCCAACTCATTCCGATACTGCCCCGGTGTCAGTCCGGTCCAGCGCTTGAAGGCGCGGCTCAAGGTGTCGGTGTCCGTGAAACCCAGCAGGTAAGCGATTTCGCTCAGCGAGCTTTGCGGGTCGTTCATGTGCAGCAGTGCCAGGTTCTGGCGACATTGATTGAGCAGCAGGTCGTAGCTGCACCCTTCATCCGCCAAGTGGCGCTCCAGGCTGCGCGGGCTCAGGTGCAGGGCTTCGGCGATGCACTCGGCTGAAGGCTCGCCATCCGGCAACAGTGTCTCGATGGCCGAACGTACGCGTTGCTCCCAGATCAGTGAAGGCAAAGGGTCGCCGCTGGTTTTTTGTTCGTTCACCTGAATCGGGCCGTCATCCAGGTGGCTGTCGAAATCATCACCGCCAAATTCCAGCAGGTTTTCCTCTGCCGAGAAATTCACCGGTGAGCGGAACAGGTCTTCCCATGGCCGCGGATCGTTGGGTGTGGGGCGTTGCAGGTGTACGGCCAGCGGTGCATAGCCTCTGCCCAGACGATTGCGGCACGTGCGCACGTAAATGGCCGCGAAGGCATCCAGTAATTCATGAACAGGTGATTGGCACGATTTCGGTGTGCCAAAGCGAAACTCGTAGCGTTCACCGACCGTTCTGAAGTCCAGCTCCAGAGAGTCTTCTGCGGTCGAGCGATAGCGTACGATTCGTTCGAAAACTTCTCGCAGTGAACCGCTGGCCACCAGTGTGTAGCCCAGCGCATGAAAGGCTGTCGGGCTGACAAAGCGCGACACGCGCAACCCAAGTGCCGGATCGCGGCTGGACTGCACCGCCAGTTGCCACAGCCGTGCGGTGACGTCCGCCGGAAATTGCGCGCTGGCATCGTCGAGTAAATCCGGATCGATGCCCGCGCTTTTGCACAGCGCGTTGCTGTCTGCGCCCAAGGCGTCAAGTTGCTTGCGCAGGGCGCGTGTCCAGCTGGCGAGACTGCTTGGTTCGGGCATGTGGACGCCTATTCCTTGGGGAGGTTGCAGTTTGCACCGGCTCAGGCCCGTGCAGATGTCACAAGGCAGCTCCTTTGCCCGACACCAGCGTCAGAATGAGATCATTTGTGACAGTTGTGCAAGTGCCTGGAAACCGATTCTTGAGGCCGGCCGGGAATTCCTGTGCCTGTTGATCGCCAAGGCAGCCACGAATATGCCAAAGCGAACTATGAGTGAGCAGTTCTAGACGGTTGTCGTATAACGCAGGCATCCCACCGCCATTTGACAAGCCCCGCTAACGCTCGCGTGGCATAGCGCAGATGCTTTTCTGGCAATTGACAGCGTCATGGCAAATGACTATAAATGCGTCATGTTGTACGACAACATAAGACTTCGAAAAAATAGCAACCATAAAAACAATTCAAAGAGTAACAAGCCTATGGTCAGTCCCTTCCCCCAAGCGGCAAACGTGTCTTTCTCGTACGAAAAATTTGCGTTAATACGCGAAAATCAGCGATTTATCTGCTTTAAGCCCCCTACAGCACCCGTAATCTGACGTTACAAAAACTAGCCGGCTCACGGTTCCAGACCGCGGGGCGCTCATCGCCAATCTAAAAATAACCAGGGTGAAGAGATGAAGATAAAAGGTATTCGTTGGTGGATGGTAGGACTGGTCACGGCCGGTCTCGTCGTCAATTACCTCGCACGTAACACGCTGTCCGTCGCGGCACCGACGCTCATGAGTGAACTGAGCATTTCCACCGAGCAGTACGCGCACATCGTCGTTGCCTGGCAGTTGTGCTACGCCGTCATGCAACCGGTCGCGGGGTATATCATTGATGCCATCGGCACCAAGATGGGCTTTGCGATTTTCGCCGTGGCCTGGTCTGCAGCCTGCGCTGCTGCGGCGTTCGCAACGGGCTGGCAGAGTCTGGCGATCTTCCGCGGCCTGCTCGGGCTGACTGAAGCCGCAGGCCTGCCTGCCGGCGTGAAAACCACGACCGAATGGTTTCCGGCCAAGGAGCGTTCGGTCGCCATCGGCTGGTTCAACATCGGTTCTTCGTTCGGCGCACTGCTCGCTCCGCCACTGGTGGTCTGGGCCATCCTGCAAAGCGGTTGGGAACTGGCGTTTCTGATCGTCGGTGGCCTGGGGATCATCTGGAGCGGCCTGTGGCTGCTGTTGTACAAGCATCCTCGTGATCAAAAGCTTCTGGGCGATGCCGAGCGCGATTACATCCTCAATGGCCAGGAAGCGCGCCTCAAGGATGCGCCGGCCCAGAAGGGCAGCTGGAAACGCCTGTTCAAAAACCGTAATTTCTACGCCATCGCCTCAGCGCGAATCCTTTCCGAGCCCGCCTGGCAAACCTTCAATGCGTGGATTCCGCTGTACCTCATGACTGAGCGCCATATGAACATCAAGGAGGTCGCGATGTTCGCCTGGCTGCCGTTTCTGGCAGCCGATGTCGGCTGTGTACTGGGCGGTTATCTCAGCCCGCTGTTCCACAAGTACTGCAAGGTATCGCTGTTCACCTCGCGCAAGATGGTCATGCTGTTCGGCTGTTCCTGCATGATCGGTCCGGCCTGCATCGGTCTGGTTGAAAGTCCTTACACCGCCATCGCGTTGCTGTGCATTGGCGGCTTTGCTCACCAGACCCTGTCGGGTGCGCTGTACTCGATCACCTCGGATTCGTTTGGCAAAAACGAGGTCGCCACAGCCACCGGCATGGGCGGGATGTTCGGCTTTTTTGGTGCTGCAGCCTTCACGATGGTGTTCGGCGTACTGGTCACTAAAATCGGCTACAGCCCGCTGTTCGTGGTGCTGGCGGTGTTCGATCTGATTGCAGCGGTCGTGGTGTGGAATGTGGCCCGTGAAGTCCCGCAAAACGAAGAGCCGGTGATGCTGGCGACTGGCGAACCGGGCATTCGTCCTGTTGCGGCAACCTGAGGTCCGTCGTATTCCTGTAACGAAACGCGGCTAGTCTTTGCCCTGAAAGTCATTTTGTTAGGGGCTGTTCCTTGAAGGCAGGGTGCAGTCCCTTTTTTTCGTCCGCAGTCTTATATTCTTTTTGAGTATTAATAAATATCTTCTTATTCCTTAGAGGATGTGCTTTCGATCCCTATACTCGCCTCATGAACGCATACGTGCAGGAGGCAAATCCATGCATAACGAGTCGATCCGGTATCTGATCGTGCCAGGCTGGCAAGGGTCTCCTGATGATCATTGGCAGACCCACTGGCAAAACAGCTTGCCCAACAGCACGCGCGTGGAACAGGCCGACTGGCTCAAGCCGCGCCGAGAAGACTGGGTGGGCGAATTGCAGCGCACGATTGCTGCCGACAGCACGCCGGTCATCCTGATCGCTCACAGCCTGGGGTGTGTGACGATCGCGCATTGGGCGCAGCTCGCTCCGCTGGAAACCCTGCGTCAGGTGCAAGGTGCGCTGCTGGTCGCACCTGCCGACGTCGAGCGCCCCAATTGCCCGCCTGCCTTGCGCAACTTCGCCCCCATTCCGACCGACCTGCTGCCGTTTCCGACACAGATTGTCAGCTCCGACAACGACCCCGCAGTCAGCTCTCAGCGTGCCCTCGAAATAGCGCGTCACTGGGGTGCCGAGCTCGGGTTTCTGAGTCAGGCCGGGCACATCAACGTCAAGTCCGGCCATCAGCGTTGGGAGCAAGGTTTCGCTTATCTCTACCGGCTGCAAAACCGTCTGGAGCAACGCGCGCGCCGTCGCGCATGACCGGGCGACCTGTTTATCGGACCTTTCCGGTCCCGTCTTTTTAACGCTTGAGCCATCGCAGAGGCTCAAGCGGGAGTGTGTCATGAGTCTTCACGAAACCTTCGGTCAGCCGCTGCTGACTTTTCCCGATGCAGAAAAAAGCCCGCTCAGCATTCGCGCGAAAGCGCTGGTGTTCATCGACCCGCGCTCACGCCGCCTGCGCGAAGAGATGGAGCTGCTGGCTCCGCGTTCGCTGCCGGTTCTGATCCGCGGCGAATCGGGGACCGGCAAAGAGTTGCTGGCGCGGCATATTCATCGCGGCAGTGATCGCTCCGGCTTGTTCGTGTCGGTGAACTGCGGCGCCATCAGCCCGACCTACGCCGATGCCGAACTGTTTGGCTACGCAGCCGGCGCGCACAGCGGATCGATCAGCAGCCGTGCAGGCTGGTTCGGTTCGGCCAATGGCGGCACCTTGTACCTGGATGAGATCGGTGACTTGCCGTTGCCGATTCAGGTCAAGCTGCTTGCCGCGCTGGAGAATCACGAAGTCACACGAGTCGGCGCGCACCAGCCCAGCCCGGTCGATGTGCGTCTGGTCGCCGCTACCAGTATCGATCTGGCGCAGGCGGTAGCCGCCGGTAAATTCCACGAGCGGCTATATCACTACCTCAGCGAAGGGCGTCTCGACTTGCCTGCGTTGCGCGAGCAGCCGGGCAACATCCTGCCATTGGCCGAATACTTTGTCGGCATTTACAGCCAGCGTCTCAACCTGCCCGTGCAACTGATCAGCGAAGACGCGCAGCGCACGCTCGAAGCCCATAGCTGGCCCGGCAACACCCGTGAGCTGGAAAACGTCATCCACTTTGCCTTGCTGGTCAGCAGCGGTGACGAGATTCAAGCGCAAGACATCAACCTGCCGGACATCGCTACCCCGTTGACACTGATCGAGCGTCAGGCGCGACGAGTGCTGAGTGGTGGGGATCGCGAGCAGCTTTCGGCACTGCGGCAACTGTTGGAAACCGTGACTGCGCAACTGGAGCAAACGTCGCCTTGAGCCGTCTGCACCGTGTTTCGGTCAGGCAGCGGTGTACTGTGGTACGAAAAAGAATAAGCATCCGCTTAAAAAGTATTTTCTCGGAATATAAAACATCGGTAATGTCTACATGATGTCGCAGCGCTTGATAAGGCGGCGGCAAATCACTGAATCATAAGGCGTCATTTTTCGATGACGCTTCCGGATCTCGCTAAGGACACCGCATGAAAAAGACGTTTTTGATGACCGCGCTGGCGGCTGTATTTTCAATTGGCCTGGCTCATGCTGGCGAAAAACTGGTGGTCGGCGCGACACCTGTGCCCCACGCGGAAATCCTTGAGCTGATCAAGCCAACCCTGGCCAAGGAAGGTGTGGACCTGGAAATCAAGGTCTTCACTGACTACGTACAGCCGAACGTTCAGTTGAGCGAAAAGCGCCTGGACGCCAACTATTTTCAGACCAAGCCTTATCTGGATGGCTTCAACAAAGGCAAGGGCACTAGCCTGGTGACCGGCGTTGGCGTACACGTCGAGCCGTTTGGTGGCTACTCCAAAAAGTACAAGAAACTGGCCGAGCTGCCTGAAGGCGCAACCATCGCCATTCCAAACGAAGGCAGCAACGCAGGCCGTGCGCTGCTGCTGTTGCAGAAAGGTGGCTTGATTACCCTGAAGGACCCGACCAACGCTCTGTCCACGCCAAAAGACATCGCCAGCAACCCGAAAAAATTCAAGTTCCGCGAACTGGAATCGGCTGTATTGCCACGGGCGCTGAGCCAGGTTGACCTTGCGCTGATCAACACCAACTACGCGCTGGAAGCCAAGCTCAATCCGAAGAAAGACGCGCTGATTATCGAAGGTGCGGACTCGCCGTACGTGAACTTCCTTGTCACCCGCGAAGACAACGCCCACACCGATGCCATCGAGAAACTGTCGAAAGCGCTGACCAGCCAGCAAGTCAAAGACTTCATCAACAAGAAGTACGAAGGCGCGGTACTGCCAGCGTTCTGACCCACTGACTTTCGTTCAGCGTACATAGAACTTGTTGGAGCGAGCTTGCTCGCGAATAGGTCGTCACAGCTCCTGAAAACAGGGTGTCTGGACTATGACTCTCGTTCGTACGCTGAGACGATAATCCCCCCTATCGTGCGACGCTCCGCGTCGCATGCCGTTCTGGACGCTCAACGTTGTACACAAGTTCTTTTGATTCTGGCCGAAGGCCGTGGGAGCGAACTTGTTCGCGAAAGGGCCTGTGTCATCACCGAAAATGCTTCGTCTGAAATACAGTCTTCGCGAACAAGTTCGCTCCCACGCGCTGCGGCAGAAGCCAGCAAGCCTCGTTTTCCGGGCTCTTTGAGAGCGTTAGGACCGAGTGTTGATCGCAAGAGCACCTATCGTGCCCATTCCAGGCAGAAAACCATAGGTACGCGGCGGTCAGGCCTTAGGGGAGGGATGTTCGCAACTCACTGATTATCCGAAGTATTGAATTATAAAAGGTCAGGGATGCGAGCAGTGTCACCCAGCGGTGACAAAACTATTGGATCCAAAACAGTGATTTCGCCTTGACAGGCCATCAGGTCGAGTGCAAGTATTTCGCTCCGTTGCAAGACGTCTAATGAGTGTCTGAAACGGATGCACTACTAATAATAAAGTGGATTTCTAATGATGCATTACTGTTCGGGTCGCCCCCGCCCTCTTTCATAGCTGTTCCAAGTCCATACAATCTATTGACTATTTACAGGTCACGCGCTGTCACGCGACGTTATGTGTTGTGCATGGATCTGCATAAATGACAGGGAATAACTATGAAAGTAGTAGACAGTTCCGTTCTGAAAAAATGGTACGACAGCGAGTACAGTGCCTGCCCTGACGGTACGTTGTTTGGTGAGTTACGAGGCGAGTTCAAACAGTTTTTATCACGCCTGCCTGATGGTCCGGGTGAAGCGCTTGAGCTTGGCTGCGGGGACGGGCGCAATCTCACTGCGTTGGCGCGTAAAGGTTATCGTCTGAGCGGCGTGGACATGGTTGACAGCACGGTGCATAGCCGGACACTCAATCCCTGGTTAAAGGACCTGAACTTTCAGCAGGCTGATATCCTGACCTGCACACTCGCACGTGAACGTTATGATGTGCTCGTCTGCTCCGAAGTGCTCCACTTCTTCACGAAAGATGAACTTCAACAGGTGATGCCGAACATAATCAGTGCCGTGAAACCCGGCGGGTATGTTTTTCTGGATCTTCTGTCAGACCTGACTCGTTTCTTTCAAACCACCGGAGAACCCTTCATCTGGGACAAAGAGGCCGGGCTCTCCATTCAGGACAGCGAAGGCTTTTTCGATGCGTGGCTGAGTGGATTTGATATCGTGGCTTTTAATCATTTCTTTGACAAGCAAAGTTGGCCGCTGACGGACGCCGGCAACTTGCCCATCGCGCCTTATACGTGGCAAGGCACTTATGTTTCGGTGTGCGCGCAAAAACGTAAGTAACGTCAGGAGGGTTTCGCCTAAAAGGATATTCAGCCATGTCGTTATTTCATCAGGTTATCGCAAATCATGCCGGCCGATACCCTACTAAACCGGCCATCATTCTGGATGGGCAGGCGACTTCCTATCGAGAATTGCAAACGCAGGCAGATGCCATAGCGTCGGTGCTGCCAGCGCTCGGTATCCTCCCGGGCGACCGGGTTGGTCTGTACGCGCCGATTTCCATTGATCTGATCGCCAGCTACCTCGGTATGCTGCAAGCCGGAGTGATCACTGCTGCGACTCATCACACGCTCAGTCGTACCAAGCTGATTCATCAGCTCAAGCATTCTGGTGCCCGGGTGCTGATTACTGACTGCACTGAGGATCTGCCTGATTTGATTCATAAGGCTGATCTCGAGCTTGTTTTGCTCACCGTCCCGGTTCAAATAGCGATACCTGGCGTTATCCAGCTTGCCGATGCCATCGCGAAGTACCGCGATGAAACGAATGCCGTTGACTCGTTATTGGCCGATGATCCTGAGCGTCCCACATCGATATTTTACACCTCGGGATCGACCTTCAATCCTAAAGGTGTGCTCGTCAATCACCGCATCATGTTGGCAGCCAGCAGTCGGGTCACCGCGTACCTGAGTAACAACACAGAGGACCGAATCCTCAGCTACTCGACACTGGCATCAGATTACGGCGTCTATAACGTCATGATGCCGTTATACGCGGGCGCCACCAGCGTTGTTGAGAGCCGGCCTGCAAGTAGCGCAGAAGACGTACTCGCGGTCGTCGAACGCGAGGCGGTTACGGCAATGCATGTCTTTCCTCCGGTGTTTTTCCTGCTGGCCAATGCAGGACCCGGTTGGCAGGCGCGAGTGCCAGGCTTGCGTTACATCTCCAGCAGCGGGCAGGCCCTCCATAGCCGTCATATTCAGCGCATTCGCCAAGCGCTGCCTCAGGTGCAGATTTTTTCCAACTACGGACTTACTGAATGCAAACGCGTGAGCTACCTGTGCCCCGAAGAAATTGATCGTCGCCCAACGTCGGTAGGCAAACCCCTGCCCGGTGTCAGCCTGTACTTGCTGGACGAGCAGGACCGCGTTATCGACCAGCCTGGACAGGTTGGCGAGTTGCTGGTGACAAGCGACTACCTGATGCTTGAGTACTGGAATATGCCTGAAGCGAACGCCAGAGCCTTTGTACACAACGCCTTCGGTCACTCACGGCTGTACCGCACAGGCGATCTCTTCAAGCAGGATGCAGAGGGCTATCTCTACTATGTCGCCCGTAAGGACGCCGTATTTGCGCGCAATATCTGGAACGTGAACCCGCTGGAAATCGAGCAGTGCCTGGCCTCGCACCCAGCGGTTGCCGAGGTGCTGGTGGTGCCGGTCGCTGACGAGTCGGCCGGGCATGTGCCCAAGGCTTGCATTGTGCTTGATATTGATCATCGCGAAACAAGCGAGCAGACGCTGATCGACTACTGCAAGGAGCACCTGGATTGGCACATGGTCCCGACTCAGTGCGTATTTCTTGACGCCCTGCCAAAAACCGATTCTGGCAAGTTTTCCGCCAAAGGACTGATCTGATAGTAGGAGCTATGCCATGAAGACGTCACTCCAGCCGAAAGACGACACGGCGCTCGACCGCGACTTACAACAGAGTGCGATGCTGAAACTCGCAGAACACTTCAACCGTTTGGCCACAGGTGCCAGCCAGGTGCCCTTACAGTCCCTGGACAGTCACCTGCGGTGTGAGATTCAGGACCGATGCGTCCTCGATTATCACGATCGCCTGATTGCAGGCGCCGGGCCATTATTCTCCCACTTCCTGGCCAGCGTGCCCTACATCCTCGAAGAACTGGCCAGAGTCGGTGTTGCGCTGACCCGTTTTGCTCAGCGCTATGGCAGAGAAACAGGTCAAACCTTCAGCCTGTTCGAAGTGGACGCCTTTGACGGAAGTCAGGGCCGTGCGCTTGCTGACCATTCGCACGGTCTGATTCAAAGCTTTACGTCCTCTCCAAACGGGGCCAATCAGATAGCCTTCGACCGGTATGCCGACCCGGCACTGTCGCTGTTCTTTCCACAGTCGGTGTTCAAGGTAACAAGAGAGCTATTGCAAACCCCCGAATACGATCGTTTCAGCGAGGGATTCGATTTCATTTACGAGATGGCCGCATTTCAGTTCTATACCCGTGATCGCGTCGGCCAAATCTCCCATATCAAACAATTTCTAAAACCCGGCGGCCTGGTATTTTTCCTTGAGAAGCTTAACCATCCCGATCCGGAAGAATACCTGCTGCGGGAGCGGATCAAGGACGAGCAGTTCAAGACCCGCTACTTCAGTGAAGAAGAGATCCGCTGGAAGCGCGAGCAGATGCTCGAGCACATGCAAAACGGTCAGGTCACACTGGAAGAACTGGTGAGTGCCCTGTCCGCTCGGTTTAGATGTGTGCATCTCCTGTGGAGCAGTAGCAACTTCTGTGAGTTCATTGCCTCGGACGACCCTGAAAAGATCGAGCAGTTTCTGGGTCTATTGGGCCCGACCGTCCAGCCGGCGGGTTTTTGCTTTGAACGTTCGCGTCTTGGCGCTATAGCTCACGCGCAAAACGAGAGTGTGGAGCTTGGCGATGCTTGATCCAGCGGAGCAAGCGTTCCAGCCCAACGCATTGCCCTCGATGTGTCAGCGGGCAGTCGAGCACCTGCCTTTGTGGCGGGAGCGGGCTGCGGCAGCTGAAAAAAATCGTCGGCTGAGCGGCAACACATTTGACGAACTGTTTGCCGGAGGCTGGCTGGATCTGGTGTCGCCGCGCGCTTGCGTCACAAGCACCGGTCACTGGCCCACGCTGATAGAAAGCGCACGGATTGCCGCTCGGGCGTGCGCCTCGACAGGGTGGATGCTGGCGTTAGTGGGAGGGCACGGCTCAATTGCCCGGCGACTACCTCCTGTCTGCGTAGACCAGCTTTACCACCATGGCCCGCGACAGCTCTTCGCTTCAGCCTCCACCAGCGCCGATAGTCTGCTGTCCTTTGAATCGGACGGTGTTCGGGTTGACGGGCGGTGGCGCTTCAGTTCAGGTATTGAGGACGCGACCTGGTTGATGCTCAACGCCCCCTGCCCGAACCACCCGGAAGCGGCTGATACGGCGCGTTTTCTGGTGCTGATCGCCGCCAGTGAAGTTGAGAGGCTTCATAGCTGGGACAGCTGCGGTATGGCGGCAACGGGTTCCCACGACGTGCTGCTCCGCCGGTTGTTGGTGCCGCATGATCGTGTCTTCGCGCTGCATAAGGTGTTTGCGCAGGACCCGCTTGCGCAAGCGGGCGACTACATAGACAGAGTGCCCCTTGTGCCCTACCTGACCACCTCAATCATTGGCCCTCTACTGGGCTGCGCCGAGGGCGCACTTGCGGCGTTTGTAGCTGCTCTCAACGGTTCATCAACGGTCAGCGATCCCCGGATCGCCGAACAGGCTGCCCATTCGGCCGCGCAGCTTTACAGCGCCGGGCTGTTGTATGACTCGTTAATCACTCGTCTGCATGAGGCGGGTATCAATGACCAGGGGCTGGACGCGCAGCAACTATTACAGCTGAAGCGCGACCGCGCTTATCTGGCGGACCAGTGCCTGCAGGCTGTACGCCGGTTAGTGGAAAGGCTCGGCGCGTCTTCGTTGGTAGCCAGTAACCCGCTTCAGCGCCACTGGCGTGATATCCAGGCCATGGTCGCGCACCGCGACGTGTCCTGGAACGAAACGATGCAGGCCTGTGGCGATGCCATTCTGCGGCCCGTCGCTGCCAGCACTCAAAAGAACTGATTTGGTTTCCAATCGACTGTCTCAGAGAGGTTTCACATGTTCGTTCGCAACAAGACCGATGTCGAGAAAACACCTTACTTCGTCGAATGGGGGGCCGGAACCAGTCACCGTCTGCTGACCGAACAAGATGCTATGGGGTTTACGCTGTGCCATACCATTGTCCGCGCGGGCACAGAATCGCTCTTGCATTACCGAAATCACCTAGAGGCGTGCTATTGCATCGGAGGGGAAGGTGAGGTCGAAGACATGCAAGGCAATGTATTTCCGATCCGACCTGGAGATGTGTATGTGCTTGATCAACATGATCGCCACTTCCTGCGCGGCGGCAAGGAGCAAGACTTGATACTGGTCAGCGTTTTCAATCCACCACTGCAGGGTGACGAGCGACATAATCTCAATGACGTTTCGGGATCCGCCTACTGAGTTTCCTTTGGCGCTATGCCGCACTGCTTACTGACAGGAGTTCTCCATGCGTAAGGATTACCTCGCTTTCTTTACCTCGCTTTTTCTATCGAGGCTGGCGGATCAGATCCTGTTGTTTATTGTGCCGCTTGTGGTGTTCCAGACCACCCAGAGCGCTTCATTGGCCGGGCTGGCGTTTTTTGTTGAATCGTTACCGAGGTTTCTCGCGTTTCCAGTATGCGGTGCCCTGTGCGACAAGTACTCGCCTATCAGAATTCTGCACATCAGTCAGGTGTACCGGGCATTGCTCTGCGTGTTGGCGATGGTGCTCTACGCACTCTTCGACGGCATCGGATGGCTCGTGGTGCTTTCGGCATTGTGCGGGGTGCTGACGACGCAAGGCATCATGGCGCGCGAAGTGCTCATGCCGCATATCTTTGAGCACTACAGCTACACCAAAACATTGTCCTATTCCCAGATCGCCGACCAGACGGGACTCGTTCTCGGGCCTCTGGTCGCAGCACTGATGCTGGAGGTGTGGGCCTGGCACTGGGTGGTGCTCTGGATCGCCGGATTATTCCTGCTGGCAGACCTGAGCATGTTGGTGTGGCAACGTCTTAGCCGTATGACGCTGGAGGTGTTCGAGCAGCATCAGGACATCTGGCTGCAGCCGTTGCGGATTGCATTCGGGCATATCCGTAGCCTGGCGGAATTGAAAAAGATCATCACACTGGCGGTAGGGGTCAACCTGATCGTCGGGGTGACCTTGGCGACCTCGGCAGCCATGGTGATCGGCGAGTACAGCGCAGGCAAAGACAACTACGCAGGGCTGCAGGCGGCGGGGGCGGTGACCACTATCGTGATCCTGTTCTTTCTGGCCCGTGTTGTGCTGCCTCTGCGGGTCCTGGGTGGGGTCGGGTATTCAATGATCGCAATCGGGGCATTTATCAGCGCCCTGAGCCCTAACCTGATCGGCTATACGGTGGGGTTTCTGTTGATCGTCGGTTTCGACAAAATGTTTAACGTCTACATGCGCACTATCCGGCAGCGGGTGATACCGCAGCAGGACTTCGGCAAGACGGTCGGCGTGATCACGTTGCTTAACAACCTGTCCCAGCCTTTGGCAGGTTTGCTGGTGGCTTTGCTGGCCGCACCCTTGGGCACCCAGCAGGTCATCCTGATACTGGCCGTGCTGACTTCCCTTCTCGGGGCAGGTGCCATGTGGTGGTTTGCAAAAGCCCGCGCGCCATTCCCGTCCTCGATGCTTGAGGCTGACCAGAAAGCCGGAAAATGAAAAACGGGGCTGATGTCGCTTCACTGAGTCTGGATGGGCCAGGGTTTCTGAGGAAACGTACAGTGCCCATCCATGACGCAACCCGTGCCAAGAGCGCCTTGAAAATGAATCCATTGCTGCAGTCAAACATCAGGGAATCCCCAGTCCTGAAGGGGCGAGAGCTGAGACAGGAATGTTAAGTGTTCGATGGTTTTAACTTTTTGCAGATTTTCTAATTCCATCGGTCCGCCGAGTGCCAAAGCAGGGACGAAGCCGTACATTTCGTCACTTTTGAGTGGGCCGAGTTTTTCGAGAGCCGGTTTAAATAGATCAGATAAGTCGTTATAGGCAGGATTTAATGAGGAGAAAAAAACGTGGGCTCCCAGTTCTAATTTTTCTCCAGTAAAGGGGTTGGAAAAAGAGTAGTAGCGCCCGGCGTAGCTGGAAATGTTAAGGCAGTGCCCTCCCTTTTCACCCCATACATAAAGTACGCCGAAAGCTCCGCGTGCAATGACGTGGTATTTTTCAGTCTGATTAAGTCCTGTAGTAGGGATCCAGTGACTGATGATGGATTCGTAGTCTTGAGGGTTTACCGTCCAAAATAATCCATCGGCATATCCAGCCCAGCCGTGTTCAGTCCAATAGCTGAGCAGCTGATCTGGAAGTTTGTTTTTGTATCGTGCAATGCTCGTCTCAGGCACCTCATAACGATAAATTTCAGGGACGAATTTTTTAAGAAAAAAACTAAAGTGCTCGTCCATAAATGCTCCCTACTTGCATCTTTCAAGTTTAGAATTCATGAGTGTCGCTCCGCGACGTGCTTCAGCCGCATGGCCTTGGGCGATGTGATGTGCGGCGCGGTCTATAACGTAGGGATCATCGCCGCCACCGAACGGGTTGAGTCCCGGTTCACCACGCGTCCCTTCCCACGCGACTTTGATGCCACGCTTGTAATGCTCGGCAATGCGTGGGAGGCCGTCGATGAAAAATTCGGCAATGGAGGCCAGGCCGAGAATGCCAAGAATCCAGGTGCTGAGTTCCAGGCCGGCGGCGGCACCCACTGCGGCAGAAGGGACTGCGCCAATTCCAAAGAAACCTGCGCCGACCCCTGCGCCTATCGCGCCCCCGGCGAGCGTGCTGCCCGCGACGATCATGGCCATCTGGCTAATCACGTCTATCAGGTCGTTGATGATGCTGGCAATATCGATGTCTGCGAAGCGCCGCCCAATCAGCCGCGCCGCTTCCCATTCAGCCCGGATGAACGCAGTTCTGATCGTGCTGATGCGCCGAAGGTTGAGGCGCAGTGTCGGGACGGGTTCATGGTTGAGGCCGTGCTCGAAGCTGCCCCCACTCTGATAGCCCATGCGATGGGTCATGCGTCTTTCTATATCGAACCACGTGGGCAGGATGTTCCATAGCGACATTCGGCGTCTCCCTGACGGTCCCGGCTTGCTTGCAGGGGCACGGTAGAGAGGGCCAATAATGATGTCAAAGCCGCTTGGGTTTTTCTGACAGGTCCTACTTGGTGTTCCTACGCATCGAGTCGTAAAGTCCCGCATGCTGCCCCCTGAATGCCAACAGGGAACAGCACACGTGACGCTATTTCAGCCTTAAAACGCCAACGTTACTCGAGCATTCAGCGTCTGATCGGATGCGTCGCTGCTCACTTGGCCGTTGTAACTCACCCCGACGCTCAGTGTGTCGCTCAACCCTAAATCAACACCTGCGCCGAGTACCGCTGCGCTGCGTGCGATGGGTGCGCCGGAGAGTTCGAAGGTGCTGCCGCCGTTGAAGGCTGCTCGGCTTTCCGGTGTGACATCGCCGTAGGCACGACGCCAGCCCAGTGTGGCGTTGGGTTTGACCGCGACGCTGCCGACACTCAGGCGAGTGGCGGCGCGCAGGCCGAGGGTGCTGAAGGTAATGTGGTTGTCCTGGGATTTGTTTTGCAGGCTGATCGCGTTGCTGTTTTCGTCGAAGGCGTCGGTGTCCAGTCGCACATGCGCCAAGTTAGCGAAGGGTTCGAGCTGCGCGTTGCCCATCTCGATGGCGTAGCCCAATTCGCCGAAGACCTGATTGGTCGCCGCCTTGTAATCCTCTTTGAAGTGCTCGGACGAGCCGGGCAGGTCCAGCGTGCGCTTGGCGGTCAGCTCATGCCAGGTGCGCACCGCGCCAAGGCGCAAGGCAAGCTGGCCCCACTTGGCTCCGCCGTAGACACCCAGGTGGTAGTTGTCGCTGTCGGTGGAGCCGGAGGCATGGCGCACGTCGAAACTGCTGTTGCTGAAACCGGCCAGTGCGCCTACACGCCAAGTGTCGTCAAGCGGCACGTCAGCGCCGAACAGCAAGCCGCTGGTGTGCGTGTCGAGGCCCGAGACGTCGCGGGTGCTTTCGGTTTTGCCGGTGGCGCCGATGGCCTGAGTCCAGACCACACCACGCGACGCATCGCCAGCGAGGGTTTGTGTGCTGCTGCCAAATGCCTGTGCCGACTGCGCTTGCTGCATGCGGTCGTTCATGGCGTTGCGTACCAGACGGCTGTCTTCGATCAACGCTGACTGAGTCGAGGCATGCAGTTCGTTGGACAATGCCTTGAACGTCGCTTGGGCGGTCGATGCATCATCCTGTACCACCTGACGCCAAAGCGCGTTGTTTGCGCCGGCGCTGTCCAGGCCTTGCGCGACGGCTCGGGCGTTGTCGGTGGTCGCCAGGCTTGAGAACGTCTGTGCGTTGCGAGCCAGGGTCAGCCCGACATCGGTCGCGGTGTAATTCAGGGTCGGGGTGAGGAAGGCGAAGTTGGTTTGCACTGCGGCAAATGCACCACTCACGCCGCCGGCTGCGGAAAGAATCGAGTAGCGGCTCGCGGCGACCCAGTTACCGCCTTCGACCAGTGACAGTGTGCTGTTATTGATGGTCGCACGGCCGCTGGCGACGATGCGGTCAGCGTTGCCGTTGGCGTCCGACTCTACTTGGTACACCGAACCTTGAGCGAGGTTGACGTCGCCGTTTACGTTCAATTGCCCCACCGAGTTGCCCGGTGCAACCACGCCGCCTTGAGCGACGTTGATGCCGCGAACGGTGCCGTTGCCGCCCAGTGTTGCGCCTTGCTGCACACTGACGATGGAATTGCCCAGGTTGCCGTTTACCGCCAGACGACCCGCTTGCACAGTGGTTGCACCGGACAGGCTGCTGTTGCCGGTCAGGTTCAGCGAGCCGACACCCCGTTTGATCAAGGCACCGTTGCCCGCCAGCGTGTTGGCCAGGGTCGCGTTGGTCGACTGATCGACCACCAGCGTGGCGTTGTCGGTAATGGTGCCGCTGCCGAACGCCTGGGCGTGGCCGGTCAGGACGCCACCGTTGATCACGGTGCCACCGGAGTAGGTGTTGTTACCGGTCAGCATCAGATTGCCGGTGCCGTTCTTGATCAGCGCGCCGCTGCCGCTGATGTCGTTGCGCCAGGCGTCGATAGCGTTGTAGCCGCCAAGGCTGGCGTTCATGTTGACCGTGACGTTCGAGTTGAATGCCGCATAGCCGTCGCCTGCCGCGTACAGGTTCAGGCGGCCATAACCCCCCGACTGATCGATCACGGCGTAGCCCGACGAAATTTCAGTGGTCGCCAGGATCTCGCGGCGCTGACTGGCGTCCAGGTACGGGAAGCGGGTTTCCAGCAACACTTCGGCGTTGGTCGGCACCACGGGTGCCAGGTTGGTCGGGCCGACCGGGTCGAAGCCGTAGGTCATGCGCGAGGTGAACAATGCCTTGTCCTGCGCATGCTGCGAGGTGCGGTCGGTGGCCGGGTCGATGGTCGCCATGCAGGTGTTGACGTCACCGCCGCACTGCGCCGTGAAATAGGCCAGCGCCTGGGCGCGAGCATCGGCGCGCAACTGGGCGTTGGCCGGGTTCGACAGGTTGTCGATGGCAAAGTAGGTCGCGGTGATACGCCCGCCCATCACGTCGAACGGCGAGTGCATGCCGGCTTCGATGCGGTTATCGCCGATTTCCGAGGCGCGCAGCATCAACTCGCTGAAGCGCTCGGGAATCGCGTAGGCCAGTGCGTATGAAGACAGATACGCCGCGTTGGTGTGACCGCTGGGGAAACCCGAGTCACTGGCCGGTGTAGTGCTTTCGGCCGGGCGCAGTGAAGGCGCAACCACGAATGCCAGACTCTGACCGTCCAGGCTCTGGCGCCACGGCCGTGGGTACAGATAGTGGGATTTGGCCGGCGTGGTAGACGCATCGTTGCGCACAGCGCCGACCAGATCCACGACTTTGCCCAGCGCGGAAGATGAGCTGCCTGCGCCGTTGCCTTTGTCGTCGTACTTGACGGTTTTGTTGCTGTCATCGAATTGCGTGATGGTCGTGAAAGCGCCGGCGCCTGCCTTATAGCCATCGCTCAAGGAACCCAGGCCGCTGATGGCGCTGTAGCTCTGGTCGCGACGGTCATCGAAGTAGGCGGCGGTTTCCTGAGCGACTGTGCGGGAGTTGGCGCGGTCGACCACAATTTGCAGGTTGCGCCTGAGCAGGCTCTGACCCAGTGCGGTCGGTGTGCCGGTATCCCAGGTCGCGCCGGTCGTCCACAGGGTATTGAACCCGGAAAGCAGATCAACGCCATTGATCCTGTTGTCACCCGAACGGCTCGCAGCCTGCACCGATACCGCAAGCAACGACAGTATCAATGAAGACACCATGACATGGGCAACCTGTTTATTGGATCGCATAGCGTACGCCTTCACTCGGTCTGGATGAGGCGCAGACCCTAGCAAGGCGTTCTTACACTTGGATGTATCTGCCGTGACACATTTGTGCTGGTTGTCGATACAGAGAAAAGGTCTGAAGCATCCAGCGCTATGCATATTCCTTAACGGTATTTAAATTATTTTTCTTATGCCTATAAAGTTCCCTCTTCAGTCACATCTGTTCTGGAGTCGGAGTTCTCATGCCAGCAGTCTCCCACGTTGCATCGCCCCCTCGCTTCGCGTCGCAATCGTTTGAAGTGCGTCCGTTCACTGACAAGGTGGGCGCTGAAATCGTCGGGCTTGATCTGTCCAGGCCTCTCGATGATGCCGATTTCGCTCGCGTGCATCAGGCGCATCTGGATCACCATGTGGTGGTGTTCCGCGACCAGAAGATCACGCCACAACAGCAGATCGATTTCAGCCGGCGTTTTGGTGTGTTGCAGATCCATGTGCTCAAGCAGTTTCTGCTGGCCAATCACCCCGAGATTTTGATCGTCTCGAACATTGTCGAGAACGATAAGCCGGTGGGCTTGGGCGATGCCGGTAAGTACTGGCATTCGGACCTGTCGTACAAAGAGCTGCCGAGCCTGGGGTCGATGCTGTACGCCCAGGAACTGCCGAGTGAAGGCGGCGACACGCTGTTCGCGGACATGCATCAGGCGTGGGACACACTGCCGCAGCATCTGCGCGATGCCGTTGAAGGGCGCTCGGCGGTTCATAGCTACACCGCGCGTTATGCGGAAGGCCACAACGCTGTCAACTGGCGCCCGACCCTGACCGCCGAGCAACTGGCTCAAGTGGTCGAGGTCAGCCACCCGATTGTGCGCACCCACCCTGAAAACGGGCGTAAGGCGCTGTTTGTCAGCGAGGGGTTCACCACTCATATCCTCGGCCTGCCTGAAGATGAAAGCCGCCAGATTCTCAATGAGATTTACGCCCACAGCGTGAAGCCCGAGCACATCTATCGGCATCAATGGCAGCCCGACGACATGGTGTTCTGGGACAACCGCTCCCTGATTCACCTGGCCGCCGGTTGCCCGGCCCATCTGCGGCGCAAGCTGCATCGCACGACCATTCAAGGCACTGCGCCGTTTTGATTCAGGAGAGCTGTTCATGAATGCTGTCGCGCAAGGCCACACGGCCAGCACGAGCGACCAATCGCAACCGGTCGTTCAGCACAACGCTGAAGCCTTGCTGCACGTCCGCGGCGTCAGCCTCGAATACCGCACACCTGAACGTGTGGTGAGGGCGACGCATCAGGTCAGTTTCGAGGTCGACCCGTCTGATCGTTTTGTGTTGCTTGGCCCGTCTGGTTGCGGCAAATCGACCTTGCTGAAAGCGGTGGCAGGGTTCATCCGGCCCAGCGAGGGCGAGATTCGTCTAGCGGGTCATCAGGTGACTGAACCCGGGCCCGACCGCATCGTGGTGTTTCAGGAATTCGACCAGTTGCCACCGTGGAAAACCGTGATCGAGAACGTCATGTTTCCGCTGCTTGCGTCGCGCACGCTGAAGCGTCCCGAGGCGTTGGAGCGCGCGCGTTATTACCTTGAAAAAGTCGGCCTCAGCGCGTTTGCCGATGCCTACCCGCACACGTTGTCCGGCGGCATGAAAGCCCGTGTGGCGATTGCCAGGGCATTGGCCATGCAGCCGAAGATCCTGCTGATGGACGAGCCGTTCGCCGCGCTGGATGCACTGACCCGGCGCAAGATGCAGGAAGAGCTGCTGGAGCTGTGGGACGAGGTGCGTTTCACGCTGCTGTTCGTCACGCACTCCATCGAAGAAGCGCTGGTGGTGGGCAATCGCATTTTGTTGCTGTCGCCCCATCCGGGACGTGTGCGCGCGGAAATCAACAGCCACCAATACGACCTGAAAAGCCTTGGTGGCGTCGGCTTCCAGCAAACCGCTCAACGTATTCACCGCCTGTTGTTTGACGAGGGCGATGCCGGGCAGGTCGAGCAGGACCTGAACTTTCAGGACATCCGGATCGCTTATTGAGTGACTGCATGGCACGAGTTTTTGATTCTGGCCGAAGGCCGTGGGAGCGGACCGGGCGATGCTTCGCTTGTCCGTTCAGACGAGCTTTCTGTGGGAGCGGACTTGTCCGCGAAGACGGTGGTTCAGACGATGCATCTTCGGAGAATGTAATGGCCTCTTCGCGGACAAGTCCGCTCCCACAAGGGCTTGCTTATAACGCTGAGCGTTCTGCATATCCCGCTCGCGAAGAATAC
>NZ_MTSB01000021.1 GCF_002093745.1 Pseudomonas graminis
AGCAAGCTGGAGCGATACGTCGAGGAAGGCTACCTGCCACTCGACAACAACGCCGCTGAGCGCGCGATCCGTCCCTTCGTGATCGGAAGAAAGAACTAGCTGTTTAGCGACACGCCCAAGGGCGCAACGGCCAGTGCTCAACTTTACAGCTTGGTCGAGACTGCCAAAGCCAATGGCCAAGAGCCTTATGCGTGGCTGCGCCACGCACTGGAACGCCTGCCGGCGGCCTCATCAGTTGAAGACTACGAAGCGCTGCTACCGTGGAACTGCTCGCCGGTATCACCTAGCTAAGCGCACCACCCATCATGAAGCCGGTGGGGTTTATGGAGCGCTTACGATTGTCTTCGGCGTGTAGATACGAATCTGGGAGCAATCCGCTTCGTTAGCACGAACATTAATGGAAGGCTCCATTGAGATGCGCCTCGTAGATGAAAACTTCCGACCCATAGTGTGTAAAAAGTGTTTTGCCAAAATTGAAGTATGCACCTCCACGTTAAATCTGAAATTTATCGCCAAGCGAGCAGATACAGATTCTGCGTAGGGACGAGATTTTCAGATCTTTTTTACACACTTTTGACCCAATTCAGCCGATGTATAAATAGCTTCTCAATTGTGGACTCAGAAGTTATGCGACCCACAGACCATCAGTATTGCTAAATTTAAAAATCTGACTGAATTCGACTTTTTAAGGACGCAGTCAGATTTTTTCAAAAATACTAGTCGAAAAGTTCAAGTTGCGGCTTAACTGTCAACTTTACGGCTATTAGCGAACAGTCATCCGTTGGTTCCAGTCGAACAATCCGTCTGCGGAGATTTGCGGCAAAACGGTTGGGATCCTCTAGAGTACTCTCCAAAAAGCGCGGCCTCAACTCCCAAGAATGATAAGCGCCATCCGACATTATAAATAAATTAACACTTCCATCATGTGCGCAGATTTGATCATACCGCAAGAAAACCTCTTGAAAATGAAGGTTGATTTTCTTTGATATGGCTGAAAATAGCGTATTCTTTCCGCTAGCCTCTTTAAGTTCAGAAGGCTTGTATAATCCTTCGTCTATCAGCATCTGATGCTGGGTATGATCTTTAGTAATCTGAAGAAGCTTGCGATCCAACTTCAGATATACCCGACAATCGCCTACATGACCAATTTTTATTCCTTTCTCTCCCGCATAGCAAAAAGTCAAAGTCGTCGCGGCATCAAAGTAGCTAGGATTTTCATGGATCAAATTTGAAACGCGAATTTTGATCTGATTGAAAATTTGCTCAACGGCGTCAGCACTTTCAAATGCCGTCGATTGCAAGCTTGTCAAATATTCAATAGCTGACTCTGATGCGCTGCTTGCACCAGCATAAGAGCCTACACCATCTGCTACAGCCATCAGAAAACCGCCACCTAACTTGCGTGGAGGCAGAATAGAGTCCTCATTTTTTCGCGCTAGCTCTTTGGGAAATGAGAATACACTTGAGCTTAAGAGCTTGATCATATGTGTACTCCTGAGACGGCGGCAAGAAATTCATTTCGCATATCTTGGACTTCTGAATAACGATCTAGAGGACGACGAGCAGTGCTCTTCTTAAACACTTCATGTACGCCTGAATCATCTAACATATCCAGATCTTCCAATAGGACACCTAGCGCAAAAATATCGGTTCTCTTGCTATACTCTCCCGCAATTGCTATCTCGGGAGCCATGTACTTCGCGGTGCCCATCGCTGTTGCGATTTTAGTGATAACCTCGGACTCGGAGCTTTTGTCTAAGTTTTTCACTAACCCGAAGTCTGACACCTTATAAACTCCATCCTTGAATCTCAGAATATTGGATGGCTTTATATCGCGATGGAGATAGCCCAAAGAATGCAAGTAAATAAGACCATCCGCCACCATGAGCAGCACACTGATTTTCTGGGAGGTAGTGAGGTGCCCCTTATCAATATCCTTTTGCAGATCTCCTGCCGCAAGATCCATAATAAACCACGGCTGATCTGACTTTAGATCGCACAGATAGATGTTGGCTACATGGGTGTGTACGCAAGACGCTTGGTATGATACCTCACGTGCAAAACGTCTTCGAAATTCTTCGCGGAGATCAGGTTCTAGATCACTAAGCGACTTGCGGGCATACTCGCCACATCTGTGGTCGGCAATATTGAACAGCTCAATTTTTTCTACAAACCCAAAGCCGCCTTCGCCAATTCTGCCAACTATCTTGTATTTGTAGTTTCCGTGATAGCCATCCATTCCCTGATCCACGCTATAAAAGTTCAAGCCGATTAAAATAAAACGCGATGATGCTGATGTTGGTACCCCTGGGTAGACAGGTGCGCATACAGACAGTGTCATGATGCCACACTTCACGTGCGCTGGGTGCCAACATAAGAAGCCCCAGTCACCACCCTCGTTTTGCGCCCCGGACGAGTCGGAGAATTTCACCATGCCGGATGCATGTCGTAGCCTGGCCGAACTGAAAAATTTGCTGCTAACAGACGTCGATAGCCAAGTGCCCGAACGCCTCGGTTTCCTCTGCGAGGATGACGGTTTTGGCCGAAGACAGCCACAGTACCGTTTTGCTTCGGGTGACATAGGTAAGAGCGACGTTACACAGTTACGCGTTGTTACATGAGATACGTCAGAACTTTTACAGTGGTGTAACGGTAATTTTATCCTTTTATTTCAATAGGTTAAAAAATAATTACACTCGTAACACCTGTTACACTGCATTTTTCATGCATCTCCCCCCCCCTAAGAAACAGGCTCCACCAGCGGAGTGATCCAACAGCGACCGGGGACCCTAGAGACTTACGCTGCATACGGGGCAGGGAACCCGCGCATCTTGAGTAGCCGACGTTTTCACAGCTTAGTGAACTGGTGAACCCAGATGTTCATTCCTTCAGCTACTGAACTGCTGCTGTCAACCCGTCAACTGTCAACCAACGTCAACCGATCAGTAGCTACCAAAGCCACGCGGGTTTCCGCCCCCGTATCATTCGAAAATACTCAGGGTCCCTGGCACGTTTGGGAACCCGGTCGGATCAAGCCAAGCGCTTAAGAACGTTGAAGCCTGCGTATCCATGTGTCCCAGGACTCAACCCTGATTGGTGGAGTGAAGTGGTGTTCGTAGTCGTGCCTTTTAGCACTTTCCGCACGATCATCCCCCGTCCGTCCTCCTATAAGCACAGTACGAATGTTGATGTCCTTCTGAGGGTCGACCTCGAGCCCATCGTGCGGCCCTACGAAAGCGTTGTGAGTTAGATCTCCTCGCTCAGCTCGTGCCCTCGCGGAATGGACGTGATCTCTGAAGGTTGAGAGCTCTCGATAAATGTGACCTAAGCGGTTCCTCAGTTGGCCTGCTGCCTGATGGATCTTGTAATTAAACTCCTTGTAATGATCCGAATTCAGCAAGTTGAAGTCAGCTCCCTTTATCTCGATCAGAATTACGTCCATACGCGATCGCCCGGTCAGCACCACAAAGTCAACGTATCCGTCTGCTAAAGGAAACTCCGAGAAACAAATGTATTCATCATCTGGCTGAGCGTAGGTCTCTGCGAAAATTGAGAGGTCCTTTTTCAAAAGACATTGGAGATCTCGTTCGCCCGCACCTGCACTGATCAACGCCTGAACTTCCGCCCTAGAAATCATTCCACCCTCGATTTCCAGGCGACGTTTTATTACCGCATTGCTCCCTCGATGAGGAGAGTCGAAAAATCGGTTTCTAGAAAAACGTAGCCGATCCGCTTCCTCAACGATGCGACCGTTTGCCCAGCTCCGTTCATCCAACTCGACTGGTGGACACCCCATCAATCGACATGCCTCCTCACGACTAATCGTTTCCCAATGCGTCCCACCAGGAGAATTCACGGTGACGATGTCAAAGGTATCGCCTCGAGGGTCTTCCCGCTCGTAGTGTTCCAAAAATGTTGCCGGTCCAATGACAACACCTAGTACATGCAGCGAATTAATAATGCACTCGATGGCATTAGTAACTGACTGGCCATCATTTTTATTGCCCAAGTCAGTAAGCAGAACCACTATTCCTGATTCGTTCACGAATGATCTAACCCGACATAAACCTCGAGCCAAGCGCGAGCCATCAGGGTAGTTATGGACAATATCCGTTACCTTCATACGTAGAGTCTCCTTCTCCATGGTGTGGGCCAAGCGAAAGCTCATCGACGATGCGCAAAACGCAGGCGATATGCAGAATCGCTGATCAAGGATCAGTTAAGCAAACACCAGCGTGTATCCCTAAGAGTTACTGAAAGCACAAAAACCAATGAATACAGCCAATTCTGGGTCCAGTTCAAATGACCCCGGCCCACCAAATTGCAAATGAAGACGCCCTAGGGCGTCTTTTTTTGTGGCTGGGATTCGGTGGGGACGGCCAGGATCTGCACCAGAAGTCGACGAGCGAAGGTCAGGCATCGGAGTCGCACACGACCCTGTTTTTTACGAGCTCAACCACTTTATGTCCTGAGCCTGGCTTGCGCGCCGCACGCCGCACGCCGCACGCCGCACACGAAGCATTCGGGCTTCATCGCACGGGCAACGCCAGTTATCGAATGCTCCTATACTGCATATGAACTTGGCAACATGCAGATAAACAAGATCAGGCTTAAAAAAATGGGTAAAGGCGATCTAAATTACGAAATAATTAACTATCTCATAGAGAGCATTAACTCTTATGCAGGATTTGGCCGAAAAGCATTTGAGACCCTCAGCCTCGCTACTAGAGTCAGCTGGGATCTAGGACTGGACGGTGACGACGCCAGTGACTTTATGGAGGTTTTTTTTGACCACTTTGGCATTGCCAACGGCGACTACGATCACTATCGTTACTTTAAGCCTGAAGGGACTGATATCTTCGTATTTTTCAGATCTAAAGATCGACGCGCCAAGACGGAAATGACGTTAGGCATGCTGTATACCGCTGCTCACATGAAAGCATGGGACTGTAGTATTCTTGAAAAGACAACCTCTAGCACTTTGCCAATCTACAATCGAACTGAAGATATCCCTATTGATGGTTTTAGCATAAGGTGACTTCACAGATAACTGAGCGGATAGTCGAAGAGCGCAAAATGAGCCCACTTGAAATCAAAGTCTACGAGGCAGGAGACTCGACGGTGTGGATCCCCGTCAGCAGCCGATCCCCTGCGAAGGAAGCTCGAGCACTTCTGCCGTTTGCAGGATTGACGGGGCTCTACAATCACGGCTTTAAAGCTGCTCCTGAGTCGTCTACGTTTTTCAAAGCACTTGCATCCGTACAGAGTGCATACCTTCGGAAGGAGAAAAAGACCTTTAAAGTGGAAAAAGGCCTAGAGTCTCAGCGACGGGACGCTTGGCGTCATGGCCAATCCAGCTCTTCCTCGCTTAGCCCTACGCTTGGATGGGTAGAAATCCCCATCAGGCAACTGATGGATATGTCCCAAGAGGAATTGGCATCTGAGCTCGAGCGCTCGGAAGATAGGTTGGTCTCTTCAACACGAATTCAGAAAGATCCTGAGGGCTCGATGTTTCGTCAGGCTGTTAGAGAGGAGCGGACATTTCAGCTCGAATTCAGGACGCGAGCCCTAGACGTGTGGGAAGCCAAATGCGCTCTATCGGGTGCAACATGTATGTTGGAGGCAGCTCATATAAAAGGGGTTGCCGCATGCAAATCAGATCTCATCGCCGAAGCGAAAGACCCGTTTAACAGCATTATCTTGAACGTAGCACTGCACGCTTTGCTTGACGCAGGCTTAATCTCATTCACTGACGATGGGACTCTATTGGTGTCAGAAAATATCAATACACATGATCGAACGGTTTACGGTTTAGAGCAGCCTCGAAAGGTTCGCTTCCACATCAAAGCCCTTCCCTATATCCAGTATCATCGAAACCATGTTTTTATGAGTAGCTCTTAAGCCTTCATTAGCAAAACGGCTTCTAACTCCAAGAAACATGTGTCCCCAATAAAATCAATACCCTTTTTTGCCAATGAAAGCCGGGGGTTTTGAGCTGATTTCAAACGACCCCGGCAATTCGCAGAGAAAGGCGCCTTGGGCCGTTTTTCTTTACCCCAGATCGACCTGAAGCCGCTGGCTACATGAACGGACACTACGATGGCGAACGGGCATGTTATGTGCCGACGCGCACCCCGATGGACTTCCGAAGCGCGCACCCAATAACCCGCAGCCCCTCACCCCCCACAACCATTAACCCCCGGCACCCGCCCCCGCCAAGGCCTCACCCGCTCCAACTGCCCAGCCAATCCCAACAACACCCCCTCCTCCCCAAACCGCCCAGCAAAATGCGCCCCCATTGGCAGGCCCGCAGCACTCCAGTACAGCGGCACCGACATCGCCGGTTGACCACTCGCATTAAACAGCGCTGCAAAAGGCGAATACCGATGCGAACGCTCGATCATGTCCTCAAGGCTCAGGCTCATGTCTGGCACAACAAGCTCACCAATCCGCGCCGGCTCGCGTGTCAGCACGGGCGAGAGGATCACGTCGTAATCCTGCATGAACGTTGCCAGTTGGCGGCCCAGGGCGTGCATCCATTCGACGGCGGCGGTGTATTGCGCGCCGCTGACGTTGCCTTTGTCGCGCAGGATGATGCGTGTGCGGGCTTCCAGTTCGGCGTCCTGTACGTCAAAGCCGCGCATGCGGCCGAGCATGTCGACGTGGTTGCGGGTGTTGGCGCCGATGATGGTGAAGACGTGGTCGAGGAACTCCGGCAAGACGACCGGCAGGCTGACCGGTTCGACTCGGTGCCCGAGGGACTCGCACAATTGCGCGGCTTCTCGCACGGCGGCCAGGCTCTCGGCCGAGGTGGGCCAAGTGCCTGATTGTTCGATCAGTGCGATGCGCAGGGTTCCGGGGTCGCGTTGGACGGCGCTGACGTAAGGCAGGTTCTGGACAGGCCCTGCGTAAGGCGCGCCAAGGTCCATGCCGGCGGTAGCGTCCAGCAAGGCTGCGCTGTCGCGTACGGTCAGGGTGATGGCGTGCGCGGTGCTCAGGCCGGCCCAGCCCTCGCCGACCATCGGGCCGGAAGGCATCAGCCCGCGACTGGGCTTGAAGCCGAATACGCCGCAGCAGGACGCCGGCACTCTCAACGAGCCGCCGCCGTCGTTGCCGTGGGCGAAGGGCACCACTCGCGCCGCCACGAGTGCAGCAGCCCCGCCACTTGAGCCTCCGGCGCTGTGATCAAGGCTCCACGGGTTGCGGGTCGCCCCGAAGCGGGTGGACTCGGTGGAATAGGACGTACCGAATTCGGGCGCAGTGGTCGTCCCGGCGAACACGCAACCGGCACGCCTCAGGCGGCTGACCACTTCGGCTTCGAAGGGGGCACGAAACTCGCCCATGGCCAGGGAGCCATTGCTCATCCGTGCGCCGTTGACCGGGGTAAACAGGTCCTTGATGAGCGTCGGTACGCCCGCAAAAACGCCTTGGCTTTTTACAGCGTCCATAGCCGCGCTGCGGGCCGAGTCATACAGTCGCTCGGCGACGGCGTTGAGCTGCGGTTCGACGTGCTCGATGCGCTGAATCACCGCCTCCAGCAATTCGACCGGCTGGACCTCGCCGCGCCTGACCCATTCGGCCAGGCCGGTCGCGTCTTCATCGTTCAACAGGTTCTGAATGTCTTTCATATGAAGGTTCCTGATGGTCTGGATTCGTGCTGAGAAAAAATCGCCTATCTCGCAACCGCTCTAAAAACTGTGGCCCACACGCAACGCCACGGTGTAACCCTCTGAGCGGTTGCGCGCGTCGAATTCCTTGTAGAGGTGAAACCACGCCGCAGGCATGCCGGGCGTGAAGTAGCTGATCGCAGGACCGGCGGCGACCACTCGGGCGCGGTTGCCGGTTTCCAGCCCTGGCGCATCGTCGTCGGAGAACTGCCGGTAATAGAACCCGCCCAATCCCAAGGTAAAAGGACCGACGTGCTGGCCCACGGCAAACTCATGGCGGTATTCGGTGCCGCTTCTGTAGTCAGTCGCAGGATTGCGGGTGTTGAAGTCAGTCTGAAAGCTGTTGGACACTTCGAAACCACTGTCAGTGATATAGGTCGCGTTGACGGTGGGAGAAAACGTCCAGTGATTCAGCCCCGGCGAAATCGGACGATTCTTGTCGTAGTCGCCGGTAGGGGCCTGAATCTGCATTCGTGCGTTCACGAACAGGTTGGGGGAAAGGTCCCATTGCAGTATGAGCGGCGAGACTGAGATATCGGCCATCCGGAACGGGTCCGCCTTCAGGTCCAGCGGGCCGCCCGGCGTCTGGACCCGGAACGAGGCGTCCATCTGAAAGAAAGGCACCGCCACGCCGTAGCCGTAGCGCGCACCCAGTATCTGGTAGTCGGTCATGCGGAAATAACCAACGCCGATGGACAGAACGTCCAGCGAAAAATTGTTGTCCAGCGAACGACCGTGGCGGTCTTTCTGCACATTGGTCGAATAGAACGCCACGCGCATCCCCAGCGTCCCCACGGGCGTCGACGGAGGCATCATGCCGGCACCGAAATCGTAAACGCCGAAAGACGTAGTGGGTGCTCCGTTTTCAGTTGCCTGAACGGTGGCGCCAAGGCTCATCAAGCCGAGCGTCATTAAGGTGAAGCGTCTGATATTGGAATTATTGTTATGACTCATCGCATGCCCCTGACCACGAAGGTGGTGGGGTCATGCTATTGAGTCATGCTTTCTGCCGTTATCCGTTTTCAGCAAAGATGCGTGCGCTGTAGTGTCTGCGACGGTGTTTCCCCGAACAGTGTCCGGTAGTCACTGGAAAACCGGCTCAAATGCCAGAAACCCCAACGCGCGGCGACCGTCTGCACGCGTTCGATCCGGCTGCTTTCGCGCAACTCGCGCCTCGCGGCGTTGAGGCGCAATGTGCGCAGAAAAGCCACAGGGTTGATGCCCAGCGTTTCCTGAAAACAGTATTGAAGTTTGCGGCGACTGGTGCCGATGTGGTTGCACATGTCCAGGATCGACAGCGGTTCGTCCAGATGCGCCAAGGCATAATCACGGGCCCGATCCACCATTCTCTTGCGCGCTGTCGAATTGAGAAGCGGCGCCCGATCAGGCGCTACAAGTTCCAGCACCTGCAACATCACGGCATCACGAATACCACGCCGAATCGAATCGTGTTCAAGCTTCTGCAGGCACGCCTGCTCACCATTCAACAGATTATCGAACAGCGCGGCGAACCTCGTTCTGACCGTCAAATCAGTCAAACGGTAACACTTGGGAAGATCGGTAATTTCGAAACGACTGCCTTGGCGTTCCAGCGCGTGAGCCAAGGGCCCCTCTTCAATCGCCACCCCCAAGGCATCCAGCTGCAACGGCGTGCTCAATTCCGGAAGGTTCTCGCCGTGCGCAACGATCAGGCTGGGTTCCTGAAGCGTATGCCCGGCACAGAAAGCCGGACCATTGGCGCTCAAGGGCAATGCGAAAATAATTGCCCCCTTCCAGGCGACGCCACTCTTGATCAAGGCCTGATTAGAGCGGTCGCGGACCAGCTGCAGCCAGTCGGAGCGGAACTCCGTCAACTCGCCTTCGAAGCCGCCGGGCGTCAACTGATCGTAACGGACCTGCCATCCGCCAAGGTTGCGGCCGTGCTGGTCGATGTCACAGGTTTGGAAACGCTGCAGATGAGGCAGGGGTGTCGCGTCATTCGAGGCGGTTTTTATTGCTGCATTATTGTTATTCATCGGCCTTGCCCTTAATGCGTTTCAAGGTCACAAGGCCAAGTGGACGCAAGTTTCATTCCGGCAGAACGGCACTTGGGCGATTTGTGCCGAAAACGGCTAGTGCCTACTATGAAAGGACCCTACGGGTGGTGTTTAACCCGCCGACATTAACTCAGACATTCCCACTGCCTCGCCGCACCATCGAATACCGATCAATATCCTCCCGCAACACCCAGCCTTGCCCCGACCAATAGCGCCCGGCCGCCTCATTCTCCTTCATCACATCCAGATGACACTTATAAATCCCGATTCCCTCCAGGCACTCAAGACACCGCTCGACCAGCGTCCGCGCTATTCCCTGTCGCCGATACTCGGGCAGGACGATCAAGTGCTGCAGATAACCCCGGCGACCGTCGTGCCCGCACATGACGCAGCCGCACACAACGCCGTCCGCTTCAGCCACAAAGCTCATATCGGGGTTGCGCGCCAGATAGCGTGCGGTCGACTCCCGAGAGTCAGCGTCGCGGATTGAGATACCCGGTGTGTGGCGCATGAGTTCGATGACGGCGTCGTAGTCGTTCATTGTCATGGTGCGGAGGGTGATCATTGATATATCCAGTCTGCGGTCCGAACAGCAGCACAGGCTAGCAGAATGACTGGGCATTTCGATGACAGCGCCACCCAGATTCGCCAGCACAGCCCCCACCAAATATCCCTATCACCTACCAACGTTCTTTCTATTAGAAATATCCGCCAAGAAGGCTAATCTAGAAAGCGTCGGCGGAGGCCGCACGGTTTTACCCTGATGAGGAGATAAGAATGAGCTCAGGTTTACTGCGCACGTTGTGGGCTCGCATCGCGGCAATCTGACTGTCGCCACGCGGCGTATCTGTAGCGTCGGCCTGATCGTTGTTCGAACGGCCGACATGAACCCTGTGCTATGAGTTCTTTCAGCGTTGTCCAGGTCCCAGCGGACTGGATAGCCGGACGAAAATGACAAAAGGTGTATCAAGCATGTCAACTGAATCGAAGTGTCCCTTCAACCATGCTGCCGGCGGCGGCACAACGAACCGTGACTGGTGGCCGAAGCAGCTGAACCTGAAGATCCTGCACCAGCACTCCCCGCTCTCCGACCCGATGGGTGAGAGCTTTGACTATGCCAAAGAATTTAAAAGTCTCGATTTCGAAGCGGTCAAACAGGACCTGCGCGATGTCATGACTCAGTCTCAGGACTGGTGGCCGGCTGACTTTGGTCACTACGGCCCGCTGTTCATTCGTATGGCCTGGCACAGTGCCGGGACTTACCGGACCGGTGACGGTCGTGGCGGAGCAGGCGCCGGTCAGCAGCGGTTTGCGCCGCTCAACAGCTGGCCTGACAACGTCAGCCTCGATAAGGCTCGCCGCCTGATCTGGCCGGTCAAGCAGAAGTATGGTCGCAAGATTTCCTGGGCCGACCTGATCGTGCTCACCGGTAACGTTGCGCTGGAGTCGATGGGCTTCAAGACCTTCGGTTTTTCCGGTGGTCGCCCGGATGTCTGGGAACCGGAAGAAGACGTTTACTGGGGTTCCGAAACCACTTGGCTGGGCGGTGAAGAACGTTACGGCGCGCAGAAGAAAATGCAGCAGCCTGGCGACGGCACACTGGTGGCCGAGCCGGAGAATCACGCTAACGAAGAAAGCCGCACCGACAACGGTGAACGTACTCTGGAAAACCCGCTCGCCGCCGTGCAGATGGGCTTGATCTACGTGAACCCGGAAGGCCCTGAAGGTGTTCCTGATCCGGTTGCTTCGGCGAGGGATATCCGCGAAACCTTCGGTCGCATGGCCATGAATGACGAAGAGACTGTCGCGCTGATCGCCGGTGGTCACGCCTTCGGCAAGACTCACGGTGCAGGCCCGGCTGACAACGTCGGTCCAGAGCCGGAAGCGGCCGGTCTTGAGCAACAAGGTTTTGGCTGGAGCAACAAGTTCGGCACCGGCAAAGGTGGTGACACGATCACCAGCGGCCTGGAAGTCACCTGGACATCGACGCCCACCCGGTGGAGCAACGAATACCTCGAAAACCTCTTCGGCTTCGAGTGGGAGCTGACCAAGAGCCCGGCAGGCGCGCATCAGTGGACGCCGAAAAACGGCGCGGGCGCTGGCAAGATTCCGGATGCCCATGACCCGAGCAAGCGTCATGCACCCAGCATGCTGACCTCTGACCTGGCGCTGCGTTTCGACCCGGCCTACGAGCAGATTTCACGCCGCTTCCTGGCCAACCCCGAGCAACTGGCCGACGCATTTGCCCGCGCCTGGTTCAAGCTGACTCACCGTGACATGGGCCCGCTTGCGCGCTACCTCGGCCCGGAAACACCGACCGAAGAACTGTTGTGGCAGGACCCGATTCCAGACGTCAATCATCCGCTGGTCGATGATCAAGATGTTGCGGCGCTCAAGAGTAAGATACTGGCTTCGGGGCTTTCGGTTTCGCAACTGGTTTCGACGGCGTGGGCCGCAGCGTCTACCTTCCGTGGCTCTGACAAGCGCGGAGGTGCCAACGGCGGGCGTCTGCGCCTTGCGCCGCAGAAGGACTGGGCTGTGAACCAGCCTGCGCACTTGGCGAACGTGCTGAACACCCTTGAAGGTATTCAGAGCGAGTTCAACAGTGCGCAGTCGGGCGGCAAGCAGGTTTCCATTGCCGACCTGATCGTTCTGGCGGGCAGCGCAGGCGTCGAGCAGGCGGCTAAAAATGCGGGTCATCAGGTAACCGTTCCGTTCACACCGGGCCGCGCCGATGCCTCTCAAGAGCAGACCGACGTCGAGTCGTTCAGCTTCCTGGAGCCGATTGCCGATGGCTTCCGCAACTATCAGAAGGGCCATTACAAGGTGTCGGCTGAATCGTTGCTGGTCGACAAGGCACAGCTGTTGACCCTGACGGCACCGGAAATGTCCGTGCTGCTGGGCGGTATGCGGGTCTTGAATACCAATGTCGGGCAAAGCAAACACGGCGTGTTCACTCACAACCCGGAAAGCCTGACCAACGACTTCTTCAAGAACCTGCTGGACATGGGCGTTGAGTGGAAAGCGACTTCGGGTGCCAACGACACCTTCGAGGCACGTGACCGCAAGACCGGCGAAGTCAAATGGACCGGCACCCGTGTCGATCTGGTCTTCGGTTCACACGCTCAATTGCGTGCGATCTCGGAGGTGTACGGCAGCTCCGACGCGAACGAAAAGTTCGTCAAAGACTTCGTGGCCGCCTGGACCAAGGTGATGAACCTGGACCGCTTCGACCTCGCGTGATGCCTTAGCCGTGTGCTGAGTACAAAAAATAACGCCTCCCTTGTGGAGGCGTTTTTTTGCGGCGTGTGGATCGTGCGCGGTCAGCACGGATGTATCGATATTGAATGCATACACATCGTGTTTCGGGTCATCGAGCGAAGGCTCGGTTCGCTCCGGCGTCTCAAAACCTGCGCAATAACCGCACATTAATGGGACGCAGAGCGTCCAGAACTGCATTCCCACGCTGGAGCGTGAGGAACGAGAGGTGCCGAGAGAAACTCACACCCGCGCCCCGAACCTGCGCAACACCGCCACTCCCAACAGGGCCGACAACACCGACCCGATCAGCACGCCCACCTTGACCTCGTCCACCAGTTCCGGCGCGCCCGGGAAGGCCAGTGCGCCAATGAACAGGCTCATGGTGAAGCCGATACCGCACAGTGCCGCGACGCCGTAAAGCTGGCCCCAGTTGCTGCCGTCAGGCAAGCGGGCCAGACCGGTGCGGATGGCCATTGCCGCCATCGCGAAAATGCCGACCTGTTTGCCAACCAGCAATCCCAGCGCGACGCCGAGCGGGACCGGGTCTACCAGTGTGTCAACGGTGATGCCTGACAGCGACACGCCCGCATTGGCGAATCCGAAGATCGGTACAACCGCAAAGGCGACCCACGGGTGCAGTTTTTCTTCGAGGTGCAGCAGCGGCGAGCTGGCTTCTTCATCGGGTTTGCCCAGCGGGATGCACAGCGCCAGCGCCACGCCAGCGAGGGTGGCGTGGATGCCGGACTGAAGCATGAAGAACCACAGCAACGCGCCGACCATAAGGTACGGCAACAGCTTTTTCACGCCCAGTCGATTCAGTGCAGCCAGCACAGCGATGCTGGCAAAGGCCACCAGCAACATGGGGATCGAGAGATCGCTGGTGTAGAACAGCGCAATGATCAACACAGCGCCGAGGTCGTCGAGAATCGCCAGTGCAGACAGGAAAATCTTGAGGGACAACGGCACGCGCTTGCCCAGTAATGACAACACGCCCAGCGCGAAGGCGATGTCGGTCGCCGCCGGAATGGCCCAGCCTCCAATGGTGTCCGGCTGCCCCCAGTTGAATGCCACGTAAATCAAGGCGGGAACCACCATGCCGCCCAGTGCTGCGAAGCCTGGCAATGCCCTCTGGCTCCACGAAGAAAGCTGGCCTGCAAGGACTTCACGCTTGATTTCCAGCCCGACCAGCATGAAGAAGATCGCCATCAGGCCGTCGTTGATCCAGTGCTCCACCGACAGCCCGGCGAATACGGTGTGCAGCGCGGCAAAGTAGCCGTCGGCCAGCGGCGAGTTGGCCACGATCAGAGCCGCCAGCGCTGCGGCCATCAGTACCAGCCCGCCAGCAGATTCAGCGGCGAAGAACCGCGTGAGGAACGCCAGTGCGTTCGGGGATTGGGGGTGAGGGGTGGGGTTGTGCATGAAGGCTCCGCGGGGGTGCAGCGTAAAAAGGCGGCGATTTTACCACCCGCTGCCCCCGTCAAAGCCCCGGTAAACCTGAGGATACAAATTAACGTACGTGGCGCTTATCTCGTGAGAAACAGGGGCGCCAGCCGTACGGCAAAGCGCCCTGCCCGACTCACTTCTTGACGGTTTCCTCAAGCGTGAACCGGCCCAGCGGGTTCTGCCCGAAATGCTCGATATTCTTGCGCGAGACACTGATGTAAGGGCTGTAATACAGGTCGATCCAGTTGACGTCGGCTTTGGCCATTTTCTGCAGATCGATGTACATCTGTTCGCGCTTTTTGGGGTCCATCTCAACCCGTGCGGCGGCGACCAGTTCCTTCACCTTGTCGTTCTTGTAACGGGTCATGTAGTTCATGTTGGTGTCGTGGCCGAGCACAAACGTGGTCTTCTGGTCAGGGTCGAGAATGTCGTTGGTCCAGTACATCACGGAGATGTCGTAGTCACCGGCAATCAGCATGTCCCAGCTCTGGCTCGGGTCGACTTTTTGCAGCGTAGTGGTCACCCCGACCTTGGCCAGTTGCTGTTGCAGCATGACGGCGATCTGCTCGTCGACTTCGTTGCCAGCGTTGACCACGTAATTGAGCTTCAGGTCCGACGCACCGGCGTCAGCCAGCATCTTTTTGGCTTTGACCGGGTCATACGGGCGTTGCAGGTTGTCAGCGTAGTGATACAGCGCGCCCTTGGGAATGTACGAGTTGGCCACGGTGCCCTGCCCGAACGTCGCAGCATCGACCAGGGATTTCTTGTCGATGGCCATGTCCAGCGCCTGACGCACTTCCGGTTTGGCCAGCGCACCGTGCTCGTGGTTGATCAGCAAATGATCTTCACGGGTGGACGGGTCCAGATGCACCACCAGATCGGGGTTCTTCTTCAGGTTTTCGATCCGCGAGAACGGCACCAGAATCGCAGCGTCCAGTTCGCCCTTCTGGACCATCAGCACACGCGTGTTGTCGTCCGGCACCGAGATCCACTCGACGCCATCCAGGCTGACGCTCGGCGCCTCCCAGAAGTTGGGGTTCTTGGCCAGAATCACGCGGTCACCGCGCCGCCATTCTTTCACCGTGAAAGCACCAGAACCGACAGGCTGCTCGGCATAGGCTTCTTCACCCAGGCTTTTCATGGCTTTCTCGGAAAGAATCGAAACGTTAGGCAACGCCAATTGCGAGAGGAATGAAGCCGAAGGATGCTTCAGCGTGATGACCAGCGTATGCGGATCGGTCGCGACGACGTTGTCGATGATCTTGTAGGAATCGCTCCACAGCGAGCCTTTATCGTCGCGGATCCGCAGCAGGCTGAAGACGGCGTCACTGGCGGTCAGCTCTGAACCGTCAGAGAACTTTGCCTCCCGCATCTTGAGCGTATAGGTCAGACCGTCAGGCGAGATCGACCAGCTTTCTGCCAGCCCGGGCACCAGCTTTGTGCCTTTGTCGTCAACCCGGATCAGCACGTCGTAGACGTTGGAAAACACCCAGTTGTCGATGTTTTGCGCGCTCTTGATCGGGTCGAACGTGGTCCCGTCCTCGCGACGGCCGATGGTCAGTACGCCTGCCGCTTCCGCCACGCCCGCTGCCAGGGAACAGGCCGCCAGCATGGCGACGGTCAGCATTTTCATTGGTCGAGCTTTCATACACATGAACTCCTTGCCGGTGTCGAAAAAATGAGGGTGTCCGTCACAATCAGAAAACAGGTGCATCCAGTACGCAGTCGTAGCGTTGCTCACCGGCATGCCGGGTGGGCGGTGCGTGGCTGGCGCAGGTCGGCCGGGCAAACCGGCAGCGCGGATGAAAAGCGCAGCCATCGGGCAAATGCAGCGGGCTTGGCGGCTCTCCCGGCAGAGGTTCCGCAGGCAGCGGACGATCCGGGTCGATTTCGGGAATCGCCTGGATCAGCGCAGCGGTGTACGGATGGCGCGGTTTTAGAAAAACGTCCTCAACCGGCCCCTCTTCGACGATCCGGCCCAGATACATCACCGCCACCCGGTCGCACAGCCGCCGCACGATGGCCAGGTCGTGAGCAATGAACAGAATCGACAGGTTCATGCGCTGGCGCAGTTCCAGCAGCAGGTTGATGATCTGCCCCTGAATCGACACGTCCAGCGCCGCCACGCATTCGTCGGCGATGATCAGACGCGGTTCGATGGCCAGCGCACGGGCGATGCCGACACGCTGACACTGGCCGCCACTCAACGCGCCGGGTTTACGGTTGGCAAATTCGGGGCGCAGGCCAACCATGTCCAGAAGCTCGATGACCCGGGCCGGAATCTCAGAGGACGCCACCTTGCGTTGTACGCTCAACACCTCGGCCAGCGTGGCACCGACGGTCATGCGCGGGTTGAGCGACGAAGACGGGTCCTGAAAGACCATCGCCGTTTCGCTGCGCAGGCGTTGCAGGTTGATGCCGCTGCCTTGAGCCACATCGACATCATCGAAAACGATCTGCCCTGAGGTAATGTCATTCAGCCGCAGGATGGCGCGACCCAGGGTGCTTTTGCCGCTGCCGGACTCACCGACCAGCCCCAGTGTTTCGCCCGCAGCAATGCGCAGTGACACGCCATTGACGGCATGTACCCAGCGCTTGTTCAGCCCCAGAAAACCTGATCCGGGGGCCGGAAAACGCACGACCAGATCGTTGACGCTCAACAGCGTGGGGCCGCTCATGAAACGGCCTCTTGATAACCCGTCAGCGGATTCAGCGGATAATGGCAAGCCGCGGCCTGCGCAGGCCCCATCGGGCGCATCTCGGGTAATGTTTCGGCGCAGCCTTGTCCGGCGTGAGCGCAACGGGCGTGAAAACGGCAGCCTTCGGGCAAGGCATCAAGCAGTGGCGGTTGGCCGGGAATGGTGCGCAACAAACCGCCTCCTGCGCTGCTCGCGGGCTGGCACTCGATCAGCCCGTGTGTATAAGGATGACGTGCGCGAGCCAGCACATCGCGCTTGCTGCCATGCTCGCACAGCCGGCCAGCGTACATCACCGCGATGGAATCGCAGGTTTGCGCCACCACGCCAAGGTCGTGGGTAATCATGATCAGCGACAGCCCGTGACGATCCCGCAGGTCCAGCAGCAGACGCAGAATCTGCGCCTGCACTGTCACATCCAGCGCCGTGGTCGGTTCGTCGGCGATCAACACCTGCGGGCCGCAGCCCAAGGCGACGGCGATCATGGCGCGCTGCCGCATGCCGCCGGAAAACTCATGAGGAAAGTTATCCACACGCGACGCGGGATCGGGAATACCCACCTGACGCAGCAGATCAATCGCCTGCGCCCGCGCTTCGCGCTTCGATGAGCCCTGATGCAAGCGAAAGCCCTCGGCGATCTGCTCGCCGATACGCATCAACGGGTCCAGATGACTGCTGGGGTTCTGGAAAATCATGCCGATCCGGCGCCCGCGCATGGCGCGCATTCCCGCAGCATCCAGCTTCAGCAGATCGACATCATTGAGCAACACCGAGCCGCCGCGCACCTCCAGGTCCGGCGACGGCATCAACTGCATCAATGCCCGGCATGCCATCGTCTTGCCCGAGCCGCTTTCACCGACCAGCCCGAGAATCTCGCCCTGTTGCAGATCGAACGACAACCGGTCGACCAGCGCCACTTCATCGCCGCGATGGCTCGCCAGATGGGTCGCCACCACGCTCATTTCGCGGACTTGCAGCACTGGCACACTCATCGACGCTCTCCCAGCACTTGCGCCACGCCGTCAGCCAACAGGCTGAAACCCATCGCCAGCGTCACGATGGCAAGGCCCGGAAAGGTGCAGATCCACCACGCCGAGGTGAGAAAGGCCTGGCCTTCGGCAATCATGGTGCCCCACTCCGCCAGAGGCGGTTGCACGCCCAGGCCCAGGTAACTGACCGCGGCGCCACTGAGCAGCACCAACACCGCATCGGACATGGAAAACACAATCGAGCCGAACATCGCGTTGGGCAGCAGATGACGAAACAGAATACGCAGATGACCGAAGCCCAGGCTCCTGGCCGCCAGTGCGAAGTCACTTTCCTTGAGGACCAGAATCTGTGAGCGAATCAAACGCGCATATGACACCCATCCCACCAGCGCCATCGCGATGTAAAAGCTGCTCAGACCCGGCCCCAGAATCGCGATGATCGCCAGCATCAGCACCAGAAACGGAAACGCCAGCACGATGTCGATGACCCGCATGCACAGGTTGTCGAACCGACCGCCGATGTAGCCTGACAACGCGCCGACAAAGGTGCCGATCATAAACGGGAAAATCACCCCGATGACGCATATCTGCAAGTCGATGCGCGCGGCCCAGATGACTCTGGACAAAATGTCCCGGCCAAAATTGTCCGTACCAAAAGGGTGTGCGGGGTGCGGCGCCAGCATGCGCATGTCGGTGTTCTGGTAAATCGGGTCATACGGCGCCAGCCACGGTGCAAACAGGGCCAGCAGCAACCACAGCCCCAGCAATGAAGCACCCAGCAGCATCGCCAGCCGACCATTGCGCAAACGCAGACGCAGTCGCGAACGCCATTGAGGGCGCAGGTGAGCCTGCGCGACGGTCATTTGATATTCACCCGTGGATCAACCGCAACGGTGGCCACATCCGCGAGGAAGTTCACGATCACTGTGGCACAGGCCAACACCATAGCCACGCCCTGCACCACCATGTAATCGCGGCTGAAAATGCCCCGCACCAGCAACTGACCGATACCGGGAATGGCGAACAGGCTTTCGATCACGACGGTGCCGCTGATCAGCCAGCCGATGTTCACGGCCAGCAGGTTGATCGAAGGCACCAGCGAGTTGGGCAGCACGTGGCGACGAAACAAGGCACCTTCACTGACACCTCGCGCTCGCGCGGCGGTGACGTGATCGGCCTGCAACTCCATGAGCATGCTGGCCCGCAGGTTGCGAATCAGCACCGCGGACAGAGCCAGCGCAATGGTCAGGCACGGCAGCACCAGATGATGCAGCTTGTCCAGCCAGTCGCTGCCGTAGCCCGACACCGGAAACCAGCCGAGCCGCACACTGAACAGCAGAATCAGCATGATGCCCAGCCAGAACGCCGGCATGCCCAGCCCCGTGGTGGTGAAGACCCGGATCAGGTTATCGCTCCAGCGGCCCTTGTTGCGCGCGGCGACCGTGGCCAGAGGCACGGCGATCAGCAGGGCCAGCAGAACGCTGCCCAGGACCAGAAACAACGTGGGTTCGATTCGCGTACCGATCAGTTTGAGCACGTCGATCTTGTACAGCAGCGATTTACCCATGTCTCCCTGAAACAGGTTTTTCATGAAGTACAGGTACTGCGACCACAAGGGTTCATCCAGCCCATACTGGGCGCGAATATTCGCCAGCGCCTGCGGTGTGGAACGGGAACCGAGCAGGATCCGCGCCGGGTCACCGGGAATTGAACGTACCAGAATGAAGGTCACCAGACTGATGCCGAACAGCACCGGCAACAGCTGCAACGGACGCTGGAGGATGAAGCGATAACGACCCAGATTCATCAGACGCCCCGATGCTGTGACAGAAAATTCAGCAGGACCGGAAAGTGAGCCGCTACTTCGTCAAGGAAAAAAGCCAAGGCGAAGTTGTAGTTGAACATCGGCCTGCCGTCGAGTCCGGTTTCAGCACGCTCATCCCGCTCACTCCCCATCGTGTTCCCCTGCGACGCCACTCATGGCATCCACCCTATCGCGCAAAACGCAGGCAGACATCTAGCAATTCTTATAGGTTTTACGGCGTTGACAACAAATCGGACGGGGTGCGTGGCACTGTCTTTGCTAATTGCTATATTACGACCCCGGATCGGCTCAATGACAAAGGAGGTCACGCCATGCAAATCAGTCTGTCGAATTTCAATTCGCGTCTGCAATCAGCCTCTACGCTGGATCAGCAAATAGATTGCGCGTTGCAGCTGGCATCGAACCTCGGATTCGATGCCGTGATTTACGATTACAGCCCCGTCCCTGTGTCCCATGATGGAGCACTGATCACCCCGTCTTTGCTTTCATTGCGCAATACGCCCGACGACTGGCATTCACTCTGGTGCAGTCAGGGCTATTACCAGATCGACCCGGTTCAGCACCTGGCCGTCGCCAGCGTCTCGCCGTTTGTATGGTCATATCAGCCCAAGGCCGAAACTGTCTTGCAGACCTTCATCACCGATCTGCACACCCCGGTGGTGCGTTACCTGCATGATTCGCACATGACGTGCGGCGTAACAGTGCCCATTCATATGCCCAAGGGCGGTTTTGCCACCCTGACAGGGCTGCGCTCGGACGGTGGCCATGTTGCGCTGGAGGACGCGCGGCAGAGTCTGGCCGAGTTCGGGCTGCTCGCTCATGCGTTTCAGGAAGCGGCTTACCCTCTTTTTGACCAGAAAACACGCTCCTGCAACGCGATCAAGCTGACGCCTCGCGAGCGCGAGTGCATGAACTGGGCCGCAGAAGGGCTGACCGCCAGGGAAATCGCCGACAAACTCAGTCGCTCGGTCGCGACGGTCACGCTGCACCTGAACTCGGCCATGCAGAAGCTCGGTGCCAAAAACCGTGTGCAAGCCGTGGTGCGTGCCGTGCATTATCGATTACTCGACGGGTGACCGGTTTCAGCGCCAAAACCTATTACTTTCTATAGTTATGAGATGTTGCCCGTAGCGCTATGGTGCCCCGAACTATCCAGCAGGGACCGGCGACATGGCAGACATGACGAGCAAGGAAGGTTTCGCACCTTTTGGCGACTATCAAACGTGGTATCGCATCACCGGCGACCTGCGTGGCGGCAGTACACCGTTGGTCATCCTGCATGGCGGCCCGGGCTGTACCCATGATTACGTGGACTCGTTCAAGGATATCGCCAGCACGGGGCGAGCAGTCATCCACTACGACCAGCTGGGCAACGGCCGCTCGACCCCCATTCGCGATAAAAGCGCTGATTTCTGGACAGTCGACCTGTTTTTGAAAGAGCTGGACAACCTGCTTGAACATCTGGAAATCAATGACAACTACGCGCTGCTGGGCCAGTCCTGGGGCGGCATGCTGGCTTCAGAGCATGCGGTACTCAAGCCAAAGGGATTGAAGGCGCTGATTATCGCCAATTCGCCCGCCGACATGCGCACCTGGGTAAGCGAAGCCAATCGCCTGCGCAGCGAGCTGCCTGAAGGCGTGCAGGAGAAACTGCTGAAGCATGAAGCCGCAGGCACGTTGTCCGATCCGGAGTACCTGCAAGCTTCTCGCGTCTTTTATGACCGCCACGTATGCCGCATCACGCCTTGGCCAGAAGAAGTGAAACGCACTTTTGACCAGATCGAAAAAAACCCGACCGTGTACCACGCCATGAACGGTCCCACCGAGTTTCACGTGATCGGCACACTGAAAGACTGGAGCATTGTTGATCGCCTTGACCGGATAGAGGCGCCGGCCCTGTTGATTTCCGGAAAATACGACGAGGCAACGCCGACGGTAATCGAGCCTTACGTTAACCGGGTTCGTGGCATCCGCTGTGAGGTATTCGAAGAGTCCAGCCATATGCCACATGTGGAAGAACGCATGGCCTGCATGGGGTGTATCGCGAACTTTCTGGATGAGGTTGCGACGCCCAGCACATTAGAAAGTGCTGCACTAAAGACCCGCCGTGCGCTGGCGCAATAGTTAAAGGAAACTATTAAGTACGATAGAGCCTATCAATGAGTTGATCGTCACCCTCTGTTCAGTGGCATCATCATAAAACGTGATAACTTTTTTCGGCACATGAACAGGTGAGCCGTATAAACAGGCATGAAATAAGTTTCACGATGATTTATTAAAGCTACCCCCGCTCCGGCAGAGAAACAGTCATTGGAAAGTCATTATTTTCCTTCCGCTTTTGTGACTGCCGGAGACACCCCATGAACCTCAGATCGTTGAATATTTCTCGCAGGGCCTTCCTGTGTTTTGGCCTTATTACCGCCCTGCTTATCGGTCTGGGCGGGTTTTCCTATGTACAGATCGGGCACCTGCGCGGTGCCGAGCAGAACATCGAAGAAAACTCACTGCCCAGTGTACAGGTCGTTGATGACATTCAGATCGCCTTGTTGCATGCCCGCCTGGAAAGCATCCGCATGCTGGCCAGCACCGACCCCGCGATTCGAAGCGCCGCTGCAGCTAACGCTCAAGAAGCCATTGGCACGTTGCAGTCACGCAGCGAGTTCTATCGACAGCATCTGATTTCCGGCGAGCAAGACCGGATCCAGTTCGAAGTCGCCCACAACAAAATGGACACTTACGTGGACGGCGTGAAACAGATAATTGCCACCGACGCCACCGATCACGAGAAAGCGCTCGCATTCGCCAACAATGAACAAGTGCAACGGGCCAATGCCTACCAGGCAGACCTCAATACACTGCGTGGGCAGAACGCGAAAGAAGCCGAGCGTTCCGGCAGTGACGCAACGGCGGTGTATAACCACAGCGTCAATGTATTGCTGACGGTGGTCATTATCGCGTCCCTTCTGACCGTGGTCCTTGCCGTCGCATTGACCCGCAGTATTGTGGACCCTATCAGCGCCTCTCTGAAACTGGCAGAAGACATTGCGGCAGGCGATTTGACCCGACAGCTTAACGTGACGGGAAACGATGAAGCGTCGCGCCTGATGAGTTCGCTGAACCAGATGTCAAACAACTTGCGCGGCACTATTCAGCAAATCTCCGGGGCCTCGGTTCAACTCAGCACTGCCGCTGTCGAAATGACCTCGATCACCGAAAGTGCCGACCGCACTTTGCAACAACAAAACAGCGAAATCGAACAGGCCGCCACGGCTGTAAACGAAATGAGCGCGGCCGTGGAAGAAGTTGCTCGCAATGCCACGTCCACATCAGAGGCCGCCAGGCAATCCAGCCTTTCAGCAAACCTGGGCAATCAACGCGTCTCGGAAACCCTGACCGCCATGCACAACCTGACCGGTCTGGTAGAGGGGTCCTCGGTACAGGTCACTGCACTGGCGGGTCAGGCGCAGGACATCAGCAAAGTGCTGGGCGTGATTCGCGGGATTGCAGAACAAACCAACCTGCTGGCTCTCAACGCAGCCATTGAAGCGGCACGGGCGGGTGAACAGGGACGCGGCTTTGCGGTGGTGGCCGATGAAGTCCGGGCCTTGGCGCATCGCACCCAGACGTCCACCCAGGAAGTCGAACAGATGATCTCGGCGATTCAAGCCGGTTCGTCTGCCACGGTAGCGTCAATGCAGCGAAGCACTCAGGAAGCCCACAACACACGCAAAACCGCTGAAGATGCAGGACAGTCGCTGCGCCAGATCACCGACTCGGTGCTGGAGATCAACAACCGCAACCTGCAGATCGCCGCCGCCTCCGAACAACAGGCGCACGTAGCGCGCGATGTCGACAGAAGCCTGGTCAGTATCCGGGACCTGGCCGTGCAGAGCAGCGAGGGCGCCCGACAAACATTGGTCGCCAGTAACGAGCTGTCGCAGTTGGCGGTCAACTTGAATGATCTTGTCGTGCGTTTCAGAACTTGATGCGTTAACCGGGCTGTCAATAAATAGACACGCTGATACGTCAGGAAAGTTGACAGGTGCGTTTAACCCACTAAATAGTTACGGCCCTGACCAAGATATTCATGTAAGCCACGACCAGGTATGTCAGGATCACGTTCTGCACCGCATCGACAGCGCCAGGCGTACTGCCAAGGCTGCATGAGTGCTTTTATGACCAGGGTGACGCATTTTGAACAACAACCTGACTTCGGCAGAGCTGGCAGTCATCAGTGAAATCGAAGCCACTTCCAGCCTTTTACGGCTGGTAACCCGGCTGACCGGGCTGAGATTCGCGGCTATTGCAAAAGTAACCGACAGCAGCTGGACGGCCTGCGCGGTGTATGACGAAATCCAGTTTGGGCTGGAGCCCGGTCACGAGCTCAAACTGGAAACCACGTTGTGCAATGAGTTGCGTCAGCACAGGCAGCCTATCGTGATCAACGAACTGGCCACTGATGCGGTTTACGCAGAGCATCCGGTGCCGAAACTCTATGGCTTTCAAAGCTATTTTTCGTTGCCGATCATTTTCCCCAACGGGGATTTCTTCGGCACGCTGTGCGGGCTTGATACCCTTCCGGCGCAGCTCGACGATCACGACACGCTCGACACCCTGAAAGTGTTCTGCACATTGATCGCCAGCACGCTTTATGCGCACTACCAATTGCAGGAAATCCAGGAACTCACCGCCTGACGAGCAACTCGGCTCAGACGCGCAATGACCGCTCCATGATCAATGTGCGCTCTTCGCCCTCTTGCTGCTCGCGCACAACCTTGAAGCCCAGTGCGGCGTAGAACGCCTGCGCAGTCAAGGATGACGGCACAACCAGCCGATCTTCGCCCGCTTCACGGGCTGCGCCCTCAATCGTTGCCATCAACAACCGGCCGACGCCCTGACGATGCCAATCGGGGTCCACGAATACTGAACGAATGGCACCACCTGCCAGGCTCGCGGTTCCGATAACGCGTTCTCCCGCCACCGCCACAAACATGTGACGCTGGTGCATAAGTGCAGCAATTGCAGAAGGGCTGAAGCCCTGCGCAACACGCTCAATCACATCGGCGGAGTAATCTCTGGCATTGCTGGTGCGCAAAGCCGCTATGACCACCCGACTGATGGCGTCAGCATCTGCCTCACAGGCGGGTCGAATCAGAACGTTCATCCAGGGTTCTCGGTTTGCTTGCAGTTGGGAGCTTGTTCCAGGCATGGGGTGCCGCACACTCCGAAAGCCCCGCTCAAAAAACCGGACCTTTCTGTGCATTGCACAGCTGTGGACCACCCGGAACGTAAAGCCGGGCTGCCCACATCGGGATTTCTCTCGTCAAGCGACGAATGGCAACGCTCGCCACACCCTGTGAATAAAAGAATACATCCTCTACCCGTCTGGGCTGCAAGGCTCTTTGCGCTCACAAATCAAGGAGGGCAGCCGATTAACTGATAGCGCGCATTCATGGTTGAAATCTTTTCATCTGCTAAAGTGCGTTTTGTGATGTCAAATGGTCATCACCGCACACCCTCGAGAATCTTATGAACGCCAGTGCCCCTATCCCGCTTAATGAAACGCAACGCTTGTTGCGCATCAGGGAGCTGTGCGTACTCGAAGACACGTCAGACGACGTCCTCGACGAGATCGTGGAGATGACCGCCGAATTTTTCCAGTCCCCTATCGCACTGATCTCCATTGTTGACGAGAATCGTCAGTGGTTTCGTGCCAGAGTCGGCCTGAAAGCGCGAGAAACGCCGCGCAATGTTTCGTTCTGCGCGTACACGATTCTCTCCGACGCCCTGTTTGAAATTCCCGATGCAACGCTGGATGAGCGGTTCATGAACAACGGGCTGGTCACCGGCCACCCCGATATCCGTTATTACGCCGGTGCTCCGCTGATCACCGACGACGGCATTGCGCTGGGCAGCCTGTGCGTGATCGATACCCAGCCACGCGAGCCGATGAGTGAGCATCAGACACAGATGCTCAAGCGCTTTGCTTCGCTGGTCATGAAGCGCATCGTCAACCTGCGACTCAGTTGCTTCATCGATCAGCCTACCGGGCTGTATAACCGCTCTCGCCTTCAGGAAGACATTCATCAGGCCGTGGCGTCGCATATCGACTACCAGTTGATTGCGGTGGACATGATCACCTCCGCGTTCCTGAATGACATTGTCAAAGCACTGGGCTACAGCTTCTCCCAAGACCTGGTGACGGCGATCAAGAGTCGCCTGGAAAGTCTGCTGCCGGCGAGCTGTTCGCTGTACAAGGTCAGCCCGACCCGCTTCGGTTTCCTGTTGCCGGGCGACCAGGTGCCTGATTACCTGCTTCGCATCATTCTTGAAGATTTCGAGACACCTGTGGAGTGCCGGGGTATTCCGGTTCAGATGCAAGTAGGCCTGGGCGTCGTGACGCTGAATCGTGACCTGACCGAAGAACAGGACTGGATGCGCATGGTCATCAGCGCCGCCGATGACGCGCGTGACCGCGACCTTGGCTGGGCGATGTACGAGCCGCATTTCGATGCCGCCCAGCAACGTGCCTTCAAATTGCTCAGCTCATTGACCACCGCCGTGCATGCTGACGATCAATTGCGTCTGGTTTATCAGCCGCGTATTGATCTGGCGTCCGGTCTCTGCACCTCGGTAGAAGCCTTGCTGCGCTGGAATCACCCGACGCTCGGCCCCATCGGGCCTGCCGAGTTCGTGCCGCTGGCCGAGAAGACAGCCCTGATGCGCCCGCTGAGCCTGTGGGTGCTGAAGAGTGCAATCGAGCAGGCCTCACAATGGCAGCAGCAGGGATTCGATTTCCGCATTGCGATCAACGTCAGCCCTGAAGACCTTGCAGGCCCTGCGTTCACCGACCGGATGATTCGCCTGCTGAGCCAACACAAGATCGACCCTACCCGCTTCGAACTGGAATTCACCGAAGGCGCACTGATGCACAACCCGGCGGAAGTGCGACATCAGCTGGAACGCATGCGTCAGATGGGCATGGACGTTGCTATCGATGACTTCGGCACCGGCTACAGCAACTGGAGCTACCTGCGCCAGTTGCCCGCTACCACGGTCAAGCTCGACCAGTCGCTGATCCGTAACCTGGCGTCCGACAAGACCGATCAGCGCCTGGTCAAAGCGTTGATCGGTCTGGCCAAGAAGCTGGGCTATTGCGTGGTGGCCGAAGGCATCGAAACGGATGACATTCGCCGTCTGGTCAAGCAATGGGGCTGCGACGAAGGCCAGGGCTATCTGATTGCCAAACCCATGGAAGCCGACGCGCTGGTGGACTGGCTCGGCCCCACCCGACGCTTGCAGAGCGTTGCCGAAGCCGCTGAAGCCGCCGTCATCCGAGACAAACGGTTATAACCTTAGACCACATCTTCATAACCGCTTCAGGCATAAGCCGTTATGCTGCCCGCCACTTTTTACCTGATGCGTTTGCTTGACAGGGTTGGATATGGAAGCGGGTGGTCTGGGGTTTGTAATTGCGGGGCTGGTGGTCGGTTTTATCGTGGGCATGACCGGGGTCGGCGGCGGCTCGCTGATGACGCCCATCCTGTTGTGGTTCGGCATCAACCCGGCCACGGCGGTCGGCACAGACCTGCTGTACGCGGCGATCACCAAATCCGGTGGCGTGCTGGTTCACCGCAAAAATGACAACATCGACTGGAAAGTCACGGGCCTGCTGACAATGGGCAGCGTCCCTGCCGTTCTCCTGACCCTGTGGTTTCTGAGTACCCTGCATGCGGCCCCTGAAGCCTTGAACGCGATCATCAAGCAGGCGTTGGGCTTCGTGCTGCTGCTCACTGCCATGGCGGTTCTGTTCAAGAAAAAACTGCTGGCATTCGCCCACGGGCGCGGCGATGGGCACTCGTTTTTCAGTGGCACGAGCCTGACGGTCCTGACCGTCATCACGGGCCTCATCCTGGGCACTATGGTCGCGCTGACCTCTATCGGTGCCGGCGCGCTGGGCACCGTGGCGCTGTTTATCCTTTACCCGCTGCTGCCGACCCGGCGTCTGGTGGGCACTGAAATCGCGCACGCTGTGCCCCTCACTCTGGTTGCAGGTCTGGGCCACGCGAGCATGGGCAACATGAACTGGGAGCTGCTGGGCTGGCTGCTGACCGGCTCGTTGCCGGGCATTTATCTGGGCAGCCACATGGCGGGCCGTGTCTCCGACGACATCTTGCGGCCTTTCCTGGCCATCATGCTGGGCACCATCGGCTTCAAACTGGCCTTCTGACCCGCACCCCATCAGCCTGTCATATTTCTGCGTCAGGCTGCCCGCAGGCAAACAGAATCAAGACCTCCTGCGGTCGTTCTGTTGCGGGCCGCTGACATTCATCGGGAAGTGTAATTTTTTGTAGCCCGACACAGGTTTTCGGCGCAGGATTTCGTCCGTCTGCTTTCACGCCGATGACCCGGCACAGATTTACCCTCGCTAACAGGAGATGCAACAATGCTTATCCGAATTGAAGAAGGTTCATACGGGGCTGATTGGGTTGTAAAACTTGACGATTATCCGGTCAAGTGCCGGAGTTGGCAGGAAGCCAGAGAATTTGCAGATCGCATGAAATCCAGAATCGATGCGCCGCATTCGCTGCCGAACATGGCACGTCGCGCAGCGCCCGAACGAAGTGCAAGCGCGATGGCCCGCTAAGCGGCCTTCGCAGGACATGCCTCAAACAGCGTTATCACCAGGCTGACGACGCTGTTTTACCCCGCCTCTACCCCGCCGACACGTTTTTTTCCGGATTTAAACACTTCTCGTTTCCATGACATCCGTTTCACATCCTCTTCACGTCTGGCTGGGTAAATTGAACCCACTCCTTTGATGAATCCCATTTGGCCCACCCTGTTGTGGGCCATTTTTTTGCCTGCTGAAAAGTGCCGGCATTAACCGCTTTCTGGCGTGGTTACTGGCCTTGCACACTCGTTGAGCGAGCATTGTTCACGACGGGGCTGCTCAGCACGCCCGCATTCAACTCGGCCAGACGATCATTGCCAGTGCCACTGGCAACGCTGCTGTTCCAGCTTGCCGTCACTGTCGCCATCCAACCCAGAACAACCAGTGCCACCGCCTGCAACGCCCACTTGGTAATGATAGACATGTGCTCTCTCCTTTTCGGGTCTGAATGGCGAGCATGTAAACAGCTCCCCATGTCAGAAGAATTGCAGAGATTTAAATTTTTGCCAGCCGACCGCTCATCTTTAGCGTGAAGATGTTTTCGCGGGAGAGAAATGCGCGCGTAAAAAGAGAAAAGCCCTGCTCAAGGGCAGGGCATTTCTGGAAGACGGGGTTAGTACTTTGTGCTTTGCTGTTCAGGCCGCGCAGGGGTGTCCACATGGCGCGGCCCCGCAATAACGAGTGCCAGAACGCCCAGAACAGGCACGGCAACCACGACGATGATCCACATCAGCTTGTTGCTGGACTCAGTCTTGCTTTTGCGAATGCGCATGACCGCCCAAATGTCCGAAATCACGACCAAAGCAGTCAGCGCTGCAAACAGCCATAGATGATTTTCCGATATCCAACCCATTTGAAATCTCCTGCACGTTCCACGAAGGCAGCCAGACCGGCCACCCTTATTGTAGAAGAGGCCTGACAGTGCCTTAAAGTTCAGAGAATGTTCGAATCGGGCCTGATCCAGAACAGCTTGCCCACAATGGGCATCGGGACGATCAGCGTTTTTGCAAACGCCGCTCGTTCCTCGCCCAGCGTGGAGATGCCTTCCGTGACGCCGCGCTGTCAGGTAATCGGGGCCGGGTTGAACAGGGTGATGTCGTTGTGCAGCCGGTAGTGTTCGGTCCAGGTTTTTTTCTTGCCGCTGGCCACGTCCAGGTAGAAGTGAAACAGCTCCCAGCCCAGATCCTCGATGCTCGCGCGCCCGGTCGCGATACGGCCGGCGTCGATGTCGATCAGGTCAGGCCAACGCTGAGCCAGCTCGGTGCGGGTCGAAACCTTCACCACCGGAGCCATCGCCAGCCCGTAGGGAGTGCCGCGCCCGGTGGTGAACACGTGCAGGTTCATCCCGGCAGCCAGTTGCAGCGTGCCACAGACAAAGTCACTGGCGGGCGTGGCGCAGAAGATCAGCCCCTTGCCGTTGACTCGCTCGCCAGGGCCAAGCACGCCATTGATGGCGCTGCTGCCGGACTTGACGATGGACCCTAGCGACTTCTCGACAATGTTCGACAAACCGCCCTTCTTGTTGCCCGGTGTGGTGTTGGCGCTGCGATCCGCCTCACCTTTGGCCAGGTAACGGTCGTACCAGTCCATTTCCCGTACCAGCGCCTGTGCGACGTCCTGATCCTGAGCGCGGGACGTCAGCAAGTAAATGGCGTCGCGCACTTCGGTCACTTCGGAAAACATCACCGTGGCACCGGCCCGCAACAACAGGTCCGAAGCATAGCCCAGCGCCGGATTGGCGGTGATGCCGGAAAACGCATCGCTGCCGCCACACTGCATGCCGAGGATCAACTCGGAGGCCGGAACCGTTTCGCGACGACGCACGTCCAGTTTCTTCAAGCGAGTCTCGGCCAGTTCCATGATCTGCTCGATCATTTCATTGAAACCGTGACTGGAATCCTGAAGCCGATATAACCACGGCTCGCTGAGGTCCACCGAGCTGTCGTCCTCGTGCATCACCTGCCCGGCCTGCAATTTCTCGCAACCCAGACCGATCACCAGCGCCTCGCCTCCCAGGTTCGGGTTACGCGCCAGATTGCGCACGGTGCGGATCGGGATGTAGGCATCCGTGGCGGTGATGGCCACGCCGCAGCCGTAGCTGTGGGTCAGTGCCACCACGTCATCGACATTCGGGTACTTGGGCAACAGTTCGTCACGGATGCGCTTGACCGCATGGTCCAGCACGCCGGTCACGCATTGCACGGTGGTGGTGATGCCCAGAATGTTCCGGGTGCCCACCGTGCCGTCGGCGTTGCGATAGCCCTCGAAGGTGTAACCCTCCAGCGGCGCCTGTTTCTCTGGCACGGCATCGGACATCGGCAGGCTGTCGAGCGCAGGCGCAGACGGCATGCGCAACTGGTCTTCCCTGACCCAACTGCCACGCGGTATCGGCTGCAGAGCGTAACCAATGGTGTGGCCGTAACGAATAATGGCCTCGCCCACCGCCAGGTCAACCGTGCTGACCTTGTGGCTCTGTGGCACGTTATCGACCGTCACCAGCCCGTTATCGAATTCGGTTCCGGCCGGCACGCCCTGATCGTTGACCACGACCACAACGTTATCCAGCGGGTGCAGCCGGATGTAGCGCGGAGAATCGGCATGTTGAATCAGGTTCATCACGGTTTCCTCAGGATTTTGCTTCGGAAAGGTCGCTGACCGAGTCGTTCAGCAATGGCCCCTTGGCAGGCGGCTCTTTCAATTCCACACGCTTGATTTCGCCCACGATGAAAATGTAACTGATCACTGCCAGCAGCGCGTTGGCGCCCACGAACACCAGCGCCCATTTGAACGAGCCGGTGCTGCTGATGATGTAACCAATCACGATCGGGGTGGTGATCGATGCAATGTTACCGAAGGTGTTGAACAGGCCGCCGCTCAAACCGGCAATCTGCTTGGGCGAAACATCAGACATGACAGCCCAGCCCAGTGCTCCCACGCCCTTGCCGAAGAAAGCCAAGGCCATGAAACCTACGACCACCCATTCAACGTCGACATAGTTGCAGGTCACGATAGAGGTCGACAGCAACAGACCGCCGATGATGGGTGCCTTGCGGGCGAAGGTCAGCGAATGGCCCTTGCGCAGCAGGTAGTCGGAAATGATCCCGCCCAACACGCCGCCGATGAAGCCGCAGATAGCCGGCAGAGACGCGATGATGCCCGCTTTGAGGATCGTCATACCGCGTTCCTGAACCAGGTACACCGGGAACCAGGTCAGGAAGAAGTAGGTGATGCCGTTGATGCAGTACTGGCTCAGGTAGATGCCCAGCATCATGCGGTTGGTCAGCAACTGGCGAATGTAATCCCACTTCGGCCCGCTGCTGGCTGCCTTTTCCTTGCCTTTGCCTTTGTCCTGATCCAGATCGACCAGCGCACCGTTGCTGGAGATGTGCTCGAACTCGGCCTCGTTGATCATCGGGTGATTGCGCGGGCCGTAGATGACCTTCATCCAGATCATCGAGAACACGATACCGACGGCCCCCATGACCACGAATACATGCTGCCAGCCGTACGTGTAGACGATCCAGCCCATCAGCGGAGCGAACAGCACAGTGGCGAAGTACTGCGCCGAGTTGAAGATCGCCGAGGCAGTGCCGCGTTCGGCAGTCGGGAACCAGGCCGCCACAATGCGAGCGTTGCCCGGGAAGGAAGGCGCTTCGGCCAGCCCCACGAGAAAACGCAGCATGAACAGTGCAACGATGGCCGTGGAAATGCCGAACTCACCGACATAGCCTTGCAGCAGGGTGAACAGCGACCAGGTGAAAATGCTCATGGCATAGACTTTTTTCGACCCGAACCTGTCGAGCAGCCAGCCACCGGGAATCTGACCGGCCACGTAGGCCCAGCCAAATGCAGAGAAGATATAGCCCAGAGTGACGGCACTGATGCCGAGGTCCTTCTGGATGCTGGAACCAGCGATAGCGATGGTGGCACGGTCGGCGTAGTTGATCGTGGTGACCAGGAACAGCATCAACAGGATCAAATAGCGGACGTGCGTCGGCTTGGACTTTTGCATGGTAGAGCTCCCACTGATTATTTTTTTACGCGGGTAAAGCTGTTTTTTTGGGTGTAGCGTCACAGGCCCCTTGGCAGCGTCGCGGCGACGACACCTGCCACCTGCAATGTCATGCACTCCAACGAAAAAACCGCTGATCGCTCAGCGGTCTCGTAGCCGGTGGTGTTATTGCTTGCCTTGCTTGTCCATCAGTGCGGCGAGCATGTCGCACTCTTCCGCCGTCAGGTCGGTCAGCGGTGCGCGAACCGGGCCAGCGTCGTAGCCCGCGATTTTCGCGCCGGCCTTGACGATGCTCACGGCATAACCGGCTTTGCGGTTACGAATTTCCAGGTAAGGCAGGAAGAAATCGTCGATGTACTTGCCGACAGCCTCGTGATCGTCACGGGCAATAGCGTGGTAGAAGTCCATCGCCAGTTTCGGCACGAAGTTGAATACGGCCGACGAGTAGACCGGCACGCCCAGCGCCTTGTAGGCCGCGGCGTAGACTTCAGCGGTCGGCAGGCCGCCCAGGTACGAGAAACGATCCCCAAGGCGGCGACGGATCGAAACCATCAGCTCGATATCACCCAGGCCATCCTTGTAACCAATCAGGTTCGGGCAGCGCTCAGCCAGTTTTTCCAGCAGCGTCGGCGTCAGGCGGCAGACATTGCGGTTGTAGACGACCACACCGATCTTGACCGACTTGCAGACGGCTTCAACGTGGGCGGCAACGCCGTCCTGGCTGGCTTCGGTCAGGTAGTGCGGCAGCAACAACAGGCCTTTGGCGCCCAGGCGTTCGGCTTCCTGAGCGTACTCGATGGCCTGACGGGTCGCACCGCCTACACCGGCGAGAATCGGCACGCTGGTGGCGCAGGTATCGACGGCAGTCTTGATGACTTCGGAATATTCGCTGGCTGCCAGGGAGAAGAACTCACCTGTACCGCCGGCAGCGAACAGAGCGCTTGCACCGTAAGGGGCCAGCCACTCGAGACGTTTGATGTAGCCAGCGCGATGGAAATCACCTTGGGCATTGAAATCGGTCACCGGGAAAGACAGCAGGCCGGAAGAGAGGATGGACTTCAGTTCTTGTGGATTCATTATTCGAACACCCTGGGGGACATAATTGTTAGAGGATCACCGGGTCATTGCCGATGTCGTAAGTCATCGTACAACTGATAATAAAATCACTCAACAGGGATTTTCGGTTTTTTCAGCGGGAAAGGACGGGGGCCGGTTTTGACGTCTGCCGTGGGGATCAGATTTGTAACGTGGAGCGGGCTTCTGCCCGGACGACCTCGGCTGCGCCTATGTGGGAGTGACCGGGACGGCAATCCGCATGGCTCATGAAGAGGCCATTACAGCCTCTGGAGATCGCTGATCTGTCAGACCGCCTTCGCGAGCAAGCTCGCTCCCACAAGGTCAGGAAGGTCAGGTGTTCTTCACGCGCGCTGCGATTCGGCTTCTTCGTGGGCGCGAGATCGCTGATCTGTCAGACCGCCTTCGCGAGCAAGCTCGCTCCCACAAGGTCAGTGTTCCTCACGCGCGCTGCGATTCGGCTTCTTCGTGAGCGCGAGATCGCTGATCTGTCAGACCGCCTTCGCGAGCAAGCTCGCTCCCACAAGGTCAGGTGTTCCTCACGCGCGCTGCGATTCGGCATCTTCGTGAGCGTGAGATCGCTGATCTGCCAGACCGCCTTCGCGAGCAAGCTCGCTCCTACAAGGTCAGGTGTTCTTCACGCGCGCTGCGATTCGGCTTCTTCGTGGGCGTGGCGCAGGCGTTCGCGGCTGTTGGTCAGGTGCAGGCGCATGGCGGCGCGGGCGGCGTCGGAGTCCTGGCGAGCAATGGCGTCGAAGATTTCCTCGTGCTCACGGCTCAGCCTGTCCATGTAATGCTGCTGATCATCATGGGCCAGCCGCGCCGAGTTCAGGCGGGTGCGCGGAATGATGCTGGTGCCCAGATGGGTCATGATGTCAGTGAAATAGCGGTTGCCGGTCGACAGCGCGATCTGCAGGTGGAACTGGAAGTCCGAGGCCACCGCGTCTGTCGCATGGGCTGCACTTTCGTTGAGCGCGTCCAGCGCAGCGCGCATCGCGGCCAGTTGCTCGTCACTACGGCGCTGAGCGGCCAGCCCCGCTGACTCGACTTCCAGGCTGATGCGCAATTCGAGAATCGCCAGCACATCGCGCAGGGTGACAATGGTCGCCGGATCGATCCGGAAGCCACTGGGGCTCGGCGTATCAAGCACAAAAGTGCCGATCCCGTGACGGGTCTCGACCAGGCCGGACGCCTGCAAGCGCGAGATCGCCTCACGCACCACGGTGCGACTGACGCCCTGCTCTTCCATGATCGCGGATTCGGTGGGCAATTTATCGCCGCGCTTGAGCTGGCCGCTGCGAATGCGCTCGGACAACTCGGTCACCAACTCCTGCGCGAGGCTGCGGTGTTTTCTACGGGCGCGGGGCGGAGCGCTTTGGTTTTCCATCCAACATCGATCTCTGGACTGCTAAACAAGGGCTAATCATAGCTCAGCGGTTGTATGATCACACCCTCAAAAAGTACCGCGTACGGGACAGAATCCCCGTCAAACCGCCCCGACAGCCCCTTGATCGACCAACTTCCCGTCCTCGACGCGCACATGCCGCGCATGAAAACGTTGCAGGCTGCTGCGATGGCCGACGCTGACCAGCGTCAGGCCGGGCAAACCTTCGATGATCGCGTGATGCATGGCGGCTTCGTCATCCTCGTCCATCGCCGAAGTGGCCTCATCCACATATAACCAGCGTGGTGCAATCAGCAATGCGCGAGCAAACGCCACCCGCTGCTGCTCGCCCGGCGACAGAAAACGTTGCCAGTGGTTGCTTTCGTCTAGTCGAGGGATCAAATGCTCAAGACGGCACTGATTCAAAACATCGGCAAAACGCTCGGCAGGATAATGATCCGCAGGCTGTGGATAACTCATTGCTTCGCGTAGCGTGCCAATAGGCAGATAAGGCCGCTGCGGCAGAAACAGCGCCGGCCCGGCGGGCAGACGGATCTGCCCTGAGCCCTTTGGCCACAAACCGCCCAGAGCCCTCAACAACGAACTTTTGCCGCTGCCCGAACGACCGCTGAGCATGACCCGCTCGCCTGCTGCAATGCGCAGACTGGCTTCACTGAACAATTGGCGACCGCCGACAATCTCCAGATTCAGGTCCTGCAATTCCAGCGCGCCTTCGGTCGCAACCCTTTCGATGGCAGGCTGTTGCGCTTCGTGGTCGGTCATTGCCTGGCGGAAACTCAACAGACGGTCACAGGTCGCGCGCCATGAGGCCAGCGTGCCGTAGGCGCTGATGAACCAGCTGAAGTTCTCCTGCACGTTGCCGAATGCCGAGTTGATCTGCATCAGGTCACCCAGTTCGATCTTGCCTGCAAAATACCGTGGTGCCGCCACAATGAACGGGAAGATCAACGCGATCTGCGAATAACCGGAAGTGAAGAAGGTCAGCCGCTTCTGCACTTTCATAGACGTCCGGAAGTTGTTCCAGATCATCTGGAAGCGCCCGCTGAGCCGCTGGTTTTCATTACGCTCGCCTTCGGACAAAGCGATGCTCTCGGCGTTTTCGCGCACCCTGACAAGCGCGAAACGCAGGTCTGCTTCAAATCGCTCTTGCTGGTTGTTCAGCGGGATCAGCCGCTTGCCGATCCAGTGTGTCAGCAAGCTGCCGACGATGGCGTAGAACATGGCGGCCCAGAACATGTAGCCGGGAATCGTGATACCAAACAGTTCGATGCTGCCCGACACGCCCCAGAGAATGACTGAAAACGACACCAGGCTGACAACGGAGCTCATCAACCCGAGCCCCAGACTGAGGGTGCTGGTGGTGAACTCGTTCAGGTCTTCGGAAAGACGCTGGTCGGGGTTGTCGGTGTAACCGCCCTGCTCGAGGTGATAGTAATTCTTGTCTGCCAACCAGCGCGCGAAATGCTGCTCTGTCAGCCAGCGGCGCCAGCGGATCGTCAGCAATTGGGTCAGGTACAGGCGATACACCGCCGCCAGAATGGCGATGGCTGCAATGCCGCTGAAATACAGGATCAGGTGGGTGAACGCCGCCAGGTCCTTGTTCTGCAGGGCGTTGTAAAAGTCTCGATACCAGCTGTTGAAGAAGACAGACACCTGCACGCTGAACAGCGACAGCGCAATGACCGAGATCAGCAACAGCCAGGCGATGGCTTTTTCTTCGCTGCGCCAATACGGCGTTATCAGCTTCCAGACGCGGCGTAAAAACGCCCCTTTTACCGTGTCGTTGACAGCAGAATATTCAGCATTGCGATTCATGTGGTTCAGGCTCGCTCTCTTTGAAAGTACGATGCCTGAGCACAATGAAGCAAAAAAACGCCTACACGATCACTATGAAAAAACCTTCATCAACGCCGTACGGGGCGCTTCTGCAACTTGCGCTGCAAGGTCCGGCGGTGCATGCCCAACGCGCGGGCGGTCGCTGAAATGTTGCCTTCGTGCTCGGTCAGCACACGCTGGATGTGTTCCCACTGCAAGCGATCCACCGACATCGGATTCTCAGGCACCAGCGTGTCGAGATTGGCGTGTTCGGACAGCAGCGCCGCCAGCACGTCGTCGGCATCGGCCGGTTTGCACAGGTAATTGCACGCGCCACGCTTGATGGCTTCGACGGCCGTGGCAATGCTCGAATAACCGGTGAGGATCACCACGCGCATGTCCGGGTCCATTTCCAGCAGTTTGGGCAGCAGCACCAGGCCGGAATCGCCATCCATTTTCAGGTCCAGCGCGGCGTATTCAGGGATGTCCTGCTGCGCCAGCGCCAGCCCTTCTTCCGCCGAGCCGGCCGTACTCACGCGAAAACCGCGACGGCTCATGGCCCTGGCCATCACACGGGTGAATGTCGCGTCGTCATCGACCAGCAACAGATGGGGCAGCTCTTCGCCTTCGACCTGGATGTCATCGTCACTCATGTTTCTTCTCCTCGCGTGTCTCGGGGCAGGCGCAGCTCGGTGAGCGTACCGCCTTCTTCATGACTGTAGAGTTTTACCGAGCCACCCGCACGGGTGACGCTGGCCTTGCTCAGAAACAGACCCAGGCCGAAACCTTTGCCCTTGGTAGTAAAGAACGGTTTGCCAATCTGCTCGGCGATGGCCAGCGGCACACCGGCGCCGTGGTCGCGAATACTGATGCAGACTTCCGTACTGTCCCAGTCCAGATTGACTTCCAGCCCGTCGGGGCAGGCATCGGCGGCGTTGTTCAGCAGATTGAGCAGCGCCTGAGTCAGGTCGGGCGGTGGCGCCAGCGTGGGCACTTCGCCTTTGCCCAGCTGATAGAAGCGGTAGCTCACTTCGGGGCGCATCAGATGCCAGCGATTGAGCGACTCGTCCAGCCAGTGTGTGGCGGTCTGAAGCTCGACGGCCATGCGCCGGTTCGCTTCGGCGGCCCGCACCAGTTGCTGAAGGGTCTGTTTGCATTGCTTGACCTGTTCCTGCAAGACCGACAGATCTTCCTGCAACGCAGGGTCGCTGTGATCCTGGCGCATTTCCTTGAGCAGCACGCTCATGGTCGCCAACGGTGTGCCCAGTTCATGGGCCGCGCCTGCTGCCTGGGTGGCAACGGCGAGCAACTGTTGATCACGCAGCCCTTCCTCACGTCGCTCGGCACGCAGTTGCTCTTGACGCCGCAACTCTTCGGCCATCTTGGCGGCAAAAAAGGTAATGACTGCCGCTGCCAGCGCGAAACTCAGCCACATGCCGTAGACCTGCATGTTTTCCCGGGCAATCGAGTCGGTTTCCAGCGGGTAGGAACGCACCATCAACAGGGTATACATGGCCAGCGCAAAGCCCGACAGAATCAGCGAATACCGCCACGGCAAGGTCGCTGCAGCAATGGTCAGCGGCACCAGATAATAAGAAACGAACGGGTTGGCCGAGCCGCCCGAGTAATACAACAGCGCACTGTGAATCAGCAGGTCCAGCGCCAGTTGCAACGCGTATTCCAACTCGGTAAGCGGCAGAGACGTGCGCAGGCGGATGACGGTCAGACCGCACAGCACCAGCGAGCAACCCAGCGTGATCGACAGCTGCAGCCACGGCAGCGGCAGAAAGTCGAACAACCACGCGAAGCCCACTGACCCCGCTTGCGCGGCCAGCACCAGAATTCGGATGAATGTCAGGCGCCACAGGTTTTGACGTGTGGCTGAAAGCATTTGAACGGGGGCGAGCATGAGCTCTCCTGATGAGTGCTCCAGGTGGATCGTTGCGAGTATAACCAAGCGAGAGGCAAAACTGGAAAAGTGCGTCAACGCACCGCACACCGTGACGCCCGCGCCTGAACGTCAGGTCATCACTGGAACCGGTGTATAAAGGCTACAGTCTCAAGGCTTTGCACCATCCGGCAACTGTCGGGTGGCCGTTTGATAACAAGGAGCTCACATGTTCAATCTCCGCCCTGCTGCCGCGCTTGTCGCACTGGCAGCCGCCCTGTCCAGCCTGCCGGCTATGGCTGAAGAAGCCCGTTACAACCAGATTTCGCTGCGTGCCGAGGTCAATCAGGAAGTCCAGCGCGACCTGATGATGGTCACGCTTTACACCGAGGCGCAGGACAGCGACCCGGCCAAACTGGCGGCGCAGATCACCGAAACCCTGAACAAGGCGCTCGGCCAGGCGCGACAGGTCAAAGACGTGAAGATTCGTCAGGGCAGCCGCAACAGCTACCCGGTCTACGACGACAAAGGGCAGAAGATCACCGGCTGGCGTGAGCGCGCCGAGCTGCGCCTGGAAAGCGCCGACTTTGCGGGGCTGTCCAAGCTGACCGGCGAGCTGCTGACAGACCTGAAAATGGGCGGCATGGACTTCTCGATTTCGCCAGCCACTCGCAAGACCAGCGAAGACGCCCTGCTCAAGGACGCGGTGACCGCTTTCAAGGCCCGTGCGCAACTGGTCACCGAAGCGCTGGGCGGCACCGGTTACAAGCTGGTCAACCTGAACCTCAACACTTCGGGCTACCCGCAGCCCTACCTGCGTGCGCCGGTCATGATGATGGCGAAATCCTCGCGTGAAGACTCGGCCCCCACGCCCGATGTCGAAGCTGGCACCAGCCAGGTCAGTGTTGCCGCTGATGGCGTGATTGAAGTCGCGATCCCTTGATGCACCAGGCGGCAGTGTCGACTGCCGCCGCTTCTCACGCGCATCTCCCCCTTCGGTCTCTTTGAGCCGGGCTTTCTCCTACGTGTCCCGGTGCGTTGCCTGATTGTCGGCGGCCGGGCTGCGCGTGAAACTTACGCCCTCATTTCACGTAGTTGCTCCAGGCAAGCCGGAGCACATCGACACCCAAGGAATCAAGGATGAATCCCCCAAACGGCGCGTCTCAACGCCATGCTGCGGCAATTGACCAGGCAGTGAATACGAACGGCGAACGGCTTCCGAAACCGGAACGATTTGAAGCCGGAGACGGAGACAAGCATAAACACACTCACGGCTCCATCGAAAAGGTTCTCGAATCTGCCGGTTTCAGGCATGACGAGATCCGGGCGATCTATTACGGCAACTGGCTGAGGGACTATTCGCAGTTACTCGACCCGAAGATCGTGCGGGCCACGACCATGCCGAAAAACTTTCCGGACCTGCTGTCCCGCGACGCCCTGACCCGCATCGTGGATGTGCTGGCCGTCAAGGAATTCACTGATCTGATGTTGATCGACCGTCCGCTTTTTGTCGTCACACCCGAGCGACTGGGCGTTTATCGTCCCAGTGAACATATCGACAATCCCAAGACCGTCAATCCCGATCCGGCCGACCCCAAAGAGCGGGATGCCGACTTTGAAGACTGGGTGCTGCCTGACGATCCGGCGTTACAGGTCGACTACGACACGTCGATGAAGCGCTACATCCAGCGTTCGGCAGACGTCATGGCTGCCGGTCTGGAGATCGCCGCAAAGGCAGGTCCCGAGTCCACTGACGGCCTCAGAAACATGGGCGCGGCGCTGCACATACTCGAAGATTTCTTTGCCCATTCGAACTTCGTCGAGCTGAGCCTGATCAAGCTCGGCTATACCGATGTGCTTCCCTGGACATCGAAAGCAGACTGCAAGCACCAGTTGCCGCTCGTCACCGGCATGTTCAGCAGCAGCGACATCATCGCCAGCCTCGCAGAGCCGCTCGGCAAGATCCTGTTTGCTACAGACGAGCAACCGTTCGAACCCATCAAGGCGGGCGAGCGCTACGAGCGCGACGAGATCATGCAGATTGTGCTCAGCGAACACCCTGACCCGCAAATGCTCGCGGCTTACGAAGCGTTCCTGGCTGCTCGCGACCAATGGGCCGAGCTGCCTTTTTCCGAACAGGTCGAAGAGTTCTCCGATTTCATCGGAACGCCAGGGCGACTGATCGGCAACGCTTTCGGTTTTACCATGCAAAGCATGACGACCTGGTTCGGCAACACCATAGACGACTTGCAAACCCTGTTTGGCGATGATCCGAACAGCAGCGGCTCCACCGACCCGACACACTCACAGCTGGCCAAGGATCATGCGGAGCATCCACTCCACGCGCTGGCGGCCCTGCTTGCCAGAAAAGCGGTGCTTCAAGTAGGCCAGTCAATGTTGGGCCAGTGGCACGGCAAGGACCAGGCTGACCATCCGGCAACCGTCGCCGCAGGATTCTTTACTCACCCGATGGACAGTGACTGGCAAGACGAAAGTGTTCAGGAATGGGCCAAGGCTAATTTCAATCGGGTCAGGCAGGCTGGCAACAGGAGCGCGCTGGAGAAGGCTCAGACCTACATACTGGACACCGTGCGCGAGGACGTGAACAGATTTAGTCAGGACAGCACCGGCTTGTTGTCCGTTTTTCTGGGCGGCGGCCCCACTGTGCTTGGCCTGCTGGGCAGCATTTTAGGCAGGTAAGCGTATTGTCCGCCCCGGCCTGGTACGGCACTATCCGTCGTCTATCTGACTGTCGATATAACGCACGGTTATTGCCGTACCACGCGAGGGATCCATGGGACATACACTTTTCAAACCGCTGCTCCTGACCACCGCGCTGCTGGCCTGCGCCCCCCTGGCACAGGCGGCCAGCACACTGGTGTATTGCTCGGAAGCCAGCCCGGCCGGGTTTGACCCCAGCCAGTACACCAGCGGCACCGACTTCGATGCCTCGGCCGAAACCGTTTTCAATCGCCTGACCCAGTTCAAGCGTGGCGGAACCGAAGTGGAGCCCGGGCTGGCGACCCGCTGGGATGTCTCGCCTGACGGGCTGACCTACACCTTCCATCTGCGCGACGGCGTGAAATTCCACACCACGGATTACTTCACGCCTACACGCACGTTCAACGCCGACGATGTGCTGTTCACATTCAATCGCCTGCTCGACGCCAATCATCCGTTCCGCAAAGCCTACCCGTCGGAGTCGCCCTACTTCACGGACATGGGTTTGAACACGACGATCAAGAGCATCGAGAAAGTCGATCCACAGACCGTCCGCTTCACCCTGAACAATATCGATGCGGCGTTCGTACAGAACCTGGCCATGAGCTTTGCCTCCATTCAGTCCGCCGAATACGCGGACAAGTTGCTCAAGGAAGGCAAGGCTGAAGAGCTGAACCAGAAACCGATCGGCACCGGACCGTTCGTGTTCAAGCGTTACCAGAAAGACTCGCAGATCCGCTACGTCGGTAACACCGACTACTGGAAACCTGAGGACGTGAAGATCGATAACCTGATCTTTGCGATCAACAGCGACGCCGCGGTACGCATGCAGAAGCTCAAGGCCGGCGAATGCCAGGTCAGCGGCTACCCACGCCCGCAAGACATCGAAGAGATGAAAAAGGACCCGAAACTCAAGGTTCTCAGCCAAGCCGGTTTCAACCTGGGGTTCGTGGCCTACAACGTCACCCACAAGCCGCTCGACCAGCTCAAGGTGCGTCAGGCGCTGGACATGGCCATCGACAAGCCGGCCATTATCAAGGCGGTCTACCAGAGTGCGGGCCAACTGGCCGAGAACGCGCTGCCGCCAGGCCAGTGGAGCTATGACCAGACGATCAAGGATGCGCCGCACGACCTGACCAAGGCGAAACAGCTGCTCAAGGAAGCAGGCGTGGCACCGGGTACCAAAATCGATCTGTGGGCCATGACGGTTCAGCGCGCCTCCAACCCCAATGCGCGTATGTCTGCGCAGATGATTCAGTCGGACTGGGAGAAGATCGGTATCAAGGCCAACATCGTCAGCTATGAATGGGGCGAGTACATAAAGCGCGCCAAGGCCGGCGAGCACGACGCGATGATCTACGGCTGGACCGGTGACAATGGCGACCCTGACAACTGGCTCGGTGTGCTTTACAGCTGCGCAGCCGTCAAAGGCAGCAACTACGCCAAATGGTGCGACCCGGCTTACGACAAGCTGGTGCAGCAGGCCAAGGTCACGACCAACCGCGATGAACGCATCAAGCTCTACCAACAGGCTCAGCACATCCTCAAGCAACAAGTGCCGATCACGCCCATCGCCAACTCCAAGGTGTTTCAGCCAATGCGCAAGGAAGTGCAGGACTTCAAGATCAGTCCGTTCGGTCTGACCCCCTTCTATGGTGTCAGCCTGCAGACAGCGAAGTAACAACATGGCCCCAACCGGGTGCATTTTTCTCACCCGGTTGCGCCTTAACGGTGCGCGAAACGCTTCAAAATACGCCGCGCAAACGATCAACTATCAAGAAAATTACACTTTCGCGACATTCCTGTACGATCGTGCCACTCTTTGTTGCTTCTTTGACGTCATTGTCTTGCTTTGGGTATGGCCCCTGCATAAGTATCGGACGGATCGGCTCACGAGGTCGTTCCCTCTAATCAAAAATGACAACAACTGAGGCAACCATGCTCAAACACGCGGTCATTCCGTTTCTGCTCGGCGCCAGCTTGCTTGCCAGCGCACCTTTCGCCCACGCAGCATCGAACCTGGTGTTCTGCTCCGAGGGCAGCCCTGCCGGTTTCGACCCAGGCCAGTACACGACTGGCACTGACTTCGACGCCGCGGCAGAGACCATTTTCAACCGCCTGAGCCAGTTTGAACGGGGCGGCACCGCCGTCGTACCGGGCCTGGCGACCAGCTGGGACATTTCACCGGATGGCCTGAGCTACACGTTCCACCTGCGCGAGGGTGTGAAATTCCACACCACGCCTTACTTCAAGCCGACCCGCGAATTCAATGCCGATGACGTGTTGTTCACGTTCAATCGCATGATTGACAAGGACATGCCTTACCGCAAAGCGTATCCGACCGAATTCCCGTACTTCACCGACATGGCGATGGACACCAACATCAAAAAGATCGAAAAACTCGACGACCACACCGTCAAGTTCGTTCTTGGCACTGTTGACGCCGCGTTCATCCAGAACATGGCCATGAGCTTCGCATCGATCCAGTCCGCAGAATATGCCGCCAAGCTGCTCAAGGAAGGCAAACCGGAGCTGATCAACCAGCAGCCGATCGGCACCGGCCCGTTCGTGTTCAAGAGCTACCAGAAAGACTCCAACATCCGTTACACAGGAAACAAGGACTACTGGAAGCCTGAAGACGTCAAGATCGACAACCTGATCTTCGCCATCACCACCGACGCTTCGGTGCGTATACAGAAGCTCAAGAAAAACGAATGCCAGGTGACTGCGTACCCGCGTCCTGCCGACCTTGCATCCATCAGGGGCGACGACCTGACCAAGGAACAGAAGGAGAAAAATCCTCTGAAAATGCCTGATCAGGCCGGCTTCAACCTGGGTTACATCGCCTATAACGTGATGGACCAGGTCAAGGGTGAAGACCACCCGAACCCGCTGGCTCAGCTGAAAGTGCGTCAGGCGCTGGACATGGCGGTCAACAAGCAGCAGATCATCGACTCGGTTTATCAGGGCGCAGGTCAATTGGCAGTCAATGCCATGCCGCCGACCCAGTGGTCTTACGACACGACCATCAAGGATGCCAAATACGATCCCGAGAAGGCTCGCCAACTGCTCAAGGAAGCCGGCATCAAGGAAGGTACCGAAATCACCCTGTGGGCCATGCCGGTTCAGCGTCCCTACAACCCCAACGCCAAGCTGATGGCCGAAATGCTCCAGGCCGACTGGAAGAAGATCGGTATCAACGCCAGGATCGTCAGCTACGAATGGGGCGAATACATCAAGCGCGCCAAGAACGGCGAAAACGGCGCCATGCTGATTGGTTGGAGCGGCGACAACGGTGACCCGGACAACTGGCTCGGCACCCTGTTCGGCTGTGACGCACTGAACGGCAACAACTTCGCCAAGTGGTGCGACAAGCCTTTCGACACGCTGATCCATCAGGCCAAGGAAACATCTGATCAGGCCAAGCGCATCGAACTGTACAAACAGGCGCAACACCTCCTGAAGGACGCAGTGCCGATGACGCCTATTGCGCACTCGACTGTCTACCAACCCATGCGCACCACCGTGCAGGACTTCAAGATCAGCCCGTTCGGCTTGAACTCCTTTTACGGTGTCAGCGTGAAGTAACAGCGGTATGACTGCGCGGCGCATGCGGCGCAGTCCACGCTTTACCTGAGCAAGAGACCTGTTGGTTAGTTGAAAAGTGTCGTTATCGGCACTTTTCAGCTATCACTAAGATATTTCCTACGCACTTTGCTGCCTGCGAGCCTATATACCGCGTGCCTCTGACGGCCTACCGTCCTGAGTCAGCGGCAGCTGGCAGGAAGCCAGCCGCTTCGCGGCCGTTGTAACAATGTGTGGCGGACAGGTTATTCGGAAACCTTTCAGGTTGACGCCTTAGCGTTAGTCAGACATTCGAGCTAAGGCTCGTCCTTTGAAGGATAGGGATCATCATGCGTAAAACTCTTGCGGTGACGTCGTGCCTGGGGCTGTTTGCTCTGGCTCCTTTTGCCCAGGCGGCAAGCAATCTGGTGTTCTGCTCGGAAGCGAGCCCGGCAGGCTTTGACGGCGCGCAATACACCTCATCGACCGATAACGACGCTTCAGAGCCGATCTATAACCGCCTGACCGAATTCAAACAGGGCGATACCACTGTGGTGCCAGCCTTGGCGACCTCGTGGGACGTTTCAGAGGACGGTCTGACCTACACGTTTCATCTGCGCGAAGGCGTGAAGTTTCACAGCAACAAGAACTTCAAGCCCAGCCGCGACTTCAATGCCGACGACGTGCTTTTCACGTTCAATCGCATGCTCAAAACCGATCACCCGTTTCGCGTTGCGTACCCGACCGAGTTCCCTTACTTCACCAGCATGGGCCTGAACAAGAAGATCAAGTCTGTCGAAAAAACCGACCCGCTGACCGTGGTGTTCACCCTTAACACGGTGGATGCAGCGTTCATTCAGAACATCGCGATGAATTTCGCCGGCATTCTGTCCGCTGAGTACGCCGAACAGTTAATGGCCAAAGGCGATGTGCGCGACATCAATCAACAGCCTATCGGCACCGGGCCGTTTGTGTTTCAGCGTTACCAGAAGGACTCGCAGATTCGCTACAAAGGCAACAAGGAGTTTTGGGACCCGAGCCGCGTGAAGATCGATCAACTGATCTTCGCCATCGTGACCGACGCTTCTGCGCGCATGCAAAAGCTCAAGGCCAACGAGTGCCAGGTCTCGGTCAACCCGCGCCCTGCAGACCTTGCCAAGCTCAAGGAAGACAAAAGCCTGCAAATCATCGAAAAGCCAGGCTTCAACCTCGGTTACATCTCCTACAACGTGCGTCACGAGCCATTAGGCAAGCTGGAAGTGCGTCAGGCGCTGGACATGGCCGTCAACAAGAAAGCCATTATCAATGCGGTTTATCAGGGCGCGGGGCAACTGGCAGTCAATGCCATGCCGCCGACCCAGTGGTCTTATGACGACAGCATCAAGGACGCGCCGTACGACCCGGAAAAAGCCAAGACCCTGCTGCGCGCCGCCGGAGTCAAAGAGGGCACTGAACTGACGCTCTGGGCCATGCCGGTGCAACGTCCGTATAACCCCAACGCCAAGCTGATGGCCGAAATGCTTCAAGCTGACTGGGCCAAGGTGGGCATCAAGGTCAAGATCGTCAGTTACGAATGGGGTGAACACCTCAAGCGCACCAAGAACGGCGAGCACGATATCTCGCTGATCGGCTGGACTGGCGACAACGGTGACCCGGACAACTGGCTCGGCACGCTGTACAGCTGCGCTGCCATCGGCGGTAACAACTACTCGATGTGGTGCGACGAGAAATACGATCAGCTGGTCAAGGCCGCTGTCGCAACCACTGACCGCGAGAAGCGCACCGACCTGTACAAACAGGCGCAACGTTACCTGAAGGAACAAGTGCCGATTACCCCGGTTGCCCACTCGACCGTCAATCAGCCGTTGCGCGCCGAGGTCAGGGACTTCCACGTCAGCCCGTTTGGCCGCAACAACTTTTCAGGCGTGAGCATCGCCGACTGACCCGACATCCAGCTTGCTTTCGCCACCTTGCAGGGTGGCGAACGTCAGCACTTGCGCATCGATAACAACGCAGGGCCTTAAACCCTGCATAACCAAAAGCCAGACCTTAAAGAACTGGCATTTATAAAAGTGATAAAGGGAGCTGCACATCGTGAAAACAACAAGTACTGCATTATTGGCCTTATCTCTCTCGTCGTTCGGCGCGATGGTTCAGGCAGACCCAGCCAGCCAGGCCTTCGTGCCGACCCAGCTGAGCACCAAGAATGCACAAGCCGACGCCAATGGCTTTTTTGAAGACCAACACCTGACCGGCACGACCCGTAACTGGTACGCCAATGAACTCAAGCGTCGCGACGAGGTTTTTCGCTACAACGACAACGGCGTCGCTGAGCAGACTTCGCGTCGCATCAACTGGCAGCAAGGCACCATCGTCAACTACACCTCGGGTTATACCCAGGGCGTTGTAGGTTTCTCCACGGAACTGGCGCTGTACAACGCCATTGCGCTGGACCGTGACACTGATGACTTCGCCGGCAACTCCAACCGCACCCTGGCTCACCGTGACGGCGACGCAGTCGGTCAATGGAGCAAAATGGGTCTGGGCAACGTCAAGGCCCGCGTTTCCAACACGGTCCTGACCATGGGTCGCCAGTCGGTGAACACCCCGGTTATCGCCTTCATCGGCAACCGTGCCCTGCCTTCCAGCTTCCAGGGTTTTGCCGTACAGAGCGACGAGTTCAACAACCTGTCCCTGCAGGGCGGCAGCTTCGACCGTGTATCGCCACGTATGGAACAGAGCCTGGACAAGTTCCGCTCCGAATACGGTGATCGCAGCAAGACCGCTGATCGTCTGGACATGTTTGGCGGTGACTACAAACCCACCGACAGCCTGACCGCCAGCTTCTATGCGTCGAACCTGGAAGACTTCTGGCACCAGTACTACTTCGGCTTCACCCACGAACTGGGTGACAGCAAGGCCCTGGCGCTCAGCACCAACCTGAATTACTACAAAACCAAGGATGCAGGCCAGAGCAAACTGGGCGCGATCGACAACGACACCTACAGCCTGTCCTTCACCGGTACACACAATGCGCACAGCGTGAGTGTTGCGTACCAGGAAGTTAACGGTAACGAGTATTTCGACTACGCCCACGACACCAACGCGATCTTCCTGGCCAACTCCCTGCTGTCGGACTTCAACGGCCCGAACGAGAAATCCCTGCAGATCGCTTATGTGCTGAACATGGCCGAATACGGCGTGCCCGGCCTGAAGTTCAATATCTACCAGGCTCGTGGCTGGGACATCGACGGTACGCATTACAAAGGCACCGGCTACACCGACGTACTGGCAATGGACGGCGAGACCCACTACGAGTACGGCATCGGTTCGTCCTACTCGGTGCAGTCCGGCCCACTCAAGGCCACCGCCATCCGCGCCACTTACACCACACACCGCGCCAGCGAGAACCAGGCTGATGGCAACATCAACGAATTCCGTCTGGTAACCACTGTCCCGTTCAACATTCTCTGATTCGCTGAAAACCGCTCTGGCGCACGGCAGCCGCCCTGCTCCAGAGCGACCACCATCGGCGTCAACTCTATGGAGGGTTCATATTGAAACTGTTATCGCTACGCAACTCGATCGCCCTGGCCCTGCTCAGCGTCGCCGTCAGTGTTTCGGCAAAACCCCTGGTGGTCTGCACCGAAGCCAGCCCCGAAGGCTTTGACATGGTGCAGTACACAACTGCCGTCACGGCCGATGCCGTGGCTGAGACCCTGTTCAACCGTCTGGCCGATTTCGAGCCAGGCACGACTAAAGTCATTCCCGCACTGGCTGAATCCTGGGAGATCAGCGACGACGGCCTGACGTACACCTTCCACCTGCGCAAAGGCGTCAAGTTTCACACCACCGATTATTTCAAACCGACCCGCGACATGAACGCCGACGACGTGCTCTGGAGTTTTCAGCGTCAGCTGGACCCGAAGCACCCGTGGCATGACAAGTCGAGCGTCGGCTTCCCCTACTTTGAAAGCATGGGCTTCAAAGAACTGCTGAAAAGCGTCGAGAAAACCGACGACTACACCGTCAAGTTCACCTTGACCCGCCGCGAAGCGCCATTTCTGGCTGACATCGCGATGGCTTTCGCCTCGATCTACCCGGCTGAATACGCCGACCAGTTGTTGAAAGCCAACAAGACCGGCGACCTCAACAGCAAGCCGATCGGCACCGGCCCGTTCATCTTCCAGCGTTACGCGAAAGACGCCCAGGTCCGCTTCAAGGCCAACCCGGATTACTTCCGTGGCAAGCCACCGGCCGAAGCGCTGATTCTGGCCATCGCCACGGACAACAACGTGCGCCTGCAGAAGCTCAAGGCCAACGAATGCCAGATTGCGCTGTACCCAAAGCCGGACGATATCCCGAGTATCAAAAAGAACGATGACCTGAAGATCGCTGAACTGGATGCCATGACGACGTCCTATATCGCGATCAATACCACGCATAAATACCTGAGCGACGTGCGGGTACGCAAAGCCATTGACATGGCGTTCGACAAAGCAGCCTATGTCAATGCACTGTTCGGTCAAGGCAACGCAACCGTCGCGGTAAACCCTTATCCGCCGACCCTGCTGGGTTATAACAAGGACCTGAAGAACCCGCCTCTGGACCTGGACAAGGCACGCGCCTTGCTGAAGGAAGCGGGTGTGCCGGAAGGCACCGTGTTCACCCTTTACACCCGAAACGGCGGTGGTCCGACCAATCCCAACCCGATGCTCGGGGCACAGATGATGCAGTCTGACCTGGCCAAGATCGGCATCAAGATCGACATTCGTGTCATGGAATGGGGTGAAATGCTCAAACGCGCCAAGAATGGCGAACATGACATGGTGTCTGCCGGCTGGGCAGGCGACAATGGCGACCCTGATAACTTCCTGACCCCGATGCTCAGTTGTGAAGCGGCGAAAAACGGCGAGAACTACGCTCGCTGGTGCAACGCCGACTTCCAGAAGTTGATCGATCAGGCGCGCGAAACAGTGAACCCGCAGGAGCGCGCCGCGCTCTATGAGCAGGCGCAGGTGATATTCAACAAGGACCAGCCGTGGATCAGCATGGCTCACACCCGAATGTTCACGGCCATGCGTAAAGACGTAACGGGCTATGTGATCAGCCCGCTCACCACGAACAATTTCGCCAACACCCAGGTGAAATAGAAAAATAATCCGGCGGGCTCGTAACCCGAGACTCGCCGGAGTACGCCTAACCGGCTGATGAGGTACACACCAAGATGTTTAGTTTTATCGCCCGCCGAGTGGGGTTGCTGATACCCACTTTCTTCGGCATCACCTTATTGACGTTTGCACTGATTCGTCTGATTCCGGGCGACCCGGTCGAAGTCATGATGGGTGAGCGCCGGGTCGATCCGGAAATGCACGCTCAGGCCATGGAACGTCTTGGCCTGAACAAACCGCTTTATGCCCAGTACATTGACTACATCGGCAAGCTCGCCCAGGGCGACCTCGGTGAGTCGCTGCGTACGCGCACCAGTGTCTGGACCGAATTCACCTCGTTGTTCCCGGCAACCCTGGAGCTGTCGCTGGCCGCGTTGATCTTCGCGGGTATCCTGGGCCTGCTGGCGGGTGTCATTGCCGCGCTCAAGCGAGGGTCCCTGTTCGACCATGGGGTCATGGGTATCTCCCTGGCCGGTTATTCCATGCCTATTTTCTGGTGGGGCCTGATCCTCATCATGTTCTTCTCGGTCACGCTGGGCTGGACGCCAGTGTCAGGACGGATCGACCTGCTGTACGACATCCCGCCGGTAACCGGCTTCATGCTGATCGACACCCTGCTCAGCGATGAACAAGGTGCATTTCTCGACGCCCTGCATCACCTGATTCTTCCGGCCATCGTGTTGGGTACCATTCCGCTGGCGGTGATCGCCCGGATGACCCGTTCGTCGATGCTTGAAGTGCTGCGTGAAGACTACGTGCGTACTGCGCGAGCCAAAGGCCTGTCGCCCGCCCGCGTGGTGTTCGTTCACGGCCTGCGCAACGCGCTGATTCCGGTCCTGACCGTGTTCGGTCTGCAGATCGGCACCCTGCTGGCCGGTGCGGTTCTGACCGAGACGATCTTCTCTTGGCCCGGCATCGGCAAGTGGCTGATCGAAGCCATTGGCGCCCGGGATTATCCGGTCGTGCAAAACGGCATTCTGCTGATCGCCTGTCTGGTGATCCTGGTCAACTTCGTGGTGGACATCCTCTACGGCTTTGCCAACCCACGCATTCGTCACCAGCGCTGAGATTATCGATATGACCTCCCCCACTCCTGCGGTAGCAGTCGATCAAAGCCTGCTTTATCCGTCCCCGTACAAAGAATTCTGGCAAGCGTTCTCGAAAAACAAAGGCGCGGTTGCCGGCCTGATGTTCATGATCCTGATCGTGTTCTGCGCCCTGTTCGCCCCTTGGGTCGCGCCGCATGATCCAAGCGAGCAATACCGTGATTTCCTGCTGACCCCTCCGGTCTGGCTTGAAGGCGGTCAATGGCAGTTCATCCTCGGCACCGACGAACTGGGCCGTGATCTGCTGTCGCGCCTCATTCAGGGCTCGCGCCTGTCGCTGCTGATCGGTCTGGCATCGGTTGTCATGTCCTTGATCCCCGGCATTTTCCTGGGGCTGCTGGCGGGCTTCTTTCCGCGCATACTCGGCCCTTCGGTCATGCGCCTGATGGACATCATGCTGGCCCTGCCGTCGCTGCTGCTGGCAGTTGCCATCGTGGCGATCCTCGGCCCTGGCCTGATCAACACCGTGATCGCCATCGCCATCGTGTCGCTGCCTTCGTATGTTCGTCTGACCCGCGCTGCGGTGATGGGCGAACTGAACCGCGACTACGTGACCGCTGCGCGTCTGGCCGGCGCAACCTTGCCGCGTCTGATGTTCATTACCGTGCTGCCCAACTGCATGGCACCGCTGATCGTCCAGGCAACGCTGAGCTTCTCGTCAGCGATCCTTGACGCCGCCGCACTGGGCTTCCTGGGGCTTGGCGTACAACCGCCGACGCCTGAGTGGGGCACCATGCTCGCCTCGGCCCGCGACTACATTGAACGTGCCTGGTGGGTCGTGAGCCTGCCGGGTCTGACCATTTTGCTCAGCGTGCTGGCAATCAACCTGATGGGCGACGGTCTGCGCGATGCGCTGGACCCGAAACTCAAAAACGCCGCCTGAGGAGATTCGCATGTCACTTCTTGAAATCAAGAATCTCAACGTTCGCTTCGGCGACGCCAAGGCCGTACCTGTTGTGGACGGCCTGTCCCTGAGCGTAGACCGGGGTGAAGTACTGGCCATCGTGGGTGAGTCGGGTTCCGGTAAATCCGTGACCATGATGGCGCTGATGGGGCTGATCGATTCCCCCGGCATCATCACCGCCGACGCGCTCAATTTCGATGGCAACGACCTGCTCAAGCTCAACTCCCGGCAGCGTCGTCGCATCATCGGTAAAGACCTGGCGATGGTTTTCCAGGACCCGATGACGGCTCTGAACCCGAGCTACACCGTAGGCTTCCAGATCGAGGAAGTGCTGCGTCAGCACCTGAACATGTCCGGCAAGGCTGCACGTCAGCGGGCGCTGGAATTGCTGGAAAAGGTCGAAATCCCGGGCGCCGCTGCGCGTCTGAATGCCTACCCGCATCAGCTGTCGGGCGGTATGAGCCAGCGTGTGGCGATTGCGATGGCCATCGCCGGCGAGCCAAAACTATTGATCGCCGACGAACCGACCACCGCACTGGATGTGACCATTCAGGCACAGATCATGGACCTGCTGCTGAGCCTGCAGAAAGAGCAGGACATGGCGCTGGTACTGATCACGCACGACCTGGCCGTAGTGGCCGAAACCGCGCAGCGCGTCTGCGTGATGTATGCCGGTCAGGCCGTCGAAGTCGGTCAGGTGCCCGGTCTGTTCGACGTGCCCGCCCATCCTTACAGCGAGGCCCTGCTGGCCGCCATTCCCGAGCACAGCATGGGCGCTGAACGCCTCGCCACGTTGCCGGGCATGGTCCCGGGTCGCTACGACCGTCCGCAGGGCTGCCTGCTGTCGCCGCGCTGCCCGTATGTGCGCGACAACTGCCGGACCCAGCGTCCGGACCTGGCACCCAAGGCGCATAGCCTGGCGCGATGCTTCTATCCTTTGAATCAGGAGGTGGCGTAATGAGCGTCGTACTTACCGCGCGCGACCTTACCCGTCACTACGAAGTCTCCCGCGGCCTGTTCAAGGGAACAGCGCTGGTGCGTGCGCTTAACGGGGTGTCTTTCGAACTGGAAGCCGGCAAGACCCTGGCTGTGGTCGGCGAGTCCGGTTGTGGCAAGTCGACCCTGGCCCGCGCGCTGACGCTGATCGAGGAGCCTTCGTCCGGTTCGCTGAAAATCGCCGGCCAGGAAGTGGCCGGTGCCAGCAAGTCCGAGCGCAAGCAATTGCGCAAGGACGTGCAGATGGTTTTCCAGAGCCCTTACGCGTCGCTCAATCCGCGCCAGAAAGTCGGTGATCAGCTCGGCGAGCCGCTGTTGATCAACACCCAGCTGTCAGCAGCAGAGCGCCGTGAAAAAGTGCAGGCCATGATGGCTCAGGTCGGCTTGCGCCCTGAACACTATCAGCGTTACCCGCACATGTTTTCCGGTGGTCAGCGTCAGCGTATCGCGCTGGCCAGGGCGATGATGCTGCAACCCAAAGTGCTGGTGGCGGATGAGCCGACTTCGGCGCTGGACGTGTCGATCCAGGCTCAGGTGCTGAACCTGTTCATGGACCTGCAGAAGGAATTCAACACGGCTTACGTGTTCATCTCCCATAACCTGTCAGTGGTGCGTCATGTCGCGGACACGGTGTTGGTGATGTACCTGGGTCGCCCTGCGGAAATGGGTCCCAAGGACGAGATCTATAACCGCCCGCTGCACCCGTACACACAGGCACTGTTGTCAGCGACGCCGACCATTCACCCGGACCCGCTCAAGCCGAAGATCAAGATCGTCGGCGAGTTGCCCAACCCGCTCAACCCGCCAAGCGGCTGCGCTTTCCACAAGCGCTGCCCCTACGCGACCGAGCGTTGCGCAACCGACGTGCCGGAACTGAGGCTGGTGGATAATCGCCAGGTGGCGTGCCACTACGCCGAGCAGTTTGTGGCGGCGTAAGCGCAAGCGACAAGACTATCGTGCCTACGCTCAAGCGTAGGCACGCGGTTCTGGACACTCCGCGTCCGATCTTCGCCAGTCAATACACATCCCGCCGATACCGACCCTGCTCGATCAGTTCGCTGACCGCCGCCGCGCCCAAGACCTCGTTCAACACCTGATCCACGCCCGCCGCCATCCCCAGCAAGCTGCCGCAGATGTAGATCGCCGCGCCGTTATCCAGCCATGCACGCACGTCATCCGCAGCTTCGTGCAAACGGTCCTGCACGTAGATTTTTTCAGCCTGATCACGCGAGAACGCCAGATCCAGTCGTGTCAGGTGACCCGACTCAAGCCAGCCCTCAAGCTCAGCGCCACAGTGAAAGTCGTGTGCGCGGTTGCGTTCACCGAATAGCAGCCAGTTGCGCACCTGCCCTTGGGCGATGCGGGCCTTGAGCAGGCTGCGCAAACCCGCCAACCCCGTGCCGTTGCCCAGCAGAATGAGAGGGACAGGTTCTGCCGGCAGGTGAAAGCTGCTGTTGCGACGTAGCCGCAGGTTGACAGCACTGTCGAGTGACACATGCTCGGTCAGCCAGCCGGAGCCAAGCCCCAGGCTGCCGTCAGGATGAACTTCCTGGCGCACGACCAGTTGCAGGCAGCCGTCCTCGGGGATCGACGCAATGGAATACTCACGGGCGGACAGCGGTGCCAGCGCATCCACCAGCGCCTGCGCATGCAGCCCCACAAAATGCGCCCGGTTCTGCGGCAACTGGCGGCTGGCCAGCGCCTGAACAAGCGGCTCCTGCAACCCGTCGACCTGAACGTGAGTCAAAGGGTCGATGCCCAACCCGTTGAGAAACTGCTCGATCACAGACGCCACGTTTCGAGGCATGACTTCAACCAGATCGCCCGCCTGCCACGTGGCTGGCCCGGAGGCAATCAGGTCCAGCAGGTACACCTTCGAGCCGCTGCTGCCCGGATTCAAATGCTCGCGACGCGCCAGGGTCCAGTTCTCGAAAACCGGGGCCAGCCAATGGCTCGATTGTGGTACGGAACCGGTCAGTTGCCCGAGTTGCTGCTGCCACTGCTGCAAGGCTGCGGGATCGACTTTGTCCACTTCCACAGGCGCGAACAACGTAAGCGCACCGCACTCCGTCAGCCAGTCATGCAGACGGTGGGCAAAACCGCAGAAATGCGGATACTGCCGGTCCCCCAGTGCCAATATCGCGTAATTGAGTTTGCCCAGCGACAGCGAGCGCCCCAGCAATCTGCGCTCGAAGCCTCGGGCGCTGTCTGGTGCCTCGCCTTCACCGAACGTGCTGACGATAAACAGTATGTTATGGCTTTTGCCGAGGTCATCTTCGCTCAGGTCACCCAGGCGTTTCACGCGCACCGGCAATCCTGAAGCCTGCACCTGGCCGGCAGTCTGCCAGGCCAATTGCTCGGCAAAACCGCTCTGACTGGCAAAACAGATGAGCCATGAAGCTGCGTCATCCGGACCATCAACCGCCACATCACGACGTGCGCTTTCGATATCACGCTTCTTGCGCCGTCGATCCAGGTACAGCAGCCACCCGGTAATAAAAAACACCGGCATCATCAGCGCTGCACCCGTCATGATGAGTCGGCCGACCAGGCCGAAGTAGCTGCCCACGTGCAGCGCGTAATTGCTGGCCAGCAATTGCTCGCCGAAGCGGTGCTCGGCATAGCGCGACACCGCGCTGACCTGGCCGCTGGCCGGATCCAGCGTGATGCTGTTCAGCGCACGCGAGTGGGGCGAATCTTCAAGCAGGTAGAAAACAGTGGCAGGTTGACCACCTGCAGCCGGCAAACGCAGGTTATAGGCGCGCAGCCCAGGCCCGGCAGTTTTCTGGATGCTGTCCCAGACCGCCGCATAATTCACCGACAACGGTTTGTGACCCACGCTAGTAGGCGGTGCAGCGCCGGCCTCCTCCACCGCCCCGCGCCCCAGCAACGTGTTCAGGCCATTGCTCACCCAGTCGTAAGACCAGGTCAACCCGGTGATTGCGAACAGCAAGTAGAACAACAGGCACCATGTGCCGAAAACAGAATGCAGGTCCCAGTTGAAACTACGGCCCTTCTTCGCCCAGTCAACGGTCAGCCAGACGCGCCAGCTCAGCGTCTGGCGAGGCCAGCGCAGGTAGAGCCCGGACAGGCAAAAAAACACCAGTATCAGCGTACAGGCCGCCGTTATTTGCTTGCCAAACTCGCCCAGCGCCAGATAACGATGCAGTTTCAGAACGAAATCGAAAAAGCCTTCACCCACGGCATTGCCTTTCAGCTCGCCGGTGTAAGGGTCGAAGTTACGTTTGGGGCCTCGGCGCTCGCCGGGTTGGGGGGTAAAAAACACTTGGGCTACACGGTTACCGGTCGTTTCGACCCGCAAGATGGCGACAGTAAGGCCGGTAGCGGCTTCCAGTTTACGCACCAGCTCAATGGGCGGCAGCGTAGTGCCCTGCGCGTCGACGAACAGCACATCCGGATTCAACGCATCCAGAATCTCGTCCTCGAACGAATACAGCGCGCCGGTAATGCCCATCAGGGTCAAAACCAGACCTGCCGTGATTCCAAAGAACCAGTGCATCTGAAACAGGGCCTTTTTCAACACACTCGTTACTCTCACTCACCTGCGCGGCGCAATTAATGCACTGACGAGGACTGAAGTGCCTGCATCAGCGCCCTTGATGAAAAGACGACAATAACGTCGTCATTACCGTACTTCTCAGTACTTCGAGGCTTGAACATCTATTTTTTCGAACAAAAAAAAACCCATTTTCATGGGTTTTTTTCTGACACCAGGTTTTACAGGTAGAACGATTTCAATGGCGGGAAACCGTTGAATTCCACGGCGCTGTAACTGGTGGTGTAGGCACCGGTCGACAACCAGTACATGCGGTCACCGATGGCCAGGTTGAGTGGCAGGCCATACTTGTAGTTCTCGTACATGATGTCGGCGCTGTCGCAGGTCGGGCCGGCGATGACCACTTCTTCCATCTCGCCCTTCTTCTCGGTCCAGATCGGAAACTTGATGGCTTCGTCCATGGTTTCGATCAGGCCGGAGAACTTGCCCACGTCGGTGTAGACCCAACGCTCGACGGCGGTACGCGATTTGCGCGCGACCAATACAACTTCGCTGACCAGAATACCGGCATTGGAGATCAGCGAACGGCCTGGCTCCAAAATGATTTCCGGCAGGTCATCACCGAAGTCTTCCTTCAGGAAGCGGATGATTTCTTCGGCGTAGGTTTCCAGGCTGTTGGTCCGGGTGATGTAGTTGGCCGGGAAGCCGCCACCCATGTTGATCAGCTTGAGAACGATGCCGTCTTCTTCTTTCAGGCGTTCGAAGATCACTTTGACCTTGGCGATGGCAGCGTCCCATACGCTGATGTCGCGCTGCTGCGAACCCACGTGGAACGAGATACCGTAAGGCACCAGACCCAGGTCGCGAGCGAGAATCAGCAGGTCCATCGCCATGTCGGTCTGGCAGCCGAATTTGCGCGACAAAGGCCAGTCGGCAGTGGTCGAGCCTTCGGTCAGGATGCGCACGTAGACCTTCGAACCCGGTGCCGCCTTGGCAATGTTGCGCAGGTCAGCTTCGGAGTCGGTTGCAAACAGACGAACTCCCTTCTCGTAGAAGTAGCGGATGTCCTTGGATTTCTTGATGGTGTTGCCGTAGCTCATGCGCTCAGGGCCGACGCCGCAGCTCAGCACCTTGTCCAGCTCGTAGATCGACGCGATGTCGAAGCTCGAACCCTTGTCCTTGAGCAGATTGATGACTTCAACGGCCGGGTTGGCCTTGACGGCGTAGTACACCTTGGCGAATTCGAAGCCCGCACGCAGGTCGTCATAAGCCTTGCTGATGATGGCGGTATCAATGACCACGAACGGCGTTTCTTGCTTGTCAGCGAACGCCTTCATTTTCTTGAAGGTGTCGGCTGAATAGTAGTCTTCGACATTGATCGACATACTGCTGGAACTCCTGATGGCAAACGGTATTGGTAAAGGGGTGCAAATGAACGCCCTCCGTATCCCCACTTTGGTTCGCCTACTTCCCAAGGCATGTCGCCGAAAGCAAAAAGGCCACTGAAGGGCTGCCTTCCTGGCCTTGCTGTCTCGTCGTCAGTACTTGAGCCGGATGGATCGTTTCCAGCATGGACGTTCGGCGCGAACTTTAGGACTTGAGGGGCCGGAGATCAACAAAAAATGTCGCGTTTCTGCACGGGGCGCTTGAGTTGCCTCGTCAAGGACCTGTTTAACCGACCTGCATGACAACCAGATGTTCCCCTGTGGGCAGAATCGGCGACCACACAAGGGCAGACAGACCTGTCAGTTCTGACAGTAGACGGCTGGCCCGCCCGCGCGCCCAATGAACCCCAACCCCCTCTTTTCAGGTAACGATCATGGACGACCGACACCTTCACGGCGCGAGTTCCGTTGCGCCCAATGCCGTTCAGGCACCGGCCCGGTGGCATGCCTATGGATTCGGCTCCGCCGAACATCACCGCCTACGGCAGGCACGGGCCTTGAGACACACCGACTATCAGCCCACCAATATTTATGTAACGAAAGGCGATCGGCTGGAAATAACAGCAATCAGTCTGTACATGGATCAGGTGTCCGCAGTGATCGGGGTGCCGGAACTGGAGACGCCGACCTCGTACCCGCTGAAACGCGGGCTGAACGTTCTTGTGGCTACCAACACAGGCCTGCTGGGCTTTACCAATCTGGACCTGCTCGGCCACGTGGCTCTGGACATAACGGGCCAGTACAGGCATGTACCGTTTTTCAGACCCGACATGACCCACCTTGAATGGGAACAGCAAATGGCGCAGTACAGCGATGCGCCAATCGTGCTGCTCACCAGTCCCAGAGCCATCATCGTAGTGCGCTATCAGAGCGCACGGCTCTACCTGAAGGATCCTGTAAGGCTGATGGTCAATTACGATGATGCTATTCGGGCACAGGACGGTATTTCTGGCGTGACGGGTTATGGCGCAGCAGAGTGGGCGGTCGACCCCAATAAACACTTCTACGTGGAAGCGAACCAGCTCTACATGTTTGCCACTCACGGCCACATGGGATTTAACGGTTCAGATGCGCTGATACTCTTGCTGTCAACCGCGCCTGCCGACGGCTGGGGCCCCTGGCACGAAAGCGGCCATCAACGGCAACTCTCACCCATGACGTGGGGCACAGGCACGGGAATGACAGAGGTCACGGTCAACCTGTACTCGATGGCGAGCCAAGAGTTTTTTCAGGGTCGTGCTACAGGCGTAGACTCCAGTTACCCCGCGATGAAAGAGTATTTGGCCAATAGCCACAGAGATTACAACACCCTCAAGGAAGCCGGGCACAAGCTCGTGATGCTCTGGCAGTTGCGCCTGACCTTCGGCACGTCGTTCTATCCACAACTGCACCAGCGCTATCGGCTCATGCACAACCCGCCGACGATAAGCGATGATAAAGCGCAACGTTTCATCGTCGAAACCTCTTTGCTGAGCCACGTCAACCTGACGGAATTCTTTGACCGCTGGGGACTGTACCCAACGCTGGAAACGCTCCGGCAGATTGCAGACTTGCCTGCGCTTGCACTCCCCATCTGGGAAACCGACGCCACAACGACGTTCCCGATCCACCTTCAGGTATCCCGCTACATTCCAGAGCTGGCCCCTATACGGTCCAGCCTGACTGCCACATTTCAGGACAGAATAACGTTTACAGTGGCCGATGAGTGGTACAAGCCCTACCGTTACGAGATGACCATCAATGGCGTTGTGGTGGCGTCGGTCGATAACGGTGTGTGTAGCCATTGCACCGCTTATGTCGAGGAAGGCACTGCGGTTGTCGAAAGCAGCGCCACACTTACGAGCGGGGATCATGCCGCCGTCAATGTGTATGTCGGCGGGGAGCATTTCATGTTATCCAGCACGGCATCGCGGCCCATACTCCTGTTCAATATCAACGCATTGTTTACCGATGAACGCTGCACTGAACTCAGGCCCGGTGTCACGCAATTCAGACTGGACGTACTGTTCGACAACCTGGACGAAGGCCAGACCGATGAGCTGCACAGCCGCCTGCTACACCGCGCACAGCTTTTACTGCTGCAAAAAACAATCAGCTATGTGCTCATCGGTGCGGGCCTGATACAGGTCACCTTCGAAGATGAGGCATTCAAGGGTTATGACTACGCCATACAGTACGGCAACCCACCTTACGCAACGCTTGAAAAAGGCATTCCCCACAGTTCTGAATTGAACCGGAACACCTGGACACATGTCGGCGGGGTCGGCCATCAAGAAGTCCTAATCACCGCCAAAGGCCAGACCGGTAAAACGTACACGCTGTTTTCCGGCACCGTCGAGCAGGCAAAACTGGCGTTGCCTATCCGCGAACTGTTTACCGACACGGCGATGACGATGCTGTCGGCCCATGCTGACCAGGCAGCCATTGATGCGCTTTACCTGACGGTAAACGGCAACCCTGCCATCACGCCGACAAACCGGGCGGCCTATCGTTCGTACCTGAGTAAAGCCCAACGATTTTTATTGCAAAAGACCATCGCGCGAATCGTCAGAACAGCCAACGTTCTGGACGTTTACTTTGAGGGAGATATGTTCAAACAGCATAATTACAAGCTGTACGTTAACAACCTCTACGCGTCCGAGGTCACCCAAGGTCAACCTTACTATTCAAGCCTGAACAACAGGGTCTGGAGCAGCAGCGAAGGTTTTGATGGCGATGATCACTGCACAGTCATCATCGACCATAGGGGGGTCGAAATAATGCTTTACGAAAGCCATGCCGCCGACACCGCAACGGCGTCGGCCTCACGAGACAGTAACATCACGCACTGCAATCTGTAGCCCCCGTAGTCTTATGATTACCGCCAGTCGCAAAGACCGGCGGTAATACGGCAACTCAGGAAGCTACTTGGTCGGCTGGCGAAACAATACTGGTCTTCATCCCGCGCGAACGGCCCGAGCTCAAGTAAGCCGCAATGGACTCTTGCGTCACTTCGCCCAGGAACACGTTCTCGGCGTCCAGCACCGGCAGCCAGGCGCGGTTGAACTCGTACATGCGCGACAGCAGGATGCGCAAGTGCTCGTCGTATGCCGCCGTGGCGTTGAATTCGCGCAGGAATTGCGCGCAGGTGCCTTGCTGGCGATGCAGGTCACGACGACGCACATAGCCCATTGCCTTGTTTTCGCTGTCGGTCACAACGATATAGCGACGGTCGTTTTCGTCCATCACGTCCAGTGCATCGGCCACCGGGGTTTCCGGGCTGACGGACGGCGCGTTGTCGGCGGCGTCTTCGGCCTTGACCAGCAGCAGGCGCTTGAGGGTGCTGTCCTGACCGACGAAGCTGCTGACGAAGTCGTCAGCCGGATGCGCGAGCAAGGTGTCCGGGTGGTCGATCTGCAACAACTTGCCGCCACGGAAAATTGCGATCTTGTCGCCCAGCTTGATGGCTTCATCGATGTCGTGGCTGACCATGATCACGGTCTTGTTCAGCGCCCGCTGCATCTCGAAGAACTCGTTCTGGATCATTTCACGGTTGATCGGGTCGACCGCACCGAACGGCTCGTCCATCAACAGCAACGGCGCGTCAGCGGCCAGTGCTCGGATGACACCGATACGCTGTTGCTGACCACCGGACAATTCACGCGGATAGCGATGCAGGTACTGCTTGGGTTCAAGCTTGATCATACTCATCAGTTCGCGCGCACGGTCGTGGCAACGCTGCTTGTCCCAGCCCAGCAATTTGGGCACGACCACGATGTTCTCTTCGATGGTCATGTTCGGGAACAGACCAATCTGCTGAATCACGTAGCCGATGTTGCGACGCAGGGTCACTTCATCCAGGCCGGTCGTGTCTTCGCCATTGATCAGCACCTTGCCGGAAGTCGGCATGATCAGACGGTTGATCATTTTCAGCGTGGTGCTCTTGCCGCAGCCCGACGGGCCGAGGAAGACGCAGATTTCGCCTTCGTTGACCGTGAGGCTGACCGAATCGACAGCCTTCACTTCTTTGCCGTTGCTCTGGAAAGTCTTGGAGAGGTTCTGGAGTTCGATCATTTCAGTAATCCTTTTGGAGTCAGCGTGCGTTGCAGCCATTGCAGGAGCAGGTCGGCGATGATGGCCAGAATGCTGACCAGTACCGCGCCGACGATCAGCATCGACATATCGCTGCGGCTGATTGAAGCGAGAATAAGTACACCCAGACCACCGGCACCGATGGTCGCGGCGATGGTCATGACACCGATGTTCATCACCACGGCGGTGCGTACACCAGCCAGAATCACGGGCACCGCAATAGGCAGTTCAACCATGCGCAGGCGCTGGCCGAACGTCATGCCGATGCCTTTGGCGGCTTCGCGAATACCCGGTTCCACACCCGTCAGGGCCAGGTAGGTATTGCGCATGATCGGCAGCAGCGAGTAGAGAAACACTGCGGTGATCGCCGGCATCGGGCCGAGGCCCTGACCGAACTTCGAATAGAACGGCAGCAGCAGGCCGAACAAGGCAATCGACGGCACCGTCAGCAACACGGTGGCGCTGGCTTGCAACGGGCCGGCCAGTGCCGGAAAGCGCGTCATCAGCACGCCCAGCGGCACACCGACCACGATGGCCAGCGTTACAGCGATGCCGACCAGCGTGATGTGCTGCCAGGTCAGGTGCAGAACCTGTGCCCAGTCAAGATGGGAGAAGGCGCTCAAAAAACTCATATCGTCTCCTTCCTTAGTTCAAGGGATGCTGGCGCAGAAAATCTGCAGCCACCGTGGATGGGCTTTCATGGCCGACGTCGACGCGGGCGTTGAGGTCGATCATGGTCTGGTTGTCCAGCAGATCAGCCAGCGGCTTGAGCAGCGCGGCGATGTCCGGATGCTTGTCCAGATACTCCTGGCGGATGACCGGCGCGGCGGTGTAGTCCGGGAAGTAGTGTTTGTCGTCTTCCAGCACTTTGAGCTTGAACGCGTTCAAACGACCGTCGGTGGTGTACACCAGACCGGCGAATACCTGACCGTTGCGCAGCGCGGTGTAGACCAGCCCGGCGTCCATCTGACGAGTGTTCTCGCGACCGAGATTCATGTCGTAGTGCTTGACCATGCCGATCAGCCCGTCAGAACGGTTGGCGAACTCGGTGTCCAGCGCTACGACATGACCCTCTTTGGCTTCGTCTTTAAGCACCTTGGTCAGGTCAGTCATGGTGTTGATTTGCGGGTACTTGTCAGCCACTTTCTGCGGCAGCGCCAGCGCGTAGGTGTTGTTGAACTTCGACGGCGAAAGCCAGACCAGGCCTTTCTTCGCATCGACTTCCTTTACCCGTGCGTAAGTCTGTGCGCTGTCGAGCTTTTCATCGATATGGTTGTAGGCCACCAATGAAACCCCGGTGTATTCCCACAGCAGATCGAGCTGGCCGCTTTCCTGTGCGCTGCGCGCCAGATTGCTGCCGAGGCCGCCTGTGATTTGCACGTCATAATTCTTGGTTCGCAAGTACTGCGCGGTCAGTTCGGCGAGCATGGTCTGCTCGGTAAAGACGCGAGCACCCACGCGCAACAGCGGCTTATCCGCTGCTTGGGCAAATGCCGGAAACAGCAAGGCAAAGCCTAAAAACAAACATATTCTTTTCATGATAATTCCTTCGCTCAGCGAGCCAGTCCGCGTTCCAGCCAGAGACGACTGGCCAGTGTCACCAGACCATCGAGCAGCAACGCCAGCAGAGCGGTACACGCCGCACCCAGCACCAGTTGCGGCTGGTTATTCAAGGCAATGCCCGGAAAAATCAGGCTGCCGAGGCTGTTGGCACCGATGAGAAACGCCAGTGGCGCAGTACCGACGTTGATCGCCAGGGCGACACGCACACCCCCGATAATGATCGGCACGGCGTTGGGCAATTCGACACGCCACAGCACCTGACGCGGTGTCATGCCGATGCCGACGGCGGCTTCCTTGAGTGAGCCCTGAACGTTTTTCAGGCCCTCATACGTGTTGCGCACGATAGGCAGCAAGGAGGCGAGGAACAGCGCGAAGATCGCAGGTCCGCTGCCAATCCCGAGAATCCCGAGGGCAATGGCCAGAACGGCGAGAGGGGGAACGGTGTTACCAATGTTGAATATCTGCATGAAGCGTTCGGCGCGGCCAACCATGCTCGGTCGGCTGAGGGCGATGCCTGCGGGGATACCGACCACCAGGGCCGCCAACATTGAAAACAGAACCAGAATCAGGTGAGCCTGAAGATAGAACAGCAGGTCATCCTGGTATTGCTTGATAGTACTGATGCCGATCCAGTGGATCAGCAGGGCCAGGAGTGCGATTGCAACCGCACCTCCCAATAGCCCCTTGCCATAGCGATTTGCCACAGGCGGACTCCTTATTTCAGTCGGCGAACGCGTTGACTTGAACACCCGGAAAGGCGCAGCAATAACGTTCGCGAAGAGCAGCGGGTGGGTCGCCGGTAAGGGTTTAACCTCGGCGAAAACACAAGCCATAAGCGCAGCTTCGTCAAGCCAACATGCTGATGTTTCAGCCCCTGAAGTTGGCCTCCTTAGCGGCCTTGACGGGGGAGTGGACGTCTCCACGACCTGAAAGGTTCCCACACGAGACATTATCTAGCCATCGTTTATTGTCTGAACGGTTCGGTTATTGCCCGGACTTGAGCTATAATCTGCGCCCTTTTTCAATCCCATCCCAGGCGATTTCCCATGACCCAACAGGCCGCCGAAGTCGCGAAACGCCGCACTTTCGCTATTATTTCCCACCCGGATGCGGGTAAAACCACCATCACGGAAAAACTCCTGCTGATGGGCAAGGCCATTTCCGTCGCCGGTACGGTCAAGTCGCGTAAATCCGACCGTCACGCCACCTCCGACTGGATGGAAATGGAGAAACAGCGCGGTATCTCCATCACCACCTCCGTGATGCAGTTCCCGTATCGCGACCACATGGTCAACCTGCTCGACACCCCGGGCCACGAAGACTTCTCGGAAGACACCTACCGCACCCTGACGGCGGTCGACTCGGCCTTGATGGTCCTCGACGGCGGTAAAGGCGTCGAGCCACGCACCATCGCGCTGATGGACGTCTGCCGGCTGCGCGACACGCCTATCGTCAGCTTCATCAACAAGCTGGACCGTGACATTCGCGACCCGATCGAACTGCTTGACGAGATCGAAGCGGTTCTCAAGATCAAGGCTGCGCCGATCACCTGGCCGATTGGCTGCTACCGTGATTTCAAGGGTGTCTATCACCTGGCCGACGACTACATCATTGTCTACACCGCAGGCCACGGTCACGAACGCACCGAAACCAAGATCATCGAGAAGCTCGATTCGGATGAAGCCCGCGCCCACCTGGGTGACGAGTACGACCGCTTTGTCGAGCAACTGGAACTGGTTCAGGGCGCTTGCCATGAATTCAATCAGCAGGAGTTCATCGACGGTCAGCTGACCCCGGTGTTCTTCGGTACGGCGCTGGGCAACTTCGGTGTCGATCACGTGCTGGACGCTGTGGTGAACTGGGCGCCGATGCCGCTGGCACGGGTTGCCAACGAGCGTACCGTCGAACCGGAAGAAGAGAAGTTCAGCGGTTTCGTGTTCAAGATCCAGGCGAACATGGACCCCAAGCACCGCGACCGTATCGCGTTCATGCGCATCTGTTCGGGCCGTTACGAAAAAGGCATGAAAATGCGCCATGTCCGTCTGGGCAAGGACGTGCGAATCGGCGACGCGCTGACGTTCTTCTCCTCGGAACGTGAGCAACTGGAAGAAGCCTACGCAGGCGACATCATCGGCCTGCATAACCACGGCACCATCCAGATCGGCGACACCTTCACCGAAGGCGAAGGCCTGGGCTTCACCGGTATTCCGCACTTCGCGCCGGAACTGTTCCGCCGCGTGCGCCTGAAGGACCCGCTCAAGTCCAAGCAACTGCGCCAGGGCCTGCAACAGCTCGCCGAAGAAGGCGCCACGCAGGTGTTCTTCCCGCAGCGCAGCAACGACATCATTCTCGGCGCCGTCGGTGTGCTGCAGTTTGACGTGGTCGCCAGCCGGCTGAAGGAAGAATACAAAGTCGAATGCGCCTACGAGCCGATCACTGTCTGGTCTGCCCGCTGGATCGACTGCGCCGACAAGAAGAAGCTCGAAGAGTTTGAAAACAAGGCGGTGGAAAACCTCGCGGTGGACGGCGGCGGTCACCTGACCTACCTCGCCCCTACCCGCGTGAACCTGGCCCTGATGGAAGAACGCTGGCCCGACGTGAAATTCCGCGCCACCCGCGAGCATCACTGACAGGCTGATGGCGTCGTTGTGTGACGCAGCGCGTCACGAACTGATAAGTGTCCAAGAGAACACCTATAGTGCCGATGCTCCGCGTCGGCATGCAGTTCTGGACGCTCCGCGTCCTGTCCCGAACCTGCGGCGCAGCGCAAATCTGTGACGCGGAGCGTCACCCACGGCATTCCCACGCTGGAGCGTGAGGAACGATGGACGTGTCCAAAAATACGCTCTGCGTCCGCTCCCGGTTGGCATTCGCTGATCTGAATCAACCATTCAGCGCAAAATGAGAATTAATCTCAATAGTGCCTTGCTATTATCCCGATAAGAATTATTCTCATCAAACCTCAACAGGAGATGAGACATGACTTATCTGATCGATGCATGGCTGGACAGACCCCACCCTTACCTGAGAATTCTCCATCGCGAGACGGGGGAAGTGTGTGCCGTTCTGGAAGAGGAAGCGCTTGAGGAATTACGCGATCAGGGCGATCTGGACGTGTACAGCCTGAGCTCCAGCGAGCCCGTGGTGCTGAAGGAACTGGTGAGAAACCTGTTTCTGTTCTGCTATGCGCGGGCGTTGCGCCCGATGGGTGAGTTGCACTGAGCATGAAGATCAGCACAACCCCGCCGCTGGACGAATCAGCGAGATTCGTTCAGCGACCCTCTGTATCGAGCAGGTCGATTACAGAACGTCCAGCAGTTCCACATCAAAGACCAGCACGCTGTGCGGTGCAATGCTGCCAACGCCCTGAGCGCCGTAAGCCAGCTCGCTCGGCACGTACAGACGCCATTTGCTACCGGCGTTCATCAATTGCAGTGCTTCGGTCCAGCCAGCAATCACGCCGCTGACCGGAAATTCTGCAGGCTCGCCACGGTCGTAAGAGCTGTCGAACACATTACCGTCGATCAACGTACCGTGGTAGTGAACGCGCACCTGATCTTCGCGGGTCGGCTTGGCGCCGTCGCCAGCGGTCAGCACTTCGAACTGAAGGCCCGACGCCAGAGTGGTCACGCCTTCGCGCTGGGCGTTTTCAGCCAGGTAAGCCTTGCCTGCGCCCGCAGCCTGTTCAGCCTTGGCGGCTGCTTCGGCCTGCATGATTTCACGGATAACCTTGAAGCTGGCGGACATTTCTTCCTGACCCACACGGCTTGGCTGACCGCCGAATGCATCGCGCAGACCGGCCACGATTGCTTCCAGATTGACGCCCGGTGGCGGGTTGTCGCGCAACTGGTCGCCCAGCTGACGGCCAATGCCGTAGCTGACGCGGGTTTCGTCGGTGGACAGATTGACTTCGGACATGACACTGCTCCGCAGAGGGGCGCGCAATCGATAATGACGTGAAAACCTGAACGGCCTTCACGTCGTACGCTGATGCGCCCCGAACCAAAAGGGCAAGCAGCCTAGCACAATTGGCCTGACAGGCCCTACCGCGACCGTGATCAGCCCTTGATGATCAGGACCATGACGAGTGGAACGAGATCGGCAAGCGCATCTCCGAACGGTCATTGACTGGCATGCCGCACAGTTCGTCGTGTACCACGCAATGCACCAGATAAAACGGCACCACCGGAATGTCCTTGAGCAACTCGCGGGCATGTTCCACCGAGCGCAGGTGCAGCGTTTTGCCAGCCGGATCCTTGAGCATCACCGAGGTGCCGTTCATGCGTACATCCAGCAGGTAGATGCCGCCTTCGATGGAGATCAGATTCAGCTCATCGACCCGCCCGGCCTGGGCGTGTGCGGTAAATTCCTGATAATTCATGACCGAACCTCCTGTGCAACGTCTAATGCATCGGGACAGACGTTTTACAACACACGGCGGCGACATGCCAGAAACCAAACCGCCCGCCTCTTTGATCGTGATCGCTTCAGTGCTTGGTCAGCTTGTCCAGATAACCCATTGCAAACGCCGAGATCACGAACGTCATGTGGATGATCACGTACCACATCAGGTACTCAGGCTTGATGTTGGTCGCGTCCATGAACACCCGCAACAGGTGGATGGACGAAATCGCCACGATAGACGCCGCGACTTTCATCTTCAGCGAAGACGAGTCCATCGTGCCCAGCCAGTTGAGTTTTTCCTTGTCCTCGTCGATGTCCAGTTGCGACACGAAGTTCTCATAGCCGGAAATCATCACCATCACCAGCAAGCCGCCCACCAGCGCCATGTCGATCAGCGACAGCAGCACCAGAATCAGGTCAGCTTCGGCCAGAGAAAAGATATTCGGCAGGACGTGAAAGATTTCCTGGAAGAACTTGAGACACAACGCCAACAGGCCCAGAGAAAGACCGAAATAGATAGGTGCCAGCAGCCAGCGCGATGCGTACATGGCATTTTCAAAAAAACGTTCCATTGATACTCGCAAGGTGTTTTAGAGGGACGGGCGAGTATATCAGCGGTAACGCGCAGCTCTGGAGATGCGACAAAATATCGCACACCCGGCGTTTACCGGCCTGCCTAGAAAGGCGAAGAACGCTGACCCATAGACAGATGGCTATCGATACGCCGCAGTTCGGCCTGCAGGTGCAAGGTCCAGATAGACACGTCGTCAAGGCATTGATAATCCTGCTGCGACAGGCTTTCAACGATGGCCGTCAGCACCGACTGTGCGCAGGGCAGGCCGATAAAAGGCCCTTGGGACTTGATTGCGGAAGGCTGCTCGCCCGCCATTCCGGCGGCGAACAGCACCATCCACTGCGCGCCATCATGTGGAAGAGGCCTCATGACGCATTCGATTCGGGTCATCAGCCCCATGCATTCACGGGTAAGGCAAAGGCTACGCTGCATGATGCGCTCCTGATCGGCACCCTTGTTCATCCTTCCTTACCGGGCAGGATGTACGCCAATCCCACTGGCGACTGCGATTGGAGTAAAGACTAGAAGAAAACCGCTCCCCCGCGAAACCTTGCGGATGAACGGGACGCCGGGCAGCAGCACCGCCCGGCCCTGAGTACGGTCAGACCTTGAGTTCGGGTTGCAACTGCGCAGGCTCCTTTTCAAGTTCTTCCTTGAGGTCTTCGTCGCTGAGCATTTCTGCAATGTCGCGCAAACGCTCCACCACCCGCGCGTTCACGCTGCCTTCCGGAAACTCACCGTTTTCGTCAGGCGTCCCCGCAGGTTCGCCGACCAGCAGGCTCAAGGCCTCGTCGGCCTGACGTACCGCGTAGATATGGAATTGCCCGTCACGCACGGCCTGAACCACACGTTCATCCAGCATCAGCGTGGTGACATTCGCGTGGGGGATGATTGCGCCCTGCTCGCCCGTCAGGCCTCGTGCTTCGCAAAGCCGGAAGAAGCCCTCGATCTTCTCGTTGACCCCGCCCACCGCCTGCACTTCACCAAACTGGTTGATGGAGCCGGTAATCGCAAAGCACTGTTTGAGCGGCGTGCGTGACAGTGCCGAAATCAGCGTGCAGGCCTCGCCCAGCGACGCACTGTCGCCGTCCACGTAGCCGTAAGACTGCTCGAGCGCGATGCTTGCGGAAATCGCCAGCGGGAATTCCTGGGCGTAACGGCTGCCCAGATACCCGGTCAGAATCATCACGCCCTTGGAGTGGATCGGCTGACCGAGATTGACCTCACGTTCGATGTCGACGATCCCGCTGCCCCCCGGATAAACCGTTGCCGAAATACGGGCCGGCACACCGAAGGCCGAATCACCGACCTCCAGCACCGTCAGGCCGTTGCATTTGCCGACCGCCGCGCCGTCGGTGTCGATCAGGATAACGCCGGCCATCATGTCATCGAGAATGCGTGCTGAAACCCGCCCGGTGCGCGTGGCCTTGGCTTTGAGCGCCCGTTCGATATGCCCGGCGTCGGTCTGATCGTCATTGGCCAGTTGACGAATGAAGTCCGCCTCACTGACCAACTGAAACAAATCGCCGATACGCGCCGACAGACGCCCCTGGTGCTCGGCCAGCCGCGCGCTGTAGGTGGCCAGTCGCGCCACGGCGTCGGCGGTCAACGGCGCCATGCCTTCCTCTGAGGTGCGGGTTTTCAGCAGTTGGGCGAATTGCTCCAGTGTTTCGTCGACCATCGGAATTTCTTCGTCAAAATCGACCAGCACCCGAAACATCTCCTGAAAGTCAGGATCGAGGTCTTGAAGCGTGTAATACAGCGAACGCGAACCAATGATGACGATCTTGACGTTCCACGGAATGACCTGCGGCGTCAGGGACACCGTTGCCACACGGCCCAGCTCGCCCAGCGGCGACTCCATCTTCAGCTTGCGCGATTGCAGCGTGCGCTTGAGCGCATCCCACACGAACGGTTCGCCGAGCATTTTCTCCGCTTCCAGAATCAGGAAGCCGCCGTTGGCGCGGTGCAGCGCGCCGGGGCGCAACTGGCGATAAGTGGTGTACAGCGCGCCCTGATCGGTGCTGTATTCAATGCGCCCGAACAGGTTGTCGTACGTGGGGTGCTGCTCGAAAACCACCGGCGCCCCGCCGTCTCGGGTGTTTCCGACCACCAGGCTCGGGCTGTATTGCTCTTCCAGCAGCTTGCGCGCCTGCGCATCGGTCTTGGCGTCGTCGACCAACTGCTCGACCACTGTCTTGAGCAAGTACACCTGCATCGCTTGCAGATAGGCGCAGACCGCCGCATTTTCGGCGTACTTTTCCGAGAGGGGCGCCAACAGCGGCTGCAAGGTCAGGGTGATGGTTTCTTCGTTCAACTGACGAAGCTGGTTGTTGGACTCGCGCTTCCACTGCGGCAGGCTGGCCAGTTCTTCGTTGAGGCGCTCTTCAAGGGCGGAAATGTCCTCGTGAAAACGCTCGCGGTCAGCCTCGGGCAACTGCGAGAACTCGGCCTCGTCCAGCGCCTTGCCATCGGCCATCGGCGTGAAGGCGATGTTGGAGCTGTCGCGGTACAGCGCGATGTCTTTTTCCAGCGACAGGCGCTCGATCACATCCAGCGCACGGTCGTAACGCTGATTGAACGCCCGGTCGATGGAGCTCTTTTTCTGCTGATAGGACGGGTGTTCGAAGACCGCCGGGAACGTCACCAGCAAATTGTCGATCAGGCCGTTGATGTCGGCGATGAATTCATGGGCGCTGCCGGGCGGCAACTCCAGCGCCTTCGGCTCGCGAGGCTCATCGAAATGGTTGACGTACACCCAGTCCGACGGGGTTTGCATCCGCTTGCCCTCAGCCTTGAGGTAGCGTTTGACGAACGAGAAGCGGCCAGTGCCGGGTTCGCCCATGACAAACACGTTGTAACCGGGGCGCGGCATGGCAACGCCGAACTGCAAGGCTTCTACGGCACGCTCCTGGCCAAGTACGCCGCGAAAGGGTTCCAGCTCGTGGGTGGTCGCAAAGCTGAACTGCTCAGCGGAAAACGGACGGGTCAGCGCGTGTGGCGCCAGGCGTAGGTTGGCTGCGACAGAATCGGGCATCAGTAATCCTTACATCAGGCGGGGCAGATGTCGGCATTCTGGCGCTCGCCGCACAAGACTTGCAAGGCAGGAAAGAACCCGAGGCTCAGACAGGCGAGAATCAACGGCCAAGGCGTTGCCGATGACGGCGTGAAAAAACAAATTTCAGGCAATAATCTGTAATAGATCGCGGAACCCTTGGAACCCGCCTACGCTCCAAATGGCACAGGTGGTTGCTGGTAGATCACCTGCCTTGATGTGACGACTCAAGAAACTCGACCCTTGGCTGAACTAAAAAGAGAAAAAGCTATGAAACGGATTCTTCTTGGAACGCTCTTCGCCGCTGTATCTATCAACGCTATGGCACAAGCTCCAGGCGGTCCTGACTGCGGTTGGGGCAACATGTTGTTTGAAGGTCAGCGCGGTACTCCAGCTCACTTCCTGGCTTCAACCACCAACGGCACATCGGGTAATGCCACCTTCGGCATGACCTCCGGCACCAACGGCTGCTCCACCAACGGCGCACTGACCTACGGCGGTAAATCCTGGCTTGCCATGAACGGCATGATGGACGAACTTTCCAAGGACATGGCAATGGGTCAGGGCGAAGCGCTGACGACCTACGCCGTGGTTCTGGGCGTTGCACCTGAAGACCGCGAGCACTTCGCAGCCGTCACTCACGAACACTTCTCGCAAATCTTCAGCAAGGCCGACGCCACGGCTGAAGACGTTCACACCAACACCGTCAACGTTCTGAAAAACGATCCGACTCTGGCCAAGTACGCTACTCAGGCTTAAAGTCGCTCGCCCGCCTTTCCTTCGTGAAAGGCGGGATCCCCCTTCCTGACTAGTTGCCTTCTATGCTCAAACGTCTTGTATTGCTGGCGCTGTTTGTCTGTGCCCCCTTGTCTGCGGCCCCTCATGCGACCGCCGACCGTTTGCAGCAATTGGCCAATGAGCCATTCTGGATTTCACTGGGTCACTACGAGGCTGGCAAGCTGGGTGGCTGGCGCAGTTACGTGACCGACCCCAAATTCTTTCTCGCTGCCAACGGTGCCCACGACCCGACGGCGGAGCTGAGCGCAACACTTGACGCCCTTTACGCGCCTGTCACCAACGAACAGACCCACGCCCAATGTGTGTACCCGGCCCGGACCCGCTGGCTGCGCGACCAGCTGCAGCTGACTGACCTGCCGACGCCGGACTGCAAGGAGTTCAAGGCCTGGTACAAGGACGTGGCCCCTGACAGCACCGTGCTGATCTTCCCGGCGGCCTACCTCAACAGCCCTTCCTCCATGTTTGGCCACACGCTGCTGCGGATCGACCCGGCCAGCGCCAAGACCAACAACACCACGTTGTTGAGCTACGCCATCAACTTCGGTGCCTATATCGAAGGCATGGACAACAGCATCCTGTATGCCTGGAAAGGCCTGGCGGGCGGTTATCCAGGGTTGTTTGCACTGGTGCCGTACCAGGAAAAACTGTCGGAATACCGCAGCCTGGAGAACCGCGACCTGTGGGAATACCGGTTGAACCTGACCCCGGAAGAAACCGGGCGCATGGTCGAACACGTCTGGGAACTGAAACAGATCCGCTTCAGTTACTTTTTCTTTGATGAAAACTGCTCCTACCGCTTGCTGGAATTGCTGCAAGTCGCGCGACCGGGGCTGCACCTGACTGATCAATTCGAACTGACCGCGATCCCCACCGACACCGTCAAAGCCATCAAGGCTGCGGGGCTGGTGGAAAAGATCGATTACCGCCCCTCTCGCGAACGGGAATTGCTGAGCCGCGCCGCGCCCCTCAATGCCGACGAGCAACAGTGGGTATTGAACGTCAGCGCCGACCAGAAGCAACTGCAAGACAGTCACTACCTGGCTCAGCCGAAAGAGCGCCGCGCCCTGATCCAGGACGCGGCTTATCGCCTGGAGCGTTACCGCGCCAACGGGCTTGAGCGCGATGCACAGCGCTCGCAGCGCAGTTTCGAACTGTTGCAGGCCATCAACCAGAACCCGCCGCCACCGCTGGATATCCAGCGCCCCGGCCTGCCGGAAGAAGGCCACGAGTCGCGCACCTGGCAACTGGGCGCGGGCACCCGCGGCGACAAGGCGTTTGCCGAATACGGTCTGCGCATGGCCTATCACGACCTGAACGACAACGCCTACGGCTTCCCGCTGGGCGCACAGATCGAGATTCTGCAGCTCAAGGTGCGTCAATACGAAGGCAATGACTGGCAAGTGCAGCAACTGGATCTGGCCACCATCCGTTCGTTGACGCCCCGTACCGAACTGCTGAAGCCGTGGTCCTGGCAGGTCACTGGCGGGCTGGAGCGGGTACTCGGCAAGCACGGCGACGAAAACCTGGTCAGCCACGTCAACGGTGGCGGCGGCGGAACCTGGCAATTGGGTGACGAGGTGCTGGGCTTCGCGCTGGGCACCGTGCGCATCGAACACAACAACGATTTTGCCGAGTTCATCTCCCCCGCTGCCGGTTTCAACACCGGCGTGCTCTGGCGCAACCCGCTGGGCAATCTGAGCCTGGAGGCCAAGGGCGACTACTTCACCAACGGCGAAGTGCGCCGCAGCGTCAGCCTCAACCAGCAATGGGAGCTGTCCCGCAACCTCGGCCTGCGCCTCAGCGCCCAGCGCGAATTCAGCCAGATGAGCTCGCCACAGAATGAAGTGATGCTTGAAGTGAAGTGGTATCACTACTGACTCAGCTTCAAAAAACGCTTTCATCGGCACCAGCCCGATGAAAGCCTGATCACCTCACGCATTCCCTACGTCGTTTTTACAAATAACTCACACATTTGCTTCTAGACTCCTCCCATAAGAAGAGGAAACCATCATGAAGCGGTATTGGCTGTTGTTGTCGCTGGCCATCGTGCTGGCGGGTTGTCAGTCTACCCGTGACCAGATGCTGGCCGAGGGTTACCCGCCGGGCTTTGCCGATGGCTACCAGGATGGCTGCGGCAGTGGCCGCGAAGCCGCAGGCGCCAGCACCGGGCTGTTCAAGAAGAACGTGCCCCGCTACCTGAAGGACAAACTCTACGCCGAAGGCTGGACGGATGGCTTTCGCCAGTGCCAGGCCGCTCAGAACAATCGTGATCGCTTCGACCCCGGCCAGATTCTCAATGACCGTGATCGCGACTGGGAGCGGGAGAAGACCCGCAGCGCCGCCAAGGCCTATCGCCCCAACTGACGTGGGGCAGGTCGAAAATCCAACGAAACCAATGACGTCCTTTGGTGGCCCAATACCCATTAGAGAGGACACCTCATGAGTCGCGCATTCGTAAATGAAGACAACGCCGCTGCCGATGCCGAGCAGCCGATAGAACGGCTGGTCAGCGAGCAGACCAATTACGTCACGGCCCGTGGTCTGGAGTTGTTGCAAGAACGCGTCAGCAGCCTGCAAGCTGAGCACAGCGCGCAAAACGCCTTGGGCGACGCTGCCGACAAACAGCGACTGGCCGACCTTGAACGCGACCTGCGCTACTTCAACCAGCGCCTGCACAGCGCGCAAGTGGTCGCGCCTCCGGTATCGACCGAGAAAGTGCAGATTGGCAGTTGGGTAACGTTTGCGGATGAAGACGACAACCAGCAGCGGGTGCATCTGGTCGGGGAAGATCAGGCCGATGCGGCCAACGGGCTCATCAACTGGGGTTCGCCATTGGGCCGCGCATTGATCGGCGCAAAAAAAGGCGAGGAAGTGGTGTGGCGACGTCCGGCGGGAGATGTGTCGATTGAAGTGTTGCTGATCGACACCACGGAGTGATCAATCAGCGACAGCGCCGCTCCCGACCGGGAGCGGCGCATGCCTGAAAGCTGATCAGGCCAGCTTTTTGTGACGGACGCGGTGCGGTTGAGCCGCAGCTTCGCCCAAACGCTTTTTACGGTCGGCTTCGTACTCGGTGTAGTTGCCTTCGAAGAAGATTGCTTGCGAGTCGTCTTCATACGCCAGAATGTGCGTGGCCACGCGGTCAAGGAACCACCGATCGTGGGAGATCACAATGGCGGCGCCCGGGAAGTCCAGCAGCGCTTCCTCCAGCGAACGCAGGGTTTCCACGTCAAGGTCGTTGGACGGTTCGTCGAGCAGCAACACGTTGCCACCCTCTTTCAGGGTCAACGCCAGGTGCAGACGACCGCGCTCACCACCGGACAGGTCCTTGACGAACTTCTGCTGATCGCCACCCTTGAAGTTGAAACGGCCAACGTAGGTGCGTGACGGAATTTCGTAGTTGCCGATACGGATCACATCGGAACCGTCGGAAACCGCCTGGAACACCGACTTGCTACCGTCCAGGTCGTCACGGCTCTGGTCCACACACGCCAGTTGCACGGTTTCGCCGACTTCGATGGTGCCCGAGTCCGGTTGTTCCTTGCCCATCAGCATGCGGAACAGGGTCGACTTACCGGCACCGTTACCCCCGATCACGCCAACAATGGCGCCTTTAGGCATGGTGAACGACAGGTTATCGATCAACACGCGGTCGCCGTAACCCTTGCTGACGTTCTTGAACTCGATGACCTTGTCACCCAGGCGCGGACCGGCCGGGATATAGATCTCGTTGGTCTCGCTGCGCTTCTGGAATTCCTGGGATTGCATCTCCTCGAAACGCTGCAGACGCGCCTTGGACTTGGACTGACGCGCCTTGGCGCCCTTGCGGACCCATTCCAGCTCGTCTTTCATGGCCTTCTCGTGGGCCGTCTGCTGCTTGGATTCCTGAGCCAGACGATCAGACTTGGCTTCAAGCCAGCCGGAATAGTTGCCCTCGTAAGGAATGCCCGCGCCGCGGTCGAGTTCCAGAATCCAGCCCGCCACGTTGTCCAGGAAGTAACGGTCGTGCGTGATCGCAACCACGGTGCCCGGAAAATCGTGCAGGAAGTGCTCCAGCCAGGCGACGGAATCGGCGTCCAGGTGGTTGGTCGGTTCGTCGAGCAAAAGCATGTCCGGGGCAGACAGCAGCAGACGGCACAGCGCCACGCGGCGCTTTTCACCACCTGACAGGACCGAAACCTTCGCGTCCCAGGCCGGCAGGCGCAAGGCATCGGCAGCCACTTCCAGCTGACGCTCCAGGTTGTGACCGTCGCTGGCTTGCAGGATGGATTCAAGCTTGGCCTGTTCGGCGGCCAGTTTGTCGAAATCGGCATCCGGCTCGGCGTACTCGGCATAAACCTGATCAAGACGCGCCTGAGCGTCCTTGATGACGCTGACCGCCTCTTCAACCACTTCACGAACCGTCTTGTTCGGATCAAGTTGTGGCTCTTGCGGCAGATAACCCACATTGAGTTCAGGCATCGGACGGGCTTCACCATCGAACTCGGTGTCGACGCCCGCCATGATCTTCAACAGTGTGGACTTGCCCGAACCGTTGAGGCCCAGCACGCCGATCTTGGCGCCGGGGAAGAAAGAGAGCGAGATGTTTTTCAGGATTTCACGCTTCGGCGGCACAACTTTGCTCAGCCGATGCATGGTGTAGACGTATTGAGCCATGGAATGAAAACCTAGCGTCTGTGATGAAGACCGATTTAGAGCGTGAGCTTAAAGCTCCGGTCGAAAAAAAGCTTTATTTGTCCTTGAGACTTGCCGCCTGACCGTTCCGGGCCTTGAATCAGACAAGGCATAAACAGATTGGGGCAGTGCGAGCCAATATAAAGCCGGGTCGATAGTGCAAAAAGTGGAGTCACTCATGCAGGAGTCTGTGGGTAACGCGCGTTGCGCAAAGCTACCGGAATGCAGCCCGCAGGGCAAACAATCCGGCTCAAAGGGACTGGCACTCTGCCATAACTAAGGGCATGCTAGCCGCCCTCCGGGCGACCGACCCGTTTCATATAAAGCACCACCGCTTCAGTCCAGCAGTCAGGAACAACGATTTGCCCACTACAGCGCCTTTGCCATCACCCGGTGTCGTTACAGAAAGTACGACCAGGCCTTTGCGTGGGTCAGTAAAAGGGGCGCTGGCCGCATTGGTGTTGGTGATGCTGGCCCTGTTGCTGTGGCAGTTGATCGAGCAATTCCATCAGACGCAGGAACGCCAGCGTCAGCGCAGTCTGGACTACAGCGTCCAGCTCTCTGACCGGATGAGCCTGAACATGGCGCTCAAGGCGCAGATCGCCATGAACCTGCTGGATGAGGCCCAGGCTTCCGGGGACTCACTGGACCAGCCCGCGACACTGATGCATTTGCGCACCGCCCTGCCCGCACTGCGCAGTGTCGCCCGCCTGAACCTGAAGGGCGACATTGTCAGTGACAGCGCCGAGGCCTCCCGGGATGGCGAGTTTCTCAAGCAGGCCATGAAGCAGGCGCTGGGTCGCGCCTATTTCTATACCAGCACCGACGACGGCAAACAGGTTTACGCACTGATTCGACAGGGTACCGGCGCCAATGGCTACTGGACACTGCGCATGGCCCCGGACGCACTGAAAGACCTGGCCAGCCAGCCGAGCCAGAGTTTCCAGTACGCCTGGCGTCTTGAACAGCGCAAGACCCAACGGGTGATCCTGCGTGAGCTCTCGCCGTCCAACGACGCCGACAGCGGCCTGTTCGAAACCATCTTGCTGCAACCGCTCAACAACAGTGACTGGCAACTGCGAGGCCTTTTCGATGCGTACAAGGCCCGTAGCGACCTGCTTACGCCACTGATCGGGAAATGCCTGATCGGCCTCATGCTGTCGATTCTGCCACTGATCGCGCTGATCAGCCTGCGCAGGCGTCAGCGCCTGATCATGCAGAGCCGACGCCGCTATCGGGACATCTTCGAGGGCGCAGGTGTGGCCATTTGCGTGATGGACATGTCCGGCCTTCAAGAGCAACTGGAAGCACACCAGGTCACGACGGGCGAAGACTTTGATCGTCTGCTCAAAAGCCAGACAGCCTCGCTGAAAAGACTGCTACAGCAATTGCGCATCAACGAAGTCAATGAAGTTGCCTTGGGCCTGCTGGAAATCGACAGCATCGAGCAGGCTTGGCAGCAGTTGATCGAGGGCGAATCCCGCTCACGTCCAGGCATCGGCATTCAGGTGATTCATGCCGTTCTTGCCAGGCAGTCGCGCCTGGAGCTGGAAATCTGCCTGACGCGCGCAAACGGCAAGGATCAGCATCTCTGGCTGGTCATGCGCCTGCCTGAAGCACGCAGCGACTTTGACGCGGTGATTCTCAGCATCGGCGATATCACCAGCCGCAAACAGGTGGAGCTGTCGCTGCAGGACCGCGAAAGCTTCTGGTCCGATGTGGTCCAGACCGTGCCGGATCATCTGTACGTTCAGGACGTGCTCAGTCAGCGCATGATCTACAGCAACCACCATTTTGGTTACACGCTGGGCTATAACTCGTCCGAGCTGCGGGCCATGGGCGAGTTCTTCTGGGAAGTCCTGCTGCACCCCGACGATGCCAAAAGCTATCAGGACATGCGCCTGCGCCAGCGTCATCATGGGCACAACGAGTTACTGCAAAGCGTGCTGCGCTTTCGCGACAGCCAGAACAACTGGCGTTGTTTCGATGTGCGCGAGCAGGCACTGGCCTGGGACGCAGAGCATCTGGTCACCCGCATCATAGGTATTGCCAAGGACATCACCGAGCAGGTTGCGTCCAGCCAGTCATTGCGCGACAGCGAACAGCGCTATCGCATGCTCGCCGAAAGCATCAGTGATGTGATCTTCTCCACCGATGGCCTGCTGGACATCAACTACGTGAGTCCCTCCGTAGAAAGCGCGCTGGGCTACAGCGTGGACTGGATTCTTCAGAACGGCTGGTCGGCCGCCATTGCCAACCGCCAGCAACTGGCCGGCTTCGACGCGCTGATCAGCCGGATCGGCAAAGTGCTTAAAAAGCCTCGCGAACTGGCCAGGCTGCGCGACGAAGTGACGACCCGGATGTTTCTGTTCGACTGCCTGCGCGCCGACGGCCGCAAGATCCCGGTAGAACTGCGCGTTGTGCTGGTGTGGGATGAACACGGTCACTTCGAGGGCATCTTCGGCGTCGGCAGGGACATCAGCCAGCAACGCCGCGCCGAAAAAGACCTGCGCATGGCCGCCACGGTCTTCGAGCATTCGACATCCGCCATCCTGATCACCGACCCCGCGGGCTATATCGTCCAGGCCAATGAAGCCTTCACCCGCGTCAGCGGCTATGAAGTGCCTCAGGTGCTCGATCAGTTACCCAGCATGCTCACCGTCGAGACCGAGCAGGAAGCGCAAATGCGCCATATCCTCAGGCAGTTGAACGGTCGAGGCACTTGGGAAGGCGAGATCAGACTGAAAAGACGCAACGGCGAGCACTATCCGGCCTGGGTCGGCATTACGGCTGTTGTCGATGACGAAGGCGATCTGGCGAGTTACGTGTGTTTCTTCAGCGATATTAGCGAGCGCAAAGCCAGTGAAGACCGCATTCATCGCCTGGCTTATTACGACGCGCTGACGCATCTGCCCAATCGCACGCTCTTCCAGGACCGGCTGCATTCGGCGCTGCAACAAGCCGAACGTCAGCAAGCGTGGGTGGTGCTGATGTTCCTCGACCTCGACCGCTTCAAGCCGATCAACGATTCCCTCGGCCACGCTGCCGGTGACCGGATGCTTCAGGAAATGGCCACGCGCCTGCTCGCGTGCGTCGACATCGATGACACCGTCGCGCGCATGGGCGGCGACGAGTTCACGTTGCTGCTGCAGCCGGGCATCACCCGCGAAGCCGCGCTGACGCGGGCCATTCACGTCGCCGAACGGATCCTGACCAGTCTGGTGACTCCGTTTGTGCTTGAAGGCCGCGAGTTTTTCGTGACCGCCAGTATCGGCATTGCACTCAGCCCGCAGGACGGCAAAGAACTCAGCCAGTTGATGAAGAACGCCGACACGGCGATGTACCACGCCAAAGAGTGCGGCAAGAACAACTTTCAGTTCTATCAGGCAGACATGAACGCGACGGCGCTCGAGCGCCTGGAGCTGGAAAGCGATCTGCGTCATGCACTGGAACAGCAGGAATTCATCCTTTACTACCAGCCGCAGTTCAGTGGCGACGGCAAACGCCTGACCGGCGCAGAAGCCCTGCTGCGCTGGCGCCATCCGCGCCGTGGGCTGGTCCCGCCGAATGACTTCATCCCGGTGCTCGAGGAGCTCGGGCTGGTCGTGGAAGTCGGTGACTGGGTTCTGGCTGAAGCCTGCCGTCAGCTCAAGCTCTGGCATCAGGCCAAGGTGCGTGTGCCCAAAGTGTCGGTCAACATCTCGGCGCGGCAGTTCTCGGACGGCCAGCTCGGCAAGCGAATTGCACGCATTCTGGAGCAGACGGGCCTGTCGCCGGCCTGCCTTGAGCTGGAACTGACCGAGAGCATCCTGATGCGCGAGGTCGACGAGGCGATGCAGATACTCGACGGCCTGAAAAACCTCGGATTAAGCATTGCGGTAGACGATTTCGGCACCGGCTACTCGTCGCTGAACTACCTCAAACAGTTCCCGATCGACGTTCTGAAGATCGACCGCACCTTCGTGGACGGCCTGCCGTCGGGCGAGCAGGACGCCCAGATCGCCCGTGCGATCATCGCAATGGCTCACAGCCTCAACCTCTCGGTCATCGCCGAAGGCGTGGAAACCCACGAGCAGCTGGAGTTTCTGCGCCAGCACGGCTGCGACGAAGTTCAGGGCTACCTCTTCGGCCGTCCGATGCCCCCCAGCCAGTTCGAAGCGCAGTTCAGCAACGATGCGCTGTTCATGCTGGATTAAGGCAGCGGCAAGTTTTTAGCGGCACGCGAAGGAACAGGCACGGTCAGGACACCTATCGTTCCTCACGCTCCAGCGTGGGAACGCAGTTCGGAACGCTCCGCGTCACATTGCGATGAGCGCCACGTTGCAATTCGAAGCCTGCAGTGCGCCCCTTGAACCCATTTGCTGTTCAAGATGATTCCCTTTCATATGCCAGATAAAACCTGATGGGGTAGAATACCCGCCTTTTCCGCCATGCCCCTTTGAGGACTGCCATGTTCAGCCGTGATTTGACTATCGCCAAGTACGACGCCGATCTGTTTGCCGCCATGGAGCAAGAAGCTCTGCGCCAGGAAGAACACATCGAGCTGATTGCCTCGGAAAACTACACAAGTCCGGCCGTCATGGAAGCTCAAGGCTCGGTACTGACCAACAAGTACGCCGAAGGCTATCCAGGCAAGCGCTACTACGGCGGCTGCGAATACGTCGACGTTGTAGAGCAACTGGCCATCGACCGCGCCAAAGAACTGTTCGGCGCCGATTACGCCAACGTCCAGCCACACGCCGGTTCGCAAGCCAACTCGGCCGTCTACCTGGCCCTGCTGCAAGGCGGCGACACCATTCTGGGCATGAGCCTGGCCCACGGCGGTCACTTGACCCACGGCGCCAGCGTTTCGTCCTCGGGCAAGCTGTACAACGCCGTTCAGTACGGCATCGACGGCAACGGCATGATCGACTACGACGAAGTCGAGCGTCTGGCTGTCGAGCACAAGCCAAAAATGATCGTCGCCGGCTTCTCTGCCTACTCGCAAATCCTCGATTTCCCGCGCTTCCGCGCAATCGCCGACAAGGTCGGTGCCTACCTGTTCGTCGACATGGCTCACGTGGCCGGTCTGGTTGCCGCAGGTGTCTACCCGAACCCGGTGCCGTTCGCTGACGTCGTGACCACCACCACGCACAAGACCCTGCGCGGTCCACGTGGCGGCCTGATCCTGGCGCGCGCCAACGCCGAGATCGAGAAAAAGCTGAACTCCGCGGTATTCCCTGGCTCCCAGGGCGGCCCGCTCGAGCACGTCATCGCGGCCAAGGCCATCTGCTTCAAGGAAGCGCTGCAGCCTGAGTTCAAGGCCTACCAGCAACAAGTGGTCAAGAACGCCAAGGCCATGGCCGGTGTGTTCATCGAGCGCGGCTTCGACGTGGTGTCCGGCGGTACTGAAAACCACCTGTTCCTGCTGTCGCTGATCAAACAGGACATCTCCGGCAAAGACGCCGACGCCGCCCTGGGTCGCGCCTTCATCACCGTCAACAAGAACTCCGTACCCAACGACCCACGCTCCCCGTTCGTCACCTCCGGCCTGCGCTTCGGCACCCCGGCAGTGACCACTCGCGGCTTCAAGGAAGCAGAGTGCAAAGAACTGGCCGGCTGGATCTGCGACATCCTGGCAGACCTGAACAACGAAGCCGTCATCGACGCCGTCCGCGAGAAGGTCAAGGCCATCTGCGCCAAACTGCCGGTTTACGGCGCGTGATACGCTTCGTTTAACGCAGTCATGAAAAGCCCCGGCTCGTGAGAGTCGGGGCTTTTTACTGAGTGGTCCATAAGCGTGAACGAGCGCTCACGCCGAAGCAGGGTATCTCAGGCACAAACCCTTTCGAACCCAGCCCGTATCTTCTCCTCCGGCAACTCATCGGCAATGAACACGATTACGCTCTCGCGCTGTTCACCTTCTGCCCATTCGGCATCCCAGTCGAAGCCGTACAGTTTGAGCACGCCCTGAAACACCATCTTGCGTGCTTCATCTTCGATATTGAGCACGCCTTTGTAGCGCAGCAGTTGTTTGCCGTGGTCTTCCAGCAGTTCGTTCATGAACTCGCTGAGGCGGTCCAGGTTCAGGGGTTTGTCACTGCGCAGAACAAGGCTGGTGATGCGGTCGCCGGAGGCGCCAACCGGGGCCAGTGGGCGCAGGGTCATGCCGCCGCCGAGGTCGGCGTTCAGGTTGAAACCGCGTACGTCGAGCAGCTCGGCGAGGTCGATCTTGCCGTGTTCTACGATGCGGATCGGCGCGCGGCGGTTGATGCGGGTCAGGCGGGCGCTGAGGGCCTCGAAGGCTGCGTCGTCGACCAGATCGCGCTTGCTCACCAGCAACCGGTCGGCAAAGCCGATTTGCGCCTGAGCGATGGTTTGCGCCAGGTGAGTATCTGCGTGGGCAGCGTCCACCAGCGTGATGATGCCGTCGAGAATGTAGCGCTCGCGCAGCTCTTCATCGATGAAAAAGGTCTGGGCGACCGGGGCCGGGTCGGCCAGCCCGGTGCATTCGATCACCAACCGGTCGAAGGCGATTTCGCCGCTGTCCAGGCGCTCCAGCAACAGGTAAAGCGCTTTGGTCAGGTCGGTGTGAATGGTGCAGCACACGCAGCCGTTGGACAGGGTCATGATCTGGACCGGGTCGGTGCCGAGCAACTGACTGTCGATGCCTGCGTCGCTGAATTCGTTCTCGATCACCGCGATCTTCAGGCCATGTTCGGCCTTCAACAGGTGGCGCAGCAAGGTGGTTTTACCGGCGCCCAGAAAACCGGTCAGCACGGTCACGGGGATGGGTTGCAGCTCAGTCATAAGGCTCCTGGCGTGATGCTTTCAGCGGGAATGAAAACGCGCCACAGGTGATGGCCTGTGGCGCGTCGGGTCAGACAATAACGCAGATCAGAGGATCAGCAGCACTTCGGACCACCCTTGCCGCCGTACCGGGCCTCTTGCCGCTCCCGAAAGAATTGCTCGTAGGTCATCATCGGCTTGTCCGGGTGGGTGGTCTGCATGTGCTCGACGTAGGTGTCGTAGTCGGGCATGCCCACCATCAGGCGTGCGGCCTGACCGAGGTATTTCCCGAGGCGACTCAGGTCATTGAACATGGGCAAATCCTCTGTGGGTACACATCATCACACCTGCGACGCAGGCGGCATGGGCTGGAACGGGGCTTCCTTGTCGGTGCGCTCCTTGGTCGTCCAGGCCGCACGGCCTACTTTGATGGCGTAGAACAGAATGCTGAACACCACAAACAGGAACAGTATGGTCAGCCCGGCGTTGGTGTACGCATTGAAGATCACATGCTGCATCTGGTCCATGGTCTTGGCCGGAGCCAGGATCTGACCCGCATCTGCCGCCGCGCTGTATTTCTTGGCCAAAGCCAGGAAACCGACAGCAGGGTTGGCGTCAAACAGCTTGATCAGGCCGGCTGTCACGGTGCAGATCAGCAGCCATGTAGCAGGCAGCATGGTGACCCACACGTAGCGCTGACGCTTCATCTTGATCAGCACGACGCTGGCGAGCATCAACGCGATACCGGCAAGCATCTGGTTGGAGATGCCGAACAGCGGCCACAGGGTATTGATGCCGCCCAGCGGGTCGATAACGCCTTGATACAGCAGATACCCCCACAGCGCCACGCAGCCACCGGTGCCGATGGCGTTGGCGGTCCAGGATTCAGTGCGTTTCAGGGCCGGAACGAAACTGCCCAGCAGGTCCTGAAGCATGAAGCGGCCCGCACGGGTCCCGGCATCGACAGCCGTCAGGATGAACAGCGCCTCGAACAGAATCGCAAAGTGGTACCAGAACGCCATTGTGTTCTCGCCCGGCAGCACCTGATGCAGGATCTGCGCGATACCGACCGCAAGCGTCGGAGCACCACCGGCACGGGCCAGAATGGTGTTTTCACCAATGTCCTTGGCCACGGCGGTCAGTTGCTCCGGCGTGATGGCAAAGCCCCAGCTGGACACCGTCTGCGCGACCGTTACCACATCGCTGCCGACCACGGCAGCCGGGCTGTTCATCGCGAAGTAGACACCCGGCTCGATGACCGACGCGGCAACCATCGCCATGATGGCCACGAATGACTCCATCAGCATGCCGCCATAACCGATGTAACGGGCGTTCTTTTCGTTATCCAGCAGCTTGGGCGTGGTGCCGGAAGAGATCAGCGCATGGAAGCCCGACACCGCGCCGCAGGCGATGGTGATGAACAGGAACGGGAACAGTGCGCCCTTCCAGACCGGGCCGGTGCCGTCGGTGAACTGGGTCAGGGCCGGCATTTTCAGCTCGGGAGCCAGAATCAGGATGCCGATTGCCAAGGCCAGAATGGTGCCGATCTTCAGGAAGGTCGACAGGTAGTCACGTGGCGCCAGCAGCAGCCAGACCGGCAGCATGGCCGCGACAAAACCGTACCCCACCAGCATCCAGGTGATCTGTATGCCGGTGAAGGTGAACATCGGCCCCCAGGTCGGATCGGCCGCGACCGCGCCGCCTACCCAGATCGACCCCAGCAGCAGGATGACACCGATAATGGAGATTTCACCGATGCGGCCCGGACGGATGTAGCGCATGTAAATGCCCATGAACATCGCGATCGGAATCGTCGCCATGACCGTGAACATGCCCCACGGGCTTTCAGCCAGGGCCTTGACCACGATCAACGCCAGCACCGCCAGGATGATGATCATGATCAGGAAGCAGCCGAACAAGGCGATGGTGCCGGGAATACGGCCCATTTCCTCTCGAACCATGTCGCCCAGCGAGCGACCGTTACGGCGTGTCGACAGGAACAGGATCATGAAGTCCTGCACCGCGCCGGCCAGCACCACCCCCGCGATCAGCCACAGCGTACCGGGCAGGTAGCCCATCTGCGCCGCCAGCACCGGACCGACCAGCGGACCTGCGCCCGCAATGGCCGCGAAATGGTGACCAAACAGGATGTGTTTGTTGGTCGGCACATAGTCCAGACCATCATTGTTGACCACCGCCGGCGTCGCGCGCAGCGGATCGAGCTGCATGACATGCGTGGCGATGAAAAGACTGTAGTAACGATAAGCAACCAGATAGATAGCCACCGCAGCAACCACTATCCACAAGGCGTTGATCGCCTCACCGCGGCGCAAGGCCACGACCCCGAGAGCACATGCCCCAACAATTGCAACGATGAGCCAGGGAACATGGCGCATCAGGCTATTATTATTTTTCATTTTTTTATTCCAGCAGAGTTGACTAGAAGGCAAGCACTGCGAGTTTAGCGCCGGATCCGCGAAAGGCCACCCCCAACCATGGTCTAGTTCGAAATTTGATCAATGGCGGCAGATACCCGGCATAGAGGGCCGGAATGGTACGGCTATATGGTTGCCGGATCACAAAACAGCAAGGCAGAACTGTTCTGCCATTACTTTCCGGTCTATCGTGCAGAGACAAGAGAATGGCTTGAAAAACAACCTGCCCGCCGACTGACTTCAGCGGTCAACAAGAGAGTTAACCCGATGACCGACTCACCCGAAGATCGCCGTCGTTTCAAACGTATCGCCTTCGACGCCAAGACTGACCTGAAACAAGGCGATAAACGCTGGAAAGTGAAACTGGTCGACCTGTCCCTGAAAGGCTTGCTGATCGAACGACCTGACCCGTGGACAGGTGATCGGGCGCAGCCCTTTGAAGTCGATATCATTCTCGGCAACGATGAACATGTGCAAATGGACGCCGAAATCACCCACGACAATAACCGGCAACTCGGCTTTGTCTGTCGCCATATCGGGCTGGAGTCGATCAGCCACCTGCGGCGGCTGGTCGAGCTGAACCTTGGAGACCCGCAGGAACTGGAGCGCGAACTGGCGGCCTTGATCGAGCTTCAGGAATAGCCCCTCAGGTCCGTTTATTCGAACAGCGCATCCAGCGCCTGCTCCAGACGTGTGACGGCAATGATCTGCAAGCCGGGAGGCGACTCTTTCGGCGCATTGCCTTTCGGCACGATGGCCCGCTTGAAACCGTGCTTGGCGGCTTCTTTCAAGCGCTCCTGCCCACTGGGCACAGGCCTGACCTCGCCGGACAGCCCCACCTCGCCAAACACCAGCAAGTCATGCGGCAAAGGCCGATTGCGCAGGCTGGACATGACCGCGGCCATCAGGGCCAGGTCCGATGCGGTTTCCAGCACCTTCACCCCGCCCACCACGTTGAGGAACACGTCCTGATCGTGGGTCGGAATGCCGCCATGCCGGTGCAGGACCGCCAACAGCATTGCCAGACGATTCTGATCCAGCCCCAACGTCACCCGGCGCGGGTTGGACATGTGGCTGTCATCCACCAGCGCCTGAACTTCCACCAGCATCGGGCGTGTGCCCTCCCACGTGGCCATGACCACGCTGCCCGGCACTTCTTCCTGCGCACGGGTAAGAAAAATCGCTGACGGATTGGAGACTTCTTTCAAGCCCTTGTCGGTCATGCCGAACACGCCCAGCTCGTTCACGGCGCCAAAGCGGTTTTTCACCGCCCGCAGCAACCGTAGCCGACCGTCCGACTCGCCCTCGAAATACAGCACCGTGTCGACCATGTGTTCCAGAACGCGAGGACCGGCAAGCGCGCCTTCCTTGGTGACGTGGCCCACCAGAAAGATCGCCGTGCCGCTCTGCTTCGCGTAGCGCACCAGCAAGGCGGCGCTCTCGCGAACCTGCGACACGCCGCCCGGTGCGGATTGCAGTTGCTCGGTAAAAATCGTCTGGATCGAGTCGATCACCATCACCTTCGGCTTTTCGACCTTGGCCGTGGCAATGATCGTCTCGATGCAGGTTTCGGTCATGACGCGCAGTTTGTCCTGCGGCAGTCCAAGACGCCGCGCGCGCATGGCCACCTGCTGCTGCGATTCCTCGCCAGTGACATACAGCGCCGGCATTCGCTGGGCGATATTGCACAGTGTCTGAAGCAGAATGGTGGACTTGCCGATACCGGGGTCGCCGCCGATCAATACCACCGAGCCGTCGACCAGACCGCCACCCAGTACGCGGTCCAGTTCGGCAGAGTTGGTGGAAAAACGCGGGATCTCTTCGACGCTGACTTCTGCCAGGGTTCTGATCTGCGCCTGTGAACCGGTCCAGCCCGTGCGTCCGCTGGGGCGCGCAGCGGCACCGCTTTCGATCATGGTTTCGACCAGTGTGTTCCAGGCGCCACAATCGGCGCACTGGCCCGCCCACTTGGGAAACGTCGCGCCGCACTCGGTGCAGCCGTACAAGCGTTTGGCCTTGGCCATGACAACCCCAGTCGTGAAAAACGTCCATGATAGCGCACGTAGCAGCGCCTGCTACTCGCCTGGCGGGTCACGGGTTTTAAAAACCGGATAAAACTTACACAGACAGCTCCGGTCGATTGAACGTGACCCGGCGGCAAAAGCCCGGCTGGGCTACACTCTTCTGGATCAATTTTATCTGTTACAAGGAATTACCCATGAGCGTACTCAGCGAGTTCAAGGCCTTCGCGGTCAAAGGTAACGTGGTCGATATGGCCGTCGGTATCATCATTGGCGCGGCATTCGGCAAAATCGTTTCGTCGTTCGTCGGCGATGTGATCATGCCCCCACTAGGCCTGTTGATCGGCGGCGTGGACTTCAGCGACCTGGCCGTCACCCTGCGTCCTGCACAAGGCACAGCGCCTGCGGTGCTGCTGGCCTACGGCAAGTTCATCCAGACCGTCCTCGACTTCATCATTGTCGCGTTCGCGATCTTCATGGGCGTCAAGGCCATCAACCGCCTGAAACGCGAAGAAGCCAAGGCCCCGACCTTGCCGCCTACGCCGTCCAAAGAGGAAGTGCTGCTGGGCGAAATTCGCGATTTGCTGAAAGAGCAAAACAAGCCGTCAGCGCCCGTCACCGTGGACCCTGCTCGTCCGCTTTGATTGGGAGCTCGAAACGGGCTTCTGCCCTCGGGCCGTGGAGCTTCAAGGGTTACGACAGCTGCGATGGGCCTCTGAAACAGGCCACTTCGACTATGCCTGATGTACCGCATGCACTGGCTTTGCTGCCGGTTCCCGGCAGTTCGCGAGCAAGCTCACTCCCACATGTATTGAGCCCAATTATTGAGTATTGAGCCCAACACTGTGGGCTTCTGCCCGGAGGGCGTGGGAGCTTCAGGAGGTTACGACGGCTGCGATGGGCTGCGAAGCGGCC